>CAVSUT010000014.1:0-441217 GCA_963731235.1 uncultured Actinomycetota bacterium | reverse complement strand
CAGTCTTTGAAGGCTTGACCCGGTCATGACCGGGTCAAGCCTTCAAAGATCCGGGCCCGGGGCCCAGGGGTGGGGCCCCTACTCGACGAGGCGGACCGGGTCCCCGGCCACGTTGGCGGTCCACGACGTGGTGTCAGCGGGGCTGGACTTCCGTTGCCGTAGAAGAACTCCAGGCGCAGCCAGCACCCGACCGATGACCCGTCCGTGCACGCGTAGGTCGAGGGAATCGGAACGCTGATGTCCTGCCACTTGCCGTTGTAGCTCGAGCTGACGTCGATGGTGCAGTCGGTCAGGGCACCCACCTGCACTCCCGAGCCGATGCAGCCACTGAACGTTCCCCCGACCTCCGCCGGCGGCAGGACCTTGACCGTGCTGCCACCCTTCGCGCCGTCACCGATGTCGAACAAGCGCACCGTGAACAGCTGACCCCGGGCGCCGGTGGGCACCTTGGCGAGGTAGAAGCGGGAGGTGCCCTCGGGGGTGTTGGCGTACATCGCCATCTTCGCGTAGCCGGCCACCGAGATACCGTCGTCGCCGGTGCTGCTCTCGCTGTAGGCCCGCAGGCTGAAGCGGTTGTGCCCTCCGGCCAGGTCGTTCCCGACGTTGTTGGTCTTGACCTGGATGAGGTACGTACCGGGAGCGACGCCGCCGGTGACCTTGCACAGCTGCTTCCACTGCCGGAAGTTGTCGGCCACGTAGGCGTTGAACTTGACGTTGGTGGTGTCGAGCGCCTCGTCGAGCTTGTCATCGAAGCCGGGGTAGGTGCTCTGGCATCCCGAGATCACGGGGAAGGACAGCGGGTCCCACTGGTTGACGCTGGGGGACCGCACCGTGAACTGCGTCGTCACCTCACCGACCCCGTTCATCCTGACGTCGCCGGTGCAGACGGCGGTCAGCCCTTCTGCGTAGCGCGTCCCGGGGTCGGCAACGACCGTGTTGGCGGCGGGGAGCGCGGCGGCCTCCTTGAGCTTGTTCTTCTCGCACTTGTCGCCGACGGAGATCAGGGCGGGGTCGAAGGCCTCGAAGGTCAGCGACGCCAGCGGCTTGGTGACCGTGACGCTGTAGAAGTACCCGTTGGGGTCGAAGTCGGTATTGGTCGCGCGCTCGTTCTGGTAGGCGTCCCCGGCGGCCTTCAGCGCCGTAGTGGAACCCACATTCGCCCAGAACTGTCCGGTGCTGTTGCAGTTCGCACTGCGGTGCCCTTCGGTATACGGGTCGTCGCCGTACTCGTTGCACGGACTGCCCATGGGGACCGGCCCCGCGTAGTCGGCGACCGAGGACCGGGTGATGGTGGTCTGGGGCAGCCCCATCAGCCAGCCGAACTGGTTCTTGACGGTGCGGGAGATGCTGACCCGCAGCCGGGTGGGGCGCCCGTCGATGCTCGGCGTGACCGTCGTGTCGGCGCCAACGGCGAAGTCGTTGCGGGCCGCCAGGTCCTTGGCGGTCGTGTATGCCGAGGCGCTGTCACCCGGCAGGTAGGGCACCCCTCCCAGCGCGGCCGCATCTGCGGCGCGCTGGGCACGCTGTCCGGTGAAGTACCAGTTGCCCACGTCGACGGCGAAGGCGCAGAAGCTGAGCAGGACGGTGAGCAGGATGCCGACCATGACGGCGACGTAGCCGCCCTCCGGGCGCCCGGCGTCCAGGCGACGACGGCGCGCAGCCCGGGCAAGGGCCTTCACGGCTTGCACCCGGAGAGTGCGGGGAAGGGCTCTAGGTTCATGGTGGTTCCCTCTGCGATCATGGTGGTGCCGATGATTCCGGTGAGGGCCGGGTGCCGGACGCGGGCGTAGACCCCGATCCGGTCGGGTGGTCCCCCTGCGAGCGGCGTGCACGCGTTCTGCGACGCTGCGTCCCAGTTGCTGCTCGCCGGCGTGAACTTGCCCGTCCCGACGTCCCAGGTGAACTTGACGCAGACGGTGCAGTTGCCGAAGTCGGTGCGCCCAGTGGGGAAGTCGTTGTTGGCGTTGGCCTTGTAGACCCACAGGTCCTGGAACGCCGTCGCGTTGACGACGGTGCTCTTGCGCTGCACCTCGTCGGCAGCGAGCTGGGCGTAGGAGCCGTTGCGCGGGGAGGCCGACGCGATCCGGACCCCGGCACGGACCGCTGCCTGGGTCCCGAGGTAGTCCTTGAACAACATCCCGAGCTCCATGATCCCGAAGAGCATCGCGAACACGACCGGGGTCACGATCGCCGCCTCGACCATGGAAGCCCCTCGCTCGCGGTGGCGAGCCGTCCCTCGCATCACGGCTTGCACGCCCCAGCACGGTCGTACGGCTCCAGCCGCATGACCGTGGACTCGCTCAGCGTGTGGTTCTTGAAGAAGAACCCCAGACGTGACGGGTAGCTGTACTGCACGTAGACGCCCAGGGTGTCCACCGTGCCGGTGCAGGCGTTCTGCGAGCTGGGGTCCCAGCCCAACGGCGATCCGCTGTAGATGAGTCCAACCGGGGTTCCGACGAACTTCACGCACGTCGTACAGGTGGTGAAGTTGCCCGAGTCCGGGAGGCCGGTGGCGGGGTTGGCCTTGAACACCCACACCGCCGTCACTCGTGACAGGTCCGATCTCCCCATCGCTGTCTCGACCTGGGCGGCGCCGGCGCTGGCGAAGGACAGATCACGCGGCAGCGACGACGCGGTGCGCGCTCCTGCGCGGGACGCCGACGAGACGACGAGTCCGTCGCGGTAGAGGAAGGACGTCTCGACGACGCCGTAGATCATGGTGATGAGGAGCATGGCCACCAAGGCTGTCTCGACAGCCACGGCCCCACGCTCCACCCTCACCCGCCTACGCCATCGGTGCACGAGCTCCCCCACGGTTGATCCACCCCTGTTCGATACTTGACCAAACATTTACCGGGTGGGGCAGGCCGTGAGCGTCGCATTCCGCGGGATCCCCGCCGAAGTGATGAGCAGCCTCAACTGTTCGGCCGAGTGCGTTTCCGGACATGGCGCAGCCGCCCAACTGCGACGCTCCAGTCTTCGGGCTGAACTCGGCGCCGCAGGGAACCCCCGCCCGGTCTCCACCGAACGGCCCATTCTCGCCGCGAGGAGCACCCTTGACCTTGGCCTACCGCCACCATGGCGGGTAAGTCCAAGGAGGTGCCGTGAAGGTTCTGGTCCTGATCGTCGCGTACAACGCCGAGAGCACGCTCTCTGGCGTGCTCGAGCGTGTCCCGGAGTCGGTGATCGCGGAGCACGACTGCGAGGTCCTCGTCATCGACGACGCCTCGTCCGACCGCACCTTCGCGGTCGGCCTCGAGTACCGCCAGAGCCGGCCCGACCTGCCCCTGACCGTGCTGCGCAACCCGGTCAACCAAGGGTACGGCGGCAACCAGAAGCTGGGGTACAGCTACGCCATCGCGAACGGCTTCGATGTCGTCGCCCTCGTGCACGGCGACGGCCAGTACGCACCGGAGGAGCTCCCGGGTCTCCTACGGCCCCTCGCCGACGGAACGGCAGACGCCGTCTTCGGCAGCCGCATGATGCGCGGTGGCACCGCGCTGCAGGGTGGGATGCCCTTGTACAAGTTCGTCGGCAACAGGGTGCTCACCGCCACCCAGAACATGCTGAGCCGATCCAGGCTGTCGGAGTGGCACAGCGGGTACCGCCTCTACTCGACCGGTCTCCTGGGCCGCATCCGGTTCGAGTCGAACAGCGACGGGTTCTCGTTCGACACCGAGATCATCCTGCAGGTGCTCAATGCCGGCGGCCGACTGGTCGAGCTGCCGATCCCGACCTACTACGGCGACGAGATCTGCCGGGTCAACGGTCTGCGCTACGCGGGCGAGGTCCTCGTGGCATGCACACGCAACGCCCTGCACCGCATGGGCATCCTCCAGCGCCGCACCCTGTCTCCCGTCGAACAGTGCGGCAACGCGCACTATGACCTCAAGCTCGGCTTCCGCAGCAGCCACACCGAGGTGCTGAAGCGCGTGCCAGCAGGCTCTCGGGTTCTCGACCTCGGAGCCGGCCCAGGGGCGTTCGCGGTTGCTCTCGCCGATGCCGGTGCCGTCGCCTCCACAGCCGACAAGTTCCGTCCGGCGGTCCTCGACCCACGCGTCCGCGCCCACACGATGGACCTCGACCACGGCATCGACCTGGACCTGGCGGGCTATGACCAGATACTCATGCTGGACGTGATCGAGCACCTCCGCGACCCCGAGGCCTTTCTCGAGGACCTGCGCTACGAGCTCGGTGTGCAGCCCCGCGAGCTCATCCTCACGACACCGAACATCGCCTTCGTCATCACCCGCCTCATGCTTGCCTTCGGGCAGTTCAACTACGGCAGCTCCGGGATCCTCGACCGCACGCACACCAGGCTGTTCACCTTCCGCACGCTCAGGACGATGGTGCGGGACGCCGGGTTCGAGGTGCACGAGGTCCAGGGCATCCCCGCTCCCTTCCCGAAGGTGGTCGGTGACGGCCTCCTCGGTCGAGGACTGCTTGCCGTGAACTGCGCCCTCATCAAGGTCGCCCCCCGGTTGTTCTCCTACCAGGTCCTGCTGCGCGCTTCGAGCCGACCGCACGCCCACCATGTGCTGGCCCAGACGGCGGTCAGCACGGCGGAGCTCGTGGCTTGACGCGCTCTGCTCTGCAGCCATCGGCCGGGGCCTGCCTGGTGGCCGGCTCACTCATCATGACTACTGCAGTCCTGGGCACCCTGACCCTCCCGCTGCGTCCGGTCGCGGCCGCCTTCATCTTGGTCTGCGTGGCGCTGTCAGTGCGTGCCCTTCGACCCGAAGGTCGGCCAGGCAGTCAGAAACAGTGGACGCCCATGGTCATGCTTGCCGGCGCCGCCAGTCTCGGTCTGGTCACCGTGGCGCTCAACGGGCTCGATCGCCTCACCATCCCGCTGCTGTTCCTCTTGCTCTGGTGCGCAGCAGGTACAGGAGGCGCTTTCGCTTCGCCCCTGCTCACGCGCGGCTGCAGCCTGGCTCTGCCCATCGTCGTGGGCGCCCTGCTCGTCAGTGCCGTGTCTTCGCACCCGTTGGACACCGACATCAGCATCTTCCTGACGGAGGGTGCGCGTGCACTGACCCACGGCATCAATCCCTACGACATCACCTTTCCCAACCTCTACGGACCGGTTGGCGCAGAGCTGTTCTACGGTGAGGGCGTCGTCCAGAACGGTCGGATCGTCTACGGCTTTCCCTACCCTCCACTCGTCCTGCTGCTGAGCGTCCCGGGCTTCGTCGTCGGGGATGCTCGCTTCGCTGGTGTCGTGATCCTTTGCGCAGTCACGATCGCCCTGATCGCCTTGTCCCGCACGAGCAACGAGCGGGTTGCCGCAGCTCTGCTGCTCTGCGCACCGGGGCTGGGGATCGTCGTCGCCCCCGGCTGGGTGGAGCCCATGCTGGTGTCCCTGCTCGGCCTCCTGGTAATGCTGGTGCACCGCAAGAACTTCGCCGTGGCTGCGGTCGTCCTAGGACTGCTCTTCGTCTCCAAGCAGTACTTCATCGTGCTCGTGCCCTGCCTGTGGCTGCTGCGCCCCTATGCGACCCCTCAAAGGATTGCTCTGTTCGTCGGTTCTGCCGCTGCCACGACTCTGCCCGCCCTGCTCTGGAACCCCCACGCATTTTGGACGGCCGTGGTCGAGTGGCAGTTCATCCAACCGTTTCGACCCGACTCGATCAGTCTCTACGTCGCAGTGGTCGAGGCCGTCTCATGGGCTCCCGGCACTCTGACTGGCAGCCTGGGACTGGTTGCCGGCTTCGTGACCGCAGGTGCCCTGGCGCTGCTCATGCGCCCCAGACCCGCAACCTTTGCCTACGCCATCGGGATCGCCTTGACCGTGACCGTGCTGCTCTCCAAGCAGGCCTTCCTCAACTACTACTACTTCTGCGGGAGTGCCTTGCTGATTGCCGCGTGGAGCATCGCCCACGACCGTCTGGAGCCGCCGCCCGAGGCGTCACTTCAACGGGGGACCCGGACGACGACCACGCCTGGCGCGCACGAGAACCGAAGCTCGGTGGTCGAGACGGACGCCGTGGTCAGCACGACGGGTTCAGGTGCTGCGTTGAGTGCGCGGCACTGGTCGATCAGGCTGTCCCGGGGCAGCGACGGGTCATAGGCCGCAGCGTCCGCAGCATAGAAGGGCAGCAGCGACTGGACCGTCGCGTCGAAGACGAAGGGGCCACCGGACCAGAACACCTGGGCCTGCTCGGCGCCCGGCGCGGTCACGGCCTGCCCGACACGACCGCCGTCGACCGCGGACCAGGCTCCTCCCAGAGCCGTGACCGGCGAGGCGACACCCACCGCGACGGCGAGCGCCGTCAGCACCCCGAGCGGCACGAGGGCCAACCTGGCAGGCCCACGTGCAGAGTTCACGCGTGCCACCGCGTCCCACCAGGTGATCGCCAGCACCGGCACGAGCAGGACGGCGGTCACCCACAGGGTCTTGTTGGGGTAGTAGGACGACGAGCGGGACCGCGACGTAGAGCGCGAGCAACGGTCCGACGACAGCTGTGCCGACCGCGACGGCGGCGAACCGCAGGACCGCCGGGTCCCGCGGCCAACGGGCAACCATGACGACCAGCGCCAGCGCTCCGCCGACGGCCAGACCGACCGACGAGTTCGGCAAGTCACCTTGGACCGCACCGTGACGAACGCCTCCGAAACTCGACGTGACCAGGAGCGGCAGCGCGCTGGCCGCGAAAACCACTGCCACGCCGACCAGTCCGACGATGACGAACGTCCGCGACACTCGTCGCGCCCAGGTGACCACGGCCAGGAGCAGCGCCACCGCGCACCGGGCAGGAGCAGCTGCCAACTGTGCGCCACGAGGAAGAACGAGGCAGTGCTCGCCGCGAGGGCGGCGGTGCGGGTGGACCTCGTCGATCAGCACCAGCGCTGCGGCGAGCAGGCACAATGCAGCGACGACGGACGTCTCGAACCCCAGGGCCAGGTAGTCACGGGCGAAGGGCCGCGTGAGCACCGCGATCCCGGCCAAGAAGCCAGCGAGGTCACCACTGCGGCCTCCGATGCCGAACGCCTTCGACAGGACCATCGCGCACCGTGCCACGACCAGGCTGACCATGGCGAACGCCACCCAGACGCGACGGCAACGATCCTGCTGAGGGCCATGAACCCCGGCCCGTCCAGCTCGGGCCCTTGGGTGGCCCAGAGCGCAGCGAGCGCAGCATGCCAGCCACGCGGGTACGTACGTGCTGGAGTAGTCGAGCCACCCGTCCTGCTGGGTCCTGGCGATGAAGATGAGGTGGCGCACGTGGTCACCACCGAAGACCCAGCCGCTGGTGGATCCGGCCCCCTTCACGCGGGGACGAGGGCGAGCAGTCCCATGAACACCCCGGGCACCACCCAGAGACCAGGACCAGCTGTAGGCGCACCCGAAGGTCGCGCGGCCTCGACGCGCGAACGATGCACGCCCGCCACGACGGCGCTGACGAGCCCCAAGGTCCCCAGGCACAGCCGAGCGGACCACGGGCCCCCCAGCGGTCGTAGGCCGAGCAGACCACCGCCCTCGGCGACGAACGCCACCGACGCCACGCACACGGTGAAGGCCGCGGGGGCCGCAGCGGGCAGTGCTCGCCAGCGGGGGTTGAGCGCGAGGCTGACCGACAGCACCAACAAGGCCGCACCGGCCAGGGGCCGTCCCGACAGCACCGTGGCGGTGCCGATGAGGCCCGGAACCGTCACCCCGATGACGCCGGCGGTCGCGAGCGCGCGCACCGGCATCATGATGGTGGACCCTAGCGGCACGGGTGGGCCGCCGGACGGCAACCAGGCGCCTCTCCGCCATCCGGGAGACAGGTATGCCGCCCGCTCGCGGTCCCGCGCGGTGCGCGGGAGGCGAGCGGACGGCATACCGGGTGGTGCTGGTGCCGTGAGGCGGTGCCTCAGTAGCGGTAGTGCTCCGACTTGTAGGGGCCGGCGACGTCGACGCCGATGTAGGCGGCCTGCTCCTTGGTCAGCTCGGTGAGCCGGACGCCGAGGGCGTCGAGGTGCAGGCGGGCGACCTTCTCGTCGAGGTGCTTGGGCAGCACGTAGACCTGCTTGTCGTACTCGGAGTTCTTCGTGAACAGCTCGATCTGGGCGATCGTCTGGTTGGCGAAGGAGTTCGACATGACGAAGCTCGGGTGCCCGGTGGCGTTGCCGAGGTTCATCAGGCGGCCCTCGGAGAGCACGATGATCGAGTTGCCGTTCTCGAAGGTCCACTCGTGGACCTGCGGCTTGATCTCGGTCTTGGTGACCCCGGGGACCTTGGCCAGGCCGGCGATGTCGATCTCGTTGTCGAAGTGGCCGATGTTCGACACGATCGCCTTGTTCTTCATCTGCGTCATGTGCTCGGCGGTGATGATGTTGAAGTTGCCGGTGGTGGTGACGTAGATGTCGGCGATCGGCAGCACGTCCTCGAGGCGGGCCACCTGGTAGCCCTCCATCGCGGCCTGCAGCGCGCAGATGGGGTCGATCTCGGTGACGATGACGCGAGCGCCCTGTCCGGCCAGCGCGGTGGCGCAGCCCTTGCCCACGTCGCCGAAGCCGGCCACGACGGCGACCTTGCCACCGATGAGGACGTCGGTGGCGCGGTTGAGGCCGTCGAGCACCGAGTGGCGGACGCCGTACTTGTTGTCGAACTTGGACTTGGTGACCGAGTCGTTGACGTTGATCGCCGGGAAGAGCAGGTCACCGGTGGCGGCGAGCTCGTACAGGCGCAGCACGCCGGTGGTGGTCTCCTCGGTGACGCCCTGGATGGCCTCCGAGACGGTGGTCCACTTGGTGGGGTCGGTCGCGAGGGTCTTGCGGACGAGCTCCTTGAAGATCCCGACCTCCTCGGAGTCCGCCTCGTCGGTGGGGGGCACCTGACCGGCGGCCTCCCACGCGCGGCCCTTGTGGACCAGCATGGTGGCGTCGCCACCGTCGTCGAGGATCATGTTGGCGCCCTCGCCACCGGGCCAGGTGAGGATCTGCTCGGTGCACTCCCAGTACTCCGTGAGCGTCTCGCCCTTCCAGGCGAAGACCGGGACGCCCTGCGGGTCCTCGGGGGTGCCCTCGCCGACGACGACGGCCGCGGCCGCCTCGTCCTGGGTGGAGTAGATGTTGCAGGAGGCCCACCGGACCTCGGCACCGAGCGAGGTGAGGGTCTCGATGAGCACGGCGGTCTGCACGGTCATGTGGAGCGAACCTGCGATGCGGGCGCCCTTGAGCGGCTGGGCCGCCCCGAACTCCTCGCGCAGGGACATCAGGCCGGGCATCTCGTGCTCGGCAAGACGGATCTGGTGACGGCCGGCCTCGGCGAGGCTCAGGTCGGCAACCTTGTAGTCAAAGGACATGGAAGTACTCCTGAAGTTGACTTGCTGGTTTGCGGACCCGGCGCAGCCCATCTGGGCGAACATCGAAGGAGCGGGTTATCACCCACGCCGGCAGTCCCCCAGTCTACCGGAGGGGCACCCCGAGTCCACTTCGGTCGGGGGCGCGCAGATCGGACGCCCCGAGAGCCGCGGCCAGCAGTCGGCGACGCTGACCGCGCCGCCTCCACCACAGCCCGGCCCCCACGGCCCAGGCCAGGGCGAGAACCACCGCGAGCACGGCCGTGGTGGCCTGGAGCCAACCACGCACGGGCGCCAGGGACACGATGGGCACTGCTGGCGCCGCCTGCGCCACCACCCAGTCGACGGGCAGCACGGTGGGCGCCATCCCGGCACGCGTCACCGTGACCACGGTGCTGGCCGGCCCCGACTCGGTCATGGTGATGGGGACGCTCCACTGCCCCGGCGCGGACTGCTCGCCCGTGCCTGCAGCGCGCAGCCCACCACCCACGGCGTGGACGGCGACCGACACGCCCGTGACCGGCGCCGGGTCGGGCCGGCGCGTGCTGGACACCGTGACCACGGCGATGTTGGGTCCGGGGCGGTTCGGTTGGATCGAGAGCTGCTCCTGCAGGTCGTCGGCGAAGGCTGAGACCGTCGGGTCGAAGCCGGCAGCGGGGTCGGCCAGGAGGCCCGGCCCGACCGCAGGCTGACCGGCGGCCAGGACCGCCGCGAGCGCGAGCGCCCCGGCTGCCGCCGCCCCCTCGACCAGGAGCGAACGTCCCGGGGTGATCGACGCGGTGGCCGCGTGGCGTCCCCTCAGGCGCAGGGCCGGGTGGAGGCTGCGGGTATGGGCCAGCCCGAGGACCAGGGCGAAGGCCGTCAGGAGCACCTTGGCCAGCAGGACCCGGCCGTAGTCGGTGACCAGCACCGCATCCACGGACGTGACGACGCTGCTGGCCAGGAAGACGCCGGTCACGGCCATGACCGAGACGCAGCCGGCTGCCGGCACCGCGAAACGCCGCAGCAGGGCGCGCGCCAGTGCGCGCCCGGGCACCCCCTGGTGCCGCAGCACCAGCGCGCACCCCGTCAGGAGCACCGCGGCTCCGGCCCAGGTCGCGGCAGCGCCGATGTGCAGCGCCGTCGCCACGACGCGGGCCCACGAGGTGGTGACGCCCGCGCCCGCGTGCCCGAGCAGGGCCTCCCCCACGGTGGCGAGGACCGCACCGCTGCCGAAGACCACACAGGCGGCACGGGGAGCCCGCCGCCGCCACCGAAGCGCCGCCGAGGCCCCGAGCGCGAGCAGTCCCGCCTCGCGCAGCAGCCAGCGCGCACCATACGCACCGCGCAACGCCTCCAGACCGGCCGCTCCCTCACCGGCGAGCTGGACCGCGAGCAGCGCCAGACCGGTGAGGGCGGCCAGGCCGCAGGCCGCTGCCGCGACCTGGTCGGCAGAGACGGTCACGCTGACGATGCTGGGGTGCCTGGCGGGCCGCGCGAGCCGCCGGACGAGCGCAGCCCCGAGACCGAGGCACAGACCCGCCAGCACGACCCACCGAAGGAGCGCCTCGTCCAGGCGTGGCGAGGCCTCCTGCCGACCCGCAGCGGAGACCTGCTGCCGGATGCCGAACACGAGGACCGCGGCCGTGCGGTGCAGGTCGTCCGCGGACACCGTCTCCAGGGAGACCCGGTAGGACCCGCGCTCCAGTGGCGGCAACGATGCCACCAGCTCGACCGGCGCCTCGTCGTCCACGGCTCCCGACGAGGTCGCCTCCCTGGCCCCGGGACCCGGGTCACCGGGCGAACCGGCGCGTACGAGGCGCAGGTCGGTGAGCTCGTGGCGCACCGATCCCCCCACGACGGTGACCGACGTCGAGCCGAGCAGCACCGACTCGCTCAGCCGCAGCCGGAGCTCGGTGGGGGCCGTATCGAGGACCTGGCCGTCGACGGGGTTGCTGGAGACGAGGAAGGCGTGCGCCGACGCCGGTCCCACTCCGGGGAGCAGCACCCCGGCCAGGGCAGCCAGGATCATGGGCAGGACCAGCCGGCGGAACACCAGCTGACGGGTGACCCGGTTCCGCGACCTCCTGTGCCGGGTCATCCGATCACCGGGACGTGCTCGAGGACGAACCCGTTGTAGACGATCCGCGCGGTCTCGCCTGCCTGGACCACCCCGCCGCTGTTGTTGTAGACGAGGTAGTAGGACTGCCCGGCACGCATCTGGTGGCCCTGCTTCATCAGCGCCACCCGGCTGGTGCTCTCCGACCGCTCCTCGCTCTCGATGGCCGGCGGGTGCTGGCGGTCGGACTGGAACCGCGTCGCCTTGTCCGGGTCGAGGACGACGTAGCTCGCCTCGAGGAGGCCGCCGTCGGCGACGACGACCACCCTCGTGAACCGGATGCCGGCCGACTGCTCGAGGTCGGCGTTGAGCGGCATACCCGCCGGCGCGGGGTCGTGCCACACGACCCGCGCCGTCGCCACTCCCCCTGCCACCAGGGCCAGGACCATGGCTGCCGCCGCGAGCCAGCCCCACCGTCCCAGGCGGGCCCCCCACGCCCCCACCGCGGTCATGGCCCGACCCGGGTGGAGACGAAGGAGTCGAAGTACGCCGTGCCCGCCATCGGCGAGTTGTTGGTCGCCGTGACCCCACCGCTGATCCCGAGCCAGGCGGTGTCGACGACGAGGCCGGTGGTCCGACCGGTCAGCGTCGAGACGACCACGCCGTCCCGGCGCAGCACCACGGTGCCGGCGCCGGCCCCGGTCGCGGGCCCGGCCCGCCACGCCGTCTTCAGCGTGTGGCGGCCGGTGCCGAGGGCCACCCACGCTCCGTTGACCGGCCCCAGGCCACCCGAACGGTTGAGCACCACCCGGACCTGCGGGTTCGACGCGGTGCCCCGGTACTGCAGGGCGTAGACCTGGGCGGTGGCATCGGACCTCGTCGCGAAGAGGTTGACGATCGACGCCCCGCCGGTCCCCGTGGTCAGGGTGTTGGCGACGAAGTCGAACGCGGCGTCGTAGGTCGTCTCTGCGGCGGGAGTGGTGTCGACGACGTAGCTGGGACGGTTCGCCGTGCGCCCTGACAGGGTGGCGGCGAGACCGCGGTTGGTGCCTCCGACCGGGATCGCGGCTGCCGCGGTGACCGTGACGTTCCCCGTGCTCCCGGACCAGGCCGCGAGGGTGCCCGAGTCGAAGGTGTCGGAGAAGATCGCGAGGCTGCGCGACACCGCCACCGGGACGGTCTGCGTGTTGCTCCAGTTGCCGGCGGCGTCCTGCACCCGGAGCCCGAAGTCGTAGGTACCCACCGGCACCCCGGCGAGCGGGACCGAGACCACGACCTGGCCGTTGACGTAGCTCACGGGAAGCGTCGTCGCAGCGCCCACCCCGGGGTCGGTGCCGCGCCAGAACTCGGCCGTCCGGAAGGACGTCTCGTTCACGGTGGCGGTGAGCACCACCGTCGGGGCGCTGTTCGTCGGGTTCGGCGAGGCCGTGAGGCCGCTGAGCTGCGGTGCTGCGCGGTCCACCACCAACGTCGTCGGGAACAACGTTCCCCAGTTGCCTGCGGCGTCCTTGCCGCGGACCGACACGATGTGCGACCCATCGGCCAGCGCCTTCACCTGGGACAGGGGTATCAGGCCGTACACGGTCTCCGTCTGGGAGTCGTAGCTGCCGTCTGCGGCGACGAGCTGCAGGCCGGTGCCACCGCTCGGGCTGGCCGTGGTCGGGTCGATGAAGGCCTCGGCACCGACGACGGTGCTCTGCAGACCCTGGCCCGCGTCGCGGTCGGCGATGGTCGCCGACACGACGAGGTATCCGGGGTTGGCCTGGCTGCTGAGCACGCCGTTGGTCGGGTTCGGCCCGACCGCCGCACCGTCCACGGTGGGGCCGGTGTGGTCGACGACCAGCGGGATGTCGAGCAGCGGACCCCACAGGCCGAGCGAGTCATGGCTCCTGGCCAGGATGTGGTGGGTCCCCTCGGACAGTGCCTGGACGGTGCTCGCCGCCAGGGAGGCGGTCAGCGAGACCACGGACGCGGTGCGGTTGCGGGCCATGGTCGTGCCCGTCCCCGGTGCGCCGGCGGTGTCGAGGAAGAACTCGGCCGCGTTGATCGTGCCACCGGCAGCGGTGTCGTCACCGGTCGCGGCGACCTTGACGAGGGCCGCCCCGGCCGGGCTGGGCTTGGCCGAACCGTTGGTCGTGGACGGCCCCGTCTTGGGCAGGTTGAGGACCACGGACCCGACGGCGCCCCAGTTGCCTGCGGCGTCGAGGGCGCGCACGAACACCTGGTGGCGTCCCGCGTCGAGGGAGTCGAGCACTGCGGTGCTGATGCTCGCCGACGCGCCGGCGACGGTCGGCGAACCATAGGTGCCGGCGAGCGGGGTACCGAAGCCAGGTCCCACCGATTCCGCGTCGTCGATGACGTACTCGGCCTGGACCACGTCGGAGCCGCCCTGGTCGGTGTCGCTGAGGTCAGCGGTGAGGGTGACGGGAGCGAGGCCGTCGGAGGGGTTCGGGCTGGCCGTGACCCGGCTGGCCACCGGTCCGACGACGTCGGTCGGCGGCGGGGGCGCTGCGGTGTCGAGGAAGGTCAGCATGCCGCCGGTGGCGGTCTGCGTGGGGTCCGCGGTGGTCTGGCTGGCGTTGGCGAGGACGTCGCCGGCCTCGGCGAGGGCCACCTTGGCCTCGGGGCCGCTGGGCATCGTGGTGATGGTGTCGAGCGTCTGGCCCGGCGACACGGCGGCGACGGTGAGCCGCTGCGGGTATGCCGCGGGGTGCCCCTCGGAGCCGACGACGACCTGGTCGCCACCGAGCAGGCCCATCGCGTGGGTGAGCGACCCGGCGTTGAGCAGGCGCAGCAGCACCTTGTGTCCCTGGTCGGTGGGGACGGCGTTGGTCTCCGGGAACGCTCGGCCGTTGATCAGCCGGTAGTCGGGCTTGAACCTGCGCAGGTCGAAGGTCAAGGGGTTGGCGTTGAGGGCGGGGTCGATCTCGGACAGCACGAGGACCGCCTCGTCGTCGTAGCCGGACGCGGCGGATCCGTATGCCGTGCCGTCGCCGGGGAGGACCACCAGGGCGCCGGCCAGCCCCATGGCGACCTGTCGTGACCCGTTGGCGGTGTGGCCGGCCTCGTAGAGGAAGGTCCCGGGGCGGGTCGCACGGAACGTCCAGGTGCTGGTGCCGCCCGGCGCGACACCGGTCTCCTGGGCTGAGGCGGACAGGCCCGCGGTGAACGACGAGCTGGGGATCCCGGGGAACGCCAACGACATCGGCGTGGTGATCCCGTTGTGCAGGGTCACCGTCACGGTGTCCCCGCTCCGGACCACGAGGTTCGGGCCGGGGGCGGTGGCCGTCCCGGCCTCCCCCGTCGAGGAGAAGCCCCAGATCGGGATGGACCGGCCCAGGATGCTGGTGGTGCCCGGCATGGACCACAGGTCACACGCGACGTCGGTGCCGCTCGTCGTGCAACCGCTGGGGGACAACGCCCCAGCCGCCACCGCGCTGCCGGTGGCAGGCAGCAGCTGTGTGGTGGCCGACCCGCTCACCGCAGCCTTGGCCGCTGCATCCAGGGTGGGAGCCACCGGGGCCGTCCTGCGCACGGGCGACGTCGGCGAGACCGCGCTGCGCTGGGCTCCTGAGCCGGCCGGTTGCGGAGCGGGGTTGTGCGCGGTGGCCGCCTGTGCGGACCCGCCCGTGCCCCACAGGGCAAGGGTGAGCGCGACGACGCCCGCCATCAGTCGCCCGGCGTGGTGGGTCCGCCAGGGGTTGCCGGTCGTCCGGTGCGTGGACGAGTGGGTGGGCGTCGTGGTGGGACCGCAGGTGCTCATCGCCGACCTCAGTTCGTCGTGCAGCCGGCGACGGGGTCGATGCGGAAGACCGTCATCATCCCGCCGAAGGCGGCGCCGTAGTTGGTGGCCTGCTGCAACGCGTGGCTGTGGGCCACGTGGTAGTACTCGCCGCAGACGTTGTTGTCGGTGATGTTCGCCGGGGGCGGGTTCTTCACACCGAGGTAGGGGCTCTCGCTGAACCAGGTGTCCGTGCCGACCAGCAGCTGGTCGGTGATCGCCGGCAGGTTCGTGGGGATCGGGTTGGTCAGCTCGCTCCAGTGCTCGACATCGCGCCAGTCCATCAGGACGTCGACCGACTGCCCGGGCTGCACGTCGATGTCGTACTTGAGGTAGGACAGGTCCTGCCCGCCCGGGCCCTGTGCGGGCTGCCCGTCCTGGTTGACCACTCGCTCGTCGCTGCCGTGCGGGTGGAAGGGATAGTCCACGGTGCCGGCGTTGAGGTAGCGGATGGTGGCGGGCAGGGGGTTGGTGCCGGCGTCGTAGGCCCGGATGTGGACCAATGCGCCATACGGCTGGTTGGGCAGCCAGGAGGCGTTGTTCGGTGCCAGGGTGTCCGGCATGCTGCGGCCGTTGATCAGGAAGTACCGCGCCTTGAAGGACGTCCAGTCGATCCCTCCTCCGCGCTCCACGGCGAGGTGCGCCTCCGGGTCGATCTCGGACAGGAGGAACAGGTACTCGTGGGTCGGGCTGAACGCCGAGTCCGAACGGGTGTTGACCTGGTCGGGGTGCCCGCTCGGTCGCACGACGAGCGCGCCGTACATCCCCATCTGGACCTGCTTGGAGACGTCGGTGCCGCTCTTGTAGAGGTAGGTCCCCGGCGAACCGGCGGTGAACGTGTAGGTCACCGAGCCGGTACGGGCGGCCGCGGACTGCACCAGCGAGGTGAGCGAGCCACCACCGTCGAACTGCGGCTGGGCGGGTGCCCCGTTGGCCTGCACCCCCTTCTGGCCCGGGAACACGATCGAGGTGGCCTCGGGCAGGGTGTTGTGCAGGATGACGGTGACCTTCTGGCCGCTGGTCACGCAGAGCGTGGGGCCGGGGAACTGGAAGTGCCCGCGGACCTCGTTGGCGTAGGACCACATGTAGATGCTGTTGCCGTCGGGGGTGAGGATGTAGTCACCCCCGGCCTTGAGGGTGAAGGTGCTGGTGGTCGAGGTGTCGCACACCAGGCCGTTGTCCGGCGCCGCCTGGGCGGGTGCCGGCCCGTTGAGCAGGGCGGTGGCGACGGCCGCTGCCACGGCGACGGCCCCGGTGGCCCAGCGGGCGAACCGCCGCTGCTTGGGGATGCTGGTCGATGTCATCACGGCTCCCTGGTCACGCGTTCGGGCTGGTCTGGGCGGGGTAGGTCCCGGGGGCACCGACGCGGATCTGCGTCATGATGCCGCCGTACCCGCCACCGCCACCGTTGTTGAGGTAGCTGTAGCGGCGGTCGTACAGGAGGTACTCGCCCGGGGCGGGTGCCTGGAAGATCACGTCCCGACTCTCGCCGGGGCCGATGTCGACCGAGGTCGTGGTCAGGTAGTTGGTGGTGCCGTCCCTGCCCCGCAGGAGGCTGCCGTCCTTGGCGACCACGGTCATGTCGATGGTGTCGGCCGTCATCGTGTGGCTCTGGTAGCCCAGGTTGGACATCCGCAGCAGCACCCGCTCCCCCGCGTTGCACGTCACGAGGGACGAGTTCGGTTGGTACTGCAGGCGTCCCGCGGCCGAGCTCGTCGGGTCGCCGTTGGGCGCCAGGGTGTCGGGGTAGGCCCGCCCGTTCATGAGCCAGAAGGAGGGGTCGTAGTCGGTCCAGTCGCTGACCTGGATGTGGGCGTCGCGGTAGTGGGCCGCCGACCACAGCTCGGTGAGGAGGAACCCGAACTCGCGGTCGTACCTCGTCGAGCCGTCGCCGTCGTTGTACGCGTACTGCGTCCCTACAGGGTCGGTGCCGACGGGTGTGGCGTTCTGCTTGGGCCGCACCCAGAGCATCCCGGTCATGCCCATCTGCACGTGCTCCACGTCCTCGAAGTGGCAGTGGTACATGTACGTGCCGGCGTCGTGCGGCCGGTAGAAGTAGTCGAGGTCACGCCCGATGGGGACGGCGAGCGACAGCTCGGGCACCCCGTCGAACAGCGGGATCGCGTTGACGAACCCGTGCCAGTGCAGGGTGTGCCCGTCGAAGAGGTCCGGCCGCAGGACGAGGCCGAGGTTGGACAGGGTGATGGTGATGTCCTCCTCCTCGGTGAACACCAGCGTCGGCGCGCTGACCTGGGCCTTGCCGCGCTGGGCGGCGACCTGGGTCGGCGTCATCCCGGTGACGTCACGGAAACCGAACGTGTAGGTGTTGAACCCGTTGGGCGCCAACGGGTCGGGGAAGAACGGGAGGTCTGCGGGCGCGCCGGCCGGCATGGAGGCCCAGCCGTCGGTGCCGACGAGATGGAGCTTGCGCGCCACCCTTGCCGGTGCGGCGGCGGCGGTGGTCAGTCCCGCACCCCTTGCCGGGCTGGGGGCGACGACTCGCGCCCCCACGACGAGGCTCGCCCCGACGCCTGCTGCGCCGAGCAGGAAGGACCGGCGGCTCGCGCCCGGTGCCGTTGTGTCGCTCACGGTGGTCTCCTCTGGTCCGTGTCCTGCGGTGATCTCAGGTGGTGCGGTGTGCTGGTGGGTTGCGCTGTGCTGGTGGAGGTGCGCTGTGCTGGTGGAAGTGCGCAGGGCGGGTGGGCCGGTGCAGGCCTCGGGTGAGGGGGGTGAGGCCCGCACCGGGGTCAGGGGGTGTACTGGGTCGAACCCGCGTCGTACCTCGTCCCGGTCGGGCGGGTGGCGCCGTCGAGGTCCTTGGGTGGCGCGCTGACCAGGTAGTTGGCGGTCGGACCCGTGTACACCCGGGTGTTGGCTGCGCCCGCACCGATGCCGACCGACCCCGCGCCCAGCCGGTAGTCCCCGAGCAGGGTGAGCGGGAGCTTGGTGGTGACGATCGCTGCCTGCCGGAAGGCCGGGTAGGTCCTGGCCGCCAGGACGTCGACCGTGAGGTCGTAGGGCGCCCGCAGCAGCGGGTTGTCGCTGACCCTGGTGTTGACCCCGCCGTCGGTGCCGGTGGTCGTCTGCAGCACCGAGTTGACCGGGTGCAGCTGACCGGGGAAGCCCATGACCCCCATGTCCCAGGCGTTGGTGTCGTTCGCGGTCCCGTTGGGCAGGGTGCCTCCGATGCCGTAGACGTAGCCGCCCTGGTAGCGGCCGGCCCGGTTGTCCCAGAACAGGTCGTTGAGAAGGGTGGGCTTGGCGAACCCTGCCGCCGCGACGTTCTGCCAACCCGTGAAGCTGCTGCTGCGCAGCCGGGCGAGCAGGGGGGCGCTCAGCTCGGCGGTCGACAGCCCCGCGGCTGCGGGAGTGCCGTCGCTGGTGACGGCGGTCGCCGTGGTGAGGTTCTTGACCACCGTGTTGTTGACGATGTTGACGAAGGCCGCGTCGTCCAGGGCGATGCCGCCACCCTCGTGCGCCGAGACGTTGTTGGCGATGGTGTTGTTGGTGATGGCGATGGTCTCCGGCGAGCTTGCCGTGATGTGGGTCCCCGAGGTCTGCAGGAGCCGGATGCCGCCACCGTCGTCGTTGGCGAGGTTGGCCTGGATCCGGTTGGCGTCGATGCTCACCGGTCCGGTGCCCTCGGACAGCTGGGTCGTCGTCGCCGGCAGCTCGCCGGCGACCATGATCGCGCCACCCTCGTCGTAGGAGGAGTTGAACCAGATCGTGTTGTGGTCGATCGACCCACCGAGGGAGTAGCCCGCGGACTTGGCCGTGGGGTGGGCCTGGTAGCCGTAGGCCGAGACCGCCCCGCCGTACTCCGAGGAGTGGTTGCCGCAGATCGCGTTGTTGTCGACGGAGTAGCCGTCGCTCCCGGTGAACAGCCCGATGCCGCCGGCGAGGTTGGTGCCACCGTTGTCACGGATCTGGTTGTGGGAGATGACGGTGCCGTAGTTCTTGCTGTCCCCGCCGTAGGGCGTTCCCACGCGGATGCCACCGCCGTAGGACCCGCCGTTGCCGACGATGAGGTTGTTGGTGACCCGCATGCCCTGCACGGTGTTGTGGGCGTAGATGCCGCCGCCCTGGGCCACGATGGCCCCGCTGCCGCCGTAGGGCGTGCGCACCCCGCCGGTGATGAGGTTGACGTTGGTGGGCTGGTCGACCTGGATGCCCCCGGTGATCTGGAAGCCGTCGATGCTCACGGGGTAGGACGAGGGCACCGAGCTCGTGGAGGGAGACAGGACGGTCACGACCGCACCGTCGGGGACCGCGGGCGGACCGGCGTAGGTGAGGCTGCCCAGCAGGGCGAGCCACGCGGCTCCGTTGTCCTGGTCGACGCTGAAGCTGGAGCCGTCGACGATGGTGCCGGGCACCCAGCTGCCGTCGGCCGCGAACCCGCCGGGACCGAAGCCCTGCAGGGCGACCCTGTTGTGGACGATGAGGTTCTCGGCGTACTCCCCGCGCGGGTTGACCGCCGTGGCGGCGCCCGGCTTGACGACGACGAGCCAGTACGGCGCCGCCGCCGTCGGACGCGCGGCCTCCAGGGCTGCCTGGATGGTCCGGTAGGTGCTGGTCGGGCCCACCTCGGCGATGCGCGGGTTGTCCCGGTTGGCGCCAACCGTGCCGCCGAGTCGCGTTGAGGACGCGCAGGGTGAGGGAGTTCGACGCGTGCTGCCCGTTGCTGCCCACGATGTCCAGCTGCTGCGCACCGGCGGTCGCGTTGGTCGGCACGACGAAGGTGATCTGGCTGTCGCTCCAGCCGGTGGTGGTCATCGTGGTGGTGCCGAGCCTGAGCACCCCGGTGGTGGCACCGAAGCCCTTGCCCTTCATCGTCACGGTCCGGGCTGTGGTTGAGTCGCCGCGCCGGACGTACACCTTGTCCACCGCGAAGACCTGTGGCGTCACCGGGTCCACGTCACAGACGGTCGGGTTGGCCACCGTGGTGTCGGGCGTGAGGACGGTCGAGGCCACCTGCGTCGGTGCGGTGTCCGTCACCGTGTAGAGGCCCGGCCAGCCCTGGAAGGTGGCGGAGATGGTCCGGAACCGCGGGTTGTAGTCCTGGTTGAGGGCTCCGGGCACGCCGGGGTCGTTGCCGGTGAAGCGGTACATGTTCGGGCACGGGCCGGCGGGGACGGGGCAGTTGTAGGTGCCGGTCGAGGGCATCAGTGCCTCGTACATCCCGTTGAAGTCCGTGTGGGCGGTGTAGGCGAGGCGTCCCGCGTAGTCGTAGAGGCCGACGGGGACGTAGGGCAGGCCCTGGGCCTCGCCGTAGTTCGCGCTGCGCTTGTCCAGGGACAGGCCCAGGTCGTTGATCGTCAGGCCCCAGAAGTGGGTCGGGATCGGCACGTCGGTGTAGAGGCTGAAGGTCGGTGCCGTGGTCTGCCCGGCCCGCACGGTGACGAGCTTGTCCTGGCAGGAGGGGCGGTCCTGGCCCTGGAAGGGGCTCCCACCGTTGGCGAGGAAGTCCTCGTCGGTCACGTCGACCGTGTGCAGCGGGCCCGCGCAGCCGGACACGATGCCACCGGACTGCGACGGGGGCTGCGAGGGCGGGGTGACGTCAGGGGTGGGTGGACCGCCCGGGTCTGCCGCGATCGCCGGGGTGGCCGGCGGGAAGTTCTCCTGGGGCAGGTAGCTGTCACCGGTGAAGACGTTGACGGCCTCCTCGGAGGTCACCTTGTACATCGCGCCGCCCCCGACCGGGTTGTCCGGGATGTCGACCCCGACGAGGTAGTCGGTGGCGACCAGCGGCTGCGGGTCGTAGCCGGCAGTGGCCAGGTCGGCGTACAGCGCCAGGTCGTGGTCGGGGGCGGGGTTGCGCTGGTCACCCACGGCGTACTGGTTGACCTTGGACTCGGAGAAGCCGTAGTTGCCGTTCACGGTCTGCGCGCCCTCCACCGCGTCGGACGGGCCTGCCGTGAAGCCCATCATGGGCGACTCGACGCACATCCGGTTCGCGTCGGCCCCGGACTGCGGCAGCGCCAGCTGGTCGGTGAGCTCGTCACCGTTGTAGAGGCGCGCGGTGCAGCCGCGCGGCGGGGCGTACTCCTCGGTGGTCGTCGCGTCGGCGAGCTCCGGTCCACGGGCCAGCGCGCCGCGACGGGGGTCGGGGTTGTCGACCATGGTGCCGGTGCCGTCGTCGACCTTCAGCGGGACGATCTCCTTGGTCCCACGGCAGGTGTTGGCCTTGTCCTCGGTCGTCGTCGCCGTGCACGGCTTGCTCGCGTAGAGGTGCACGTCGAGTCCGGGGATGCCGGGCTGGTAGCCCTCGGTCGCCGCGTCGGCAGGGTCGAGCTCGTTGCGCGTGACGTCGTAGGTGACCGTGCCGGCGATGCCGCCGTTCTCGGCACCGGGCACCGGCTCGACCCCCCAGTCGACCCGGCCACCGAGCCCGATGACGGGCAGCACGCTGAGGTCGACGAGGCCGCCGAGCTGCGTGGTGGGCTCGGTCTCGTTCTCGGCCTGCCAGGTGACCCCGGTGGTGCGGTAGCGGGTGTTGAAGGCCTCGAGGACGAGCCACTTGCTCAACGGGTAGCCCTCGCGCACGTCGTAGCTGCCCGTCGTGTTGGTCGTGACGGTGTTGGTGTACTGGTCCATCTGGGAGTTGTCGCGCTCGCGCAGGGTCAGGGTGAAGTTCGGGACCCCGCCCTCCCCCGGGTCACGCACACCGTTGCCGTTGCTGTCGATGAACACCGATCCGTAGACGTGCATGAACCAGCCGACGAGCATCTTCTGCCCGACGTCGACCACCTGGCCCCCGGTGACGGTGACGTTGAAGCTCCACAGGATGTAGTCCTGGTCGTCGTCCCACACGGTCAGCTGGTAGCTGCCGTCGGGGACGTTCTTGATGTCGAACGAGCCGTTGGTGGCGCCACGACCGACGTAGACGGCGGCGTCACCTGCCCCGAGGTCCGACAGGGCGACCCACGGGCTCTTGATCACGCCGCCGACCTTCGCACCTGCGAAGCCGGTCTCGGGAACGATCTGGCCTCCCTGACCACCGACGTACGGCAGACCGGCGACGACGGTGCCCTTGACCTCGCCCGTGGGGGCCTTGGCGCCGGACTTCAGCGTCTTGGTCCGGACGAAGCCGAACTGCACTGCCGGCACCGGCTCGGCCCCCTTCACGACCTCGGTGTCCAGACCGGTCGAGCCCTCCTGGATCCAGATGTCGTGGTCGTGGGCACCTTCGAGCGTCGTGGTCTGGACCCACTGGTACGTCTGGCCGGCGACCGGTGCGGGCGGGGTGACCAGCGCCGCATACCGGTTCGGGCCCAGGTTGGGGATGGTGATGACGCCGGACGAGTCGCTGGTGCACCTGCCGGTGCTGCGGGCCTGGTCGACCACCGGCCGGTCGTTGGCGTCGAACACGATCGGACTCGCCGGGTTGGTGGTGCTGTGCTGGTAGACGGTGCACAGCGCGTTGCCGTAGTAGTCGACCGACACGGGGCCGAAGACGTCGGTGAGGTTGGCGGTGAACCCGGCCCGACCCTGCTCGGCACCGACCTCGTAGGTGCCGTCGACCGGGGCGTTGTCCTCGAACACCTGGATCTTGATGGTGCTCAGGGGCAGCGGGGTCGGGTTCATGCCGACCGAGACGACCTGGGCACCCCCGGGGGTGACGGTGAAGTGTGCGCCGTCGATCTTGAAGTCCTTGGCCGTCACGGAGATCAGGTACTTCCCCGGCGCGAGCCCCTCGAGGGCCTTGGAGCGGTTGAGGGCGGACTGGTCGCCCTGCGCGACGACGGGGGCGAACCCACTCGTTGTGCGGGTGCTCGGCCAGGGACAGGTGTCGGCGTAGTCGGGGTTGCTGGCACCGCCCGGCGCCCGGCCGGGCAGGCACTGGTCCGTGAGCTGGCGTCCGGAGGTACCGGGGTCGCCGGTGGCGTCCTCGTTGATGATCCACTGGTAGCTGGTGACGGGGTCGCCCGCGTGGACGAAGCCGGCCTGGGGCCGGACCGTCCTGGCGCTCTGGACCGCCAGCGTGATGCTGCCGGGCGTGGTCGCCGCGGCGGTCGCCGCTGCGAGCGCGGTGGGCGCCGCGTGCGCGACGACCGGCAGTGCCGTGGCAGGGATGCTGGCTGCCATCGCCACCAGGGCAACCACGACGGTGCGAGTGCGTGTGCGCATGAGGACCTCCAACGAGCGAGCCGGTCGGGCGGGAGTTCACGCGACCGGTGGGGTCAACCTCCCCCGTGGCACAGACTCCGCTCCCCCGCCCGACTTTGACCCTCGGATCCTCGAACCCTCACCGGGCGGTCACTGGCACATCAGGGCGCGGTCACCACGGGTTCAGGACCGGGTCACGCCCGACTCACGCCGTGGTCACGCCTGGCTCAGCGGGCCGTCACCGCGCTGTCATCGTGGTGTCATGCAACGGTCAGGAACTCGTCAGACCGTGCTCGGCGGTGCCCCTCATTGGTCGTTGAGATCTCATCCACACGCATGATCTGCAATCGCGCCGGGTGCGTCATCCTCGGCAGGGGAGATCCACCGGCGACGGCCGCGGTGGAGAAGGAGGGGGTGCGGTGAGCACGATCTTGGTGGTTGATGACGAAGAGCGGATCAGGACGATGCTCGCTCGCGCCCTCGCCGACGTCGGGCACCGCGTCGTGGGGGCCCCCGACGGCGACTCGGCGCTGGCCCAGCTGCGCAAGCAGGACTTCGACCTGGTCCTGCTCGACCTCGTCCTGCCGCGCACCGACGGCCTCGGCGTCCTCGACAAGCTGCCCGGCCTCGCGGCTGCACCACCGGTCATCGTCCTGACCGGGATGCACGATGTCTCGGCTCGGATCCAGGCCCTCAACAAGGGGGCGGTCGACGTGGTCGCCAAACCCTTCGTCCTGGTCGAGCTGCTCGCCCGGGTCAACCGGCACCTCGGCGCCTCCAACGGCCAACCGCGCAACGACCACCGGTTCCTCAGCGCCGCGGGGCTGCGCCTGGACACCAACCGCCGCATCGTCGAGCGCGACGAGCGCCACGTGGTGCTCAGCGAGCGGGAGTCGGCACTGCTCGCCCACCTCCTGCGAAGAGCCGGTGACGTCTGCACTCGTGAGGAGCTCCTCAACGACGTGTGGGGGCTGGACTTCGATCCCGGCAGCAACCTCGTGGAGGTCTGCATCGGCCGGCTGCGTCAGAAGCTCTCCCCCGATCCCCCGATTGAGACGGTGCGTCGTGTCGGATACTGCATCCCCAACATTTGAGCCCACCCACCCACGGGTGCTGATGGGGTGCTGGCTGGCGACGGCGACGCTCAGCATCCTCGCGATGCCCATCTACCTCGGGTTCGCCACGCTCCCCTTCCACATCGCCCTGGTGGTCTTCGTGACCCTCTACGGGCTCGGGTTGGGCCGGCTCCGCCTGACCCTGCCCTCCCTCGGGCTGTTCTGGCTCGTCAGCACCGTCCAGTTCATCCTCAGCGCATCGCGCGGGGAGATCGAGTGGATCGAGACCACCGAGCTCCCGCTGCTCGCGATCCTCATGTGGATGGTCATGCACAACATCGAGCGGCGACAGCGTGCGCTGGTGCAGGTGCGTGACATGGCCGAGGCCGAGCGCAACCTCGGTGCGAGCCGCGAGCGGCTGACGCGGATCACCTCGCACGAGATGCGCACCCCCCTGACGATCGCGCGGGGCTACCTGGAGCTGCTGGTCGCGGGCGAGTACCGCGCCGACCGACTGGGCGACCTCTTCGTCGTCGACGACGAGCTGCGTCGTCTCGAGCGGGTCTGCGAACGGCTGGTCCGCGCCATCTCGATGGAGGGCAGCGGGCCCCGCGACGTCGTCGACCTCGACGAGTCGCTGCGAGAGATCCTCGTTCGGTGGTCCACCATCGCCGACCGGGACTGGCGGCTGGAGAGCGCCGGTCGGCACGGTCGTGCTCTCCCCCGAACGACTGCGGGCCGTGCTCGACACGATGATCGAGAACGCCCTGAGGTACACCGGACCCGACGCGACGATCCGGCTGTTCGCTGAGCGCTCCGGCGGCCGGGTGCGGTTCGGGGTGGCCGACTCGGGGCCAGGGCTGAAGCCCGACCAGCTCGATGCCATCAACGGGTGGCGCGAACGCCACAGCATGGTCGGCGGTGCGGCCCTGCTCGACGACGAGTTCCGCGACGAGTACTCCCAGACCGGTCTCGGGCTGGCCATGGTGCACAGCCTGGCGCGCGTCCGCGGGGGGTGGCTGGTCGCCGGCACCTCCCGGGAGGGGGGCGCGGAGCTCAGCATCGACATACCTGAACTGGTGCGGCCGCGCCCCGCGGGCGAGGGCCCCGCATCGCCGGCGACCCTGTCCGGGCTGCTCCTGCTGCCGCCGGAGGACGGCACCACCCACGGGCGTGGTCCGCTACGCGCCTCCTCGGCCTGACTCCCCCTGCACATCGGCTCGACGTGCAGTAGGAAGGAGTGCACACCCCCTTCGAGGCGAGAGGCACATCATGAGCGAGCCCAGCACCAACATTCCCGGCGAGGTGGCCGACGCCCAGGTGGAGCAGACCCCGGCCGGGGGCTCCGACGCCTCCGCGACGCCGGAGAAGGTCGAGCTCGAGCTCGACGAGGACAAGCTCGAGGCCTGGGACGAGGTCAAGAGCGACTACCAGGTCGACCCGGACGCCGAAGACACCCCGGCCGGGATCGACCCCGACGGCATGGACGTGGGCAACGCCCCCGGCTGACTCCGGCGTCCGGCTCAGTTCGCGGCAGCCTGCGTGACCCCCGGCGGGGGCACGGAGGACTCCCCGAGGTCGATGTCGGGCTCGAGGTAGATGACCAGGGCGAGCGACGGCTCGGCGGCGCGGGCTGCGACCTCGGCGCGGTTGATGGCGTCGGCGATGCCGGCGGCGTCCGAGCCGGGCGAGACCGCGAGCTTGGCGGCGACCAGCAGCTCCTCCGGGCCGAGGTGGAGCGTCTTGGCGTGGATGATCCGCTCGATCCCCGGCGTCGACGCCAGGGCCTGCTCGATGCGTCGACGGACCTTCGGGTTCGCCGACTCACCGATGAGCAGCGACTTCATCTCGACAGCCAGCACGATCGCCACGGTGACCAGCAGCAGGCCGATGGCCCCGGTGCCGAAGGCATCCCAGATTCCGCTGCCGGTGACGAGCGTCAGCGACACCCCGATGAGGGCGAGGACGAGGCCGACGAGGGCGGCGAAGTCCTCCAGCAGGATCACCGGGAGCTCGGGCGCCTTCGCGGTCCGGATGAACTCCTTCCAGGAGCGCCCGCCGCGGACGTGGTTGCTCTCACGGATCGCCGTACGGAAGGAGAAGCCCTCCATGACGATGGCGGTGAGCAGCACGGTGACCGGGAGCCACTGCCAGCTCGTGATGGCGCCGCCGTGGAGCACGCTCTCGTGGTACTTGTGGTAGCCCTCGTACAGCGCGAACAGTCCGCCGATGCTGAAGAGCACGATGCTGACGATGAAGGCGTAGACGTAGCGCTCCCGCCCGAACCCGAAGGGGTGCTCGGGAGTCGCCTCCTGCTTGGCCTTCTTCCCGCCCAGCAGGAGCAGACCCTGGTTGCCCGAGTCGGCCAGCGAGTGCACCGACTCGGCGAGCATCGAGCTCGACCCCGAGAGCAGGAACGCGATGAACTTCGTGACGGCGATCCCCGCGTTGGCGGCCAACGCCGCCAGGATCGCCTTGTTTCCACCTTCAGTCGACATGGCGGACAGCGTATCGGTGGGTCCGACCGCTCGCCGCGTCGTCCGTAGACAGGGCCCTCGGCCACCGGCCGTCGCGGGGTGGTCCCTTCGGACGGTTGTGAGAGCCAGACCACCCGTCTCACACCAGAGCAGCGATAATCCTGCGCGTGACCCAGCACAGCACACGACGAGCGGTGGCCGGCCAGGCCATGGCTTACGTCATGGTGTGGCTCGTCGCAGTGCTCACGGTCAACCTGTGTGTGGAGCTCGTCCGCAAGCTCGGGCTCGGATGGGACTCGCACGCGTACTGGCTCGCGTGGCGCGGCCCGATGTATGACGCCGCCCCGAACACCGTCGACGCGTTCCTCTACACCCCCGCCTTCGCCCAGCTCTTCTGGCCCCTGGCACAGCTGCCGTGGCCGGTCGCCTGTGCCGTCACCGTCGCCCTTCCGGCCTTCGCCCTGGCCTACCTGCTTCGTCCCCTCGGCGTCTCCTGGGCACTGCCCCTGTGGCTGATCGGTCTGGCGGAGACCCTGTCCGGGAACATCTTCTGGCTGATGGCCCTGTGCGCCTTGTGGGGACTCAACCGTCCCTGGCTCTGGGCGGTGCCCGCCCTGACGAAGGTCACCCCCGCGCTCGGACCCGTGTGGTTCGTGGCCCGCAGGGAGTGGCGCAATCTCGGTACCAGCGTGGCAGCCACCGTGGCCGTGGTGGCAGTGTCGTTCGTCATCTCCCCCGCCCTCTGGTCGCAGTGGTTCGAATTCGTGACGAGTCACGTCGGCGCCGCCGGCGCAGGTCTCGGGTCTGCCTGGACCCTGCCCCTGGTCGCCCGGGCCCCGATGGCTGTTGCGATCGTCGTCTGGGGTGCACTGACGAACCGGCGCTGGGCCCTGCCTGTCGCCATGATGGTCGCCACCCCGGTGACGAGCATCGCCTGCTGGGTGCTGCTCGCCGCGATCCCCCGCCTGGTGCAGGCCGATCCGTCGTCCGCTTCGCCCACGCCCCCGCCTTCGCCCACGCAGGAACCGAGGCCAGAGTCCCCCACCCCCGGCCACGCGCGGGCCGAAGCGACCCGCGCGTGACCCACCCGCCCCCGACGCGCGAAAAGCAGGGCCCGGGCCACGTGGCACCACCCGCTCAGCGTGCACCGATGCTGCACTGGGCCCCGCTGGTGCTGTTCGGGCTGCTGCTGGTGGCCCTCGCACGCCATACGGCAGCCGGGATCTCCGACCCGGACACCCTCTGGCACGTCCTTGCCGGCGACCACCTGTGGGCCACCCACCAGCTCGCCGGCCCCGACCCCCTGTCGCGGTTCACGGTCGAACCCTGGGTGCTCAACCAGTGGCTCCCCGAGCTCGGTATGGCGTTCGCCAACCACCTGGGCGGCCTCGCTGCCGTCACCTGGGTCGCCCACGCCGCCAGGGTGGCCGTCGCCCTGATGATCTTCGTCGCCTGCCGCAGCGTCGCGGGCCCGCTGGCTGCCGCCGTGGTGGCGGGTGCTGCGGTCCTCGGCACCGCCGACAGCCTGAGTCCGCGGCCCCAGCTCGTGGGTTTCGTCCTGCTGGGCCTGGTGGTGGTCGCCTGGCTGCGGACCACCGCCGACGGCAGGGTGCGCTGGTGGCTGGTCGGCGTGATGTGGCTCTGGGCCTGCAGCCACGGGACCTGGGTGGCCGGGGTGAGCGTCGGGGGCGCCACCGTCGTGGGTCTGGCCCTGGACCGTCGGCTGACCCGAGGCCAGCTGCTACGCCTGGCTGCCGTCGTCATGGCCGGGGCGGCAGTCACCGTGGCCACCCCGCTGGGGCCACGCCTCTACGAGAGCTTTGCCACGGTGCGCGCCGTGAGCCCGTACATCGCCGAGTGGCAGCGGCCCACGCTGAGCAGCCCCTCCGTGCTGGTCACCCTCGGCCTCGCCCTCGCCGTCCCCCTGCTCTGGGCGGCACGCCGTCGACGTCCGGACTGGACCCACCTCCTGCTGTGGGTGGTGGGCGTCGGCTGGGCTGCCAGCTCGATGCGTACCGTGGCGATCGGCGCCATCATCCTCGCCCCGTTGGCCGCGCACGCCCTCGACCTGGCGCTGGGACGTCCTCGCCCTGCCGCCGTCCGTGCAGAGTGGCTCCTCGTCGGTGCGGCCGCGGCGACCAGCCTCGGCGTGGCGGGCGTCCTCGCCGTCGGGGCGCCACGCGGTCCCCAGCACGTGCCGACGGCCTTTGACAGCACCTTGTCGGCGCTGGCACCCGGGACGGTGGTCTGGAACAGCGACAGCCTCGGTGGATGGCTCATGTGGAGCCACCCCGAGCTCGCACACACCGCCGACACCCGGGCCGAGCTCTACGGCCCGACGAAGGCCCGCGACTACCTGACGGTGGTGGCCGGAGCCCCAGGCTGGGAGAGCAGGTTCGACGCACTGCACCCGGCCGCGGTCATCGTCGACGACGCAGCGGGACTCGTCGGCGCACTGGAGCAGCGTGGCTGGCAGCCGGTCGCCCACGACGCCGGCTACGTGCTCCTCACCCCCGGCAGCTGAATACGCCATCGTCCGTTCGGACCCCCGAGTGACCGCACGAACGTCTGCACATCGCCGCCGGTGGTTCCACTGGCGCGGGTGCGCACCTACATTCACGAATGCTGCCAACCTGGAGGACGCATGTACCGAGGACTCACCGTCGCCGTCGTCGTCCCGGCGCACAACGAGGAACTCCTGGTCGGACAGACGGTCCGCACCATGCCCGACTTCGTCGACCACATCATCGTGGTGGACGACGCGAGCAGCGACGACACCGCCGAAGCCGCCAAGGCCGTCGGCGACTCCCGCACCCAGGTCATCCGCCTCCTGGAGAACCAGGGCGTCGGCGGCGCGATCCTCACGGGTCACGAGACCGCGCTCGCACTCGACGCGGACGTCTCGGTCGTCATGGCCGGCGACGCCCAGATGGACCCGGACCACCTCCCAGCCCTGCTCGACCCCATCGCTTCGGGCCAGGCCCAGTTCACCAAGGGCAACCGGTTCTACGGTCGCGGGTCCTTCGAGGGCATGCCGCGCCACCGCGTGGCGGGCAACCTCGCCACTGTCGTTCCTGACCAAGGCAGCATCGGGCTACTGGAACCTCTTCGACCCGCTGAACGGCTACACCGCCATCAGCCGCGAGGCCCTGCAGCGACTCGACATGCGCCACGTGTCGCGCCGCTACGAGTTCGAGAACGACCTGCTCATCCACCTCAACATCCTGCGCGTGCCCGCCGTGGACGTGGCGATCCCGGCGCGGTACGGCTCGGAGGTCTCGGGGATCGACCTGCGCAAGCAGGCACCCCGCGCCCTGTCCCACCTGGCCAGGGGCTTCTGGACCCGCATCTGGTGGAAGTACGTCCTGCAGTCCTTCTCCGCCGTCGCCCTCATGCTCTTCGGTGGTCTGGCGCTCACCGGCTTCGGTCTGGTCGTCAGCGCCTGGACCGTCGCCCACACCCTGGGGCCGCAGACCGCCAGCGCGGGCACCGTCGTCCTCGCGATCGCTCCCCTGCTCAGCGGTTTCCACATGCTGATCCACGCGATGGTCCTCGACATCCAGGACAACCAGAACGCCCGCTGACCACCCTCACCTCACAGCCCCGAGAGCGTCCGCGGGTAGTGGTGCGCTGGGTACCGCTGGTGCTGTTCGGGCTGCTGCTGGTGGCCCTCGCACGCCATACGGCAGCCGGGATCTCCGACCCGGACACCCTGTGGCACGTCCTTGCCGGCGACCACCTGTGGGCCACCCACCAGCTCGCCGGCCCCGACCCCCTGTCGCGGTTCACGGTCGAACCCTGGGTGCTCAACCAGTGGCTCCCCGAGCTCGGTATGGCGTTCGCCAACCACCTGGGCGGCCTCGCTGCCGTCACCTGGGTCGCCCACGCCGCCAGGGTGGCCGTCGCCCTGATGATCTTCGTCGCCTGCCGCAGCGTCGCGGGGCCGCTGGCTGCCGCCGTGGTGGCGGGTGCTGCGGTCCTCGGCACCGCCGACAGCCTGAGTCCGCGGCCCCAGCTCGTCGGTTTCGTCCTGCTGGGCCTGGTGGTGGTCGCCTGGCTGCGGACCATCGCCGACGGCAGGGTGCGCTGGTGGCTGGTCGGCGTGATGTGGCTCTGGGCCTGCAGCCACGGGACCTGGGTGGCCGGGGTGAGCGTCGGGGGCGCCACCGTCCTGGGTCTGGCGCTGGACCGTCGGCTGACCCGAGGCCAGCTGCTCCGCCTGGCTGCCGTCGTCATGGCCGGGGCGGCAGTCACCGTGGCCACCCCGCTGGGGCCACGCCTCTACGAGAGCTTTGCCACGGTGCGCGCCGTGAGCCCGTACATCGCCGAGTGGCAGCGGCCCACGCTGAGCAGCGCCTCCGTGCTGGTCACCCTCGGCCTCGCCCTCGCCGTCCCCCTGCTCTGGGCGGCACGCCGTCGACGTCCGGACTGGACCCACCTCCTGCTGTGGGTGGTGGGCGTCGGCTGGGCTGCCAGCTCGATGCGCACCGTGGCGATCGGTGCCATCATCCTGGCCCCGTTGGCCGCGCACGCCCTCGACCTGGCGCTGGGACGTCCTCGCCCTGCCGCCGTCCGCGCAGAGTGGCTCCTCGTCGGTGCGGCCGCGGCGATCAGCCTCGGCGTGGCGGGCGTCCTCGCCGTCGGGGCGCCACGCGGTCCCCAGCACGTGCCGACGGCCTTTGACAGCACCTTGTCGGCGCTGGCACCCGGGACGGTGGTCTGGAACAGCGACAGCCTCGGTGGCTGGCTCATGTGGAGCCATCCCGAGCTCGCACACACCGCCGACACCCGGGCCGAGCTCTACGGCCCGACGAAGGCCCGCGACTACCTGACGGTGGTGGCCGGAGCCCCAGGCTGGGAGAGCAGGTTCGACGCACTGCACCCGGCCGCGGTCGTCGTCGACGACGCAGCGGGACTCGTCGGCGCACTGGAGCAGCGTGGCTGGCAGCCGGTCGCCCACGACGCCGGCTACGTGCTCCTCACCCCCGGCAGCTGAATACGCCATCGTCCGTTCGGACCCCCGAGTGACCGCACGAACGTCTGCACATCGCCGCCGGTGGTTCCACTGGCGCGGGTGCGCACCTACATTCACGAATGCTGCCAACCTGGAGGACGCATGTACCGAGGACTCACCGTCGCCGTCGTCGTCCCGGCGCACAACGAGGAACTCCTGGTCGGACAGACGGTCCGCACCATGCCCGACTTCGTCGACCACATCATCGTGGTGGACGACGCGAGCAGCGACGACACCGCCGAAGCCGCCAAGGCCGTCGGCGACTCCCGCACCCAGGTCATCCGCCTCCTGGAGAACCAGGGCGTCGGCGGCGCGATCCTCACGGGTCACGAGACCGCGCTCGCACTCGACGCGGACGTCTCGGTCGTCATGGCCGGCGACGCCCAGATGGACCCGGACCACCTCCCCGCCCTGCTCGACCCCATCGCCTCGGGCCAGGCCCAGTTCACCAAGGGCAACCGGTTCTACGGTCGCGGGTCCTTCGAGGGCATGCCGCGCCACCGCGTGGCGGGCAACCTCGCCCTGTCGTTCCTGACCAAGGCAGCATCGGGCTACTGGAACCTCTTCGACCCGCTGAACGGCTACACCGCCATCAGCCGCGAGGCCCTGCAGCGACTCGACATGCGCCACGTGTCGCGCCGCTACGAGTTCGAGAACGACCTGCTCATCCACCTCAACATCCTGCGCGTGCCCGCCGTGGACGTGGCGATCCCGGCGCGGTACGGCTCGGAGGTCTCGGGGATCGACCTGCGCAAGCAGGCGCCCCGCGCCCTGTCCCACCTGGCCAGGGGCTTCTGGACCCGCATCTGGTGGAAGTACGTCCTGCAGTCCTTCTCCGCCGTCGCCCTCATGCTCTTCGGTGGTCTGGCGCTCACCGGCTTCGGTCTGGTCGTCAGCGCCTGGACGGTCGCCCACACCCTGGGGCCGCAGACCGCCAGCGCGGGCACCGTCGTCCTCGCGATCGCTCCCCTGCTCAGCGGTTTCCACATGCTGATCCACGCGATGGTCCTCGACATCCAGGACAACCAGAACGCCCGCTGACCACCCTCACCTCACAGCCCCGAGAGCGTCCCCGGGTAACCTGCGCCGGTGAGCTCAGCGAGTGGGAACCTGACCTGGGAGCCGGCGGCGCGCCATACCGAGCTGTTGGCCCCTCCCGTCGTGCACGCGCTCGGGTTCACCCCGAGTGCCAGGGTCGCGGCGATCGACGCGACGCTGGCCGACACGGCCGCCTTCTGCGAGGCCTACGACGTCGGGCTCGAGCACTCGGCCAACTGCGTCGTCGTGGCCGGCAAGCGCGCCGGCGAGGTCCGGTATGCCGCGGTGATGGTGCTCGCGTCCGCGCGGGCGGACGTCAACGGTGCGGTGCGGCGCCACCTCGACGTGCGCAAGATCAGCTTCGCGGCCCACGACGACGCGGTGGCGCTGACCGGGATGGAGTTCGGCGGGATCACCCCGATCGGCCTCCCGGAGCACTGGCCGGTCCTGGTCGACTCAGCCGTGGTCGCGGCGGGTGAGGTGGTGATCGGCAGCGGGATCCGCGGCAGCAAGATCCTCGTCGACGCCCGAGACCTCACTGCCCTGCCCGGCGCGACGGTCCTCGACCTGGCGGCGGTCGCGCGCGACGCCTGACCCGGGCCAGCCGGCCAGGGCCACGAGGTAGACGACCCCGAGGATCGTCCAGGTGGCGTCGACCACCGGTTGCGCGGCGCCCACGTCGAGCCCGGCCTCGGCGACGAGCACCATCGGCGGCAGGTACATGACCGCGAACGCCGCGAACAGCCCCACCCACCAACGGCGCGCCAGCAGCACCGCCATCACGGGCACCACCCACACCCAGTGGTGGGTCCAGGAGATCGGCGAGACGAGCAGCCCGCCGACAGCCAGTGCCGTCACAGCGGCCAGGTCGTCGCGCTGACGCTGGGTACGCCACGTCGCCACCGCAGTGAGCACGACGACCACCGCCACCAGCAGGAGCCAGACCACGTCGGACACCCCCGGTGCGAACCGGTCCAGGGCCGCGCCCACCGACTGGTTGCCGTAACCAGCCGCTTCGTCACCGAACCGCCCGAGGTCGAAGGCTCCTCCCGACCAGAACGTGGCCGACGCAGACGGCGCAAGGACCCACCCCACGACCACCGTGACGGCGAGGGTGACTGCGACCCGCGCCAGGGCCGCCCAGTCCCGGCGCAGCAGCAGGTAGCCCAGGAAGACCGCAGGGGTCAGCTTGACGGCGATCGCCACGCCGAGCAGCACCCCTCGCCAGCGTCGGGGAAGCACCAGCAGGTCGACCACGACGAGGGCCGCGAGCACGAGGTTGACCTGCCCCAGGATGAGGGTGCGCTGCACGGCCTCGGTGGTCAGGGCCGTGATGAGCAGCAGCCCGCCCACCGCGGTCAGGGAGACGATGTGGGAGCTCGACGTCCGGGCGCCGGCCGACGATGCCATTCGCGCCACGCTGACTCCCACCAGGACCAGCAGGGCGACCACCGACAGGAGCGAGACGACCGTCCCGGCACCGGTCGCGCCGAGCGGGGCGAGCGGCACGAAGAGGACCGCGGCGAACGGCGGGTAGGTGAACGGGAGCACCCCGGCCGTGACGGCATACAGGTCGGTGCCGTCGAGCAGGGCTCGACCACCGCGGACGTACACCGCGACATCGGCGAGCGTCCAGCTGCGAGGATCCACCCAGCGCACCCACAGCAGCGCCAGGAGGACCGCCGCGGCTGCTCCGACTGCGGTCAGGCGAGCAGGTGTGGGGCGCACGGCACGACCCTAGGTCGTCCCGCCATCCTGCGTCGGGTGACAGGAGTTCTTCGTCCACTCGACCTTCGGCATCAGCCGAACGTCCACCATCGCCGCGAACTCCTATCCCGGCCATCGTCCTGCGGGCTACCGTCCCCAAATGACCACGAGCGAGCGCATCGAGGCAGAACGTCTCGCGATGCTGCCACACGCGGGAGCGCCGCCGGCACCCCGCTACGCCGACTCCACTCCCCCCGTCGCCATGTGGGGTGTCATCGTGGCGACCAGCGCGATTCTTCTCTATCTCTGCGGGGTCGTCCTCGCGCTCGTCCAGCGCGTCCTCGGCTTCGACCAGGACGCGAGTCGAGCTCTGGTCTGGATGTCGGGTGCGCCCCTGCTGCTGGGCCTGGCGATGGTCCTGGTCGATGTGCAGTGGATCGCCCCTCAGCGGCGTCGCGGGCGCGCGCTGTTCGACCAACCGATCGCGACTCCGCGGATCACCGTCACGCTCACGGCCTTCAACGACGAGGACAGCATCGGTCCTTCGGTCGAGGACTTCGCCAGACACCCACTGGTCGCTCGCGTCGTCGTCATCGACAACAACAGCAGCGACCGCACCGCGGCCGTGGCGAGAGCCAGCGGGGCCGTCGTCCACACCGAGCTCCGTCCGGGATACGGCTGGTGCGTCTACCGCGCCCTCGAAGAGGCGAGTCTTTACACGGACACCAACGTCGTGGCGCTGTGCGAGGGCGATATGACCTTCCGAGCCGACGACCTAGACAAGCTTCTCCCCTACCTCAGGCACGCGGACGTGGTGAACGGGACTCGCATCGTGGAACAGCTCCGTTGCCCCGCCACCCAGCTCACATCGTTCATGTTCTACGGCAACTTCGTCGTCGCCAAGCTGCTGGAGATCAAGCACCTGGGGCGTGGCACCGTCTCGGACGTCGGGACCACCTACAAGGTATGTCGGCCGGAGTTTCTCCACGCCGCACTGCCCGGGCTCGATCCCGACGTGAACCTCGAGTTCAACGCCCACTTCCTCGACCGGGTGATGGGTAGCGACTACCGCCTGGTCGAGGCACCGGTGACCTTCCACCCCAGGGTGGGCGCATCCAAGGGCGGGAACACGTCCAACCGGCGTGCAGCCTTCGTCGGTGTCCGGATGCTTGTGGGCATCGCTTTCGGTTGGACACGCAGCAGTGTCGCGACCTGAAGCGGAGGGGTACTTCCGCACTCGTCTGGCCTATGACGACAAGCGCCGGGTCCTGTGGCAGACCCTGGTGCAGGAAGTGTTCCAGCCCATGGTCGCCGCCGACGACACCGTGCTCGAGCTGGGCGCGGGCTGGTGTGACTTCATCAACCACGTCACCGCCCGCCACCGCATTGCGGTGGATGTCTGGACGGGGATCGCAACGCAGGCCGCCGAAGGGGTCCAGACGCACGTCGGCTCCGTCGAGTCGCTCGACTTCATCGACGATGCCACGGTCAACCTCGTGTTCGCTTCGAACCTTTTGGAGCACCTCACGCTTGCCGAGGTGGATGCCACCGTCGCCGAGGCCCACCGCGTCCTGGCACCCGGTGGTCGGCTCGTCCTCGTGCAACCCAACTACCGGCTGTGTGCCGAGCGATACTTCGACGACTACACGCATGTCTCGGTGTGGTCCGAGGTCGGCATGAGCTCGTACCTGAGCGCCAAGGGCTGGCAGCTGGAGCAGGTGAAGGGGCGCTTCCTGCCCCTCACCGTCAAGTCCCGCCTGCCGGTGAGCCGCACCCTGATCAGGACCTACCTGCGCTCCCCACTGAAGCCGCTGGCCGGACAGATGCTCGTGGTGGCTCGTCGTGGCTGAGCAGGCCGTCGACGTCGACAGGGCTCGGCAAGACACCCCGACCGCCTCGCCGCGGCGTCCAGACGCTCACGGCGTCCGGCGGGCACGCCGGTGGCAGCCACCTCGGGCCACACCGTCCGGCATCGCCCTGACCACGATGTGGCTCACCCTGCCGGTGCTGCTGTGGACGCGTCTGGGGTCCAATGGGTACAACACCACCGACTACGGCTTCATCGTCGGACAGTCCTGGCGACTTCTGCACGGCGAGGTTCCGCACCGGGACTTCATCTCTGCTCGCCCGGCGGGTTCGGCATACCTGCACCTCGTCGACTTCGCGCTCCCCCTGCCCCTGGTCGACTCCTCCCGCCTCGTCGCACTGGTGATCATCGTGCTGATCGGCCTGGCCTCCGGCATCGCCGTGTTCGGTGAGCTCCCGACCCGGTGGTCCGTGACCGGCCACGTCGTGGCTCTGACAGCTGTGCTGTTCACCCTGAACACCTTCCAGGTCGGCCCCTGGTACACCGCCGACGGCATGCTGTTCGCGCTCGCGTCGGTCGCCGCCCTCCGGCTCTGGGACAGACGGACGACCGTGGCCCTCCCTGTGGTGGCCCTGCTCAGTGCCGGGGTCGCACCGCTGATGAAGCAGAGCTTCTTCCTCGCAGTCCCGTTGGCCGTGGGGTGGGTCCTGGTCCGGCTCTACCGGAACGGCGCCCTGAGCTGGCTCCGGGCGGCTCGGGTCACGCTTCTCGCCGGCCTACCGGGGCTGCTGTACGTGGCAGCGGCCGCGGCGACCGGGGCACTCGTGCCGATGGTCTCCCAGCTGACCAGCGCGACCCGGCCCAACTGGACGGGCACCCTGCTGTCCCTGTCGACGGTGGCGTCGGCCAGCGGCGCTCTCGTCATCCTCCTCGTCGTCAGCGGCCTGCTGTGCCTGGTGTGGCTCCGCCGTGCAGGCGTCTCGAAGAACGGCGGCAACGCCGCCGCGACGGCGGCTGCCGTCGGGTACCTGGGGGCCGTGGCCCTGGGTCTGACTGCCCACTTCGACATGTACGACAGCGGTTGGTCGACGAGGCTCTTCTGGGGTGCCTGCGCGGCGACCGTCGTCGCGGGCCTCGCTCTCGGACGTCTGCGCACGGGAGACCTCGGCGTCGTTGCCGTGGCGTGGATGACGGTCCTGTCCTGGGGGATGCCGTGGCCCCTGCTGTCCTCGGGTGGGCTGCTGCTGGTGATCGCCCAGGCGCTGGCACGACCCACCGGTGACGTCTTCCGGCGAGGGAGTGCTCGAGGCGTCGTCGGGAAGGTCTGGCTCGTGGCTGCGCTCGTCGGGCTGCTCATCACTGGAGTCGGGCTCGACGATGCGATCCAGCACCGCGTGGTCCACCGCGACCTCCCTGCCACGATGCTGCACACGCCATTGAAGCCGCTTGACCGTGACTTCGGACGGGCCCGTACCAACCCGAGCACCGCAGCGCTGCTGGCAGATGCCCTGGCGTGCCGCAGGGACCACCCGGCTTCCGGAGTCGTCTTCGGCTCGTGGAACTCTGACCTCTACGCGATCCTGGGGATCCGCAATCCCCTCGCGACCGACGGCGCCAACAACTACGAGATCACCGGCGCCGAGGACCAGTACCGGGACAGCGTGACGCGGCTCGGCGCTCGCGGCGACTACCTCGTGCTCTTTCCTCTGGTCAACCCCGAGCTCGTGCACACGCTCGACGTCACCGAGCTGCCTCGTGCCACGACGTCATCGCCGATACCCGAGTACTGGTTCACCCAGACCGTTCCGTACTCGTGGATGAGCGAACAGCTCCCCGGGACGAGGGTTGCCTGCGGCGTGTGGGTCGGCATCTACCAGCCACGGACGTCCTGACGGGTTGACCGCGGCCGGCCACCGTCGACCGTGGCCGCGACAGACCCGGTGGACCGGCGGTCAGCGGCCGGTGCGCCGCCGCAGGTCGGTCACGTGCGGTGACACCGCGGGGTCCAGGCCCAGACCGAGCGCGAGGTAGGTGGCGGCGAAGTCGGTCGTGGCGAGCTGGCCGGCCAGACGGGTCAGCGGGTGCCCCGGCTCGGCGGTGACCTCGCTGACCCGGGCACCAGCCTCACGCGCCGCCTCCGCGACGGCGTCGGCCAGGGCGGCGGACTCCACGGCCTCGCGGGTCATCGGGTCGGGCGCGGCGTCCCGCAGCATGAGCAGGCCGAGGCGCGGCGAGGCCGGCCCGTCGAGGAACGGGTCGGTGAAGATGTCCGAGCCGCTGTCGTCCCCGAACTTGGACCCGCCCCGGGCGGCCGCGGCCGCGCCGTACGCGGTCGTGAACGGTCCGTCGAAGCAGGCGACGATCTGCGCGGCGTCGTCGGGGAGCTCGCCGGAGATGGCGGGGATGCGAGCGGTGCGGGCCAGCATCGAGGCGGCCCGCCCGGCGGCGACCCCGTTGAGGGGGCAGTCGCCGAGCACGACGGGCACCCCCTCGGCGAGGTCGATGGCCAGCACCTTCGCGGGGTTGACGAACGCCTCCGACGAAGGCCGGCACGCCTCGGCCACCTCGTCGAGCCGGTCCGCGGCCTCCAGGAGCACCCGCTCCCCCACGTCGACGATCCCCAGCTCGCCCGCCGCGAGCAGGACCGGGGCGAGCAGCGACCAGAGCGCGGTCCGTGAGGTGGCCCTCCCGCGGCCGATGTCGATGTGCACCCCTCGTGCCTGGGCGGCGACAGCGGCGAGCGGGGAGTCCGCGGCACCGACGGTCAGCAGCGCGGCGCCCCGCCGCGCGGCCTCGGCGGCGAGGGCGAGCGGCCCTGCTGCCCGCCCCGACTGCGAGACGGCGATGACGAGGTCCAGCGGACCGACCCAGCCGGGCAGCGGCACGTTGCGCCGCACGCTGACGGGGACCGGGGACCCCGGCTCGGCGAGCAGGTCCAGGACATCGCACACCACGGCCGAACCCCCGAGCGAGGCGACCAGGACCGACCGCGGACGTTCACCGCCGGCCACCCGGCTGACGCCACCCTCCGCGGACAGGTCGATGGCCTCACGCACCTGCGCCCCGGCCGTCGCCAGACCGCGCAGCGTCTGCTGGCTGTCGAGGGCGCCGATCGCGTCCTCGTCGTCCATGCGGGCCTCGTCGAGGTAGGGAGCCATCGGACGCCGCCTTCGCCTCAGGCCGGCTTGCGGGCTTCGTCGACCAGCAGCACGGGGACACCGTCGTCGATGCGGTACTGCAGGCCGCACTCCGAGCTCGTGCAGTGCAGCTCCGGCGCGGTGTCACCGGCGGCATCGGCCAGCTCGGAGCGGCAGGCCGGGCAGCGCAGGATCTCGCGCAGCCACGGCTCGATCTGGGCTCCAGTGGTCTGCTCAGCCATCAGCCTTCTCCTCTCACCAGGGCCAGGACATCGTCCCGCACCCGTTCCATGGTGGCTACATCCGCAGCCTCGACGTTGAGCCGCAGCAGCGGTTCGGTGTTGGACGCCCGCAGGTTCAGCCACCACCTGCGGTCGTCGGTGTCATCGGTGCCTGCGTGGGTCGCGGTCAGCCCGTCGAGCTCGTCGAAGCTGCAGCCCTGTCCCGCGGCCCACTCCCGCACGACCGCGGTGGCGGCCGACGCGTCGGCGACGGTGGAGTTGATCTCGCCCGAGGCGGCATACCGGCTGTATGCCGCGGTGAGCCGGCTCAGCGGCTCGTCCTGCTCACCGAGGGCGGCCAGGACGTGCATGGCCGCGAGCATGCCGGTGTCGGCGAACCAGAAGTCGCGGAAGTAGTAGTGCGCGCTGTGCTCGCCGCCGAAGACGGCGTCCTCACGCGCCATCTCGCCCTTGATGAACGAGTGGCCGACGCGGGTGCGGACGCCGCGGGCGCCCGTGCTCGGCGATGATCTCCGGGACCCCGGCGGAGGAGATGACGTTGTAGACGACGGCCACGTCGCGAGGCGTCGGTCGCCGGCCGCCACCTCGCGGGCGATCTCACGGGTGGCGACGAGGGCGGTGATCGCACTGGGGCTGACGGGCGCGCCCTGCTCGTCGATGACGAAGCAGCGGTCCGCGTCGCCGTCGAAGGCCAGCCCGAGGTCGGCGCCGTGCTCGACCACCGCGGCCTGCAGGTCACGCAGGTTCTCGGGCTCGAGCGGGTTGGCCTCGTGGTTGGGGAAGGTGCCGTCGAGCTCGAAGTAGAGCGGCACCACCTCGAGGGGCAGCTCGGGCAGTCCCGCGCCGGTGCCGAGCACCGCCGGGACGGTGTGGCCGCCCATCCCGTTGCCGGCGTCGACGACGACCTTGAGCCTTCGGCCGCCGGAGAGGTCGACCAGGTCGCGCAGGAACGCGGCGTAGTCGCGGAGCAGGTCGCGCTCGACCACGGACCCACGGGTGACCCCGGCGGGGCCGACGCTGGTGCCGGTGTCGAGGAGCTCCTGGGCGAGCTCGCGGACGTCTGCGAGGCCGGAGTCCTGCCCGACCGGTCGCGCCCCGGTGCGGCACAGCTTGATCCCGTTGTACTGCGCGGGGTTGTGGCTCGCGGTGAACATGGCGCCGGGCAGGTCGAGGGCACCACTGGCGTAGTAGAGGCCGTCGGTGCTGCACAACCCGATGAGGGTGGCGTCGAGGCCGTGGGCGGTGACCCCGCCGGCGAAGGCCCGGGACAGCTCGGGCGACGACGGGCGCATGTCGTGGCCGATGACCACCCCGGGGGCGCCGTCGGCCTGGACGACCACGCGGGCGAAGGCTGCGCCGAGAGCCCAGGCGACGTCGACGTTGAGCTGGTCGGGGACCAGCCCCCGGACGTCGTAGGCCTTGACGAAGTCAGCGAGCAGCGGCGTGGGCACGCCCGAACCCTAGCGGGGTCAGAGGTCGCGCAGGACGCGCAGGTGCCCTCGGCGGCCGGTCTCGACGGCACCGGACGCACCCTCGTCGGAGGCCCGGACGGTGGGGTGGGCGGCCGAACGAGACTGTGCCTGCGCCTGCTCACCGAGGCGCGGACGCCCCGCCTCGCGGACGGCGTTGGCCAGGGCCAGCAGGTCGTCGTGCGACGGCTCGGGCTCGACGTACTCCCCCGACAGCCGCACGATCTCCCACCCGCGGGGGGCGGTGAGCCCCTCGGCGTGGTCGCGGCACAGGTCGTAGGTGTGCGGCTCGGCATACGTCGCGAGGGGCCCGACCACCGCGGTCTGGTCGGCGTAGACATAGGTGAGTGTCGCGATGGCGCCCTTGGGGCACGCGGTGCGGGAGCACCTTCTGGACAGACTCACGCGCGGACTCTATGCCAGGACTCCACAGCCACCCGCTCGGCACGCCGTAGGGTGGGACGGTGACTTCGTCCGGCTCCCCCGCGGCACGATCCGGGGGGCCCCGACGGGACCGCCGCGGCCGGGGGGTTCGCGGCCCGCTCGCCTGGCCGTCGGTGCCGGCGATGCTGTCGCGACGGGAGCGGTTCGACGACCTGGTGCTCGACAGCGCAGCCCGGCTCGAGGGCCGGCTCGGACCGCGCTTCCACGAGGTCCAGTTCGCCGTCGAGGACGTGCCCACCACCGATCCCGCTCCGTGGGAGCGCGACGGCGTGCCGCTCGGGCGGGTGTTCCCCGCCCACGGCCGCCAGCCCGCCCGCATCGTCATCTACCGCCGGCCGGTCGAGGCCCGCGCCCAGGACCAGCGCGAGCTCACCGCGATCGTCGGTGACGTGGTCGTGGAACAGGTCGCGGCGCTCTTCGGGCTCCAGCCCGGAGACCTCGACCCCCGCTACGGCGACGGGGACGCCGGGTAGGGCTCCGGACCGGGAACATCGCCTCAGCTGCGCCAGCGGGGAGCACGACGACTAGCGCAGGACCTCGCGCAGGCCGATCGACGCCGTGTTCACCGAGGCGTCGCGCAGCGGCGTCGTCGTGACGAGCATGCCGACCGCGTCGGTCAGGGTGGACACCACCCCGGCCCGCAGCTCGCCGGTGCCGGCGGTCCGGTGCACCCACACCGAGCGTGCGCCGGTGACGTTCACGGCCACGGTCGCGTCCTCGCCGACGGTCAGCCGCGACGACTTCTGGGTGCCGCCTGCATCGACGGTGACGACCTCGACCCCGGCGGTGGCACCGGTCGAGGTGAGCGCCAGCGACCGTGCCAGTGGCTTGGCAGCCCCGGCGGGGTCCACGAGTGGCATCCCTGCCACGGCGGTGATGGGCGGCGTGGAGGACGCCCAGGCGAGGTCGCTGGGTGCGGGGGCGGCACCGCGGGTGACCATCGCACCGGCGACGATGGGGACGTCGGCACGCACCTGCAGCGCCACCGCGTCCTTGGGCAGCGCGCTGATGTCGATGTCACGGACCTGGCCGCCGTCGATGCGGGTGACCCCGCCGGTGGGCAGCGCACGGGGGCCCAACGGCGTCAGCACTCGCGCCTGCACGACCGCCTCCGCGTCTCCGGGGACGACCACGCGCAGGACCGCCGGGCCGTCGACCTGGACGGCCGGGACCACCTGGTCGCGAGAGGGTGCCGCAGCGGCGGCGGCGTCGTCCGACCCGGCCGCACGGGTGCCGTCGAGCCACAGGTCGTTGACCACCGCGGACACGACACCGCCCTCGGCGACGACGTGCACGGCGGGGGTGGTCAGGTCGCCGGAGATCGAGTCGAGCAGGAAGGCGGTGCGCCCGCGGGCCGGGACGACGATGCCCTTGCCCTGCGCGGTCTGCACGGCGCCGTCGGGGCCGTGCAGCGTCACGTCGACGGTGACCGGGTTGCCACCGGGGTTGGTCAGGACGAGGCGTTCCTGACGGCCCGGTGCACTGCCTCCGGCGAGGACCCAGGACTCTGCCACGGCAGCCGTGCACGGTGCCGAGGCGAGCGCTCGGCGGTCCCCGCTGGGTGCGAGCCAGGACTGGGCTGCGGCGAGGCCGGGGGCCAACGACTGGGTGGCCGTGACGAGGGCGCCCGTGGGGGTGGTGAGGTCGGTGGTGGCGATCGCGGCACGCTCGGTGACGGGCTTGCCCGCGGTCGCACCGGGCAGCCGGGTCAGGGTGAGCGAGCCGGGCGTGCTGGACGGGGTGGTGCCGGTGAGGGTGCGCAGCGGGGCCGACGCCGCGGCGAGCCGCGGGCGCACCTGGAGGTCGTCCAGCCCGGGCACCCCCTCGAGCTCGGGGCCGGGGCACACGACCGAGGCGCCACGCACGGCGTCGGTGGTCGAGCCGGCCGCCTCGGTGGCTGCAGGTGCCGGGCCGACGGCCAGGGCACCCTGGACGTGCGTGGCGCCGAGGACGATGCCGACCCCGGCGGCCGAGGCCAGCGCGGCGCGGGCGATCCCGCTCACGAGGGAGTTCACGAGCGCCTCCTGGAGGCACGGGTGCCGAACGGGATGGCGAGGAAGACCACCAGCAGCAGCGCGCCCCCCTGGACCCAGCGCCACCACGGTGACGTCGGTAGGACCTCCACCGCGATCGTGTGCGAACCCGCGGGGAGCGCGTATGCCGCGCCGCCATCCTCGGGTGCCACGACGTGGCCGTCGACGCTCACCCTGGCGTACCGCACCCACTCGGCGGGCTCGGCGAGGACGAGGCTGGCCTTGGGGGGCACGACCGCCCGCGCGACGACTCGCCCGTGGTCGCCGTCGACGGGCAGGGCCTGCTCGGCGTCGGCCGTCACGATGCGCACCCGCGAGGGAGCCACCGCGTCGTCGATGCCGTCCCCGCCGCCGGTCAGGACCCGCCAGAAGATCACGCCGTCGTGCTCACCGAGTCGGCTCAGTCCGGCGGTGCCGTCCAGGACGCGGACCCTGGCGTCGCCACCGTCGGTGCGCAGCCCCACGAAGCCCACCGCGAGGTCGGACAGGTCGCGGGCCGGGTCCAGCTCCCCGGGCGCGGCACCGGTCTCGAAGAGGTGGCTGACGGCCGCGGTGAGCGCCGCCGGGTCCGGGCGGCCCTGCCTCGAGGCGGGGAGGATGCGGGCCACCTCGCCCGGCTCACGGCCCAGCAGCGAGTACGCCAGTCCCGCGGGCTCGGGTTCGAGCAGCAGCATGCGGTTGCCGATGCCGCTCTCGGCCTGGTCGACGGCGACCGCCGGGCGCGGGTCGGTCCAGGCGCCGAGGGTGTCGCCGAGGGTGCCCCACGTGGTCCAGCCGATCCCCGCCACGGCGGCAGCGATGACGGCGGCGGCGATGGGCCAGCGCAGCAACGCGACCCACCCACCGGTCGAGTGACGGACCGCCAGCCCCTGCGTGCCGAGCAGGGCGGCAGCCAGGAGGGCGAGCGCGAGCAGGAAGAGCCCTGTGCCCGACCACGCGGTCACGGCGTCACCGGCACCGGGCTCACCGACGGGGACGGTGCCGAGCACCAACCGCGGTGCCAGCACGGCATACGCGAGGCCCACCAGCCCGAGGCCGGCGAGGGCCGAGGCCGCCCACCCCCGGCCGGAGCCTCCGCGGACCAGGCCGAGGACACCCGCGAGGACGATCGGGGCCGAGATGAGCACGGGGTATGACGCGGGGCCGCCCGGGTGGAGCAGCGCCAGCTCCCAGGGCAGCGCCTGCGTGGCGCCCCACACGGACAGTCCGGGCCCGGTGAGGAGCAGGTGCGGTTGTTCGACGAGGCCCTGCAGCCAGGGTCCGAGCAGCAGGCCCGGACCCACCAGCAGGACGATGCCCCGCAGCCGGGCGGCACCGTGGCCGAGGACGACGACGAGCACGGCGACCACGGCCGCGAGCGGCAGGTAGGCGGGCACGAACGCCCCGAGGACGGCGGTGACGAGCACGGTCGCGGCCGTGACCGTCGCCGACCCACCGCGGCGGGCGGCGAGGGCGAAGCCGGCCACGACGAGGGGCAGGAGCACCGCGGCGACCACCCCGCCCAGGCGTCCAGCGGCCACGGCCGTGGTGAGCACGGCCGTGCTGCCCCACGCCAGGGCGGCCAGGCCGCGCGGCCAGGCCGAGTGCGTGACGACCCGGCCGGCGAGGTAGGCGGTGAGGGTGGCCAGCGGCATGGCCAGCGTGACGAGCACCGCGATGGCCGAGCCGAGCGGGCTGTCGGGGGTGCCCACGACGGGCGCGTGGGTGAGCAGCCACGCGAGTCCGGCCAGGACGACCAGGTGCGGGCCCTGCTCTGCCGACGAGCCGAGGCCCGCGCCGTGCCAGCCGTCCAGCCAGGCGTGCCAGGTCGTGCCGGCTGTCGCCCGGACGCCGAGCAGCTCGCCGCCGACCAGGCCCTGGGAGAGGCGGTCGAGGACGCTGCCGCCCAGCGAGCGCGTCGCGACGACCGAGGTGACCGTGACGAGCAGCACGGCCAGGAGACCGGGGTTCCGGGCCAACCGCGAGGCCCAGGTGGAGCCCAGGAGGTGCAGGTCCTGCACCTCCTCGGCGACCGGACCCGGTTCGACGACATCGGCGGTGGCCGCGACGAGGCGACCGTCGTCGTAGGCGACCTGGTCGTGGACGAGGTCGCTGGTGTGGCGCAGGACCGTGGATGACGAGACGAACAGGCCCGCGAGGTCGCGGCGCCGCACCGTCCGGGTGCCACGGGTGCGCCAGCGGGCGCCGAGGACACGCCACGGCGTGAGCACCGCACCGAGGTCGGAGAGCTCGGCCCAGGCTGCGCGAGGGCGCTTGGCGACGAGGAGGGCCAGCGCGGCGACGAGGCTCGACCCGGCGATCCAGAGGGCGAGCACGGGAAGCGACCACCAGGCGCAGCGGGCCAGCGCGACCCGGCGAGCCTGCCGGCGCTGTCGCATGATGCCGTCGGTGGCGAGCGGGCTGGTCGCTGCCGACGCCGCCGACGCGCCGCGGACGCACCGTCGTCCCGCGCGGGCGCCCCCTCACCGGTGAAGACGGCCGGAGCGCCGAAGATGCCGTCCGAGAGGCCACCGTGGTCGGTGCTGTGGTCCGCGCCGTGGTCGGCGGGGTCGAGGTCGGAGGCCAGGGCGGGGGCGCCGGTGCGCAGGGTGGCCCGCGGTACGACGACGACACGGCGACCGGCCTGGTGCGCTCGCCAGGAGAGGTCGACATCGCCACCGAAGCTGCCGAAGGCCCGGTCCGGACCGGCGAGGCGGTCGAACAAGGGCCGCTCGACGAGCATCCCGGTGGCGGGGACCGCCAGGACGTCGGACCGACGGTCGTACTGGCCCTGGTCGGGCTCACCGACGACGGGCAGCGGGATCAGCCGGCCGCTGCGGGTGAGCTGCACGCCCACCGAGCGCAGCGCACCGGGCACGGTCCAGTCGAGCAGCTTGGGGCCGGCGATGCCGACGGACTCCGAGCCGCGTACGGCGTCGAGCAGCCGGGCCAGCGTCATCGGTGCCGCCGCGCTGTCGGAGGTGAGCACCCACAGGTGCTCGGTCCCGTGGTCCGGCGCCCGCGACGCGGCGCCGGCGTCGGCGTCGGCCACCCCCACGGGCGTGCCCGGGGCTTCGGTGGCGACCAGCGCAGCGTGGACGGCCGCGGCGACCGAGCTCGTCGCCGGCACGGTGACGTACGTGATGGTGGGGATCGCCGTCGCCAGGTCGGCGTGGGCGCGGACCGTCTCGACCGCGTTGCCGTCCTCACCGAGGTCGACCACCACCATCCGGTCCGGCCGGCGGGCCTGACGGGCAAGGGAGTCCAGGGTCTGCGGGAGCGCCGAGGCCGGACCCCGCAGGACGAGCACCACGGTGACGGTCGCGACCGCCTGGGGCGGACCGGTATCGGTGTCGGTCATGCCGTCGGGCGGGGCCAGCGTCATGGAGTCGTCACGGGGATGTCGCCACCAGGGCGACTAGACCGCACGCTTCTTGAGCTTGCGGCGCTCACGCTCCGACAGCCCGCCCCAGATACCGAAGCGCTCGTCGTTGGACAAGGCGTACTCCAGGCACTCGGAGCGCACCTCGCACCCGACGCAGACCTTCTTGGCCTCGCGCGTCGAGCCCCCCTTCTCAGGGAAGAATGCCTCGGGATCCGTCTGGGCGCAGAGCGAACGCTCCTGCCAGGACATCTCTGTCTCTTCGCCGCCGTCCAGGGCGACCAACTGAAGTTCGTGCACGGCTTCCTCCTCGACCCGGTGCCGTTGCCGCCACCGACCCGATGACAACAATGGAATTACACGCGTGTCATACGTGTTAGTCAAGCGGATGCGTGATATTTGCTCGAACGGATGAACCTTGATAGGGGCGTGGCGCTCCCTCTGCGGCCCCCAGCACGGCGCGTCACCGCGGCTCCACCACGTGGCGTAGGTCAGCTCGGCCGGTCGACGTAGCGGGCCCATGGCGGGGCACCACCGCACTGCCGCGCAGCGCGCTCTGCTCCGTCGACCTGCAGGTCAGGGCCCCGCGGACGAGCACCGCGGTGAGCAGGCGATGCTCACGAGGCCGGTCGCGCGCGACACGAACCACAGGAGCTCGTTCATGCCGCGGCCCGTCCGCGCGCGTCCTGCTGCGGCCAGCCGGGGGTGGTGACGACCGGTCCCCCGTCTGCCGGGTCGAGGCGGGCCGGTATGCCGCGTGCCTGCAGCCATGCCGGTGCGTCGGCTCCGAGGACGACGGCCGCGGTGGAGGCGGCGTTCGCCTCGAGGGCGTTCAGCCCGGCGCAGGTGACCTGCTCCCACACGACCGAGCGCGGTGTGCCCGGTCCTCGGGTCGACGATGTGGTGGCGGGGTTCCCCGTGCTGGGTCCAGGTCCGTCGGCCGGTCGAGGAGGTGGCGAAGGCCTGGCCGTGGCTGGCCACGACCTGGCGGACCTCGCCAGCGGTGCCCTCGACGCCGACCTGCCACCCGTCGTGCGGGAGCTCGCCGGAGACCGCGAGGTCGCCGCCGAGGTTGACGAGGAACCCGCCCTCGAGCCGGTCGGCGAGCAGCGTCGCGATGGTGTCGGCGGCATACGCCTTGGCGCTGGCGCCGAGGTCGAGCACGGTGCCTGCCGGGACCCGGACCCGGCGCAGGCCCTCGTCGAGCTCGACCGTCCGCCACCCGGGCACGGCGGTGCTCCCCCGGTGCGGGTGGTGGTTCCGAGCAGGTGGTGCTTCCCGAGCAGGTGGTTCCCGAGCAGGTGGGAACGCGCACTGCGGGCCCGGACCTCGTCGAGGTCGGCGTCGTAGCCGGAGGCGATCAGCGCCGCCCCGACCGTGGGGTCGACGAGCCCGTCGGTCAGCCGGGCGGCGCGCAGGGCCGCGGCGAGGCTGGCCGCGAAGACCGCCGAGACGGGGGTGCTCGCGCCGTCACGGCCCCGACGACGGGCCAGGGCGCTGACCTCCGAGTCCGGCCGGAACCGCGACACGGCGGCGTCGAGGTCGACCAGATGGTCGCGCGCGATGGTGATCGCGGCGCCGAGCGTCGCCGGTCGGGTCACGATGAGGTGGTGGTGGGTGCCGATCGCGTCGAACGACGCCGAGGCGGTGAACGCGTGCTGCGCGACGCGCGAGGTCTGGGTGTTCATCAGGACCCGCCCGTGCTGCTCTGGGCCGAGCTGGTGCCCGGCGTGACCCCGGAGACGGCCCCGAAGCCGGAGCTGTTCGAGCTCGTGGTCGACCCGCTGGAGGAGGTGTCCGAGGTGGCGGAGGTGGCCGCCGAGCCGGCGGTGGCCGTGCCCTGGTCGGTGGCGAGGTGCACCCCGACCGCGCCGGCGCCGAGCGTCGCGGCCAGGAGCGCACCGGCCGTCCAGCGACGGGCCAGGTCCAGGGGGCTGCGGGGCTTGCTCATGGGTGGTTGCCTCTCTGGTGGATGGTGGTTCCACCGTGGGCGGGTCGGCTGTGCCGCGGCTGTGCGCCGGCTACGGGACCGGTCCGGCGTCGATGTGGGTTTCCTGTGAGGGGCTGCTGCGACGGGTGCGCCGAGCGGCTGGAAGACTGCCGGGCATGCGCATCACGGCACTCGCCGGTGGCGTCGGGGGCGCCCGCTTCCTGCGCGGCCTCCGCACCCACCTGGACCGCACCCCCGACCTCGCGGACAGCGAGCTGACCATCATCGGCAACACCGGTGACGACATCAGCCTGTTCGGTCTACGGGTGTGCCCGGACCTGGACACGCTGCTCTACACCCTCGGCGGCGCCATCCACGAGGGCCAGGGCTGGGGACGCGCGGAGGAGACCCACCGGGTCCAGGGTGAGCTGGCGGCATACGGCGCCGTGCCGCAGTGGTTCGCCCTCGGTGACCTGGACTTCGGCACGCACGTGGTGCGCTCGCAGTGGCTCGGCCAAGGGATGTCCCTGTCCGAGGTCACCGCGCGGCTCGCGCACCGGTGGGGCCTTCCGGACCAGCGGATCCGGCTGCTGCCCATGACCGACTCCCCCGTCGAGACCCACGTGGTCGTCGAGGACGAGGAGGGCCAACGCGCGATCCACTTCCAGGAGTGGTGGGTGCGCCACCAGGCCGCACTGCCGGCACAGCGCTTCGTCGCCGTCGGCATGGACCGCGCGAGCGCCGCCCCCGGCGTCCTCGACGCGATCCGCCAGGCCGATGTCGTGCTGCTCCCACCGAGCAACCCCGTCGTCTCCATCGGCATCATCCTCGGAGTGCCCGGCGTGCGAGATGCGTTGCGCGGCACCGCTGCCCCCGTCGTCGGGGTCTCGCCACTGATCGGCGGCCTGCCGGTCCGCGGCCACGCCGACGCCTGTCTCGCGACCATCGGGGTGGAGTGCACGCCTGCGGCCGTGGCGGGGCTCTACGAGGACTTCCTCGACGGCTGGCTCGTCGCGACCGAGGACGAGCCACAGGTGCGGTTGCGCCGTGCAGCGGTCCGCGGCCGGCCGCTGCTCATGAGCGACCAGGACGCGGCCGCCGACCTGGCCGGCGCCGCCCTCGACCTCGCGCGCGAGCTCACGCTCGACCGCAGGGGGGCCTGACCGTGCCGGGCCTGGTCGTCCTGCCCGTGACCGGCGTCCCCGAGGTCGCGGGCGACGACGACCTGGCGGCCCTGCTGCTCGCCGCGGTCCGGGCCGACGAGGTCGACCTCCTCGACCTCGTCGAGGGCGACGTCCTGGTCGTGTCGAGCAAGGTCGTCTCCAAGTCGCTCGGGCTGTGGGCCGCCGGCGAGGACCGGGCCGTGGTCATCGCGGCCCAGACGGTGCGGACCGTGGCCGAGCGGCGTTCCGGCGACCGCCTCACCTCGGTCGTCGAGGCGGTGGCCGGCCCGGTGATGGCTGCGGCCGGGGTCGACGCCTCCAACACCGGCGACCGGGAGGACGTCCTGCTGCTGCCGGCCGACCCCGACGCCGAGGCGTTCCGGCTCCGCCAGGCGCTGCTCGCGGCGACCCGTCTCAAACGTCTCGGCGTGGTGCTCAGCGACACCGCGGGCCGGCCGTGGCGCAGCGGGCAGACGGACTTCGCCCTCGGCGCCAGCGGGGTCCAGGTGCTCGACGACCTGCGCGGCGGGTTCGACGCCGACGGCCGCCCCCTCGCCGTGACGGCGCGCGCGGTCGCCGACCAGCTCGCCGCGGCCGCCGACCTGGTCAAGGGCAAGGCCGACGGCATCCCCGCAGCGGTGGTGCGCGGCACCCCGTGGGCGACCCGCGACCCCGGACCCGGCGCCCGCAGCCTCGTCCGCACCGGTGTCGGCGACTGGTTCGGCCTCGGCGAGGCCGAGGCCGTCCGTGCGGCGCTCGGCGTGCCCCCTGGCGGTCAGGCTGCCCGCGATGTCGGGATCCCCTCTGTCGCACCAGAGCCCACCGCCGACCGGGTCAACCGCGCTGTCGCCGTCGCCCTGCGTGAGTGCGAGACCGCCGGGGTCGACGCCGGGAGCACCGAGCTTCGCGTCTCGGCCGCGACGCCCTACGAGCTGGGCATCGTGGTGGCGCGGCTCCAGGTCGCCCTGTGGGGTGAAGGCCTCGACGTGGTGGTCCCGACCGAAGTGTCCGGTGAGGCCACGGTCCTGCGGTTCACCGAGCGCCGTCCCTGACCGCCGCCCCACGCCGGGACCCTGCTGCCGGACGTCAGCCGCGACCGGTGGGCAGGTGGGTGCGCGGCGACATCCGTGGACCGCGCCGGGGTCGGAAGTGCCCGTCGAGCTCGAGCAGCCGCTGCACGCGGTAGCGGTGCCCGCGATAGGGCTCGAGCAGCTCGGCCAACGCGTCGTCGTCCCGGGCCTCCCCCAGCAGCGCCCAGGTGATGTTCTTGGCCACGTGGTAGTCGCCGAAGCTCACGGCATCGGCGTCGCCGAGGGCGCGCTGCGCCACCTCCGAGGAGGTCCAGACCCCGATTCCCGGTATGGCGCAGAGCCGCGCCCGTGCCTCGACCGTGCTCAGGGCGGCACACTCCTCCAGCCGGCCGGCTGACTTCGCGGCCCGGACGGCAGTGCCCGAGCGGGCTCCGTCGACGGAGGCCTTCAGCCACTCCCACGACGGGACGGCGGCCCAGGTCGAGGCTTCGGGCGCGACCCAGAGCTTGCGCTGCTCGCCCGGTCCCGGAGCCCGCGAACCGAACCGGTGGACCAGCGCGCGGTAGCCGCCGAACGCCTCCTGCCCCGTGACCTTCTGCTCGATCACCGCAGGGACGAGCGCGTGCATCACGAGGCCGGACCGCGGGACGTGCCACGCGGCATACCGACGGTGCGCCCGCGCCACCTGCGGGTGGTGCGCCACGAAGCCGCTCTCGTCGTCGCCCTCGCCGAGCAGCGACGGCACCTGCTCGAGGGCCCACTCGGCGCCCGGGCCCCACGCCGACGCGGCCACCTCGCCCGCATCGGAGCGCTGGACCAGCTGCAGCGTCGCCGACCCCTGGGGCGTGGGAAGCCCCAGCCACCAGCCCTGTCCACGATCGGGCTGGAACGTCGGGTCACCACCACCGCGGCGCAGGGTCGAGATGACCAGGCCCACGGCCACCGCCCGGTCGGGACGCCACACGCGGGTGCGTTCGGGCGTCGGGGACATGGGGCCAGTGTTGCGCGTTGGGCTGACAACGACCGCAGGTGGGCCACGTAGACTCTGCGCGACCCGACCCCGAGCCACCGAGGAACCCGTGAGCAACAAGCGCGCGAGCCAGGACCGCAAGGCCCGACTGGCCGAGATCCAGAACGAGCAGAAGGCCAAGGAGCGCAAGGTCAAGGCAGGCATCGCCGCCGCCTCCGCCGTGCTCCTGGTGGGCCTGGGCGGTGTCGTCTACTACGCCATCAACGACGCCAGGTCCCAGCAGCTGCCGAACCTCGGTGTCTCGGTCGCCTCGGCGAGCTGCGACGCCGTGACGACCGACACCGGCGGTGGCTCGGGCGAGCACGTCGGCCCCGGCACGGACAAGCCCGACCAGACCACGGTCGACTACACCACGATCCCCCCGAGCCACGGCGCGCACTTCGCGGGTCCCGACGTGAGCGGCCGGGACTTCTACACCGCGGACGACCGCCCGCCCCTGGAGACGCTGGTCCACAACCTCGAGCACGGCTACACGGTGCTCTGGTACGACGGCAGCAAGGTCACGGACACCGCGCTGCTCAAGGACGTCGCCGACAAGGGCAACAAGCTGCCCGAGGCCTCCGGCAAGTTCAAGGTCGTCGAGTGGGACGCCAGCCGCGGCGCCTTCCCGGCCGGCAAGCCGTACGCCCTCGCCCACTGGGCCAAGGACGCCGGCCACCGCCAGCTCTGCGGCGACCTCTCCGGTCAGGCCGTGGTCGACTTCGTCAAGAAGTACCCCGCCAGCGACACCCAGGAGCCGGGCGCGCAGTAACCCCACCTCCGCCTCTGCCCTCCGCCTCTGCGAGGTCTTTGAAGCCCTGACCCGGTCCTGACCGGGTCAGGGCTTCAAAGACTCGGGGACTCGGGGACTCGGGGACTCGGGGACTCGGGGACTCGGGGACTGGCCGGCGGCGAGCGGGGTGATGGGTCAGCGGCGGCGGAAGGTCAGCAGCAGGAACGTGTAGTCCAGGCCGACGCGGTCCCAGTGCACCGGACGCTCCTCGTGCGACAGCGCATCGGAGGTCGACAGGTCCCCGACCAGCTCGAGCCCGGCCTGCTCGGCGGTGGCGACGAGCTCACGGACGTCCTCGGGCGCGAAGATCTTGACCTCGCTGCCGTAGGCGGTCCGGCCGGTCGTGTCCGGGGGCGCCTGGTCGTAGTCGGTGGAGACGCACAGCACGCCACCGGGCCGCAGCACGCGGGCGCTCTCGCGCAGGAACGCCTCGATCGGCACACCGTGCTCGATGACGGACATGCAGGTGATCGCATCGAGCGAGCCGTCGGGCAGGCCGGTCGCGGTGACGTCGCCGTGGCGGAACACCACGCCGTCGCGGTGGACCTCCTCGCCGAACTCGAGGTTGATCCCGATCAGCGAGCCCGGTTCGGCCCCCAGGCCGTAGAGGCGCAGCCACGGCAGGACCGGTGAGTAGCGCGCGCTGCCGGCGTCCATCACCCGGGCCGTGCGCGTGCCGTCGTCGGCCAGCGCCAGGACCGCGCCGACAGCGCCGAGGGCGTCCCAGTTCTTCGGCTGGTCCCGGTGCAGCGGCAGGCGCAGTCGTCGGCCCTCGGCCACCGCTCGCTCCCAGTCGTCGCGGGTGCGCAGGACGGCCGTGGGGGCGACCGAGGTCGGGACGGGACGGCTCGCGGCATACCCGCGGTGGGCCTCGGCGCGGCGCTGCACGGCGACGCGGCCCCACAGGAGGCGCTCGGCGCCGCGTTTGGCGATGGCGAGCAGGGGCCCCCCGGGCGGTGCGGCCACCTGTCCCGAGGTCGCAGCCTCGTCTGGAGTGGTCATTGCGGCAATCTATCCCCCGGTCGGACCGTCGACGACGATGTGGTCCTGCTCGCGCTCCTCGCGGGAGGTGATCAGGTGGTGGGAACGTGCGTAGAGCCAGCCGCCCAGGGCGAAGAGCACGTCGCTCATCACGGTGAGGAAGCGGGACAGCACCACCACGGCCGTGGCGGCCGAGGTCGAGGTGACCGGGGCGAGCATGAGGACCAGCAGTCCTTCCCGGACGCCGACCCCGGCGGGGAGGATCACGCTGAACATCGCCAGCGACGAGGCCAGCGCGAACCCCGAGATGGTGGCCAGGGCCAGGACCGACCCGTCGTAGCCGACGCCGGTCGCCCGGGCCAGCACGAACGCGTGCAGCCCCGAGCTGAACCACGCCACCATGAACAACCCGCTGGCGGTGAGGACGGCGCGACCGGACAGCTGGTGCTCGAGCGGTTCGCGACGCAGCACGCGCAGGACCGTCGCGATCAGCCAGTTGAGCAGGCGCGGCCACAGGACGAGGCTCAGCAACGGCACCATGAGCAGCGCGACCCAGCCGGTCGTGGAGGCGTCGCCCCGCGTCAGGAGCAGCGGCACCGCGGGCATGCCGACGATGAGGCCGCAGATGGCGGCCAGCGCCACGGTCACGAAGGCCACGACGGCCGAGCGGCGACGCGGGATGTGCAGGCGCATCCCCATCTCGGCCTGGACGACGATGCTCCAGACGGCGCCGGGCAGGTACTTGCCGAGCTGCCCGACGAAGAACACGCCCGCCGCCGGAGCCACGTGCAGCGTGGTCCCGAGGTCGGCGAGCAGCACCCGCCAGCCGAGCATCGTCAGCATCGGTGGCACACAGGCCAGCACCGCGGCGAGCGCGAAGGTGCTGGCGTCGATGTTGCGGATGTCGGCCGACACCTCGGCCCAGTTGCGCGCCACGGCGACGGTCACGGCGGTGACGACGAGGACGGCCAGCACGATGCGCAGGCCGGTGAACACACGGGCGCGCGTCATCAGCGCCGCCGCAGCGTCAGTCGCAGGAGCCCGTATGCCGTGTCGGTGCGGGTGGAGGTGCCCGATGCCTCGCGCATGCGCCCGGTGATGTCACCGTCGAGGTCTCCCACGAGGACGAAGCCGAGCGCGTGCGACCGGGCGAGCACACCGCGCACGTCGGCCGGGCCCAGGGCACCTTCGGCGGTCGACGGTCCGATGGGAAGGGTGACGCAGAGCAGGCCACCGGACTTCAGTGCCCAGCTCGCCTGGCTCATCGCCTCGTCGATGTCGTCGGCGTCGCAGCCCCCGGGGTGGAGGCGGACGATGACGTCCAGGGAGGCGGTGTCGACGTCCAGCACCTCGACACTCGAACGGTGGCCGGTGAGCTCGAGCTCGACCGGTGCGAACCCGATGGACCGGGCCCACCGCGACAGCGGCGACCGGGTGCCGGACTCGTCGACGATCACGGCGCTGCGGCGGCCGTCGTCACGGACCCGGACGATGGCGGCCAGGGCCCCGAGGGCGGCCCAGGCGGCGATGCCGTCACCGCAGCGCGGCAGCCCCAGGCTCTTCGCGAAGGCCTTGGCGTCGTCGGCGTCGTGCCCGTCGGCGAGGATGTCCGACGCCCTGATCCAGTCGGGCAGGTCGCCGCGGCCGAGCTCCACCGCGGGCCGTGAGGCGGCGAGCAGGCCGCGCACCGAGGAGACGACGCGATGGCGCAGGTGGCCGACGACCGCTGACGGCCCGGTACCGACCGGTGGGGTCGGTGCGGTGCCCACGTCGAGGACGGGCTCGTCGAGGTCGTCGTCCGGTGGGGCCGCGGGTTCGACGGCAGCCAACGCCTCGAGGGTGCCGAGGTAGTGCGCCCACGGTCCGGACAGGTCCGGGGGCCTGACCCGGGACCGCAGCGCGTCGGCGTAGCCGGGCTCGGCCAGGCGTTCGAGGGCGGCCACGAGGGCTTCCTCGTCGTCGGCAGGGACCAGCAACCCGTCGACGCCGTCACGCACCTGCGACCCGAACGTGCCGACGTCGGAGGCGAGGACGGCCAGCCCGTGGTGGCGCCCCAGCAGGGCGTTCTGCGAGGCGGTGGCACTGCGGTAGGTGAGGGCCAGCACGTCGTGCGAGGCCAGCAGCGGGGCCAGCCGGTCGGCGGGCACGTAGCCGCCGTGGACCTCGACCCGGTCGCGCAACCGGGGGTCCCGGGCGAGCTCCTTGACGCGTTCGCCGCTGCTGCCCCACATCTCGCCGGCCACCGTGAGGGTGGGCCCGGGCACCTTGGCCAGGGCCTGCAGGAGCAGGTCGACCCCCTTGTAGTCCCGGACCATGCCGAGGGCGAGCAGCCGCGGTGGGCCGTCGTGGGCGGGGCGGTCGACGGGTGCGCCACCGGGCAGGTGCGGCGGCAGGTCGGTGACCGAGACGCGCGGGGCGTGCAGCTCGTAGGCGAGCCGGGCCTGTTCGTCGCTGTGCACGAGGACGGCGTCGACCCGCTCGAACAGCTGGTGCATCAGCTGGCGGTCGCCGGGGTGGGTCTCGTGGGGCAGCACGTTGTGCGCGATGACGACGGTGCGCGGACCGGTGCGACGGGCGCTCGTGGAGTCGCTGCCGCCACGGCGTCCCGCACCTGCGGCGCGCAGCAGGGCGAGGTGGGCGGGGACGACCGCCGGGATCACGTGGACGACGACCACCACGTCGAACCCGCGCAGCCGGCGACCGGTCCGGAGCCAGGTGTCGGGTCGGGCCCAGCTGAGCGCACGGACGGTCCGCGGGAACGGCTCGACGTCCGGGGCGCCACCGGGGACGGCCTGCTCGCCGGGGTAGAGCCTGGAGGGGTACAGGTGGGACCAGGAGACCAGCGTGACGTCGTGCCCGGCCTCGGCCAGCTCGTGCGCCAACGACGTGGTGTGCGCTGCCACGCCCCCCTTGTAGGGGTGCGTGGGGCCGACGACCGCGACCCGCAGGTCTGCGCTCACCGTCACCGGGGCAGGTCCCCCGCGCTGGGCGCCCCGCTCACGCGCGGCGGCCACGCGGCATACCGCAGCGCACTCACACGCCCGTGCGCGAACGCACGACGAGGTCGGACAGCAGCGCCAGCGACCCGATCATGATGCCGCTGACGATGAGCAGCACCGTGCTCGCCGGGAAGTAGAACGGGTGCCGGACCATGTCGACCAGCGCCTTGACCACGCCGATGACGACCAGCCACAGCGCCGGCGGCATGAGCACCTTGAGCGGGTCGAAGTACATGACCATGCGCAGCACCTGCAGGATGTAGCGGTACGCGTCGCGGACGAAGTGGAACTTGCTGACGCCGGCGCGCTTGGCGTAGCTCGTCGGGACGTACTTGATGTCGTGCTGGTTGGACAGGAACGCCAAGGTGATGGTCGTGACACAGCTGAAACCGGGCGGCAGCAGGCGCAGGTAGGGCAGCGACACCTCGCGGCGGAACGCGCGCAGCCCGGAGTTGAGGTCGGGGATCTTCTGGTTGGAGAGCTTCTCGGCGATCTTGCGGATGAGCCACTTCGCCGGGACGCGGGCCCACTTGTGGGTGCCCTCCTCGGTGGTGCGGGCGCCGACGACCTGGTCGTAGGACGGGTCGTCGCGCAGGATCCGCACCAGCTCGGGGATGCGCTCGTTCTCGTAGGTCATGTCGGCGTCGGTCCACACGACGATCTCGCCGTAGGACTGCTGCGTGCCGATCCGGCGGGCGGTGCCGCTGCCACCGTTGCGACGGAACGGCATGACCCGGATGTTGGCGTAGCGGGTGGCCGCGTCGTGCAGCACGGCGAGGGTGTCGTCGGTCGAGGCGTCGTCGATGCAGAGCAGCTCGTAGGTGAACTCGCTGGAGTTCATCGCCGCGGTGATGCGGTCGATCTCCTGCAGGACGTGCTCGGCCTCGTTGAAGCACGGCAGCACGATGGTGACGTACGGCCGGCCCGCCTCGTGCTCACTGAGCGGGGTCGCCGCTGCGCTCGGCAGGTATGCCGCGTCCGCCGGGTGCACGGCGTGCTGGCCGCCCGACGTGGCGACCGGGATCCTCTCGGTCACGGGTGCTGCGACGGGGACTGCCGGACCGGTGCTGGGGTGCTCGCTCATCTCGGCGCCGAGCCTACCCGTCGGTCGGGTGTCTTCGGTTCTTTGAGCGTCTGACCCGGTCCTGGCCGGGTCAGACGCTCCAAGACTGCGCGTTCGGGGAACCGCAGCCGGGGCGGCGGCAGGCCCGCACCCGACCCGTCCAGCCGCGGGAGGTCAGGATCGCCGCGATGTCACGGGCCGTCCGGCACGGCGTCACCGCCACGTCCACCCAGAACACCCGCGTGGTGGTCCGGTCCGACCCGAGCAGCAGCCGGTCCCGCTGGCCGTCGCGGACCCGGTCCGACCACTGTTCGTGACCGAGCCGGCCGTCCACCTCGACGATGAGCCGGTATGGCGCGTACTCGTGGTCGTGCCACCGTCGCCTCCCGGCGTCCGAGGGTGCCTGCGCCTGCGACCGTGGCAGGCCGTGGGCGCGCTCCACATCGCGCACGTACAGGACCTCGGCGCCGCTCTGCGCTCCCTCCTCGACCACCACCAGGGCCGGTTTGAGCACGCGCGAGTAGCGGTGGCCGCCTCGCGCCGTCAGCTCCTGCCGCAGCTGGGCAGGTGACACGAGCTCCTTCTGCACGGCCCGCGCCACGAAGGAGAGGGCGTCGACCGCCGATCCGTCGGTGGCGACATCGAGGACGGTCGAGACGACCGTGGTGCGCCACGGGTACGCCCGGTCGTCCACCAGGTCGTCCCAACGCATCGATCGCTTGACGCGGACCGGGCCCCCGACCCGTACCTGCCGACGCTGCGGCACCACCACCTCGACGACGTCGGGTGGGGTCTGGACCAGGCCCCAGAGGTGGGCGGCGGTCCGGCCCCGGAAGGCTGCATCGGCAGCCTTGCGGCCCGAGGAGCACCGCAGCAGCGCGGCCAACGCCGTCGTCTGCCAGTCGTCGCGTCCGGGTCGGGTCAGGTAGACCCCCTCGTGGACCGCCACCCACCTCTTGCTCGACACCCGCCACTCCAGCGTGGCCGGGCTCATCCCCGCCGCGAGGCACTGGGTCCGCGTGAGGAGGTCGCGCTGCCGGTCCGCGTGCGCGCGAAGCTTCGTCCAGTCGGCTGCCCATCGCCCCAAGGGTGCCCAAGTCCACGGTCCACGACGTCCGGTTGTCCACAGGCCCCGGCCCCGTCCCGACCCGGCTCCGACCCGACTCCGACCCGCCGCGAGTCTTGGAGCGTCTGACCCGGTCATGGCCGGGTCAGACGCTCAAAGACTCGCGGGAGGGGGCGGCACGGGGCCGGTTTCCCAGCGGAGACCACGTGTGGAACGGTGACGTCATGGACACGGGACAGGTGCTGGAGCTCATGAAGTCCGTCGCGGCGGAGGTCATCACGCCGCGGTTCCGGTCGCTCGCCGAGGGCGAGGTCATGGAGAAGAACCCCGGCGACCTCGTCACCATCGCCGACCACGAGTCCGAGACGATCCTCACGCGGGAGCTGTCCGGTGCGTTCCCGGGGGCGTTCATCCTCGGCGAGGAGCGGACCTCCACGGACCCGACGACCCTCGAGCGGTACGTCGAGGCCGAGCACGCCTTCACCGTCGACCCCGTCGACGGCACCAAGAACTTCGTCCACGGCTCCCCCGACCACGCCGTCATGGTGAGCGAGGTCCGCCACGGCGAGACGGTCCGCGCGTGGATCTGGCAGCCCGAGCACGAGGTCGCCTGGGTCGCCGAGAAGGGCGCCGGCACCTGGCGCAACGGCGAACGGCTCACGCGCGAGGCCGTTCCGGACGGCGTGCCGCCGCGAGGGGCCACCTCGATCTGGCCGCTGCGAGGGCACTCGCTCGGGAAGCTGCCCCCGCTGGTCGGCTCGTGGGTCTGCTGCGGCGTCGACTACCCGCGCCTCATGGAGGGCGCGGCCGACTACCTCCTGTACGCGCGCAACAGCCCCTGGGACCACGCCCCCGGTTCGCTGATGGTCACCGAGGCCGGCGGCTTCGTGGGCCACACCGACGGCACGCCCTACTCACCCACGGTGCTCACGCCGGGCATCATCGCGGCCGCCGACAAGGGCACGTATGCCGCCGTGCGTCGCTTCACCGCGGACGCCTTCGCCAAGCGCTAGGTCGGGGCCTCGCGCGTTTGGCCCAGAACCGCGAAATGCGGCAAAACCGGAGGTAACCTCGCTGAGGTTGCTCAGCCGTCTTGCACATCCGGGGGAAAGAACCACGCGCATGGACACACCTGTCACCACGCCTGCCACTGCCCGTCGCGTCGTCGCCATCGGCCTCGGCACGGCCCTGCTCGCCGCGGCTGCCGGCATCGGCGCCTCGGGGCCCGCTTCGGCTGCGCCAGGGGTGGGGTGGGACCCGTCCCGCTACAACCTGTCGTGGGTCCCCACGACCGCCGTCGACGGTGAGATCACCGTCGCCGCCATCCGCAACGACGACGCGAGCTCCGCCCGGGCGCTGAGCTTCCGGCGTGACGGCACCCCGGTGCAGTACGCCACGTCGTACTCCGCCAAGGCCCTCGCCTGGGCACCGGGTGGCGACGCGCTCGCCCGGGTCCCGGCGGGCTTCGACACCACGGTCGCCTCACCCACCCCCCTGGAGCAGGTGCCCTCGGTGGACCGCCCGGCCCCCGGCTCCTGGTCGCCGTTCGGTGAGTCGATCACGACTCCCGCGCGTGCCCTCGGCAGCAACCCCTTCACGATCCGGGCGACCTGGGTGGGCAGCAACCGCTCAGAGGCCCTGACCCGCGCCAGCTCCGAGGACCCCGGTGTCGGCGCCCCGACCCCCGACGGCGTGGCCATGGTCGTCACCGTCCGCAACGCGACCACGGGACTGCGTGACCTCGCCACGGTCGACGTGGACCTCCCGCGCAGCGGCAACCCGACGTGGAACACCGCGCTCAACGACCCGGTGCCGCTCGGCTACAGCACCCTCGACGCCCACGACCCGGTCGTGAGCAACGACGGCACGCTGGCCTTCCTCGGCACGAGCACCGACACCAACACCGGTACCGGTACCGAGGCAACGCCCTGTTCGTCGTCGAGGGCGACGCCGGCCCGGTCCAGGTCGCCGAGCTCGGCGAGACCTGCGACGGCCAGCGCCCGGTGTTCTCCCCCAGCGGCCGGTCCCTGGCCTTCGTGAAGGCCTCCGCCGGCTGCACGGCCAGCGAGCTCACCGTGCTGGACAAGGTCGGCGACAGCTTCGTCGGCGGCACCGAGACCGCCGTCGTCTCCACCACCGACCTGCCGGCCCCGTCCGACGCGGTGCACTTCGCGTCCGCGTCCTGGCGGGCCAAGACCCCCAGGGCGACCACCACCCGGCTGGGGGGCTCCGACCGGGTCGCCACCGGCATCGCGGTGAGCCGCGACGGCTGGCTCGACGGGTCCAACGGCGCCATCATCGCCAGCTCGCAGTCCTTCCCGGACGCGCTCGTCGCCGGCCCGCTCGCGGCGGCCGCCGACTACCCGCTGCTCATCAACCCGACCGCCAAGCTCGACCCGCGGGTCCTGGCCGAGCTCAAGCGGCTCATGCCCGGCACGTCCCGTCGGGTCTACATCGTCGGCGGCACCGGCGTGGTCTCCTCGACGGTGCAGGACACGTTGGCGGCCAACGGTTTCGCCGTCTCGCGGCTCTCCGGGGCCGACCGGTTCCGGACCAGCGTCCGCGTCGCCCAGGAGCTCGACAAGGGCTACCAGTACCTCGAAGGCACCCTGACCCGCGACAGCGTGTTCCTCGCCGACGGGATGAACTTCCCGGACGCCCTTGCCGCAGGCCCAGCCGCCGCGACCTTCTTCGCCCCGGTGCTCCTGTCCAACGGCCCCACCACCCCCGACGTCGTCAGGTCCTACGTCAACGGCCGCACCACGATCCGCGCCGTCCACGCGATCGGGGGCATGGCCGCCACGGCGGTCGGAACCTTCGGCCAGCGGACCGGTGAGCGCATCGTCGGCGCCGACCGCTACGCCACCAGCGCCCAGGTGGCCCAGCGCTGGTTCCCCGGCGCCACGCGGGTCGGCTACGCCAACGGCACGACCTTCCCCGACGCCGTCACCGGCGGCGCCCTCATGAGCGCGCACCGCGAGCCGCTGCTGCTCGTGGGCGCCACGGCCGTCCCTGCTCCGGTCAACCTGGTGAGCCGGGCCTTCCGCACCGCCACCGACGACGCCACGGTCTTCGGCGGTTCGGCGGTCGTCTCCGAGGGCGTCCGCACCCAGGTCGGCAGCAACGCCGGGGCCCAGACCGCGCTGTGGGGCCCGGACGTGCCCAGCAGGCCCAACCCGCTCTCCGCCGCAGCCCCGGGTGCTGCCGCCACGAAGGTCGCCGCACGGGAGTTCGCCGAGAGGGACTCGCGAGGCGCCGGCTCCGACCCGCGGGTGCGGCCGACGTTCCGCACCCCCATACCCGCGCAGTGAGTCTTTGAAGGCTTGACCCGACCAGGACCGGGTCAAGCCTTCAAAGACCCGGTATGGCGCGGGCGCGGACCGCTGCGAGGGCTACGGCTTCGGGGTGCCCAGCCACACCTGGATCGGCAGCTCCACGAGGCCGTCGGGTCGACGCTCGAGCAGTCGGGCGTCCTCCTGGACGCGGGTGTCGACCCCGACGACAGCGGTGCCGAGGCCGAGGTCGGTGAGCGCCTTCGTGGAGTCCGCGGCCAGGAGCACCAGCCGGCCTCCCCGGGCGTCGACGGCGGTCGCGATGTGCGCCACGGCCCGTCCGAGGCGGGGCGTGTCCTGGCGCAGCGCCGTCGTCGTCGACAGCGCGGCGACCCCGCAGTAGCCGCGGACGACCTGGGGCCATTCGTTGGCGGCCCGGGCGTCGGCCATGAGCACCACGTCGCCGGGCCGGAGCTGTCGGCAGACGGCGTCGACGGCCGCGAGCTCGCCGAGCTCGACCCGCTCGTCCAGGTGCGGCCGCGTGGCCAGCGCCGTGGGCACCAGCAGGGCGGCGGCGACGGCCACGCTCACGGCGACGTTGACGGCATACGGCAGGCGCCGGGTCGACCACCGCGAGGCGACCGCAGCGCACGCGACGACGAGCAGCACGACGGTGGGCAGGGCGACGACCAGCCGGCGGTCGGCCCACGGGTGGTCGGGCGTGATGCCGGGGCGGTAGAGGGTGAGCAGGGTGGAGCCGACCGCCACGACCACGGGGCCGACCCACCCGGGCGCGTCGCGGCCCTCGACCCAGGCAGAGGCGGCGCGGTGCGCGAGGACCGCGACCGCGACCAGGGCCAGGACCAGGGCGATCGGGCCCACCCACCAGGACATCCACACCACCGACTGCTCGGCGTAGGTGCGGCCGCCGTCGATCGGCAGACCCTGGCGGGACTGGAGCCCGGCGACGACCCGGGCCCCCGAGTCCGCGGCCGACTGGCGGACGACCTGCCACAGCGGACGGGACGCGAGCACCAGTCCCACGACCACGAACAGGGCAGGCAGCAGTCGCGGGAGCCACGCCTGGACCAGCGTCCCCATCGACCACCCCCGGCGCGAGCCGGTCACCACCACGACGGAGGCGACGCCGACGACCACCCCGAGGGCGGCGAGCGGCACCAGGGATCCTGCGATGCTGGCGAGGTACTCGCTCGAGGTGAGCCAGGTCAGCCCGAACGCCACGGTCGCCGACGCCCCCGTCGCGATGCCCAGGACCTTGGCATGGGGCCGGCCCTGGACCAGGCCCAGTGCCACGACGGGGATCAGCAGGATCGCCTCGCGCAGGGCGTCGACCCGGATCACCACGGCGCCACCGAACAGGACGCCGGCGACCAGGGCCGCGGTCCGGGCGCCGACCGCCTGCGCGGGGGTGGTGTCGCGCGCCGCGAGGACGAGGGCGACCAGGGCAGCGGCCAGGACCGGCAGGGCCAGGGGTTCGGAGTACGTCGAGCGGGCGACGTGGACCAGGGGGAAGACCAGCGCCGTGCCCAGCGCGGCGAGCGGCCCCCAGCGCGGTCCGATGAGCAGCGATCCCAGCAGGCCGATGGACAGCACCGCGAGACCCCACAGGACGGCCGGTGCCCAGAAGACCGCGGTCGCGCCGCCCACCCACCAGGCGACCGAGTACCAGGCCGCGGTGCCGGGGGGGAACTGCGGTTGGATCGTCGGTTCCTGTGCCGTCCCGGTCGCGAAGAACGCCGGGCTGGCCAGCGTCACCCCGTCGATGGCGAGCACGTCAGGACCGCCCACGGAGTCGGCCGAGACCTGGATCGGGCGGGTGTGGCCCGAGGCCAGCTCGATCGCGGACTGCAGGTAGGACCCCGAGTCGCGGCGGGGCAGCACCTGTTCGGAGTGCGTGCTGCCGGCCCAGACCGTGGAGCCGATGGCGAGCACCACGAGCAGCGCCGCCGACCACACCGGCATGGGGCGGACCGGCACCCGGCCGGCGAGGTGGGAGGAGACCGCCAACAGCACCAGCAGCACCGGCCCGGCGACCCACGGCTGCCACAGCCCGACGAGGGCGAGGCCGGCTGCGGAGAGACCGCCGAGGACGAGCCACAGCGCCGCCCCCACCACGGTCCGGGTGACCACCCAGCCGCTCCAGCCCTCACCGCGCAGCAGCGGGAGGTCGCCGTCGTCAGGGGTGTAGGGATAGCTGCGGTGCTCGCGGCTGCTCACACTGCACCACGCTAGCGGCAGGCCGACCCGCCCCGGCGCCACCCCACGCGGGCGGTGGTCCGGCCGGTGCCACGAGGTCGCGCCGGCCCTAGGTTGGGTCCATGCCCACCCCCTCGACCGTCCTCGCCACCATGCTGCGGACCGACCCGGCCCGCCCCCGCATCACCTTCTACGAGGACACCCCCGGCCCCACCCGGGGTGAGCGCATCGAGCTCAGCGGCAAGGTCCTGGCCAACTGGGTCAACAAGGCGGCGAACGCCCTGCAGGAGGAGTTCGAGATCACCCCCACCTCGACCGTCCGGCTCGACCTGCCGCCGCACTGGCGCTCGGTGTACTGGGCGCTGGCGACCTGGTCGGTCGGCGCCACGCTCGTCGTGGGGACACCCGGGGGTGACGAGGCTTCCGAGGACGTCGACCTGCTGGTCACCACCGATGTCGAGGCCGCCGCTGCAGCCTCGGCGCGTGCGTCGCAGGTGGTGCTGGTCACCCTCGCCGCGCTCGCCCGTCAGTCCCCCGTGGCCGACGCGGCCGGCACCGCGATGGACGAGGCGCGCGAGCTCGCTACGTACGGCGACCAGTTCGCCCCCTGGGAGGAACCGGTGCCGAACGCACCGGCCCTGCGCGCCGACGGCGTCGACACGGCATACGCGCAGGTCGTCACCGAACGCGGCTGGGAGCCCGGTGTACGCATCCACCTGGACGGCTCCGACCTCGCCGACGTCCTCACCGCCGCCCTGGCGGCCTGGGCGGTCGACGGTTCGGTGGTGCTGACCCGCGGCGAGCTCGACGACGAGTCACGGGCGCATCGCTTGGCCACCGAGGGAATCACGGTGCAGGCCTAGGCGTTTCGCCATCCGGCGACCGCGACGACCGGGACGGCTCTGCCTGGTCGCCAACAGGCCCGACGGGGTGGCGCGTCAGCGCTTGCGCAGCTCGGCCTCGATCGCCTTCCACGTCACCGCGGCGACGACCCCCGTCCGGGCGAGCTTGGCCCGCCCCTGCAGGGCTTTGACGGCCGCCTGCGTCTGCGGACCGAACTCGCCGTCCGCACCGATGTGCAGCGCCTTCTGCAGAGCAACCACGGCGGCGCCGGTCGACCCCTGCTTCAGGACGGTCGAGTAGAGACCGCGCAACGGGTAGTCGCGGGCCTCCAGCGCCTTCCACACCGTGGCGTCGGTGACGCCGGTGGCGGGCAGGTGGTGGGCCTTCTGGAACGCCGTGACCGCACCGGCGGTCCGGGGGCCGTACCCGCCATCGACCGCGAGACCACCCAGCGCGCGCTGGAGTGCCTTGACGGCCTCCCCGCGCGAGCCGGTGCGCAGCACCGTGGACAGCAAGGACGTGTATGCCGTTGCGGTGCGGGTGGGGGCGGAGCGGGACGGCATGGCCGTGGTCGCCGTTCCGCCCATGAGAGCTGCCCAGGTCGGCGGCCCGACGACCCCGGTGGCGCTCAGGTTGCGCCGGGCCTGGAACGCCGTGACGGCGGCCTCGGTCTTCGGGCCGAACTGCCCGTCGGCGGTGATGTTCAGCGCCGCCTGCAGGGCGACGACGGCCGGGCCGGTGGCACCCCTGCTGATCGTCGTCGACGCATACTGCGCGAGCGCGTTGGCCGGCGTGGCCGGAGCAGGTGTCGTGGGGGCAGGTGTCGTGGGGGCAGGGGTGGGCGTCGGTGCGGGCGGCGGGGCCGGCGTCGAACCGCGGACCGGAACCACCTTGAGGGACACCATCTTCGCCCAGGTCGGCGCATCCATGACGCCGGTCACCCGGACCCCGTTCCTGCCCTGCCACGTGCGCACGGCCGCTTCCGTCCTCGGGCCGAACTGGCCGTCGGGGGTCGCGCCGACGACCTTCTGGGCGAGCGCGACATCAGGGCCGACCGCGCCCTTGGCCAGCACCGGGTACCCCGTGGACGCCGGCGCCGGGGCTGGCGCTGGGGTCGCGACCGGGCCGGGGTCGATCGTGGTGATGGCGCGCCCCGTCCACCAGGAGGTGTGGCCGTAGGCGCCGTCCCAGGAGAACGAGAAGTGGATGTGGTCGGTGTGCGGCGCCGAGCCGGTGTAGGGCGCCCAACCGCGGCCCGGGTCGTAGGCGCGCCACATCTTCCTGTTCCAGATGATGTACATGATCCCGAAGCGACGGGCCATCGCCCCCGGTCGGCCTTCGGCGTCAGGAGCGGACAGCCAGGCCGTGACCGAGTCGGCGACCGCCTTCTCGTTCGGCTTGTTGACGCTGAGCATCCAGTCCCACGCCCGGCCGTCGGAGTGCTCGGTGACGCCGCTGTTGCAGCTGCGGATGATGCCGTACGACGCGGTGCCCAGTCCGTAGTGGCTGGAGAGCAGGGTCGCGAAGGCGACCACCCCCGGCTTGGCGACAGGGTCGCACAACCGCTGCGCCTGGTAGGGGGACGCCAGGTCCAGCGCCGACGGGAGCGACCTCGTCGGGGGCTTCGGCACACCGGCCGCCTGGGCGCTCGAGATCACGAAGGGCATGGTGAGGACGGGGATGCTCAACGCTCCGAGGGCACGGACAGCACGCGACACAGGACGCTCCAGGGGGGATCGGCGCCCCGGGTGACGGGGCGCGGGCGAGTCGACGACGCCGGTCCCGGGCAGGTCGACCCCGGGGCAGGCCAGACATTTGTCCCACCAGTTCACACGCGTCACCACCGCTTCCCGTGAACTACAACCGTGGAGTTCGACCGGGTCTCCCCCGTCCAGCCGATACCGCTGGGGCGCCCACGCGAAGCGGGCCGATGCCGATCAGGTCCGCATGTGCGCCCGCCACGCGGGATCGACGCAACGATGGGCAGGGACCACGCACGAGGACTCATGGCGTCCGACTAGAGTCCCCGCCATGGACAAAGTCGTCTCCTCCGCAGCCGAGGCCATCGACGGAATCGTCGACGGCTCCTCCCTGTCGGTGGGTGGTTTCGGGCTCTGCGGGGTCCCGAGCGTGCTCATCGACGCGATCCACCACACGGGGGTGACCGACCTCGAGGCCATCTCCAACAACTGCGGCGTGGACGAGTGGGGTCTCGGGATCCTGCTGCACGACAAGCGGATCCGCCGCATGGTCTCCTCCTACGTCGGGGAGAACAAGGAGTTCGCCCGCCAGTACCTCTCCGGCGAGCTCGAGGTCGAGCTCACGCCGCAGGGCACCCTCGCCGAGCGGCTCCGTGCCGGCGGCTCGGGCATCCCCGCGTTCTACACGGTCACCGGTGCCGGCACCCAGGTCGCCGAGGGCGGCCTCCCGTGGCTGTATGCCGCCGACGGCTCGGTCGCGAAGGCCTCACCCCCCAAGGAGAGCAAGGTCTTCGAGGTGGACGGCGAGGACAAGGAGTTCATCCTCGAACGTGCGATCGTCGCCGACTTCGGGCTGGTCCGGGCGTGGAAGGGCGACCGCCACGGCAACCTGGTCTTCCGCAAGAGCTCACGCAACTTCAACCCCCTCGCCGCGATGGCAGGGCGGGTGACGATCGCCGAGGTGGAGGAGCTGGTCGAGCCCGGCGAGCTCGACCCCGACCAGGTCCACCTGCCCGGCATCTACGTCCACCGCGTGCTCGCGCTGACGGCCGAGCAGGCCGCCGACAAGAGGATCGAGCGTCGGACGACCCGCCCCCGCACCGAGGCCACCACGACCCAGAGCCAGGAGGCCTGACATGGCACTGACCCGTGAGCAGATGGCGGCCCGCGCCGCGCAGGAGCTGTCCGACGGTTCCTACGTCAACCTGGGCATCGGCCTGCCGACCCTGGTGCCCAACTACGTGCCCGACGACGTCGAGATCGTGCTCCAGTCCGAGAACGGCATCCTCGGTGTCGGCGCCTACCCGTTCGAGGGCGAGGAGGACCCCGACCTCATCAACGCCGGCAAGGAGACCGTCACGCTGCGTCGTGGGGCGTCGTTCTTCGACTCGGCCACCAGCTTCGGCATGATCCGCGGCGGCAAGGTCGACGCCGCCATCCTCGGCGCGATGCAGGTGTCGGCCAGCGGTGACATCGCCAACTGGATGATCCCCGGCAAGATGGTCAAGGGCATGGGCGGCGCGATGGACCTGGTCCACGGCGCCAAGAAGGTCATCGTCCTGATGGAGCACAACGCCAAGGACGGCTCCTACAAGATCGTCGACGAGTGCTCGCTGCCCTACACCGGCCGCGGCGTCGTCCAGCGGATCATCACCGACCTGTGCGTCTTCGACGTCACCGCCGACGGCCTCGTCCTGCGCGAGCTGGCCGAGGGCGTCACCGAGGACGAGGTCCGCGAGAAGACCGAGCCTGCCTTCACGACCCGCCTGGCCTGAGGGCCGACGACGAAGGGCCCGCACCGTCGGTGCGGGCCCTTCGTCGTGGGGGTCAGCTGTTGGCCGCCCTCGACAGCGTCGTCGTCGACACCGCGGCGGTGCCCCCGACCGCGGTGAGGGTCTCCAGCTGCGAGCTGGTCTGCAGCGTCGCCAGGGCGTCGTCGCCGAGGGCGGACCCCTGCGTCAGCGCGATGACGCGCTGCAGCGTGCCGGCGACGAGGGAGTCGACCAGCGAGGCGTCCTTGCCGGAGGTCAGCACGATCTCGGACTGCACCGGCACCCGCGAACGGTAGAACGACGCGACCGCCGCCGACACGGCATACCGGTCGGCGCCGCCCAGCCTGGTGACCGTGGTGACGCCGGCACGGCGCACTTGGTCCTCCACACCGGTGGCCACCACGGCGCTGCCCCCGACAACGCGGGCAGACGACGGCTTCAGGACCGACAGGGCCGACCAGGTGTCGGAGCTCAGCCCACCGGCCGGGGTGAGCAGGATCGGCTCGCGCAGGGCCGAGGCGGGACCCGAGACGCCGAGGGCGTCGGGCAGGCCCTCGCCGCCGGCGATGACCACGGTCGGGACGGCGCGCCGGGCCTTGATGGCCTTGGCGACCAGGGCCGAGGTCGCGAACCGGTTGGAACCACCGAGCCGCTGCACGGTGAGGCCACGGTTGCTCAGCTGGGTCGCCACCGCCTCGGACACCACGGAGGTGCCGCCGACGATGTAGGCCGTCCTGACCGCGCTGCCGCGACGGTTCAGCTCGGCGACGGTGGCCGCGGGGAGCTTCCCCTGCTGGGTCAGCAGCAGGGGTGCACCCACGGTCGCGGCCAGCGGCCCGGAGACCGAGGCGTCGACGAGCAGGCCGTCGCCACCGGCCACGACCACCGAGCTGGCGGACGACGGTGTGCGTGCGGCGACGGCCGCCGCCGAGGCGTAGCGGTCGGCCCCTGACAGGCGTGCGGTGAGGTGGCGGATCATCGTCGAGTTGACCTGGCCGGAGAACGGCGTGCCGGAGGCGACGACCGTGCGCAGCCGGTCCCCGGTGACGGTGCGCACCGAGCCGGCCGACGAGGTGGCGGTGGCGGTGCGGACCCCACCGTTGGCCGTGCGGTCCGACAGGTCGAGGCGGGCGACGTCACCCAGGCCGAAGGCCCGGGCGAGCGAGGGCCCGCTGGCGACCTGGCGCCAGGCGCGGGCCGGGTTGCTGTCCTTGAGGCTCCACGGGTCGGAGGCGCCGCGCAGGTAGGGCAGCGGGGTGCCGTTCCAGACGTCCTCGTTGTTCTCGGTGCGGCCGCCCGAGGACGAGGAGAAGAACGCCTGGATGATCGCCCCCTGGTAGCGCGCGACGTATCCCGTGCTGCTGGTGCCGGTGGCGCGGACCGCGGTGCGCCAGTTCAGCCAGTAGGGCGCGTTGCCGTTGCTGAGCACCGTCGAGTAGCCGGCGTAGACCTGGTCCGCGGTGGTGTCGTAGACGTGGCAGTCGCACGAGGCCCTCACCGTGCCGCCCAGCGCCAGGTACTTGCTCAGGGCGTAGCCACGCGCTGCCGCCGCCTGGGCCTTGAGTGCCTCGAGGTTCCACGACCACGGGCTCTCGGCGATGTAGTCGAGGTACTCGTCGTGCAGGCGCACGCGGTTGACGACGTTCCAGCTGCTCGTGCCGTAGGGCTTCATCCGGACGGTGCCGTCGCGGTACAGCGTCCCGCCGATCTTCATCAGGGTCTTGTCGTTCATCCCGGGCAGGCTGTCCCAGCGCAGGATGGCCGTCGTGCCGGCCAGGGTCGTCGCCCCGGTGCACGACGAGCAGCTCGCCTTGATGGTGTCGCCGACACGGCTGAACGACACCGCGTCGCCCAGCTTGCCGGTCATCGTCCGGGAGTCCCCTGCGACCGTGACGGTGAACGCACCGCCGCCGTTACCGGCCGCCACCAGCGACGGGACCGCGGTCACGGTGCTCGAGCCGGACACCTGGTTGAGGATGTTGACGTCGAGGGTCTGGCTGTCCGTGACTGCGTCGTAGGTGGTGCCTGTGTAGTAGTGCTTGAGGATGTCCGGGGCCTTGCTGCCTGCCTTCCCCATCTCGTACGCGCCGTACTGGCTCATCCCGATGCCGTGACCCCAGCCGGCCCCGCGCAGCACCCACGAGGGGGCCGCGGCCAGCGTCGAGCCGGCGACCGCTGCGCGCCGGGCGTCCTGCGCGACGGCGGCCGCGGCCGCGGCGCCGGAGACGGTCGGGGCGGACGCGTCGGGGGCGGGGCCGTCGGGGTTGCCGTCGGTCGGGCTCTCGCTGAACGTCGGACGGGGCTGGTTGGCTCCCCACTGCGGGTCCGGGGTGTTCCCGGCGGCAGCGGCGCCCGTGGGCACGGCCAGGCCGAGGGCCACGGCACCGACGGCCGTGGTGGCGAGGGAGCGGACGGCATGCCGTCGCGTCATTCGGAACACGGGAGGTGTCCTCTCACTTTCAGGGTCTGTGGAGGGGGTGGTGGACGCCGACGAATCGGGCAACAGCCCCCACAGTCACACATCGGTCACCGTCGTCCCGGGCTGAGGGGAACCACGTGGCCGTTTCGTGATGTGCCTCGCAGCGGCACCCGCTGCGGCAATTCCCCTCCTGGACCTCTGCGCCTGACCAGTGCCACCGCGGCGGCCCACTAGGCTGACCGACGATGAACGACGACGTCTGGCTGGTCATCCCGCTCTACAACGAGGCCCAGGTCATCGGCGACGTGGTGACCACCGCGCGGGCGGTCTTCCCCCATGTCGTCTGCGTCGACGACGGTTCGACCGATGCCAGCGCGGCAGTGGCCGAGGCCGCGGGGGCCGTCGTGGTGCGCCACCCCTTCAACCTCGGCCAGGGCGCCGCCCTGCAGACCGGCTTCACCTACGCCCTGGGCGACCCCGGTATGGCGTGGGTCGTCACCTTCGACGCCGACGGCCAGCACCAGGTCTCCGACGTCGTGGCCATGCTCGAGAAGGCCCGTGCCGAGTCGCTCGAGGTCGTCTTCGGGTCTCGGTTCCTCGACGACCGCACCAAGGCGTCCGTGCTCAAGAAGCTCGTCCTGCGCGCTGCGGTCGGCTACACCAACCTCACCACCAAGACCCGGCTCACCGACGCCCACAACGGCCTGCGCCTGCTGTCGCGCGGTGTGGTCGAGCGGATCGACATCACCCAGAACCGCATGGCGCACGCCTCCGAGCTGGTCGCGCAGATCGGCGACCTGGACGTCCGCTACGGCGAGAGTCCCGTGCACATCCTCTACACCGACTACTCCAAGGCCAAGGGCCAGTCGCTCTGGAACGCCGTCAACATCCTCGTGGAGCTGATCCTGCGATGACCAACATCGTGCTCATCCAGGTGGTGCTCATCGCCGTCGTCGTGGCGGTCGTCGCCCGGCTGTTCCGGTCCAACGGGGCGCGCGCCCAGGCGATCCGGCGGCTCGGGCTGCTGCTGTTCGCCTCCTTCGCCGTGGTCTCGATCCTCATCCCCAACGTGTGGAACCGCATCGCCCACGTCGTGGGCGTCGGCCGTGGCACCGACATGGTGCTCTACGCCCTCGTGGTGGCGTTCCTCAGCTTCACGGTGACCACCTACCTGCGGTTCCGTGAGCTCGAGACGCGCTACACCCGCCTGGCCCGCCGGCTGGCGCTCGACGAGGCCGAGCGCGACTTCCCGCCGGGGCAGGACCGCGAGGCCCGGCTGCCCGACTCCCCCACCGGCTCTCCCGCAGGCACATCCTCGGGGGATGTCCCGGTCGACCCGCCCAGCTGAGCTCCCGGCGCGGGATCGGCCTCAGGGCGCGATCTTGGCGATGTGCTCGATCAACCCCGTGGTCGAGACCGACGGGGTGCGCGGCAGGTAGACGACCTCGCAGACGTCGCTCACCCAGTCGAACCTGCCGGTCCAGTCGTCACCCATGACGAGCACCGACGCCCCGTGCTCGAGGATGTAGTCGCGCTTCTTCTCCAGCGACTCCTCGACGAAGACCTCGTCGACGACCGCGAGGCTGCTGACGATCTCGACCCGCTCGTCCTGGTCGAAGACCGGGGCGCGACCCTTCTTGGTCATGTTGAGGGCGTCCGCCGAGACCCCCACGACGAGCCGGTCACCGAACTCCGCGGCCCGCTTGAGGACGCGGACGTGCCCGACGTGCAGCACGTCGAACGTGCCGAACGTGATGACGGTGCGGTTGCTCAACAGGGGCTCCTCGTGTGCCGACCCGGACAGGTGGGTGGTGCGCTGCGCCGAGGCTACCGCCCGGCCACGACCGCGGCGGCATCGTGGGTCGCGTCGAGCATCGTGGTCGTCGACAGGCCCGCCCCCGTGCTCGGCCGCCCACCGTCGACGAGGGCGTCGGCCAGGGAAGCGGCGTCCAGGGCCGCCAGCTCGACGCCCTGAGGGCGCGGACAGGTGTCGCTCGCGACCACCCTCGCACCGGCGGCGAGCGCCTCGCGGACGATGACGGAGTCGCCGTCCCACGCGGTGGGTCGCAGGAAGACGGCGCTGGCGCGCAGCACCTGCGCCACCTCGTGCGCTGGCGAGTCGAAGGTCAGGGTGACCCACGGGTGCCCCGCGACCAGCCGACGCAAGGTCGTGAGCTGCTCCCCGTCGTGGCCGTAGGCGAGGATCCGCAGGGTGGCGTCGGGCCACGCTGTGGCGCGCACCCTGCGGACCGCCTCGACGGCGAGGTCGGCGTGGTAGTGCTCGAGGCCGGCGTTCGTGGCGACGACCACGGCGTGAGGGTCGCGAGCGGTCGCCTCGAGGGAGGGGTCGTGCGGCATCGGCGTGAACGGTGTCACGACCCTGACGCGGTCTCGCAGGACGCCGGGCAGGACCTTGCCGATCTCGTCGTTGACGGCCCAGATCTCGTCGTAGGCGTGCAGGGTGAGGCGGAGCACCGCCGTGCCGACCCGGCCCAGGCGCCGCACCTGGGCCAGGGTGGAGCCGGAGTGGAGCACGAGCACGGTCCGGCCCGGGAGCGCGGCGAAGACCGGTGCCAGGACGATCGCGCGCCACAGCCGGGTGATGTGGAACAGGTGCAGGGACCGTCGGCCCCAGACCGCTGGCAGGGCACGGACCGCGCGGCTGGGCGACCCGGTGTCGACGTATCGGACGTCGTGGCCCTCCGAGCGCAGGGTCACCGTCAGCCGGCGGTGGCTGGCGTGCACCCCGCCGACCTCACCGTGCTCCTGGGCCCACTGGCGCACCTGCACCGGTCGTGCCGTGGCCACGGTCAGTCCAGCCTCGAGCTGGTGAGGACCCCGAGGAGGTGACCGCCGGCGGTGACCAGGGCCAGCGGCACCATGACGACGACGAGGACCTGGGTGCCCAGGAGGTCCCCGCGGGTGACGTCGACGAGCCCGGCGAGCAGCGCGAGCAGGGAGGCCTCGACCGCCACGAAGGCGCGAAAGATCGGCAGGTAGCCCATCGCCCGACGGACGGCCGCCAGGCCGGACACCTTCGACCGCGTCGTGGCCGCGACGTCCTCGAGCATCGGCCGACCGGTCTTGGCCCGGGCGACGTGCACGAGGTCGGTGAAGGCCTTGTTGAGCAGCACGACGATCGACACGAGCAGGCCCAGGACGGTCCAGCCACCGACGTCGAGCGGGTCGGCCGGCGACCAGCCGTCGGCGCGCAGGCCGAGGAACGCGGGGATCGCGGCCTCCGTGGCGTAGTGACCGATCCGGTCCAGGTAGATGCCCGCGGGTGAGAAGCGCTGCCGCCACCGGGCGACCTCCCCGTCACTGCAGTCGAGCAGGATCTGCAGCTGCATCGCCAGGACGCACACCAGCGGACCGACGACGCCGCCCAGCGGAAGAGCTGCGGCGCCCAGCACGCCCACGGCGATCATCAGCCAGGTGACGCCGTTCGGGGTGATGCGGGTGGGGAGCATCGCCCGGGTGGCGTAGATCGACAGGTGCCGGATGTAGAGGGCCCCGGCCCAGTGCTCGGCGTTGTAGCGCGCGATGTGCTCGGGGGGTTGCGCCACCGCCTTGAGCTCGGCGATCGTCGGCCGGTTCTCGGACGGGTCGTGGGCGAGCGAGCTCATGCCGGCGATCCTGTGCGCAGCGGATCGGGCTGGGCGGCGATCCACCGGCGCCAGCCCACGAAGGACTCGCTGAGGTAGGCGGCGGCAAGCAGCCCGGCGGCCACCCACAGCAGCGGGACGACCGCACCGGGGGCGAACGCCGCGACGAGGAGCAGGGCGAGCACCCGGCCGTCGGTGCCGAGCCCGATGGCCGCCACCCACGTCGCGGGCGCCGTGCCGGTGTCGCGCAGCCGGTAGACCACGTCGTAGCGGTGGTAGGCGACCGCAGCGACGTAGGCGAAGGCCGCCGCCGACCACGAGTCCAGGGTGTGGTGGACGAGCACCCCCACGGTGAGCACCTCGACCACCCACAGGGCGGCAGGCGCCTGCCAGGCGATGCGGTGGTGCACCGGCGGCCGCCAGGCTGCGGCCACCAGCAGGAAGCCGACCGCTGCGGTGAGGATCGCCGGACCGAGCCGGCCCGACCACACGAGCCAGGGCAGGCCGGCGACGAGCACCGTGGCGCCGAGGAGTCCGACGAGGAACGGTGCGTGCAGCACGCGGCTCACCGCCACGCCGAGCGGACCCAGGTCGAGCTGTTCGTCCAGGTCCCCTCGACCGGCTGCTCGACGCACCGCCGGCCAGGACGGGTCACGGCCGGCCAGCACTGCGACGACCCGCCCACCCTGGGTCCACAGCACGGCGATGGCCACGGCGACCGTGAGCACCCAGAGGACGAGCATCGGGCGCCGGGTCAACAACGTCAGCGAGATGAGCAGGTAGCGCTCGGCGATGGGCATGTGGACCACCTTCTTGGTCCAGTGCACCACCTGCGTACGCGTGCTCGGCGCAGGGCCGAACGTCGTCCGGGCGCCCTCCGGGCCGAGGTCCCGCGGTGCGTCCACCGGCAGGAGGTCTGGGCGGCTGGCCCGTGAGCCACGCAACCGGTGCTCGTAGGCGTAGTCCTCGAGGTGCCGCAGGGTCACCACGCCCATGGCCGCCAGGGCGACGGGCCAGCCGTCGGAGCCCTCCCGCACGGCGACGGCGGCGACGGCCGCGAGGACGGCGTACTCCTTGACGCGGTCACCCACCGCGTCGAGGAAGGCACCGAGCGGGCTGAACCTGCGGGTGAACCGGGCGATCTCGCCGTCCACGCAGTCGACGACCAGGGCCACGAGCAGCAGCACGGCCGCGACGACCCACGCCCACCAGGCGCCGGTCGCGACCAGCAGCGCCGCCACGACGCCGAAGACCAGCGAGACCACGGTCACGACGTTCGGGGTCCACCCGTGGCCCAGGCCCACCCCGGTGAGCCGGCGTGAGAGTGGGCGCACGGCGTACGTCGAGAAGAAGCCGTCGCCACCGCGGGAGGCTCCGCGCAGGCGTTGGCGCCACGGCTCCCCCGCCGCCCCGACGGCCCGGACCCCGGGGCGCGACCAGTCGAACGGGCCGAGCGGGCTGGCCTGCACCGGAAGTCCACCGCGGACCAGGACCAGCGTGGTCACGGCCACGGCATCGGACCCCCAGGGTTCGCTGAGGGGCGCCGCCGCCCGCAGGAGGCGGGCTGCCTCGGCGCGGTCGGCGCCGGCGATGCGCAGGACACCCGGCAGTGCACGGTCGGGGTCGGTCACGAGTGTGGGCCGTGGTGCCGACGGACTCCAGGAGCTTGCCGTCGCGCCCGGCACGCGCCGGCGTCGCCAGTGCAGCACCCTCGGTGAGCGCCAGGGGGTCGGCGACCAGGGCCGCGGTGCGCACCCCGGGCCGGTCGAGCAGGTCCAGCAGGGCGACCTCGGAGATGACGAGGTCGTCGGCTGCGACCACCGCGGGCGCGGCGTCGGTGCGTTCGAGTGCCTCGGCGAGACCGGACAGCTGCGCCGGCAGCGCGCCCGACAGCGTCACCGACGAGCCCACGATGCCCAGTGCCGCAAGGGTCCTGGGCATCGGGGAGGATGCGACGCCCCCGAGCAGCACGACGTCGGCGCCTGCGCTCAGGCCGTGCACCGCGCGGGCCGCGTCGTTGCCGACGCTCGGTCCCGGACCGGTCGACTCGGCGCCGGTCGGCTCGGCGCCCGTCGGCTCGGTGCCGGTCGGTTCGGGGTCGGCCCTCACGCCCCGGCGTCCAGGTCGTGGTTGTAGCGGTCGAGGACGTCCTCCATCGGGCCGTCCATCATCAGCTCGCCGCGCTTGAGGTAGATCCCCCGCGTGGAGAACCGGCGCAGGTCGCGCTCGGAGTGGGACACCAGGAAGAGCGTCTTGCGGTCGGCGAGCAGCGACTCCATCCGCCGGTAGCACTTCTCGCGGAACGCCCGGTCGCCCACGGCCAGCACCTCGTCGACCAGGATGATCGGTTCGTCGAGGGTGGTGACCACCGAGAACCCGAGGCGCACCTTCATGCCCGAGGAGAAGTGCCGGTATGGCGTGTCGAGGCCGGCGCGGACCTCGGGACCGGCGAAGTCGACGATGTCGTCGAACCGCTCCTCGATCTCGGTCTTGCTCAGCCCGTGCAGCCCAGCGGTCAGGTGGATGTTGTCCCGGGCCGACAGCTCGCCGAGGAAGCCGCCGGTGAGCTCGATGAGCGGGGCGACACCGCCGCGCACCTCGACCGAACCCTCGTCGGGCAGCAGGACCCCCGCGATCATCTTGAGCAGGGTGCTCTTGCCGCCGCCGTTGCCGCCGACGAGCCCGACCGCGTCACCCTCGTGGATGTCGAAGCTGATGTTGCGCAGCGCCCAGAAGGTCTGCTTGGGCGCGCCGCTCCGGCCGTGGAACAGCATCTCGCGCAGCTGCATCCGGCGCCGGCGCGACCGGTAGAACTCGATCCCGAGGTCGCGCACCGAGATGACGGGCTGCTCGTCGTGGGCGGTCATCAGATCTCCTTGAGGACGGCACGCTCGAGCCGCGAGAAGACGGTGAAGCCAGCGACCAACAGCCCGAAGGAGATCACCGCGGAGGTGGCGATGGCCCCCCACAGGATCGGGAAGCTGTCGTGGGAGAACAGCCCGGCCCGCATGATCTCCAGGATGCCCGCGAGGGGGTTGATCCAGGTCACCTTGTCGTAGGGCTCGGGGACGAGGTGCCCCGCGTAGATCACGGGGGTGGCGTAGAAGAGCACCCGGGTGAGGATGCGCACGACCCGCTGGGTGTCGGTCACCAGCGCCGTGACCGGGGCCAGGATCAGGCCGATGCCGGTCAGGGCCACCGCCTGCAACACGATCGCCAGCGGGAACAGCAGCAGCCACCAGTTGACGTGCAGCTCCCCCTTGACGAGGTAGACGGCCATGAAGAACAGCAGCACCGGCAGGGACAGGAGGTACTCGATCCCCTTGGACAGCACCACCCTCAGCACCCACATCTCGCGGGGCAGGTTCGTGGACCGGACGAGCTTGGACTCCTGGATCAGGGCACGCGAGGTGTCGGTCAGGGAACCCGAGAACCACTGCCACGACAGCAGGCCGACGACCAGGAACATGAAGTACGGCTCGTGGCCGAGGTTGTCCCGCTTGAGGATGTAGACGAAGACGACGAAGTAGACCGACGACATGAGCAGCGGGTCGAGGATCGTCCAGAGGTAGCCGAGGACGCTGCGCGAGTAGCGGACCCGCAGGTCACGGATCACGAGGGTCCACAGCACGCTGCGCCGGGCCACGATCGCCTGCGTTCGCGTGATCAGCTTCATGGGTCCTTGCCTGTCGTGGGTGCCTGCCCGCCCGTGGGTTCGGGTGGGCATCATCTCGCGTCGGCCCGACGACCGAGGGTACGCCACCCCGGTATCCTCGGCGCAGCCCGGTGGAGGGCGCGCACGAGCGCCCCGGAAAGCTGTGCCAAACCTCCCCAGACCACACCCGAACCGACGAACGGACACCATGACTCGACTGGCATCGGCCCTGCGCAGGAGCGAGGTCCTGGTCAGCCTCGTCTGGGTGCTCAGCTCGGCCACGATGCTGGTGGCGGCGTTGGCCGGGCAGGGCTGGCTGCTCGCCGGTGCGCTGGTCGTCAACTACGTCGCCGACGCCGCGTTCTACCGGGTGGACCCCCGCGCCGTGACCTGGTTCAACGAGCGGGAGATGGCCCCGGTGCACCGCCACCTCTTCCGCGAGGGCGTCGCCTTCCTCGGCTGGGCACTGATCACCCGCCCCTCCGCCCTCACGGTGACCGCGGCACTCGCGGGGGTGCTCGCGGTCCACGCCGCCCACGCGGCATACCGGGTGGTCGGGGCACGCAACCGGCGGCTGCGGCGCGGACGCGTCTGGTGGCGGGGGTTGGACGTCGACGGGGCGGCCGACGGCCCGCAGATCCTGCCCACCACGCTCCCGCGGGTCTGGACGGTCTCGGGGGCGAGGTTCGCCCTTCACGTGGACGTGCCCCTCGTCCTCGGCCTGTGGCTGTCGTGGACGCTCCGCGCCAGCTGGCCGGTCTGGGTCGCGCTGGCCGTCGTCGTGGGAGGCGCGGTGTTCGTGGTCCAGCGGGGGACTGGCCCGGCGCCGGCTGGTCGGTCGCCTCGCCACGCCCGCGGAGGAGAAGGCCAAGGTCCTGAGCGCGCTCGAGGTGCTGGCGCCCGAGGTGGTCGTCTACTTCAGCGGAGGTCCCGACACCACCTACCAGCTCAACGTCTGGCTCGAGACGATCGACCGCATCGAGCAGCCGAGCGTGATCTTCATCCGTGAGAGCCGCCACCTCGAGGCGCTGCTGCCGACCCGGACCCCGGTCGTCGTGCTGCCCAGGGCCAAGGACGTCGAGGCGTTCCAGCTGCCGTCGATGCGGGTGGCGCTGTACCCGACGACGGTCATCAAGAACAACCACATGATCCGGCTGCGCGGGCTGCGCCACGTGTTCATCAACCACGGTGACGGTGACAAGTCGGTCACCTACAGCCCGCTGCACCGGGTGTTCGACGAGATCTGGGTGGCCGGGGAGGCAGCGCGCGACCGCTACCTCCAGCGCGGTGAGGGCGTGCGTGCCGACCAGCTCGTCACCGTCGGCCGTCCGCAGCTGGCCCACATCGAGGCGGTCCCCGACGGCGCCCGGCGGGCCTCGCCGCTCACCGTCCTCTACGCCCCCACCTGGGAGGGCAACTTCGAGGGGGTCAACTACTCCTCCGTGGCCCCCATGGGTGAGCTGGTCGTCGACGCCCTGCTGGGCGCGGACCGCGACATCCGTGTGCTGTTCAAGGCCCACCCCGCCACCGGCACCCGGCTCGAGAAGGCCGCCGGCGCCCGCGCGGCGATCGAGCGCCGGCTCGCCTCCGGGCCCCACGAGGTCGTCGGCACCGAACCCGACGCCCTCTACCGGGCCTTCAACGAGGCCGATGTGCTCATCGCCGACATCTCCAGCGTCGTGGCCGACTTCCTCGCCTCACGCAAGCCCTACCTCGTCACCAACCCCAAGGACGTCCCCCTCGCGCAGTTCCACGAGGAGTTCCCGAGCACCGCCGGGGGCGGCGTGGTCGGTCGCGACCGGGCCGCCGTGCTCGCCGCCCTGGAGGACGCCGCAGGGCCGGACACCTTGCGCCTGCGGCGGCACGAGCTCGCGACGTACTTCCTCGGCGCACCCGTGGAGGACCCCATCGCCCGCTTCACGGCCGAGGTCACCCGAGCCGTCGGCCGTGGCGACGACGCCCTCGCCCGGGCCGCCGCGACGGCGCAGGCGCAGGCCATCGAGGCCGAAGCGATCCAGGAGGACGCGTGAAGACCTACCTGCCCGTCATCGGCGTGCTCGGCGCCGGGTTCGCGCTGCTCGTCCTCGCCCTGCCGCTGGCCGGCGCGCACCCGCTGCTCGCCGCCGTCGTCTTCGCCGTGGGCACCGTCGTCGGCCTCCTCGGCGAGGGCCTGGTCCGCCAGCGGCCCGCTGTCGCGCGTGCCCTCGAGGGATTCGGCGCCGGTCTGACGGTGCGCACCGGACTGCGGGGCCTGCTCCTCGGCGGTCTCGCGGTCGCAGGGTTCGCCGCCGACCAGGGCACCGTCATCCTCGTCGCGCTCACCCTCGTCCTGGTCTGGTCGTCGCGCCTGGCGCTGCAGGTGCTGGTGTCCGATGCGGTCGCGCACCGGTTGTCCCCGGTGTCGTGGCGCAACTTCGACGTCCCCGGTGTGGTCCGCCAGCCACCACTGGCGCCGGCCCTGCTCGGCGAGGGCCAGCGGTGGGTCTCCGTGGCCACCCTGGCCATGGTGGCCGGGCTGGTGGTCCCCCTCGCCGGTGGTCCGGACACCGCCGTGCCTGTAGCGGCCGCCGTCGCCGCGGTCATCTGCGTCCTGTTCGTGGCGCTCGCCCTCGCCGACGCGCTGCGCGCCCGTCACGACACCCCCCACGAGAAGACCGTCGACCTGCTCGCCGAGGCCCTGCGTGCCCACGCCCCGGAGGCGCTGTTCTACTACAGCCGCCCCGAGGCGATCGGCTACATCGCCAACGTGTGGATGCCGACGCTGGAGCTCGTCGACCGGCGCGTGGTCGTCCTGGTCCGCGAGCCGTGGAACGAACCGCTCGTGGCCACCGACTCCCTGCCCGTCGTCATGGTCACCCGCGCTGGCGACCTCGAACGGGTGGTGCCGCCCTCGGTGCGGATCGCCCTCTACCCGTCCAACGTCGCCACCAACAACCACCTCCTGCGCCTGCCCGGCATCGTCGACGTGTTCGTCGGCCACGGCGACAGTGACAAGGGTGGCAGCGCCACCGTCCTCACCCGCATCTTCGACGAGGCCTGGGTCAGCGGTCCCGCCGCCCGCGACCGCTACCGCGTCGCCGACGTCGGCGTGCGGGACGAGCAGGTGCGCGAGATCGGGCGTCCCCAGCTGGCGCAGATCCAAAGGGTCGTCGCACCCCTCGCGGAGGACCACCACGGCGAGGACGGCGAGGCGCGCTGGGACTACACCGTGCTCTACGCCCCCACCCGCGAGGGCTTCTTCGCCGAGTGGGAGTACTCCTCGGTCCTGAGCCAGGGCCGCGTCCTGCTCGAGACGTTGCTCGCCCTCCCCGGGGTGCGGGTGCTCTTCAAGCCGCACCCCGGCACCGGCACCGACGACCCCGCCTTCGGCGACGAGGTCGAATCCCTCAAGGACCTGGTCCGGGCGGCCGGCCACCCGCACGAGGTCGTCACCGGGTCCGAGGGGCTCTACTCGGCGTTCAACCGGGCGGACCTGCTGGTCAGCGACATCTCGAGCGTCATCACCGACTTCCTCGCCTCGGGCAAGCCCTACGTCGTCACGCACTTCGGGACGACCAGTGCGGCGCAGTTCCGGGTGGAGTTCCCGTCTGCCGCTGGTGCCTACATCCTCATGGGAGACGGCAGCGACGTCGCGCAGTACGTCCAGGACGCCCGGGATGCCGACTCGCTCAGCGAGGAGCGGGCCCGCACCACGGCGTACCTGCTCGGTGAGCAGGAAGGCGACCCCGTCGTGCGGTTCGACCGTGCCTTCGACGAAGCCGTCGCCGCGTGGGGTCGGCCGGTCGTCAGCCCGGCAGCGCCCGGCGAGCCCGGGCCGCCAGCCCGGTGAGCCGCTCGGCCGTCGTCGGACCTGCTGTCGCCGCCCTGGTGCTCACCCCGAGGACGGACACGACCACGACCTCGAGCAGCCGGACCGAGCCCCACGGCCCCGGCGCGGACAGCGTGAGCTCGTAGGTCCCCGGGCGCAGCGACTCGCCCTCGGGCGCCTGGGCGACCCAGCTCCTGCTGCTGCCCGCCCCGTCCGTGGACACCGACCACGAGGTGCGGTGGCCGTCGCCCCGGCGCAGCGCGAGGGTGCCCTTGCCGCCGTCCTGCGCCAGGTGGAGGTTCGGGGCCAGCTCGACCCGGGTCCTCGAGGCCGACCGCACCGAGGTCCGCGCGAGCAGGGTGCGGGCCCGGTCCTTGGTGATCGCGACATTGAGGCTGAGGTTGCCGTGCGGGTCGGTGTCGAAGCGCTCGACGAGGCGCCCTGCCGTCTCGGCGAGCAGGTCCGGGACGACCAGGCCCTCGCTGCGGACCGCACCGAGCCGCTGCTGGCGGGCCCAGCCGAAGGCTCCGAGCCGCAGGTGGAAGTCCTGCTTGCCCTCGCGCAGCGGCGCTCCTCCCGCGGCGGTGGCCGGGTCGACCGTCGCGGTCCCGCGCCAGACGACCTCCTGGCCGGCACCCGAGGTCTCCAGCGCGACCTCCAACGGCTGCGGCAGGTACCACTCGTCGCGCAGCTCGCGGTGCCGCAGCACGACATCGCCGTGAGCGGTGTCGAGCTGGTCGTCGACCCGGCGTTCGTCGTCGGTGCAGGCGTCGCCCACGACCGAACGCGGTAGGAACAGCCGCCCGTCCCGGGCCTCGAGCACCAGTGGCTTGCCGCGGTGCGTGAGCCGCACCTCCACGTCGACCTCGAAGGACGACCCGACCCAGCGCATGCCGGTGAGCACGGCGGCAGCCTTGACGGCGTTGTACTCGTGGGCCAGCGCGAGGATCTGCTCACGTCCGCCTGCGCGGACGATGCCGGCACGGACCCGCATCGCGGCACCCATACCGGCGTCGACGGAGGCGGGGAAGCGCTCCTGCAGCAGTCCGCGGACCTCGCGCAGCAGGGCCTCGAAGTAGTCCTCCGGGTGCTTCAGGACCTTGGACCCGCCCAGGCGGCCGAGCAGCTCCACGCGCAGGAACCGGCGGTAGAAGTGGTCGCGCTCCTCACCCGGCGCGGTGTGGGCGTCGACGACGTCGAGCACCTCGCGCAGGTTGGCGTAGTAGACGGCCGGGTCGAACCGCTTGGACCCCGCGTTGCCGCCGTCGGGGCGGCGCAGGTAGCGGTAGCAGACGTAGTCACCGACGATCGTCGCGGCCGACGCGGCGAAGTAGGCCTTGGCCATGTAGAGCTGGTCCTCGAGCCGTCTCGGGCCCTCGGGGTAGCGAATCCCCTTCTCTCGCAGGAAGTCCGCGCGGAACATCTTGTGGGGGGTGAGGCTCTCCATCAGGGGCGCGTCGAAGACGGTGCACGACGGCCGGTGGGTGCGGTAGACCTCGTGGTTGACCCCCCGGAAGTCGCTGATGACCTTGCCGAGGACGACATCGGCACCGACCTCGGCAGCGAGGGTGTGCATCCGCTGGAGCGCCTCCGGCTCCATCGTGTCGTCCTGGTCGACGAACATGACGTAGTCGCCCTTGGCCTGGTCGGCGCCGGTGTTGCGCGGCTTGCCCGGCCACCCCGAGTTGGGGATCGGGATGACGGTGACCTGGGGGTGCTGGGCGGCCACCGCCTGCAGCTTGGCGAGGGAGTCGTCGGTCGACCCGTCGTCGACGAAGATCAGCTCGAGGTCCTGCGCCGGCATCGTCTGGGCCAGCAGGGACTCGATGCACGGGTCGATGTAGGGGCCGGGGTTGTAGACCGGGACCACGACGCTCACCTTGACGGACACTGCATACCCCTTTCGTGGCGGCCGGGGCCGCCGGCTGCTAGCCCTGTCCGGAGCCGCCACCGGCGGCTTCGGCGTCCTCGGGCATCTCGTCGTGCGGTTCGGTCTGGTGCATGTCGTGGGCGAGCGCCGCCGTCAGCTCGTGGGAGGTGAACGGGTCGGCGCGGCGGATGTCGATCACGTGCCCCGTCAGCTCGGAGACCAGGACGCGCAGGGCGGCGCGGGCCACCGTCTCGGACTCGAGCAGGCTGTCGGCGGGCTCGTGGCCGAAAGCCTTGGTGCGCATCGGTGTGCCGGTGCGCTCGGGGTTGACGCAGTTGACGCGCACCCCCGACGTCGCCCACTCGTCCGACAGCGCCTGGGTGAGGTTGACCGTCGCGGCCTTGGCCGAGGAGTAGAGGCTGTAGCCGGAGCGGCCCCGGGTGTAGGAGCTCGACGTGAACAGCAGCAGCCCTCCCCCGGACTCGCGCAAGGAGGGGTAGAACTCCTGGGCGATGAGGATCGGCGCGATGTAGTTGACCTCGGTCGCCGCGTAGATGGTCTCCTCGGTCGTCTCCTCGAGCGTCCCGCGGGGCAGGACCCCGGCGGTGTTGACGACGAAGTCGACCCGGCCGGTCTCCTCGAGCACCTGCTGGCGCGCGGCCACGATGTCGGCGCGGCGCTCGACGTGCGTACGCGTGCCGGACCGGCTGAAGGCGCGCACCGTCGCCCCGAACCGCTCCGCCAGGGTCACGATGTCGGCGCCGATGCCGTAGCTGCCGCCGAAGACGACGACGGTCCTGCCGCGCAGCACCTCGCCGAACTCGTCGTCGGTGTGGTCCTGCGGCAGGTCGTGGCTGGTGAGCTGGAAGAGCTTGTCGGCGAGGTAGACGTCGATCGGCTCGGTGACCTTCATGTTGCGCTCGTCGCCCGCGACCACCGCGATCGGCACGTCGGGCAGGTAGCGCAGCACCACGGTGCAGTCGTCGGTGGCGGTGAAGTTCGGGTCCTGCGAGGCCAGCTCGTAGGCCTTCGAGATGACCGACTTGCGGAAGCCCTGCGGCGTCTGGCCGCGACGCAGCTCGGAACGCTTGAGGACATCGCTGATCTCGTCGTCGTCGGTGACCGAGATGATCGTGTCGGCGGACGGGATCGCGGTGTCGACCGCCTCGTAGGTCTTCAGGGCGGCCACGCAGTCGCGCACGATGCGCTGGCTCAGCAGGGGACGGACGGCGTCGTGGAACAGCACGTTGCACTCCCCCGGGCCCAGGGCCTGCAGCGCGCGACCGGTGGTGCCGTTGCGGGTGTCGGCGCCCTCGAGGATCTGGGTGACCTTGGTGTAGCCACCGTTGGCGACGATCGCCCGCACCGGGTCGAGGTGCCCGGGGGTCATCATGATGACGATCTCGTCCACGAGCGGGCTGCTGTCGAGTACCTCGATGGTGTGCTCGATGATCGGCCGGCCGGCGATCTTGATGAGCTGCTTGGGGATGCTGAGTCCCACCCGGCTCCCGACTCCACCGGCAAGGACCACGGCAACCGTGCGCAACGCTGTCACGCGCCAGACCCTACCGGCTGGCGCCGGCGCCGCCGTCCGCCCCGCGCGGGGCGTCGAGGACGGCGAGCACCGCCTGCGCGAACGCCCGGTCCCCCTCGGCCCCGACGTAGTGGCGGCGGACGGCCACCCGCTCCTCGCGCAACGGGTCGTCGCCGAGCATCTGGGCCAGCACGGCGGGCAGCTCCTCCAGCCCCGGACCCACGAGGTATGCCGCCAGCGCCACCGGGTTGCGCGCGGCGAAGTCCGGCGCACCGTCGGTGAGCAGGGCGAGCGGCTTGCCCGAGGCGAGGAACTCCGTCACGACGCTGGACAGGTCCGCGACCATGGCCACCACCCGGTTCGCGCTCGCGGCGAACGGCTCCTCGACGCCGTACACGTGGGCGCGTCCCGTGGCCCGCGCATCGGCGGCCAGCAGCTCCTCCACGGCAGCGACGTAGCCGTGCTCGGTGGGCCGGGTCCGCGAGAACGGGTGCGGTCGGAACACCACGGCTCCGGGCAGCTCGAGCAGGGCGCGGACGACCTGCACCCCGCGCCGCAGCGAGGAGTAGGAGGAGTCGTCGTTGTAGCCCTGCCAGGTGGGGGCGTAGAGGACCGCGCCGGCCGGGACCACGGCCCCGTCCGCTGCCGCCTCGACGGCCACCGACTGGGGGCTGCCCACGACGACGAACTTCTCGGCCGGGACCGAGATCCCGTGCCTTGCGTACCGCTCCACCGCGGCCTGACCGGCGACGAACACCCGGTCGTACATCGCGTGCGCGGGGTGGTGCGACAGCGCCTTGTCGGACTCGCCGTGCCCGAGGTAGACGTGGGTCAGCTGGCGGTAGGTCACGAAGTCGGCGTTGGCCGCGACGCTGTTGACGTAGAAGGCGGCCCGCAGGCTCGGGACCACCACCCGGTCCAGGTCGCGCCACGTCGGGCAGGCGACGACGGGTGCGTCCGTGACGTCGGCGAGCGCGGTCAGCGCAGCCGGGTCGCGAGTCACCACCAGGAAGGGGCGTCCGAGGGCCTCGAGGTGCGGCACCCACATCTGCAGCTGGTAGGCGCCGCCGCGCCTGGCCGTGTAGAGCACGAACTCCGGGGCGACCCCGGCCACGGCCCGACCGAGGGCGGCAGCGGCAGCCGGTCGCGCGACATACGCCCGCAGCGCCTGGCCGGCGGCGAGCGCGAGGGGCACCCCTTGGACTGCCGCGGCCACGGCGAAGACCCACGGGCTGAGTGCTCCCACGGCCGCCACGGCGAGCAGCGCGAGCGCGGCCAGCGCCGCGGGGGTCACGAGCCGGACGGCGGAGACCGTGGGCGGCGTCCACCCCGGCAGGTGGATGGCCGCGGGAGCGGGGAGGAGGCGGCGCAGCACCGGTTCGGTGGCGGTGGCCACCAGCAGCACGCCGGTGAGCAGCCACACGAGCGCGTCGTCGGGGCGGCGCGCGACCCAGAACGCGGTCACGGCGGTGAGGGCGAGCAGTCGCGGCACCGCCAGCCACCCCGGTGCGCTCGGGCCGTCGGCCGACACCGACCGCAGCACCGCGCGCAGGGGCCCGGCCAGCGACCTCACCGCAGGCACGGAAGGCCTCGCGCGGTGGTGGGCATGCGGTCCTCTTCGGTGCGGCGGCAGGGCCCGCGCAGCATATCGCCAGCACCACGGCCCACCTCGGACCTCGCGGCGCCCCGGACGGGTGGCCCGTGTCCCCATGCCCCGCTCGTATGCTGTCCGCCATGATCCCAGCCATCCCTCGGCCCCCTCACCCCGCGGCGCGCCGTTGATGGCTCTCGGCTCCACCACCTGGCTGCAGGCCGTGCCTGTCGTGGCGTTCGCTGCACTGCTGCTGGTGGCCCCCGGCGCCCTCGGCGCGCGCCTCACGGGGTTGCGTTGGGCCACCGCCGTCGGCATCGGTCCGCTGCTCAGCACGACGGCCATCGCCGTCGGCGGGATCGTCGCCGCGCTGCTCGACATCCGTTGGGGTGTCGGGCCGCTCGCGGTCAGCCTGGGCGTGGTGGTCGGCGCGTGCGCCGTCGTCGGCCTCCTGTCGAGGTCGCGGCCCGAACCGGCCCCGGGGGACCGCGGCGACGGGTCCCCGTGGTCGCTGCTCGTCGGCCTCGCCCTCGCCCTGGTCGTCGCCCTCCTCGTCGTGGTCCCGGAGACGGCCCGACCCACGGCGTTCCCGCAGAGCCCGGACACGGTCTACCACCTCGGCACGATCAAGTGGATGGTCGAGGGACACCTGATCTCCTCCCTCGACGCGGGCGGGTTCGCGTCGCCCACCGGTGGGGGGTTCTACCCCGCGGCCTTCCACGGCGTGGCGGCGACGGTCGCCATCGTCACCGGGGCAACGCCGGTCGTGGCCGCCTCCTGCGTGGCGCTGGTCCTCGCGGGCGTGGTGTGGCCGCTCGGCCTGCTCGTCCTGGCCCGCCGCATCTTCGGGTCCGGGTGGACGACCACGATCTGCGCCGCCCTCGCCTCGGTGGCCTTCGCCGCCTTCCCGTTCTGGCTCATGGGGTACGGCGTGCTGTGGCCCAACCTCTACGGCCAGGCCCTGCTGCCCGCCGCCCTCGCGCTCCTGCTCGCCGTGGTCGACGGCCCCGTCCGCGTGCGGTCGCTGCTCGTCGGTCTCGCTGCGCTGCCGGGGTTGGCGATCGCGCACCCCAACGCCTTCATCTCCTTCGTCCTGATCGGCGCCGTGGTCGTCGTCGCCGCCCTGCTGCGGAGGGGGTGGTCGCTGCGGTCGACCCGCCGCCGGGCCGGCACCGGCTCGGTGCTGGCCGCCGTACTCGTCGTCGGAGGGCTCGCGGCGGTGTGGGTGCCGGCGACGGTGCTGTCGGTCGGGATGCGCGACTCCAACCCGCCCGGCCCCGAGATGACCAACAGCGAAGGCGCCGTCGACGCGCTGTTCCTCGCCCCTCGTGAGCTGCTGCCACTGTGGGCGGCTGGCATCGTCGTCCTGGCCGGACTGGTCGTCCTCGTGGTGCGCCGACGCCACCTGTGGCTGGTCGTCGCGCACCTGGGGGTGACGGCTCTCTATCTGGCGATCTCGTTGCTGGACAACGGTTTCACCAGGTTGTTCACCTGGCCGTGGTACAACAACAGCCCTCGGCTCGGGGCCCTGATGGTGCTCACCGCAGCCCTGCTCGCCACGGCGGCCCTGACCTCTGCCGCCGCCTGGCTGGACACCCGGCTGCGCGCCCGGGAGCGGGCCCGCCCGGGCTCGTCGCGGGTGGCACCGTCCCTGGCCGCGACCGCGGTCGTCGCACTCGCCTTCGCCGCGGCCACCGCGGGTGTCGACATCGGCGCCAGCCGCCACTCGCTGCGGGCGTACTTCTCTGCCCCTCCCGAGGAGTCGTGGGCCAGCGAGGCCGACCTGGTCGCGTTGAAGACGCTCGGCGCCCAGGTGCCGCAGGGCGCGGTCGTCGCCGCCAACCCGTGGCAGGGCGGCAGCTACCTCTACCTCACCAGCGACCGCCGGCTGCTCTTCCCCACCGAGAAGGCCTGGGCCCCCGGGGACCGGGAGCTGCTCGGCGCGGACCTCGACCGGGCGGCGAAGGACCCTGCGATCTGTGCGGCCGCCAAGCGGCAGAAGGTGGAGTACGTCCTCACCGGCGGGTCGTCGATGACCGACAGCCGGGCCCAGGAACGCCGTTACGCCGGTGTCGACCACGTGGGCAACGCCCATGCCGGGTTCAGCCTCGTGGACCGCGCCGGCGACTACGCGTTGTACCGCCTCGACGCCTGCGGCTGACCCACCCTGCTGGTGGGTCAGTCGATGCGGACGCGGCTGGTCAGGAAGCCCCAGCCCCAGCTGAGGTGCATCGTCGGCAGCACCAGGGGCAGCCAGAGCCGGTCGAGCGGCCGCAGCCGCCGGTCCCCCACGGTGAGCCCACCCACCGTCGTGGCGAGCAGGTATGCAGACGGCACCAGCCACAGGGGCCACCAGGCGAAGCCGCCCGCGAGCCCGACGACCACGGCGAGCAGGGCGGCCGGCGGCGCGAGGTACCGGGCGTTGATCGTGCCCGTGTGGGTGCGGGCCACCACCCTGCGCCAGCGGCCGTAGTCACGGTACTGGCGCGCGAGCGCACCCAGGGTCGGCCGGGGCCGGTAGGCCACCCGCAGCCGTGGGGAGAACCAGATCAGCCCACCGGCCGCACGCAGCCGGTGGTTGAGCTCCCAGTCCTGGGCGCGGACGAACCTCGGGTCGTAGCCCTCGGTGCGGTCGAGCCACTCGCGGCGGAACACCCCCAGGTAGACGGTGTCGGCGGGGCCGGGGTCACCGCCGGTGTGGAAACGGGCCGAGCCCACACCGAGCCGCGAGGTCATCGCGGCGGCCACCGCCCGCTCGAAGGACGTGACGCCCTCCGCGTCCATGAGGCCACCCACGTTGGCGGCACCGGTCTCGTCGAGCAGCTCGACGGCGGTGCGGACGTAGTCGCGGTCGAGGACGCCGTGCCCGTCGACTCGGACCACCACGTCCACGTCGTCGAGGGCTGCGATGGCGGCGTTGAGGGCTTCCGGGGTTCGACCCGACGGGTTGGTGACGGTGCGCACGCGCGGCTCGTCGGCCGCGATGCCCCGGGCGATCGCGTCGGTCCGGTCGTGGCTCGGCCCGAGGGCGAGGACCAGGTGCAGCGGGCCCTCGTAGTCCTGGCCGAGCACCGAGTCGACGGCTTCCCCGAGGTGACGCTCCTCGTTGAGGATCGGCATGACGACCCCGACCCGGGCGGGCCGGGGCAGGGCGCCCGGCAGGTCGGGAGGCTCAGGGAGGTCGTGGGGCTCGGCGGCAGGGGGCGTGCTGGTCATGAGGCTGCTGAGCATACGGAGGAGAGGTCGCTCTCCGCCGCGTTGCCGGCCGCCTTCGCCGGGTCCTGCACCGCGGTCCCGGGCTGGGCCGCGGGCTTGCTCGTCGCCTTCTTCGTGGCCGTGGCTCGACGTGGTGGCCGCCGGCTTCTTGGCCGGGCCCGCCTTGGCCGCGGCCTTCTCCGACGCGGCGATGGTCGAGGACACCGTGCGCGTGATGACGTCCGGGTCGTAGTCCCACGGCTTGATCAGCGGCGGGACGAAGTTGACGCCGCGGATCTTCTGCGAACGGGCCTTCATCGCCAGGTCGGCGAACCGGCCGAGCTCGGACTGCGGGAGGTCGGTCTGGATCAGCGCCGAGCTGGCGGAGGCGATCTTCTGGAAGCGCAGCAGCACGGTCTCGGGGTCGAGCTGGGACGACATCGCGGTGAGGACGCAGCGCTGGCGTGCCATCCGCTCGTAGTTCGTCGAGCCCTGGCGCGAGCGGGCGTACCAGAGTGCGTGGTAGCCGTCGAGGTGCTGGGTGCCGGGCTCGATCCAGCCGACGATCGGCGAGGTGCCGCCACCGATCGGGGTGCGGTACTTCACGGTGACGTCCAGTCCGCCCACGGCGTCGACCATCTTGCGGAAGCCCGTGAGGTCGACCATCACGTAGTACTGGATGCTCAGCCCGCTCAGCGCCTCGACCGCCTCACGGGTCGCGAGGACGCCGGGGCTGGTGTCGCCGGGCGGGAAGAGGGACGCGTGGTCCTGGGCCCAGGTGTAGATGCCGTTGAGCAGGCACTCGTCACCGCAGTTCCAGCCCTCGGGCATGAGCCGGGCCATCGTCGAGCCTGCTCGGAAGTTGATGTTCTCGGTGTCGCGGGAGAAGCCGAACGTCACCGGCGCACCGGTCTTCGCGTCGATGCTCACCAGCTGGATGCTGTCCGGCCGGGTGCCGACCCGGTCCTTGCCGCTGTCGGCGCCGAGCAGCAGGACGTTGTAGCGACCGTCCACGGCACCGACGGCCTCGCCGTCGGAGAACAGCGCCCCCAGGGCGTCCTTGCCGGCGCCCACGCTCGTCGCGGCATACACGAGGCCACCGGAGGTGACCACGAGCATCACCGCGGTGACTGCGGTCAGGCCCCGGCGGGCCCGCACGACCAGGCTGCTGGGGCGACCGAGCCGCCACGCGTCGACGAACAGCAGGGCCCACAGCCCGGCGAACCCCAGGATCAGCCACTCCACCGCGGCGAGCACCCAGCCGCGTCCGAGCATGCCGATGGCGAGCGAGCGGCTGGCGAGGAAGACCAGGCCCAGGAGGGCGACGAGGCCGAACAGGGAGAGCCAGACCCGCACCGCGAACCGGCCCAGCCGGCGGTTCCCGGCGACGATCTGGGCGCTGCCCGGCACCACGAGGGTGAGCAGGACCAGGGTGAACGCGCGGCGGCGACGCATCCCGGCACCGAGCACGTCCACGTCGGCGAGGGTGCGGTGTGCGCGGCCGGAGACGTACACGCCGGCCTCGTCGTCCACGGGGGACGGGGCGGGCGTACGGCTCATGGTGAACCAGTATGAAGTGGTGCCTGCGGGATTCTTGTGACGCGTGGGATCTTCTGAGTGTCGTGCGACCTCAGGCCGGGCTCGACGCCGTCGTTTTGCCACGCCCGCTCCCGGCAGCGGACACTGGCGAGATGAGTGCACGCCACAGCGGGCCGGACGACGCCCGCCCCATCCCGCAGCGCGGCCGCGTCGGGTCCACCCCTGCCTGGGAGGACGACTCCGACGACACGTACGTGGTCAACGTGCGCGGCCGCAAGCAGGGTCGGGGACAGGGGGGCTCCGGGGGATCCCGGGTACCGCCGGCGCCACGTCGCCGCCGGCGCCGTCCGGTCGGGCGGCTCGTGGCGCTCGTCGTCGTGGCCTGGCTGGCCTTCATGGTGCTCACCCCGCTGCACGCGTGGAACTCGGTCACCACGGTCGACACCACGCCCGCCGGGGTCCGACCCCCGCAGAGCAAGGGCTACAACTACCTGCTCGTCGGGTCCGACAGCCGCGAGGGCCTGACCGCTGCCCAGCGCAAGGAGTACGCCACCGGCGACGCAGCCGGTCGCCGCACCGACTCGATCATCCTCGTGCACGTGCCGAGCAGCGGCGGCAAGCCGGCGCTCATCTCCCTGCCGCGCGACAGCTACGTGCCGATCCCCGGCCACGACAGCAACAAGATCAACGCCGCCTTCGCGTTCGGCGGCCCCAACCTGCTGGTGGAGACGGTCGAGCAGGTGACCGACCTGCGCATCGACGGCTACGTCGAGATCGGGTTCGCCGGGTTCGCGTCGGTCGTCGACAGCGTCGGTGGGGTGGACATCTGCGTGAAGTTCGCCATGAACGACAAGAAGGCCGGCATCAACCTGAAGAAGGGCTGTCAGGTCCTCGACGGCAAGAACGCCCTCGGCTACGTCCGCGCCCGCTACTCCGACCCCCGCGGGGACATCGGTCGCGCCGAGCGGCAGCGCGACTTCCTCGCCGCCATCATGAAGAAGGCGCTGACCCCCTCGACCGTCCTCGTGCCGACCCGCTACTGGGGCTTCACGCACGCCGCCGCCCAAGGGCTCATCGTCGGTGAGGACACCTCGATGCGGGACGCGAGCCGCGTGCTGCTGGCGATGCGCGCGGTCTCGGGCGGCCAGGGACTCAGCCTCGTCGTGCCGTTGCAGAGCCTGAACTACCCGACAGCAGCCGGTAGCGCGGTCAAGTGGGACACCGAGCGGGCCACGTCGCTGTTCACCATCCTGCGCGAGGACCAGCCGCTGGAGTCACCGCCGCCCGGCACGGACGGCAAGCCCTCCGGCGGCTGACCGGTCGGCGGGCGATCGGCCCAGCCGACGGATCGGCCCAGCCGACGGATCGGCTCGGCCGACGGATCGGCTCAGCCGGGTCCGCACGAGGCCGTGGTGCGCACCGCCCACAGGGCAAGCTGTCCGGAGGCGCTGGCCTCCTTCTGCCTGGCTGCCAGGCTGCGCGCCGCGGCGGGCACGGTGTCGCGGTAGCCGCAGGCATACGGCAACAGGCGCAGGTAGCCCTGCACGTCCTCGGCCGTCGGCCGGTCCGGGTGCACCCATCCGCCCGGCATGAGGGCGTCGAGGGAGGCCTGCCCGGCCTCGACGTCGAGCTGGAACTGGAAGTCGACCATGGCGGCGTTGTGGTTCCAGTCCTGGCGGAGGGTCGGCTGGTTGGAGCTGTAGGGCCACCAGCCGCCGGACGCCTTGGCCACGTCGTGCTGGTAGAGCCGCTGCGCCAGCTCCTGCTGACCCGGTCGCCTGACCCCGGCGTCGTAGGCCGACTGCAGGAACCACGAGGCGGACGAGTTGACGTTGTAGACGCAGTGCTTGCGGTCCGTCGAGGCGACGGAGTAGGCGAGGCAGTCCGGGTCACCGGCGACGCGCGGCCAGGCCAGGACCAGGTCGACGAGGGCGCCGACCTCGCTCGCGGGGACCGCGCCGGCCCGAAGACCCGCGAGGAGCCCGATCCCGGCATGGTCGGTGATCGACACCAGGTAGCTCGTGCTGGCCGGGTTGAGCGAGCCGTCGCCGAAGGCGTCCCACGACCGCTCCAGGCCATAGCCGCCGTCCGGCTTCTTCACGCTGCGCAGGCGCACCAGCTGGGACCGTGCCTCGGTCGACCCCCACCCGTACAGGGTGGCGATCGACGCAGCCTGGTAGGCCGCGTCGTAGGCCACGTAGGCGGTCGGTGGCTGCTTCTGCTGGCGGGCCAGCAGGTCGAGCGAGAGCTGGAGCCAGGACCCGACGCGGCGGGAGCGGGCCAGGTCGGCGGCCACGGCGCCCAGCGCGCCCTTGACCGGGGCGGTGAGCAGGACCGGGCCACCCTGGGTGGCTGCACCGACCCCACCGACGAGGGCGTCGGGGAAGCTCTGGCCGGTGGCCAGGTAGGCCCCGGTGGCCGTGCGGAGCTCTGCGACCACCGCAGCCAGTGCGGACGAGGTCGCGTAGCGGTCCGCCCCGGAGGCGCGATCGGCGGGTCGTCCCGTGGCGGACTCCGCGGTCCTGACCGCGGAGGCGGACACGGCGCCGGTGCCACCGGCCACGACGAGCCGCGCCGGCTGGATCCGCGCGAGCTGGTCCCGGACCGCGGCCGGCAGGGCCGACGGTGCCGTGAGCAGGAGGGGTCCACGCAGGGCGGCCGCCACCGGCCCGGCGGAGACCCCGTCGGGGAAGGTCGCGCCGGAGGCGAGGACCGCCCCGCCCGACCCGGCCGCGAACTGGGAGGCCACCTTGGCGGACGTGGTGTACCGGTCGGTGCCGGCGAGGCGGTGGACGTACACCGTGCTGCCACCGACAGCGCGGACTGCGGCGTCGGCGACGGACTGGGACACCGCTCCGGCGCCGCCGACGACGGTGATCCTGGTCGGCTTGAGGCGGGTCAGCTCGGTCGCCACCGAGGGCGGGAGGCGGTCACGCGTGGTCAGCAGCAGCGGACCCCTGAGGCGGGATGCGAGCGGGGCCGCGGACAGGGCGTCCGGGAAGTCCATGCCGGAGGCGAGGACGACCTCGCGGGCCCCCGAAGGGGCGATCGCCTTCGAGACCGAGACCGCGGTCGCGAACCGGTCGGACCCGGCGATGCGGCGAGACGATCCTGCGACGACCTGGGCCCGGTCGCGGATCGTGTCGGGCAGGACACTGGTCCCCCCGAGCACGGTGGCCTGGATGGCCGGGCGGGTGATGTCTGCGACCAGCCCGCCTCCCAGGGACGCTGCCGCGAGCCGTTCGGGCTCGACGTTGCGGCTGTCGGCCTGGGCCGGGGTGGCTGAGGTGGCCGCCACGAGGGCCGCCAGGGCCCCCGCCAGCAGGACCCCGGAAACGGATTTCACTCGCGACACAGGCGCTACCGTAACCGCCCCCGCACCACAGGCGGCCCAACGCAGGCAAATCAAACCGAATGGGCCAGAGCCGCCGGCCCCGCCCCCTCAGATTTGGCTATCGCTGGCTCGTCCGAATGCGCGTTCTGCCGTGCGGACCAGAGTCAGACAATGCCGGGGCAGGGACCTATGAGAGGAAATCCCATGCGCACGCGAACCATGGTCGGGGCCGGCGCCGCTGCTGCCGGTCTCGCCGGCACCATCATCGCGGCCTCGCCGGCTCTGGCCGCACCGGCCCAGGTCCAGCACGCCAAGAACGTCACCGAGACGTTCGTGGACACCATCGACTGCTCAGGGGAGGCCGACGCGACCATCACGGTCACCTACAACGCCGTGGAGAAGGTCAGCGTCACCCCGAACGGCGGGATGCACGCCACGTTCACCCAGTCCGGCTCCTTCACTGCCGTGCCCCTGGACGGCAGCCAGCCAGCCACCGGACGCTTTGCCGCCTGGGGAGGGTTCAACCAGAACGCCTCCACCGTCACCGGGACCTTCACCCTGAACATCCAGGGAAAGTACGCCGACGGAACCGCCCTGAGCGTCCACGCGGTCGACCACTTCAACACCCGACCGGACGGGGTGGAGTTCTTCTTCACCAAGTGCCGGGAGTAGCGCGCGAGGCAGCCCAGAACCACTACCCCAGGAGCTGGCGGGCCATCACGACCCGCTGGACCTGGTTGGTGCCCTCGTAGATCTGGGTGATCTTGGCGTCGCGCATCATCCGCTCGAGCGGGAAGTCACGCACGTAGCCCGCCCCACCGAGCAGCTGCACGGCATCGGTGGTCACCTGCATGGCGACGTCGGAGGCGTAGCACTTGGCGGCGGCACCGAAGAACGGCAGGTCCTTGTCGCCGCGCTCGGACTTGGCGGCCGCGACGTACACCATCTGGCGGGCGGTCTCCACGGCCATCGCCATGTCGGCAAGCATGAACTGGATGCCCTGGAACTCCGCGATGTGCTTGCCGAACTGCTTGCGCTCCTTGACGTACCCGACGGCGAAGTCGAGGGCGCCCTGGGCGATCCCGACGGCCTGGGCGCCGATGGTGACGCGGGTGTGGTCGAGGGTGCGCAGCGCGAGCTTGAGGCCCTCGCCCTCGGCGCCGACGATGCGGTCGCCGGGGAGGCGGACGTGGTCGAAGTGCAGCTCACGGGTGGGGCTGCCCTTGATGCCGAGCTTGCGCTCCTTCTCCCCGAAGGTGAAGCCCGCGTCGGACTTCTCGACGACGAACGCGCTGACGTTGGCGCCGCGACGCCCTTCGGGGTCGGTGACGGCCAGGACGGTGTAGTACTCGGAGACCCCTGCGTTGGTGATCCACGACTTCTGCCCGTGCAGGACCCAGTCGTCGCCGTCCCGCGTGGCGCGGCACCTCATCGCCGCGGTGTCCGAGCCGGCCTCCCGCTCGGACAGGCCGTAGGAGAACGTCGACTCCCCCGCCGCGACGGGCGTGAGGTAGCGCTTCTTGACCTCGTCGCTCGCGGCGAGGATGAGCGGCATCGTGCCCAGCTTGTTCACCGCCGGGATCAGCGACGCGGAGGCGTCGACCCGGGCGACCTCCTCGATGACGATGCACGTCGCGAGCGCGTCGGCGCCCACGCCGCCGTACTCCTCGGCGATGTGGGGGGCGAAGAAGTCCGACGCCACGAGGGCGTCGTGCGCCTCCTGCGGGTAGCGCGCCTCCTCGTCGACGGCCGCCGCGTACGGCCCGATCTTGTCCTCGGCAACCGCGCGCACCGCGTCGCGCAGCGCCTCGTGGTCCTCGGAGATCCGGAAGAGGTCGAAGTCGGGGTTGGTGCTCACGCCTGAAAGGTTACCCGCTGGTATGCCGCGGGGGTCAGTACCCCGGCGTGGGCTGCGCCACGCCGGGGCGCCCCGTCAGCGGCGGCCGAGGTGCCAGAGGTGGCCGTGCTCCTGGCGGTCCACGAGCTCGGGCAGGACCTCGTTCTCGAACAACGCGATGCCGCTGGTGTCGTAGGCAGCCTCGGCGAAGTAGGTGATGGCATACGTCATCCCCTGCTGCTCCAGGCCCTTGAGCGTCTCGATGATCTGCTCGGGCGTCCCGACGGCGGGACCGCTCGCGGCGGCCTTGGCCTGGTCGTCGGCCTTCTCGGGGGTCAGCCCGGCCCGGACGTACTGCTCACGGATCCAGTCGAGGCGGTTCTGCACCTCGCGCTCGTCACGTCCGATCACCACGTTGTAGTTGGCGCTGCGGACGATCTGGCCGAAGTCCCGGCCGAGGTCGTCGCAGTGTCCCTTGAGGATCTCGCTCTTGTGGGCGAAACCCTCGGGGCTGCCGTCGAAGTTCGTGTAGTCGGCGTACTTCGCCGCGATCTTCAGGGTCTTCTTCTCACCGCCGCCGGCCACCCACATGGGGATGCCGTTGCCCTGCGAACCGGGGACCGCGGTGCCCTGCAGCGGCTGCGGGTGGCACAGCGCGCCGTCCACCTGGTAGTGCTCCCCCTCGAACGTCGCGGACCCGGTGGTCCACATCTGGCGGAAGATCTCCACGCCCTCCTCGAGCGCCTTGATGCGCTCGCCGGCGCGCGGGAACCCGTACCCGTAGGCGAGCCACTCGTGCTCGTACCAGCCGGCGCCGATCCCCATCTCCACGCGGCCCTCGGAGATGATGTCGACGGTCGCGGCCACCTTCGCGAGGTAGGCCGGGTCGCGGTAGCTCATGCAGGTGCACATCTGCCCGAGGCGCACCCGCCCGGTGACGGCGGCAAAGGCGGCCATCAGCGTCCACGCCTCGTGGGTCGCCTCCTCGCTGGGCTCCGGCACGGTGTGGAAGTGGTCGTACACCCAGATCGAGGTCCAGTCCTCGTTCGCGTCGGCCCGCCGGGCCAGCCCGGCCATGACCCCCCAGTGCTGCGAGGGGTCGATGCCGACGAGGTCCATCCGCCAGCCCTGGGGCACGAACAGTCCGAACTTCATGGGGTCTCCTTGGTGCGCCGAGTGGTGGTGCCAGATCTACCTCACCACCCTAGGGCCCGCCGCGCGCGTCGGCCTCGCGTCCCCTCCCGGTGCCTAGACTCCCCCTGTGCCCACCACCGGCCCGACGGTCCTCCACGTCAACGACTGCGCCTCCACGGCCGCCCAGCTGATCGGCGAGGCCGCCCGCCACGGGATGGTGTGGGACTACCTGCCGACCGCGAGCGACGCCGTCACCTCACCCGGACTGCTGGGCGTGGCCCAGAAGGCCACGGCCGGGGCGGGCTGGGTGGCCCGGCTCGCCGCCGGCGCCCGTCGGCACGACCTCGTGCACGTCCACAGCGCCGGCATCCTGCGGCACGCACGGATCGGGGTGCGTCGCTACGTCCTGCACTGCCACGGCACGGACGTGCGGACCCAGCAGTACCTCCCGGCGTGGCAGGGACCGATCCGGGACGGCCTGCAGCGGGCCGAGGCCGTCTTCTTCTCCACGCCGGACCTCGCCGAGCACGTGGTGCCCCAGCGCGCCGACGCGACCTACCTCCCCGTGCCGATCGACACCGGCCTGCTGACGCCCTGGTCCCCCGCGCAGCGGCCACGGGTCGTGTTCGCCTCACGGTGGGGCGACGACAAGGGCGGCCGGCCCCAGGTCGACCTCGCGGCCTCGGTGGTGGCCGCGGTCGACGGACGCGCCGACGTCATCGGGCTCGACTGGGGCCCCCGGGCAGGCGAGGCCCGGGCAGCGGGGGTGCACCTCGTCGCGCGCCAGGAGCGGGCGGCATACCTCGCCCTGCTGGCGTCTGCCCACGCGGTGGTGGGCCAGAGCGCGGGAATCCTCGCGGCCAGCGAGCTCGAGGCGCTCGGCTCAGGCGCGCCCCTCGTGATGCCCGTGCCCCTGCCCCTGTATGCCGCGGCCCCACCACCGGTGCGCGGCGACAGCCCGCAGTCGGCGACCGAGGCCGTGGTGGACCTCGTCACGGGCACGGCCGCCCACGACCCCACCGTCGGGCAGCGCTACGTCGAGGCGGTGCACGGTGTCGGCCCGGCCCTGGCCACGGTCCTGCACACCTACGAACGCGTGCTGGCCGCGCGCGCCTGAGCTCACGCGCCGCCCAGCAGCCGCGCCACGAGCTCGTGCGACTGCGCGACATCGGTGTCGCTGCTGAGCTCACGGGCCTGCTCGTGCGAGGACTGCTTCGCCGCAGCCACCACCTCGGGCGTGAGCGCGGCGATGGTCGCCGTGAAGTCGTCCACACCGAAGCTCGGCGACACCGTCCCGACCTGGTGCTCGCGCACGAACCGGCCCATCTCGGGTGACGGACCCACCACCATCGCGAGCCGACCCTGGACGAAGTCGAACAGCTTGTTGGGGAGCGCGAACTCCATGTTCACGTTGGCCGGTGGCAGGCAGTAGACCCCGACGTCGAAGGGGTTGAGCGCAGCAGGGAGCTCGTCGGGGGTGACCGCGTCGTGGAACCGGATCCGGTCGCTGCCGGCAGCCTTGTCCCGCAGCTGGCGCAGGTACCTGCCGCCGTCGTTGCCGGGCACGAGGATGAGGTCGAGCGTCGTCTCCGGCAACCGCACGGTCGCCTCGATGAGTGCCTCGATGTTGCGCCCGGGCACCGCGCCACCACTGTGGACCAGACGGGTCACGCCCGGCACGAGGGGGGACGGCTGCAGGTCGACGAACGGACGCGCGTTGCGCACCACCGAGCACTCGACGCCGAACGTGCGGCGGTACATCCCGGCGATGCTCTCGCCGACCGTGGTGACCGCCGCGGCCCTCGGGAGGTACTCGCGGCAGATGTGCGTCATGAGCGGGGCCACCAGCACGCGCCACGACATCACGTGCGACCGCTCCTGCGGCGCCCACTCGTGCATGTCGGCCCAGACCGGAGCAGGCGTGGAGCCGTGGCCGGCGACCTCCATCGCCACCGGCAGGATCCGCGCCTCGTTGGCGACGACGAGGTCGAAGCTGCGCCCGGCGAGCAGCCGGCGGGCCTCGACCATGGCCGGGGCCATCGCCTCGGCCGCCCGCAGCCGACGGGCGGCCAGCATCGCGACCCCCTTCAGGGTCTGCGGCAGGGACGGCAGCGCGGAGTCGACCTCGAGGTGCGCGGACGCGGCTGCCGGCGCCGGTCCGTACCCGAGGGTGGTGACCTCACCGTGGGCAGCGAGCACATCGAGCTGGCGGAGCACCCGGGCGTCACGGTGGATCGGCGACAACGACAGGCACAGGATCTGGGGGCGGCTCACGGGAGGAGAGTCTAGGTCGGCCGGACGGCCCGCAGGCCCGGGCCAGGGCGCGCGCGCTGCTCGGGCGGACCGGTGGGCACGGGTAGGGTCGTCGCGTGAGAGCACGGGCCCTGGGCGCCTCCATCCTGGAGAACCTCCGCCCCCTGAGGCTCGACACCCCCACCGCGCACAGCCTCACCCAGCGCGGCGCGATCAGCACCGTGGGGCTGCTCGCGCAGGGAGTGCTGCGGTTCGCGACGAGCTGGCTCATCGGTCGGATCGCGGGCAAGCTCGTCCTCGGCACGGTCCAGGCCGCGATCTCCACCGCCTCGCTGCTGACCCTGATGTGGCCGACGACGACCGGCAGCGTGGCCTCCAAGTACCTCGCGCGCGCCCGCGGCTCCGGCGACCTGGAGGAGCTGCACGCGGTCGCCGTCCACTTCCGGCGCCGGGCCCTGCAGTCCAGCCTGCTGCTCGCTGCGGTGGCGGCGCCGTTCTGGGTCTACTACGACGACGGCCGCTGGATCGACGGCCTGTGGGTGGCGGTGTTCACGGCCACCTACTCCGGCTACAGCTTCATCCGTGGCGTCCAGTACGGCACCGGACAGGTCGCCCGCGCCACGACCTGGGACCTGCTCAGCGCCGGGGCGGGGCTGGTGGCGCTCGCGGCGTTCCTGCTCGCCGGCGTGCGTGGGCCCGCGCTGCTGCTCGCCCTGTCGCTCTCGTACGGCGTCTACACCCTCTCGGGGTGGCCGCGCGGTGTCGACCGGACGGCTCGGCTGCAGCCGGCGCTCAAGCGCGAGATGGACCAGGTGGTGCTCGTCGGCGTGGCCGGCACGCTCGCGAGCGCCGGCTTCCTCCAGCTCGCGATGGTGGTGGCCAAGGGGCTCGACCAGGCCGGGGCCGGCCAGTTCGCCGCGGCGATGGCGACGGCGACGCCGGCGTCGATGCTTGCCGCCTCGCTCAGCCTCGTGCTGTTCCCCTCCCTCGCCGAGGCGTGGGGCCGCGGCGACCTGGTCAACTTCAAGGCGCAGACCAACCAGGCCACCCGGGTGCTCGTCCTGGTCATGGTGACGATGTTCGGGTCCCTGATCCTCTGCTCCCGCCTGGTGATGACGGTGCTGTGGGGCAGCGAGTTCGACCCCGAGTCGCTGATCCTGCCCGTCCTGGTCTTCGCGCTGATGCTCACGAACGTGGCCGTCGCCAGCATCAACGCCCTGGCGACGAGGTCCCGCCGGGCGATGCAGCTGACCAGTGGCGCCGCGTTCGCCGGGCTGTCGGTCGGTGCGCTCTCGTGGTGGCTGCTCACCCCGGACATGGGGGTCAACGGGGTGGCCGTCGGGTTCCTGCTCGGCTCGGCCGTGTCGGCCAGCGTCCCGCTGCTCGCCGAGTGGCGCAAGGGTCGGCACGCCTGGCTCGGGCTGGCGGTGCGAGGGGTCACCGGCGCAGCGACCATCATCGGTCTGCTCGTCGCCGAGCGCTCCCTCGGCCTTCCGGTGATCTGGGAACCGGTCGTTGCGGCGGGGTTCTGCCTGGCCTGGTGGACGTTGTCACACAAGGACCTGCGGCTGTTGCCACTCCCGGCGTCGGTGCGCACCCGGCTGCCCGGCCTGCGCTGACCCCCGACCGCTAGAGTGACCGGCCGTGAAGATCCTCAGCGTCGTCGGTGCCCGGCCCCAGTTCGTCAAGCTCGCCCCGGTGGCGACCGCCATGGCGGCACGCGGCGACGAGCACGTCATCGTGCACACCGGACAGCACTACGACCTCAACATGTCCGACGTGTTCTTCCGGGACCTCGGCATCCCCGCTCCGGACCGGCACCTCGCGGTGGGTTCGGGGTCGCACGGGCGCCAGACCGGGGCGATGCTCGCGGCGATGGACGAGGTGCTCGAGGAGACCCGACCCGACTGGGTCCTGGTCTACGGCGACACCAACTCCACCCTGGCCGGCACCCTGAGCGCCGTGAAGATGGGGATCCCCCTGGCCCACCTCGAGGCCGGCCTGCGGTCGTTCAACCGGCGCATGCCCGAGGAGCACAACCGCGTGCTCACCGACCACGCCGCCGACCTGTGCCTGGCCCCCACCGAGGTGGCGATGGGCCACCTGCGCACCGAGGGCCTCGCCGGGTCCAGCGTCATGGTGGGCGACGTGATGACCGACGTCCTCCTGCGGGTGCGCGACGCCGTCGCCGACCGGCCGGCCGAGCTGCCCGACGGTGTCGACCCCGCGCAGCCGTACTACGTGACGACCCTGCACCGCGCCGAGAACACCGACGACGCCGATCGCCTGCGCACGATCGTGGACGGCCTCGCCGGGGTGCAGGCGCCGGTCCTGCTGTTCGCCCACCCGCGGCTGCGCCAACGGGCAGCAGACTTCGGCATCGACCTCGACCGGGGCTCGGTCACGGTGGCCGACCCGATCCCCTACCCCACCCTGGTGCGCAACGTCATGACCAGTGCCGGCGTGATCACCGACTCGGGCGGCCTCCAGAAGGAGGCGTTCATCCTGCGCGTTCCCTGCACCACGGTGCGCACCGAGACGGAGTGGACCGAGACCGTGGACCTGGGCTGGAACGTGCTCGTCCAGGACCCGGCCGACCTCGCCGAGCTCGTCCAGCGCTCGGCGCCCGCGGCCACCGACGAGACCCCGTACGGCGACGGCGATGCCGCCACCCGGGTGGTCGAGGCGATCCACGCCGCTCGCGGCCGCTGAGCGCTCAGGCGAGGCCGGCGCCGCGCAGCGCGGCCTCGGCCGCCTGTCGGCCCATCGTCCGCAAGGAGGCGTGTGCCGCCGTCCAGGCGACCACGTGCTCGCGCGTGCGGGCGCGCTCATCCGCGGTGAGGTCCCGGGCGGCGGCCATCGCGCGCGCCACTGCCTCGACGTCATACCCCGGCGCCCAGCCCAGACGCTGCGACTCGACGAGGTCGTGGCCCGCGCCGGCGCCGGCGAAGATCACCGGTGTGCCACAGGCCGTCGCGGCATACACCTTGGTGGGCTTGGCGAAGTCGTAGCCCTGACCGGGCTTGATCGACACCAGCGCTGCGGTCGCCGACCGCAGCCAGGCCGCGGCCTCCGGCGGGGGCACGACCCCACGGAACTCGACCGCGCCGGCGGCGAGCTCGTCGGCGAGCCGGCGCAGGTGGGGGACGTCGCTGCCTTGCCCGAGGAAGACCAGGCGTGCGTCCGGCTCGTCGGCGCGGAACGCCGCGAACGCCCGGACGAGCACCTCGGCGCCCTGCCACTCGGACATCGTGCCGGTGTAGACGAAGAGGGCGCCGTCACCGTCGACTGGCCCCGGTGGGCGGGGGTCCGTCGGGAGTGAAGACGTCGGTGTCGACGCCGTTGCCCACGACCACGATGCGCGAGCCCTCGACGCCGAGGTGGGCGACGCGCTCGGCGACCCCGTCGCTGATGCAGAGCACGCTGGTCGCGCCGCGCATGACCCACGACTCGACCGTGCGCAGGACCCGCACGATCGGGGCGGGGGCACCCATCGAGGCGGCGCCGTCGGACCACACGTCCCCCGCGTAGTAGGCGTACGGCACCCGCTGCAGCGCGGCTGCGATGCGGACGACGAGCCCGGTCGTCGGCGGCGGTTCGCACACGAGCAGCGCCGGCCGACGCCGCACCAGCAGGCGCAGCGCGAGCGGGAGGTCGAAGGACAGGTAGTGGAGGTAGCCGCGGATGTTGCCCTGCTCGTCGCGCAGCGCCGGCCAGCGGCTCACCGTCAACGCACCGTCGTCGGGGACGAGCCCCTCGGGCGGGGTGGTGGTCAGGACCTCCACCGGGTGGCCGAGCGAGCCGAAGGCGTCGGCGAGCACCCGCAGGCGGAAGGCGGCGGCGGCCACCTCCGGCGAGAACAAGCGCGTCGCGATGCGGACGGGACGGGTCACGGGCGGGCCTCGGCCCGGGCGCAGGGAGCAGGCACGACGATCAGGACACCTTTGCGTAGCAGTAGAGCGAGGAGATCAGGTCCACACCCTGCGGGGGGTCCCGGCGTTCGCGCAGCTGCCACTGCGGCTCGTTGACGCGGACCCACTCGGTGAACGAGCGGTAGCGCTCGGTCACCTCCCGCCGACCGCCGGGGGTGTCGTTGCTGCAGATGACGACCCATCGCTCGGCGCTGGCGAACAGCAGCCGCAGGTAGTCCTCGAACACCTCCTGCTCGATGAGGTGGAAGAGCACCTCCATCGACAGGGCGAGGTCCGCCCGCAGCCAGCCGGCCGGGTCGGTGAACTCGCCGGGCGGCAGGTGCAGGAAGCTCTTGGTGCGGTCGCCGGCGAAGCGGTCCATGCACAGCCGGACCGCGGTGCCCGACGGGTCGATGCCGAGGTACCGCGGGTACTCCGCGAGGGCGAGCTGTTGCCCGTCACCGCAGCCGAGGTCGACCACAGAGGTCACCCCGAGCTCGCGCACCCAGCCGTTGACGACCTCGGCCTTCCACCGGGCCTGGGGACCGGACGACCCCGCCCCTGAGGTGCCACCCTCGGCATACCGGCGCTCCCAGTAGGCAGCACTGCCCGGAAAGGTGCGCCTGCGCACCCACAGGGCCACCGGCTCCAGGGCACGCGTGCGAGCGAGCCGTCCGACGGCGCGGCGCAGGGCGGTGGGCACGACGTCCTAGAGGGCCGGGACGGCTTCGGTGAGGTCGATGGTGCGGCTCGTCGCGGCCGACTCGATGCAGGCCTCGGCGACGCGCACGGTGGTGAGCCCCTGCTCCATGGTGACGATGTCGGCTCCCTCCTTGCCGAGCACGGCGTCGCGGAAGCTCTCGTGCTCCACGCGCAGCGGCTCGGGCTTGGCGATGGCGTAGCGGATGACATCGCCCTCGGAGACCCCACGGAACTTCGAGATCGCGTCCCAGGTGGTCGCGATCTCGCCGTTCGCGTGGAAGGTGAGGTCCGCGGTGAGGGTGTCGGCCACGAACGTGCCGCGCTCACCGGTGATGATCGTGACCCGCTCCTTCAGCGGCGACAGCCAGTTCACGAGGTGGCTGGTGACCGTGCCGCCACTGAGCTGACCGACGATGGCGACGAGGTCCTCGTGCTCACGACCGGACTTGTATGCCGTCCGCGCGGACACCGAGGTGTAGGTCTGCTGGGTCACCCAGGCGGTCAGGTCGATGTCGTGCGTGCCGAGGTCCTTGACCACACCCACGTCGGCGATGCGGGCCGGGAACGGGCCCTGGCGCCGGGTGGTCACCTGGTAGACGTCACCGAGCTCGCCGGCCTCGAGGCGCGCGCGGGCGCTCTGCAGGGCCGGGTTGTAGCGCTCGATGTGGCCGACCGCACCGACGAGCCCGGCGTCCTTGAACGCCTTGGCCAGCCGGACGGCGGACGGGGTGTCCTGCGCGAGCGGCTTCTCGATGATCGCGTGGACGCCGGCGGCGGCGAGGGCCAGGCCGACCGGCTCGTGGTAGATGGTCGGCACGGCGACCATGCAGTAGTCGAGGCCGTGCTCGATCAGCTTCTCGATGGAGTCCTCGAGCGGACGCGCGCCCGCCACACCGTGGGTGTCACCGCCGGGGTCGGCCACGGCGACGAGGTCGACGCCGGGCAGTGAACCCAGGACGCGGGCGTGGTGGCGGCCCATCATGCCGAGGCCGATGAGGCCGGCGCGCAGGTTCGCCATCAGGCACCTGCCTTCGCGAGGGCGTTGACGCCCGAGACGATGCGCTCGAGGTCGTCCTGGCTCAGCGACGGGTGGACCGGCAGCGACAGGCACTCGGCCGCGGCCTTCTCCGTCTCGGGCAGGTCGACGTCGACCCCCCTGTCAGGCACGAACGGCGCCAGGCGGTGGTTGGGCACGGGGTAGAACATGCCCGAGCCGACGTTGTACTCCTCGCGCAGCGCGGCGGCGAGGCCGTCGCGGTCCTGCGGGACGCGCACGGTGTACTGGTGGTAGACGTGCACGGCGCCGTCGGCGACCGGGGGCGTCGTGACGCCCTCGAGGTTGGCCGTCAGGAACGCGGCGTTCTCCTGCCGCTGCTTGGTCCAGGCCCCGACCTTGGTCAGCTGGACGCGACCGATGGCGGCGTGGATGTCGGTCATGCGGGCGTTGAAGCCGACAACTTCGTTGTGGTACTGCTTCTCCATGCCCTGGTTGCGGTAGAGCCGCATGAGGCGCTCGACCTCGTCGTTCGCCACGGAGACCATGCCGCCCTCGCCGGACGTCATGTTCTTGGTCGGGTAGAGCGAGAACATCGCGAAGGTGCCGAACGCCCCGACAGGGGTTCCGTTGAGCGAGGCGCCGTGGGCCTGGGCGGCGTCCTCGTACACCTGCAGTCCGTGCTGGTCGGCGATGGCCATGAGCTGGTCCATCTTGGCCGGGTGGCCGTAGAGGTGGACCGGCATGATGCCGACCGTCTTGTCGGTGATGGCGGCCTCGACGGCGGCGGGGTCGAGGCAGAAGTCGTCGGCGGAGATGTCGGCGAACACCGGCGTCGCCCCCGTGAGCGCCACCGAGTTGGCGGTCGCCGCGAAGGTGAACGAGGGGACGATCACCTCGTCGCCGGCCTTGACGCCGGACGACAGCAGGCCGAGGTGCTGGCCGGAGGTGCCGGAGTTGACGGCGACGCAGGCCCGGCCGAGGCCGAAGTGCGCGGAGAACTCCTCCTCGAAGGCCTTGACCTCCGGACCCTGGGCGAGCATGCCGCTGCGCAGGACGCGGTCGACCGCCTCGCGCTCCTCGTCGCCGATGAGCGGCTTGGCAGGGGGGATGAACTCGGTCATGGTGCGACGGCCTCCGTCAGGGTGTTGTCGTGCTCGGTGTAGTGGTCCCCGGTCTGTGGGCAGACCCACGTGCCGGAGTCGTCCTGCTCCAGGGGGACGCCGGCCTTGCCGACCCAGCGGATCCGCCTGGCGGGCACCCCTGCCACGAGGGCGAAGTCGGGGACGTCCTTGGTGACCACCGAGCCGGCGGCCACCAGGGCCCAGCGTCCGATCGTCACCGGGGCGACGCAGACGCTGCGGGCCCCGATCGAGGCACCGGTGCGGCAGGTGACCCCGACCGCCTCCCAGTCGTCGCCGGTCTTGAGGCTGCCGTCCGGGCTGACGGCGCGCGGGAAGTGGTCGTTGGTGAACACCACGGCCGGGCCCACGAAGACACCGTCCTCGAGGAGGGCCGGTTCGTAGACGAGGGCGTAGTTCTGCAGCTTGCAGTTGTCCCCCATCTGCACACCGGTGCCGACGTAGGCCCCTCGCCCGACCACGCAGTTCTGGCCGAGCACGGCACCCTCGCGCACCTGCGCGAGGTGCCAGACGGACGAGCCGTCGCCGATGCTGGCGTCGTCGGCGACGTCGGCGGAGTCGACGATCCGGACCGCCACTGCTCAGCCCACCTTCTCGGCCTGGCCGACGACGAGGAAGCGGACGTCCTCGAACCGGGACGGGTCGAGGATCCGTCGGCCGTCGACGACGACCTGCACGTCGGGGAAGTCCTTGGCGGACAGCTCGCGGTACTCCGCGTGGTCGGCCTGGACGACGACGACCTCGACCGGGTCACCCAGGGTGTAGGTGTCCCAGCCGAACTTCGCGAGCTCCTGCGCGGAATACATGGGGTCGTGCACGACCACGGTCGCACCGGCCTCGCGCAGCGCCTCGACGGCGGCGAAGACCCCGGAGAACGCGGTCTCCTTGACCCCGCCGCGGTAGGAGGCGCCGAGGACGGCGACCGTCTTGCCCTCGAGGCTGCCGCCGGCAGCGCCGACGGTCAGGCCCACGGTGTAGGCCGGCATCGCGGCGTTGGCCTCGCGGGCGGCGCGCACGACGGTGGCGTCGGGGTCGTTCCACAGGTAGAGGCGCGGGTAGACCGGGATGCAGTGGCCGCCGACGGCGATGCCGGGGCGGTGGATGTGGCTGTAGGGCTGGGAGTTGCTGGCCTCGATGACCTGGAAGACGTCGATGCCGTTCTTCGCGGCGAAGGCGCCGAACTGGTTGGCCAGCCCGATGTTCACGTCGCGGTAGGTCGTCTCGGCGAGCTTGGCCATCTCGGCGGCCTCGGCGCTGCCGAGGTCCCAGACACCGTTGCCGCGCTCGAGGTCGGGGCGCTCGTCGAACTGCAGCACCTGCTCGTAGAACTCGACCGCCCGGGCGGCGCCGGCCTCGGACAGCCCGCCGAGGAGCTTGGGGTACTTGCGCAGGTCGGCGAAGACGCGCCCGGTGAGCACGCGCTCCGGGGAGAAGACGAGGTGGAAGTCGCGGCCCTCGACCAGGCCGCTGCCCTCCTCGAGCCGGGGCTTCCACCGGGTGCGGGTGGTGCCGACGGGCAGGGTGGTCTCGTAGACCACCAGGGTGCCGGGCTTGAGGCCCCGGGCGATGTCGTCGGTGGCGGAGTCCATCCAGCCGAAGTCGGGACGGGCCTGCTCGTCGACGAACAACGGCACCACCACGACCACCGCGTCGCTCTGGGAGACCGCGTCGGCGGTGTCGGTCGTGGCGACGAGGCGCCCGGCGGGGACGACCTCGGCGAGGTGTTCCGCGAGGTGCGCCTCACCGGGGAACGGCTCGGTCCCGGCGTTGACGAGGTCCACGACGGGCTGGCTGACGTCGGCGCCCAGGACGTCGTGCCCGGACCTGGCGAACTGCACGGCCAGGGGAAGGCCGATCTTGCCGAGGCCGACAACGGTAATCTTCACGATGTTCCTTCACGGTTGGGGTCCGCGCACGATCTTAGGGCTTCCCCGCCGGCCCGCCGTCACCCGCCGAGGACGCCCACCGCGGCGCGGCCGGCGGCACCGTGGACGGTCCGCCGCACGGACAGAGCGGCTCGCGAGCCTTGCGCCTCCCGACGAACCTGTGATGCTGGCACCCATGACCTTGAAGCACCAGAACGACCCCGAGCTGGTCCGTGCACTGTTGGCCGACCCCGGCATCTGGGTGGTCGTCGGCCTGTCGTCCAACCGCGATCGCCCTGCCTTCGACGTGTCCCGTTGGCTCAAGGTGGAGCTCGAGAAGGGGATCATCCCGGTGCACCCCTCCGCCGAGACGGTGCACGGGGAGCAGGGCTACGCCTCCCTGGCCGACATCCCCGACGGCACCGACGTCAAGGTCGTCGACTGCTTCGTCAACTCCGAGCACGTCGGCGCCGTCGTCGACGACGTGATCGCCCACAAGGACCGCCTCGGCATCGACGCCGTCTGGATGCAGCTCGGCGTGTCCGACGAGGACGCGGCCGACCGCGCGCGCTCAGCCGGCCTCGACGTGGTCATGGACACCTGCCCCAAGATCGAGTGGAGGGCCGCACGGTCCTCCGGGATGGTCCGCTGACGCCCGGGACGGTCTGCTGACGCCGGGGACGATCTGCTGACGCGGGGACGGCCCGAAGACGCGGGGTCAGCAGGCCTTGAGCTTGAGGGCTGCGTCGGACACCACTCCCGTGCCGCCGAGGGCGGTGACCTTCGTGGCGCCCAGGCGCTTGATCTCGGCGAGCGTCGTGGCGGGGACGCAGTCCTTCTGGGTCAGCAGGACAGGGCGACCACCGAAGTAGGGCGCGACCGCGGCACCGGAGAGCGCATCGGGGTACTGCAGGCCGTTGGTCAGCAGGACCTCGTTGGCGGCGGGCAGTGCGTCGGCCGAGGTCATGGCCGAGGTGGCGAAGCGGTCCTTGCCGGCGATGCGGTGGGTCTTGCTGGACGCCAGGGCGGGAACAGCCGCCCGCACCTGCGAGAGCACGGCATCGGAGACGATGGTCGGGCCACCGAGCACGATGACCTCCGACGGCTTGACGCGCTTGAGCGCCGCCGCCGTCTCGGCCGGGAGCTTCGTGGGGCCGGTCAGCAGCAGGTAGCCGCCGGCCAGGCTGGCTGCGGCACCGCCGCCGAGGGCGTCGGGGAACGTCGTCCCGCTGGCGAGGTAGACCGGCACCCCGGTCAGGGTGGGGTCGAAGAAGTCGGTGAGCTGCGCGGCGGTGTCGAAGCGGTTGCTCCCCGCGACCTGGTAGGCCATCCCGCTCGCGGTGTGGGCCTCGATCTGCTTGACCATCGAGGTGCTCACCGAGGCGGCGCCGCCGACGACGATGACGTCCTGGGTCTTGAGGCGGTCCAGCTCGGCCGCGACCACGGCGGGCAGCGTGCCGGAGGTGGGGACGAGCAGCAGCGGCGCCTCGACCAGCGCAGCCAGCGGACCGGCGCCGAGGGCGTCGGGGAAGTCCTGGCCCGAGGCGATGACCACGACGTCCTGCGTCGGGGTGAAGTTGGCCCGGGAGATGGCCACCGAGGTCGAGTAGCGGTCCGCGCCGGACAACCGGCCGAAGGTGATGGTCGGAGCTGCGGTGGTGGCCGAGACGGCGAGCGGGGCGCTGGTTGGCGCGGACGGAGCGGCGGTGGCGGTGGTCGCACCGAGGGCGAGCAGGGCGCTGGTGAGCAGTGCGGGGGCGGTGAGGCGGGCAGGGCGCATGAGCGGGACCTTCTGGGTCGGGGGGACTCGTGACGGGTCGTGGCGACGCAAGGTAACGCGCAGATGCCGGACAAATCGCCCGCTCCGCGAAATGCTGTCCGGACGGACGACCCCTCAGGTCAGGCCCGGGTGCCGCGGCGGGCGCGCAGAGCCGCACCCTTGGCGTGGGCCTGGTCGCGCAGGTCGCCCTGGAAGCGCACCATCGCGGCCCGCAGGTCGGCAGCGTGGTCGCCGTCCCCCGCGGCGAGGATGCGGACGGCGAGCAGCCCGGCGTTGCGGGCCCCGCCGATGGAGACCGTGGCCACCGGGACACCCGCCGGCATCTGCACGATCGACAGCAGGGAGTCCATGCCGTCGAGGTGCTTGAGCGGCACCGGCACGCCGATGACGGGCAGGGGTGTCACCGCCGCGAGCATCCCGGGCAGGTGGGCCGCTCCCCCGGCACCGGCGATGATCACGCGCAGTCCACGGTCAGCGGCCTGCTGCCCGTAGGCGAGCATCTCCTGCGGCATCCGGTGGGCCGAGACGACATCGACCTCGTAGGGGATGCCGAACTCCTCGAGCGCCACGGCCGCGAGCTCCATGACGGGCCAGTCGCTGTCGCTGCCCATGACCAGCCCGACGAGCGGTGCGGTGGTGGCGGTGTCGCTCATTCGGTGATCGCTCCTGCGAGGTAGTCGGCGGCGTGGCCGGCCCGCTCGCGCAGGTCGGCGAGGTCGGCACCGCTGACGGTGACGTGTCCGATCTTGCGGCCCGGGCGGACCGCCTTGCCATAGAGGTGGACCTTGAGGCCGGGGTCCCTGGCCATGATGTGGCGGTATGCCGGGTAGAGCTCCGGGTAGTCCCCGCCGAGCACGTTCGCCATCACCGTGTGCGGCTCACGCGGGGTCGGGCTGCCGAGCGGCAGGTCGAGGACCGCGCGCAGGTGCTGCTCGAACTGGCCCGTCACGGCCCCGTCCATCGACCAGTGACCGCTGTTGTGCGGGCGCATCGCCAGCTCGTTGACGACGTAGGCCGCCGCCCCGGTCCCGGGGTCGCGCACCTCGAACATCTCCACGGCGAAGACCCCGGTGACCCCGAGCTCCTCGGCGATGCGCAGGCCTGCCTCGGTGGCCACGGCGGCCAGGTCCGGGTCGAGGTCGGGCGCGGGAGCCAGGACCTCGGTGCAGATCCCGTCGGTCTGGACCGTCTCGACGACGGGCCACGCGGCAGCCTGGTTGGAGGGGCTGCGGGCGATGAGGACGGCGAGCTCGCGGACGAAGTCGACCTTCTCCTCGAGCAGCACACCGTCGGCGAGGGCACCGGCACCACCGACCTGCCCGAGCCAGTCGGCGATGTCGTCGGCCGAGCCGATGACCCGGACGCCCTTGCCGTCGTAGCCACCGCGCGGGGTCTTGGCGACGACGGGCCAGCCGATCCGGTCACCGAACGCCGTGACGTCGTCGGCGGTACGCGCCCGGGCCCACGGTGGGCAGGCCACGCCGATCTCGGTGAGCCGTTCGCGCATCGCGAGCTTGTCCTGGGCGAAGTGCAGCGCCTGCGGGCTCGGGTGCAGCGGGACCCCCGTGGCCACGAGGGCGTCGAGGACGGCCGGGGGCACGTGCTCGTGGTCGAAGGTCACCACGTCGCACTCGGCGGCGAAGGCGAGCACGGCGTCGACATCGGTGTGGTCACCCACCGGCGCGCTCGGGATGACCTGGGCGGCAGCGGCGTCGGGCGCCTCGGTCAGCACGCTCAGGGTCAGGGACAGCTCGGCGGCGGGGCCGGCGCACATCCGGGCGAGCTGGCCGCCACCGATGATGCCGACGACGGGGAACCCTCCGGGAGCGCGCTGCGGTGACGTCACGACGGCGAGGATATCGGCCGGGGCGGGTCGACCCCGACCTGCCCACGGTTGGGCCCCGCCGCCGCCGCGAGTCTTTGAGCGTCATACCCGACCAGGACCGGGTAGGGCGCTCAAAGACTCGGGGACGCGGCACCCGGCCGCCCTCGATAGGCTCCGCTGGTGTCTGCGCCCCCCTCCGTCCTCGCGCGTCTGCGCGGGACGATCGACGTCCTGTATCGCGAGATGATCAAGTTCGGCGTCGTGGGGGCGGTCGCGTTCGTCATCGACCTCGGCGGGTTCAACCTGCTGCGCCGCACCGTCCTGCAGGGCACCGGTGACTGGGTGCTGTCGCACGCGGTCGTCGCCACGATCATCTCGGCTGCCGTGGCGACCGCGGTGGCGTGGATCGGCAACCGGATGTGGACGTTCCGGCACCGCCGCAACCGGCCCGTGCACCACGAGGCGCTGCTCTTCGCCCTGACCAACGGGGTGGCCCTGCTCATCCAGGCGTTCTGCGTGGGCGCCACCAACCAGATCGTGGCCGGCGAGACCGGCTGGGTCGCCGAGAACCTCGCCAAGGTGGTCGGCATCGGTCTCGGGACACTGTTCCGCTTCTACGCCTACCGCAAGTTCGTGTTCAGCCACGAGCCGCTCGACGACACCTCCCCGCTGTCCGAGGGACCGACGGACCGACCGACCGCCTGACCCCTCGAGCGGGCTCAGGGTGGGCTCAGGTGGGCTCAGTCGGACTCGCTGAGGAACAGCGCGAAGATGGCGGGCTGGGCCTGGATCAGCTCCAGCCGTCCACCGTTGGACTCGGCGAGGTCGCGGGCCAGCGCCAGCCCGAGGCCGGTGCCGCTCGTGGTGACCGACCGTTCGAAGATGTGCGGCGCGATGGTGGCCGGCACCCCCTCGCCCTGGTCGCTGACCTCGACGACCACCGACGGCCCGGAGCGTCGCGCGTGGACGTCGACGGTGCCCCGGCCGTGGGCGAGCGAGTTCTCCAGCAGCGTCGACAGCACCTGCGAGAGCGCGACCGGCGTCGCCTGGACGACGAGGCCCCGCTCACCGCGCACACGGACGCTGCGGCGGGCCTGCTCGAACGCCGGCTGCCACTCGCGCTGCAGTGCGGCGATGACCGAGTCGAGGGACACGGTCGCCCGGGGCTCGTCGCCACCGCGACGCGGGCGCGACATCAGGTCGTCGACGACGCGGGTGAGGCGCTCGACCTGGGCGATGGCGATGTTGGCCTCCTCCTGGACGACCTCGAGGTCGTCGGTGGCAGCGATCTCCTCGAGGCGCATGAGCAGCGCGGTCAACGGCGTGCGCAGCTGGTGCGACGCGTCAGAGGCGAAGTCCCGCTCGGAGGCCAGCGACTTGGTCAGCGTCTGCGCGCTGCGGGCGAGCACCTGGGAGACCTGGTCGAGCTCGGCGATGCCGGAGTGCAGCGGCTGGATGCGGGACTCGCCCGCGCCGAGGCGCTCGGCCCGGTCGGCGAGCTGGGTCATCGGGCGGGACAGGCGGCGGGCCTGTTGGACCGCCACGAAGACCCCGACGCCCAGGGCCAGCACCGCCAGCAGGACCACGACGCCGGCCAGGCGCACCGAGGTCGCGGTCGGCGTGCCGTCGGCCAGCCACTGGCCCACGACCCCGCGACCGCTCACGGTCGCCTGCCAGATGGCGATGGCCACCGGCAGCATCGTGATGAGGATCGCCAGCGCCACGGCCAGGACCGTGGAGCGGATCAGCTGTTGGCGCATGTCAGGCGCTCAGACCTCGTCCCCGCGCTCGAAGCGGAACCCGACACCGCGCACCGTGGCGATGTAGCGGGGTCGGGCAGCGTCGTCGCCGAGCTTTCGGCGCAGCACGGAGATGTGCATGTCGAGGGTCTTGGTGGAGCCGAACCAGGCGGTCTCCCAGATCTCGCGCATGAGCTGCTCACGGGAGACGACCTTGCCCTGCTCGCGGACGAGTACGCGGAGCAGGTCGAACTCCTTGGCCGTGAGCTGCAGCTCCTCCTCCTGGAACCAGGCACGCCGACCCTCGGGGTCGATGCGCACGAGCTCGTTGCCGTTGGCCGCGTCGGTGGGGTTGCGGCGCAGCAGCGCGCGCACCCGGGCGAGCAGCTCGGCCAGCCGGAACGGCTTGGTGACGTAGTCGTCGGCGCCCGCGTCGAGGCCCACGACCGTGTCGACCTCGTCGGCGCGCGCGGTCAGGATCAGGACGGGGACGGTGCGTCCCTCGGCCCGCATGCGGCGGCACACCTCGAGCCCGTCGACGTACGGCAGGCCCAGGTCGAGCACCACCAGGTCGGGGTTCTCCGCCGACGCCTCGAGGGCGGCACGACCGTCTGCCCGGACGTCCACGTCGTAGCCCTCTCGTCGCAGCGCACGGGCGAGCGGCTCGGAGATGGCGGGGTCGTCCTCGGCCAACAAGACACGGGTCATGGGGTGATCGTAGGGAACGACGGGCCCCATCAGCGACCAGGCCACTCCGGACGGCGTTTTTCGTTGAAGGCGGCGACACCCTCGGCACGGTCCTGGGAGAAGGCCGTGGCGGCCCAGTGGCCGTCCTCCAGCTCGAGTCCGGCGGCGAGGTCGGTGTCGAACCCGCGCCGCATCGCGGCCTTGGCGTTGCGCACCCCGACCGGCGAGTTGCCCGCGATCGTCGTGGCGAGCTCCAGCGCACGGTCGCGGGCCGTACCGGCCGGCACCACCTCGTCGACCGCCCCGAGCGCGCACGCGTCGTGGGCCGAGAAGCGCTCCGCGGTGAAGATCATCCGGGCCGCCCGCGACCACCCGATCCGGCGGGTCAGCAGCTGGGTGCCGCCCCCACCGGGGATCACGCCGACCGAGACCTCGGGCAGCCCGACCACGGCCCCCTCCCCGCACACCACGAGGTCGCAGGACAGCGCGATCTCGAACCCGCCGCCGAGGGCGTACCCGTCCACCGCCGCCACCACCGGGACGGGCAGGTCGAGCACCCCGCGGTATGCCGCCCGCGCCAGCGGCCGCTGCGCGCGCAGGTCCTCGTCGGTGAAGGAGTTGCGCTCCTTGAGGTCCGCGCCCACGCAGAAGGCCTTCGGGTGGGACGAGGTGACGACCACGGCGCGCACCGTGCGGTCCCCGGCGAGCTCGAGGGCGGCCCGCCCGAGGGCGTGCGCCATCTCGGTGGACACGGCGTTCATGGCCTCGGGCCGGTCGAGGACCATCTCGGCGACGTGGCCGAGCTCCCCGTGCCGCTCGATCCGCACCAGTGCTGACGTCATGGGCTCTCCTCAGGGTGTTCGACTGGGGTGGTGGGCGCGGCGGTGGGCGCGGTGGTGGGCGCGGCTGGTGCCCGAGGTGGTGGGTGCGGTGGCGCGCCCGGCGAGCCGGCCACCGGTCGCGCGGCGCAGCTCGCTCGGTGTGACCCGGCCGATGCCGCGCAGCGTCCGCGTGCGCAGCGCCGTGGTCTCGAACCCCGACAGCGCCGCGAGCGCCGCGGCGAGGGCGTCGTCGACGAGCACACCGCCACCGGGGGCGACGCTGGTGATGCGGGACGCACGGTTGACGGTCGTGCCGAACACGTCACCGAGCCGCGAGAGGACCGGACCCACCGCCATACCGACCCGCACGTCGGGCAGCAGGTCGTCCTCGGCCATGGTCTCGACGAGGTCGAGGGCGACCGCGGCAGCGGGCGCGGCGTCGATGGTGACGAAGAGGATCTCGTCGCCCACCGTCTTGATGACCCGGCCGCCGTGGGCGGTCACGATGTCGGTGGCGAGCGCCTCGAACCGCTGCACCATGACCGCGAGCTGCCGTTCGGTCATCCGGCGCACGAGGGAGGTGAAGTTGACCAGGTCGGCGAACCCGACCACGCGGCGTACGCCCTGCGAGGACTGCTGCGGGTCGGCGTCGGCGAGCATGCGCGAGATCGCGGCCGTGAGGTGGCGGCGCCAGGCGTAGATGAGCAGCGGCTCGAGCGAGTCGGCCATGTCGGTGAGCTTGCGCGCCGCGGCACTGGCGGCGGCGAGGTCGGGCGCACCCCTGGCATCGGCCTCGTCGAGGGCGGCCTCGAGGGCGGGGTCGGCCAGGGCCTCGGCCATGAGCTGGGTCTGCCAGACCGCGAGCCGGTCGGTCGTGCGGGCGAACGCCCGGGTCATCGCGAGCGCAGTCGTCTCGTCCAGCTCCTCGTCGCGCACGAGCCGGGCCACGGCCATCAGGGCCATCTGGTCGGCCTCGGTGAACATCGCGTCGTCGTCCTCGACGATGGGGAACCCCAGCGCGTGCCAGAACTTGCGGGCCGACAGCAGCGACACCTCTGCTCCGCGGCTGACGTCGCGGCGGGCCATCGTCGCCGGTTTGCCCAGCAGGCGGGCCTCGAGGTTGTCCGGGCTCAGGGCTGCCAGGTCCTCCGGGCGCACGATGCGGTGGCGTCCGACCTCGGACACTGCCGACACCTCCTCGGGGTCTCGCGGACCGCGCAGACGACTCTGCGCATTCGGGCAACACGGGAGCAGTCCGGCACACGGGACAGGACTGCACGGGGCGCGGCGCTGCGACCTCTCACCCCGCATCATGCCGTGCCCTCGGTGGCCTCGCCGCACGACACCACCGCACCACGCGCCTCACGAGGAGCGGGACGGTCAGCTCGCGGGTCGCACGTGCACGACGTCGCCGGCGGCCACGGAGTACTCCGCGCCGCTCGAGGAGACGACCAGCCGGCCCTCCTCGTCCACCCCGGTGGCCCGCGCGCGGCGGACGTCGCCTCCCGCGATGTGCAGCTCGACGTCGCGGCCGATCGTCAGGCACGCCGAGCGGTATGCCGCGTGGAGGGCGGCTCGGTCCTGCGGACCCCCGGTGAGGCTGCGGTGCCAGCTGGCGAGGTGGCCGAGCAGCGCGACGACCAGGTCCTCGCGCCGGACGTCGGGGACACCGGCGAGGCGCAGCGACGTCGCCGTGTCGACGGGGAGCTCGTCGCGCTCCTGGTCGACGTTGACGCCGAGCCCGACGACGATCCCGCCGGGCTGCAGCTCGCAGAGGATGCCGCACACCTTGCGCTCGTCGTCGGCGGGCAGGAGCACGTCGTTGGGCCACTTGAGCCCGGCCTCGAGCCCGGCGACGTCGCGCAGGGCGTCCCGGACCGCGAGACCGGCGGCCAGCGGCATCCAGCCCCGACCGGCGTCCGGTGCGGGGAGCAGCACCGACAGCGTCACCGACGTGTGCGGTGGGGTCTCCCAGGAACGGCCGAGCCGGCCCCTGCCCGCCTGCTGGTGGTCGGTGACGACGACGTGGAAGGGCCGGGCGAGGCGAGCCGCCTCGGCGTTGGTCGAGCCGAGCTCGGGGTGGACGTCGACGTCCAGCCACGGTGAGCCGGACGTGACCAACGCCTCGTGCAATGCCTCACGCTGAAGGGGTTCGCGCATGGGGGCAAGGCTAGGCTCCCGGCCATGTCCCAGACCACTCCCGACGCGGTCTCCACCGGCGGTACCGACGTCCCCGACGACATCGACGTCCACTCCACGGCCGGAAAGCTCGCCGATCTCAAGCGCCGCGTGGCCGAGGTCGCGCACGCCGGTTCGGAGCGCGCGGTCGACAAGCAGCACGCCCGCGGCAAGAAGACCGCCCGCGAGCGCCTCGAGCTGCTGCTCGACGAGGGCTCGTTCGTGGAGATGGACAAGTACGCCCGGCACCGCAGCACCGCCTTCGGCCAGGAGCAGAACCGCCCGTACGGCGACGGCGTCGTCACCGGGTACGGCACCGTCGACGGGCGCACCGTCGCGGTCTTCGCGCAGGACTTCACCGTCTTCGGCGGGTCCCTGGGCGAGGTCTTCGGCGAGAAGATCTGCAAGGTCATGGACTTCGCGATGAAGGTCGGCTGCCCCGTCGTCGGCCTCAACGACTCCGGCGGCGCGCGCATCCAGGAAGGCGTGGTCTCCCTCGGCCTGTACGGCGAGATCTTCCGCCGCAACGTCCACGCCAGCGGGGTGATCCCGCAGATCTCGCTGGTCATGGGCCCGTGCGCGGGCGGCGCGGTCTACTCCCCCGCGGTCACCGACTTCACCGTGATGGTCGACCAGACCTCGCACATGTTCATCACCGGTCCCGACGTCATCAGGACGGTGACCGGTGAGGTCGTCTCGTTCGAGGACCTCGGCGGGGCCAGGGCACACAACACCAAGTCCGGTGTCGCGCACTACATGGGTGACGACGAGGTCGACGCCATCGAGTACGTCAAGGCGCTGCTGTCCTACCTGCCGAGCAACAACCTCGAGGAGCCGCCGTCGTTCGCCGACGACACCGAGCTGCCCTCGCTCGAGGTCACCGACGACGACCGCGTCCTGGACACGCTGATCCCCGACAGCCCCAACCAGCCCTACGACATGCACACCGTCATCGGCACGGTCGTCGACGACGGCGAGTTCCTCGAGGTGCACCCGCTGTTCGCGCCCAACATCCTGTGCGGCTTCGGGCGCGTCGAGGGCCGGTCGGTCGGCATCGTGGCCAACCAGCCCATGCAGTTCGCCGGCACCCTCGACATCGACGCGTCCGAGAAGGCCGCCCGGTTCGTGCGCACCTGCGACGCGTTCAACGTGCCGGTGCTGACCTTCGTCGACGTGCCCGGCTTCCTGCCCGGCACCGACCAGGAGTGGGACGGCATCATCCGCCGCGGCGCCAAGCTGATCTACGCCTACGCCGAGGCCACCGTGCCCCTGGTCACCGTCATCACCCGCAAGGCCTACGGCGGCGCGTACGACGTCATGGGCTCCAAGCACCTCGGCGCCGACATCAACCTCGCCTGGCCGACCGCGCAGATCGCCGTGATGGGCGCCCAGGGCGCGGTGAACATCCTCTACCGCAAGCAGCTCGCGGCAGCCGAGGCCGGCGGCGAGAACGTCGAGGAGGCCCGGCAGCGGTTCATCACCGAGTACGAGGACACCCTCGCGAACCCCTACATCGCGGCCGAGCGCGGCTACATCGACACGGTCATCACCCCGAGCAACACCCGCATGAACGTCACCCGGGCCCTGCGGGCGCTGCGCACCAAGCGCGAGACCCTGCCGCCCAAGAAGCACGGGAACATTCCCCTATGACCTCTTCGCAGGCTCAGAGCTCAGGGGGCCCGGCCTTATGAGCGAAGAGGCCGGAACCGGGCAGCCGCCGCTGCGCCTGGTCCGCGGCGCCGCCAGCCCGGAGGAGATCGCGGCCCTGTTCGCCGTGCTGTCGGCCGTATCGGCCGGCGACGAGGCACCTCCGTCACGGCCAGCCTCCGCGTGGACGGCCCGCGAACGCCTGGTCCGCCGCCCCCTCACCCCGGGTCCGGGTGCCTGGCGCGCCTCCGCCTGGCGCTGAACCTCACCCGAGGTATGCCGCGGAGCCGGCTCCGCGGCATACCTCACCTCGCGCACGCCACACCCGCAAAGCGGGGGTTGCTCGGCAATACCGGTGTCTACAAGTCCCGTGTCGCCGAGCAACCCCCGCTTTGCCGAGGCCGGAGCGGGCGACTTCTGCGGGTCAGGGGCGCGGCTGCTCGTCCAGGGCCCACAGGGCGATGGCGAGGGCGGCGCGGTCGGAGAAGGCGAGCGGGTCACGGCCGGTGATCTCCTGGATGCGCCGGAGCCGGTGGCGCACCGTGTTGACGTGCAGGTAGCTCTCCCGCGCCGTGTCGATGAGCGAACCCGACGACAGGAACGACCGCAGGGTCTGCACGTGCGACGTCCCGTGCACCCGGTCGGAGTCCACCAGCGGTGCGAGCAGCTGGTCGACGAAGGGCTCGAGCCGCCCCGGAGGCTGTTGCCGGAGCAGCCCCTCCAGGGTCGTCAGTCCCTCGGGGCCCACGACACCACCGCGTGACGCCGCCAGCCCAAGGGCGGCCCGCGCCTCGGCGACCGCCTGGCCGAGCCGCGACAGGGGCAGGCTGCTGCTGACCCCGCACGGGAGCTCGGACACCGGGCCCTTCGGCGGCGCCGGGGGGCCACCGCTGACGGCCAGCGTGACCCCGGGCGCCTCCCCGACGAGCAGGGCGCCACCCTCGGTGGGCAGCAGCGAGGCAGCACCGGCCTGCCAGGCCCGCACCGTGAGGTCGCTGCTGGTCAGGCCGGCGTCGTCGAGGAACGGCAGCAGTGCCGCGGGGTTGAGCATCCGGTCCTCGACGAGCAGGAGCAGCTGCCCGACCCGCTCCCGGCGCAGGGAGTCCTCCACGTCCCGCTCGCGCTGGGCCACCTCGAGCACGTGGGCCAGCTGGACGAGCGGACCGGCGCTGCCCGTGACGGACTCGGCCGTCCACCGCAGGACACCCCCGCCGCGCATCGGCACGGTGCGTTGCTGCCACCCCGGTGCTGAGGCGACACCTCCGCGTTGCGTGGTGACGCCGTCGACCTCGAGCTCGAGCAGGCCACCCATCACCTCGGCGGCCGTGTCGAGCAAGGTCGCCACCGGTGCCTGGGCCCGCAGGCCACCCAGCAGGCGACCGACGAGGCGCTGGCCGAGCCGGGTGTCGTACTGCCGCGCCTCGACCTCGCGGGCCCGCAGGTAGTCGCTGATCGCGCTGAACGGCGCTCCCCGTGGCGCCACGAGCACCGGTAGACCCAGGTCCTCGCACGACTGCAGCAGCGCCGGCGGGAGCTGGTCGTGGACGTCCCCCACCCCGAAGCAGAGGGCCGCGACCCGGGCCGTGACGAGCGCGCGGGCGAAGGTCCGGCACCGGGGCCCGTCGGTCAGGGCCGACCCGACGGTGCACACCAGCTCCCCCTCGCGCAGGTAGTCGCCCGGGTCGACGAGCTCGGTCGGGTGCGTCCACCGGACCACCCGGTCGAGGATCGGGTCATCTCCGGACACCCCGGGCACCCCGACCACCCCGAGCCGCAGGTCCGCCGCCTCGACGAGGTCGCGCAGCGTCGGTGGAGCGGCGCGGTCAGGGGGTGGCACGGCACCGAGCGTAGTCACTCAGCCCGTGGTGACCATGGCGATTAGTTGGAGGATCATCCAACCATCTGGGGTGCCGAAGTGGGCTGCTACGACATCTCTCCGCACCTCTTGTGCTGCGACGGCCCGCACCGCGATGGTGGGTCGAACAATCACCAGGAGGCCCTCATGACCACGCAGGCAGCCCAGCAGGAGACCGACGGCACGCTGCGCCGGGAGTTCACCCTGTGGTCCTCGTTCGCGTTCGCGTTCGCGTTCATCTCCCCGATCGTGGCGCTGTACGGCATCTTCGGCCTGGCGCTCAGCGCGGCCGGACCGGCCTTCTGGTGGGGGTTCCTGCTCGTCTTCGGGGGCCAGCTGCTCGTCGCGCTCGTGTTCGCCGGGCTGGTGTCGCGCTGGCCGTACGAAGGCTCCATCTACCAGTGGTCCCGGCGGCTGGTCGGCACCGGGTACGGCTGGTTCGCCGGCTGGGCCTACATGTGGACGCTGGTCATCGCCATGGCGACCGTCGCCCTGGGCGCGGCAGGCTTCCTCGCCAACATCGTCGGGGTCGCCGACCCCTCGGCCACCCAGCGGGCCCTGATCGCCCTGGGCATCCTGCTGATGGGCACGGTCGTCAACCTCGTCGGGCGCCAGGCGCTCAAGGTGTTCATGAGCCTGAGCATCATCGCCGAGGTCATCGGGTCACTGGGCCTCGGGACCTGGCTGCTCCTGTTCCACCGGAACAACTCGATCGGCGTCCTGTTCGAGGGGACCGGCGGCGACACGGCATACCTCTCCCTGTCGGGGCCCTTCCTGGTGGCCGTGGCCTTCATCGGCTGGTCGTTCGTGGGCTTCGAGAGCGCCGGCGCCATCGCCGAGGAGGTGCACGAGCCGAAGCGGAACCTCCCCAAGTCGGTGATCTTCTCGCTGGTGTTCATCGCCCTCGTGGTCATGTACTCCAGCCTGGCCATCATCCTGGCCGTCCCGGACCTCGGTGCGGTCGCCGCGGGCAACGTCGTCGACCCGGTCTACTCGACGCTGACCTCGGCGCTGGGCGCCGGCATCGCCCGGCCGGTGGAGATCCTCTTCGTCATCGGCTTCCTGGCCAGCTTCCTGGCTCTGCAGACCTCCGCCTCGCGGGTCATCTGGTCCTACGCCCGCGACGGCGCCCTGCCCGGGTCCGCGGTCCTGTCCCGGCTCGGCGGTCGGGGCCGGGTGCCCACCGCAGCCATCCTGGTGACGACCGTCGTCGGCGCGGCCCTGTTCGTCCTCAGCAACGTCGCCGAGGACCTCTACACGCTGATGGTGAACTTCACGACGGGCGGGTTCTACCTGGCCTTCCTGTTCCCGCTGGTCGGCGCGCTCGTCGTGCAGCTGCGCGGCCGCTGGGTCGCCGGCCCGTTCACGCTGGGGCGGTGGACCCTGCCGGTCACCGTCGCCGCGGTGGTGTGGGCCACCCTGGAGTTCATCAACATCGCCTGGCCCCGCCCGGCCTACCCCCAGCGCTACCTCGACTGGTCGGTCTGGATCGCCATCGCCGTCCTGACCGTCCTCGGCGCCGCCGTCTACTCCGTCGTCCGGTCGCGGATCGGCGCCGAGGCGCACGGCGGTCCCGACGTCGACGAGGAGCTCGCCCTGGCACAGGTGACCCGATGAGCGACGCCCCCTCGCGGGTGGCCGTGGTCACCGGTGGCGCCAGCGGCATCGGTCGCTGCGTCGTGCAGGAGCTGGCCCACCGCGGCTGGCAGGTGGCCAGCCTCGACCTCGCACCCTCCGAGGCGGACCTGGCGTTCGAGGTCGACATGCGCGACGCCGACGCGGTCTCCGAGGCGGTGTCGCAGGTCGAGGCCCGCCTGGGACCGGTCGACGCCGCGGTGTCGGTGGCCGGCCACTACGAGATGCTTCCCTTCTCCGACATCAGCCTCGAGGCCTGGGAGCGCATGCTCCAGGTCCACCTCGGGGGCCTGCGCAACCTCGTCACCGCCACCCTCCCCGGGATGCTCGGACGACGGTCGGGGTCGATCGTCGCCACCGCCAGCGAGCTCGCCGTGGGCGGTGGCGGTCCCGGCGACGCGCACTATGCAGCGGCGAAGGGCGCCGTGCTGGGCCTCGTCCGGAGCCTGGCTCCCGAGGTCGCCGACCAGGGCGTACGGGTCAACGCCGTGGCACCCGGCCCCACCGACACCCCCCTGCTCGCGGCCGACTCGCCGTGGCGAGCCCCTGCATACCTCGCGACGCTCCCCGCGCAGCGACTGACCGCCCCCGAGGAGGTGGCCCTCTGCGTGGCGTTCCTCGTGGACGAGGCCACCTTCTGCACGGGTGAGACCCTCAATCCCAACGCCGGCGCGGTGATCTGAGATGTGGACCTCCGAGACCCGGCCCGCTGCTCATCCCCTCGAGGGCCAGGTCGCCCTGGTCACCGGGGCAGCCCAGGGCATGGGCGCCGCGCACGCCCGACGGCTCGCCGCCGGCGGCGCCGTGGTCGCGGTCAACGACCGTGAGGACAGCGACCGGCTGCGGGCCCTCGCCGCCGCGATCGGCGGCGTCACGGCCCCCGGTGACGTCAGCGACCCCGAGGCCGTCCGGGCCCTGGTGGCGGGTGTCGGCCAGCAGGTCGGACGACCGGTCAGCGTCCTGGTCGCCAACCACGCCTACATGACCATGGCCCCGCTGCTCGAGCACGACCCGGGCGACTGGTGGCGCATCGTGGACACCAACCTCACCGGCACCTTCCACCTGGTGCAGGCGGTGCTGCCCGGGATGCGCGAGCGCGGCTTCGGCCGCATCGTCGTCATCACGAGCGAGTGGGGCGTGACCGGGTGGCCGGGCGCGACGGCGTATGCCGCGTCGAAGGCCGGGCTGATCTCCCTGGTCAAGACCCTCGGGCGGGAGCTGGCACCGGAGGGGATCGTGGTCAACGCGATCGCCCCGGGCGTCATCGACACCCCGCAGCTGGCCGTGGACGCGGAAGCTGCCGGGGTGGACCTCGACGAGATCCGGCGCCGCTACGCCGAGCAGATCCCGATGGGCCGCATCGGTGCACCCGAGGAGGTCTCGGAGGCTGTCGCCCTGCTGGCCGACCCCCGGCTCGGCTCGATGGTCGGCCAGACCCTGCAGGTCAACGGGGGCAGCACCCGAGGGCGTGTGTGACGTGACGAACCAAGGAGCATCATGAGTGAGCAGCACATCCGCCACGCCAACGGCGTGGTCGGCCAGGTCGACGGGATGCGGGTCCCCCGGTATGCCGGCCTCACGACCTTCGCGCGCCTCCCGCGCCTCGAGGACGTCGAGCACCACGACATCGCCGTGGTCGGCGTGCCCTTCGACTCCGGGGTCACCTACCGACCCGGCGCGCGGTTCGGGCCCTCGCACATCCGGCAGGCCTCGCGGCTGCTGCGTCCCTACAACCCGGCACTGGACTCCCACCCGTTCAGCGACGCCCAGGTCGTCGACGCCGGGGACATCGCCGCCAACCCGTTCGACATCGCCGAAGCCGTCGACCAGACCCGCGAGGGCCTGGCCGAGCTGCTCGGGGAGGACGGCCGACCGTTCCTCATGCTCGGCGGCGACCACACCATCGCCCTGCCCGCCCTGCAGGCGCTCCACGCGGTCCACGGCCCGGTGGCGCTGGTGCACTTCGACGCCCACCTCGACACGTGGGACACCTACTTCGACGCCCCCTGCACGCACGGCACCCCGTTCCGCCGGGCCTCCGAACAGGGCCTCGTGGTCAAGGGACACTCGGCGCACGTGGGGTTGCGCGGGTCGCTCTACGACCGCAGCGACCTGCTCGATGACGTGGAGCTGGGCTTCACCGCCATCCACAGCCGCGACGTGGACCGGATCGGGGTGGACGGGATCGTCGCGCGGGTCCGGGAGACCGTGGGTGCGCTCCCGGTCTACGTCTCGATCGACATCGACGTGCTCGACCCCGCCTTCGCCCCGGGGACCGGCACCCCCGAGGCCGGCGGCTTGACCAGCCGGGAGCTGCTGGCCATCCTTCGGGGCATGGACGGCCTGGACATCGTCGGCGCCGACATCGTCGAGGTGTCCCCGGCCTACGACCACGCGGAGGTCACCGCCGTGGCCGCGGCCAACGTCGGCTACGAGCTGCTCACCCTGCTGGCCGGTCGGCGCCGCGGTCGGGTCGACGCCACGGCCAGCACGTCATGAGCAGCCCCGCTGGCGCGGCGGGCACCGCCGGCCCGGCCGGTCCCGTCGACTGGCCGGACGGCCACACCTCGGCGGCGGCGTTCACCTTCGACGTCGACGCCGAGTCAGCGGTCCTGTGGGGCCAGCCGGGCACGGCCGCCCGGATGAGTGTGCTCAGCCACCAGGCCTACGGACCCCTGGTCGGGGTGCCGCGGATCCTGGACCTGCTGGACCGTCACGGGATCCGGTCCACCTTCTTCGTCCCGGGCTACACCGCCGACCGCTACCCGGGCGTGGTGCGCGACATCGTCGCCGCAGGTCACGAGGTGGGGCACCACGGCTACCTCCACGAGCAGCCGTCGGCGCTGGACCTCGAGTCCGAGACGCAGGCCCTCGACCGGGGGCTCGAAGCCCTCGAACGGGTGGCCGGGGTGCGCCCGGTGGGCTATCGCGCGCCCATGTGGGACCTGTCCTGGCGGTCCCCCGCCCTGCTGGCCGAGCGCGGATTCCTCTACGACTCCAGCCTCATGGACGCCGATGTGCCGTACGAGCTGGCCACCACCCCAGGGGCATCCGAGTCGATCGTGGAGATCCCGATCCAGTGGGCGCTCGACGACTGGGAGCAGTACTGCTTCCTGCCCGACCTCGCCGGCAGCGGCCTCATCGAGACCCCGGCGAAGGCACGCGAGCTGTGGCAGGCCGAGTTCGAGGGGCTGCGGTCGGTCGGCGGCTGCTGGGTCCTGACGAACCACCCCTTCCTGTCAGGGCGGCCGTCCCGAGCCGCCGAGCTCGACTCCCTCATGGGTCATGTCAGTGGGGCGAGCGACGTCTGGACCGCCTCGCTGGCCGAGATCGCCGAGCACGTCAGGGGGCTGGCCCTGACCCCCCGCTCCATCGCACCCGTGTCCCCCGACGACGCCTGACACCCGGCATACCTCACCTCGCGCGGCGCCACACCCGCAAAGCGGGGGTTGTTCGGGGAAACCGGTGTCTACAAGTCCCGTGTTGCCGCGCAACCCCCGCTTTGCCCGGGGTGGTCTGTGGTCGGGGGGTCAGGGGCGGGCGGCGGTGCGGCGCTCGACCTTCGCGCGGAGCTCGTCGGCGTCCTCACCGACGAGCGCGTTCGCCTCGAGCACCCTGGCGGCCAGGTCGAGGTCGCCGGACAACGCCCGGAACGCCATCCGCACGTCGATGCCGTGGTCGGGGCGGGAGACCACCTCGATCGTGTCGCCGGGACGGACCTCCCCGCCGGCGACGACCGACAGGTAGGCGCCGGTGTTGCCCACCTCGGTGAACCGCTTGACCCAGCCGCGCTCGCCCATCCGGACCTGGAACGTCGAGCACGGGACGCGCGGGCCGCAGACCTCGAGCACCACGTCGTCGCCGACGGCCCAGCGCTCACCGAGCAGGGCGCCGTCGACGTCGAGACCGGTCGTCGTGAGGTTCTCGCCGAACACCCCGTCCGCCAGGTCTCGTCCGAGCCGCTCCTGCCAGGCGTCGAGCTCCTCGCGGGCGTAGGCGTAGACGGCCTGCTGGTCGCCGCCGTGGTGGCGGACGTCGCCGACGAAGTCACCGACGACGCCGCTGCCCAGACCGCCACGCTTGGGCCCGGGCGCCCGCAGCACGGCGGAGTCGACCGGCTTCTTGCCGATCCCCGTGACACCGACGGACTTGGCGGGATTGGGCTCGGCGGCGCCGATGTTGAGCGAGAGCAGGCGAGCAGTCATGAGGCCAGCCTAGGCAGCGCGGCAACCAGATATGACCTGCCGACACGGGGTGCGCTGGGGTACCTTCGCGGCTGTGAGCACGCAGACCTCCACCACCCGGCCCGCCACCGACGTCGACGCCATCGCGGACGACTACCTGGCGCGGACCGCGGCCCTGAGCCCGATCAGCGCCACCTACTACGGCATCGCCGGGTACGAGGAGGAGCTCGACGACTTCTCCCCCGCCGGCCACGCCGCCGCCTCCGAGCTGCGTCGCGAGATCCTGGGCCGCCTCGAGGGGGTGGACCCGGTCGACGACATCGACCGCGTCACCATCGCGGCGTTGCGTGAGCGCATCGGCGTCGCCGAGCAGACGTATGCAGCGGGGCTCGACGAGATGGCCCTGAACGTCATCGCCTCCCCGTTGCAGGAGATCCGCGGCTGCTTCGACCTGATGGCCACGGCGACCGACGAGGACTGGGGAGTGTTCGCCCGCCGGCTCGAGAAGGTGCCCACGGCCCTCGACCAGTGGAAGCAGAGCCTCACCGCGTCCGCGGACAAGGACCGCATCGCCCCGCGCCGCCAGGTGCAAGCCTGCATCGCGCAGTGCCAGGACCTGACGTCGCAGGACGGATACTTCGCAGGGCTGCTCGACGGGACGACCCAGGACGCCGCCGATCTCACGGACGGCACCCGGCAGGAGCTCGAGGCTGCGGTGGCCGGCGCCCGCACGGCCTACGTCGAGCTCGGCGACTGGCTCGGCACCGAGCTGCTCGGCCGCGCACCGGAGGAGGACGCCTGCGGACGGGAGGCCTACGCGCTGCACTCGCGGTCCTTCATCGGCGCCGAGGTCGACCTCGAGGAGACCTACCGCTGGGGCCAGGACGAGGTCCGACGGATCGCGGCCGAGATGGCCGCCGTCGCCGACCAGATCAAGCCCGGCGCGACCGTGGCCGGGGCCATCGCCGCCCTCGAGGCCGACCCGGCCTACCAGCTGCACGGCACCGGCGAGCTCAAGGCGTGGATGCAGGAGAAGGCCGACGCCGCCATCACCGAGCTCGCCGACACCCACTTCGACATCCCGGACCCGGTGCGCACCATCGAGTGCCTCATCGCCCCGACCCAGACCGGCGGGATCTACTACACCGGTCCCAGCGAGGACTTCACCCGCCCGGGCCGGATGTGGTGGTCGGTGCCTCGGGGCGTCACGGCGTTCGGCACCTGGAAGGAGCTCACGACCGTCTACCACGAGGGCGTGCCGGGGCATCACCTCCAGGTGGCCCAGACGGTGTTCCGGTCCGAGCTGCTGAACCGCTGGCGCCGCATCGGCATCTGGACCTCCGGCCACGGCGAGGGCTGGGCGCTCTACGCCGAGCTGCTCATGGCCGAGCTCGGCTACATGGACGACCCCGGCCACCGGCTCGGACTGCTCGACAGCCAGTCGCTGCGTGCGGCCCGGGTGGTCATCGACATCGGGGTGCACTGCGGGTTCGAGGCACCTGAAGAGGTCGGCGGCGGCGCGTGGGACTACGACAAGGCGTGGCAGTACCTCACCGCCCACGCCAACCAGGGCGAGGCGTGGCTGCGGTTCGAGCTCGACCGCTACCTCGGCTGGCCGGGGCAGGCACCGTCCTACAAGATCGGCGAGCGGCTCTGGCTCCAGCTGCGCGAGCAGGTCCGCGAGCGCGAGGGTGAGGCGTTCAGCCTCAAGGACTTCCACCGCCGCGCCCTGGACATCGGCAGCGTCGGACTGGACACCCTGCGGCAGGCGGTGCTGGGCGAGCTCGACTGAGGCCGGGCTCGCTGGGTGGCGGGTGGTCGGCCGGCGCAGCCCCGGGCGGCGGATGCGAGGATGCCCGCGTGGAACTCGCCCTGACGCTCGTCGCCCTCGTGGCCGCGGTGATCGTGGTCGCCGGGGCAGCGAGACGCATCGGCGTCCCTGCCCCGCTGGCCCTGATCGTCGCCGGTATCGCCGCCTCCTACGTCCCCTTCGTCAGCGGACCGGCTCTCACCCCGGACGTGGTGCTCTACGGCCTGCTCCCACCCCTGCTGTATGCCGCGGCGGTCCGCACCTCGCTGGTCGACTTCCGCGCCAACACCAGCTCGATCCTGGCGTTGTCGGTGGGGCTCGTGCTCTTCACCGCGGCCGGGGTCGGGCTGGTGACGTGGTGGCTGCTGCCGGTGCCCTTCGCGGTCGCCTTCGCCCTCGGCGCCGTCGTGGCACCGCCCGATGCCGTGGCAGCCTCGGCGGTCGCCCGCCGGATCGGCCTCCCGCGCCGCGTCGTGACGATCCTCGAGGGCGAGTCCCTCGTCAACGACGCCACCGCCCTGGTCTCGTTGCGCACCGCGATCGCCGCCTTCAGCGTCGCGGGGGCCGGGGCAGGCGCCGCCGAGAAGGTGTCCTTCGGCTCGATCGCCCTCGACTTCGGCTGGGCGGTCGTGGGCGGGATCGGCTTCGGTGTGGCTGTCGCGCTCCTGGTCGGGCTGGTCCGCCGCAAGGTCACCGACCCGGCCGTCGACACCTCGCTGTCGTTCATCGTCCCGTTCCTGGCCTTCTTGCCGGCCGAGCACTTCGAATCCTCCGGCGTGCTCGCCGTGGTCGTGGCCGGCCTGCTGCTGGGGCACAAGTCCCCCGTCGTCCAGACGGCGGCCTCACGGCTCAGCGAGCGGATCAACTGGGCTTCCGTGCAGTTCCTGCTCGAGAACGCCGTGTTCCTCATGATCGGCCTGCAGATGCGCCGGATCGTCGGCGACATCGACGAGTCGGGCCTGAGCTGGGGTCGCGTCTTCGTCGTCACCGTCGCCGTGCTGGCCAGCGTCGTGCTGCTCCGCCCGCTCTACGTCTTCCCGACCCGTCGGCTCTTCGGCCGCTTCGACCGTGGCGTCAGCCCCACGTCCCGGCCCTACGCCCACGCGGCGATCATCTCGTGGGCCGGTATGCGGGGTGTGGTCACGCTCGCGGCCGCGTTCACGCTCCCTGCGGAGACGCCATACCGAGGCGTGCTGGTCTGGATCGCGATGGTGGTGACGGTGGGCACCCTGCTGGTGCAGGGCACCACGCTGCCCCTGCTCGCCCGCCACCTGAAGGTGCGCGGGCCGGACCCGCGCGAGGACGCGCTGCAGGAGGCGACCATCCTGCAGGCCTCGGTCTCGGCCGGGCTCACGGCCCTGGAGAGCTGCGACGAGGCCGAACCCGATGTCGTCGAGACGCTGAGGGCCCGCGCGCAGAACCGCACCAACATCGTCTGGGAGCGGCTCGGGCAGGGGCGCGAGGGCGCCGAGACCCCCAGCCAGACCTACCGGCGGATGCGCATGACCATGCTCGAGGCCGAACGCCGGGAGCTGCTGCGCATCCGTGACGAGGGACTGGCCGACCACGAGGTGCTCTCCCACGTCATGGACCAGCTCGACATCGAGGAGTCGATGCTCGACCGCATCGAGGACCGCACCCTGGCCCTGCGTGACGACCCTATGCTCCCGACCGAACGGTCCGGCGACGAGTGCGAGCACCTGGTCGACCACCACGACCGGTTCGTGGCTCCCACCAGCCCGCACGGGTGCGAGGAGTGCCTGCGCGACGGTACGACGTGGGTGCACCTGCGGCTCTGCCTCGACTGTGGCCACGTCGGCTGCTGCGACTCCTCGACCGAGAAGCACGCCGCCGCCCACTTCCGCGAGTCCGGTCACCCGGTGATGCGCAGCTTCGAGCCGGGCGAGTCCTGGCGCTGGTGTTTCGTGGACGACCAGCTCGGCTGACCACGGATACAGTCCGGGGCATGAACACCCCGACCGCCTCGCTCGTGCTCGCCTCTGCCTCCCCTGCCCGCAAGAAGCTGCTCCTCGCCGCCGGGGTCGAGCCGAGCATCGTGGTCAGTGCGGTCGACGAGGACGCGGTGACGGACGCGGCCCGCGAGAAGTACGGCGAGCTGGCGCCCGAGGACATCGCCCTGGTCCTGGCCCGCGCCAAGGCCGAGGACGTGGCGGCGCAGCTCGACCACGCGCTCGTGCTGGGCTGCGACTCGGTGCTGGAGCTGGACGGCGAGGTGCACGGCAGGCCGGCGGACGCCGCCGAGGCGATCGCGCGGTGGTCACGGATGAGCGGCCGCTCCGGGGTGCTCCACACCGGTCACTGGCTCGTCGACACCCGGGACCCGGCCGCTGGCGGCACCGGCGCCACCCTCGGCGCTGCCGCCTCGACGACGGTCCACTTCGCGCGGCTGGAGCCTGCGGAGATCGAGGCGTACGTCGCGACCGGTGAGCCCCTGCGCGTGGCCGGGGCGTTCACGCTCGACGGCCTCGGCTCCCCCTACGTCGCCGGCATCGAGGGCGACCCGAGCAACGTCGTGGGCCTCAGCCTGCCCCTGCTGCGCGAGCTGCTCGCAGACATCGGGATCTCCTGGCGGACCCTGCGCAGCCCGAGCTCGGCGCGAGGAAACTGACTTCCCCCCGGTTGCGCGACTTTCCGCGGGTTGGCACAGCGCGGTGAGCCGCACAACCGGCGTTCTGCGTGCGACGCGGGTCAGACGGGCGGGACGTCGCGACGCTTCGTGGCGAAGTGCCGCTCGCGCCCTGCGGCGTAGCGCAGCCGCAGCAGCAGCTCGGCGCGCAGCGCGTCGGCCTCGATGACCTGGTCGAGGACCAGGTCGGCGGCGAGCCGCTCGAGGTCGACGTCCTCCTCGTACTCGCGGCGCATCTCCTGCACGAACGCCTCGCGCTCGGCCGGGTCCGAGATCGCCGCGATCTTGTTGGCGTAGACGGCGTTGACGGCTGCTTCGGGCCCCATCACGGCGATCCGCGCGGTCGGCAGCGCGATGGTGGCGTCGGGGGCGAACCCCGGGCCGCCCATCGCGTAGAGACCCGCGCCGTACGCCTTGCGGACGACGACGCAGAACTGCGGCACGGTCGCCGACGACACGGCGTGCACCATCTTGGCGCCGTGGCGGATGATGCCGCCGCGTTCGACCTCGGACCCGATCATGAAGCCGGGGACGTCGGCGAGGTAGATGAGCGGGATGGAGAAGGCGTCGCACAGCCAGATGAACCGGGCGGCCTTGTCGGCGCTGTCGGTGAACAGCACCCCGCCCTTGACCATCGAGTTGTTGGCGACGATGCCCACGGTCTCGCCGGCCATCCGGCCGAAGCCGATGACCAGCTCGGGGGCGAACAGGGGCTTGATCTCGAAGAACGACTCGTCGTCCAGCAGGCCGTCGACCACCTCGTGGATGTCGAACGGCTGGCTCTCGCGCTCGGGGACGGTATGGCGCGTCAGCGGCGCCGAGGGCTCCTCGGGGGCGTAGGTCGGCAGGGCGGTGCGCCAGCTCGAGGGCACGTAGGAGAAGTAGAGCTTCGCGAGCTCGATGGCCTCCGTGTCGTCGGACACGAGCAGGTCACCCACCCCGGAGACGGTGCAGTGCATCCGCGCACCACCCATGTCCTCGAGCGAAACCTTCTCTCCCACCACCATTTCCGCCATGCGGGGGCTGCCGAGGTACATCGACGCGTTGCCCTCGACCATGATGATGAGGTCGGTGAAGGACGGGATGTAGGCACCACCGGCGGCGCTCGGGCCGAACAGGCAGCAGATCTGCGGGACCTTGCCGGACAGTGCCACCTGGTTGTGGAAGATCTTGCCCGCGCCACGGCGGCCGGGGAACATCTCGACCTGGTCGGTGATGCGGGCGCCGGCCGAGTCGACGAACCAGAAGACCGGCAGCTCCTCGCGCAGCGCCATCTCGGTGGCGCGCACGATCTTCTCGACGGTGCGCGCGCCCCACGAGCCGGCCTTGACGGTCGGGTCGTTGGCGATGACCACCGCGGGCCGGCCGTCGACCATCCCGCGCCCGGTGACGACACCGTCTGCGGGCAGCCCGGTGGCCATGGCGTTGGCGAACCGGCCGTCCTCGACGAAGCTGCCCTCGTCGAAGAGCAGGGCGATGCGGTCGCGGACGTAGAGCTTGCCCTGGGCGTCGAGCTTGGCCTGCGCCTTCTCCGGCGCGGAGCCCGAGGCCGCGTGGGCTTCGGCGAGCCGTCGGCGCACGTCCCCCACCTTGGGGTCGGCGCCGGCGTCCCCGGCCACGGCGAAGGCTGGACTGGCGTCGTCGACTCGGCTCACCGGTACACCTTCTCGCACGGGCCTGGACTCGTCCGCACCCGGACGGGTGCTGGTGGGCGCGCTCACGCGGTCGGCAGGCCGAGGTGGCGGGCGATGACCATGCGCTGCACCTCGGAGGTGCCCTCACCGATCTCGAGGATCTTGGCATCGCGGTAGAAGCGGGCGATGGGGTACTCCTCCATGAAGCCGTTGCCCCCGAAGACCTGGGTGGCGATGCGCGTCGCGGTGACGGCGGCCTCGGTCGAGTAGAGCTTGCAGATCGCGGCGGCCTGCTTGACCTCCTTGACCGACCGGCGCCCGCGCTCGAGCTCGTCCTTGAGCCAGGCGGCCTTGTAGGTGAGCTGGCGGGAGGCCTCGACCATGACTGCGAGGTCGGCGATCTGGAAGGAGATGCCCTGGTTGACGCCGATCGGCTTGCCGAACGCCTTGCGGGTCTTCGCGTAGGCGGTCGTCTCCTCCAGCATCCGCTGGCTCATGCCGATGGCGAGCGCCGAGATGGCGATGCGGCCGTCGTCGAGGGTCTTGAGGAACTGCTTGAAGCCCTCGCCCTCGTTGCCGAGCAGGTTGCCGACCGGGACGCGGCAGTCCTCGAAGGTCAGGCCGTGGGTGTCGGACGCGTGCCAGCCGAGCTTGTCGTAGGCCGGCTCGACGGTGAAGCCCGGGGTGCCGGAGGGGATCATGATGGCGCTGAGCTGGGCCGAGCCGTCGTCCTTGGTGCCCGTGCGGGCCGTGACGGTCACGACAGAGGTGATGTCGGTGCCGGAGTTGGTGATGAACGCCTTGGAGCCGTTGACGACCCACTCGTCACCGTCCCGGACCGCCTTGGTGCGGGTGGCACCGGCATCCGAACCGGCATCGGGCTCGGTCAACCCGAAGCCGGCGAGGGTGCGCCCCGCGACGAGGTCGGGCAGGAAGCGCTCCTTCTGCTCCTGCGACCCGTAGGTGAGGATCGGGTTGATGCCCAGGCCCACTCCGGCCGACAGCGTGATGCCGATGGACTGGTCCACCCGGCCGAGCTCCTCGATCGCGACGCAGAGGCTGGTGAAGTCGCCGTCGTCACCCATGCCACCGAACTCCTCAGGGACGACGAGGCCGAACAGTCCCAGCTCGCCCATCTTCGGGACGAGGTCGGCGGGGAAGTGGTGGTCCTTGTCCCACTTGGCGATGTGCGGCTCGACCTCGTCTTGAGCGAACTCCCGGACGACCTTGCGGAAGTCCTCGTGCTCCTTGGACAGCTCGAACATGCGCGCTCCTCGTGGGATCGGGGTGGTGCTGGGTGACGCCAGATCTTGACGTTGACGTAAACGTAAAGCAATACTCGCGGGTATGCCAGCCGCCGACGTGACCGATCTCGACCAGGCGTGGTCGATCCGCGAGATCGCCGACGAGTTCGACGTCACGCACCGCACCGTGCGCCACTACGAGGACCTCGGCCTGATCTCCCCCGAACGTCGCGGCACCACCCGCGTCTACCGGCGCCGTGACCGCACCCGCCTGGCCCTGATCCTGCGCGGCAAGCGGCTGGGGTTCCCGCTCGAGCAGATCCGCACGATCATCGACCTCTACGACCGGCCGCGCGGCAAGGCCAGCCAGCTCGAGTACGTGCTCGCCCAGATCGACGAGCGCCGCACCGACCTCGAGCAGCGCCGCCGCGACCTCGAGGAGGCGCTGGCCGAGCTCGGGGAGTTCGAGCGCCGCTGCCGCACCGACCTCGAGCGCCTCGCCTGACCCACCGCCCCACTCCCCGGTCGGACGGGTACCCACCGGTCCCCTCACCGTCCCGTGTCCGATTGTCAAGCACGCTTGACAAGTGCGAGGGACTGGTGTCAAATCTCCTTGACATCGCCGCGCACCGCGCGCAACCGCGCGCACCCCGCGCATCGACCGAGGGAGACTGATGACCACACCGAACGTCCCACGCCTGCCGTCGCGGTCCCGGCTGCAGCGCCTCGCGCTCCCGGTGGGCGGCGGAGCAGTCCTCGGCCTCGGCCTCGGTGCGGTGGCCGCCTGGCGCCACCCGGACGACTCGGTGCTGGTGACCTTGGTCGTCTGGACGCTGACCACCGGCCCGGTCCTGGCGATGGCACTGCTGCTGTTCGTCACCGACCGTGCCGCCACCGATGCCGCGAGCGAGTCGGGTGCCGGCGACGTGGAGCGGGCCTGGTCGCGCGGGGCGGCCGAGACCGCGTTCTTCACGGTCATGGGTGGCGTGGTGCTCGCCGAGGGTCTCGGCGGAGCCCTGGACGTCGGGTGGCTGGCCCCGGTGGGGATCGCGCACGTCCTGGTCCTGGGGTTCGGCTCGTATGCCGCCTCCTACCTGTGGCTTCGCCACCACGGGGCCTGAGTGGACAACGTGCTCGCGGCGTTGCGCGCGGAGAAGGGCCTGTCGCAGGCGGCCCTCGCCGAGGCGCTCGGCGTCTCCCGGCAGACGGTGATCTCGATCGAGCGGGGGCGGTTCGACCCGTCCCTGCCGGTGGCCTTCCGGATCGCGGCCGTGTTCGGCCGGCGCATCGAGGACATCTTCCACCCCGACGGGACGGGCCCGGGCTGACCTAGGGTTGGCCCATGTCCATCGCGAGCTCCTCCCCCACGGTCCTGTTCATCGGCGGCACCGGCGTCATCAGCACCGCGTGCGCCCGGGAGGCGGTGGCCGACGGGTTCGCCGTCACGCTGCTCAACCGCGGCGCGAGCAGCACCCACGAGCCGGCTCCGGGCGCAGAAGTCGTCACGGCCGACATCCGGGACAGGGACGCCACTGCTGCCGCCCTGGACGGCCGCGAGTTCGACGTGGTCGTCGACTTCCTGACGTTCACCACCGACCAGCTCGAGGCCAACCTCGAGCTCCTGCACGGCCGCTTCGGGCAGTACGTCTTCATCAGCTCGGCCTCCGCCTACCAGACCCCACCCACCCACGGCCCGGTCACCGAGTCGACCCCGCTGCGGAACCCGTTCTGGCAGTACTCGCGCGACAAGATCGCCTGCGAGGACCTGCTCGTCGCCCGCTACCGCGACGCCGGCCTCCCCGTGACCATCGTGCGGCCCTCGCACACCTACGACCACACGCTGCTGCCGTTCAGCGGTGGGTGGACCGTGGTGCAGCGCATGCTCGAGGGCCGCGAGGTCGTGGTCCCCGGCGACGGGACGTCGTGGTGGACCCTGACGCACCACGAGGACTTCGCCCGCGCCTTCGTCCGGCTGCTCGACCGCCCGCAGGCCATCGGCGAGGCGTTCCACATCACCTCCGACGAGGCGCTGACGTGGGACCAGATCCACCAGGAGGTGGCTGCTGCCGCCGGGGTCGAGGCGCGCATCGTGCACATTGCCTCCGATGCCATCGCCGCCGGCGACGCCGAGCTGGGGGCCTCCTTGGTCGGTGACAAGTCCAACTCCATGGTGTTCGACAACACCAAGATCCGGACCCTGGCCGCCGGCTGGGACGCCCGGGTCCCGTTCCGCCGTGGCGCTGCGGAGATGGTCGCGTGGCACCTCGCCGACCCGAGCCGCCAGGTCGTCGACCACGAGCTCGACAGCTTCTACGACCGCCTCATCGAGGTCTACCGTCCGAAAGCGTTGCCGCAGTAGCTGTTGGGTCGGAGCGGCCCCGGACCGGACGGTCCACCACTACCCTGTCGCGGACGCCGATCTTGACGTTTGCTCGAGCAAATGCAATCTTTGCTCCAGCAAACCTCACCCGCTCCGTCCAGGGGGACGACCATGAGAACTGTCCGCACCGCTGCGCTCGCCGCCGCTGCGACCCTGCTCGTCGGCAGCGCCGTGAGCATGCCCCAACCCGCCACCGCCGAGGAGCCGTCGCAGGGCAAGCTGCTCCTCATGCTCGACGCGTCGGGCTCGATGAAGGCCAAGGACCCCTCCGGGCTCACCAAGATCGCCGCGGCGAAGAAGGCTCTTACCGGTGTGGTCCAGGCCTTGCCGGACGACGCCCAGGTGGGCCTGCGCGTGTACGGCGCCACCCAGGCGGGCGGCAAGCCCACCAAGGCTGCCTGCGCCGACACCCAGCTCGTCCACCCGATCGGCCCCATCGACCGAGGGGGCCTGAGCAGGGCCGTCAACGGCTTCCAGGCGAAGGGAGAGACCCCCATCGCGTACTCCCTCACGCAGGCCATGGGGGACCTCGGCTCGAGTGGCAAGCGCAACATCGTGCTGGTCTCGGACGGCGAGGAGTCCTGTGTCCCCGATCCCTGCCCGACCGTGCGCAAGCTCGTGGGGTCCGGCATCGACCTCCAGATCGACACGGTCGGCTTCGGGGTCGGCAGCAAGGCGCGCAAGCAGCTGCAGTGCATCGCCGCGGCGGGCCACGGTTCCTACTTCGACGCCAAGGACTCGGACGCCCTGACCACCTCACTGACCAAGCTCAGCCAGCGCGCCCTGCGGTCCTTCACGATCACCGGCACCCCCGTGCAGGCCACCAGCGCCGCGGAGGAGGCACCCATCCTGGAGCCCGGTCAGTACAAAGACTCCTTCGCCCTCGGAGAGGCCGTCCGTTACTACCAGCTGCACCGGTCAGCAGGCTCGACAGCTCGTCTCTCGGTGACGGCACGTCCCCCCGCCGATCCCGACATCTATTCGAGCGAACGGCTCGACGTCCTCGTGACCACCCCGGAGGGCAAGCGCTGCGACGGCGAGAACGCCGTGCGGTTCGACCCTGGGAAGCGCTCCGAGGCGGTCGTGTCGCACCTGCGCATCCCCGGCCCGGAGGATGAAGCAGACCTCGAGGCGTGCCACTCCGCCGAAACGCTGCTCGTCTCGGTGGCCCGCCCCGTCGGGGTCAAGCAGCCCGTCCCTGTCGAGGTGCTCTACATCGAGGAGCCTCCGGTGACTGACCCCGCCTCGCTGCCCGAGCCGATCGCCCCCGACGCCGTGACGCCCCTCCTCGCGCCCGCCTCGGGCCAGGGAGTACCTGCCACCGGCGGCGGTAGCTTCTCGGACGCCCTGACCCTGGAGCCGGGCACCTATCGCGACACGATCCTGCCGGCGGAGCAGGTGTTCTACCGCGTGAAGCTCGACTTCGGCCAGCGGGCGGCCCTCACGGTCGATGCCCCGGCACCCGGCGAGAAGCTCGAGCTCGGGCGGATGTCCTACACCGGCTTCGCCCTCGACGTGTTCGGCCCGGACCGGGCAGAGCTCTCGCGCACCGGCGGGGAACCCGCCAACTCCGGGTCCCTCGGTCCCAGCGGCACGCCGCTCCTGCTCGGCGAGTTCACGCCGGAGATCCGCTATGCCAACCGCACCTCGACCGGCAGCGGCTCGTACTCCTACGTCAAGCTGCGCGAGGCGTCCATAGCCGGCTACTACTACTTCGCTCTGGGGCGTACCGCCGAGAAGGCCGGCGAGGACAGCTCGGCCCCGGTCAACGTCCGCGTGCGGCTCAGCGTGACGGGCGAGCCCGGCGGCCAGCCCACGTATGCCGATGGCGCCGCCCCCGGCCTGACAGCCACCCCGACGACCCCGTCAGGGTCACCTTCGGCAACCGCCGCACCCTCACCCTCATCGGGCGGGAGTGCCGCGGCCACCAAGCCGGCGGTCGCTACCGATGGCGGGCTGGCCCCATTCCTCTGGGTCGGTGTCGCCGTGGCCGTGGTCCTCGGAGCAGCCGGAGCCCTGTTCGCCGCGCGACGCAAGCGCCTGGGCCACCTCTAGCCCCGGATCACGGCCGCTGCCAGTCGTAGCCGCCGCCCACGCCCCGCCGACACAGCACGGGCTCGCCGCCGACGGTCGTCTCACGGACCCCGACCTCGGCGAAGCTGCAGGGCTGGCCGACACGCACGACGACCGTCCCGACACGTATGGTCCCGCCGGTCGCGGACGACGTCTGGGTGGGCCGGGACTCTGACGTCGTGGTCGGCGAGGCCTCGCTCGCGGAGGACGGGGAACCGGTGGGACCGAAGGTGCTCACGGGTGGTGGTGTCGGGTCGACCTGGGCACCACCGGGCTCGTGAGGCCAGACAGACCACAGGGCCACGCCCACGACCGCAGACGCGGCGACGGCCACGGGCACGATCCGACGCCGCTGCCGCAGGGCGGGGCGGGCGGGGACCTCCGCCTCGCGTCGGGCTCCACGCGTCGGCCGACGCACCGTCGTCGCCTCGTCCTGCTGCGCGGCCGTGCCGGCTGGCTGGGCCACAACCACACCCGCCGGGTCGTCGGGGCTCACGTCGCCCACCTGGCGCAGGACCTCCACGCCACCCATCGCTTTCTCGTCCCAGGACAGCTCGGGCACCTCGAGCCGCCCTGCTGCCTCGGCGGCCGACGCCGGCCTTCTCTGCGGGTCGTCGCTGACGAGCTCGGTCAGCACCGACCACAAGGCGTCCGGGACGCCTGCCGGACGGACCACCGGCGGGGTCGGGCGCTTCCCGATGAGCAGGGCGAGCCCCACGAGCCCAGCCGAGTAGAGGTCCTCGGAGGGCGCCGGGTCAGCGCCACGCAGACTCTCCGGCGCGGCGTACCCGGGAGTCCCTGACCAGTACCCGGTCTGGGTCAGTCGTGGTCCGTTGAGGTCCACGGCGATGCCGAAGTCGGTCAGGTAGGAGTGCGGCCGTCCCGCACCGGTGGCCGCGAGAAGGACGTTGCCCGGCTTGACATCACGGTGCACCAGCCCGGCTTCGTGCACCGCGCCGAGCGCGCCGAGCAGCTGGCGGACCAGCTCGGCTACGACGAGCGGGGGCAGGGGGCCGTGGTCGCCGACGAGGGTGGCGACGGACCCGCCTTCCACGACGGGCATCGTGAACAGGACCCGGTCGTCCTCGCCGGCCCAGCCGAGCGGCGTCACGACGTGCGGATGGCGCACCCGGACGGCCTGCTCGCGGACGAAGCGCAGCAACGAGACCGCGTCGGACTGCCGAAGCACCTTGGCCGCCACAACGCGGTTCTCCCGACGGTCGTGCACCCTCCAGACCGAGCCCATACCGCCTTCGCCGATGAGGTCGAGCAGCTCGTACCGACCGGCGAAAACCTCACCCACCGGCAGCCGCGACCCGTGCGGCATCACGCAGCAGGACCGCGAGATCGGCAGCCCCTCGGCCACCGACCTGCTCCACGGCAGCGGCCGCGTGCTCCAGGTGCTCAGCCCCAGCGGTGCCCGCGAGCACGCGCAGCGCGGCGTCTCGTTCGGAAGGGCGGCCCTGGCCGGTGAGGGTCGCCTGCTCCTCCCGCACGGCGCTGATCCGCTCAGCCACCTCCTGCAGCGACAGGTCCGCAGCGTCCTGGACGAGCTCCAGCAGCAGCTGCAGCCGGTGAACGACGGCGGGGTTGCCGATCTTGACGCGCTGGCCGGTCATCAGCTGCGACAGCATGGGCGCCGACAACCCGAGCGCCTCGGCGAGACGCCCCTGCGTCAGGCCCAGTCCGACCATCACCTGGGCGCAGAGCTCCCCCAGCGGCAGGCCGTACAGGGCTCGCTGCTGCTCGCGCGCGTCGGCGGTGCTCACCCCGGCATCCTAGGCACTTCCTCCAGCCTCTCCCCGGCACCCAGCGTTGCAAGGAAGGCGTCGATCTCCGCAGCGGTGGGTGCCGTGGACGGGCCGCGCCGCGTCACCTTGATCGCGCCGGCTGCGTTCGCCCTCCTCGCCGCCTCGTGCCAGCTCGCGCCACGGGCCCGCTCGGCCAGGAGCACACCGGTATGGGTGTCCCCCGCGCCGTTCGTGTCGACCGCCTCCTGTGGATGTCCGCCGAGGTGCACGGTCTGGCCGGCCTCGTGGACGTGGCACCCCCTGGCCCCGTCCCGGACGATGGCCACGGCACCCGCAGGGAGCCGGGCGGCCACAGCGGCAGCCGAGTCGTCCTCGACCTCCACCCCGGTCAGGGTCAACGCCTCGGCGGCGTTGCCCGTCCACACGGTGGTCAGGGCCAGCACGGCCTCCCGGCTCGACGCGTCGAGGCCGCCGAACGCGTCACCCGGGTCGAGGACCACGACCACGCCCGGATCGAGACCAGCAACCCACTGCAGCAAGGGATCTCGGGTGCGGCCCACCAGCGAGAACCCGCTCAGGCAGACCACGTCGCCGGCCACGGGCGCCGCGGTCTGCAGGCTCTCGACGGTGATGTGGCGCTCGGCACCCTGGGTCGTCACGAACGTCCGCTCCGCCGACGGCTCCACCATGACCACGCAGATGCCGGTGTCGCGGTCGGGCACCGCAGGGCTGCTGACCGCCACCCCGTCGGCCACGAGCGCAGCCCGCACGAGGTCGCCGTTGGCGCCGGTCCCCACCGCGCCGGCGTGCACGCAGTCGGCACCCGAGCGAGCCGCGGCCACGAGGATGTTGACCGCACCACCGGCATACCGGCTGTAGGAGGTGGCCACGGCGTTGCCGCCACGTTCGGGCAGCGCGGCCACCTCGACGACCTCGTCGACGAGCGCCTGGGCGCTGTGGATGACCCGCGGACCCCGCGGCCTGCCGTCGTGGGTGGCCATGGCGAGGGAGTATGCCGCGTCGGCGATCCCGACGCCCCGGCAGGCGCCTTGGTCACGCGCGCCACAGGCCGCGCTGTCGCGCGCGCCGCAGGCGTGACAGGGTGGCCTGCATGGCGACCTCGACCGAGACGACCCTGCTCATCCTCGGCGCCGGGGGCGACCTCACCCACCGGCTGCTGCTGCCCGGACTGGCGAGCCTGCTCGCCGTCGAGCCCGACCGCCGCGTCCGCGTCGTGGGTGCCGACCGGGTCGAGATCTCTGCGAAGCAGTGGCAGGCCCGCGTCAAGGACTCCTTCGCCATGGTCTCCGCCCCCGCGAAGGTGACGACACCGGTCACCAAGCGCACGGCATACGTCCAGACCGACCTGCTCGACGAGAGCGCGCTGCGTTCCCTGGTCGAGCAGGTCGGCGACGGGCCCCTGGTCATCTTCTTCGCCCTGCCCCCGCAGGTGACCATGAAGGTGTGCGACCTGCTGCAGCACGTCGACCTCCCCGAGACCACCCGGCTCGCCCTGGAGAAGCCGTTCGGCACCGACCACGCGAGCGCCGTCGAGTTCAACGCCCTGCTGCACCGGGTCGTGGCCGAGGAGGACGTCTTCCGGATCGACCACTTCCTCGGGGTCGCGACGGTCTTCAACCTGGTGGGGCTGCGCTTCGCCAACCGCCTGCTCGCACCGATCTGGAGCGCCGAGCACATCGAGCGCGTCGAGATCGTCTACGACGAGGACCTCGCACTGGAGGGCCGCGCCGGTTACTACGACGGCGCCGGGGCCCTGCGGGACATGCTGCAGAGCCACCTGCTGCAGATGCTGTCCATGTTCGCCATGGAGTCGATCGCCACCCTGGACGCGCAAGAGCTGCGCGACCAGAAGGTCCAGGTCCTGCGAGCCACCCGTGTCTGGGGTGGCTCACCCAAGCGGTCCTCGCGGCGTGCTCGCTACACGGCGGGGTCGATCGGTCGCCGGGTGGTGCCGGACTACGCCACGGAGGACGGGGTCGACCCGCGCCGGGGCACCGAGACCCTCGCCCAGGTCACGCTCGAGGTGCGCAACAACCGGTGGGCCGGGGTGCCGTTCATCCTGCGCAGCGGCAAGGCGTTGGGCGCACCGCGCAAGCAGATCGTGGCCCACCTGCGGGACGTGCCGCACCTGCCCACCGGCTTCACCGGCACGTCCGGGGGTGACCAGCTGGTCATCGACCTGAAACCCGGCGCCGTGTCGATCACCCTGACCATGAACGCCGAGGGCGACCCCACCGACCTCGAGCAGAAGACGTTGACCGCCACCCTGGCCGCACCCCGGATGCAGGCCTACGGCGAGGTGCTCGCGCAGATCCTCGACGGGAGCCAGCTGCTCACCGTGCGCGGTGACGCGGCAGAGGAGTGCTGGCGGGTGATGGAGCCCGTCATCAAGGCCTGGGCCGCCGACAAGGTGCCGCTGGAGACCTATGCCGCCGGGTCCACCGGCCCCGAGGGCTGGCTGCCCGGGTAGCTCGGCCTGCTCAGCCCGGAACCGGACGCGTGTGGTCCAGGACGACCGTGGCCCGCTCGCGCGGGCGGCACGCCGAGAGGTAGAGCCGTTGGCCCTCGACGTAGCGGCGCATGGTCGGGTGCTCCGGATCCGGGTGGGTGCCGTCCCTGTGGGCCATCCGGCGAGCAGTCTCGACGAAGGGCACGTCGAGGAAGACCGACCAGTCCCAGCGGTCCACCAGCTCGTCCCGATGGAGGAACATCCCCTCGACGATGACGACGGCATCGGCGGGTACCTGCTCCACCGGGGCGTCGACCGGAGCATCGGCGCGGTGGTCGAACACCCGACGGCGGACTCGACGGGACCCGCCGGGGCGCAGCGGGTCCAGGACGTGGGTGACAAGGGCTCCGAGGTCGTAGGTGTCGCGGAAGAACCCCTCCGGGGAGTCCCGGCCGAGGCGGTACCGGGTGGTCCGCGGAGCCAGGAAGTCGTCCTCGTGCACGATCACTGCGGGCCGACCGGCATCGCCGATGGCTAGCGCGAGCTGGCGCGCGAACGTCGTCTTCCCCGAGCCGTCGACGCCGTCGACCGCGATCACTGCGGGACGACGGAGCGCGACGACATCTCGGGCGTACTGCGGACAACGCCGCTCACCGTCGGGATCCATGGGGAGGATCATGCCGCAGCACCACCCCACCCGACGGGTGCTCAGGGCGTTCGGAGCAGGGCACGCACATGGGGCCACACGAGGTCTCCGAGTCGTTCATCTGCGGCCACCGTTCCGCCTCGCACCATAGGCATCCCGCCGGCGACCGGGGGTTCGCCGGGCAGTCTGGTCCGATGTCCGGCCTCCGGGTCGGTGATCACGCAGGTCGCCAGGCCATACCGTCTTCTCCGGGCGGCGATGGCCTCCGCGTGCAGCACCGCGGGCCACACCTGGTCATCGCCACCGGCCACGGCAACGACCTCGGGAATGCGTTCGACCTCGATCGCGGCAGCATCCACGTGCGTGGCATGACGCTCCCGGCACAGGCGGTAGTGGTCCACCGAAGGCGGGCGGCTGCCGCTCGGGCTCCCACCCCTCGATGACCGGCACGTACGGCAGCGGCTCACCGCCAAGCGTCCAGTGTGAGGTCATCCGTCCCTCTGGCGTGGTGCCGGCCCACACCACGTCCGAGGGCGCGAAGGCGACGACCGCTGACACGAGAGGACTGTTCGCCCCGGTGATCAGGGCAGCCTCGGAGCCGAAGGAGGTGCCGAGGACGATCACTCGGTCGCACTCCTTCGCGAGTTCCTCCACCCGTGAGACGAACAGCTCGATGGGGATCTCCCACGGGCCATCGTGCTGACCGGGCGCCCCGAACCACTGGATCGACTCGGCGATCGCCCCGTGGCGCGCGAGGAGCTCGGCCCGTGAGTCGTCGACTCGACCGCTCGAGCCGGCGAGCACCAGAGCGCCCACAGCCGTCCCCGTCGTCGGGAACCACCGAACCCCTGGCACATCAGTCAGCTCACTCCTTCGCACGCAGGTCAGGGCTGTCATGTTCATGGCCAGGTGGACCGCGCGTCAGGTTGGCGCACGCCGACGACCCGGGTAGACACCTGTTATGTCCGATTCGGTGACCACGTCCGCTGCCCCGACTCCTGCCGCTGACTACGACGGTTTCGCGGCCGCGTACTCGGCCAGGAACGAGAAGAGCCTCTTCAACGCCTACTACGAACGACCGGAGATGGTGCGTCTCGCCGGCGACGTGGCGGGCCTGGCGGTCCTCGACGCCGGCTGCGGGTCCGGTCCCCTGTCGCAGGCCCTGCGCGCCAAGGGCGCTGTCGTGTCCGGCTTCGACCTGAGTCCTGCCATGGTCGAGCTGGCCCGCGAGAGGCTGGGCGAGGACGCGGACCTCAGAGTCGCAGACCTGGGGGCGCCACTGCCCTACCCCGACGACAGGTTCGACCTCGTCGTGGCATCACTGTCCCTGCACTACGTGCAGGACTGGGCCTCTGCCCTGGCCGAGCTGCGGCGGGTGCTCAAGCCCGGCGGTCGGCTCACCGTCTCGATCATCCACCCCATGGTCTACGCGATCGTGTACCCCGAGGCCGACTACTTCGCCCTCACCCAGTACTCCGAGGACTACGACTACGGTGACCAGACCGTGTGGATGACCTACTGGCACCGGCCCCTGCAGGACGTCCTCAACGCGTTCATCGACGCGGGGTTCGCCATCAAGACGGTCACCGAGCCACCGCCCGTGGCAGACACTCCCGCAGAGCTGCTGCCCAACGCGGACGGTCGCTCGTTCATCTGCTTCCTGTTCTTCGAGCTTCAAGCGCGCTGAACGGGGGCGCTGGGCACGTCCTGGGTATGCAGCCCAAGGTCAACCGGCTGACCTGGCCGCCGCCTCGATCTGCTCGCGCCGCCCCCTCCAGAAGTCGACGTCGTGACTCTTCACGGCCATACCCTCCGCGTCGGTCCCCACCGCCCCGTCGAGCTCTTCGCGCAGGATGTCGGCGTGGCCAGCGTGCCGACTCGTCTCGGCAAGCAGGTGGACGAGGATGTTGAACAGCGGTACCTCGGCGTCCTGCCACCAGGCCACGCGGCCGGTGGCGTCGAGAGGCAGGGCGGCCACCGTCGCGTCGCTGTGGTCCCACACCCGGCGGTAGCGGTCGACGATGTCGCCGCGGGACTCGTGCTCGGTCGCCCACATGTCGGCGAGTCGCTCGGCCTCGATGTCCCACCGGGGCAGGGGTTCGGGAAAGGGACGGTCGAAGACCTCGCCGAGGTACCTCGCCTCCCAGGTCGCCAGGTGCTTGACCAGGCCCAGCAGGTTGGTCCCCGTGACGGTCAGCGGGCGGCGGACGTCGTACTCGCAGAGCCCGTCCAGCTTGGCGAGCACCGCCTCGCGCTCGTGCTTCAGGTAGCCGTGCAGGTTGGCCTTCGCGGCGTCGCCGTTCACGGGACGACACCCTCGTGCGGAGCTCCGCCGTGCAGCGCTTGCCACTCGCGGGCCAGCATCGCGTACTCGTAGCCGTCCACCCAGCCCAGCTCGACATGCCAGGAGTCCTCGACGCCGTGCTGTTCACGCCTCATGCCGGCCTTCTCCAGGACGCGCACCGACCCCGGGTTGTCGGCGTTGCAGCCAGCGGTGACGCGCCGAAGGCCGAGAGAGCCGAACGCGGCCGTCAGGAGGCCGCGGGCGAGGTCGCTCGCCACCCCCCGGCCCGCGAAACCCGGACGGACGATGTAGCCGATGCGCCCACCGGTGCCGGTGGGCACCCCGGGCTGGCCCAGCTCGTCGACGACCTCCAGGAAGCCCATCGCCACGACCGTGCCGTCCAGCTCGGCGACGCAGGAGAAGTCGCTGTCGCTGGTGGGAACGGCCAGCCACTCCCGCCGGAACGTCTCCGGATCGACCCTCGTGCGGATCATGAAGCGGTTGACCTCAGGGTCGTTCCTCCAGGTGAGCAGCTGCTCGATGTCGGCAGGATCTGCCTCACGCAGCAGGAGGGAACCGACACGCATGGGCCAGGGGCTGGAGGTCACCGCCGCATCGTTCTCGAAGCCCGCCCCGACCGCAAGCGGATTCAGACGCGAGCGCGGACCGCGTAGAGCTCGGGGAAGAACGTCAGGTCCAGCGCGCGCCGCAGGAAGCTGACGCCCGAGGACCCGCCCGTGCCCGTCTTCTGCCCGATGGTGCGGGTGACGACCTGCAGGTGGCGGAACCGCCACTGCTGGAAGTTGTCCTCGAGGTCGACGAGCTCCTCGCAGGTCTCGTAGACGCCCCAGTGCTCCGCCGGTGAGGCGTAGACGACGGCGAAGGTGTCGACCAGCCGCTCGTCGAGCCGGTAGGGCTGGGTGAAGTCGCGTTCGAGCAGGTCTGCCGGCACGGCATACCCGTGGCGGTCGAGGTAGCGCAGGAACTCGTCGTACAGGCTGGGCTGGTCGAGCAGCTCGGCGAGCATCGCCTGGGCCGCCTTGTCATGGTCGAACACCGCCACCATGTCGGCGTTCTTGTTGCCCAGCAGGAACTCCACCGCGCGGTACTGCCAGGACTGGAACCCCGAGCTCGTGGCGAGGAACGGCCTGATCTCGGCGTACTCGCTCGGCGTCAGGGTCGCCAGCACCGACCACTGCCCGGTCAGCGTGTGCTGGATGTGCTTGACGCGGGCCAGCCGCTTCAGCGCCGGGGCCAGCTCGTCGGACGCCAGCAGCGCCCTGGCCGACCTCAGCTCGTGCAGCATCAGCTTGAGCCAGAGCTCGGAGGTCTGGTGCTGGATGATGAACAGCAGCTCGTCGTGCTGGGGCGGCTCGCTGCGCGGGTGCTGGGACGACAGCAGCTGGTCCAGACCGAGGTAGGCGCCGTAGGACATCGACTGCGAGAAGTCGCGTTGCACCCCCTCCTCGATCGGTCGGATCGCCGCGGCGTCCTCGGCGGCGTGCCCGGCCGCTTCGGCAGCCAACCCGTCGGTGAACCCGCCGGTGGTCGTGGCGTCGCTGGCCTGCTCGTCCGTGCTCATGCGGCTCACCCTAGAGCCAGGGACCCTCAGTTGAACTCGAGCGGATCGGGACCGGTGCGCTCGCCGCGGTCCAGCGGCGTGAACGCCGCGAGGTCCTGGGCGTCCAGCTCGAACCCGAAGAGGTCGAAGTTCTCCGCGATGCGGCTGGGGGTGACCGACTTGGGGATGACCACGTTGCCGAGCTGGGTGTGCCAGCGCAGGATCGCCTGGGCCGGGGTCACCGAGTGCTTGTCGGCCACGGCGCGGATCGCCTCGTCGGTCAGCACCGCCCCACCCGACGCCAGCGGGCTCCAGGCCTCCGTGAGGATGCCGTGGGCCGCGTGGAACTCGCGCAGCGCCGTCTGCTGCAGGTAGGGGTGCAGCTCGACCTGGTTGATGGCAGGCACCTCACCGGTCTCGTCGAGCAGGCGCTGGAGGTGCTCGATGTTGAAGTTGCAGACGCCGACGGCCTTGACCCGGCCGGACTCGCGCAGCTCGAGCAGCGTCTTCCAGGTCTGGACGTAGGTGTCCTGCTGCGGCGCGGGCCAGTGGATGAGGTAGAGGTCGAGGACGTCCAGCCCGAGACGCTTCATCGAGGCGTCGAACGCCGAGAGGGTCGCGTCGCGGCCCTGGGCGTCGTTCCACACCTTCGTGGTGACGAAGAGGTCGTCGCGAGCCAGGTCGGTCGCCGCGAGCGCCCGCCCCACACCGGCCTCGTTGCCGTAGATCGCCGCGGTGTCGATGCTGCGGTATCCCACCTCGAGGGCCGAGGCGATGGCCGCGTCGACCTCGGCGTCGGGGACCTGCCACACGCCGAATCCGAGCTGCGGGATGGTGATGGTGTCGGTACCGGTGGAGAGCTGGAGGTTCGGGACAGAAGTCATGGCCCGACTCTAGGCAGGTGTCACCGAGGCCACACCTCGTGGGTGGGAGTGACGTCGGGGAAACGGGCTAGGCTCCGCCGCATGGTGCCCACTGCCGACTCGACGACGAAGCCGAACTCCAGCCCCATCTCGAAGGTGCTCATCGCCAACCGCGGCGAGATCGCCGTGCGCATCGCGCGGGCGTGCGCCGACAGCGGTCTCGGCTCGGTGGCCGTCTACGCCGACCCGGACCGCGACGCCCTTCACGTCAAGGTCGCCGACGAGGCGTGGGCCCTGGGCGGCACCACCCCCGGCGACTCCTACCTCGTGCAGGACAAGCTGCTCGAGGTGGCCCGCAAGTCCGGCGCGGACGCCGTGCACCCCGGCTACGGGTTCCTCGCCGAGAACGCCTCGTTCGCGCAGGCCGTCATCGACGCCGGGCTGACCTGGATCGGCCCCTCCCCCGAGGCCATCGACTCCCTCGGTGACAAGGTCAAGGCCCGCCACATCGCGGCGCGCGCCAACGCCCCGCTCGTCGCCGGCACCTCCGACCCGGCCGAAGGCTCCGACGAGGTCGTCGCGTTCGCCAAGGAGCACGGGCTGCCCGTCGCCATCAAGGCCGCGTATGGCGGCGGCGGCCGCGGCCTGAAGGTCGCCCGCACCCTCGAGGAGATCCCGGAGCTGTTCGAGTCGGCCACCCGCGAGGCCGTCGCTGCCTTCGGCCGCGGCGAGTGCTTCGTCGAGCAGTACCTCGACAAGCCGCGCCACGTCGAGACCCAGTGCCTGGCCGACCAGCACGGCAACGTCGTCGTCGTCTCCACCCGCGACTGCTCGCTGCAGCGCCGCCACCAGAAGCTCGTCGAGGAGGCCCCTGCGCCGTTCCTGTCCGACGAGCAGAACGCCGAGCTCGTCCGCGCCTCCAAGGCGATCTTGTCCGAGGCGGGGTACACCGGCGCCGGGACGTGCGAGTTCCTCGTGGCGCAGGACGGCCGGATCTCCTTCCTCGAGGTCAACACCCGCCTGCAGGTCGAGCACCCCGTGACCGAGGAGGTCACCGGGATCGACCTCGTGCGCGAACAGTTCCGCATCGCCGACGGCGAGGTCCTCGGGTACGACGACCCCGCCCCCGTGGGCCACTCGTTCGAGTTCCGCATCAACGGTGAGGACGCCGGCCGCAACTTCCTGCCCGCCCCCGGCGTGGTCGCGTCGTTCCAGCCGCCGTCGGGTCCGGGCGTCCGCCTCGACTCCGGAGTCGTCGAAGGTGACGTCATCGGCGGCGCGTTCGACTCGATGCTCGCCAAGCTCATCGTCAGCGGCCGCGACCGCAAGCAGGCCCTGGAGCGTTCACGGCGCGCCCTGGCCGAGTTCGTCATCGACGGTATGCCGACCGTGCTGCCGTTCCACCGCGTCGTGGTCTCCGACCCGGCCTTCGCCCCCGAGGGCGACGAGGCCTTCACCGTGCACACCCGGTGGATCGAGACCGAGTTCGACAACCAGATCCCGGCCTACTCGGGCGCGACGGCACCGGCTCCCGAGGAGTCCGAGGAGCGCCAGAGCGTGGTCGTGGAGGTCGGCGGCAAGCGACTCGAGGTCGTCCTCCCCGGCGGCCTGTCCCTCGGCGGCGGGGGGACCGCGAAGAAGAAGGCGCCCCGGCGGTCCGGCGGCTCCAAGGCCGGCGCCGCTGCGTCGGGCGACTCCCTCACCGCCCCCATGCAGGGCACGATCGTCAAGATCGCCGTCGAGGAGGGCCAGGAGGTCGCCGAGGGTGAGCTCGTCGTGGTCCTCGAGGCGATGAAGATGGAGCAGCCGATCAACGCCCACAAGGCCGGCACCGTCACCGGGCTGTCGGCCGAGGTCGGTCAGACCGTGACCAACGGCGCCGTCATCGCCGAGATCAAGGGCTGACCGCCCGACTCACTCCCGCCCGGGGCCGCCGTCGTCGGGCTGCTTGCCGCCGGGGACCGCGTCGTCGGACTGCGGCTCGCCCTGCTGGGTCGACCCACCCTGCGGCAGCCCGTCCTGGTGCTGCGACGGCTGGGTCGGCTGGGTGGTCTGGGTCGGCTGGGTGGAGTCCAGCGGCTGGCCGGGAGCCGGGTGCTCGGGGTCCATCGGCCCGCCGGGTTGCCCGACCCGCTCGTTGTCACCGGGGACGAGGGAGCCCTCGGTGATCGAGTCGGTCTGCTGCGGGTCGTTCGTGCCCGGCTGGGGGTTGGGCACCGAACCCTGCACCGGCTCGCTGGCACCGGAGTCGCGGTCGCCACTGGAGGCCGGGCCGGCCTGCGGGGTCGTGGCCGGGTCGTCGTCGGGCAGACCGAGCTTGTCACGCAGGACATCGCCGCCCTGGTCGACCTTGTCGGCGTACTTGCCCCCGGTCCGCTTGTCGATCAGGTCCTCGACCTTCTCGATCGCCGAACCCGCCTGGTCCGGGTTGCCCTTGACGTAGTCCTTCATCTTGTCCATCCAACCGCCGGCCATCGCACTGCCTCTCTGGTGGTGAGCTCTCGTGGGTCTGGTCGCTGACGTGCCCTGCGCGTCCGCCCACCACGCTATCGAGGATGGCACCCGGCATACACCCCCTCCCACCACCGGCCGCGGTGCGGAGCCGGGTCAGGAGGCGGCCGCGGACACGGCCAGGACGAGAGCGACGGCGAGCCCTGTCGTCCACCGACGGGCGGTCGCGAACCTGTCACTGCCCACGACGAGACCGGCCCAGCCACTGACCGCCGAAGCGAGCGCCACGGTCGGCAGGGAGGCGACCGCACCGGGCGCGACCGACACCAGCGCACCTTGGAGGCTGACCGCCGCAGACACCAGTGACACGGCCGCCAGGCACCCCAGCACACCGGTGCGTACGGGGCGCGCGACGTGGAGGAGCGCCAGCCCGGTCACGGCCACGAGCGGGAGCACGACCACTCCGACGGCGAGCGCGATGAGGGCCGTGCCAAGGCACTCGAAGCTCTCGCAGTCGGCTGACCACCTCAGCAGCAGCCACGCCAGCAGGCCCGTCAGGGCGCCGACCAGGCCCACCGCCGTCCACGGTGCGACCCCGGCGGCTCCAGCAGGGCCCTGGCGCGCCGTCGTTGGTCGGGTCATGGCCGTAGCGTGTCGCACCGGCCCGGGGACCGGCATCGGGTGACCTACTCAGCTCGGCTCGGCCGAACGGTCGGGTCGGTCGGCCAGGTCCGTCGGTCAGGGCGGTCGTTCAGTCGGTGGGGTGCAGCTGACGAGCGGCCTCGGCCACCGAGCCGCTCAGCGACGGGTAGACCGTGAACGTCCCCGCCAGCTGGTCGACGGTCAGGCCGTGCTGGACCGCCAGGGTCACGGGGTAGATCAGCTCCGACGCCTTGGGCGCCACGATGACCCCGCCGACGACCGTGCCGACTCCCTTGCGGGCGAACAGCTTCACGAACCCGTCGGTGATGCCCTGCATCTTGGCGCGCGGGTTGGTCGCCAGCGGCAGCATGACGCCGGTCGCGTCGACGGTGCCGTCGTCGAGGTCCTTCTGGGAGAACCCCACCGTCGCGATCTCCGGGTCGGTGAAGATGTTGGCCGACACGGCGCGCAGGTTGAGCGGCGCCACCGCGTCACCGAGGGCGTGCGCCATCGCGATGCGGCCCTGCATGGCGGCCACGGACGCGAGCGGAAGGACCCCGGTGCAGTCGCCGGCGGCATACACCCCGCGCACGGACGTGCGCGAGACCCGGTCGACGCTGACGTGGCCGGACTCGCTGAGGGCGACCCCCACCTCCTCGAGCCCGAGGCCCGCCGTCTGGGGTATGGAGCCCACGGCGAGCAGCGCGTGCGAGCCGGCGACCTCGCGGCCGTCCTCGAGACGGACCACGACCCCGTCCTCGGTGCGTTCGACGGCGGCCATCCGCGAGCGGCCCAGGACCTCCATGCCCCGCTTGCGGAAGACGTCCTCGATGACGGTAGCGGCGTCGGCGTCCTCGCCGGGCAGCACGCGGTCCCGGGAGGAGACCAGGGTGACCTTCGAGCCGAGGCCGAGGTAGGCCTGCGCGAGCTCGGCCCCCGTCACCCCCGAACCCACGACGACCACGTGCTCGGGGAGCTCGGGCAGGGTGTAGATCTGCTGCCAGGTGAGGATGCGTTCGCCGTCGGGCTCGGCGGTGGCCATGACGCGCGGTGTGGCCCCCGTCGAGATCAGCACCACGTCCGCCTCGAGGGTGCGGACCGAGCCGTCCTCGAGGGTGGCCTCCACCTGCGAGGGCGACAGCAGGCGGCCGGTGCCACGCAGCACCTCGACACCGTCGGCAGCCAGCCGGCGACCGATGTCGCGGGACTGCTTCGCGGCCAGGGAGAGCACCCTGCGGTTGACGGCGTCGAGCGCGGCCACCGAGTCGGCGACCTCGTCACCCTCGTGGTCCTCGAGGTGCACCCCGAGGTCGGAGGCGGTCCCGAACTGCGACATGAAGTCGGCGGTCGAGATCAGCGCCTTGCTGGGCACGCAGTCGGTCAGGACGGCTGCACCACCGAGGCCGTCACGGTCGACGACGGTGACCGCGGCACCGAGGTGGGCCGCGACCAGGGCGGCCTCGTACCCACCGGGTCCGCCACCGAGGATGACCACCGACGACTGGGACGCATTCACGGGCCCCATCCAACCACCCCGCCCGCGGCCCCCGACCGGTACGTCCACGGCACCTTCCCGCCGAGCGCCGGGAGCCGTATGGTCCAAGGACACGGAGCAGGTTCTGCGTGGGTACGACTCGACGCCCGGCCCTACGGGCTCCAGACCTCCAGGATGGAAGACATGACCGTACGCACCCGTCCCAAGCCGTTGATGGCCGTTGTCGCCGCCACCGCCTCGCTGGCCCTGGTCGCCTGTTCGCCACCGGCCAAGACCACCGATACAGGCAGCTCCTCGAACGGGGGGGCCAACGCCGCCACCGCCACCTCCGCCGCGGACCTCGGCGGCATGGACGCGCTCGTCGCCGCCGCCAAGAAGGAGGGGGAGCTCAACGTCATCGCGCTGCCGCCCGACTGGGCCAACTACGGCGCGATCATCACCGCCTTCGGCGACAAGTACGGCCTCAAGGTCAACAGTGCCCAGCCGGACGCCAGCAGCGCCGACGAGATCACGGCCGCCGACCGCCTCAAGGGCCAGTCCGGCGCCCCTGACGTCTTCGACCTCGGCGCGGCGGTCGCTGCGGCCAACACCGCGAAGTTCGCGCCCTACAAGGTCGCCACCTTCGACAGCGTCCCGGCCGACTTCAAGGACCCCGACGGCACCTGGGTCAACGACTACGGCGGCTACATGTCGGTCGGCTACGACTCGTCCAAGGTCCCCGATCCCACGTCGTTGGACGACCTGCTCAAGCCCGAGTACAAGGGCAAGGTGGCGCTGAACGGCAACCCGACCCAGGCTGGCGCGGCCTTCGCCGGCGTGCAGATGGCCTCGATCGCCAGCGGCGGCACCGCCGGGGACGTGGCCAAGGGCGTCGACTTCTTCAAGAAGCTCAAGGCGGCCGGCAACTTCATCCCGGTCGACCCGACGCCTGCGACGATCGCCTCGGGCCAGACCCCCGTCGTCATCGACTGGGACTACCTCAACGCCGCCCAGACGGCCAAGGTCCCGACGTGGAAGGTGTTCGTCCCGGACAACGCCGTGGTCGCCGGCTACTACTTCCAGGCGATCAACAAGGACGCCCCGCACCCCGCGGCGGCCCGCCTCTGGCAGGAGTTCCTCTACTCCGACGAGGGGCAGAACCTGTGGCTCAAGGGCGGCGCGCGTCCGGTCCGCTTCGATGACATGAAGTCGGCCGGCACGCTCGACGCGACCGCGGCGGAGGCGCTGCCCGCGGTGACCGGCACCCCGGTGGTGCCCAGCGCGGCGGACGCCGACACCGCCAAGGCCTACCTGGCGAAGAACTGGGCCAACGCCGTTGGCTGACCGCCGCCCGGGCAGGGCGCTCGGTGGCTTCCGGCCACCGGGCGCCCTGCTCGGCGTGGTCCCCTTCTTCGCCTACGTCACGGCCTTCCTCGTCATCCCCGCGCTGGTGGTGGTGATCGGCGCCTTCCTCAGCGACGGCCGACCGACGTTGGGCAACCTGCGGGCCCTGGGCGAGCCCGCGGTGACGTCGGCCCTGCTGCAGTCGGTGGTGCTGTCGGCGGTGACGGCGGTCGGCGGCGCCGTGCTCGGGGCGGTGCTCGCGTATGCCATCTCGACCGGCAAGCCCAACGGCGTCCTCAAGCGCTTCGTCACCTCCCTGTCGGGCGTGCTCGCGCAGTTCGGTGGGGTCGCGCTCGCCTTCGCGTTCCTGGCCACCTTCGGCTTCGGCGGGTTCCTCGCCGGCGCTCTGACCAGGCTCGGTGTGGCGCCCGGCGGGCTGTGGCTCTACCAGTGGGACAAGGGCCTGATGCTGGTCTACCTGTACTTCCAGGTCCCGCTCATGCTCATCGTCTTCCTCCCGGCCGTCGAGGGTCTTCGACCCCAGTGGCGGGAGGCGACCGAGACGCTTGGGTGGCGGCACGTTCCTCTACTGGCGCAAGGTCGCCGGCCCCATCCTGCTGCCCTCGTTCATCGGCGCCCTGCTGCTGCTGTTCACCAACGCCTTCTCCGCCTACGCCACCGCCTACGCCCTGGTCTCCCAGGGGACGCCCCTGCTGCCGCTGAAGATCGGTGGCACGTTCAGCTCCGAGGTGATCCTCGGCCAGGAGAACGTCGGCAAGGCGATGGCCCTCGCCATGGTGCTCGTCGTCGCCGTCGTCATGACCATCTACGCCGTCCTGGACCGTCGCGCCTCGAAGTGGCTGGTGAAATGAGCGGCCAGCGGGCCGCCATGCGGCGCCGACAGAGCTGGTTCCGGTGGGTCACGGTCACCGTGGCCCTGACGTTCTTCGGCGCGCCCCTCGTCGGGATGCTCGACTTCACGACGCGCAACGCAGCCGGTGAGCGCACCGCCGCGACCTGGCGCCAGCTCACCGACGTCAGCGCCATCTCCGAGCGCTACCCGGACCTGCGCACCGGCTTCCTGGCCTCCATCGGGTTGGCCGTGCTCACGGTGCTGGTCATGCTCGTGCTCCTCGTGCCCACGATGACGTGGGTGCGGCTGCGGCTGCCCGGTCTGAGCCGCACCGTGGAGTTCTTGTGCCTGCTGCCGCTCACGGTGCCGGCCATCGTGCTCGTCGTCGGCCTCAGCCCGGTGTATGCCTGGGTCACCTACTTCGTGGGCGCGGCCACCATCTGGCTCTCGTTCGCCTACGTCGTGCTGGTCCTGCCCTACGCCTACCGGGCGCTGGACGCGGGCCTGCGAGCCATCGACGTCCGCACCCTGAGCGAGGCGGCCCGCTCCCTCGGCGCCGGCTGGGGCACCGTGATGCTGCGGGTGATCCTGCCCAACCTGCGGACCGCCGTGCTGTCCGCGTCCTTCCTGGCCGTCGCGCTGACCCTGGGCGAGTTCACCATCGCCAACCTGTTCAGCCGGACCAACCTCCAGGTCGCCATGTACCTGCTCGGCAAGTCCGACGCCCGCATCTCGGTGGCCGTGGGCCTGGCCGCACTGGTCTTCGCCTTCGTCATCCTCTTCGCCATGTCCTTCGTCGGCGGCCAGCGCAGCTCGACCTCGCTGCTGGCCCGACTGCGACGCAACCGCAAGGAGCCCGCATGACCACCGCCGCCACGGCATCCGACCGCCACGTCGACCACCCCCGTGGGGTGACCGTCGAGCTCACCGGGCTGCGCCGGTCCTACGGTCCGGTGCGGGCCCTGGACGACCTCACCCTGCGACTGGCCCCCGGTGAGCTCGTGGCGCTCCTCGGGCCGTCGGGGTGTGGCAAGACGACGGCGCTGCGCTGCCTCGCCGGCCTGGAGGACCCCGACGAGGGACGCATCGAGGTCGACGGGAACGACCTGACCCGGGTGCCCACGAACAAGCGTGACCTCGGGATGGTGTTCCAGGCCTACAGCCTGTTCCCCCACATGACGGCCCGCCAGAACGTCGAGTTCGGCCTGCAGCTGCGCCGCCAGGGTGGCGCCCAGCGCCGAGCCCGCGGCGCCGAGATGCTCGACCTGGTCGGGCTGTCGACCCAGGCAGACCGGTTCGCCCACCAGCTGTCGGGCGGACAGCAGCAGCGTGTCGCCCTCGCGCGGGCCCTGGCGATCGAGCCCCAGGTGCTGCTGCTCGACGAGCCGCTGTCCGCCCTGGACGCCAAGGTGCGGGTGCAGCTGCGCGACGAGATCCGCCGGATCCAGCTCGACGTCGGGACGACCACGCTGTTCGTCACCCACGACCAGGAGGAGGCCCTGGCCGTCGCCGACCGGGTGGGGGTCATGCGCAGCGGCCGGCTCGAGCAGATCGCGTCCCCGGAGGAGCTCTACTCGCGGCCGGTCAACGACTTCGTGGCCGACTTCGTCGGTGTCACCAACCGGCTGGCCGGGCAGGCGCACGGCACCACCGCGACGGTCCTGGGCTCCACGCTCCCGCTGCTGCCCGGCTCCGCCGCACAGGGCGAGGTCACCGTCCTCGTGCGACCCGAGCACCTCACCGTCTCCCTCGACCCCGCCGGAAACTGCCGGGTGCTCAGCGCGAGCTTCCTCGGCGCCCACGGCCGTGTGGTCGTGGACCCGGGCCGCGGTGGGCCGCCGGTCATCGTCCAGGTGCCCAGCACCGCCGTCACCGGCTTCTCCCCCGGAGACGTCGTGGCGCTGCGGACGACCGGCGAGCCGGCGCTCGCCGTCGCGGGCAGCGCCGACTGAGCGCGACCGACCGCCGCTGACGAGCACCCGAGCACGAAGCGGACGCATGGGGACCATCCGGGCGGTGTGGCGGGTGGTCCGGCTGGGCATCGGTAGGCTTCCCCGGTGACCGAGCAGAGCCGCCCCGCCACAGGCGCCCCCGACCTGGCCGACCCCGCGACCGACCCGTTCGAGGTGGCCCGCGCGGCCGCCGCGGTCATCGCCGAGCGCAGCGGGGTGGAACGCCACGACGTCGCCCTCGTGCTGGGCTCCGGCTGGGGCCAGACCGGCGACCTGATCGGCGAGACGATGGCCACCATCGACAACGCCGACGTGCCGGGCTTCGCCAAGGCCGCCGTCGCCGGCCACAGCGGCACGATGCGCTCGGTCGCCATCGCCGACACGGGCCGCCGCGCCCTGGTCTACGGCACCCGCACCCACTTCTACGAGGGCAAGGGCGTGCGCGCGGTCGTCCACGCCGTCCGCACCGCGGCGGCCGCAGGCTGCTCGACCATCGTGCTCACCAACGGTTGCGGCGGCCTCAACCCCGCCTGGACCCCCGGCACCCCCGTGCTGATCCGCGACCACATCAACCTCACCGCGCACTCCCCCATCGAGGGCGCCAACTTCGTCGACCTCACCGACCTCTACTCCCCCCGCCTGCGCGACCTCGCCCGCGGCGTCGACGCAGACCTCGACGAGGGTGTCTACGTGCAGTTCCGTGGCCCCCACTACGAGACCCCGGCCGAGGTGCAGATGGCCAAGGTGCTCGGGGGCGACCTGGTCGGCATGTCCACCACGCTCGAGGCCATCGCGGCCCGACAGGCCGGCCTCGAGGTGCTCGGGATCTCCCTGGTGACCAACCTCGCCGCCGGGATCAGCGACCAGCCGCTGTCGCACGACGAGGTGCTCGAGGCCGGCCAGGCCGCAGCAGAGCGCTGCGGTCGCCTGCTCGCCGCCGTCGTCGCCTCCCTCTGAAAGGACCAGCGCCATGACGTATGCCGCCCGGCACGGTTCCGAGGGCACCCCGCCCGTCGACGCCCACGCCCAGGACCTCATCGACGCCGCCCAGGAGTGGGTGGACGACGACCCCGACCACGACACCCGGGTCGAGCTCGGCCAGGTCCTGGCCCGGGCCAAGGAGGGTGACCCGACCGCGGTCACCGACCTCGAGGACCGGTTCTCCGGGATGCTCGAGTTCGGCACCGCCGGGCTGCGCGGCGCCATCGGTGCCGGGCCGCACCGGATGAACCGCTCGGTGGTCATCCGCGCGGCCGCCGGCCTCGTGGCATACCTGCGCTCGTCCGCGCCGGAGCCGTTCGTCGTGGTCGGGTACGACGCCCGCACCAAGTCCGACGTGTTCGCCCGCGACACCGCGGCCGTGGTGGTGGGCGCCGGCGGTCGCGCGGCGATCCTCCCGTCGCCGCTGCCGACACCGGTGCTGGCCTACGCGATCCGCTTCCTCGGCGCCGACGCAGGGGTGATGGTGACCGCCAGCCACAACCCGCCCGAGGACAACGGCTACAAGGTCTACCTCGGCGACGGCTCGCAGATCGTGTCACCGTCCGACGCCGACATCGCCACCCAGATCGCGCGCGTCACCGCCGTCGCCGACGTCCCCCGCGCCGAGGACGGCTGGGAGATCCTTCCCGACGACGTGCTCGCGGCCTACCTCGAGGACGCCATCACCGTCGTCGCGGCCGACACCCCCCGCGACGTCACCGTCGTGCACACCGCACTGCACGGGGTCGGGTCCGAGACGGTCGCCAAAGCCTTCGTGCGAGCGGGGTATGCCGCGCCGATCCCGGTCGCGAGCCAGGCCGAGCCGGACCCCTTGTTCCCGACCGTGCACTTCCCCAACCCGGAGGAGCCCGGGGCGATGGATGCGGCGCTCGAGCTCGCTGAGCAGACCGGGCCCGACGTCGTCATCGCCAACGACCCCGACGCGGACCGGTGCGCGGTGGCGGTACCCGGCCCAGGTGGCTGGCGGATGCTGCGCGGCGACGAGGTGGGAGCCCTGCTGGGGGCACACATCCTCGCCCGTGGCGTGGACGACGACGCCGTCTTCGCCAACTCGATCGTGTCGTCGCGACTGCTCGCGGCGATGGCCAAGGCCGCCGGCGTGCGGCACGAGGAGACCCTGACCGGGTTCAAGTGGATCTCCCGCGTGGAGGGGCTGCGCTACGGCTACGAGGAGGCGCTCGGATACTGCGTCGACCCATCCCACGTTCGTGACAAGGACGGCGTGAGTGCCGCCCTCGTGGTGGCCGAGATGACGGCGATCCTCAAGTCGCAGGGGCGCTCCCTGACCGACCTGCTCGACGACCTGGCCGTGGAGCACGGCGTGCACGCCACCGACTCGTTCGCGGTGCGGGTGGCGGACCTGTCCCTCATCGACACCGTCATGTCCCGGCTGCGCGATCAGCCACCCGGCGAGGTGGCCGGGTTCGCGGTGTCACGCACCGACGACCTGTCGCTCGGCAGCGAAGCGCTCCCGCCCACCGACGGGCTGCGCTACTTCCTCGAGGACGACTCTCGGATCATCGTGCGGCCGTCCGGCACCGAGCCCAAGCTCAAGGTCTACCTCGAGGTCATCGAGCCGGTGTCCTCCGACTTGAGGACGGCCCGCCAGGTCGCCGCGGAGCGCCTGACTGCGATCCGCACTGCGATGGAGGAGCTCACCCGGCTCTAGCTGGAGGCTCCTCGTGGCCGCTTGCCAGGACAAGGAGCCCTGCCGGACTGAGCCGATGAGCGGACGCAGCACGGGCGCCGTGACGCCAATTTCACGCGAGCACCCCACCCCTCGCAATGTCTGCAGCTACGGTGCTCGTGAGTCCACGCGTTGACTGGAGGGGTTGCCACCATGCTCGAAATCGATTCTGATGTGTTTACTTTTCAGCCCGAGCTCGACCTGTCTCGCGAGACGTTCGTTGTCACCGAGGTTTCGGACTCTGCGCCGATACTCGCAGCGTTGCAGAAGGCCGCGGAGCGGTTCATGTCAATCGACCACGCAGGCGTTGAGCATGAAACGGACGAATCTCTATTGGACGGCGGTGAGGACTCCGCCAGTTATGTCTCCGACCCGGAGGTGACGGGCGACGGCGTTCAGATGTACGTCGACAGCAAGGGCTACATTCCCGATCCGATGGCAGCAACGATGCGCGCAGTGTTGACCGAGGAGCTCGCCGCCGTCGGCTACGGCGGTCGGGTGCGTGCAGTGTCGCCGACGTCCTAGGCGGTTTCGACAGACCACCTGTGGTCGTCGCATATCTGCTCGGTCGGCATCCGGACATGCCGCAGTCCGCTTAGCGAAGGTCTCTGCGACCGACCTGTGGTGGTGTCGTGCTAGCGAACGGTGAGGAGGAGTTGGCCGGCTGCAACGCATCCGGCCGAGTTGTGCGCGTGGGAGACACCGTTCGCAAACCATGGGTGGAGACGACCGAGCGCACGGTCGAGTACATGCGGGCATTGAGGGCCAAGGGGGTGGATGTACCTGAGGTGCGGGGTCGGGACAGTGCTGGGCGCGTGGTGTTGGGGTACGTCCCCGGCCGGGTGGCGATGGACTGCGGGCCCTTGGGGGTCGACACGGTCCGGGCCGTGGGAGGCCTGGTGCGCTCGATCCACGACGCCAGTGAAGGACTGGATGTCCCCACCGACTGGCCGGTGCTCCTGCCCACCGACGAGCCGGACCTGTTGTGCCACAACGACATCGCGCCCTGGAACCTCATCGTGAACGAAGACCGTCTGGTCTTCATCGACTGGGACGGCGCCGGTCCGTCGACCCGCCTGTGGGACCTGGCCTACGCCGCCATCTCGTTCGGTCACCTGTTCCCAGGTGCTGACGTGACAGCTGCCGCGGATCGACTCGATGCGTTCCTGGCTGGGTACGGCGCGAACCGCGCTCTGCGCGCGGCCCTCCCTGCGACCTTGACCCGCCGCGCCCGGGCGATGCACGACTGGTTGCTGCAGGCACATCACCACGGCCATGAGCCGTGGGCCACCATGTACGCAGACGGGCATGGCTGTCACTGGCGCGGAACCACGGACTTCATAGCGGTCCATCAGCGTGCGTGGCAGGTGGTCTGCGCGAGGGACTGAAGCCGTGGCGAGCCGGCCCAGGCGAAGGCGCTGTCCGGGGGCGTCGGCTCGTGCTGCGGATCCACGAGCGGGCAGACCAAGGTGCCCACCGAATGCGGCGGGCTGTGGGGCGGGGTCATGGTCGCCAAGGTGGGGCGGGAGGCGAGGCGGTGGCGGCAGTCGACTGCTCTCCCCACACGTCGTAGGTCCGGATCGCCGGCCGGGGTCCGGGGTTCGAACCCGGGTCGAGTCCGGGGCCGGCGTGACCAGCCAGCCAGTGGTCATACGAGCCGGGGACGAGCACCCACCGGACGTGGCCGTCGACCAGCTCGCCGAGGTAGCCCTTGCGGTGCACGATCGTGTGGTGCCGCCCGCACAGCAAGGCGGCGTTGCCCATGTCCGTGGAGCCGCCGTCGGCCCAGTGCCTCAGGTGGTGGCCCTCGCACCAGGACGCGGGCACCGTGCAGTCGGGGAAGGTGCACCCGCCATCGCGCAGCCACAGGGCTCTGAGCTGGGCGCTGGTGAACAGCCGGAACCGGCGTCCCACGTCGAGGATCTGGCCGTCCTTGCCCAGGACCACGGGAACGATGCCGGCGTCACAGGCGATGCGACGCGCCGTCTCGGGGCCGATCAATGTGCCCGCCTCCCCCGATCCGAACACCGTGGCGGCGTTGGCCCGGGCCACGAGGTCGTCGAGGGAGACGGTCACGAACAGCTCGGCCTTGGGCGTGGTGGACACCCCGTCGGCCGAGGCGACCCCACGTCGCACGACCTCGAGCAAGGCGTCCATCCGCCGCTGCCCCGACGGGCGGCGGTCCGGCTCACCCTCAGCCGGCCGCGGTGCCGAAAGTCCCTGCACCGCAGCCTCGAGGATCGCCTTGGCCTCGGCATCGACGACCATCGTGTACTCGAACAACCCGGTGCTGTCGGAGAACGGCTGGGACAGGGAGCGTCGCTCGCACGCCCGGTCCTGCTCGACCTGGAACTCGCCCAGCGCGCCGTACTTCGCGACCAGCCGGTCCCGGATGCCGCGCACGTCCTTGGGCCTCCCCCACGACGCCACGTCGATGAGCCCGTCGAGCACCGGCCCCTCCGCACCGTCCGCGAGGCGAGGGCTGAGCCGCTCGAACTCGTCGACCACGACGGTCGCCGTGACCAGCGGCACCCGCGTCTCGCGGACGGCCGCCAGCAGCGCGGCATACCTGTCGTCGTGGGCGGCCTCGGCCAGTCGCACCACGCGCGCCGAGCCGCCGGCCCGCAGGGACGGCGCGTGGTCGAGGAGCCACGCGTGCGCGCCTGCGCGCCCGGACCCGGCCTCACCCCGATCGACTGCCTCGCGGAGCACGTCCACGCGAGCCGCGTCGACGCGGGTGGCCAGCTCGTCGAGCTGGGACATGAACTGACCCAGGTCAGCGCCACCCGCGGCCCACAGGTCGCCCTCGATGCCGGTCAGGACACGGCACACCTGCGCAACCGCTGCGCGGCCCTCCTCGAACGACATCCCCCCACCCATGAAGCAAACCTACCAACGAGGTCTGACAGCCCCATGGGTGCGAACCCCACTGGGCTGCAACAGATTTCGCTCAGACAGGTGGCATCCCGAGGTCCGAGGTGCTCCGTGCACCAGATCCCTAGCGGATCCTCTCGAATCGGCGCGAACCGACCACCCTGTGAGACACCGATAGGATTGCTCGGTGAGCACCCCCACCCTGTCCGCCCCCTCGGTCGACCCGACCGCACGGGCGCGCGACCTCCTCGGCGTCTCCCGCCTCAGCAACGCCTCCCTCACCAGCTGGCTGCACGGCCTGCCAGGGGTCGACCAGGTCGGGTGCGAGGGGCGAGCGGCCGGTCTCGGCACGCGGTCGATCAAGACCACCTCCAAGGCGTGGGCGATCGACATGGCCATCTCGATGATCGACCTGACCACGCTCGAGGGCGCCGACACCGCGGGCAAGGTCCGCGGCCTCGCCGCCAAGGCGCTGCACCCCGACCCGAGCGACCCCTCGACCCCGAGCCCGGCCGCGGTCTGTGTCTATGGCGACATGGTCGCGACCGCTCGCGCGGCCCTCGGTGACAGCCCCATCAACGTGGCCGCGGTCGCCACGGCGTTCCCGTCGGGCCGCGCCTCCATGCCCGTCAAGCTCGCCGACACCCGTGACGCGATCGCTGCCGGGGCCGACGAGATCGACATGGTCATCGACCGTGGCGCCTTCCTGTCCGGCGACTACCTCGGCGTGTTCCGCGAGATCGCCCAGGTCGCCGAGGCCTGCGTCCGCGAGGACGGCACCCGCGCCCGACTCAAGGTCATCATGGAGACCGGCGAGCTCGTGACCTACGACAACGTCCGCCGCGCCTCGTGGCTGTCGATGCTCGCCGGTGGCGACTTCATCAAGACCTCGACCGGCAAGGTGTCCCCCGCGGCGACCCTGCCCGTCACCCTGATCATGCTCGAGGCCGTCCGTGACTGGCGCGACCTCACCGGCGAGATGGTGGGCGTCAAGCCCGCCGGCGGCATCCGCACGAGCAAGGACGCCATCAAGTTCCTCGTGACCGTGAGCGAGATAGCAGGGGAGGACTGGCTGGACCCGTTCTGGTTCCGGTTCGGCGCCTCCAGCCTGCTCAACGACCTGCTGCTGCAGCGTCAACGGATGCGGATCGGCGCCTACTCCGGCCCCGACTACGTCACCGACGACTCCCCCAGCCTCTACTGACACCGGCGAAATTCGAGGATCTGAAGACCATGGCCAAGTTCGAGTACGCACCGGCTCCCGAGTCGAGGGCGGTCGTCGACCTCGCCCCCTCCTACGGGCTGTTCATCAACGGTGAGTTCACCGAGTCCCAGGGTGGGTCCGCGTTCAAGACGGTCAACCCGGCGACCGAGGAGGTGCTCTCCGAGGTCACCGACGCGAGCGCCGCCGATGTCGACCGTGCGGTCGCCGCCGCCCGACGTGCCTACAACGGCGCCTGGGGCCGGATGTCCGGTGCCGACCGTGGCAAGTACCTCTTCCGTATCGCGCGCATCCTGCAGGAGCGCGCCCGGGAGTTCGCGGTCCTGGAGACCCTGGACAACGGCAAGCCGATCCGGGAGAGCCGCGACGTCGACATCCCGCTCGCCGCAGCGCACTTCTTCTACCACGCCGGCTGGGCCGACAAGCTGGACTACGCCGGTCTGGGCACCAACCCCCGCGCGCTCGGTGTCGTCGGCCAGGTCATCCCGTGGAACTTCCCGCTGCTCATGCTCTCGTGGAAGATCGCCCCGGCCCTGGCCACCGGCAACACCGTGGTCCTCAAGCCCGCCGAGACCACGCCGCTGACAGCCCTGCTGTTCGCCGACGTCGTGCAGCAGGCCGACCTCCCGCCCGGTGTCGTCAACATCGTCACCGGTGCCGGCGCCACGGGCCAGGCCATCGTCGACCACCCCGACATCGACAAGCTCGCCTTCACGGGGTCGACCGGCGTCGGCAAGATGATCGCCCGGTCCATCGCGGGCACCCGCAAGAAGGCCACCCTCGAGCTCGGTGGCAAGGCCGCCAACATCATCTTCGAGGACGCAGCCATCGACCAGGCCGTCGAGGGCATCGTCAACGGCATCTTCTTCAACCAGGGCCACGTCTGCTGTGCCGGCTCGCGCCTGCTCGTGCAGGAGAACATCGCCGAGGACGTCGAGCGCCGCCTCAAGCGTCGCCTCGAGACGCTGCGCGTGGGTGACCCGCTCGACAAGAACACCGATGTGGGCGCCATCAACTCCAGCGCCCAGCTGTCGCGCATCACCGAGCTCACCGCGGCCGGCGAGGCCGAGGGCGCCGAGCGCTGGGACAACGGCTGCGAGCTGCCCGCCAAGGGGTTCTGGTTCCGCCCCACCGTGTTCACCGGGGTCAGCCAGACCCACCGCATCGCCCAGGAGGAGATCTTCGGGCCGGTGCTGTCGGTGCTGACCTTCCGCACGCCACAGGAGGCGGTCGCGAAGGCCAACAACACGCCATACGGGCTGTCTGCGGGCGTCTGGACCGAGAAGGGGTCGCGCATCCTGTGGATGGCCGACCAGCTCCGGGCCGGCGTCGTCTGGGCCAACACCTTCAACAAGTTCGACCCGACCAGCCCGTTCGGCGGCTACAAGGAGTCCGGCTACGGCCGCGAGGGTGGCCGCCACGGCCTGTCCGCCTACGTCACAACCGAAAGCAACGGGTGACCTCGATGCCGACCAACCAGCGGACTGCCACCGACGTGCGCGTCGACGTGCGCAAGACCTACAAGCTCTACATCGGCGGGAAGTTCCCCCGCTCGGAGTCGGGCCGCTCCTACGAGGTCGTCGACGGCCGGGGACGGTTCCTGGCCAACGCGGCGCAGGGCTCGCGCAAGGACGCTCGTGACGCGGTCGTCGCCGCGCGGGCTGCGTTCCCCAAGTGGGCCGGGGCCACCGCCTACAACCGTGGCCAGGTGCTCTACCGCGTCGCCGAGGTGATGGAGGGCCGTCGTGGCCAGTTCGTCGACGAGGTGCGCGCCGGCGAGGGCCTGACCGAGCGTCGCGCCGAGGCCGTCGTCAACGCCGCGATCGACCGCTGGGTCTGGTACGCCGGCTGGACCGACAAGCTCGCCCAGGTGCTCGGCGGGCTCAACCCCGTCGCCGGACCCTACTTCGACATCTCGGCTCCCGAGCCGACCGGTGTCGTGGGCGTCCTTGCGCCGCAACGCTCTTCGCTGCTCGGTCTTGTCTCGGTCGTTGCACCGGTGATCGCCTCCGGCAACACCGCCGTCGTCCTCACGAGCGAGCTGCGCCCCCTGCCGGCCATCACCCTCTCCGAGGCACTGGCGACGTCCGACGTGCCCGGCGGTGTGGTCAACATCGTCACGGGTCGCACCGCAGAGGTCGCCCCGTGGATCGCCTCGCACCGGGACGTCAACGCGATCGACCTGGCCGGTGCGGCCGAGGCCGAGGGCATCGCGTGGGGTGACCTCGAGCTGGCTGCCGCAGAGAACCTCAAGCGCGTGGTCCGTCCTGCGGGCGACGGCGTCGAGGCGGTCGAGCCCGACTGGACCCGTACGCCCGACCTGGCGCGGATGACGGCGTTCCTCGAGACCAAGACCGTCTGGCACCCCAAGGGCCGCTGATCCCTTGACGACCCCTTGACGACCCCTTGACCGGAGCCGACACCGGCGGCCACACCGCCGCCCGGGTGGTCGTCCTCGCCGGGCCCAGCGGGGCGGGCAAGTCCCGCCTCGCGCAGCGCCTGCACGCCGCACACGGCTGGCCGATCGTCCGTCTCGACGACTTCTACCGCGACGAGGACGACCCGGCGATGCCGCGCAGCCAGGAGCTGGGGATCGTCGACTGGGACCACCCCGACTCGTGGAACCGCGCGGCAGCCGTCGACGCCCTCAGTACCCTCGTCTCGACCGGGTCGGTGCTCACCCCCGTCTACGACATCGCCGCCAGCCGCGCCGTCGACCGGGCCACGGTGCAGGCGGGCCCGCACGACCTCGTCCTCGCCGAGGGCATCTTCGCGGCCGAGATCATCGGCGACCTGCGCGAGCGTGGTCTGCTCGCCGGGGCGTACTGCGTGCACCACCGGCCGTTCGTGACCTTCGTCCGGCGGCTGGCGCGTGACCTGCAAGAGCGCCGCAAGCCCCCGTGGACCCTGCTCCGGCGCGGCCTGGCCCTGATGCGGGCCGAACCCGCCGTCGTCGCCCGGCAGGAGTCGCTCGGGGCGACCCCGGCCAGGGCCAAGGACCTCGAGCCGCTGCTGTCCGCCCTCGCCCGCTGAGCCCAGCGGCAGCGCGAGCGGAGCACTCCGCACTCGCCTGCGGAGAGGGACAACTCCCCACGCCGGCAGGCTCGGCTTGGTAGGTTGCGGGGGCACGCAGGGGTGGACCTGTCGACCGCGGGGAGGGGCACGGCCAGCATGAGCGACACCGACGGCGCTGCCCCCCAGCCGGGCGCACCGCCGCTTCCCCCGGGCGCACCCCCGCCTCCCCCGGCGTGGTCCGCTCCCGGCTCGGCAGGTGGCTCGCCGGCATACGGGCCCCCGGCAGGAACACCCCCGGGGACGCCGCCAGGAACACCCCCGCCCTCGGGGATCCCGCCCGGCGCCGGGCTCCCCCACTGGAGCACCGCCCTGACGGCGCACAAGCCGGGCATCATCGCCCTGCGGCCGTTGGGGTTCGGTGACATCCTCGAAGGAGCGTTCGCCGCCATGCGGCGCAACCCCAGAACCTTCTTCGGGCTGGCCCTGCTGACCTCGCTGGTGGTGCTGCTGCTCGTGGCGCTGGTGGGTGCGCTCGTCTACCTCACGGTCACCCTGCTCGGCTCGTCGGCGAGCAATGACGTGCTGCTGACCATCGGGACCATCGGGGGCTTCACCCTCCTGACCGTGGCGAGCGCCGTCACCTCCGTGGCCCTCACCGGGATGCTCTCCTACCCCGTCGGCGAGGCCGTCCTGGGCCGCAAGCCCTCGATCGGCGAGACCTGGCGGCGGACCCGCGGCATGCTCCTGCGGCTCACGGGCCTGACCCTCATCCTGTTCATCCCCGTCGTCCTGGTGTTCGCCGGGCTGATCGCCCTCGTCATCGTGGCGTTCGACGCGGGCTCGAACCTCGCCGGAGGAGTAGGCGTCTTCGCCATCGTCGTGGCCATGTTCGCGGTCGGGTACCTGGGGGTACGGCTGGCCCTGTCGACCCCCTCCCTGGTGCTCGAGGAGCTCGGCGTCCTGCGATCGCTGCGCCGTTCCTGGGCGTTGACGCGGGGCCGGTTCTGGCGGACCTTCGGCGTGCTGCTCGTCGCGTCGGTGATCGTCGGCGTCGTGCAGCAGGTGTTCGCGTTCGGGTTCCAGATCCTCGGAGCGGGCCTCGGCCTGGCCTTCTCGTCGACCGTGGACGGGCAGGGTTCGGAGATTGGGCTCGCCATCGTGGTCTTCGGCGTGACCATCGTCGGCTCGCTGCTCGCCTCCCTGCTGGCCCAGCCGTTCATCGCCGGCGTCACGGCGCTGCTCTACACCGATGCCCGGATCCGCAAGGAGGGCTTCGACCTCGCCCTCGTCCGGGCCGCGACCGGCGCACGGGTCAACGGGTGAGCCGCCTCGCCGCGATGTCCCACCTCCTGGTCCTGCCGTCGCGCCTCGACCCCGGCAACGACGAGGCCAGGACCTGGCTGCGCGACGAGCTCGCGAAGCCGGCCTACCGGGACACCCGCGACCCCCTCCAGCGCGCGATGGACGCCATCGGGGAGTGGCTGTCCGACCTGCTCAGCGGGGCCCGCGCCCCGTCCGACCCGCTCCCCACGGTCGTCGCCGTGGTGGTCGCGCTCGCCCTCGTCGCCCTGGTCGCCTACACGCTGCGCTTCGTCCGGCGGACCGAGCGCGGCAGCGGTGGCGACCCGGAGGCGGTGCTCGGCGACGAACGGCTCACCGCCGCGCAGTTCCGCGCCCGGGCGCGGAAGGCCCACACCGATGGGCGGTATGGCGACTGCGTCCTGGACGCGTTGCGCGCCATAGCCAGCGGCGCGGTGGAACGCACCCTGCTCGAGGACGCACCGTCCCTGACCGCGCACGAGATCGCCGCCCGGCTGGGCAGCACCTTCCCCGCCTCGGCCCAGGACCTGCGCGAGGCGGCCGACCGGTTCGACGCCGTCGCCTACGGCGACCAGGACGCCTCGCGCTCGGACGCCGAACGACAGCTCGAGCTCGAGCGCACCGTGTCGGCCGCCCGACCCTTCCGCCCGCAGGTGCACGACTCCGGGACCCCGTCACGCAAGGACTCCGTGGGAGCACCGTCGTGACCCTGCACGTCTGGGAACGCACCGACACCGCGGCCGGCGCCCCCGGGCGCCGTCGTGCCCTCTGGGGGGTGGTCGTGGTGGTCGTGCTGGCGCTCGTCGTGGCCGCTGTGGTGGTGGGGATCCGGCGCAACGCCCACCAGGGACAGGCGCTCGACCCGCAGAACCCCGGGCGCGAAGGTGCCCAGGCGGTCGCGTCCGTGCTGCGCGACCGCGGCGTGGACGTGGCGGTGGCCCGCGGGCAGGACGACCTCCTGGACACCTCGGTCGGTGCCGGGACGACCGTGCTCGTCACCGACACCGGCGAGCTCTCCGACGAGACGGCCGCCACGATGCTCGAGCACGCCGCGGGCGCCGACCGGCTCGTGCTCGTGACCCCGAACCGCTTCCTGCTCACGGCCCTCGAGCTCCCCGTCGACACCGGCGGCCAGCCCTCCGCCCCTGAGGCGGTCACCGCCGGCTGTACCCTCGGCGGGCTGTCACAGGGTGACCGAGTGGTGCCCGGACCGCGGACCTATGTCGCGACCGAGCCCGGCGCGACCACCTGCTTCGCGCACGACCGGTCCTTCGAGCTCGTCGCGCTCCCCGCGACCGGTGACCGGCCCGAGGTCGTCGTGCTCGGCAACACCGACCTGCTCGTCAACAGCGAGATCACGCAGCTGGACCACGCCGGGGTGGCCCTGCGGTTGCTCGGCCGTGGCGACCGGGTCGTCTGGTACCTGCCCTCCGCCCTCGACATCGGCAACGAGGACACCACGGCGACGTCCGAGGTCCCCCGCGCCCTCGGACCGCTGGTCTTCCTGGCGGTGTTCGGCCTGCTGGCCCTCATGCTGTGGCGCGGGCGCAGGTTCGGCCCGCTGGTCACCGAGCCGCTGCCGGCCGTCGTCAAGGCCATCGAGACCACCCAGAGCCGTGGCCGGCTCTACCGGAAGGCGCGCGACACCGGGCGGGCCGGGACCGTGCTGCGTGCCCGCACAGCCAAGCGCCTCGCCGGATACCTCGGGCTGCCCGCGGGCGCCGCGCCTGCCGCCATCGCGCAGGCGGCGGCCTCGGCCACCCACCGGGACCCCCAGGACGTCCTCACCCTGTTCACCGCACCACCGCCGACCACCGAGGCGGCCCTGGTCGCCCTCGCCAACGACCTGACCCAACTCGAGAAGGATGTGCGCCGCGCATGACCGAGCAGCCCCAGCCCACCGGGCACCCCGAGCCGCACCAGTCCGCGACCCCGAACGTCAGAGTAGGGGCCAGCGCCGACGACCGGGCCCGCGCGTCCCTCATGGCGGTCCGCACCGAGGTGGGCAAGGCCGTCGTCGGGCAGGACGCCGCCGTGGCCGGCATCCTCATCGCCCTGCTGTGCCGCGGGCACATCCTGCTCGAGGGCGTACCCGGCGTGGCCAAGACCCTGCTCGTGCGCAGCGTCGCCGCCGCCCTGGACGTGCAGACCAAGCGGGTGCAGTTCACCCCCGACCTCATGCCCGGCGACGTGACCGGCTCGCTGGTCTATGACAACGCGACCTCGGAGTTCTCCTTCCGCGAGGGTCCGGTGTTCACCAACCTGCTGCTCGCCGACGAGATCAACCGCACGCCCCCCAAGACCCAGGCGTCACTGCTCGAGGCCATGGAGGAGCGACAGGTCTCCGTCGAGGGCACGCCGCGGCCACTACCCCGCCCGTTCCTCGTCGCCGCGACCCAGAACCCCGTGGAGTACGAGGGCACCTACCCCCTCCCCGAGGCCCAGCTCGACCGCTTCCTGCTCAAGGCGACCATGCCGCTGCCGCCGCGCGAGGACGAGATCGCGGTCATCACCCGGCACGCGTCAGGCTTCGACCCGCGCGACCTCGCCGCTGCGGGCCTGCGCGCGGTCGCCAGCGCCGCCGACATCGAAGCCGGCGCCGAACAGGTCCGGCACGTGCAGATCTCGCCCGAGGTCACGGCATACATCGTCGACATCGCCCGCGCCACGAGGAGCTCCCCGTCGCTGGCCCTCGGGGTGAGTCCTCGTGGAGCCACGGCGCTGCTCGCCACCAGCCGGGCGTGGGCGTGGCTCAACGGGCGCACGTTCGTCACCCCCGACGACGTGAAGTCGCTCGCCCAGGCGACGCTGTCGCACCGGCTGTCGCTGCGACCGGAGGCCGAGCTCGAGGGGGTCGCCGTCTCCTCGGTGCTCGACGCCGCCATCGGCTCCGTCCCGGTCCCCCGCTGAGGTCGACCCCGTGATCGTCAGCGGCCGCCTGCTCGGACTCGTGCTCGCCGGAGCAGTGCCCGTGCTCGTGCGACCCCAGACGGGCACGGTATGGCTCTGGATGGGTCTCTGCCTGGTGCTCGTCCTGCTCGACCTGCTGCTCACGGGTTCGCCGACAGCGCTCCAGCTCAGCCGGGTGCCGACGCCGCAGGTGCGACTCGGCGACGCCACCGCGACCACGCTGCTGGTCGCCAACCCCGGGTCGCGCACCTTCCGCGGGCACCTGCGCGACGCCTGGCAGCCCTCGGCCGGCGCCACGGCGAACCGGCACCGGCTCGCCCTGCCCGCGGGCGAGCGGCGCGCGGTCACCACCGCGCTGCGGCCGACTCGTCGGGGCGACCGGCTGGCCGACCGCGTGACGCTCCGCCGACTCGGGCCGCTGGGGCTGGCCGGACGCCAGAAGTCGGTCGTCGTCCCCGGCCACGTGCGCGCCCTGCCCCCGTTCGCCTCCCGCAAGCACCTGCCGTCCCGGCTGGCCCGGCTGCGCCAGCTCGACGGGCGCTCGGCGGTCCGCACCCGGGGCCAGGGCACCGAGTTCGACTCGCTGCGCGACTACGTCGAGGGTGACGACGTGCGCAGCATCGACTGGCGCGCCACCGCCCGCCGCCGGTCCACAGTGGTGCGTACGTGGCAGCCCGAGAAGGACCGCCACATCATCCTCGTGCTCGACACGTCCCGGACCTCGGCCGGTCGCGTCGGTGACGTGCCCCGTCTCGACGCCGCGATGGACGCGGCACTGCTGCTCGCGGCACTGGCCTCGCGGGCCGGTGACCGGGTCGACCTCGTCGCAGGCGACCGCCGGGTGCACCGCAAGGTCATCGGGTCGAGCCGCAGCACCCTGCTGGGCGACCTGGTCACCGCCATGGCTCCGCTCGAACCCGCGCTGCTCGAGGCCGACTGGACCCTGCTGGCCGCCGAGGTGGCCCGCGTGAGTCGCCAGCGCGGGCTCGTCATCCTGCTCACGCCCCTGGAGCCGTCGGCCATCGAGGAGTCGCTGCTCGCGCCCCTGGCCGTGCTCGCCGCCCGGCACCGGGTCGTCCTCGCGTCGGTCGCAGACCCTGCGCTCACGGCGATGCTCGAGGGCACCGGCGACTCCACCCAGGTCTACGACGCGGCCGCAGCGGCACGCACGGTCGCGTTGCGGGAGCGGACCGCAGCCGCGCTGGGTCGGCTCGGCGTCGACGTGATCGACGAGGATCCCGAGCAGCTGCCGGTCGCGCTCGCCGACCACTACCTCATGCTCAAGTCCCGCGGCCTGCTCTGAGAGGGGGCCACCCCTATCGGCGTGGCGTTGAACCGCAGCGTGGTGGGCGTTCCATCCTCAATGCCCTCACGGAAGCAGGCGAGTAACGCGAGGACGGCGTGGGCGCCGCCATCTTGTTCCCCACTGCCCTACTTGCGATGGTCGCAACGTTCACCGTCCTCTTGCGACGCAAGAGGGCAAACCGGCATCGGACGCGATCGCCCGAGTGACAGCCGACGCGGCGGGGACGCACCGGGCATGACCGCGCGGACGGCGGCACGGGCGTACGGCAGGGTCGGGTGACGCCTGAGCACCCGCTCCGCCCGGACCGCCGCCCCGCTCACACTCGTTCGACGCGGTCAGCCTGTGGTCCTCGATCGCTCTGTCGCACCTGGTAACGGACCCGATCGCCTTGGTGCAGAGCCTCCGCGCCCCTGAGGACCGACACGTGCACGAACAGGTCCGGGCCTCCCGCGTCCGGGGCGATGAAGCCGAACCCCCGCTCCGCGTCGTAGCGCTCGACCACTCCCTCGCCGCCGCGCACCGGGACGTTGGAGGCCTCCGGGTGTCCCGACCTGGCCCGGGTCGTCGACGTCGCGGGCGCGACCCGCTGTGTCGAGCCGCGCGCGAGGCGCACGTCGCGAGCCTGCGGGCCCTTCTCGCTCATGACGACGTCGTACGTCACCCGGTCCCCCTCGCCCAGCTCGGGGAGCCCGTCAGCCAGCTCCCGGACGTGGACGAAGACATCGGGGCCGCCCGACTCGGGGGCGATGAACCCGAAGCCCTTGCCCCCGTCATACCAGGACACGGTGCCGTCCGCCCCGTCGGATGCCACGGCCTGCTGAGCGCCCTGGGCTCCCAGGGGGAGCAGATGGTCAGCCTGCGGTCCCCTCTCCCCGTCGACGACGAGGAACGCCACCCGCTGCCCCTCCGAGACCACGCCGCCGCCCACGACGGCCGAACTGTGCACGAAGATCTCGGCACCACCACCGTCGGGCATGATGAAGCCATACCCCTTGGCAGGCTCGTACCAGGCGACGGTGCCGAGCACGCCCAGCGGTGTATCGGCGGCCCGGTCGGCCGTGACCCGAACGCGGCGTGCCTGCAGGCCGCGATCCCCCTCGCCGATCTCGAACTCGACCACCTGCCCCTCCCGGAGCAGCTTCATCGCGTCGCCGCTGACGATCTCTGACGCATGCACGTACAGGTCCTCTGCCTCCTGCCCGAGGGCGATGAAGCCGAACCCCCGGTCGGCATCGAACCAGCGGACGGTTCCCTCGGTCACGGCTGACTCCTTGTCGAAAAGACGGTCGGTGTTCCACCAGTGTCCCCGACGGGACTGCGACAAGCACCCGGCGCCAGACGGTGATCGCACCGTCGTGGCAAGTGCACGACGGCGAGGGCCACGGCACCGGCGCCGCACCGACAGCGGCAGATCCGGCAAGCTCTTCTCCCGGGACGCCCAGCCGCCAACAAGGTCATCCCATTGAGGGGGTGTCGCTGCTGACAAGCGGTGGTCGACTCATCCCACGAGCGCTGAGGGGCTTGCGATGACCAGTGAAACGGACAGGGTGGACGGCTTGTACGAGCCACCCCTTTCGCCTTCGTCGATGTTCTGGGCAATCGTCGGCGTCGTATCTGTGGCCATGGCGGTGGCCTACGGGGTACGGGGAGAGACGACACAACGTACTTGGCGCTGACACCGGTGTGTGGCTGCGGACGTCTCACGGCGATGAGATGTTGCTCAGCATTCCTCCGGAGTTGTGCGACAAGCTGGCCGCATACGCCGAGACACACCGCACCCGACGGCCGCAGGGTTCCGAGCCGAGTGAGCACGAGGTCTGACACCACATTTCTGCCGGCAACGACCCAACGGACAGGTGAGCCGGTTCAGCCGGCGACGGGCGCCGCGTAGCCGCGGTCGGCCTCGGCGAGGTCGCCGGTCTCCCCACGGTGGTGCGCCCACCGGCCCACGGTGAAGACGTAGGCGAAGAAGGCGGCCTCCACGAGGACCCCGATGCCCACGCGCGCCCAGGTCGGCAGGCCGGAGGGGGTCACGAATGCCTCGATCAGTCCGGTGAGGAGCAGCAGGACGACGAGCCCGAGGGCCACCCCGAGTGCGGCCCGACCCTCCTGCGCGAGGGCCTGCACCCGGGTCCGTGGCCCCGGTGACACCCAGGTCCAGAACAGCCGCAACCCCACTCCCGCTGCCACGAACACGCAGGTCAGCTCGAGCAGTCCGTGCGGAAGGATCAGGCCGAAGAAGAGCCCGGCGCGGTCGTAACGCACCATGATCGAGCCGATGACGGCCACGTTGAGCATGTTCGTGACCAGCAGGTAGATGACCGGGAGGCAGAACACCCCGAGCGCGATGCACAGCGCCGACAGCCAGAAGTTGTTGGTCCAGACCCGCAGCGCGAACGAGGTGGCGGCGAACTCGCTGTAGTACCCCTCGAAGTCGTTGGTGACCAGCTGCCGGATCTGCTCCGGCGAGGCCATCGACGACTCGATGCGCGGGTGGTCGAGCAGCCACCAGCCGATCACCACAGCCATGAGCACGTTGACGACCAACGTCGCGATCCACCACCAGCGCAGGCGGTAGAGCGCCGCCGGGAACGACACCGCGAAGAACCGGCCGACATCCGACCACGAAGCCGAGCGGGTGCCCGCCGAGCGCGAGCGGGCCCGCGCCAGCAGCATGGACAGGTACCCGACGATCGACGCGTCGGGCGCCGTCGACCGGATCATCGACAGGTGGGTCGCCACCCGCTGGTACCGGTCCAGGATCTCGTCGGCCTCGGCGCCGTCCAGACGTCGTTGCCGGGTCAGCTCCTCGAGCCGCTCCCAGTCCCCCCGGTGGGCTGCCACGAAAGCGTCCAGGTCCACATCGGCCACCCTAGCGCCGGCCCGCGGCTAGGGTGGCCGACATGAGCAGCAGCACCGTGGGGGTCGGTGCCGACGACCTCGTCACCGGCGAGGCGGTCGCCCTCGACCTGCCCCATGCCGGCATCGGCCTGCGTCTCGCGTCCGGCCTCATCGACCTGGTCGTCGGGTACGCCCTGCTCTTCGGCCTGCAGTACGCCGCCGGCTTGCTGGTCGGTGGCGCCGACGACGCGTTGCAGGCTGCAGCGGGCACCGTCGTGGTCATCGCCGCGCTCGTCGGCCTCCCGACGACGCTCGAGACGCTGACGCGGGGCAAGACCCTCGGCCACCTCGCGATCGGCCTGCGCACCGTGCGCGACGACGCCGGTCCGATCGGCTTCCGCCAGGCCCTGACCCGGGGACTGCTCGGTGTCGTCGAGGTCTACGCCTGCGTGGGTGTCCCCGCCCTGGTCTGCGCGGCGATCTCCCAGCGGGGCAAGCGGCTCGGCGACCTCCTCGCCGGCACGTATGTCGTGCGCGACCGCCACAAGATCACCCTGCCGCCGCCCGCGCAGATGCCCCCGCATCTGGCCGCCTGGGCCAGCTCGGCCGATGTCGCGCCCCTGCCCGACCAGCTCGCCGTCGCGCTGCGCCAGTTCGTGGCCCGCGCCTCGACCTTCACCCCCGAGGTGCGTGAACAGCTGGGGCAGCGGCTGCTCGAGGAGACCCGCCCGTATGTCGCGCCGGCACCTCCGGAGGGCAACCACGCCGAATACGTGCTCATGGCGGTCCTGGCCGAGCGCCGTACGCGCGACGCCGCCCGGCTCGAGCGGGAGAACACCTTGCGGGCGCGCATCCTGCCGCCGGACACCACCGGCTGACCGCCACGCCGCCGCTCCGGCGAGAGGTCAGTCCTCCAGGGCCGCGTACCCGGGCTTGACGACGTCCTCGATGATGGCGAGCCGCTCGTCGAAGGGCAGGAACGCGGACTTCATCGCGTTGATGGTGACCCAGCGCAGGTCGTCGAGCGTCCACCCCGCCTCGGAGACGAGCAGGCCCATCTCGCGCGACATCGAGGTGCCGCTCATCAACCGGTTGTCGGTGTTGACCGTGACGCGGAAGCGCAGCCGCTTCAGCAGCGTGATCGGGTGCAGCGCAACAGATTCCGCGGCACCGGTCTGGATGTTGCTGCTCGGGCACATCTCGAGGGGGATCCGGGTGTCGCGGACGTAGGCCGCGAGCAACCCGAGGTAGATGTCGGCCGGGTCGGCGTCGAGCGCCTTCGCCGGGTCGTCGGCGAAGGGCCGGTCGTGGACGAGGATGTCGTCGACGATCCGGACGCCGTGGCCGAGCCGGTCGGCGCCGCACCACTGGATCGCCTCCCAGATGCTGGGCAGGCCGAACGCCTCACCGGCGTGGATCGTGAAGTGCGCGTTCTCGCGGCGCAGGTACTCGAACGCGTCGAGGTGGCGGGTGGGCGGGAAACCCGCCTCGGCCCCCGCGATGTCGAACCCGGCGACGCCCTGGTCGCGGTACCGGACCGCGAGCTCGGCGATCTCGGTGCTCTTCGCCGCGTGGCGCATGGCGGTCAGCAGGGCGGTGACCCGGATCGGGGTGCCCGCCTCGGCTGCTTCCTTCTCGCCCTCGCGGAAACCGGCGTTGACGGCCTCGACGACCTCCTCGAGCGCCAGGCCCGCGGACAGGTGCTGCTCGGGGGCGTACCGGCTCTCGGCGTAGACGACTCCGTCGGCCGCCAGGTCCAGGACACACTCCTTGGCCACGCGCCGCAAGCCGTCGGCGGTCTGCATGACGGCCAGGGTGTGGTCGAACGTCTCGAGGTAGCGCACCAGCGAACCCGAGTCCGCACTCTCCCGGAACCACGCGCCGAGGCTCTCGGCGTCCGTCGCCGGCAAGGCGCCGTACCCGACCTCGTCGGCGATCTCGATGATCGTCTGCGGGCGCAGGCCGCCGTCGAGGTGGTCGTGCAGCAACGCCTTGGGTGCGCGCCGCACGAGGTCGTCGACCGACCCCGGCTCGGGGTTGGTCATGGGGGTGCTGGTGTCGCTCTTGTCCTTGCGGCCGAAGATCATTCGCCCTCCTCCTCGCGTCCGACGGTCTCCGGGGAGAACGCCGGGAGACACACGGCGACATACTCCGCACCCTGCTCCCCGGTGGAGTAGCGGATCCGCTCCCCCGCTGTGGTGATGACACTCTGGCCGGCCTCGACGCGCAGCTGGCCGCCGTCGTGGTCGATGAGCACGGTGCCCGCCAGGACGAGGGTGACCTCGTCGAACTGGGGTGTCTGGAACGGCTCGCGCCAGTCGGCAGGGGCCTTCATGTGGGCGACGGACACGGCGTCGGTGCCGGTGGTGACCCGCCCGACGTGCTCGTCGATGACCTTGCCACCGGGGACGGGGATGGTCGTGGGCGTGGTGATGAGCTGGGGCACGGCGGCCTCCTAGGAGATCTTTTCGATGACGAGCGGGAGCAGGTCGGGGCGACTGCCCTCTGGGGCGATGGTGAACGATCCGTCGAGCGACTCGAGCGCCCGCTCGAACCGGTCGGGGGTGTCGGTGTGCAGGGTCAGCAGCTTCTCGCCGGCGCGGACCGAGGCTCCCGGCTTGGCGTGCATCTCGACGCCGGCGCCGGCCTGCACCGGGTCCTCCTTGCGGGCCCGGCCGGCGCCGAGGCGCCACGCGGCCACCCCCACCTTGAGGGCGTCGAGCTCGGTGAGCACGCCGTCGGCGGGGGCGAGGACCTCGTGGGTCTCCTTGGCCACCGGCAGCGTGGCGTCCGGGTCGCCCCCCTGGGCACGGATCATGGCCTTCCAGGCGTCCATCGCCCGACCGTCCCTGAGCGCATCGGCCGGGTCGACGTCACCGCGACCAGCCGCTGCCAGCATCTCGCGCGCCAGCGCCAGGGTGAGCTCGACGACGTCCTCGGGCCCTCCGCCGGCGAGCACCTCGACCGACTCACGCACCTCGAGGGCGTTGCCGGCGGTGAGGCCGAGCGGCACCTGCATGTTGGTGAGCATCGCGACGGTCTTCACGCCGGCGTCGGTGCCGAGGTCGACCATGGTGCGGGCCAGCTCGCGGGCATCGTCGACGGTCTTCATGAACGCACCGCTGCCGACCTTGACGTCCAGGACCAGCGCCCCGGTGCCCTCCGCGATCTTCTTGCTCATGATGGAGGAGGCGATGAGCGGGATGGCTTCGACGGTGCCGGTCACGTCACGCAGGGCGTACAGCTTCTTGTCGGCCGGTGCCAGTCCGTCGCCGGCCGCGCAGATGACCGCGCCGACGTCCTCGAGCTGGCGCATCATCTGCTCGTTGCTCATCGCGGCCTGCCAGCCGGGGATGGCCTCGAGCTTGTCCAGGGTGCCGCCGGTGTGGCCCAGGCCGCGACCGGACAGCTGCGGCACCGCGACACCGCAGGCAGCCACGAGCGGCGCGAGCGGCAGGGTGATCTTGTCGCCGACGCCTCCGGTCGAGTGCTTGTCGGCGGTCGGGCGCGACAGGGACGAGAAGTCCATCCGCTCGCCGCTGTTGATCATGGCGTGGGTCCAGCGCGAGATCTCCCGACGGTTCATGCCGTTGAGCAGGATCGCCATCGCCAGGCTCGACATCTGCTCGTCGGCGACGGTGCCGCGGGTGTAGGCGTCGATGACCCAGTCGATCTGGCCGTCGGACAGCTCGCCACCGCCCCGCTTGGTGATGATGACGTCGACGGCATCGAAGCTCTCGCTCATGGCCTCATCGTGTCAGACCCCGCGCCGGCCCGGTCACCCGCCGTTCACCCCGGCCTGTCCCGTACGGCCCCAACCATCCGTGGTCCTGGAGCCCCGGATGGTCGTGGTCGGCGCGCCATACCGACCATCGGTGGCTCTTGCGCCACGTATGGCGCCCCGCCCCGTACGGTGCGCCGGCCACGCATGGCGCACCCCACGTATGGCGCCTCGGCCGGCCTCAGGCCCACCCCGGGAAGTGCAACCGCCACTCCTCGCTGGTGACCTGCGCCGCCATGCCGCACTCGTGCATCGCGTCCACCACCCGGTTCAGGGTTTCCTCGGGACGACCGTGGATCCCCTTGGCGAGGACGACGACCAGCCGCCAGCCGTCGCGGTCGAGCTCCTCGCGGCGCTCGACGTCGCGCTCCCACTGTTTGGCGCTCTCGGCGTGCTGGCGGCCGTCGTACTCGATGGCCAGGCGGTGCTCCGGGAAGGACAGGTCGAAGCGCCTGCGCCACCGGCCGTCCTCGGTGTACTCGATGTGGTTCACCACCGGCTCCGGCAACCCGGCGAGGACCAGCAGCAGCCGCAGGCGGGACTCCATCGGCGAGTCCACCCCGCTCCTGACCAGCGACGCAGCACGACGGGCCAGCCGCCCGCGGGAGCCACGGGCCCGGTCTGCTGCGGACTGCAACTCCGCGCAGGTGGTTCGTCCTGCCTTGACCAAGGAGTCCCCCAGGACGACGAGGTCCACCATCGCGAGCTCCCCTGCGAGGTCGACGAACGTGTCCTCGGCGGTGGTGAGCAGGACTGCGCCCATGCGCGCATGTCGTGCGTAGGCACCGCGCCGCGCGTCGATGCCGGGGACGCGCAGCCGCCCTTGGGGCAGGGCCAGGTGCAGGTCAGGGGTATGGGGGACCACCCCGCCCATCAGGACGGCCGCGGTGTGCCGGGCCACCAGGGCACCGGTCGGGGCGATGACGAGCGCGGCGACGGCGCGCAGCCTCGTGTCGACCACGGCCCCGGCCCGGACGTGCACCCGGCTGAACACCCGGCGGTACCCCGGCCCGCGCAGCTCACCGGGCGTGATGCCCAGTCGGCGGGCCTGGCTCCGGGTGAAGGGCTGGTCGGCGATCTCTGGCACACCTCGAGCCTGCCGGAACCGCCGGCGGCGCGTCCCTGCTCATCCACAGGCAGCCATCGATGGCTCTAGGGCCACCGATGGTCGCCTCCCGCGCCGGGCCACGACCATCCGTGGCTCCAAGGCCACAGATGGTCGAGGCGCGGGAGGTGAGGCGCGGGCCCGGGTCAGGCGGGTGGGGCGGCGATCGACAGGTTGTCCGGCCCGAAGGCCTGGGGCAGGACCTCGCTCATCGGCAGCACGCCTTCCGGGGTGAGCAGCAGGCAGGTGGGACCGCCGTTCTCCCACAGGAGCTGGCGGCAGCGCCCGCACGGCATCAGCGGCTCACCGTCACGCCCGACGCACGAGACCGCGACGAGGCGGCCCCCGCCGGTGGCGTGCAGGTGCGAGACCAGGCCGCACTCGGCGCACAGGGCGACGCCGTACGCCGCGTTCTCGACGTTGCAGCCCCAGACCACGCGGCCGTCGTCGACGATTCCGGCGACCCCCACGGGGAAGCGGGAGTATGGCGCGTACGCCTTGCCCATGATCTCGATCGCCTTGCTGCGCAAGGCGTCCCAGTCGACCTCGGGGGTGTGGCGCGCGGACTCGGTGGCCACCTAGTGCCCCTCGCCCTTGCGGTAGATCTGGCCGTCGGCGGCTGGCATGCGCAACCGTTGGGAGGCGAAGGCGAGCACGAGCAACGTGGTGACGTAGGGCGTGGTGCCGGTGAGCTCGGCGGGGACGGTGTCCGTGGCGAGGTACCACCAGGCGACCAGGACTCCGACCACGATCGCCAGAACACCCTGGACGGTGCGGTGGTTGCGCACGATCTGCCAGATGCCGACCCCGATGAGCACCACGGCGAACAGCAGCAGGAGGGCGTGCACCGTCGCGCCACCGCGCAGCTGCACCGCGTCGGTGTAGCCGAACAGCGCGGCGCCGGTGAGCAGGCCACCGGGCCGCCAGTTGCCGAAGATCATGGCGGCGAGGCCGATGTAGCCGCGGCCACCGGTCTGGCCGTCGCGGTAGATGTTGGCGGCGACGAGAGCGAGGAACCCGCCTCCGAGACCCGCGAGACCACCGGAGATGAGCACGGCGAGGAACTTGTAGCGCAGCACGTTGACGCCCAGGGTCTCCGCGGCGACGGGCGACTCGCCCACCGAGCGCAGCCGCAGGCCGAAGGCCGAGCGCCACAGGATCCACCACGTTGCCACGAACAGCAGGATCGCGAAGATCGTCAGGATCGACAGGTTGGTGCACATGGCTCGCAGCACGGCGGCGAGGTCGCTGACGAAGAACCAGTGCTTGTTCTCCAGGTCACCCAGCGCCGGGGAGACCCCGGGAAGGGTGAACCGCGGCAGCGACCGGATCTGTGGTGACTGCGTGGGTCCGCCGCCGGGCAGGCCGTCGAAGAACCGGGCAGCGAGGTACTTGGCGACCCCGAGGCCGATGATGTTGATGGCCACACCCGAGACGATGTGGTCCACCCCGAAGCTCACGGTGGCGACCGCGTGGATCAGGCCGCCGACCATGCCCAGGGCGATCGCGCCGAGGATGCCGGCCCACGGGCCCATGTGGTAGCCGAAGAAGCCGGCGCCCCAGGTGCCGAGGATCATCATGCCCTCGAGGCCGATGTTGACCACGCCCGCGCGCTCGGACCAGAGGCCACCGAGACCGGCGAGGCCGATCGGGACCGCGAGCCCGATGGCTGCGGCGAGGGCGCCCGACGACGCGATGTCGTTGGCGCCGGTGACGACGCGCAGGATGGCCAGGACCGCGATGGCACCGAACGCGACGACCGCCCACTCCCTGAGGCCGAAGCGGCGGCGCTTGGCCTGGTCGGTCACGGTCGTGCTGTCGACCTCGAGTCCGGCGGCGCTCATGCCGGTGCTCCTTCCGTGGACGCGGCCGGCTGGGCGGCCAGCTCCTTGGCGACGCGGGACTGTTCGAGTCGTTTGTCGGCCCGGCGGATCAGCTCGTAGGCGATGACGACGGCGAAGAGGATGACGCCCTGGATGATGTTGACGAGCTCCTGGGCGACGTTGGCCTGGATCTGCAGCGCGTTGGACTGCACGTCGAGGAAGGCCCACAGCAGGGCCGCGAACCCGATGCCCACCGCGTTGTTGCGCCCGAGCAGCGCGATGGCGATGCCGGCGAAGCCCAGGCCCGACTGGAACGTCGTCCCGTAGTTGTGGTCCTGCCCGAACAGCAGCGGCATACCGACCAGACCGGCGAGGGCACCCGAGGCGATCATCGCGGTCATCACCATCCGCGGGACCTTGACGCCGCTGGCGACGGCTGCGCTCTCGTTGCTGCCGGTGGCACGCAGGTCGAACCCGAACCGCGTCTTGCCCAGCACGAACCAGTAGAGGAAGCCCACGAGCACCGCGAGGAGCAGCAGCGTGTAGACGCGGTTGGTCGCGCCCGGGACGATCAGGAAGCCCTCCAGCTGCGAGGACTCGGGGATCGTCTTGGTGTTGATGCTGTTGCTGCCCTCCTTGCGGTCGGCGACCTTGAAGAGCAGCCAGCTGACGATGCCGGTCGCGAGCGCGTTGAGCATGATCGTCGAGATCACCTCGGAGACACCGCGTTTGACCTTGAGGTATGCCGCGATGCCTGCCCACAGCCCACCGGCCACCATCGCGACCAGGATGCTCACGGTGATGTTGAGCCAGCCGGGCAGCCACGCCTGACCGGCGAAGACCGCTGCGGCGAAGACGGCGATGCGGTACTGGCCGTCGACACCGATGTTGAACAGGTTCATCCTGAAGCCGACGGCCACGGCGATGGCCGACAGGTAGAACACGGCTGCGGCGTTGATGATGTTGACGCCCTGGCGCGGGATCGGCACCGCGAGGATGGTCTTCCACACCTCGACCACCGGGTCGCCCACCGCGAGCAGCACCAGCGAGGTGACCACGAACGCCACGAGGAGCGCCAGGACCGGGGCCGCAGCGCTCATCAGGATCCGGCGTGGGTTGAGGGCCTTCATCGGGTCTGCTCCTTCGCGCCGGCGCCGGTCATGGCGGCGCCGAGGTCCTCGGCCGTCACCTCGTCGGGGTCGAAGTCGCCGGACAGCTTCCCCCGCAGGATGACGCGGATCGTGTCGGACAGACCGATCAGCTCCTCGAGGTCCGCCGAGATCAGGAGCACCGCAAGCCCTTCGCGCCGGGCCACCCGGATGAGGTCCCAGATGCTCGACTGCGCCCCGACGTCCACGCCGCGGGTGGGGTGGGCGGCGATGAGCACCTTGGGGTGGTGGCTCATCTCGCGGCCGATGATGAGCTTCTGCTGGTTGCCACCGGACAGCGACCCGGCGGTGACGAAGATCGACGGCGTGCGCACGTCGTACTCCGCCACGATGCGGTCGGTGTCGGCCTTGGCAGCCGCGGCGTCGATCAGCTGGCCCTTGACGTTCGGGGCCTCGGTCTGGTGGCCGAGGATGCGGTTCTCCCACAGCGGGGCCTCGAGCAGCAAGGCGTGGCGCTGGCGGTCCTCGGGGATGAAGCCGACCCCGGCCTCGCGGATCTCGCGGGTGCCCCAGTCGGAGATGTCGGTGGTCTCCAGGTGGACCGTGCCCGAGCTGGGCTCGCGCATCCCCATGATGACCTCGACGAGCTCGGCCTGGCCGTTGCCCTCGACGCCGGCGATGCCGAGCACCTCACCGGCGTGGATGGTCAGCGAGATGCCGTCGAGCAGCGGGCGGCCGGAGCCGGCGAGGATGAGGTGCTCGACCGACAGGACGACGCGGTCGGTGACCGTCGACTCCTCGGTCGTGGGCGAGGGCAGCTCGGAGCCGACCATGAGCTCGGCGAGCTGGCGGGCGTCGACCGACTTCGGGTCGACGGTGTCGATCGTCGTGCCGCGCCGGATCACGGTGATCGAGTCGGCGACCTTGAGCACCTCGTCGAGCTTGTGGGAGATGAACAGGACCGTCAGGCCCTCGTCCTTGAGCTCGGCGAGCTGGTCGAACAGCTCGTCGACCTCCTGGGGCACCAGGACAGCGGTCGGCTCGTCCAGGATGAGCGTCTTGGCGCCGCGGTACAGCACCTTGAGGATCTCGATGCGCTGGCGAGCACCGACCCCGAGGTCACCGACGAGGGCGTCGGGGTCGACGTCGAGCTTGTAGGCGTCGGAGATCCGCTGGATCTCCTGGCGCGCCTTGTCGCCGATGCCGTGCAGCTTCTCGGCCCCGAGCACGACGTTCTCCAGGACCGTGAAGTTGTCGGCCAGCATGAAGTGCTGGAAGACCATGCCGATGCCGGCGGCGATCGCGTCGGCCGGCGAGTGCAGGTTCACCAGGGTGCCGTTGACCTTGATGGTCCCTTCGTCCGGGCGCTGCACGCCATACAGGATCTTCATCAGGGTGGACTTGCCCGCACCGTTCTCCCCCACGATCGCGTGGACCGTGCCGCGGCGGACCGAGAAGGTCACGTCCTTGTTGGCGACCACGCCGGGGAAGCGCTTGGTGATGCCCGCGAGCTCGACAGCGGGGGCACCGGCCTCGGCAGTGGTCTGCGTCAGGGGTGGGGAGGCAGTGATGGCGACACTCCTGGTCCGGGCCTGCAGCGGTGCAGGCGATTTCAGCGCATGTGGTGACTTGCCCGGGTTGCGGGCGAAGGGATCGGATCGCGGTGCGGGACAAGCACACGGCCCGGGTCAGACGCTACCGCGCCGCCCGGGCCGTGTGGACCACCAAAGGGATCAGGGGGTGACGGGCACCGTGATCTTGCCGTCGATGATCTGCTGCTTGTAGTCATCGAGCTTGGACTTGATGTCGTCGACCTGACCACCGGTCGTCGAGTAGTCGACACCGCCGGACTTCAGGTCGTAGATGTTGTTGCCGGTCTTCTCCGTGCCGTCGGCCGCCGACTTGATGAAGTCGTAGACCGCGACGTCGACCTTCTTGATCATCGACGTCATGATCACGGGGCGGACGTCGGCCGGAGCGGTGAGCGCCTGGTCGGAGTCGACACCGATGGCGAGGCCACCAGCGTTCTTGGCGGCGGTGAAGACGCCACCACCGGAACCACCCGCGGCGTGGTAGACCACGTCGGCGCCGCCCTGGAACATGCCCTCGGCAGCCGTCTTGCCCTTGGCCGGGTCACCGAAGCCGCTGAAGTCCGGCGGCTGGGTGAGGTACTGGCTGTCGATCTTGATGCTGGGGTTCACGGCCTTGGCACCAGCGATGTAGCCGGCCTCGAACTTCTTGATGAGCGGCACGTTGACGCCACCGACGAAGCCGATGTGCTTCGCCTTCGACTTCAGCGCGGCGGCCGCACCGACGAGGAACGAGCCCTCGTTCTCGGCAAAGGTGATCTGGTCGACGTTGGGGCCCTTGGAGTCGTCGGACGCGTCGTCGACGATCGCGAAGTTCACGTCGGGGTTGGCCTTGGCGGCCTTGCCCACCGAGGCGGCGTAGGCGAAGCCCACCGCGACGATGTGGGTGTAGCCGGCGTCCACGAGCTGCTGGAGGCGCTCCTCACGAGCGGCCTCGTTCTCGCCGTTGACGGCGGCGGCTTCCTTGATCTCCACGCCGAGGTCGGCCTTGGCCTTGTCGAGGCCAGCGGCAGCAGCGTCGTTGAACGACTGGTCTCCACGGCCACCCACGTCGTAGGCCATGCCGACCTTGATGTCGCTCTTCTTGGTCTCGCTGGAGCTCGACCCGCTGGCGCCGGGCGTATCGCTGCCCGAGTCACCGCACGCGGCCAACGTCAGTGCTGCCACCGACATGACCGCTGCAACCTTCATCGTGTGACGCAAGGCTGTCTCCTGTTCCTAGGTATGCATGAGGCGCTCTGGTGCGCCACTAGGCCGTGAGGATAGCCGTAAGAACTGCGGGTCCCCCCAGCCTTCTGGCGCAGAACTTGCAAACCGTTACCGTCTTGCGACTGTCCGTTTCGAGCTGTTCTTGACCACACCAGCCACAACAGCCCCAGCCAGGAGGCGGGCTCCCTGCAGGACGGAGCCCTCGTCGACCACGAGGTCGCCCTGGTGGAGGTCGTAGGTGATGCCGCCCGGGGTGCGCGTGCCAAGCCTGGCCATGGCACCGGGGACCTCACGCAGGTACCAGGCGAAATCCTCGCCGCCGAGGGACTGCGGGGTACCGACGGGACCGAGGCCCATCCCCTCGGCCGAGCGGCGCAGGACCTCGATGGCCTCGGGGTCGTTGACCACCGGGGGCACGCCCTGGGCGTGCTCGAGCACGGCCGTGACGGCATACGGGGCCACGATGTGCTGGAGCGCCTCGGCGAGCAGCGGCCCGACGGTGGCCCAGGCGGTGACGTCGAGCATGCGCAGCGTGCCGGCCACGGTGCCGCTGGAGGGGATGACGTTGGCGGCCTGCCCCGCGTGCAGCTCGCCCCAGACCAGCGCGAACGCGGTCCGGGGGTCCAGCCGCCGGGAGAGCACGGCCGGCAGCTCGGTCACCACCTTGGCCAGGGCGAAGGTGAGGTCCTCGGTGAGGTGCGGGCGGGAGGTGTGGCCACCGCGGCCACTGAGGTGGATGACCACCCGGTCGGCGGCGGCGGTGATGGCGCCGTCGCGCAGGCCCACGCTGCCGACATCGAGGCTGGGGTCGCAGTGCACGGCGTAGATCGCGTCCACGTCGTCGAGGGCGCCCTGCGCGAGGAGGTCGACGGCCCCGCCGGGGATGACCTCCTCGGCCGGCTGGAAGAGCAGGCGGACACCGATCCCGCGCTCGCGGAGCTGGTCCTCGTGCTGCTTGAGCGCGAGGCCGGCGCCCAGCACCGCCGCGACGTGGACGTCGTGGCCGCAGGCGTGGCAGATGCCGGCGGTCGTCGAGGCCCACGGGACCTCGGTCCGCTCCCCCACCGGCAGCGCGTCGAGGTCGGCACGCAGCGCGACGCGGTAGGCCGGCTGCTCGGCGCCGAGGTCGGCCAGCAGCCCCGTGACCGGCAGGGTCCGTGTCTCGACACCTGCGGCACGCAGCAGCCCCTCGACCCGAGCGGTCGTGCGCACCTCGCCGCGGGAGAGCTCGGGGTGGGCGTGGATGTCGCGCTGGAGGGCCAGGAGCGCGGGGGCCATGGCGTCGATGGAGACGCCGAGATCGGCCAGGAGGTGGTTGCTCATGTCAGGGCGCACTCTACCCGCGCACCTGGACACGACCGGTGGATCGCGACCGGTCCGAGGACCCCTCGCCCCGGGTATGGCGCGGTGGTGGCTCGGTCAGAAGGTCTCGTGGGGGACGTAGAGACCCCAGACGTCGCGCAGGGCGTGGCTGACCTCGCCGCCGGTGGCCCGCAGTCGCAGCGCCTCCTTCATGGGGTACAGCAGGTTGTCGGTGCCGCGGGCGGCCTCGCGCACGGCTTCGAGGGCGCGCTCGACGGCCTCGTTGTCGCGCTCGGCCCGCAGCGCGGCGAGGCGCTCGCGCTGGTCGTGCTCGATCTGCGGGTCGACCCGCAGTGGCACGTACGGCTCCTCCTCGTCGAGGGCGAAGCGGTTGAGCCCGACGATGGTGCGCTCCTTGCTGTCGATCTCGAGGGCGATCCGGTAGGCCGAGCGCTCGATCTCGGACTTCTGGAACCCCTGCTCGATCGCGGCCACGGAGCCGCCCCGGTCCTCGACCGCCTGGATGAGCTCGAGCGCGGCGGCCTCGACGTCGTCGGTCATCGACTCGACGACATACGAACCGGCGAACGGGTCGACGGTCTTCGTCACGTCCGTCTCGTAGGCGATCACCTGCTGGGTCCGCAGCGCGAGTCGTGCCGCCTTCTGCGTCGGCAGCGCGATCGCCTCGTCGAAGGAGTTGGTGTGCAGCGACTGGGTGCCGCCGAGGACGGCGCCGAGCCCCTGCAGCGCCACCCGGACCAGGTTGACCTCCGGCTGCTGCGCCGTCAGCTGCACGCCTGCGGTCTGCGTGTGGAAGCGCAGCATCTCGCTCTTGGGGTTCTTCGCCCCGAACTCCTCGCGCATGATCCGCGCCCAGATCCGGCGGGCCGCGCGGAACTTGGCGACCTCCTCGAGCAGGGTCGTCCGGGCCACGAAGAAGAACGACAGCCGCGGCGCGAAGTCGTCGACGTCGAGGCCGGCCGCGATGGCGGCACGGACGTACTCCTTGGCGTTGGCGAGGGTGAAGGCGATCTCCTGCGCAGGCGTGGCCCCGGCCTCGGCCATGTGGTAGCCGCTGATGGAGATGGTGTTCCAGCGTGGCATCTCCTTGTGGCAGTAAGCGAAGATGTCGCTGATGAGCCGCAGGGACTCCTTCGGCGGATAGATGTAGGTGCCGCGGGCGATGTACTCCTTGAGCACGTCGTTCTGGATCGTCCCCGCCAGCTTGGCGCTGTCGGCGCCGTTCTCCTCGGCGACGAGCTGGTACATCAGCAGCAGGGTCGAGGCGGGGGCGTTGATCGTCATCGACGTCGACAGCTCATCGAGCGGAAGGCCGCCGAAGAGCGTCCGCATGTCGTCGATGGAGTCGATCGCCACGCCGACCTTGCCGACCTCGCCGCTGGCGATGGCCTCGTCCGAGTCGTACCCCATCTGGGTCGGCAGGTCGAAGGCGACGGACAGCCCACCGGTGCCGTGCGCGACGAGCTCGTGGTAGCGCTCGTTGCTCTCCTTGGCGGTGCCGAACCCGGCATACTGCCGCATCGTCCACGGCCGCCCGGTGTACATGTTCGGGTAGACGCCACGGGTGTACGGGAACTGGCCCGGCTCCCCGAGCTGCTCCTGCGGGTCGAAGTCCGCGAGCGCGTCCGGCCCATACACGGCCTTGATCGGGAGGTCGGACTCGGAACGGGCTTCGGGGACGTCGGCGGCCATGGTGCGGAGCCTAACGGCGCGGTATGCCGCCCACAGCAGCTCGTGGCCAACCTCACCTGCCCCGCGGGAACCCCAACGCCGCACGCCCTGCAGTCTTTGAGCGGCTGACCCGGCCCTGACCGGGTCAAGTCTTCAAAGACTCGAGACGGGAGGCGGGAGGCGGGAGGCGGGAGGCGGCCCGGGGCCTAGGTGAGGTCGGTGCGCCCCTGAGCCTTGAGTGCGTCGACGATGCCCTTGACGTCCTGGGCCCGCTCTCGCGACATGACGAGCAGGGCGTCCGGAGTGTCGACGACCACGACGTCGTCGATGCCGACGAGGGCGACGACCCGGTCCGTCCCGGGAACGACGACCCCGGTCGAGTCCAGGACGCGGACCCGCTCGGCGTCGCCCAGCACCCGCACCCCCGGCAGCCCATCCGCATCGGTGAGCAGCGTGCCGAGCGAGGCGAAGTCGCCCACGTCGTCCCACCCGAAGCCACCGGGGACGACGGCCACCCTGCCCTGGGCGGCCGCCGGCTCGGCCACCGCGTGGTCGATGGCGATCTTCTCCAGACCGGGCCAGACCTCGTCGAGGCTGGACGGGTCGGCCGCGACCGCGCGCAGCCCGGCCGCGAGCTCGGGGTGCCACCGGGCGAGGAGGTCGAGCAGCACCGTTGCCCGGACGACGAACATCCCTGCGTTCCAACGGAACCGGCCCGTCGCAAGGTAGGCCTGCGCGCGTTCGCGATCCGGCTTCTCCACGAACTGCGCGACAGCGCGCGCCGGGCCCGCGCCCAGCGCCTCCCCCATCTCGATGTAGCCGAAGCCGGTGGCCGGGTGCGTCGGCTCGATGCCGATCGTCACGAGGTGGCCGTCGGCGGCTGCCTCCGCCGCCGCCGTCACGCACGCGCGGAACTGCTCCTCGTCGCCGATGACGTGGTCCGCGGCGAACGACCCGAGCACCGCTTCGGGGTCCCGCGCCTCCAGCACCGCTGCAGCCCAGCCGATCGCAGCCATCGAGTCGCGGGGCGAAGGCTCGGCGAGCAGCTGGTCGGCCGGCAGCTGGGGCAGCTGCTGCGCCACGGCCTCGACATGGGGGACGCCGGTGACGACGAGGACCTGCCCACCCGTGAGCGGCTCGAGGCGGTCCCACGTCGCCTGGAGCAGGGAGCGTCCCGTCCCCGTGAGGTCGTGCAGGAACTTCGGCGACCCTGCACGAGACAGCGGCCACAGCCGCGTTCCCGCACCACCCGCAGGGATGACGGCCCAGAAGTTCTCGTTCGACATGGCGCGAACGCTAACCCACGCCATCCGCGACCCCGTCTGGTCACCGCCCGCTCATCCCGCGCACCCCCTGTCGTCGCCGGCCGCTCATGGGAGGCCAGCACGCTGGTGGGGTGCGCATCGCGGTCGTGACCGAGTCGTTCCTGCCGACCCTCAACGGCGTCACGACCAGCGTCTGTCGGGTCCTGGAGTGCCTGCGCTCCGGTGGCCACGAGGTCGTCGTCATCGCCCCGCGCCCCGCGCCGGCCAGCTGGGCGGGGTACCCGGTGCACGCCGTCCCGTCCGTCCCCGTCCGCCAGTTCCCCGTGGGTCTGCCCACGGGCGGGGTCGAGATGCTCCTGACGAGCTTCGGTCCGGACGTCGTCCACGTCGCGTCGCCGTTCGTCCTCGGCGCCAGTGCCCTCGCCGCCGCCGCACGACTCGAGATCCCGTCGGTCGCGGTCTACCAGACGGACATGCCCAGCTATCTCGGGCAGCACTGCCCAAGCGCTCTCGGCCGGGGTGCGACCACCGCGGCCTGGCGCTGGGTGCGACGGGTCCACGAGCTCGCCGACCTCACCCTCGCCCCCTCCTCGGCGGCGTTGGCGGAGCTCGAGCTCCACGGCATACCCCGGACGCGCGCCTGGGGACGCGGCGTCGACGCGGCGACGTTCCACCCGGACTGGCGGACCGACGCCGGCACGCGAGCCCTGCGGCGCACCGTGGCGCCGCACGGTGAGCTGCTCGTGGGGTATGTCGGTCGGCTGGCCCCCGAGAAGGAGCTGCACCGGTTCGCTGCCCTCGCCGGGCTGCCGGACCTGCGGGTCGTCCTGGTGGGTGACGGACCGAGCCGCGACGACGACGCCACCCTGCTCCGCGCGGCCGGCCTCGACGTGGTCCTGCTCGGGCGCCGCGAGGGCGACGACCTCGCGAGGGCGTATGCCGCCCTTGACGTGTTCGTCCACACCGGCACCAGGGAGACCTTCGGCCAGACCCTTCAGGAGGCGGCCGCGACAGCGCTCCCGGTGATTGCGCCGGCACGCGGTGGCCCCCTCGACCTAGTCGACCACAGCCGCACCGGGTTGCTGTTCGACCCGGACGACCCGGCTGCGCTCCGCGAGGCCGTCGCGCACCTCGCCGGCGACCGCAGCAAGCGCGAGGCGATGGGCGCGGCCGGGCGTCGTCGGGTGGAGGGTCGCTCGTGGGCGAGCCTCACCGAGGAACTGCTGGGCCACTACGCCGCGGTCCAGCGCCTCACCGCCGCGGTCGCCTGACCCCGCCGGCGGTCGCCTGCGGTCGCCTGACCCCACCGGGTACCCGTTGGTAACCGGGCTTGTCTGCTTTCTCACAGGCGGGCCGTGCGCGCTCCACCTGCGACGACAGATAACCTGAGGGTCGACGTACGGCCAGACACGCCCTCCAGCGGCTGCCGTGACACTCCTGCTTCGAAAGGGACGCGCAGTGGCGCAGGCAGCCAACGGGACCCTCTACCGCGGCCGTGAAGGCATGTGGACGTGGGTGGCCCACCGCATCAGCGGCGTACTGATCTTCCTCTTCCTCTTCGCGCACGTGCTCGACACGGCGCTGGTCCGGGTCTCACCCGAGGCCTACAACGAGGTCATGGAGGCCTACAAGAACCCCGTCGTGGGTCTTGCCGAGGCCGGGCTGGTCGCCGCCGTGATCTTCCACGCCCTCAACGGCCTGCGGATCATCGCCGTGGACTTCTGGTCCAAGGGACCGAAGTACCAGCGGCAGATGTTCTGGGCGGTCTCCGCGGGGTTCGTCCTGCTGTTCGCGCCGTTCGCGGTCCGGCACCTGTCCATCGTCTTCACGCACTGAGAGGGCGGACCATGAGCGCCACCACCAACTACCACGCCGGCCCTGACGCGGTCGCCGCGAAGACCTCCCGCTACCGCCGGGTGTCCAAGGGCCGCGGCAACTTCGAGCTCTGGTCCTGGGTCTTCATGCGCGGCAGCGGCGTCCTGCTGCTCGTGCTGGTCTTCGGTCACCTGTTCGTCAACCTCATGGTGGGTGAGGGCATCAAGGGCGTCGACTTCGCCTTCGTCGCCGGCAAGTGGTCCAGCCCGTTCTGGCAGACGTGGGACATGCTGATGCTGTGGCTCGCGGAGCTGCACGGTTTCAACGGGGTCCGCACGATCATCAACGACTACACCGAGTCCGACCGCACGCGCTGGATCCTCAAGGGTCTGCTGGTGGCGAGCGCCCTCCTCGTCCTGGTGCTCGGCACCCTGGTCATCTTCACGTTCGACCCGTGCCTCGACCCGTCCACCACGCTCTCCGTGTGCACGGCCAAGTAAGGAATCAACCCTGATGCAGACGCACAAGTACGACGTCGTCATCGTCGGCGCCGGTGGCGCAGGGATGCGCGCGGCGCTGGAGTCCTCGACGCGCACCCGCACCGCGGTGCTCACCAAGCTCTACCCCACCCGGTCCCACACCGGCGCGGCCCAGGGTGGCATGTGCGCCGCCCTCGCCAACGTCGAGGAGGACAACTGGGAGTGGCACACCTTCGACACGGTCAAGGGTGGCGACTACCTCGTCGACCAGGACGCGGCCGAGATCATGTGCCGTGAGGCCATCGACGCGGTCATCGACCTCGAGAAGATGGGTCTGCCGTTCAACCGCACACCCGAGGGCAAGATCGACCAGCGCCGGTTCGGGGGGCACACCCGCAACCACGGTGAGGCGGCCGTCCGCCGCTCGTGCTTCGCCGCGGACCGCACCGGCCACATGATCCTGCAGACGCTCTACCAGAACTGCGTCAAGCAGGGCGTCGAGTTCTTCAACGAGTTCTACGTCCTGGACCTCTTGATGAACACCGGTGCCGACGGCGTCGAGCACGCAGCCGGCGTGGTGGCCTACGAGCTGTCCACCGGTGAGATCCACGTGTTCCGCGCCAAGTCGGTCGTCTTCGCGACCGGTGGCACCGGCAAGGTCTTCAAGACCACCTCCAACGCGCACACCCTGACCGGTGACGGCATGGGCGTGGCCTTCCGCCGCGGGATCCCGTTGGAGGACATGGAGTTCTTCCAGTTCCACCCGACGGGCCTGGCCGGGCTCGGCATCCTGCTGTCCGAGGCGGCCCGCGGTGAGGGCGGCATCCTGCGCAACGCGGACGGCGAGCGCTTCATGGAGCGCTACGCCCCCACCATCAAGGACCTCGCGCCGCGCGACATCGTCGCCCGCTCGATGGCCAACGAGGTGCGCGAGGGTCGCGGCGCCGGCCCCAACAAGGACTACGTCCTGCTCGACCTGACCCACCTCGAGCCGGCGCACATCGACGCCAAGCTCCCCGACATCACCGAGTTCGCCCGCACCTACCTCGGGGTCGAGCCCTACACCGAGCCGGTGCCCGTCTACCCGACCGCGCACTATGCGATGGGTGGCGTGCCCACCAACGTCGAGACCGAGGTGCTGCGCAACAACACCGACGTCGTCCCCGGACTCTTCGCTGCCGGCGAGGTCGCCTGCGTGTCCGTCCACGGCTCCAACCGCCTGGGCACGAACAGCCTCCTGGACATCAACGTCTTCGGTCGCCGGGCCGGCATCGCCGCCGCGGAGTATGCCGCGAACGCCGCCTGGGTCGAGCTGCCGGACCGCCCTTCCTCGCTCGTCGACGGCATGGTCGAGGGCATCCGTGGCCGCGCGAGCGGCGAGCGGGTCGCCGACCTGCGCAAGGAGCTCCAGGAGACCATGGACCGCAACGTCCAGGTGTTCCGCACCGAGGCCTCCATGAAGGAGGCCCTCGGCGTCATCGAGGAGCTCAAGGAGCGCTACGCCCAGGTCGTCGTCCAGGACAAGGGCAAGCGCTACAACACCGACCTGCTCGAGGCCGTGGAGCTCGGCTTCCTCATCGAGCTGGCCGAGGTCATCACGATCGGCGCACTGGCTCGCAAGGAGTCCCGCGGTGGCCACTTCCGTGAGGACTACGAGTCGCGCGACGACGTCAACTTCATGCGGCACACGATGGCCTACCGCGCGCCCATCGCCGGCGAGGGCTTCGGGGCGGACACCCCGCTGTTCTCGAACGAGGTGCGCCTCGACTACAAGCCCGTGACCGTGACCCGCTACCAGCCGATGGAGCGCAAGTACTGATGACTGCCACTGTCGACAACAAGACCGAGGCCAAGGTGGGCGCCGTCCCGACCTTCACCGTGACCCTGCGGGTCGCGCGCTTCAACCCCGAGTCCGACACCGAGGCCCACTTCGAGGACTACCAGGTCACCGCGCACGCGACCGACCGCGTCCTCGACGCCCTGCACCAGATCAAGTGGGAGCAGGACGGCTCGTTGAGCTTCCGCCGCTCCTGCGCCCACGGGGTCTGCGGCTCCGACGCCATGCGCATCAACGGCAAGAACCGGCTGGCCTGCAAGACGCTCATCAAGGACGTCAACCCGGGCAAGCCGATCACCGTCGAGGCGATCAAGGGACTTCCCCTCGAGAAGGACCTCATCGTCGACATGGAGCCGTTCTTCGACGCCTACCGCGAGGTCATGCCGTTCCTCGTCACCACGGGCAACGAGCCGACCCGCGAACGGATCCAGAGCCAGCAGGACCGCGACCGCTTCGACGACACCACCAAGTGCATCCTCTGCGCGGCGTGCACGACCAGCTGCCCGGTCTTCTGGAACGACGGCCAGTACTTCGGACCGGCCGCGATCGTCAACGCCCACCGGTTCATCTTCGACAGCCGGGACGAGGGTGGCAGCCAGCGCCTCGAGATCCTCAACGACAAGGAGGGCGTGTGGCGCTGCCGCACCACCTTCAACTGCACCGACGCGTGCCCGCGCGGCATCCAGGTGACGCAGGCGATCCAAGAGGTCAAGAGGGCACTGCTCACCAGCAGGTTCTGAGGCACACTCTTCGCGTGCCCCGAACCCGTGCGTCCGCCGCCGCTGCCAGCCTCGTGCTGGCGGTCGGCGGCGCCGTCGTCTTCGCACCCACCGCGTCGGCCGCCGCGCAACCCGTCGGCGCGGCTCCGAGCACCTCGCTCACGGCAGCCAAGCCCAGGCCGAAGCCGACCCCGACCACACCCACGCTGCCCGTCCCCCGGGCGAGCGTGCTCCCCGAGCTGTCGATCGGTGGCCCCGAGCTGGCGACCACCGGCATCGTCACGCACCTGCCCGCGGGTGTGCCCGCTCCCCCGGAGCTGCGCGATGTCGCCTGGCTGCTCGCCGACCTCGACACCGGCGAGGTGGTGGCCGCGAAGGCGCCCCACGCCCGGCTGCTGCCGGCGAGCACGCTCAAGACGCTCACCGCCCTGACCCTCATCCCGAAGATCAGCCCCCGCCAGGTCGTCACGGCCACCGACGCCGACGCGAACGCCGACGGCACCCGGGTCGGCCTCGTCCCCGGGCTGGGCTACACCGGTCGCCAGCTCTTCGAGGCCCTGCTGATGTCGTCCGGCAACGACGCGGCCTACGCCCTTGCCGAGGCGGGGGGCGGTCGCGAGGCCACCCTCGCGGCGATGAACGCTCGCGCCCGCCACCTGGGCGCCCACGACACGGTGGCCAAGGACCCTTCCGGGCTGGACGTACCGGGGCAGACCTCGAGCGCCTACGACCTGGCCCTGATCGGCCGCGCCGCGATGCGCCTCCCCGACTTCCGCCGCTACGTCACCACCAAGCAGGCGCAGTTCCCGGGACGCGTGGACCCGAAGACGAAGAAGCGCGCGTCCTACGTCATCAACAGCCACAACAAGCTGCTCTACAACTACGACGGCACCGTGGGCATCAAGAACGGCTACACCCGGGCGGCGCACCGCACCTACATCTCGGCGGTCACCCGCGGCGACAAGACCTACCTGCTCACCGAGATGTACGGCCTGGACGGCTCGTGGCGGCCGCAGGCCGCGATGTACGACTGGGCGTTCCGGTACGGCGCCCGCGCCCAGCCGGTCGGCATGCTCGTCGAGCCCGGCACCGTGACGACCCCGCCCCGCCCTGCGGTCGAGCCCGGCGGACCGCTGGCACCACCCTCCGTCGCGCAGGGCGGTGCCTCGCCGGCGGATGCCGCGCGGGCGACCGCCGCGGCCGCCGCCCTCCCTCGCCAGGTCGGCGACAACGCCTCCGCTACGTGGGTCGGGGTCGGCACCCTGGTCGTCATCGCGGCGCTGCTGCTGTGGCTCGGCTCCCGCGCCGCCAGCGCCCGGCGCCGTCGCCACGCCCGCCACTGAAGGCGCCTGTCCTGCAGTAGGACAGGGCAATAGTCCCGTACCCGAGGTTCTACGGGGCGTGGTCGGGTAACCTCACGTCGGCGCCTCCTGGCGCGCAGACTCTCACTCCCCTGGAGAAGCCGTCTGCGGTTTCCCCTGGGTCGACCCGCCGCCACCGGGTGGGACCCGCTGCTGCTTCCCTCGAGGAGATTGCTGTGCCCACCGAGCTCTTCCCCACCGATCAGGCTCGTCCGAGCGCTTCCAGCACGTCTTCGGTGACCATTGAGGACCCGAGCGTGAGCGCGTACGTGGATGGTCCCATCGGGGCTGTCAAGGACCACGGTGCCGGCGGCCAGGGCCGTGTGCTGCGTCGTGCGGGAACGGTCGCGACGGTCGTGTCCGTAGTCGTCGCCATACTGGTGGGCGTGCTCATCGTCAAGGGTTCGGGTGGCCCGGACGCCGGGACGAGCGAGGGTGAGCAGGCGACTGCTGAGAGCTTCGTCAGCCAGGTCAACGCCGGCCACCACCACCAGCCGGGTCCCGAGCACGCGTCGATGATGGCGGACGTGAAGGTCATGGCGGCATACCAGGATGCGTACCTGGAGACGCATCCCGGCCAGGGCGCGGTGCCGGTGGCCCGTACGGGCGAGCCGGTCACAATCGGCACGCACGTGTTCGAGCCGACTGCCCCGAACGAGATCACGGTCCTCGTGCCGGGTGAGGTGAAGGACCTGGCCCCGACCGTCTACTGCATCGTGGTGGCCAACGAGGCGGTGGGGGGCCCGGTGGCGTGGGACTCGGCGGCGCGCGGGTATGCGGACTTCACCGTGATGGGCGGCGACCCGTGCGGCGGCGCGTTCGACACGAGTACTGGCGTCACCACCCCGTGACCTGCCGACCCGACGCGCGGGGGTCAGCGGCGGCGGACGAGGCTGCGTATGCCGCGGCCGAGCGACCCGACCGCGACGGCACCGACCGCGCCGAGGACGGCGCCGGCAGCGACCGACGTGCGGTCGGCCGCACGCTGTCCGAAGGTCGGCAGGCCCGCGTCCGTGCGCTCGCGGATGCTGTCCGTCGGCTCGGGGGCGGGGCCCTCGACGAGCTTGTGCCGCTGCGCCGCGGTGAGCCCGTCCACGGACGTGTCGACGTCGTTGGCGGCCCAGGCCGCCGAGATGAGCATGACCCGTGAGATGAGGTTGAGCCACAGGAGCAGCCCGACCACGACGGCGATCGAGGCGTACACCGGGTTGTCGGTCGTCCCGGCGACCAGGCGTGAGCCGGCCACCTTCAGGACGGTCAACGCGACCCCACCGAACACGGCGCCGTTGCGCAACGCGGTCCAGGGCAGGTCCACACCGCTGAGGAAGCGCAGCATCAGGGCGACCAGGCCCGTGTCGAGGACCACGCCGATCAGGAAGCCCACGACTCCGACGATCCACGTCTGCGACCCGAGGCCGATCGCCTCGCCCACGGTCTGGGCGACGCCCCCGGCGACGACGGTCACGACGGCGGAGACGAGCACCCCCAGCCCGAGGGTCACCATGATGCCGAGGTCGCGCAGCTTGAGCATGATGAAGTTGCCCGGCTGGCCGCCCACGCCGAAGATGGCGCGCATGCCGTCCCGCAGGGCCGACAGCCACCCCAGGCCGGCGAAGACCAGGCCGGCGACACCGACGATCCCGGTGACGGTCAGGGCGTTCTTCTGCGGGATGGCGATGGGGATGATGCCCTTGCCGGTCTGCTCGTCCTTGACGAACCCCGGCAGCGTCTGGTCGACGTACTGGCGCACCTCGTCGAGCAGCTCGGGCCGACCGCGCAGGACGATGCCACCGATGGTGAACGCCAGCGCCACGGCCGGGAAGATCGAGAAGAAGGCGAAGTAGCCGACGCCGCCGGCCAGGACGTTGCCCTTGGCGTCGCCGTACCGCTTCCACGCCTCCCACGCGTTGGTCGCCTGCAGCCGGGCCCACCACTGCTTGAGGGTCTGCACGCGTCAGCCCCCCAGCACGAAGGAGCGGACCGGACGCCAGACGGCGTCGTCGCCGTGCTCGTAGAGGTGGAACTCCTCGACGGTGAACTCGCACTCGAAGTTCGCGAGCTCGGCGAACGCCCGGTCGAGGGCCTCGTCCGACACGTGGTGGGCCACCGTGACGTGCGGGTGGTAGTTGAAGTCCAGGACCCGGTCGAGCGGCCCGTTGCGGATGTCCTTCTCCAACAGCTCGCAGTCGGCCAGGCCGCCGGAGACCTGGACGAAGACCACGGGAGAGGTCGGTCGGAAGGTACCGGTGCCGCGCAGCACCATCTGGAAGGGGTGCCCGTCGGCGGCGACCTCCTCGAGGTGCTTGACCGTGTCGGCCAGCTCGACGTCGCCGACATCGGTGGGCGGCAGCAGCGTGACGTGGGTGGGGATCGAGTCGGCGAGCGGGTCCCCGAACGAGGCCCGCTTGGCCTGGAGCATCTCCGCGTGCGGCGAGGGGATGGCGATCGAGACACCAATGGTGGGCACGAATCGACCCTATCGAACGCTCGGGAGGAGACCGACTCGGTCACGCACCCGCGCCATGGTGGTGGCGGCGACCTCCCGGGCCCGGTCTGCGCCGTCGGCGAGGATGCGGTCGAGCTCGGCCGGGTCGGCCAGCAGCTCGGACATCCGCTCCTGGAACGGCGTCAGCGCCTCGAGGACCACCTCCGCGACCTCCTTCTTGAGGTCGCCGTAGCCGCGACCTGCGAACGACGCGGCCACGTCCTCGACCGGGGTCCCCGACAGGACGGAGTGGATGACGAGCAGGTTGGACACCCCGGCCTTCGTGTCGGGGTCGTAGCGCACCTCGGCATCGGTGTCGGTGACGGCCGAGCGGATGTTCTTGGCGATCCGTGCCGGGTCCTCCATGAGGTCGATGAGCCCCTTCGGCGAGGAGCCCGTCTTGCTCATCTTCGCCGTGGGCTCCTGCAGGTCCATGATCTTTGCCGCGCCCTTGACGATGTAGGGCTCGGGCACGACCAGGGCCTCACCGAAGCGGGTGTTGAACCGGTCGGCGAGGTCGCGCGTGATCTCGAGGTGCTGGCGCTGGTCCTCCCCGACGGGGACGAACGCCGCGTCGTACATGAGGATGTCGGCCGCCATGAGCATCGGGTAGGTGAGCAGCCCGACGTTGGCGTTCTGGCCCTTGGCGACCTTGTCCTTGAACTGCGTCATGCGGCGCGCCTCGCCGTCGCCGGTGAGGCAGTTCATCACCCAGCCGAGCTCGGCGTGCGCGGTGACGTGGCTCTGGCAGAACACGGCCGAGCGCTTGGGGTCGACCCCGCCGGCGAGGAACTGCGCCGCAGTCACCCGGGTCCGGTGGCGCAGCACCGTCGGGTCGGTCGGGACGGTCAGCGCGTGCAGGTCGGCCACGAAGTAGAAGGCGTCGAAGTCGTCCTGCAGCTTCACCCAGTTGACCAGCGCCCCGAGGTAGTTGCCGAGGTGCAGTGAGTCGCTGGTCGGCTGCATCCCGGACAGGATCCGGGGCAGCCCAGCGGAGGCGGAGGGCGCAGACATGCCGGCCATTGTGTCAGGTGAGGTGGAGCAGGAATCCTTGGGCGGGGGCGAGCACGGGGAGGGTCAGCCCGACGTGGGTGAGGACGGCTCCGCTGACGATGATCCCGTCACCGAGGGCCTGGTCCCACCACTGCGGTCCACGCGTCTGGGTGAAGGCGGGCAGGCCTGCCTCGACGCGTACCCGCACCGTGTAGGTGCGGTCCTGATCGAGTCCCGGCAGGGACAACAGCCCCGGCTCGGCCGCCGGTCCGGTCCAGGTGCGCAGGACGCTGTATGCCGCCTGCGCACCGTCCGCGGCCACCGTGCCGGTCACGAGCAGGCCCTGCTCCTCGGGGAGGTCGGCCCGGACGAGGTCGCCGGTGTGCAGCAGCGGACGCAGCTCGCGGTAGAGCGCCGACCACCCCCGCAGCGCCTCGAGCTCGTCGGGGGTGCAGGGCGCGATGTCCCACTCCAGGCCGGCGTGGCCCTGCAGGGCGAGCAGCATCCGGAACGGCAGGTCGAGCGTGCGGTGCGTCGTGTGCGCGGTGGCGGGGCCGACGTGGGTCCCCATCAGCTCGGCGGGCACGAGCAGCGAGGTCCACCGCTGGATGGCGGCGCGCTCCAGCGCGTCGTTGCAGTCACTGGTCCAGATGCGGTCGGTGCGGGCCAGGACGCCCAGGTCGACCCGGCCGCCACCGCTGGAGCAGGACTCGATCTCGAGGTCGGGGTGTGCGGCGCGGAGCCGGTCGAGCAGGGCGTAGAACGCCTCGGTCTGCAGGTGGACGGCCGGTCGGTCGGTGCCGGTCGCGTCGGAGCGCACCGCCTCGTGCAGGTCGCGGTTGTGGTCCCACTTGATGAAGTCGATCCCGAGGTCGGAGACCAGGGCGCTGATCTGGCCCTCGACGTGGGCCGCAGCACCAGGGTTGGCGAGGTCGAGCACGTGCTGGTGCCGCGACGGTCGCGGCAGCCCGGCCTTCGGCCCCAGCACCCAGTCCGGGTGGGCGCGCACGAGGTCCGAGTCGACGTTGACCATCTCGGGCTCGAACCACAGCCCGAACTCCAGACCGAGTCCCTTGACGTGCTCGACGAGGGGCTGGAGCCCGTCGGGCCACACCTCCGAGGCGACGACCCAGTCGCCGAGGCCGCTGTGGTCGTCACGGCGGCTGCCGAACCAACCGTCGTCCAGGACGAAGCGCTCGACCCCGATCGAGGCAGCCGTGTCGGCCAGGCCCTTGAGGCGGTCGAGGTCGTGGTCGAAGTAGACGGCCTCCCAGGTGTTGAGCACCAGGGGCCGGGGCTCGTTGCTGTGGGTGGCCGTGGCTCGCTGGCTGCGGTGCAGTCGGCGGGACAGGCCGTCGAGGCCGTCGGCGGAGTGCACGAAGACGACGTCGGGTGCCGTGTAGGTCTGGCCCGGTCCGAGCCGGACCTCGCCGGGCTCGAGCAGCTCGCCTCCGCCCAGGACCGCGGAGTGCACCCCGGCCCCTTCGGGGAGGCGCTCGACGAGGTGCTCGTGGTTGCCGCTCCACGCCACGTGGACCGACCAGACCTCGCCGTGGCGGAAGCCGAAGCCCGGCGTCCCGGCGGTGAGCAGCAGGGTCGCGTCGTGGCCGGTGCGGCCGCGGCGCGAGGTGCGCAGGTGGGTGCCGTCCTGCAACGTCGAGCGCTGGGGGGCCCGCTCGCGGCAATGGCGGCCGGTGAGGTCGAGCACCTCGGTGGCGCGGGTGGGCAGCGGCAGCACCGCCCGCAGGGCCCCGACATCCAGGGTGGTCGCGGTGTCATCGGACGCGGTGTCGTCGGACGCAGTGGTTTCGGGGGCGGTGTCGAGGTTGGTGACCGAGTTCGAGACCCGCAGCACCCCGTGGTCGTCCAGCGACCAGACGCCACGCACCTGCGTCGCGCCGTCCCGTGCCGTCACGACCAGGCCGCGTTCGCCGTCCTGCTCGGTGGTGACCACCCAGCGGGGGGCAGCCGCGCCACCTGCGCGGTGCGCCGCATACGCCGGGGTGCCCAGCCAGCCGTCGGCCGAGGTGGGGAGCACCGTGAACGGCCACGGCTCGTCGAGGGCGTTGTGCGGCACGGGACGTCCCATGACGCCGGCGAGCTGGCCGACCACGGCGTCGGGGAGGTCGACCCCCCAGTGCAGGACGCGGGGCAACGCGCCCTCGGGGAGCTCGACGACCAGGCAGGTGCCTGCGGACCGGAGGGTGGTGGTCGGGACGGTCATCCCTTGGTCGCTCCTAGCGTCAGACCTGCGACGAACTGCTTCTGCAGCGCGAAGAACACGATGAGCGTGGGCAGTGCGATGACCACCGACCCCGCCGCGACGAGGTTGTTGTCGGTGAAGAACTGCCCGCGCAGGTTGTTGATCGAGCTCGTCACCGGGAACTTGTCCCCGGACTGGAGCAGCACCGTCGCCCAGAAGAACTCGTTGTAGATCCAGGTCACCTCCAAGGTGGCCAGGGCGGCCAGCGGCGGTCGGCACAGGGGCAGGGTCAGCTGGAAGAACTGGCGCAGGATCCCGGCACCGTCCACCACGGCGGACTCGTAGAGCTCACGCGGCAGCGTCTTCATGTAGTTGGCCAGCACGAAGGCGCAGAAACCGGTCTGGAAGGCCACGTTGACCAGGATCAGGCCCCAGTAGGAGTTGAGCAGGGTGCCCGAGTCGCTGAACCAGAACGGCACCTCGATCGCCCGGAACATGCGGTAGACCGGGATGAGCAGGGCCTGCGGGGGCAGCAGGTTCGCCGCCGTGAACAGCCCGAGCAGCGCGAGGTTGAACTTGAAGGAGAACCTCGCCACGACGAAGGCGATGCAGCAGGACAGGAACAGCGTGAGCAGCACCGCCGGAACCGTGATGTAGGCGGAGTTGAGCATCGTGTGGGAGAAGTTGGCCTGCTCCCAGGCGTTCTTGTAGTTGGCCAGGGTGAACCCGCCGAACGACAGGTAGCCGTTCTTCGAGGTGTAGGCATAGTCCCGGAAGCTGTTGAGCAGGGCGTAGCCCACCGGGAAGATCCAGACCAGCGCGACGACGGCCAGGAACACCTGGACCCCCCGGCTGCCCCTGCCCTTGGACCCGGGCTGCTGGGGCCGGCGGCTGGTGACGGGGTTCTTCACCTTCGCCGCCACGAGCGGCGTGTCGCTGCTGGTGGTCATCTCTGCTCCCTCATGACGACGCGTAGGTAGATGACGATGAAGACCGAGGAGATGAGCAGCATGAACGACGCCAGCGCCGAGCCGAACCCGATACGGCTCGCCTCACCGACGATGTTGCTCGTCACCAGGGTGGAGATCAGCTCGAGGCCGTTGCGGCCCTTGTTGATGACCCAGACCAGGTCGAACGCCCGCAGCGACTCGATGACCGTCACCACCAGGACGATGATGTTGATGGGGAACATCACCGGGAAGACGACCTTGAAGAACGTCTGGCGCTCGCTCGCGCCGTCGACCTTGGCCGCCTCGCGCAGCGTCGGGTCGACGCCCTTCAGCCCGGCCAGGTAGAGCAGCATGACGTAGCCGACGTGGCGCCAGCTGGAGGCGATCAGGGCCGCCCACAGGTTGTAGCGCTGGTCGCCGTACCAGTCGATGCTGCCGCCCGTGATCTGGTTGATCAGGCCCTGGTCCCGGCTGTAGATGAGCTGCCAGATGAAGCCGACCAGCGCCAAGGACAACACCACCGGCAGGTAGATCGCCGTCTGGTAGATCCGGCTGCCCCGCATCTCCCGGTCGAGCAGGACCGCGAGGAACATGCCGATCGGTGTGGCGATGAAGAACATCACGGCGAGCCAGATGAGGTTGTGCTGCAACGCCGGCCAGAACGGCGGGTAGATGGTCACCACGTTGACGTAGTTCTTGAACCCGACCGGTGTGGCCGAGGAGATCGGGCCGATCCCGTCCCAGTTGGTGAAGGACAGCAGGACCGACCCGATCGCCGGGACCCAGACGAGCCACAGCACCAGCAGGGTCGGCACCGCGACCATGAGGGACACCACGACCCGGTCGGTCAGGCTGAGCTGGTCGATCCCCTTGTACTTCGCACGCTTGGACTTCGGTTTCGACGTCGGCGTCGACCTGGTGAGTGTGGACACGGCAGAGCTCCTTGGTGGGTATCGGCGCGAACGTCAGCTCGCGAAGATGCTCTGCTTCTGCTTCTCGATGCTGTTGACCAGCCCGTCGATGTCCTTCGGGTTCTTCAGGAAGGACTGGATGGCCGGGATCATCACCGTCGACGCGAAGTCGGGGCGGGTGTCACGGTCCATGAACTGCGCGATGGACTTGGCCGACTTGACGTACTCCGCCGACTTCTTCTGCAGCTCGGTGTAGCTGCTCTGGTCGGCCTGGTCGTTCGTGGCGATGACGCTCGGGTCCGCCTTCACGGCGAGGTTCTGGGCCTCGGCGCTGCCGACGAAGGACAGCAGCTTGAGCGCGCCGGCTTCGTTCTTGGGTCGCTTGGCCATCATGTAGCCGTCGATGGGTGCCTCGATGGCGTCGGCGCCGATGGTGGAGTCGATCTCGGGGAAGTTGAAGAAGGTGAGGTCGTCCTGCTCGGCACCCTTGGGGAACTGCTGTGCCAGGAACGAACCGAGGACGTAGGTGCCGGCCTTCTTCTGCTGCAACGTCTGGGCGGCTTCCTGCCACGTGCGGCCGAGGGCGTCGGGCTGGTGCATCTCCAGCAGACCGGCCCAGGTGTCGAAGACCTTCTTGACCTGCGGGCTGTTCCAGCTCTCCTTACCGGCCATGAGGTCGATGTGGTACTGGTACCCGTTGATCCGCATGTTCAGCTGGTCGAAGGTGCCCATGGCCGGCCAGCCGTCCTTGTCGCCGAAGGCGATCGGGACCAGGCCGTCCTTCTTCATCTGCGTGCCGAGGGTCTTGAACTCGTCGAGGGTCTTGGGCTCGGTGTAGCCGAACTTGTCGAAGACGCTCTTGCGGTAGAAGACGGCCCACGGGTAGTTGGTCGAGGGCACGAAGTACTGCTTGCCGTCGTCGCCGGTGGACGCCGCCTTCAGTGCGTCGGACATGCCCGGCAGGTTCTTCCAGACCTCACTGACGTCGCCCGCCAGCCCCTTGGAGGCGAAGAAGCGCATGCGGTAGCCGGAGAACCACATCCACACGTCGTCCGGGGAGCCCTGCAGGTAGTTGTTGATGTTCTCCTGGAAGGAGTTGTGGTCGATGGTGTTGGTCTTGACCGTCAGGCCGGAGTTCGCCTTCTGGAAGGCGTCCATGACCGACTGGATGGCGGCCTTCGGCACGGCGTCGGACTGGTTGGACCCCAGGGTGACGGTGCCGGTGGCAGGACCGCCGGAGGTGGAGGAGCCGCCACCACCGCACGCCGCGAGGAGCGACGGGGCCGCGAGCAGGGTGCCGGCACCGAGGGCGCCGCGCAGGATGGTCCGACGGCTGACACCGCGGACAGAGGCAGGAACGAGGCTGGCGAGGTACTCGGCCTCTGAGGTCGGACGGGTCATTCGGGTCTCCTTTGACGCGGTGGCACCGGCGCGATGGGCGAACCCGTCATCCGACAGATTCGATCAAAAACCATCAACTAGTTCTGAGGATGGTCCCCGGATCCAACACCTGTCAAGGGGCTGCCCATCACGAAATGGTCGCGCGCCCACCCCATCTCCACGACACCGGAACCCGTCGGACCTGGACCGCTCCCCAGCAGCTCATAGGGACGAAACCGGCTCAACCACGCCATACTGGGCCTGCGTTCGTGCGGCCGCGAGGACGGATCTGAAAGGCCGCACTGCTGGCTCGTGCACCCCGCCGAGGAGCCGATTCACCACCAGCAGCAACCCGATGTTGTTTTTTGTTGACATCCCCATCGAAACAGGGCGACACTGTGCGCCATGCGTTCATGGCCGAACCGACGGATCGCCCTGGGTGGCGACTACAACCCCGAGCAGTGGCCGCGGGAGGTCTGGCCCGAGGACATGGAGCTGATGCGCGAGGCCGGCGTCACCTTCGTCACCCTGGGGGTCTTCTCCTGGTCGTGGCTCGAGCCCGCCAAGGGGGAGTACGACTTCGCCTGGCTGGACGACATCATGGAGATGCTCCACGCGAACGACATCGCGGTGGACCTCGCGACGGCGACGGCGACCCCTCCCCCGTGGCTGTCGGCCGCGCACCCGGAGATCCTGCCCGTCGACCACGAGGGCCACACCCTGTGGCCGGGCAGCCGTCAGGCGTGGTGCCCGAGCTCGCCCGTCTACCGCGACTACGCCCTCGCGCTGACGACCCAGCTCGCCCAGCGCTACCACGACCACCCCGCCCTGGCGATGTGGCACGTCTCGAACGAGTACGCCTGCCACAACGTCCCCTGCTACTGCGACACCTGCGCCGCCGGCTTCCGGGTCTGGCTGCGCGGCCGCCACGAGACGCTCGATCGCCTCAACGACGCCTGGGGCACCGCGTTCTGGAGCCAGCGCTACTCGGACTGGGAGCAGGTCCTGCCACCACGGTTGACGACGTCGTTCGCCAACCCCACGCACCTGCTGGACTACAAGCGGTTCCAGTCCGACACCCTCCTGGACTTCCACCGCAGCGAGAAGGCCATCCTGCAGGACCTGTCACCCGGGGTCCCGGTGACGACGAACTTCATGACCCTGGCGCACTTCGACCACCTCGACTACCACCAGTGGGCCGACGAGCAGGACGTCATCAGCACCGACCACTACGTCGTCGCCGAGCTCGAGCACCCGCAGGCCGAGCTGGCCTTCAGCGGCGACATCACCCGTGGCCTGGCCGGTGGGCGTCCGTGGCTGCTCATGGAGCACTCGACCAGTGCCGTGAACTGGCAGCCGGTCAACCCCGCCAAGCTCCCCGGTGGCACCCTGCGCGACAGCCTCGCCCACGTCGCCCGCGGCGCCGACACGCTCGGCTTCTTCCAGTGGCGGCAGTCGAGGTCCGGCTCGGAGAAGTTCCACTCCGCCCTGGTCCCCCACGCCGGTCGCGACAGCGCCCGCTTCCGTGAGGTCGTCGAGCTCGGCCGCGTGGCCGAGCGGCTGGGCGAGGTCGTGGGCTCACGCGTCGAGGCGCAGGTCGCGATCCTCTGGGACTACCAGGCCCAGTGGGCGGCGCACGGTCCGGCCATGCCGTCTGGCGCCCTGAGGTACCCCACCACCGCCCACGCCGTGCACCGCGTCCTGCGGGAGCGGGGCATCACCACCGACGTCGTGCACCCGAGTGCCGACCTCAGCGCCTACAAGGTCGTCGTCGTCCCCACCCTCTACCTCGTCAGCGACGAGCACGCCCGAGCCGTCGCGGCGGCCGCCGAAGCCGGTGCCCAGGTCCTGGTCACCTTCTTCTCCGGCATCAGCGACCCCGACGACCACGTCCGCCTCGGCGGCTACCCCGGTGCGTTCCGTGACCTGCTCGGCGTGCGCGTCGAGGAGTTCTTCCCCCTGATGACCGACCAGCACAGCGAGCTCGAGGGCGGCGGCACCGGCTCGCTGTGGAGCGAGGACGTCACCGCCGTCGACGCCGAGGTCCTCGACCGGTATGCCGCCGGCCCCCTCACGGGCCGACCCGCCATCACCCGGCGCAGCACCGGGACGGGCGCCGCCTGGTACCTCAGCACCCTGCTCGACGACCCGGCGCTGGGGTCGCTGCTCGACCAGGTCACGGCGGCCGGTGGCGTCACCGTCACCGCGCAGGTGCCTGCCGGTGTCGAAGCCGTCCGGCGACGGGGAGAGGATGGCTCCTGGCTGTTCCTCGTCAACGACACCACCTCGGAGCAGCAGGTCCCCGTGTCCGGACACGACCTGGTCGCGGACCGTCCGTTCACCCCCGACACCCCGCTCGCGGCGGGGGCCGTCGCCGTCATCAGGGAGGCCTAGTTGCTCGCCAGCCAGCGTCGCGCCACCATCCTCGGCCTCGTCGAGGACAGCGGCGCGGTGCGCGTGTCCGAGCTCGTCGACCAGCTCGGCGTCTCGGACATGACGGTGCGTCGCGACATCGAGCACCTGGCCACCGAGGGCCTCGTGGAGCGGGTGCACGGCGGCGCCCTCGCCGTCGGGAGCCGCAGCAGCGAGGAGCCCGGGTTCACGGCGAAGTCGGCGCTCATGCAGTCCCAGAAGAGCGCCATCGCGCAGGCGGCTGCCCGCCTCGTCGAGCCGGGTGCCGCCATCGGCATCTCCGCGGGCACGACGACCTACGAGTTCGCCCGAGCAGTGCGTACGGTGCCCGACCTCACCGTGGTGACCAACTCCGTGCCGGTGGCCCAGCTGCTGCACGAGTCGGGCGCCCCGGGCCAGACGGTCGTGCTGACCGGCGGCGTCCGCACCCCGTCCGACGCCCTCGTCGGACCGGTCGCGGTGGCGGCGTTGCGGATGCTGCACGTCGACCGGCTCTTCCTCGGTGTGCACGGCATGGACGCGCGCGCCGGGCTGACGACCCCCAACCTCGTCGAGGCGGAGACCAACCAGGCCCTGGTGCACACCGCCCGTCAGGTCTGCGTCCTCGCCGACCACACCAAGTGGGGCACGGTCGGCCTCAGCACCATCATCCCGTTGTCGTCGGTCGACCTCCTGGTCACCGACGCGGGCCTCGGCCCGCGGGCCCGCACCGCCGTGAGCGAAGCCGGGGTCGAGATCCTCCTCGCCACCCCCGGCGCCGTACGCACGACCCGGACGAGCAGGAGCCACGCATGACAGTCCGGCGCACGAGCCGGCGGCTGGCCGACGGCCGCGAGATCATCTACTTCGACGACTCCCCCGGGGCGCCGGAGCGCACCGCCGAGGACGCCCGTCCCCTGGGTGAGCGGGCCGCCTCCGGCGAGATCCGCCATGACGCCCTCGTCGGCGACTGGGTCGCCGTGGCCGGCCACCGCAGCAACCGGACCTTCCTCCCCCCGAAGGACGAGTGCCCCCTGTGCCCGACCGGCACCGGCAGCGTGCCCTCGGAGGTTCCGGAGGCGCAGTACGACGTCGTCGTCTTCGAGAACCGCTTCCCCAGCTATGCCCCGGTCTCCGACCACTCGCCCGCGGACCAGCAGGACGGTGACCTCATCCAGAGCCGGCCGGCCCTGGGCCGGTGCGAGGTGGTCTGCTTCACCAGCAACCACGAGTCGACCTTTGCCGACCTGACGCCCGAACGCGCCCGCACCGTCGTCGACGCGTGGGCCGACCGCACCGCCGAGCTCGGCGCGGTGCCCGAGGTCGAGCAGGTCTTCTGCTTCGAGAACCGCGGTCAGGAGATCGGGGTCACGCTGCACCACCCGCACGGCCAGATCTACGCCTATCCCTACCTCCCCGAGCGCAGCGCGACGATCCTCGCCCGTGCGACCGAGCACCACGCCCGGACCGGGCGGCTCCTCGGCGCCGACATCCTCGCTGCCGAGCTGGATGCCAAGGAGCGGGTGGTCATCGACACCGAGCACTGGGTCGCCTACGTGCCGTACGCCGCCCGCTGGCCGGTCGAGGTGCACCTCGCCCCCCGCCGCGACGTGCCGGACCTCGTGGCGCTGACCGGCGACGAGCGCGACGACCTCGCCCGGGTCTACCTCGACCTGCTCCGGCGGCTCGACCGCTACTACGACTCCAAGGACGGGAGGCCGATCCGGCTGCCCTACATCGCCGGCTGGCACCAGGCGCCGGCCAAGCAGGGCCGCGACGTGTCCCGGCTGCACCTGCAGGTGATGTCGGTCCTGCGCTCTCCCAAGAAGCTCAAGTACCTCGCCGGCTCCGAGTCCGGTGTCGGCGGGTGGGTCAACGACGTGCCGCCGGAGCGCATCGCGGCGCGCCTGCGCGAGGTCGCCCCGTGACGGCGCAGGACGCCGCCGCCCGCCTGTTCCACGACACCTTCGGCGAGGAGCCGCAGGGTGTCTGGTCGGCGCCCGGTCGGGTCAACCTCATCGGCGAGCACACCGACTACAACGGTGGCCTCTGCCTGCCCATCGCCCTCCCCCACCGCACGTATGCCGCGCTGCGCCGCCGCGCGGACCGTCGCCTGCGGATCGTGTCCGCGCAGGGTGACGGCGTGGTCGAGATCGACCTCGACGACGTCGGCCCGGGCAGTCCCGAGGGGTGGGCGGCCTACGTCGCCGGTGTCCCGTGGGCACTGGAGCGCGCCGGTCACGTCGTGGGTGGGTTCGACGTCGCCGTGGACGGTCGGGTGCCGCTCGGGGCAGGACTCTCGAGCTCTGCGGCGCTGGAGTGCGCTGTCGCCTCGGCCGTGAGCGACGGGTTCGGGCTCGGGCTGCTCGAGTCGGCCGCGGGCCGCGCCGCCCTCGCTGCCGCCTGCGTCGAGGCCGAGAACACCGTCGCCCAGGCCCCTACGGGCGGCATGGACCAGTCGGCGTCACTGCTCGCCGAACCCGGCCACGCGCTGCTGCTCGACTGCCGCGACTTCTCCACCGAGCAGGTGCCGTTCGACCTCGACGACCACGACCTGGCCCTGCTCGTCGTCGACACCCGCGCGGTCCACGAGCTGGTCGACGGCCAGTACGCCGAGCGCCGCGACTCCTGCGAGCAGGCGGCTCGCGAGCTCGGGGTCGAGACCCTGCGCGATGTCCCTGCCGACGAGCTCGACGCGGCCCTCGACCGGCTCTCGTCCGACCTGCTGCGCAAGCGGACCCGCCACGTCGTCACGGAGATCGCCCGCGTGCAGCAGGCCCGCAAGGCGTTGCGGTCAGACGACTTCGACCGCCTCGGCGCACTCTTCCTGTCCTCGCACGACTCGATGCGCGACGACTTCGAGATCTCGGTCGACGAGCTAGACACCGTGGTGACCAGCGCCACCGGGGCCGGTGCGCTCGGCGCGCGGATGACCGGGGGTGGCTTCGGCGGGTCGGCCATCGCCCTGGTGCGTCGCGGCGACGCCGGGTCCGTCCAGGCCGCGGTCGAGAAGGCCTTCGCCGATCACGGCTTCCACGCGCCCGAGTGCTTCGTCGTGTCTGCCGCCGGACCAGCCGGGCGCGACCTCTAGACGGCGGGTCGCATCCGGCCATTCTGCTGACCCGTCCCCGTCCCGTTCTCACCGCTACTCCAGCACGGTCCACGCATAGGGTGACGCCATGGCCGACGAGTCCGCACCCACGACCACCCCGACGCCGCACACCCCCGAGCCCGGGGAGACGGTGACGACGTCGACGGACACGACCACGGTGACGACCGCGCCGGCTCCGCCCAAGGACGACCTCGTCGAGACCCAGCACACCCTCGCCGTGGGCCGGCGGCGCCTGCGCTACACCGCGACCACCGGACGGGTCGTGCTGCGCGAGGAGGTCTTCGAGGACCACGTCTTCAAGGGCCACCACGCCAAGGCCGAGCTGAGCATCACGTCATACGTCGTCGAGACCGCGGGCGCCACCCAGCGGCCGGTGACGTTCGCGTTCAACGGCGGGCCGGGCTCGAGCTCGGTGTGGTTGCACCTCGGTCTGCTCGGGCCCCGCCGCGTCGACTCCGGTGACGCCTCGGCGCTGACCCCGCCGCCCTACGGCCTGCTGGACAACCCGCAGTCGCTGCTCGCGGTGTCGGACCTCGTCTTCATCGACCCCGTGTCGACGGGATACTCGCGCGCCGTCGAGGGTGGCAAGGCCAAGGACTACCACGGGTTCACGGCCGACATCGAGAGCGTCGGCGAGCTCATCCGGTTGTGGACGACGCGCCACAACCGCTGGCTGTCACCGAAGTTCATCGCTGGCGAGTCCTACGGCACCATCCGCGCTGCGGCACTGGCCGAGCACCTCCAGACCCGGCACGGGCTCTACCTCAACGGGCTCATGCTCATCAGCTCGGTGCTCGACCTGGCCACCGTCGACTTCGAGTACAGCAACGACCGCGCGCACGTCGACTACCTGCCGACCTACGCCGCCACCGCCCACTACCACGGCAAGCACGGTCGCAAGACGCTCCGGACCGTGCTCGCCGAGGCGGAGGAGTATGCCGCGCGCGACTACCCGTGGGCGCTGTCGCGGGGGTCACGGCTCACCGCTGCCGAGCGGGCCGAGCACGTCACCAGGCTCGCCGGCCTCACCGGCCTGTCCGAGGCCTACGTCGACCGGGCCGACCTGCGCCTCGAGCACGTCCGGTTCTTCACCGAGCTGCTGCGCGACCAGCAGCTGGCCGTCGGCCGCCTCGACAGCCGGTTCACCGGACCGCTGGCGGCCGGCAACGCCGAGACCTGGGACGCTGACCCGTCGATGGACGCGATCCTGGGGCCCTACGCCTCGGCGTGGAACCACTACGTCCGCAGCGAGCTCGGCTACACCAACGACCTTCCCTACACGGTGATCTCGTCGCGTGCCTCGAAGGACTGGTCCTACCAGGAGTTCGAGGCCAAGCCGGTCGACGTGAGCGGCCAGCTGGCCCGGGCGATGCGGGGCAACCCGCACCTGTCGGTGCACCTCGCCTACGGCTACTTCGACGGAGCCACGCCCTACTACGGCGCCCAGGACGTCGTCGCGCACCTGAGGATCCCGACGGCCCTGCGCGAGAACCTCGAGCACGCGTACTACGAGGCCGGCCACATGATGTACGTCCACGAACCGTCACGGCTCCAGCAGAGCGCCGACCTCGCGGACTTCGTCACGCGGGCCAGCAGCCGGTCATAGACCCTGGCACCGGGTACTGGGGCACTGGGCACTGGGCCACAGACGTGGGAAGGCGGACCCCCTGCGCGGGGATCCGCCGACCGATGCTCCCCCGACCGTCCTCAGCCGCCCCCCAGCGGCCGAGGACGGTCCAGTGCGGAGTCCTCGACTTCTTGCGATTTCGAGCCCCTGCGGCCCGCTCTGCACACGTGAAACGTAAAGGAACGACAGGTTTTTCGCCAGTGATTAGTCAAGTCCGTTGGTGCTGGTGTCCTCCGGCGTGACGAATGCCCCTTTCGTCCAGTCAAAAGGATGAGGGCCGCATCGGCCGTTCGGACGATGGAGCCCCCTCATGGCCACCGCTCGCGCCGCCACGACGTACGACACCCGACCGGGCGGTGCGGGACCAGCAGCACCGAGGCGGTTGGATAGCCTGAGCAGCGCTGCGCACGAATGGTGCGGGCACGACGAGCCCAGGGAGAGAGCCGCCGACATGGCCAAGATCATCTACACCCTCACCGACGAGGCGCCCATGCTGGCGACCTACTCCTTCCTTCCGGTGATCGAGGCCTTCGCGTCCACCGCCGGCGTCGACGTCGAGACCCGGGACATCTCCCTCTCCGGCCGCATCATCGCGGCGTTCGACGACCTCCTCCCGCAGGAGCAGCGCATCGGTGACGCCCTGGGCGAGCTCGGCCAGCTGGCGACCACCCCCGAGGCCAACATCATCAAGCTGCCCAACGTCTCGGCGTCCCTCCCCCAGCTCAAGGCGGCCATCGCCGAGCTGCGCTCGCAGGGCTACGACCTGCCCGCCTACCCCGACGACCCCAGCACCGACGAGGAGAGGGACGCCCGCGCACGGTACGACAGTGTCAAGGGCAGCGCCGTGAACCCCGTTCTGCGCGAAGGCAACTCCGACCGCCGCGCACCTGCCGCCGTGAAGAACTACGCGCGCAGGCACCCGCACTCCATGGGTGCCTGGAGCTCCGACTCCAAGACCCAGGTCGCCACCATGACCGCCGACGACTTCCGCTCCAACGAGCTGTCGGTCGTGCTCCCGTCCGCCGACACCCTGACCATCCAGCTGGTCACCGACGCAGGCACCGCCGTCCTCAAGGACGGCCTGACGGTGCTCGAGGGTGAGGTCGTCGACGCCACCGTCCTGCGGGTCGCGGCGCTCGACGCCTTCCTCACCGAGCAGATCGCCCGCGCCAAGGCCGAGGGCGTGCTCTTCTCGGTGCACCTCAAGGCCACGATGATGAAGGTCTCCGACCCGATCATCTTCGGCCACGTCGTGCGCGCCTTCCTGCCCGAGGTCTTCTCCCGGTATGGCGCGGACCTCGCCGCGGCGGGTCTGTCGGCCAACAACGGCCTCGGGTCCATCCTCGACGGGCTCGACGCCCTTCCCGAGGGCCTGCGTGACGAGGTCCGCGCCGCGATCGAGCAGGGCCTCGCGAACGGCCCCGAGCTCGCGATGGTCAACTCCGACAAGGGGATCACCAACCTGCACGTCCCGAGCGACGTCATCGTCGACGCCTCGATGCCGGCCATGATCCGCACCTCCGGCCACATGTGGGGCCCGGACGGCGAGGAGGCCGACACCCTGGCTGTCATCCCCGACAGCTCCTACGCCGGGGTCTACCAGGCCGTCATCGACGACTGCCGCGAGCACGGCGCCTACGACCCCACCACCATGGGCTCGGTCCCCAACGTCGGCCTCATGGCGCAGAAGGCCGAGGAGTACGGCAGCCACGACAAGACCTTCGAGATCGCCGAGACCGGTCGGGTGCAGGTCGTCAACGCCGCGGGTGAGGTGCTCATGGAGCACGAGGTCGCCCCCGGCGACATCTGGCGCGCCTGCCAGACCAAGGACGCCCCGATCCGGGACTGGGTCAAGCTGGCCGTCACCCGCGCCCGCGCCTCGAAGACCCCGGCGGTCTTCTGGCTGGACGGCGAGCGCGCCCACGACCGCAACCTCATGGCCAAGGTCGAGGCCTACCTCGGCGACCACGACACCGACGGGCTGGACCTGCGGGTGCTCTCGCCGGTCGAGGCGGCCAAGCTCTCGGTCGAGCGCATCCGCCGGGGCGAGGACACCATCTCGGTCACCGGCAACGTGCTGCGCGACTACAACACCGACCTCTTCCCGATCCTCGAGCTCGGCACCAGCGCCAAGATGCTCTCCGTCGTGCCGCTGATGAACGGTGGGGGCCTGTTCGAGACCGGCGCCGGTGGGTCGGCCCCCAAGCACGTGCAGCAGCTCGTGCAGGAGAACTACCTGCGCTGGGACAGCCTCGGCGAGTTCCTCGCCCTGGCCGAGAGCCTGCGCCACATGGCCACCACGACCGACAACGCGCGGGCGGCCCTGCTGGGCGAGGCCCTCGACAAGGCGACCGAGCGGCTGCTCAACGAGAACAAGGGCCCGGCGCGCAAGGTGGGCCAGCTCGACAACCGGGGCAGCCACTTCTACCTCGCACTGTTCTGGGCCAACGAGCTGGCCCAGCAGACGCAGGACGCCGCCCTCGCCGAGGCGTTCAGCCAGGTGTCGCAGACCCTGACCGAGCAGGAGGACACCATCAACGCCGAGCTGCTCGGCGTCCAGGGCCACCCTGCGGACATCGGCGGTTACTACCGCCCCGACGCCGCCAAGACCGCTGCCGTGATGCGCCCGTCCGCCACGTTCAACGAGGCACTCGCCGCCCTGCGCTGAGAGGGGACCCCCTGGGCCCTCGACGACCGCGCGGGCTCAGGGGGGCGTCGCGCCCCTGGCGCGTTCCTGGTCGACGGCCGCCTCGAGGTCGGCCAGGCGGTGCCGCTGCTGGAGCGGGCGCGCCATACGGGGGTTGCCCTCGAGCCGTTCGGCGGTGCGGTCGAGGTAGGCCCAGTAGCCGGCGGTGAAGGGGCAGGCGTCCTCGCCGACGCGAACGGTCGGACGGTAGCGGCAGCCGCCGCAGTAGTCCGACATCCGGTGCAGGTAGGCGCCGCCGGAGACGTAGGGCTTGGTCGTCATCGCACCCCCGTCGGCGTACTGGCTCATGCCGACGACGTTGGCGGGCATGACCCAGTCGTAGCCGTCGACGAACCTCGTCTGGAACCACTCGGTCAGGGCGTCGGGGTCGTAGCCGCGCTGCGCCGCCCAGTTGCCGAGGACCATCAGACGCGGGATGTGGTGCACCCAGCCGCGGTCGCGCACTCCGGAGAGCACGTCCTTGAGGCAGGCAGCCTCCACCGCGTCGGCGTCGAGGTCGGCGAACCACTGCGGCAGGGGTTCGTGGGCGGCCAGCGCGTTGCGGCTGCGGTACTGCCCTCCGAAGTGCCAGTAGAGGTGCCAGACGTACTCGCGCCACCCCACCACCTGGCGCACGAACCCCTCGACGGAGGCCAGGGGGGCGTCGCCGTCGTGGTAGGCCCGCACCGCGCGCTCGGCGACCTCGACGGGGTCGAGCAGCCCCAGGTTGAGCGGCACCGACAACAGGCTGTGCGCCATCGCCCAGTCACCGCGGAGCATGGCGTCCTCGTGCGGCCCGAACGCGCCGAGGCGCGTGGTGACGAAGCGCTCGAGGGCGGCGAGCGCCTCGCGCCTGGTGACGGCGAACAGCCGCGGCCCGTCGCGGCCCACCGTCGCCAGTCCGTCGTCACGCTCCCACCGGTCGAGGTCCTCCCTCACCTGCGCATCGATGTCGTCCTCGCGAGGTCGGTATGGTGCCGCGACGTCGAGGCGCTCGGCCCCCTTGGGCGGGGGCTCGCGGTTGGCCTCGTCGAAGGACCACCGGCCACCGACGGGGTGGCCGTCGCCCTCCACGAGCAGGTCCAGCCGCTGGCGCTGGAACCGGTAGAAGTCCTCCATGCGCAACCGGCGCCGGTCCCCGGCCCACCGCTGGAACTCGGTGCGCGGCAAGCTGAACCCCGGCGTGGGGTCGACGGCTTCGACCACCCCTGCCTCGAGCTGGCGTGCGACGAAGTCCGCGGCCGCTCGCGAGGTGGGTTCGTAGACGCGGACGGGCTCGCCGAGCTCGCGCAGCGCTGCACCGTAGGTGGCGGTGTGCAGCAGGACGGCGGAGTCGCCGAGCTCGGCAGCGCGGTGCCGCAGCGCCGACAGGACCAGGTGCAGCTTCTGCCGGTGGTAGCGACGACGGCCCAGCGCCTCCCTGCTCTCCACGAGCAGCACCCCGTCCCGGCCCACGTCGAAGTGCGGGCCGAGCTGGTCGGCGAACAGCCAGCGGCGGGTCATCCGGTCCTCACCCGGCCAGTCTGGGCGACCCCGCGCCCGGCGGCGACCCGAGCGGCGCACCGCTCGCGGGCGGGGCGCTCGCCGGGCGGGACGGGGCGCTCGCCGGGCGGGACGGGGCGCTCGCCGGGCGGGGCGGGGCCACGCCGCATACGGTGGGTCGGTGAACCCAGTCATCGGCGGCAGCCACACCTCGCACGTGCTCGCCCCACCCCCGGTGGTGTGGGACGTCGTGACCTCGGTCGGCGGTGACACGGGGTGGTTCACCCCCGAGGTCGTGTGGCAGGCGCGCTGCGGCGTGGACCGGCTGATCGGCGGACCGGGGCGTCGCCGGGACCGCCCGGACCGGCCGTTGCGGCTCGGCGACCGCGTCGACTTCTGGACGGTGACCGCGCTCGAGTCGGGCCGCCGGATCGTGCTGGCACCCGACACCCGGCTGCCCGGGGAGGCGTTCCTGGAGGTGGTGGTCACCCCCGACGGGGACGGGACCCAGCTGACCCTGCGGCACGGTTTCACCCCCGACGGCGTCAGCGGCCGCCTCTACGGTGAGGCGACCCGGCTCGGCGACGTCGCGCTCTACACGTGGATGCACCGCCGCATGGTCCTGGCCGCCGAGCAGCGCACCGGCTGACCCCGCCCGCGTCAGCGGAGCCGCGGGTCAGCGGGCCCGCATCCGGTTGTTCCTCGCCTGGTGCTCGACCTCGGCCAGCCCGAGCTCCTCCAGCAGCGGCGGCAGGTACATGCCGACCCGTCCCCGATAGCCCTTGCGCAGGCCGTACCACCCGCCGACCGGGTTGGCCTCGGAACGAGCCCAGGCCTCGACGGTCCCGTCCTTGGCCGGCTTCTGCTCGTCGGCCGACCCCAACGGGACCCAGTCGCCCTGCTCCTGCAGCCACGCGTGCAGGTCCTCGACCACCCGGGCGTCGTAGGTCAGCCGGGTATCCTCGTCGTCGTTGCCAGACCCAGTTCTACTCCTCTTGGGCCGCCCTCAGGTCGAGCTTGAGGCCCTCGTGGGACCTGACGAACCCGAGCCGCTCGTAGAACCGCTGGGCATCGTCACGGCGCTTGTCCGTCGTGAGCTGGACCAGGGCCGCGCCCCGGCGGCGGGACTCCTCGATCCCCCACCGCAGCATCGCCTCACCGACCCCGTGGCCGCGCAGGGTCGGCGCGACCCGCACCGCCTCCACCTGGCAGCGCAGCGCGCCACCTCGCGACAACCCGGGCAGGAACGTGAGCTGCATGGTCCCGGTGACCAGGCCATCCGCCTCGAGCACGACGAGCAGGTGGGCGGGGTCGGCGTCGACGGCCTCGAACGCCGCCAGGTAGCCGGCGAGGTCGCGCCCCGCCTCGCGTCCCGCACCGATCACGTCGTCGGCGAGCAGGCCGACGATCCCCGCCACGTCGTCGCGCACCGCCCGCCGCAGGACCACCTCGCGGTCACCGGCGGACAGCACCGCCAGGGCCTTCGGGGCGGGCGCGTCCGAGCCGGGCACGTCGGCATACCAGGTGCTGCCGTCGTAGGCGAGGGCACGTTCGAGGCGCTCCCGGGCGCGCTGCATCAGCGGTTCGGGCAGGGCGTCGACGGCGAACCAGCCCACCTCGAGCGACTCGTCGTCGTTGACCCGCGCCTCACCACTGACGTGGCGGGCCAGGAAGCACAGGTCGAGGTACTGCGCCCGGTCACCGTTGGCATAGCCCTGCTCCGGCAGGGTCCGGACCGAGGTCAGCGCCTCGATGCGGGCCACGACCCCGGTCTCCTCCTCGATCTCACGGACCAGGCCCACCGCGGGCTGCTCGCCGGGCTCGAGGATGCCGCTGACCAGCGCCCACTGGCCGTTGTCGGCGCGGCGGCCGAGCAGCACCTCGCCTCGGTCGTTGCGGACCACGGCGGTGACACCGGTGAGCCACAGCAGGTCGGTGCCGACCTTCTCGCGCAGGGCCAGGATGAAGTCCGGGGTGGGCATGCCCTCGACCCTAGCCACCGGAAACCGAGCCAGCGCAGCCCTGCTAGCGTCGTGCACAGCTGTCCCACCCCACCGACGTGAAGGGCCCACCGTGAGCACTCCCCCCGTCAAGGTCGCCGTCACCGGCGCCGCCGGCCAGATCGGCTACAGCCTCCTGTTCCGCATCGCGAGCGGCTCGCTGTTCGGCCCGGACACCCCGGTCGAGCTGCGCCTGCTCGAGATCACCCCCGCCCTGAAGGCACTCGAGGGTGTCGTCATGGAGCTCGACGACTGCGCGTTCCCGACGCTCGCGAAGGTCGAGATCGGTGACGACGCCGAGAAGGTCTTCGACGGCGTCAACCACGCCCTGCTCGTCGGTGCCCGCCCGCGCGGCCCCGGTATGGAGCGCGGTGACCTCCTCGAGGCCAACGGCGGCATCTTCGCGCCGCAGGGCAAGGCCCTCAACAAGGTCGCGGCCGACGACATCCACGTCACCGTGACCGGCAACCCGGCCAACACCAACGCGCTGATCGCGATGAGCAACGCCCCCGACATCGGCCGCGACCGGTTCTCGGCGCTGACCCGCCTCGACCACAACCGCGCCATCTCGCAGCTGGCGGCCAAGCTCGGCGTGCCGGTCACCGAGATCCGCAAGATGACGATCTGGGGCAACCACTCCGCCACGCAGTACCCCGACCTGTTCCACGCGGAGGTCTCCGGCAAGAACGCTGCCGAGGCCGTGGGTGACCAGGACTGGCTGGCCGGCACGTTCATCCCGACCGTCGCCAAGCGCGGCGCCGCCATCATCGAGGCCCGGGGTGCGTCCTCGGCGGCATCGGCTGCCAGCGCGACCGTCGACCACGCCCGCGACTGGGCGCTGGGCACCCCCGACGGCGACTGGGTGTCGATGTCGGTCTGCTCCGACGGTTCCTACGGGGTGCCCGAGGGCCTGATCTCCTCGTTCCCCGTGACCGTCAAGGACGGCCAGTGGTCGATCGTGCAGGGACTGGAGATCGACGACTTCTCCCGCGGCAAGATCGACGCCTCCGTCAAGGAGCTCGAGGAGGAGCGCGAGGCCGTCAAGGGCCTCGGCCTGCTCGGCTGACCTTCCCCGCAGCAGGTTTTCGAGCACGACGCACGACGCACGGCACACGAACGGCCGGTCCCGGGTCACCGGGACCGGCCGTTCCGCGTCAGCCCACGGCCCCGGCCACCCACAACCCCCAGTGATCACAGTGACCGGTCAGCGTCGACGACCCCGGCCACCCACAACCCGCTACTGATCACAGTGACCGGTCAGCGTCGACGGCCCCGGCTCACCTGCAACCCGCAGTGATCACAGTGACCGGTCAGGACCCGGCCCGTCGCGTCAGCCGCGCGGGCTCAGGTCGAGGCTCGCGGTGATGACGGCCAGGGCCAGTCCCAGCAGTCCCATGGTCAGGACGTCGACGACCCGCGAGCGCACCACGAGTCCGCCGCTGCGCTCGGTCGGCAGCACCGCCCGGATCACTGCGGCGATCCCGAGACCTCCCGCGAGGACGAACCCCGCCAGTCGGACGTGCCCGAACCCGAAGGCCACGATCCCCAGCGCGAGGACCGGGGTGGCGACCCACCACCAGCCCAGGCGGGGAATGGTCACGGGATCAGGCCGTGACCGTGGCTGCGAGCTGTCGCTCGGCGGCAGCGACGATGTTGGTGAGCAACATGGCGCGGGTCATCGGTCCGACGCCGCCCGGGTTCGGGCTGACCCAGCCGGCCACCCCGGCCACGTCGGGTGCGACGTCACCGGCGACCTTGGACCTGCCGTCCTCGGCCACGACCCGGCTCACGCCCACGTCGAGCACCGCGGCACCGGGCTTGACCATGTCGGCGGTGATGAGGCCGGGCACCCCGGCCGCGGCGACGACGATGTCGGCCTCGCGCACCTCGGCGGCGAGGTCGGCGGTGCCGGTGTGGCACAGGACCACCGTGGCGTTCTCGCTGCGCCGGGTGAGCATCAGGCCGAGCGGGCGACCGACGGTGATGCCGCGGCCGACGAGGGCGACCCGCGCCCCGGCGATCGGCACGTCGAACCGGCGCAGCAGCTCGATGCAGCCCGCCGGGGTGCACGGCAGCGGCGCCTCCTTGCCGAGGACCAGCCAGCCGAGGTTGGTCGGGTGCAGGCCGTCGACGTCCTTGTCAGGGTGGACCCGCGACAGCAGGGCGAACTCGTCGAGCCCGGTCGGCTGCTGCACGAGGAAGCCGGTGCACTCGGGGTCGGCGTTGAGCTCGTCGATGACGGCCTCGACCTCGGCCTGCGTCGCCGTCGCCGGGAGGTCGCGGCGGATGCTCGTCACCCCGATCTCCGCACAGTCCTTGTGCTTGGCGTTGACGTACCACGTGCTCCCGGGGTCCGCGCCGACCAGGACCGTGCCCAGGCCGGGGACCACCCCGTGCTCGCGCAGGACGTCCACCCTGCCGCGCAGCTCCTCCTTGATCGTCGCGAGTACTGCCTTGCCGTCCAGGATGCGCGCGCTCACGGTCCCGTATCCTGCCACGCTGGACGGCGCGGTCCCCCGGCCGCCCACGCAGCTCAGTCCGTCCCCGCCGGTCGCGTCACGTCGGGGACTGCGTCGGCGAGGGCGGCCAGGGCCTGGGTGAAGCACTCCGCGGGCGGCGTGACCAGGCCGGCCCCGACCTGTCCCGTGCCGGCGACCCGGCCCGCCATACCCGTGTTGATCTGCGGCAGGATCCCCGTCCGGACCACCGCGGACACGTCGATCGCGGTGGGAGTTCCGCGGAACTCCAGGATGGGCACCTGGTATGCCGTGTGCTCGCCGACCGTGATCTCGTACATCGTGCGCGTGGTGCGCAGGGCGAGGGGGACGTCGCCGCCGACGAACCTCACGATGGCGGGGGCCGCCGCCATGGCGAACCCGCCGATGCCGGCCGTCTCGGTGATCGCGGAGTCGCCGATGTCGGGGTTCGCGTCGTCGGGACCGAAGGAACCGAGGAACAACCCCTCCGGGGTGTTGGCCGGTCCGGTGAACCAGCGGTCGCCCGTCCCGGCGGTGCGGATGCCGAAGTCGGTGCCGTTGCGCGCCATCGTCGTGACGACGCTCGAGCCCGCGATGCCCTCGGCGGCCATCGTGGACAGCTTGCACGCGGGCATGCCGAGGTTGAGGAAGAAGTGTTCGTTGGCGCCGGAGAAGCGCACCGCCTCGGCGATGTCCTTCGACGAGCCGTCTGCCGTGATCAGGGACGGCAGCAGCTCGCGCAACAGCATCAACGACCCTGCCCGGTTGCGGTTGTGGCCCTCGTCGCCCATCTGCAGCATCTGGGCGATGATCGCCTTGATGTCGACCGGCCCTGCTCCGCGGACAGCCTGCTGCAGGAGGGGTCCGAGGACGGAGTTCATCCAGTGCAGCCGGTCGACGACCTCCGGGCCGTACGCGCCGTAGCGCAGCACCTTGCCGAGCCCTTCGTTGAGCGAGCACCACGAGGTGTGGTCGTGCACCTCGTCGCGCAGCTCGTAGACCCACATCGACGGGGAGACGACCCCGGCCATGGGTCCCACGGCGTCCCGGTGGTGGCAGGGCTCGAGCTCCACCTCCCCGGCGGCGAGGGCGGCCTCTGCCGTCTCCGGGTCGTCGGCCATGCCCTCGAAGAGCATCGCGCCGATCAGCGCCCCGCGCATCGGACCGGACGCGCGTTCCCACTCCAGCGGCGGCCCGGCGTGCAGGAAGGTGCCGCGCTCGAGCCCCAGCGCCTCGTGCGCGGGCCGCACGTCGACAAGATCTGCACCGGCGGACGTCATCCGTTGCAGCGCAAGGGCATTCGCTTCGCTCCTTCGCCGGTCAGCCAGCACCCGCACCAGTGCCTCGACCGAGGCGTCCGGCGGCGGCTGCCACGTCGTCTCGCCCACGACGACGGCCTGGTCGCGCAGCGCATCGCTGAGCAGACCGACGCCGGCGGTCGCGACGACGGGGTCGTGGGTCAGCAGCCCTCGCAGGTCACCCATGTGGGGTCTCCTCGGTGGTCGGCAGGAGGGACACGGCTCGGCGGGTGGCCGCGGCGTTGGACGCGAACACGGACGCCCCTGCCGAACGCAGCGCCTCGGCACACCGCGTCAGCCCCTGCGGGTCGCGTTCGGTGCCGACGAGCGAGACGACGACCGGCAGGGTGCGCCCGGCCGCTGCCGCCGTCGCTCGGGCGGAGCGCACCGCCTCGGCGAGCTCACCGGCCGGGTCCGGGTGCGCCCCGTGGCCCAGCACGAGGTCGAGCAGCAGCACGCCACAGCCGGCGTCCGCGGCCTCGACGGCGATGCGCTCGAGCCGCAGGCTGGGGTCGATCATCGGGTGGGCCCGCCCACGGGTGAGCCCGTCGTCGCCGAAGTCGAGGACCACGTGACCTGCAGCGCGCAGGTCCGCGCCGACGGCGAGGTCGGCGCGCAGCGGGTTGTTGGACCAGATGTCGCCCAGCGCCTCCCCCGCGACGAGCATCGCCTCGTCGGCGAGGGTGCCACCGCAGAACAGCCCGCGCAGCGACCCGCTGGCGGCCGGCTGCTGCGGGAGGTCCCAGCTCGGCCAGGTCGGGGTGGCCACGCCGGTCGCGGCCAGGACGGCCTCGACCGAGGTCGTGAGGTCGGGCCGACCCGGCCCCAGCGTCGTCCAGTGGACCGGCGTACCCAGCCCTGCGGCATACGCCTGCAGGTCGGCGAGCACCTCGGGGGCCGGTGGCTTGGACACGACGACGATCAGGTCGGTGCCCTCGTCGGCGTCCAGCGCGGCGAGCGCCTGGCGGGTCGACCGGCCGGCGACGCGCGAGGACAGGTCGCGACCGCCCACCCCGAGGCAGTGGCTGACGCCGATGCCCGCGGCGTCGAGCAGCGACATCACCTGCTGCGCACCGGTGCCCGACGCAGCGACGAGGCCGACCCGACCGTGCGCCACGACGTTCGCGAAGCCCAGGGCGACGCCACCGACGACCGCGGTGCCGCAGTCCGGCCCCATCACGAGCACGTCGCGCGCAGCAGCGGCGTCCTTGAGCAGCACCTCGGCCTCGAGGTCGACGTTGTCGGAGAACAACATCACGCTCACGCCGCGGTCGATGGCGTCCAGCGCCTCCACCGCGGCGTACCGGCCGGGGACCGAGACGAGGGCGAGGTTGGCAGCCACCGCCTCGATGGCCCGACCGAGGGTCCGCGGCGGGGGCGCCTCACCGAACCCTGCTGACGACGCCCCTGCCGAACGCAGCGCCGTAATGGCTTCGTCGACCGCGGCCCGGCCCGCGTCGACGCCCGCCTCGTCGCCTGCGCGCAGGGCGACGACGAGGTCGTTGGGTGAGGATCCGTCCGGCACCGTGAACCCCATGCCGCGCAGCACGTCGAGGTTCAGCTCGGTGGCCATCGCCACCTGCGCCGCGTCCACCCCCGGTGCTGCCGCCACCTGGCGGGAGACCTGCATGAGGCTGACCGAGTCGACGTAGACCCCGGTCCTCAGCTCGACGTGGTCGGTCACGGACAGGCTCCTGGGTGCGCGGTCGAAACATGGTGCAGGACAGAGGTATGCGGCCCGGTGCCGTCATGGTCGCGTCGCAGCGCCGAGAGCCCCCCGACCAGACCCGACAGGAGGTCGGCCCCGGAGGTGTGACCGATGCCGGCCACCTCCCGGGCTGCGGGAACGACTGTTCCTGCGGTCGCCGTCCCACCGGCGAGCGCCTCGGCCAGGCGCACGACGGCCGGCACGGCATACCCGTCGGCTGCTTCGGTGAGCAGCGCGGCCGAGAGGCTGGTCGTCGCGCCGAGCCGGGGTGCGACCGCCGACCACAGCCGGCCTCGGGCCTGCGCCGCACCGCGGAGCCGCAGCGCGAGGAGTGCACCGCACAGCACGTCATCGCCGCTGGGGGTCAGGCCGGCACCGCAACCCACGGTGACCGACACCTGCCGGGTCACGTCCTGACCGGTGAGCACCGTGGTGACCAGGCTGCGCGCGACCTCGACCCAGCCTCGCGACGCCCACGCGCCGAGGGCGCGCACAGCACCCGGGTCCAGCGGTCGCTCCGCGCCCGGCACCCGGAGGGGTCGCCACGTGCGGACGCCACGGATCCGCACCCCGGCCAGGAGCACCTCCCCCTCGCCCACGGCCACCTCGTCGCCGGGCTGGACCCCCCAGCCCACGGTGGGCAGGACGGTCGCGAGGACCATCGCCGTGGGCAGGCGCAGACCGGTCGCCGACACGACCGGCAGGACGCGGTCGTCGGGTAGGCGCAGGTAGAGCGCCTGGGGGAAGGCGGCGAGCACGGTGGCCGTCCGGGTGGGGGCGGACAGCACCGACTCCGCGCGCTCCGAGACCGCCGCCGGCCAGGTCGTCGTGCACGACGTCGCGGACACGGGGTGCACCTCCTGGCCGTCGGGTCGCACAGGGTTCGGGTCCACAGGGTTGGAGCCGTGCGGGACCCACGGACGGGGGGACCCACGAGTCCCGCACGGTTCAGAGCAGCGAGGTTAGCGAGTGCCGCTACAGTCCCCGCATGGTGAATGTTGCCAATGATCGCGGCGCCGATGACGCGGAGTTGCCAGCCGAGCAGGGTTTGGCGGGTTCTGTCCTGCCCACCCGCGAGCTGGTCACCGGGGTACCCCTGAGCCGGGTGCTGGAGCTGCCGGCGCTGGCGGGAGCCACGGTGCAGGTGGACGCAGGGCGGCTCGGGACGGTCGTCACCCGCGCCTCGCTGTACGACGGCGCCGCCGCGGCCGGGGCTGTGGTCGCGAACCACGTCGTCTGCCTCGACCCCGCGAAGCTCCCCACCGGTGTGGACCCGGCCCCGACGGTCCTGGCCCTCGCGGCGGGCGGCGCCACGGCCCTCGTGGTCGCGCATGATGGCGGCACCGACGGGCCCGGCTGGCGCAGCGCCGGTGAGCGGGCCGGGCTGCCCGTCGTGCTGGTCCGCGGTGCGAGCGCCGAGCTGGTGGTCACCGAGGTGCTCGGCGCCGTCCTCGACCAGCAGTCCGGAATCCTCGCCCGCGTCGAGGAGGCGCACCAGATCCTGGTCGGGATCGTGCTCGCTGGTGGCGGGCTGGAGGACCTGTGCGAGCGGCTGGCGGGGTTCCTCGGTGGTGCGACGATGGTGACCACGACCGACGGCAGGGTGCTCGTGCGGGCGGGTTCGGAGGCCGACCTCGAGGCCGCCCTGGCCCTCGACTGCTTCGACCGCACCGGCCGGCTCGTCACCGAGCGCGAGCCCGTGGGCATCCGCGACCCCGCGGCGACACCGCCGGTCGGGCCCTCGTCCGGATCGTGGCGGGCCAGCTCGACCACGGGCTGCTGTCGGCGTTCGTCGTCGACCGTGCCCTCACCGCTGACGACGTGCACCTGCTCGAGCGTGCGGCGACCGTGGCCGCGCTCGCGATCACCAAGGCGCAGGCGGTGTCGGCGGTCGAGGGCAAGTACCGCGCCGAGTTCCTGCGCGATGCCCTGTCCGGTCGAGCCGGCACCCCCGCCGAAGCCGTCTCGCACGCCGCGGCCCTCGGGTGGAACATCGACCGACGACTCGTCGTCGTGGTCGCCGAGACCGACGAGGACGATGCCCACACGACCCGCTCCCCCCAGGAGGTGAGCTCGCTGCAGCAGCGGTTCGCGCAGGCCTGGAGCCGGGCGATGGCCGTGCGTGACCCGGGGGCGCCGGTCGTGGGGTTCAGCCAGGAGGTGGTCGCGCTGCACGCGGTGCCCGCAGATGCCGACACCGACGCCATCATGCGTGCCGTGGGTGAGGTCGTCCGCGTCGTGCGCGGCGACGGGGGCGGGGGTCGCCGGACGTTCTCGACCGGCGTCTCGGGGCCGGTCGATACCCCTGCGGGCCTCCCGGCGGCATACGAGGAAGCGCTCAGTGCGGTGAGCGTGGGGCGACAGCTGCACGGGGCCTCGGCGCTGACGCACTTCGACGGCCTCGGGGTCTTCCGCCTGCTGTCGCTGATCCCGGACAGCAGCGAGCTGCGGCGGTTCGTCGAGGAGTCGCTCGGGCCGCTCGCCGGCGACGACGTCTCCGAGAACGCGGACCTGCGCACCACCCTGAGCGTGCTCATCGACACCAACATGAACGTCGCGGAGACGGCGCGCCTGCTGTTCTTCCACTACAACACGCTGCGCTACCGGATCGCCAAGCTCGAGAGAATGCTCGGCCCGTTCACCTCCGACCCCGAGCTGCGGCTCAAGCTGGCCCTGGCCCTCAAGGTCCACCAGATGCGCGGCATCTGACCACTGGGGCCTCGACCAGCCCACGACCTCGCCACCGACGACCCCCAGTGATCACAGTGACCACGGAACGTCGTCCACACCGGGGCCAGACCGCGCCGAGTGATCACAGTGAGCGGTCCGGTGCCTGTGGACAACGTCCGTCGCCGTATCGCCGTGTGGTCCACCCTCGGATACGTGGTCCCCGACTCTGTCGCCCCCTTCACCGCCGCCAAGGCTGCGGTGACCACCGGGGTGCTCCGCGGGCCGCGGTTCCGGCAGGTGTTGCGCGGGGTGCATGTCCAGGCCTGCGCCGACGACAACCTCGGTATGCGGTGCCGAGCCGCGCTGCTCGTGCTCCCCGAGGGCGCCGTGTTCAGTCACGAGACCGCAGCCAGGCTGTGGGGAGCCGTCGTGCCGCCACGGTCCCGGGTGCAGGTGACGGTGCCGTACGCGCGGCCGATCCGACGGCCCGAGCTCGAGGTCCGCAGGTCGCGCCGCATGCCCGAGCCGCGACACCTGAAGGGCCTGCCGTTGACCGGTCCCGAACGGACCTTCCTCGACCTCGCGGCCACCCTGGACCTGGTCGACCTCGTGGTGCTGGGTGACTCGCTGGTGAAGGTGGGCAGGACCACCCCGGCCGACCTGGTCGGCGCCGCCCGCACCCACCGCGGCCCCCGGGCAGCACTGGCGCGGCGGGCGGCCGCGCTGGTCCGGGCCGGCGTCGACTCGCCCATGGAGACGCGGCTGCGGCTGCTCGTGGTCCTGGCCGGGCTCCCCGAACCTGTCGTCAACCACGTGCTGCGCGACGACGACGGCGGTTGGACCTACCGGTTCGACCTGAGCTGGCCGCACCTGCTGGTCGTCCTGGAGTACGACGGCCGCCAGCACGCCGAGAGCTCCAGCCAGTGGGTGCGCGACGTGCGTCGGCGCGAGGACCTCGACGGTCGCGGGTGGCGGCTGGTCGTCGCTCTGTCCGGCGACGTGTACACGACCCCCGGCGCCACGGTCCAGCGCGTGGCGGCAGTCCTGCGGGAGCGAGGGCAAGCCGTCAGCGTCACCGACGCCTGGCGGGAGCACTTCCCGGACCGCGGCTGACGCCACCGGTCACTGTGATCACTCAGCGTGGTCGGCGGCGTCGGCCGACAGCTCCGGGTCGTCACTGTGATCACTCAGCGTGGTCGGCGGCGTCGGCCGACAACTCGGGGCCGTCACTGTGATCACTCGGCGTTGTCGGATTGCCTATCCCGGGGCGCCCCCCGTCCCATAGGGTCACCGCGTCGCGTTGCGTTCCACCCCCGAGCACCGCTGCTCCACCCCCCATCCCCGGCGCGGCAGTCGACAAGGAGTCCTCATGGCATTGGGCTGGAAGTTGCACGGTGACGGCCACACGTTGGGACCCGACGACGTCGTCGCTCCCGACGAGCGCCTCTCGTGGGGCAAGACCGTCGGCCTCGGCGCGCAGCACGTCGTCGCGATGTTCGGGGCGACCTTCGTCTTCCCCCTGATCATGGGCCTCAACGCCCAGCTCGCGATCCTGATGAGCGGGATCGCGACGATCGCGTTCCTGCTCATCGTCCAGGGCAAGGTGCCGTCCTACCTCGGCACGTCCGCCTCGTTCGTCGGCGCCGTCGCCGCGATCCGAGCCCAGGGTGGCGACTCGACCGAGGTGACCGGCGCGATCCTCGTGGCCGGCGTCGTCCTCGCCCTCGTCGGCGTGCTCATCCACTTCGCCGGCTCGGGCGTGCTCCACACGGTGCTGCCGCCGGTCGTCACCGGCGCCGTGGTCATGCTCATCGGGTTCAACCTCGCCCCGGTCGTCGCCAACATCTACTGGCCCCAGGACCAGTGGGTCGCGCTGCTGGTCATGACCTTCACCATCGTCTGCGCGGTGGCCTTCAAGGGGTTCATCAGCCGCATCGCCATCTTCCTGGCCCTGATCTTCGGTTACGCCCTCTCCTGGGTCTTCGACCAGGTCTTCGGCCAGATCACCTCCTACGACGCCGGCGCCGACAAGGTGACGACCCACTTCCGCACCAACTTCGCGAACATCGAGGGGGCGGACTGGTTCGGCTTCCCGCCCCACACCGAGCTCATCGCCGGCAAGGAGGTCGTCGGCTGGCACACGCCGAGCTTCTCGGTCGCCGCGATCCTGCTCGTGCTCCCGGCCGTCATCGCCCTCATCGCCGAGAACACCGGCCACGTCAAGGCGGTCGCCGAGATGACCAGGACCGACCTCAACCCGGTCATGGGCCGCGCCATCGCCGCGGACGGCATCGGGACGGCATTGGCATCCTCCGTCGGCGGGTCCCCCACGACGACCTATGCCGAGAACATCGGCGTCATGGCGGCCACCCGCGTCTACTCCACGGCGGCGTACTACGTCGCCGCGATCACGGCGATCATCTTCGGCCTCTCGCCCAAGTTCGGCGCCCTGGTCGCCTCGACGCCCGGTGGTGTCCTCGGCGGGATCACCGTCGTCCTCTACGGCATGATCGGCCTGCTCGGCGCCAAGATCTGGAAGGAGAACGGCGTCGACTTCGGCAACCCGATCAACCTCGTCCCGGTCGCTGCCGGCATCGTCATCGGCATCGGCAACGTCGCCCTGGTGTTCAACGAGGACTTCTCGCTCACCGGCATCGCCCTGGGCACCATCGTCGCCGTCGGCGCCTACCACCTCGCCCGGGCCCTTGCTCCCGCCGACCTGCGTGCGCGGGCCGAGGGTTCGGTGCTCGCCGTGGGCCACGAGACGTATGGCGACGGGAAGGACGACCTCACGCCGCCGCGCTGACCCGGTCGCCACCCTTCCCACCCGTCCCCCGAGCAGGCAGGATCAGTGCGTGAAGCCCGCCCCTTTCGTGCACCACGCGCCTCGAACCGTCGAGGAAGCCGTCACCGTGCTCGCCCAGGTGGGGCACGACGGCAAGGTCCTCGCGGGCGGGCAGAGCCTCATCCCGATCCTCAACATGCGCCTGGCCTCCCCCGCCCACCTCGTCGACATCAACACCGTGGCCGGCTTGGACGAGGTCACCGTCAGCATTGATGCCGTGCGGGTCGGTGCGCTGGTCCGGCACGCGGGCCTCGAGGCCCACGAGGGTGCGTATGCGGTGTCGCCGCTGCTGCGGCGCGCGGTACGGCACGTGGCCCACCCCGCCATCCGCAACCGCGGCACCACCGTCGGGTCGATCGCCCACGCGGATGCCGCCGGTGAGATGCCGGCGATCCTCGCCCTGACCGAGGGAGTGGTGGAGGCGGTCGGGCCAACGGGTGCCCGCGAGATCCCTTGGCACGCCTTCTTCCTCGGCGCCCTCGAGACGTCCCTCGCCGCGGACGAGCTGGCGGTCGCCGTGCGCTTCCCGAGGCTGCCCGGTGCCACCGGGACGGCGTTCGCCGAACGCGCCCGCCGTCACGGCGACTACGCCCTGGCCGGGGCGGCCAGCGCGGTCCGCGTCGAGGACGGCGTCATCACCTCGGCCCGGCTGTCGTTCGTCTCCGTCACCGAGGTCCCCGGCTGCCTCGACGTCACCGAGGTGGTGCAGGGCCGGGCACCTGACGGCCTCGACTGGTCGGTCTGCGACGAGCTGATCCGCGACCACCTCACCCCCGAGGCCGACATCCACGCCACGGCGGAGTACCGCACCATGCTGGCGACCCGCCTCGCCCACCTCACCCTCGCCGAGGCCGCGCTCGACTCCCTTGCCCTGCAAGCGGATCCATCCCACGACCTCGCCGATGCCCCCACCGCAGGAGGACCGGCCGCATGAGCGACCCCGTGCCCGAGGTGCTGCTCGACGTCACCGTCACCGTCAACGACGTCCCACGCCATGCCCGGGTGCCGGCCCGGCGGCTGCTGTCCGACTTCCTGCGTCACGACCTGGGCCTCACCGGCACCCATGTCGGCTGTGAGCACGGCGTCTGCGGCGCTTGCACGGTGCTCGTCGACGGCGCGCCGATGCGCGCCTGCCTGATGTTCGCCGTCAGCGCGCAGGCCCACGCGGTCACCACGATCGAAGGGCTCGGCACCATCGACGCGATGGGCCCGGTCCAGCAGGCCTTCACCGAGTGCCACGGCCTGCAGTGCGGCTTCTGCACGCCCGGCTTCGTCACGACGATCACGGCGTACCTCGAGGACCATCCCGACCCGACGCAGGACGAGGCCCGCGAGGCGATCTCGGGCAACCTGTGCCGCTGCACCGGCTACCAGAACATCGTGAAGTCGGTCCTGCGGGCCGCGCAGATCAAAGCCGAGACCAGGGCCGAGGCCAACGGCGGGACCGACATCGTCACCGAAAGAGCCGGCTCGTGACGACCCAGATGTTCGGCGCCCCGATCCTGCGCCGCGAGGACCCCCGCCTGGTCACCGGCGGGGGCAAGTACCTCGACGACCTCGGCCGGGGCGCCTTGGCCGCTGCCTTCGTGCGCAGCCCGCACGCCCACGCGAAGGTCGTCGACATCGACGTCACCGACGCCCTGGACATCGAGGGCCTCGTCGCGATCTACACCCACGAGGACCTGCCCGGTCGCGTCGGCGAACCCCTCCCCCTGCTGATCCCCCACCCGACACTGACCCACGGCCGCACCCAGCACGCCCTGGCCAAGGACGAGGTCAACCACGTCGGGGAGCCGGTCGTCATGGTGGTCGCCCGCGACCGCTACCTGGCCGAAGACGCCTGCGCGAGGATCCGCGTCGACTACGCACCGCTCCCCCCGGTCGTCGGCATCGAGGCCGCTCGCGCCGCCGACCTGCTCGTCCACGACGACGTCCCCGGCAACATCGCGGCCCACATGCTCCAGGAGGTCGGCGATGTCGAGGCCGCCCTCGCCGCAGCCCCGCACGTCCTCGACCTCGACCTCGCCATCGAACGCAGCGCCTGCATGCCCATGGAGGGCAAGGGGGTCTACGCCCGCTGGGACGCCGACCGCGACGAGCTGCGCATCTACTCCTCGACACAGACCTCCACCGGCGTGCGCGCCGCCGTGGCCGCCAAGCTCGGTATGCCGCTGGCGAAGGTCGAGTGCATCGCCCCCGACGTGGGGGGCGGGTTCGGCGTGAAGATCAACCACCCGTGGCCCGAGGAGGTCCTCGTCCCGTGGGTCGCCAAGACGCTCGGCGTCGAGGTGAAGTGGGTCGAGGACCGCCGTGAGCACTTCATCTCCTCCGCCCACGAGCGCGGCCAGCTCCAGCAGGTGCGGGTCGGGTTCGACGACGAGGGCCGGCTGCTCGCCCTCGACGTGAAGTTCTGGCACGACAACGGGGCCTACACGCCATACGGGATCATCGTCCCGATCATCACCTCCACCCAGCTGCTCGGTCCCTACAAGCCGGGGACGTACCGCTGCGAGTTCTGGTCGCTCTACACCAACACGGTCCTCGTGACGCCCTACCGGGGGGCGGGGCGCCCGCAGGGGTGTTTCGCGATGGAGCGCACCATGGACGCCATCGCCGACGAGCTGGGGCTGGACCGCGCGGAGGTGCGGTCGCGCAACTTCATCCTCCCCAGCGAGATGCCCTATGACCACGGGCTGCTGTTCCAGGACGGCCGACCGCTGAAGTACGACTCGGGCGACTTTCCCGCCTCGCTCGACAAGCTCAAGACCCTGGTCGGGTGGGACGAGTTCGCGGACTACCGCGACCGCGCACGGGTCGAGGGTCGCAAGGTCGGGCTCGGGATCGGCTGCTACGTCGAGGGGACCGGTGTCGGGCCGTACGAGGGTGGCCACATCCAGATCGAGACCAGCGGCCGGGTCAACGTGTCGACGGGCCTGACCTCGCAGGGGCAGGGACACGAGACGGCCTTCGCCCAGGTCGTCGCCCAAGAGCTCGGCGTGCCGATCGAGGACGTCTTCGTCACCACCGGCGACACCCGCCGAATGCCCTACGCCGTAGGCACTTTCGCCTCTCGTGCGGCAGTGATGAGCGGCAACGCGATCGCCCTGGCGGCGCGCAACGTCCGCGCGAAGGCTTTGCGGATCGCGGCCGACGCGCTGGAGGTGGCGGCCGACGACCTCGAGATCGTCGACGGGATCGTCCGCGTCAAGGGCGCGCCGGACACGTCGATGTCGCTGGGCACGGTGTCGGTGATGTCCAACCCGCTGCGCTACGCGTTCGACGAGGCGGCCAAGGCGGCGACCCAGTTCGCCGGCAGCAACGACCCCGACAAGCCGCCGGTCGCCGAGGACGACGAACCCGGCCTGGAGGGTCGCGACTTCTACTCCCCGACCCAGGCGACCTTCGCCAACGGCATGCATGCCGCCATCGTCGAGACCGACCCGGTGACTGCGGAGATCCGCATCCTGCGCTACTGCGTCATCCACGACTGCGGCACGATGATCAACCCGATGATCGTCGAGGGCCAGGTGCACGGCGGCGTGGCGCAGGGCGTGGGTGGGGCGCTCTACGAACGGATGGTCTACGACGAGTCCGGGCAGCTGCTCAACGCGTCGTTCATGGACTTCCTCATGCCGTATGCGTCCGAGGTCCCGCACATCGAGACCGACCACCTGGAGACCCCGTCGCCGCTGAACCCGTTGGGGATCAAGGGCGCCGGTGAGGCGGGCTGCATCCCGGTGAGCGCTGTGATCGCCTCGGCCATCTCCGACGCCGAAGGATTCGCCATCACCTCGATGCCGATCTCCCCGGTCGAGCTGTGGGAGCTGCGCCAGCGGCACGCAGCCGGCGAGCTCCCCTCCCTGCGCGACCACGAGCCGACGACCCCGAGGACACCATGAAGATCTCCGGCACGGCCGCCCTGACCTCGACCCCCGAGCAGGTCTGGGACGCCTTCCACGACCCGGCCGTCCTCGCTCGCTGCCTGCCCGGGTGCGAGTCGCTGACCCAGGTGGGGGACGACGAGTACGCCATGACCGTCACCGCCGGGGTCGCCGCCATCAAGGGCACGTACGACGGTCGGGTGTCCCTGCGCGACCCCCAGCCGCCGGGGCAGTTCACGATGAAGGCCACCGGGGCCGGTGGGCCGGGCACGGTCGACGCAGACGTCGTGGTCCGGCTGAGCCCGGGGACTGGTGGCGGCACCGACCTCGCGTACGACGCGGACGCGGCCGTGGGCGGGGTCATCGGTGGTGTCGGCCAACGGATGCTCGCCGGTGTCACGCGCAAGATGGCCGGCCAGTTCTTCGCCGCCGTCGATGCCGACATCGCCGGGGTGCGCCCCGAGCCCATCGCCTCCCCGGTGCTCACCCGTGCACCCGGGGCCCCGGCCGGGGCGCCCGTCTACGCCGGTGTCGCCGCAACCCCCGCCGCGTCGCTCGGTCGTGCGGGCGAGGTCGCCGACCGGGACCGCGCGTGGGCGTATGGCGTCCTCGCCGGTGCCGCTGCGGCCCTCGCCGGGGTTATCGTCGGATGGAAGCTAGGGAGAAGACACTGATGCGCGCATTCACCGCCGCGGCCGTCCAGATCGCACCGGTCCAAGGACCGCTGTCGCCGGAGGTCGTCCGCAAGAACCTCGACAAGTGCGTCGACTTCACCCGACGCTGTGTCGACGCGACCGGTGCCGAGCTCGTCGTGCTGCCCGAGACGGCGACGACCGGGTTCACCCCCGACTGCTCGACGGAGGAGCTCTGGGACCTCGTCTCGCAGATCCCCGGCCCGGTCACCGAACCCGTCCAGCAGGTCGCCCGCGACCTCGGGGTGCACGTCTGCGTGGGCACCTACGAGCGTGGTCCGGAGCGCGGCGTCGTCTACAACGCCTCGGTCCTCATCGACCCGACCGGCGAGGTCGTCGGCGTCTACCGCAAGACCCACCCGTTCTGCACCGAGCACGTCGACGGCGGCGGGTGGGTGACACCCGGCGACACGGTCACGGTGGTCGACACCCCCCTGGGTCGCATCGGGATGATCGTCTGCTTCGACGGCGACTACCCGGAGCTGTCGCGGATCCAGGCGGTCCAGGGCGCGGAGGTCATCCTGCGCCCCTCGGCGCTGCTGCGTTCCGCCGACATCTGGGAGCTGACGTCCCGGGCGCGGGCCTACGACAACCACGTGTTCGTCGTCGGCGCCAACGCCACCGGCGTCGACGCGGCGGGGGTCCTCTACTTCGGCAACTCCCACATCGTCACCCCGGTCGGGCACATCGTCGCCAAGGCCGCCTCGCACGAGGGCTGGGTCTCGGCTCGCCTCGACCCGTCGACGGCCCTCACGTCCCTGACGCCAGGCTCCAACATCGGTCAGGGGTTCGACCACCTGCGCGACCGCAACCTCGACCTCATCCGCAACCACCGCGACGACCTCGAGCGCCCGGCACAGTCCTCGTTCCCGCACTGAGCGATGACGTTGCTCGACGTGGCGTGGATCCACGGGGCTCCTGCGGGCCTGCCCTGCGACGACCCGCCCCTGCAGGTGCACCGCGTCGACGAGGCCACCTACGTGCTGCGGCAGAGCAAGGCGCTCACCTACGAGGGCGCCTTCCTGTTCCTGCTCCTGGGCTCCGAGCGAGCCCTGCTGCTCGACACCGGCGATGTTGCCGACCCTGTGGTGATGCCGCTGCGGGCAACGGTGGACGCCTTGCTCGAGCAGTGGCTGACCGACCACCCCCGCGACCGCTACCCCTTGGTGGTCGCGCACTCCCACGCCCACGGCGACCACGTGCGCGGCGACGCCCAGCTGTCGTCACGGGCAGACACGACCGTGGTGGGGCACACTCCGGCGGAGGTCTCGGCGTTCTTCGCCTTCGCGTCCTGGCCCCGCGAGACGGTGGGTTTCGAGCTCGGCGGCCGTCGCCTGGAGGTCACCGGGATCCCCGGTCACGAGGCGTCGTCCATCGCCGTGTACGACCCGCGCACAGGATTCCTGCTGACCGGTGACACCGTCTACCGTGGTCGGCTCTACGTCGAGGATCCGGCCGCCTTCCGGGCCAGCCTCGACTCCCTCGTGGCAATCGCCGACCACCGACGCGTCAGCGCCGTGGTGGGATGCCACATCGAGATGACCCGTACGCGCGGGGTGGACTACCCGCGGGGCACGACGTACCAGCCCGACGAGCCCTGCCTGGAGATGACGGTCGAGGAGCTGGTCGCGGTCCGGGACGCGGCCCACCAGGTGGGCGACGCCCCCGGGACGCACGGGTTCGACGCGTTCTCGATCGTCAACCAGCCCTGACCGCCACGATCCGCGGCACCGCTCCCCGCGTTAGCCTCGGTGGGTGCCCCTGCCGACCAGCTCCCCCTCAGCCCAGCACGTCGACGCCCGAGGCGTCCTCGACTTCGTCGACGCCCTGGAGGGGGGCGGCCACGACCCGCACAGCCTGCTCGTCGCGCGGCACGGGCACGTCGTCGCGCGCGGGTGGTGGGCGCCGTACGCCGCCGAGCGCAACCAGCTGGTCTACTCCCTGAGCAAGTCGTTCACCGCCGCCACCGTCGGGCTGCTCGTCGACGCGGGCCGGGTCTCGCTCGACGACCGAGTCTTCGACCTGGTCCCCGCTGCCGAGATCCCGCAGGGCGCCCAGATCCACGAGCGGTACCGGCGTCTCACCCTCGGGCACTGCCTCACCATGGCCACCGGCCACCCGGCCGAGGCCTGGACGGCCGCGGTCGACCACGCCGCCCGAACCCCGTCCGCTGACGACGCCGACCCCGTCCTCGGCGCGATCCTCGCTGCCCCGCCGGAGCAGGAGCCCGGCACGGTCTGGGCCTACAACCAGGTCGCCACCTACCTCGTCGCCGCCGTCCTCCGCGCCGTCACGGGTGAGGGCCTCCTCGAGTTCGCCCGGCCCCGCCTGCTCGACCCACTGGGTGCCACCGACGTGCGCTGGCAGCGGACCGCGACCGGGCGCGAGCTCGGGTTCTCGGGCATCCACGTCGGCAGCGACGCGATCCTGGCCCTGGCCCAGACCCACCTCGACAGTGGCGCGTGGGAGGGCCGGCAGCTGCTGTCCGCCGACTGGGTCGCCCAGGCCACCGCCCCCACCGGGCTGCCCAACACCGAGACCGACGCCAACCCCGACTGGGCCCAGGGCTACGGCTGCTCGTTCTGGAGCGCCCGCCACGGCTACCGCGGGGACGGCGCCTACGGCCAGTTCGCCATCGTCCTGCCCGAGCAGGACGTCGCGATCGCCATCACCTCCGAGACCACCGACATGCAGGCGGTCCTCGACCTCGCGTGGGAGCACCTCCTGCCCGCCTTCGACCGGGAGCCTGACCCGGCCGGGGACGCCGAGCTCGCCGAGCGGCTCGGCAGCCTGCGCGTCCCCACCCTCGCCTCGTCCGGCAGCGGACCGGACGAGGCGTCGTGGACCAGGTCCGCCGACAGCACCCTCCCCGAGGCGTATGGCGCGGTGAGCCTCACGCGCACCGGCCCGGCGGCATACGAGCTGGTCCTGGACCACCACGGCACCACGGTGCCGCTCGCCGTGGGCGACGGTGAGTGGGCCGCGTCGGTGCTGGCGCTGCAGGGGGTCGAGCTGCCGGTCGCGGCCGCTGGGGGGTGGCAGGAGGACGGGACGTTCGCCGCGGACCTGCGCCTCGTCGAGACCCCGCACACCGTACGGGTGCGGACGCGGACCGACGGCACCGTCGAGCTCGGCTGGCGTGAGGTGCCGTTCGGCGATCCCGACCCCGTGGGCCTCGCGGTGCGCGGTTCGGCCCTGCCTGCACAGTCCTGAGCAGGGCGGTTGGCAACTTGTGCCGACGCATCCCCCGTGGAGGGTGGGTTGAATCGTCCCGTGACGCCACACGCCCCTCGCCGCATCCGGATCGGTATCGACACGGGCGGCACGTTCACCGACGTGGTGGCTTTCGACGAGGACTCCGGGGACCTCGTCACGACCAAGACGCCGTCGACACCGGCCGACCCCGCTGACGGGTTCATCACCGGGGTCCACAAGGTCCTCGACCTCATGGGCGCCAGCGGCACCGACATCACTGCGGTGTGCCACGGCACCACCGTCGCCACCAACCAGCTGCTCGAGGGCAAGGTCGAGTCACTCGGCTTCATCACGACCGAGGGCTACGAGTTCATCCTCGAGATCGCCCGCCAGTCCGTCCCCGACGGCTACGGCAACTCCTACTTCTGGGTGAAGCCGCCGCGCATCGTCCCGGCCGACCTGGTCCGCACCGTGGGCGGCCGAGTCGACTTCGAGGGCAACGAGATCCGGCCGTTCGACCGGGAGTCGGCCGTGGCAGCGGCCCACTGGTTCCGGGACCGCGGCATCACCACGATCGGTGTCTGCCTCCTGCACTCCTACGCCGACGACAGCCACGAGCTGGCGGTCCGCGAGGTGCTGCGCCGGGAGCACCCCGACGCCGTCGTCTCGATCTCGAGCGAGGTGCTTCGTGAGTACCGCGAGTACGAGCGGTCGATGACCACCCTCGTCGACGCCGCGGTGAAGCCCAAGGTCTCGCGCTACGTCGCCAACATCCACAGCCGCCTGGATGCACTCACCGACCAGCCGATCCCCTTCTACATCATGAAGTCCAACGGTGGTGTGCTCTCGGCGGACGAGGTGGTCAACCAGCCGATCACCACGGTCCTGTCCGGCCCGGCGGCGGGCGCCCTGGGCGCCGGGCTCATCGCCCAGCGGGCCGGTTTCCCCAAGGTGCTGACCTGCGACGGTGGTGGCACCTCGACCGATGTCAGCGTGGTCCTCGGCGGCGAGCCGACCCTCACCACCGAGGGCACGGTCGGCGCCTATCCCAGCAAGATCCCCATGATCGACGTCGTGACCGTCGGCGCCGGCGGGGGCTCGATCGCCTGGGTCACGCCGGAGGGCACCCTCAAGGTCGGTCCCCGTTCGGCCGGCGCCGACCCGGGCCCGCTCTGCTACGCCAAGGGCGGGGCGGACCCGACGATCACCGACGCCCACGTCGTCCTGGGTCGGATCCCCCCGCACCTGCTGGGTGGAGAGATCCCGCTCGACGTCGACGCCGCCCGTCGAGGCATCGACGCGCTGGCCGCCCGGCTGGACCTCGACCCCGTGCGCTGTGCCACCGGCATCCTCGAGATCTCTGCCTGGAACCAGGCGAACGCTCTCCGCCAGGTCAGCGTCAAGCGTGGCCTGGACGTCCGGGACTTCATGCTGACCACCTTCGGCGGCTCGGGTTCGCTGCTCGCGTGTCGCCTCGTCGACATCCTCGACCTCGCCGGGGTCGTGGTCCCCCAGAACCCCGGCAACGTGTCGGCCTTCGGTCTGCTCACCGTCGACGTCAAGAACGACTACGTCCAGACCGCCGTGTCCCGGCACGACGCCCTGGACCACGCCGCAGTCCAGCAGACCTTCGACGACCTCGCCGGTCGCGCTGCGAAAGCCCTTGACGCAGAGGGCTTTCCACGCGCAGCCCACCGCTACTCGCGTTCGGTCGACCTGCGGTACTTCGGGCAGGCGTTCGAGGTCCGGGTCGCCGCACCGGACGGCACCGTCGACGACGGGTATGCCGCCGCGGTCGCCGACGCGTTCCACGGCGAGCACCGCGCGTTGTACGGCTACGACTTCCGGGACGACCCGACCCAGCAGGTCGAGTGGGTGAACCTGCGGGTCACCGGTGTCGGTCCGATCACCCGACCCGAGCTGCGCGACCTCGAGGCGCGCGGGTCCGGAGACGACCCGGCCGCTCCCAGGTCCCGGCGACCCGTGTGCTTCGACGCCGACGCCGGCCTGGTCGACACCCCGGTCTACTGGCGGCCCGACCTGCGCGCCGGCGACACCTTCCCCGGACCCGCCGTCGTCGAGGAGTTCGGCTCCACGGTGCCCGTCCACCCCGGGTTCACCGTCCGCGTCGACGCGATCGGCAACCTCGTCATCACCCGCGCGACCCCCGGAGGCGACCGATGAACACCGCTGGCCTGCCCACGGCATACGAGCACGGCGGGCGGCTCACCCCACCCGGCAGTGCCGTGGACCCGATCCTCGTCGAGATCGTCCAAGGCACCCTGGCGAGCGTCGAGATGGAGGTGGAGACCTCCATCGCCCGCACCAGCCGCTCGCCCATGATCCGCGACGCCCACGACTTCCGCGCCGGCATCCACGACCGCCAGCTGCGCAAGCTCACCGGGCGCTCGTACTCCGCGCTGGTCCACCCGATCGTGCGCGACTTCCCACTGGCCGAGATGGCCGAGGGTGATGTGTTCTTCCACAACGACGTCTACGAGTCCGAGGGCGGTATCGGCCACCTGCCCGACCTGTGCGTCACCGTCCCGGTGTTCGACGGTGGCGAGGTCGTGGCGTTCGTCCAGGCCTTCGGCCACCACGACGACATCGGCGGCGCGGTCCCCGGCTCGATGCCGAGCAACGCCACCTCGGTGTTCGAGGAAGGGCTCTCGGTTCCGCCGATCAAGCTGTGGGACAAGGGAGTTCCCAACAAGGCCGCCCTGCGGATCATGACCCGGAACTCGCGGATGCCCGACTCGCTCGCCGCCGACCTCGACGCCGAGTGCTCGGCCTGCCTGATGGGCGCACGCCGGCTCGGTGAGCTGTTCGCACGCTACGGCCGGGCAGACGTCGAGGCGGCGTTCGACGCGATCCTCGACCAGACCACCGAGACCTACCGCCGCGAGATCCTCTCCAAGATCCCCGACGGCACCTACGTCTGGGAGGACTACGCCGAGCACGACGGCGTCGACGACCCCAGGCTGCACACCCAGCGGATCACCCTGACCAAGGAGCCCACCGGCGGACCCGGTCCCGGGGACGGCGGCCCGCGGCTGGTCATCGACTTCACCGGCACCGCGCCGCAGGCCAAGGGGCCGATCAACCACTGCGGTGACTACGTCGGCGGCAACTTCCTCAAGAAGTGGCTGGCCCCGATCCTGCGCAACCTCGCCGACACCCCGGAGCGGATGGCCGAGCTCGACGTCAACGAGGGGGTCGTGCCGCTGATCGAGATGCGCTTCCCCGACAAGGGCACCCTGCTCACCCCGATCTTCCCGGCGCCGACCAACGCCCGGACGTTCGTCATCCTCCGGCTGCTCGGGGTCCTGGCCGGGGTCGTGGCCAAGGCCGTCGACGGCAGGATGCCCGCCGACCAGGAGACGATCCGCTACACCGGCGTCTACGGCAAGGACCGCGACGGGAACGACTACCTCATGCGCGAGGTCCTCGGCGGCGGCTCCGGCGGGCGCTACTACGCCGACGGCGAGGACACCATCCACGTCGTCCCCGACTCGCGGAACCTGCCGACCGAGTTCACCGAGAGCCGCTTCCCGTTCATCGTCGAGCGGCTCGGCCTCGCAGTCGACTCCGGTGGCGCGGGCCGCTACCGGGGCGGCCTGGGCTACGAGAAGCAGATCCGCATGCTCAAGGACGCCCACTTCATGTCCATCGCCGACCGCTCGATCCTGGCCTGTTGGGGCGTCAAGGGCGGCAAGGCCGGTACGTCGTTCAACGTCACCGTCGACCTCGGTGGGCCCGACGAGCGCGAGGTCGACGCCCTCGCCGACGCCGAGCCCGTCAAGGCGGGTCAGGTGATCCGCATCCGGACGACCGGCGGTGGCGGCTGGGGCGATCCGCTCGACCGACCCTACGAGGACGTGGAGCGCGACCTGCGCTGGGGCAAGGTCTCCCTCGACGGCGCCCGCCGCGACTACGGCGTCGTCGCCACCGGCGACAAGGACGCGCCGGTCCTCGACCACGCCGCCTCCGACCGCCTACGGACCGAGCTGCGAGCCGCTCGCCCGGCACAGGAGCCGTTCTTCGACCGCGGCCCCGGTTACGCCCGCCTCGCCGACGGTCGGACCAGCGCCGAGGTCGACTGGCTCTGACCACCTGAAACCCCTTGCCAGGGCTTGTCACCACGACGCCGGGGCATTACCTTGTGTCGCATGGTACCCGGCGACGATGGGATCCTGACGCACCTTCGCAGGGGTGCGCTGGAGTACTGCGTGCTGGCCATGCTCACCGAGCAGGAGCTCTACGGCCTCGACATCGCCCGGCGGCTCACCGCCGACGGGGTGCTCATGGCCAGCGAGGGAACGCTCTACCCATTGCTGGCCAGGCTCCGCAAGGCAGGCCTGGTCGACAGCAGCTGGCGCGAGTCCGTCGAAGGACCCCCGCGTCGCTACTACGCGCTGACCGGCGCCGGCACCGAGGCGCTGGTGGCGTTCAAGCGCACCTGGAAACCGTTCAGGGACGCGGTCGACACCGCACTCCAAGGGGGCACCTCATGAGCTCGCACACCACCCACCCTCTCGTCGACGCCTGGCTGCGCGACCTGGAGCAGCTGCTGCAGGGCATCGAGCCCGGTGAGCGTGCCGAGGTCCTCGCCGGCGTCCGTGAGCACCTCGACGGCTCGCTGCCGACCGGCGCCACCGAGGACGACGTACGCCGCGCCCTCGCCGAGCTGGGCAGCCCCCAGTCCGTCGCCGACGAGGCCTGGGCCGGCAGGCCGGCCCCCGTCGCTCCCGCACCGGTCAGCTCGGCGCGGGTCCCGGTCATGGCCCGTGGCTGGGTCCCGATCACCGTCGGGGTCCTGCTCGGCCTGGCCCTGGTGCTGTCCTCGTTCATCGTCAGCGCCGCATCGGGCTACTCCACGTCGTCGACCAGCTCCTCGGCAGCAACCGCGGTGACCCCCCAGACCGGCGCGGAGGTCGTCGCTCCCCCGGTGGAGTCGACCCAGACGCAGGTGAGCTACGACGCCTCGCCCCTGACCGGCGTCGCTGCCGCCCTCCTCTTCACCTGGCTGCTGTGGCTGCCGGCCACCGTCCTCGTGCTTGCCTCACCGCTGTGGTCGACGCGCCAGAAGGTCGCCCTCTCGTTGCTCACCCCGGGCGCTGCCCTGCTGCTGTCCGGACTGCCTGCCCTCGGCTGGGCCCTCTCCGGCAAGGAGATCGGGATCAACCTCGGGGCCTTGCTGGGGCTGGCCGTCGCCCTGGGTGGTGGTGGCTGGCTCCTGGTGCGGACCTGCCGCGCCGGCGCCGAGACCGCACGTCGGGAGTCGCTCGCCTGAGCCCGGCGAGCAAGGCCGACACATGGTGCTGCGTCAGCCGATCCGCTCGGTGAGGGAGACGACGATCCCGTCCGGCCCCCGCACGTAGGCCATCAGCCAGGTGTCCTCGTAGCGGCCGATGCCGCCCACGAGTCCGTAGCCGTCCGCAGCGAGGCGCTCGACGATCGATGGCAGGTCGTCGACGACGAAGCAGACGTTGCGCAGGCCGAGCTCGTTGGCCATCGCGGTCGGTGACCCGGGCTCGTGGTCGGGGCGGACGAAGCTCGCCAGCTCCAGGGCCGTACCGCCGCCAGGGGGACGCAGCATGGCGACCTCGGTGCGCGCGCCCGGCAAGCCGCACACGGTGTCCAGGAACTCCCCCTCCACGAACGTGCGGCCCTCGACCTCGAGGCCCAGCCCGACGAAGAAGTCCAAGGCCGTGTCGAGGTCCGAGACGGTGACACCGATGTGGTCGAAGCTCCTGAGCTGGGTCATGACGCTCATCCTGCACCCGGGCTGACGTCCGTGGCGGAGTTCCCTCGTACCCGTGGAGCGGCGTCCGCGCCATACCCGGCCTCCCTCCAGCAGCACCGCGGCGCACCGTGTGGCAACCTGCAGAGGTGACCACGCTCCCCCGCCCCGAGATCGACCCCGACGGCCTGCTCGAGTACTCGGTGGTCTTCACCGACCGATCGCTCAACCACATGTCGAAGCGCTTCGTCGCGGTGATGCAGGACATCATCGACGTCCTGCGCACCACCTACCGCGCCGAGACGGTCGCGGTGGTCCCCGGTGGTGGCACCTACGCGATGGAGGCCGTGGCCCGGCAGCTGGCGACCGGCCGCTCGTGCCTCGTCGTGCGCAACGGCCTGTTCTCCTACCGTTGGTCGCAGATCCTCGACGCTGGTTCCGTCGCCAAGGAGACGACCGTATGCCGCGCCCGCCCCGCCTCCGACGAGCCGCAGGCGCCGTGGGCGCCGGCTCCCGTCGCCGAGGTGGTCGAGGCCATCGAGCGCGACCGTCCCGAGGTCGTCTTCGCGGCGCACGTCGAGACCGCGGCCGGCATCCTGCTGCCGGACGAGTACGTCCGCGCGATCGCGGACGCGACGCACGCCGTCGGCGGCCTCTTCGTCCTCGACTGCATCGCGTCGGGAGCACTCTGGGTCGACATGACCGACCTCCACGTCGACGTGCTGCTCAGTGCGCCGCAGAAGGGCTGGAGCGGGTCGCCGTGCGCCGGGTTCGTCATGCTCTCCGAAGCGGGCCGAGACCGCGTCATGGCGACGACCTCGACCAGCTTCGCGGTCGACCTCCAGAAGTGGCTGACGATCACCGAGGCGTACACCCAGGGCCAGACGCCGTACCACGCGACGATGCCGACCGACTCCCTCGCGCGCGACGCAGCCCTCATGCTCGAGACCCGTTCGCTCGGCCTGGAATCGCTACGGCAGGCTCAGATCTCGCTCGGCGGTCGCGTTCGAGCGATGCTGGCTGAGCGCGGGTTCCCTTCTGTCGCAGCCGAAGGCTTCGCTGCGTCGAGCGTCGTGGTGTCGTTCACCGAGGACCCGGACATCCGCACCGGGACGAAGTTCAAGCAGGCCGGCATGCAGGTCGCTGCCGGCGTCCCGCTGATGTGTGGCGAACGCGACGACTTCTCCACGTTCCGCCTCGGGCTGTTCGGTCTCGACAAGCTGACCGACGTCGACGGCACCGTGGCGCGTCTCGAAGCCCACCTCGGGGACTAGGTGAGGGCCGAACAGTGCCAGGACACAAGATCTTCACCACCGCCTTCGCCAGCATCTACCCGCACTACGTGGCCAAGGCCGAGCGGAAGGGCCACACCCGGGAAGAGGTGGACCAGGTCATCTGCTGGCTCACGGGCCACGACCCATCCAGTCTGCACAAGGTCATCGACGACGAGGTCGACCTGCAGACCTTCTTCGCCGAGGCGCCCGAGCTGAACCCGAACGCTGGCCTCATCACCGGCGTGATCTGCGGGCTCAGGGTGGAGGAGATCGAGGACCCGCTGATGCAGCAGATCAGGTACATGGACAAGCTCGTGGACGAGGTCGCGCGCGGCAAACGGATGTCGGCGATCCTGCGGGGCAGCACCGCGTCAACAAGCTAGACGCCGGAGGGTGGGGTGGCTCCGCCCCGGGGTGGTTCCGCGGTTCAGGGGTGGAAGCGGGCTGTGATGGCAGCTTCGATGACGACGCCGCGATCGTGGCCACCCAGGCCCCTGGTCAGGTACGCGGCCCCATACTTGGCTGCCGGCTCGGCCCTGGCCGCGCAGCCGCCGGCGCCACCCATTCCCAGCACGGGGGAAAGGGCGGTGGCGTGCAGGGCACGGCAGGGAACGGCGTACCCCGAAATCGGTCCGAGTTCAGCACCACCGGCTCGAGCAGACCGGGCGGTCGGCCCAGCGCCGGGCCCCAGCGCGGGTCGTCGAGGTAGCCCGACCGCCACCGTCCCTCGGACTCCACCAGGGTCGCCACGCGTCGAGCAGGTGGCCGTAGGTCAGAGCGTGTTCGGCCACCTCGGCGCCCGGCGGATGGACCGGGGCCGCCTGCTCCACGAGGTCGACCAGCGCCTGACGGTCGTCGTACTCGACGAGCGACGCGTCCTCGAGGTCGACCTCGACCACCCCGTCCCGCACGACTGCCACCGCACCACCGGGCTCCCGGCCTGCGGCCATGAGCCCGTCGAGCACATCGGCGGGGTGGGTGCTCATGTCGCCCGACGTTACGCCTCCCCGAAGGACCCCGAAGGGGCGTACGTTCGGTGACAGGGCCAGGAGGCGAGGGGCCGCAGATGAACGTTCTCGTTGTGGGTGCGAACGGGCAGCTGGGTGCCGCCTGCTGTCGCGAGCTGGTTGCCGAGGGACACCTGGTCCGGGGGTCGGTTCGGTCGCTCGACCGGGGCGTTGGCCTGGCCGGCGTCGACCTCAGGGTGGCGGACCTCGCCGGCTGCCTCGACCTCGACGCACTGCTCACCGCGGTCGAGGCGCTGGTCATCACGGCAAACACCGCCGCGCCCCGCGCCGACGACGACCTCCCTCGCTTCATCGAGGGCGAGCACCAGCTCATCGACGCCGCGGGGCAGCTCGGGGTCCGGCGCATCGTGCTGCCATCGGTGCCGGCCACCTACGTCGATGCGCACGTGCCGATCGCGGCTGAGCGACGACGACTGGAGGACCACGTCCGCTCCGCGGTCCCCGGATCCGTCATCCTGCGCTTCCCCCCGTTCATGGACGTCTGGTTGGCGCTCGTCGGGTCGTCCCTGCCGTTGCGCGGGGACCAGCACGCCACCATCGCGCGGCCGTCACCGTTCCTGCGCAGGTTCCGTGCGGTCACCGGCTCCACCGTCGACAAGCGCGGGATGTTGCTGGTGCCAGGGCCGACCACCCACCGACAGGCCTTCATCGCCGTTGCCGATGCCGCCGCGGCCTGTACCGCAGCGGTAGGACGCGACGACCTGGCGGGTCGGACCATCGACGTCGCCGGCCCAGAGGTGCTCAGCTGGGTCGAGGTCGCCCGCGCCTTCTCGGACGTGCTCGGACGCCGGGTACGAGCGGTGTCCATCCCGACAGCCGTGTTCGCGGTGCTGGCGGCCCTGCTGCGGCAGGTCGCCCCCGTCCCGTCGCAGACGTTGGCGCTCAACCGCTTCCTGGGTGCGTCCGAGACCGTGTGGACGCCTGCCGGCGGAGGCCTGGTCGACCCGTCGACGATGACCACGGTCGAGCAGTTCCTGCGCGCCAAGGCGAACCTGCCCAGCACGCCACCAACGGTCGCCTGAAGGCTGGGTTCGCACCAGACCGACCCGATGGTCTCGGGCTCAGGGGTGGATGACCACCTTGATGTGTTCGCCGCTGGTCGATGCCGCGAAGGCCTGTTCGGCCTGGTCGAGGGGGAACTGTCCGGTGATGAAGTCTGCGGCTCGGACCACGCCTGCCCGGATCATCTCGATGGAGGTGGCGTAGTCCTGCGGGACGTAGGTGGCGCTTCCCTGGACGCGGACCTGCTGGTCCTGGATCACCCGGATAGGCAGCACGAAGTCGGCAGCGGGGACCCCGACGATCACCACGGTCCCACCCTTGAGCACCGCTTCGACGGCGGCGGTGGTCGTTGCCTGGACGGCGACGCAGTCGAAGACGACGTCGGCGCTCTCACCCAGCGCCGACCGGATCCGGCCGGCCACGTCCGGGGCCATCGCGTCGACGACGGCGTCGGCGCCCAGCCGCAGCGCTGCCTCCCGCTTGATGGGGAGCGGATCGGTGACGACGACCTTGGTCGCGCCGGACCAGCGTGCCACCGCGAGCATGAGCAGCCCGATCGTTCCGGCCCCGAGGACGGCGACGGTGCGGCCCTGCAGGGGGCCGGCGATGCGTGCTGCGTGCACTGGTGTCGCCAGTGGCTCGATGAGTGCCGCGTCCAGGTCGCTGATGTCGTCGGGGATGACGTGCAGACGGTCGGCGCGGACGACGAACTGGTCGGCCATCCCGCCCTGGGGGTAGCCGCAGCCGAAGAACTGGAGGTTCTCGCAGAGGTTCTCGGCGCCGTTGCGGCAGGGCTTGCAGTGCCAGCAGGGAAGGGTCGGCTCGACGACGACCCGGTCGCCGACGGCGACGTTCGTCACGCCCTCGCCGAGCTCCTCGACGACTCCGGTCGCCTCGTGACCGGGCAGGTAGGGGATCGGGATGAACGGGTGCCGGCCGTGAAAGGCATGGGTGTCCGAGCCGCAGACGCCGATGAAGGTGCTGCTGGCCCGGACCTCGCCAGGTGCTGGTGTCGGGACCGGCTCCTCCCGCAGCTCCATGGTCTCGACGGCGGTCACCACGATCCTGCGGTTGGTGGTCATGGTCCTGGCCTCTCGGTGTGGTGGTCTGGCTGGATGTGGTCGACGGTCACCCCGTCGACGTGGTCGGTCTGGGCGGGCAGCGCCGGCGCCACCGTCGTGGGGGCAAGGCAGGCAGCCCTGCTCCAGCGGATCGCCCGGGCCATCCGCTGGGCCGGCTCTGCTGGGCGGGCAAGCCACCCGGACAGGAGCGCATCTCCGGCCCCGGCGGTGTTCACCGGCGTCAGCTCCGGGCCGTGGCCGTGCACGGTGAGGTCCCCGTCGGTGTACAGCGCGCCGTCCTCGCCGAGGCTGACGAGCAGAGCGGCTCCCGTCGTGCGGGCGATGGCCGCTGCCACGGCGGCCAGCTCATCGCGGGACCGCGCGGAGCGGGCCCTCGGGTCGACTGCGGCCAGCTCGAGCCGGTTGGGGGCCAGCAGGTCGGCGCCGGCGGAGATCGCGCCGGCCAACGCCTCGCCCGAGGAGTCGATCGCGCAGCGTGCGCCGCTGGCGTGGGCCAGCGCGACGAACTCGCCGACCACGGCCGGGTGGACGCCGGGCGGCAGCGACCCGCAGATCGCGAGCCAGACCTCCGCGTCGCGGGGCGCCACCGCCAGCGCGGCCGTCACCTGCTTCTCGAGTGCCTCCAGGTCGGTGCGCGTCAGCTCGCCGCCCGGGCCGTTCACCTTGGCGGTGTCTGCGCCGGGGACGGTCAGGGTGGTGTTGATGCGGGTCGCTGCGTCGTGTGGCACGCCTCGATGCGTGACCCCTTCGGCATCGAGCAGCTCGGACAGGTGGTGCCCGGTGGCCCCACCCAGGGGGAGGACGGCGATGGTGGGTATGCCGTTGGCGTGCAGGGCCCGTGAGACGTTGACCCCCTTGCCGCTCGCCTCGATGGTGGCCGCTGCTGCGCGGTGCACGTCCACCGCGCCCACCGCCTCGGTGAGCGTGTAGGTGAGGTCCAGGCCGGGGTTGAGGGTGAGGGTGACGATCATGAGGGCCTGTTGGTCACGGTCGCGTGGTCGGACGCGTCGAGAGTGGTGCCGGCACCCGGGAGGTCGGCGTAGGAGGAGTAGGTTCCGGCCGCCAGCCCCGCCAGGAGGGCGGCACCACGGGCGCCGGCTTCCTTGGTGGTCGCGGACGTGAGCGGTCCGAAGGCATGGGCCTTGGCTGCCATCAGGGCTGTGCTGTGGGTCCAGCCGCCCGCCACCACCAGGTGTCGGCGGGGACCGGACGCCCGGTCCAGGACGTCGCCCAGCTCCTGGGCCTGAACGGTGACGGCACGGGTGGCGGCCCGCCATACCTGACCGGGATCGGCGCCGGCCGCGATGGTGACGTCGGCGTCGCCGGTGAGGCGCAGCACGTCGGGCTGGTCGCTCGCCTCCAGAGCCGCTGCGTCGAGGGCTGCAAGACCGGAGCGGTCGACGCCGAGCGCTGCCTGTACCCGACCGAGGATGAGCCCGCCCTGGGTGGCCCCGAGCAGGCACCACCGGTCCCTGATGACGTGCCACCCCACGGTGACGCCGGCGTCGGTGAGGGTGGCGATGGCCTCAGCCGGCAGGTGCGGCGCGACGGTGCGCACGAAGGCCTCGGCCGTCCCGCACGAGTCGAGCTCGTCGCCCGCTCCGCTGCTCCCGACTCCGACTGCAGCGGCTTGGTGGTCGTGACCGGCGATGGTCAGTGTCGCGCCGTCCATGGCGCTGAGCTCGCCGCGGGTGCGGGCCGTCCCGATGGGGGTCCCGGCGACGACAAGGTCGCCGAGGAGTCGTTCGGGCGCTCCCGACCAGGCCATCGAGTCGCTCCACGGTCGTTGCGTGGACAGGTCGAGCCATCCGGTCCGGGAGGCCAGCGACAGCTCGGTGACCGGGTCTGCGCCGAAGCCGCGCGCCACCCATTCGGCGATGTTGTAGCGACGGGTGGCCCGACGGGCTGCCGGCAGGTGGTCGACGAGCCAACGGTGCTTGGTCAGGCTCCACTGCGTCCACACCGGTAGACCGGTACGGACCGAGAAGGTCTCGGCGCCCACGTGCGCGACCAGATCCTGCAGCTCGGCCTCGTCACGGTGGTCGTGCCAGGCGATGACCGGCACCAGCGGGCTGTCGTCGGCGCCGACGAGGACCCCGGCTTCGGCCATCGAGGCGACGCCCAACGCCGTGACGCGGTCGTCCGGGACCTGGGCGAGCGCGTGCGCGAGTGCCGTCCGTGCGGCGTCCAGGATCGACTCGGCCGTGGTCTCGGCCCCGGAGGCGGTCGTCCTCCACGGTGTGGTGACGCGCCCGAGGGCGACCTCCGCCCCGTCGACGGTGAGCAGGAGCGCCTTGACCGAGGTGGTCCCGACATCCAGTCCCGCGAGCAGGTCGCGTCCCATCCAGCCCCCTTGACCTCATCGCGTTGGGAGAGTGGTGCAGCTGCGTCGGAGTTTATGGCCACCGCCGGGTCGCCAGGCCGGGACCGGGCAACGTGACCGACCCGCGCGCCTCGCTGCACTGACAGGATGTGGTGGTGACCGCACCGCTGGAGGACATCACCGTCATCGACCTGTCCCGCGCCCTGGCCGGACCGCACGCGGGAATGATGTTGGGAGACATGGGTGCTCGCGTCATCAAGGTCGAGACCCCCGGCACGGGCGACGAGTCCCGCGGCTGGGGGCCGCCGTTCGTCGGCCCGGAGGACGACCCGATCTCGACGTACTTCCTGTCCTGCAACCGCAACAAGGAGTCACTCACCCTCGACCTGAAGTCCGATGACGGCCGCGACGTCCTGACCCGGCTGGTGCGCCACAGTGACGTCCTCATCGAGAACTTCCGCCCCGGCGTCCTGGACCGGCTCGGCTTCACCGTCGAACGCCTCCACGAGCTCAACCCCCGACTGGTCGTCCTGTCCATCAGCGGGTTCGGTCACGACGGCCCCCAAGGGGGCCGCGCCGGATACGACCAGATCGCCCAGGGTGAGGCCGGCCTGATGTCGCTCACCGGTCCGGATCCCCACTCCCCCATGCGCGTCGGTGTCCCCATCGGCGACCTGCTCGCCGGCATGTATGGCGCGTACGGCGTCGTCACCGCCCTGCACGAACGCGCCACCACCGGTCGTGGCCGGGTGGTGCGCACCTCCCTGCTCGCGGCGATCGTCGGGGTGCACGCCTTCCAGGGCACGCGCTACACCGTCGCCCACGAGGTCGGCCACGGACAGGGCAACCACCACCCCTCCATCTGCCCCTACGGCTTGTTCACCTGTGCCGACGGCATGATCCAGATCGCCTGCGGCAGTGAGGCCTTGTGGGTGAAGCTCGCGACGGCGTTCGACATCGACCCGGCAGCACCGGGCCTGGCCACCAACCGCGAGCGGGTGGCCCGCCGCGACCACGTCACCCAGCTCCTCAACGACGCCTTCGCCGACATCGGGCTGACCGACCTGCTGGCACGGCTCGACCAGCTCGGTGTCCCCGCTGGCGAGGTCCGCACGATCGACCGCGTCTACGACTGGGACCAGACCCGCTCGCAGGGACTCGTGCTCGACCTCGACCACCCGGTGCTGGGCCAGATCGAGGTCCCGGGACCACCGATCCGCTTCGACGACAACGCGTTCGCCGGTGGCCGCGAGGTGCACGACGCCCCGCCCGCCCTGGGGGCGCACAACGAGTCCATCCGGAAATGGCTCGACGAGCTGGGCTGACGCGCCATACTCCCCTCATGGGGGTGGGGATCCAGGAGCCCGCGGGGTCTGCGACGAGGACACCGCGCACGCAGGGACGGCGCGCAGTCGCCGCGTTCGGCCTGCTCACCGTGCCGAGCTCGCGCCACACCGGGTCCCCGGGCTCGTCGGAGGTCAGGGCTCCAGGTACCGCTGGTGCCAGCCGGCCGTGAGGTCGTCCGCGACGACGTCGACGGCGGGCGCCTGCCGCCAGGGCCGACCGTTGGCCCGCAGGATGGCCAGGCTCTCGTCGAGGCGGGTCTGGCAGCGCAGCACGGCTTCGTGGCGCTGCTCGTCGGGACCGCCGACGGCACCGGTCCAGATCGCCCTGCCGGCCATGAAGCCGCAGGCACCCGCCTGCGCGACGATCGTGAGCTGGCGTCGGAACACCTCGAAGGTGCCGGACCCCGACAACATGACCCAGGGGGTCCCGGCACAGGCCGCGTCGATGGCGCGCGCCGCCTGGGCCGAGGCCTCCTCCCCGCTCGTGCCTTCCGGTCCGACCACGAGGTCACCCGGGAACTCCGACTTGAGCACGTCGATGCCGAGCCCGACGAACTCCTGCGCCGCCCCGACGATCGTCTCGCGCCGATCCGCGCGCGCCGCCTCGCTCTTCGGGTCCTGGCCTTCTGCGGGATACCACAGGGGTTCGACGACCAACGGGAGCTGATGGCGCTCGCAGTCCTCGACGAGGCGGGCGACGAGCCTGCGGATCTCATCGGCGTCGCCTGCGTCCGGGCGCCACCAGACCACCATCTTCACCGCGTCGGCCCCGAGGGTCTTGATCTTCTCGACGGTCCACTGGTCGCGCAGTGCCGTCGTGGTCCCGAAGCCACCGTCCGCCTGGTAGCTGAGCGACTCGATACCGGTGATGATCCCCGTGGTCCCCGGAATCACCCCGGTGACGATGCCCTGCGCCAGGGACCACAGCGGGTCGACCAGGAACGCGCTCGCGTGGGGAGCCAGGGCGGCGATGAGCTCGAGCTTGCTCCGGGTGGCCTGACCGGAGGTGACCCGTCGCCAGTCGGGATCGATCATCGCCAGGTAGTTCTCGGGGTGGTCGATGGCGAGCGTGGCGATGAAACCGTCCTGCGTGGAGATCCGGGTCAGCGACCGGAGCTTGCCGAGGCTGTGGGGACCGCTCAACCAGTCAGTCATGGGCAGCAAGCGTAATGACATCGCCGGCGATCCGGGCCACGATGGAGCCCTCGTGCCCACTCCGACTGGTCGGGAGGATGAGTTGGCCCGCGTCGCCGTCGCCGGACACCTGTGCCTGGACCTGACTCCCGCGCTGTTGGGGGGCGAGCGCATCGACCCGGGGCACCTGCTGGAGGTGGGACCGCTGTCGGTTCGGCTGGGAGGCAGCGTGGCCAACACGGGCGGCGACCTCGCCGACCTGGGGGTCCCGGTGGACGTCTTCGCCACGGTCGGGGACGACGACCTCGGTGTGCTGCTGCGCCGGATGGTCTCGGAGCGGCCCGGTATGACGCCCCGGCTGCGCCAGGTCGCCGGGAGCGCCTCGTCATACAGCCTGGTGTTCGAGTCCCCGGGCACGGATCGGACGTTCTGGCACCACGTCGGGAGCAACGCCTTGTTCGACGGCAGCGAGGTCCAGCCGGGCGGCGAGCTGGACCTCCTCCACCTCGGGTACCCCAACCTCCTGCCCGAGCTCGTCGCCGACGGTGCCGCACCGATGCGCGCGCTGCTCGCCCGGCTTCGGGGCGCGGGGGTGACGACATCGCTGGACCTGGCGGTGATCGACCCCCGTTCGCCGACCGGTGCGTTGGACTGGGACGAGATCCTCCGCCTGGCCATGAGCGAGGTCGATGTCATCAGTCCCAGCATCGACGACCTCGTGTCGGCGCTGCCGAGGCATGTCGGGACGACGGGGCACGACGACGCAGGCGTCGAGAGCCTCGCCGAGATGCTGCTGGACTGGGGCGCCGGCGTGGTGGCCATCTCCGCGGGGGCCCGCGGCGTCTTCCTGCGCACGGCGGACCAGGCCCGCCTGCGTGCGGGGGGACGGGCCTTCGTCGATCCTGACGCCTGGGCTGGGATCGGCGAGTGGGTCGAGGCATACCCGGTGACCCGCGTGGCCACGACGACAGGAGCTGGGGACGCCGCGACCGCAGGCCTGCTCCACGGGCTCCTCGGCGGCCGGTCGCCGCAGCGCTCGGCATCTCTGGCCATGGCCTGCGCCGCTGCCGTCGTGTCCGGTCGCAGGCCGACGCCCGACGTGCTGGCGACGATCGACCCGTCCCTCGCCACAGGATCGACGGACCGACGACCGTCACCGTCGTCGGTGGCAACGTCGACGTGGTCCCCCCAGGGGCCCTGACCAGGCTCGGTGGGTGACAGACCGACGGCCCACGTCCTGGCGAGAGGAGGTGGGCCGTCGGCACCTGAGGGTACCGCTGCGAACGGATCAGGCGGTACGGCGGGGGGCGGAGCGGCGGAACTTGCGCTTGACGCGCTTGCCCACGGCCTCGGCGGCGATGCCGACGCGGGTGCGGCCGGGCTGCGGGTTCGGCAGGGACAGGACGATGACCTGCTTCCACGCGGAGGCGACCTGCTTGGGCAGCGGACCGGTGACGTAGGTCAGGCCGTAGCGCTGGCAGATCTCCTGGATGCGCGGGGCGATCTCGATGTAGCGGTTGCTCGGCAGGTCCGGGAACAGGTGGTGCTCGATCTGGTGCGACAGGTTGCCGCTCATCAGGTGCATCGCCTTGCTGCCGCTGATGTTCGCGGAGCCGAGCATCTGGCGCAGGTACCACTCGCCGCGCGTCTCGCCCTCGATGGACGTCTTGGCGAAGGTCTCGACCCCCTCGGGGAAGTGGCCGCACATGATGACCGAGTGGGTCCAGACGTTGCGGACCGTGTTGGCGACGAAGTTCGCACCCATGGTGTGGAAGAACGACGGGCCGGACAGCAGCGGGTGGATGAGGTAGTCGCGACGGGCGTGGCGGCCGATCTTCTTCAGCACCTTGGCGCCGTCGTTGCGGAACTCCTCCTTGGACTTGCCACGGCCCTTGAGGTAGGCGCCGACCTCGAGGTCGTACGCCGCGATGCCGTACTCGAAGAACAGCATGTTCGTGAAGTTGTAGACCGGCTGGCCGAGGTAGGCCGGGACCCACTTCTGGTCCTCGTCGACGCGCATGATGCCGTAGCCGAGGTCGTTGTCGCGGCCGATCACGTTGGTGAAGGTGTGGTGGAGCTGGTTGTGCGAGTGCTTCCAGAACTCCGACGGGGTGGCGTTGTCCCACTCCCACTCCTGGCTGTGGATCCGCGGGTCGCGCATCCAGTCCCACTGGCCGTGCATGATGTTGTGGCCGAGCTCCATGTTCTCGAGGATCTTCGCCACGGACAGGCCGGCGGTGCCGACGAACCACGCCGGCGGGAAGATCGAGAACAGCAGGACGGCGCGGCTGCTCATCTCCAGGCCGCGCTGCCACTTCAGGACCTTGCGGATGTATGCCGCGTCGCGGGTGCCGCGCGAGTCGAGGATCTCCTGGCGCAGGGCGTCGAGCTCGAGGCCGAGGGCCTCGATCTCCTCCGGGGTCAGGTGCCCGGCCGGGTCCGGCTTGCCGGAGGGCTTGGGGGCGTGGGTGCGCTCGGTGGTGACCACGTTCAGGCGGCTGTTGACGGGCTTGGTGCGCTGGGGGGCGCGGGGCGTCCCGGCCAGTGACCCGTCGATGGTCAGGTCGAAGTCGTCGGTCTCGCGGTTCTGGGCAATGGCGGCCATGGTCGCTCCTAGAGGTCGATCTCGCAGGCGCCGGCGGCTGCCGACACACAGGTCTGGATGCGGACGTCGTCGTCCGGGGTGGCCACGGTGAGCTCACCGTTGCGCAGGTCGCGCACAGCGCCCTCGCGCAGCGGCAGCACGCAGCCGAAGCAGATGCCCATGCGGCACCCGGAGGGCATGAGGACGCCGGCTTCCTCGCCGGCGTCGAGGATCGGGGTGGCGCCGTCGGACTCGACGACGGTGCCGTTCTTGCGGAAGGTGACCGTGCCACCCTCGCCCTCGGAGATGATCACGGGGCGGAAGCGCTCGGTGTGCAGCTGGTCGGCGAGCCCGGCCTCGGCCCAGTGCGCCTCCATGGCGTCGAGCATGCCGGTGGGGCCGCAGCACCAGGTCTCCCGCTCGCGCCAGTCGGGCACGATGCGGTCGAGGTCCGCCGTGCTCAGCAGGCCGTCGGTGTCGGTGTGCAGCTCGACGAGCCGCAGCGACTCCGCCGTGGCCCACGCGCGCAGCTCCGCACCGAAGATGACGTCGTCGCGGGTCGGGGCCGAGTGGACCATGACCGCGTCGGGGAGCTCGGCGAGGTGGTTGCGCAGCATGCCCATCACCGGGGTGATGCCGCTGCCGGCGGTGAGGAACAGCGCCTTGCGCGGCGCCTTGGCCGGCAGCGTGAACTCACCGGTCGCCTGGTCGAGGTGGATCATCGTGCCGGGCACCAGCTCACGCACGACGTGGTTGCTGACCTTGCCGCCGTCGATGGCCTTGACCGTGATCGCCACCGCACCGTCGGGGTCACCGACCAGGGAGGTCAGGGAGTAGGCGCGCCAGTTGCGCACGCCGTTGACGTCGACCCCGATCCGGATGTACTGGCCGGGCACGTGGCCCTTCCAGCCGCGACCGGGCTTGATCCGCACCGTCGCGGCGTCGCGGGTCTCGGCCGTGACGGACAGGACGCGTCCGCGCAGGTCGGCGCCGCTGCGCATGGGAGCGATGAGGTCGAGGTACTCGGCGGGGACGACAGGGGTGGTCACGGCCTGGGCCACCCGGGTCAGGGTGTCGCGCAGCGAGCGCCGGGGTGGGGCGCCCTGAGCTGTGCGGGGAGGGAGAACTGCGGTCATGGTTCCATTCTGATGGTTCAGGGGTCTAAAATCCTGACCGGTAAGCGTGAGTTCTCCCACGAGAGTTGTTCACAGATGACAAACAAGGGTGAAGAGGGCCTCGAACCGGCCACCGTGACCGCGGACCGGGCGGCGGCCCTGACCCTGTCACCCGAGGTGCAGAGCGCCCTGCGCGCCCACCTGCCCTCCGTGGCCGAGCACGCCGTCGCGGCCATCATCGTCGAGGTGCCCGGGTACGCCACCGCACGCAGCTTCATGGTGGACAACATCGAGGCTGCGGTCCAGATGGCCCTGGGCAGCTTCCTGACCCTGGCCGCCCGCTCCGGGGACGCCTCCACCCCGCTGCGCCCGGCCCAGCGCGGGTCCTACGAGCTCGGTCGGGGCGAGGCCCGCAGCGGGCGCAGCATGGATGCCCTGTTGTCCGCCTACCGCGTGGGCGCCCGCGTCTCGTGGCGGCAGCTGTCGGCCGTCGCGGTCGAGGCGGGCATGAGCGCAGCTCTCCTGGCGCAGTTCGCCGAGCTCGTCTTCGCCTACATCGACGAGCTGTCGGCGGCGAGTGTCGCCGGCCACGCCGACGAGCTGGCGACCTCCGATCGCCTGCAGCGCCAGCAGCGAGACCGGCTCGCCCTCGAGCTGCTCCGCGGCGCCTCCGAGGAGGTCCTGCTGCGCCGCGTCGACCGGGCCCGCTGGGAGAAGCCGACCACGATCACCGCGGTACTGGCCCGCGAGACCGACCTGCACGGCATACGAGGCCTGGTGGACCCACGCTCCCTGGTCCTGGCCGAGGACCTGCCCGACGTCACGGCGGACGACACCGTCGCCGCGCTGCTCGTGCCCGACCTGTCCCCCGGCGCCCGCACCAAGCTGCTGCGGGCGATCGGCACCCGGGGCGCGGTCGTCGGGCCGACGCGGCCGTGGCAGCAGACGCGCAGCTCCTACCAGCGGGCCCTGCGTGCCCACCGGCTGGTGCGGGCGCGCCAGGAACGGCAAGGGGCGGCGTACGACACCGAGGTCCACCTGGCCGACCTGGTGCGGGCCGCCGACCCCGAAGCCCTCGCCGACCTGCGGCGCACGGCGCTGGCGCCGCTGGACGACCTCACCCCCGTGGCGCGCGAGAAGCTCGAGGAGACGCTGCGGCTGTGGCTGCTGCACCGCGGACGCCGCGAGGCGGTGGCCGAGGCGTTGTTCGTGCACCAGCAGACCGTCCGCTACCGCGTCGGCCAGCTGCGTGAGCTGTTCGGCGACGACCTCGACGACCCCGAGGTGGTGCGCGACCTCGTGGTCGCGCTGGGCTGACCCGCACGGTCGGCGAGCAGATCTGCCAACCACACCCTTGCTCTTGGGCAGGTCCTGCCAACGTCAGCACCCGCTCGGCCTCCCTAGGCTCGCCGCACGACGACTGTGAGGGGTGGCATGCGGGTCCTGATCGCCCTCGGCGGCAATGCCATGACCGGCCCCGACGGCAGCGCCACCCCGCTGGCCCAGCGGGAGGCCATCGGCCGGGCGATGGAGCATGTCGCGTCCGTCGTGGCGGCCGGGCACGAGGTGGTCCTCACCCACGGCAACGGCCCCCAGGTCGGCAACCTGCTCGTCAAGAACGAGCTCGCCGCCCATGTCGTCCCCCCGGTCCCGCTCGACTGGTGCGGCGCCCAGACGCAGGGCACCATCGGCTTCACGGCACTGGACACCCTCGAGGCCGCCTTCGCCGCTCGGGGGCTCGAGCGTCGCGCCGCCGCCGTGGTCAGCCGCACGCTCGTGGGCCGTGACGACCCGGGGTTCGCGACCCCGACCAAGCCGGTCGGCCGGTTCCTCCCCCACGACCAGGCCCTGCCGCTGATCGAGCACGGCGAGACCTGGCAGGACCGGGGGGACCAGGGCTGGCGCCGCATGGTCGCCTCCCCCGAGCCCCTCGAGGTCCTCGACACCCACACGGTCCTCACCCTGCTGGAGGCGGGCTACGTCGTCGTCGCGGCGGGGGGCGGCGGCATACCCGTCGTGCGGGAGCCCGACGGATCGGTCCAGGGAGTCGAGGCGGTCGTCGACAAGGACCTCACCGCAGCGGTGCTCGCCCGTGCGGTCCGCGCCGACGTCCTCGTCATCGCCACCGACGTCGAGCACGCCGTCCTCGGCTACGGCACCGACCGGGCGCGGCCCGTCGGCCGGGTGCTGCTGGAGGAGATGGAGCAGTATGCCGCGGACGGCCAGTTCGCCTCCGGCTCCATGGGTCCCAAGGTCGAGGCGGCGCTGCGGTTCGTCCGCGGCGGGGGCCGGCGCAGCGTCATCACCGTCCTCGACCGCATCGCCGACGCCGTGACCGGCGAGGTCGGCACCATCATCGAGTCCCCCACCACCGCAACACCGGCAGCTCCAACACCGGTAACTCCAACAGAAGGGTGAGTCCCGTGCCAGAGCCCATCGAGGTCCGCAAGGTGCCGCTCCACAGCGTCTCCGACGCCAGCGAGCTGGCCACGCTCATCGACGACGGCGTCATCGAGGCCAGCAGGGTCGTTGCCGTCATCGGCAAGACCGAGGGCAACGGCGGTGTCAACGACTACACCCGGATCATCGCCGACCGTGCGTTCCGCGAGGTCCTGGTCGAGAAGGGCGCCGACCCCGAGCAGGTCAAGCAGGTCCCGATCGTCTGGTCCGGCGGCACCGACGGCATCATCAGCCCGCACGCCACGATCTTCGCCACCGTCCCGGCCGAGCAGGCGGAGCAGTCCGACGAGCCGCGGCTGACCGTCGGGTTCGCGATGAGCGAGGTCCTGCTGCCCGAGGACATCGGCCGGACCGCCATGGTCACCAAGGTCGCCGACGCCGTGAAGGTCGCCATGGAGAAGGCAGGCATCACCGACGCCGCCGACGTCCACTACGTGCAGACCAAGACCCCGCTGCTGACGATCGACACCATCCGCGACGCCAGGAGCCGCGGCAACGACGTGTTCACGCAGGACACGCTCGCGTCGATGGACGTGTCCAACGGTGGGACGGCGCTCGGCATCGCGGTCGCCCTCGGCGAGATCGAGATGCCCCGCGACGAGGACGTGCTGCGCGACCGCAGCCTCTTCTCGTCGGTCGCCTCCTGCTCCTCGGGCGTCGAGCTCGACCGGGCCCAGGTCATCGTCGTCGGCAACACCCGCGGCATCGGCGGCCGCTACCGGATCGGGCACTCGGTCATGCGCGACGCCCTCGACGCCGACGGCATCTGGGAAGCCATCAAGGACGCCGGCCTCGACCTGCCCGACCGCCCGCACTCCAGCGACCTGCAGGGTCGGCTCGTCAACGTGTTCCTCAAGTGCGAGACCAGCCAGGACGGCCAGGTCCGCGGTCGCCGCAACGCCATGCTCGACGACTCGGACGTGCACTGGCACCGCCAGATCAAGGCGGCGGTGGGCGGCGTGACGGCTTCGGTGACCGGCGACCCGGCCGTGTTCGTCTCCGTGTCGGCAGCCCACCAGGGCCCGGACGGTGGCGGCCCCGTCGCAGCGATCGTCGACCTCGGCTCCGGCGACCCGACCGGCTACCCAGGACCCGGAGGCGACAGCACCAACTGATCACAGTGACCGGTCGGCGTCGCCAGAGCCCGTCTCCAACAGCGCCAACTGATCACAGTGACCGGTAGGCGTCGCCAGAGCCCGCCTCCAACAGCGCCAACTGATCACAGTGATCGCTGGTGTCAGCTGTCGCTGCTGGGCTGCCGCCGTCCACGGATGGCGCGGCGGACCGGGTCGTGCCAGTGGGGCGTCTCCTGGTCTTCGTCGAACCACCGGGCCACGAGCACATCGGTGGACGAGTGCAGGATGATCGACATGACGATGGTGATCGCGATGAGGTGGAACAACAGGTCGCCCTCGGGGATGCCTGAGTCGAGGACGAGCAGGCCGTAGACCACCGACGCGAACCCCTTGGGTCCGAACCACATCGCGGCTGCCTGCTCCCGCATGTTGAGCTTGGCCCCGACGAAGGACAGCGCGAGCGCCAGTGGCCGGGCGACGAAGATGGCCAGCACGGCGAAGACCCAACCGCCGAGGCTGATCTCCCCGATGAACGTGGGCGTGATGAGCACCCCGAAGACGAGCAGCGCCGCCAGCTTGAGGATCTCGGCGATGAGCTCGCCGAACTCCTCGAACGACTCCCGCTGGGCCTGGCCCACGGTGGCCACCGTGATACCTGCCGCGAAGGCAGCCAGGAACAGGTTGCCGTCGATGACCTTGGCGAGGGCCAGGACGAGCAACCCGATGGCGACGGCGTTGAGGGGCTCGTAGCGTGCGGACACCTTGAACAGGCGGGTCTGCTCGAGCTTGATGGCGACGTAGGGCACCACGATCCCGATGAGGATGCCGACGACCAGCTCCCGAGCCAGGACCGGAGCGTGCAGGTCTTTCGCCCCCTGGGAGACCGCCAGGAGCACGACGACGAACGGCAGCGCCAGGCCGTCGTTGACCCCGGACTCGACGTTGAGCAGGTGGCGCAGCCGACGGGGCACCTTGTCGTTGCCGACCAGGGCGGAGGCGAACACCGGGTCGGTGGGTGCGAGCACGGCTCCGAGCAGCAGGGACTCGGGCCAGTCCAGGCCCACGATGAACTTGGCGAACAGCGCTGTGGCCAGCAGCGTCAGCGGCAGCCCGACGAGCAGCGCCCGGCCCGGCAGGGCGTAGGCCTGTCGCAGGTCCTGCCAACCCACCCGCATCCCGTCGGTGAACAGCACCGCGAACAGCGCGAGCTCGGCGAGCACCGAGACCGAGTCGTCGCCCTCTCCGATCGAGATGACCCCGAGGACCCCGTCCCCGAGCAGGAACCCGGCGACGAGGAAGAGGACCGCCGTGGACAGGATCGTGCGGTGGGCCAGGCTCGAGACGAGCACGGCGACGAGCAGCACGCCCGAAAAGGCCAGCAGCAGCACCGTGCATCCTCCGTCTCGGCGCAGGGTGCGCCACTGACCGAAACCCTAGCGAGTCGGGAGGGGGGTCTAGTGGGCGAAGTGGCGGGTGCCGGTGAAGTACATCGTGACGCCAGCGGCGGCAGCGGCTTCGACGACCTCGGGGTCGCGCATGGAACCACCGGGGGCGACGACGGCGCGGACCCCGGCGTCGAGCAGCACCTGGAGCCCGTCGGCGAACGGGAAGAAGGCGTCCGAGGCGGCCACCGCACCGCGAGCGCGGTCGGAGCCGGCCCGCGACACCGCGAGGTGGCAGGAGTCGACCCGGTTGACCTGGCCCATGCCGATGCCCACCGACGCCCCGCCGGAGGCCAGCAGGATGGCGTTGGACTTCACGGCCCGGACCGAGCGCCAGGCGAACTGCAGGTCGGCGAGGGTCGCCTCGTCGGCGGGCTCGCCGCTCACCAGACGCCAGTGGGCGCTGTCGTCGCCACCGGTGACGACCCCGGCCTCGTCCTCGACGACCGCGTCCACACCATCGCGCTGCTGCATGAGCAGGCCGCCGCTGATCGGCCGGATCTCGACCCCTCCGCGGGCCGGACGGGCGCACTCGAGCAGCCGGATGTTCTTCTTGCGGGTGAGGATCTCGAGCGCGTCGGGCTCGAACCCGGGCGCCACGACGACCTCGGTGAAGATGTCGGCCACCGTCTCGGCCATCGCGGCGGTGACCGGGCGGTTCGCCGCGACGATGCCGCCGAACGCCGAGACCGGGTCGCAGGCGTGCGCCTTGCGGTGGGCGTCGGCGATGTCGTCGCCGACGGCGATCCCGCACGGGTTCGCGTGCTTGACGACCGCGACGGTCGGCTGGTCCCCGTGGTCGTAGGCGGCTCGGACGGCGGCGTCCGCGTCGACGAAGTTGTTGTAGGACATCTCCTTGCCGTGCAGCTGGGTCGCCTGGGCCAGACCCGGCCGCGGCTGGAAACCGCTGGTGTACAGCGCGGCCCGCTGGTGCGGGTTCTCGCCGTAGCGCAGGACGTCGGCCTTGTCCCACGTAGCGCCGACCCAGGCGGGGAACCCGGTGCCGTCGGAGGTGTCGGTGTAGGCGCTGCCCATCCACGACGCGACGTGCACGTCGTAGGTCGCGGTGTGCACGAACGCCTGCGCCGCCAGGACCTTGCGCTCACCCAGGGTGAACCCGCCGGCCGCGACCGCAGCCAGCACCGCGCCATACGCGGCAGGGTCGGTGACGACGGCGACGCTCGGGTGGTTCTTGGCGGCGGCACGCACCATCGAGGGCCCGCCGATGTCGATCTGCTCGATGACCTCGTCCGCAGCGGCCCCCGAGGCAACGGTCGCCGCGAAGGGGTAGAGGTTGACGACGACGAGCTCGAACGGCTCGATCCCGAGCTCCTCGAGCTGGCGGACGTGGTCGTCCTTGCGGGTGTCGGCGAGGATGCCGGCGTGCACGCGGGGGTGCAGCGTCTTGACGCGGCCCTCGAGGCACTCGGGGAAGCCGGTGAGGTCGGCGACCTCGGTCACCGGGATGCCCAGGCCCTCGATGAGCTTGGCCGAGCCGCCGGTGGAGACGAGCGCGACGCCGGCGGCGTGCAGGCCCCTGGCCAGCTCTTCCAGCCCGGTCTTGTCGTAGACGGAGACGAGTGCGCGACGGACCGGTCGGCGTCCTGCGTCGTCGGCGGGCTCGGGGCTGGACTGCTGGGTCACGGAATGCTGACCTTCCCATCGATGACGGTGATTCCTTCGCGGGCCGCGCGGCCCACGATGTTGACGAGCAACGGGTGCTCGACGGCTTTGATGCGCTCGTGGAGCGTGTCCTGGGTGTCCCCGGGCCGGACCTCGACCGTGGACTGGGCGAGGACGGGACCGGTGTCGACGCCGGCGTCGACGACGTGGACGGTGCACCCGGTGACGGACGCCCCGGCGGCGAGCGCGTCGCGCACGGCGTGGGCACCGGGGAACGCCGGCAGCAGGGCCGGGTGGGTGTTGAGGACGATGTGGTCGGCGAGCACGCGCGGACCGAGGATCTTCATGAACCCTGCCGAGACGACGAACGCCGGACCGTGGTCGGCGATGCGCTCGGCCAGCGCCGCATCCCAGTCGGCCCGCGTCGCGTGGTCCTCGACACGGCACACGAACGTGGTGATGCCCGCTGCGGCCGCCCGGTGCAGACCGGAGATTCCGGCGCGGTCGGCGCCCACGGCGAGGATGCGGACCCCGTATGCCGCGTCGGCCGTGGCGTCGATCAGCGCCTGCAGGTTCGTCCCCGACCCGGAGATGAGGACGACGATGCCCGTGGGCTGCGTCGTCCCGGTCCCGGTCACGCGGGAGACGATACCGACCGACGAGCTCAGGAGCGGCACCCACCCTGTCGTCGCGTGCGTACGGGTCAGCGGCGCAGCTTCCAGCGGTCCCAGACGAGCACCAGGGCGGCTCCGGCAGCCAGCTCGACCAGCAGGGCAAGGGTCATCGCCCCGGCCGGTGCGCCGATCGAGGAGAGCCGGGCCTGGCCGAGCGAGGCACCCGCGACGAGGTCCAGCAGTCCGATGAGCCCCGCCGCCCCGGCCACCGCGACACCGGCGACGGTGAGCTTGGTCCGTCCGGTCGACAACCGCGCCACCGAGCGCAGCGCCCGCCAGCCGACGAACGCGCCGACCGCGACGGGCACGAGCACGACGACGGGCAGCCACACCGGAAAAGCGCCCGGCTCGGGCAGCGCCCCGAACACCGGCACCATCGGCAGCAGCGACGTGCGGGACCCGGTCCAGGTCGCCGACGCACCCTCGGCCGCGGAGAACCCGGTGCCGGCCAGGAACGACACGGCCCAGAGCCCCAGGTTGGGCAGGACGAGCAGCTGGGCGAGGGCGAGCACCACCCCGCCGACGACGCCGGGCGCCAGCTCGCCCTGCAGGTTGCTGACCTTGCCGAAGTGCAGCACCACGAAGCCGATCGAGACCAGGACGCCCACGCCGAGCAGGGCAGCAGCGCCCTCGACCCCCGGTCGCAGTCCCCGGCGGACGGCGTCGGGCAGCCAGGCCGGCCGACGCAGCCGCTCCCCGGCCAGCTCGGGTCGGCGACGCAGGAGGTGGACCAGCGCCAGCAGCGCGGACGCCAGGGGCACCAGCAGGACGGGCCCGAGCAGCGTCCACAGCACCGGTCGGGGACCGGCGACGAAGGCGACGACTGCCCACAGGGCCGCTGCGGCGGCATACCCGAGGGTCCACACGGCCAACCCGACCGCGAGGGGGCGGTGGAGCAGCTCGCCGGCGAGGCTGACGGTGCGGTCCTGCGCGCTGTCCCGCACCGCCCGCACGGCCGCCCAGGCACCGCCGACCGCGGCGAGCGCCAGGAACAGGAGGGGGACGACGGTGATCGTCGTCGCCCCGAGGGTCAGGTGCGCGCCCGTGGCCAGGAGCCACAGGCTCGCCCCGACCCCGAGCGACGTGGTCCAGGCGACGGTGCTCTCGGACGCAGCCACCCACACCAGCAGCGCCGGGAGCACGAACACCAGGGCCGAGGCGGAGGCGGCACCGGCCCCCGCGAGCAGGGTGCGCTGGTGCGCCCTCGGGACGGGTCCGCCCGATGTCGACGTCACCCCACGCAGCAGTTCCATCACAGTCATATCCGCCCCATCGTCGCCGACCGCCGGTCCGCCGAGCCGCAGGCAACGCCGACACACGGCGAGAAATGTCCGAACGCGCCGCAACCGGGAGCCCACCGGTCGCGTCTGCTGCGGTGTGATGGCACTGAGGAACCGAAGCGTCCAGACGGCGCCGGAGGAGCGCGAGGTGGAGATGGGGCCGCAGTCCGCGGAGGCGGAGTTCGACGCGTTCTACCGCGACACCGCCCGACGGGTCGTCCACCTCGTGTACGGCTTCACCGGGGACCTCACCGTCGCCCAGGACAGCACCCAGGAGGCGTATGCCCGTGCCTGGCAGCAGTGGTCGACCGTGCGCACGCACGACGACCCGCTCGCCTGGGTGCGGACGGTCGCCCGGAGGGTGGCCATCTCGGGGTGGCGCAAGAAGAACACCCGGGACCGTGCCTACGAGCGGCACGGGGCCCACGACACCACCGGTCCGCCCACCGAGGACCGGGTGGCCGTCGTCGCCGCACTGCGGACCCTGTCCGAACCACTGCGCGAGGCCGTCACGCTGCACTACATCGGCGACCTGTCCATCGCCCAGATCGCCCACGAGACCAACACCCCCGCAGGCACCGTCAAGGCGCGCCTGCACCGAGGCCGCGCGCAGCTCGCGCAGGCCCTGCGGCACGAGGAGAGCACCCATGGCTGAGCACGAGGACTGGACGGCGGACGACGACGCCCAGCTGCGCACCGCCCTGGCGACCCTGCGTGAGGACGTCGATGCCGTGCCGCTGCCCGAGGTGCGGTTCGTCCGGGCGCGAGGCGTACGGCGCCGCCGCCAGCGGGCGCTCGCCCTCACCGCTGCTGCGGCGGCCGCGGCCGTGGTGGTCGGAGCGGTCGGGTACGGACAGCTCGGTCGTGACGGCACCCTGCCGCTCGTCCCCGCCACGCAGGCCACGGGTTCGGCGCCGACGACCCAGCCCACCGGCGGCGCGACGGCTGACCCGCTCGCCAAGCCCGGCGCGCTCCCCCTGGTCACCGACTGGACCAGCGCCCTCGGCCTGACCGGCACGGCCCGCCTGACCCCGGTCAAGCCCTTCGAGGCCGTCGAGTGCCTCGACGTGGAGCCGGGCACCAAGGTCCAGCAGGAAGGCCTCACGCTCGATGCGGCCACCGCCTCCGGTGGGCAGGTGCGCTTCGCCCTGGGCTCCGGCACCGACCCCGCGACGGCCGCGTCCGGCGTCGCCAGCGACATCTCCGACTGCGCCCTGGCGCCAGGGTTCCGGGTCAACGGGCCGGTCGAGACCGATGCGGGGTCGCTCTACTCCTACACCGCAGGAGCCGCGGGGTCGGGCTGGTTCGTCATCGTCCACGCCGAGCACGACCTGGCCGTGCTCCAGGTCGTCGACCCCGACCACGCGACCCCGGTCTTCACCCGGGCACAGGTCGAAGCCCTGGCGACGACCGCACAGCAGCGGCTCGCCCGCTACGGCACCGGCGCCGACGGCGGGTCCACGTCCCCACCCGTCGCCACGACGGCCGCGGACGAGCAGATGCCCGTGACCGGGCCGTCCCCGGTCCCGTCGTCGAAGCTCTTCGTCGCCGCGTCACAGTGGACTGCTCCGCTGTTCGCCCAGGGCGCCCCGGCGTACGCCGGCAAGGGCGACCCGCAGGACACCACCGGCGCCATCGGGGTGTTCTGCGAGACGAGCGGCTTCCTCGCCGGTTTCGGCGGACGCCTCGGCGAGGTCGAGATCCGCGCCGGCAGCGGCGATGCCAACGTCATCGGGCACCAGCGGGTGCGGGTGGACGACTCGGCCGACGCCTCCCAGGCAACGGACGCGGCCGCCGCGCAGCTCCGCGCCGAGGAGGCGACGCTGGCCAAGGGCTGCACCGAGCAGGACGGCCGAGTCACCGTCACCAAGGGACCCGGCCCGGGCACCTACCTCATGACCAAGCGGGTCACCGGTGGCACGGCCTACCGGTGGGTGGGTGTGACGGCGCTGGCGACACCGGGGGCGTGGACGACCGTGGTCTTCCACGGCACCAGCGACGGCCAGGGCTTCACCGGTCGAGCCGACCAGGGGTTCGCCGAGCTCGACCGGCTGCTCTCCCTCGCCCGCCAGAAGTAGGACCGGCAGACCCTGCAGACGCTGCCGCCAAAGACCGACGGGCGACACCGGCCCCCTGCCGGTGTCGCCCGTCGCCATGTCTGTCCGGCGCCGGCTACTTGATGATGATCTGTCGCAAGATGGTGTCCTGTGCGACGTTGAGCACCCCGTCGCGGACGACGATCATCGGCGTGGTCAGGCCACCGGTCACCGGCATGTCGACCCGCAGTGTCACGGGGTCGAAGACGTACACCCGGGCAGCCGCGGCGAGGTACATGAGGCCCTTGTCGAATCACCATGCCGGCGTTGTGGAGCACCGGTGTCGTCGGCTTCGCGCCCGATTGCGTCTGCAGGGTCACGACGCGCAACGTTGCGCCCGTCGTCGGGTTCAGCTCGACGACGGTCGACCCGAGGGAGGCCCACAAGGTCTTGTTGGGACCCAGGGCCACGGCGCCGAACGCTTCTGCGCCTGACACCGGCGCCACCTCCCAGAGCTTCTTGCCCGGTGGCTGCGTTGTAGGCGAAGACCTTCGCCGATGACTGGGTCGGAGTGGCACCGAGCCCGCCCCAGCGCGAGGTGCCTCCGTAGACGACGTCCCCTGCTGCCGCCAGCGAGATGATGCTCTGGTCCACGACCGGCTTGTTGACGATGCGCGGCGAGGTGTTGTCGTTGTCGAAGATGCCCGAGGGTGCCACCGAGCATCCCGTACCGCGGCACGGTGCCGAAGAACACCCGCGACCCGGCCGTCGCCCAAGCCAGCGGTCGGTCCTGCGGTAGCCCGGTCCGAGCGTGGCCACGAGAGCCGGGTTGACGCCGTCGTCCCAGGGCTTGGTGGTGTCGTACCGGAAGACGCGTCGCGTCGGTGTAGGTGCCGATGTACTGGTACTGGCCGTGCGTCACAGTGCTCTCGACCTCGCCGATGACCCCGGGGCCGTAGGGGACCAACGGGTACTGCGCCCTGTGCGTCAGGTCGGGGTTCATGACAGCCAGGCTGGAGCCGCCGTAGCCGCCGACGAACAGGTGTCCGCCCCCGCAGTGAGCGACTTGATCCGCATCTTCGTCGTCAGGAACTCGACGCGGTAGGACAGCTCCTTCATCGTGCTCAGTGTTGACCGCCGACAAGGTGCCGTCCGTGTCGTACGTCAGGATCCACTCGCCGGCGATCCCGCCCAGGGTTGCCCGAAGGGTGAGTCGGTCGCGTCCCGGACCCGCGGTGATGTCGCCTCGAGTGCCGCTCTCGCCGGTGCCGCCGTCGATCGATACATGAGCTGCTTGTATCGGAAGTAGTACAGGTTGCCTGCGCTGTCGAGGGCCGGAGGGGCGCTGTGCACGCGAGTGTTCGCAGTCGACGTTCCAGGTGCGGGCGACCGTGTCGTACAGCCGGCGCTCGGACCGTGACCGTCGCCCCGCTGGGGCGTCACCCCTGCCGGAGCCCGCACGGCCAGGTAGCGGCCGCGCAGGTCGAGCTCGGTGATGTTCCCACTCGTCACCGGGGTCGGCAGGGGCAGCAGCATGCGTCTCGGAGGGCTGGCTCAAGGTGACCCGCATGACGCGTCGGGTCCTCGGAACCCAGGCCGACCCAGGCATAGGTGCCGTCGACGGCCAGGGCTCGGGCGTAGCGTGTGCGCGGTGCTGAGCGTGCCGAGGCTGCTGATGGTCTCGGTGTCCGGGGAGTAGTTCCACAGCTCCGAGGCGGGGTAGGAGACGCCCCACACCCTGCCGTCCTTGCCCGGCTCGAGGTCGAACACGGTGGTGGCCTTGCTCGTCACGCGGCCGAGGTCCGTGATGCTGGATGCGCCCAGTTCCCACCGCCACAGGTGCCCGTCGTTCCCGCCGACATAGACGGCGTTGTCCGGTCCGGTCGTCAGGGCCCAGCTGATCTTCATCGTGCCGAGCGGGAGTCGCCGTTCGACGGTGCCGCTCTCGATGTCGACCACCTGGAACTCCGCGGGGCTGCCGGACACCGCGCTCACGAGCTTGGCCCGGCCACCCACCACGACGGCGTCGGCACATTGGTGTTGCTGAAGGCATCAACCGGCTGGACGGATGGACCGTGGGTGAAGGTGTGCGTACACGACCCCGCGGAGGGGCGGAGGTCGATGGCGTCCAGAAGTCACCCGCAGCCTTGCCCGTGATCGAGGTGGCCAGCTCGATCGTCGCCCAGTGCGCGGTGGGGGCGCGATCGAGCTGTCTCGACACCAGCGCCCAGGTGTTGCTGGCTTGCCGACCTGCAGCGAACCTCTGTGACGGTCCGACCGATGCCTTGCTGGCATCGAGGAAGCGGACCGTAGACGGTATAGCTGCCAGTCACTCGGTCGGACCCACGCGCGCAGGTTGTGACCGACGGACGGGAACACCGGAATCGGTGCGCTCGTCACCGTGCCGTGGCCGCACGTGGTGGACGAGTCCACCATGTTCAGGCTGCGCGACCCGAGTCGAGCCTGAGCCGTACGTGATGGTGACCGACGTGCCGCTGGGAGTCGAGGCCGTCCACGAGGGGACGCGGCACGGTGGAGGAGGTCGTCTCGAAACCGCTGTTGCCGACCCCGGCCTTGATGACCTCGATGGCGTCCCACCAGCCTCGACGACACGCCGGTGGACGGTGGTGTAGATCTCGACTGCCACGCTGACGGAGCCGACTGGGGCCACCGCGCGTGCTTCCACCCGTGACCAGAGCATGGTGCTGGTCGTGCTGGGCGCGGCGACCCGCTGGACCACGGCACCGGCCGCGTCGTAGAACCTCAGGCCGAGGTACTGCGTGCCCGTCTTCGGCATGAGCGTAGCCCTGCGCGTGGTACTCGACACCAGGGGTCACAGACCGTGCCGTCACCAGGCGCGCGCGGTCACCGACCGGGTCGTAGACGTGTCCTCGACGTACAAGGCGTGGGTGCCGGAGAAGGCGAGGTGGACTCGCCACGTAGGCGCGGTTCGGCGCGGGCTGCGCTGACCGACCACCCCGCGGGGGCGCTAGCGGCTGGTCTCGAAGTCACCGTAGGAGTAGTTGCTCGTCACCGGGGTGAGCGCGGTGGCGGTCGACGCCTGCCAGGCGAGGCCTGCGGCGACGACGGCGGTCACGGCTAGGGCGGCGATGGCACGCGAGCGGAGTGGGCGGCGAAGGTGGCGAGGTGCGTTCGGGGTCGACGACATGGCGAGGTCTCTCATTGGCGGGCGGGGGGACATCCCAGGTCCCTGCACCGACGAGCTCACCGCCAGAGAGATGCGGTTCACGGCTCTTGTCGTGCAGGAGGCTCACAGAGAACCACCCGCTCCGGGAGCGGCGAACCGCACTTGACCAACTGCAGACCGAATCGGCCCCCCGCCTCCTCCGGACGGCTGAGGCACGCTCGTCGAACGGACACCCACGCCTACGACGAGCGGGCGACCACCGTCACCGGTGGCCGCCCGCTCGTCGTGATGTGTGCGTGTCGCCTACTGCTGCAGGCCCTTCATGATGTCGCGCATCAGGTCAGCCGTCGCAGACGGCGTCTTGCCGACCTTGACACCGGCGGCCTCGAGGGCCTCCTGCTTGGCGGCCGCCGTGCCCGCCGAGCCCGACACGATGGCGCCCGCGTGGCCCATGGTCTTGCCCTCGGGAGCGGTGAAGCCGGCGACGTAGCCGACGACCGGCTTGGTCACGTGCTCCTTGATGTATGCCGCCGCGCGCTCCTCGGCGTCGCCGCCGATCTCGCCGATCATGACGATCGCGTCGGTGTCGGGGTCGTTCTCGAACGCCTCGAGGCAGTCGATGTGGGTGGTCCCGATGATCGGGTCGCCGCCGATGCCGACAGCGGAGGAGAAGCCGAACTCCCGCAGCTCGTACATCATCTGGTAGGTGAGCGTCCCCGACTTGGAGACCAGGCCGATCCGCCCGGCACCCGCGATGTTGGCGGGGATGATGCCGGCGTTGGACTTGCCGGGGCTGATCAGCCCGGGGCAGTTCGGGCCGACGATGCGCGTCGTGCCCTTGTCCTTGCTGTAGGCGTAGAACTCGGCGGAGTCCTTGACCGCGATGCCCTCGGTGATGACGACCGCGAGCGGGATGGCTGCGTCGATCGCCTCGACCACGGCGGACTTCGCGAAAGCCGGGGGGACGAAGATGACGGACACGTTCGCGCCGGTGGCCTCGATCGCCTCGGCGACCGTGCCGTACACCGGCACCGATACGCCGCCGTCGAACTCGACCGTGGTGCCGGCCTTGCGCGGGTTGACGCCGCCGACGATCGAGGTGCCCGAGGCGAGCATGCGCTGGGTGTGCTTCATGCCCTCGGAGCCGGTCATGCCCTGGACGATGACCTTGGAGTTCTCGTCGAGAAAGATTGCCATTGTTGGTTTCTCCGGTCCTTGGCTTCAGTTCGCAGGGCTGGACGCGGCCGAAGCCAGCTCGGCGGCCTTGCGGGCCGCTCCGTCCATGGTCTCTTCGATGGTCACGAGCGGGTGGTTGGCGTCGGCGAGGATGCGTCGGCCCTCCTCCACGTTGTTGCCGTCGAGCCGCACGACCAGCGGCTTGGTCGCCTCGTCGCCGAGTGCGTTCAGCGCACCGACGATGCCGTTGGCCACCGCGTCGCAGGAGGTGATGCCGCCGAACACGTTGACGAACACCGACTTCACCTGCTCGTCGCCGAGGATGATGTGCAGACCGTTGGCCATCACCTCGGCCGAGGCGCCGCCGCCGATGTCGAGGAAGTTGGCGGGCTTGGGCGACCCGGCGAACTCCTCACCGGCGTACGCGACGACGTCGAGGGTCGACATGACCAGGCCCGCGCCGTTGCCGATGATGCCGACGGAACCGTCGAGCTTGACGTAGTTGAGGCCCTTCTCCTTGGCCGCGGCCTCGAGCGGGTCCGCCGCAGCCTTGTCCTCGAGCGCCTCGTGGTCGGGGTGGCGGAAGTCCGCGTTGGCGTCCAGCGTGACCTTGCCGTCGAGCGCGACGATGTCGCCGTCCTCGGTCTTCACCAGGGGGTTGACCTCGACCAGCGTGGCGTCCTCCTCGCGGTAGACCAGCCACAGCTTCTCGAGGACCGGCGCGATCTTGGCACCGGTCTCGGCGTCGAACCCGGCGGCCTCGACGATCTCGGCTGCCTTGGCCGCGTCGATCCCGGTGTTGGGGTCGACCGCGATGCGTGCGAGGGCCTCGGGGCGTTCGACCGCGAGCTGCTCGATCTCGACACCGCCCTCCTTGCTGCACATCGCGAGGTAGGTGCGGTTGGCCCGGTCCAGCAGCACGGAGAAGTAGTACTCCTCGGCGATGCGCGCGCCCTGGGCGATCATCACGGTGCCCACGGTGTGGCCCTTGATGTCCATCCCGAGGATGGCCTGCGCGTGCTGCTCGGCCTCCTCGGCGGACTTGGCGACCTTGACGCCGCCGGCCTTGCCGCGGCCCCCGGTCTTGACCTGGGCCTTGACGACGGTGACACCGCCGCTCTTGGGCCCGATGGCCTCCGCGGCCTCGCGCGCCTGCGCGGGAGTGGTGGCGGTGGCACCGGCGAGTACGGGCACGCCGTGCTTCTCGAACATGTCTCGAGCCTGGTATTCGAACAGATCCACGTCTGACGTCCTCGTCTGCAGATGGGTGAGGTTCGGCCCCGAGACTAGTCCTGTCGGAGCAGTTCGGGCCCCACGGGTGCGGCAGGTGGGAGCAATCTCACGACGAACGGGTCGGGTCAGGCGGCCGGTGTCCGGCCGGCGAGGACCTCGGCGAGGATCGACGCGTCACAGTTGCCGCCGGACAGGATGACCCCCACCCGCTCCCCCGCGACCGTGCCTCGTTCGGCCAGCAGGCCGGCCAGCGCGATGGCGCCCGCCGGCTCGGGCAGCTGGTGCGTCGTGCGCAGCAGCACCCGCATGGCCTCAGCCGTCTCGTCCTCACCCACCGTCACGATGTGGTCGGCACCGGCGAGGATGGTGGCGATCGCCTCGGGGTCGGGCGTGCGACAGGCGACACCGTCGACGAACGTCGCGGCCCGGTCCGTCGTCACGACCTCCCGGGCCGCGAACGACAGGGCGGTGGCCGGTGCCTTCTCCGCGACGACCCCCACGATCCGGGTCGTCAGGCCGAGCAGGTCGCGCACCCCCACGAGCCCGGCGATGCCCGACCCCATGCCGACGCCGACGTAGACCGCGTCCAGCGGCCCCGCCGCGTCGAACAGCTCCTTGGCGTAGGTCGCGACGCCGGCCACGAGGTCGGCGTGGAACGACGGCACCGTCTCGAGCCCGAGCTCTGCCCCCAACCGGGCGGCGTGCTCGCGCGACTCCTGGAAGTCGGCACCGTGCACGACCAGCTCGGCCCCGAACCCCTGCATCGCGGCGTTCTTGTCGGGGCTGTTGCCCTCGGGGACGACGATGACGACGCGCAGCCCGGCGGCACGTCCGGCGTAGGCGAGGGACTGGCCGTGGTTGCCGCGGGTGGCCGAGACGATCCCGGTGACGTCCGGGCGCTCCCGCGTCAGCCGGTCGGCGTAGACCAGGCCACCTCGCACCTTGAACGCGCCGGTCGGGGTCTGGTTCTCGTGCTTGACCCAGACGGTGGCACCGACCTGTTCACCGAGCAGTGGCCACGCGAACTGGGGAGTCGCCGGGAAGTGCTTGCGCACCACCGCGGTTGCCGCGTCGAGGTCTGCCATGGAGAGCGCCATGCGCCCAGTCTCTCGCTGCGTCGGCGTCGACCGTGGGAGGGTGTCCGGTATGCCGCGAAATCGCACGCTGCCTGTCCTCGCCCCCTTCGCCCTCACCGGTGCGCTCCTGCTCGGCGGGTGCGGGTCGACCCCCGACAGCACGCCAGCGACCGGCTCGAGCAGCGACGCGGTGTTCCCGATCACGGTCGAGCGCAGCGGTGGACTCGCCGGGTTCGCCGACACGGTCGTCGTGGGACAGGACGGCTTGGCAAAGGTGACGACGAAGGCGGGCGTGAGCACCTGCACGGTCGGCTCGGAGGCGTTGGCCGCCCTGGCGCGCACCGCAGCCACCGCGACGGGTACGGCGACCGCGTCTGCGCAGCACCCCGACGGACTGGTCGTGACGCTGACGACCTCGCGCGGGAGCATCGCCCTGCAGGAGGGTGACCTCCCGGGCACCGCGCCCGCGGTGGGCGCCCTGCTCGAGGACCTCGTCAAGCCGGCGGCCGAGCGCACCACCTGCCGCTGAACCGCAGTCCCGCCCGGACCTGACGGTGCGCCGCCGACTCGTGGTCGACGGCGCACTGTCACGAGCGGCTCAGGTCAGCAGGTCTGCGAACCCGCCGGCACGGCGATGGCGTCGAAGGCCGACTTCACGGCGACACAGGTCGGCGAGCCGGCGCCGTACAGCTCCTTGGCGGAGGCGATGGCACCCTCGCGAGCAGCCTTGTAGTCGCTGCGCGAGGTGAGCTTCGTGGACAGCGTGCGGTACCAGACCTTCTCGATGTTGGTCCGACCGGCGCCGGTCACGGCCCCAGCAGTCCCACAGGTGGGGCTGTTGTAGGCGACCCCGTTGACGGTCCGGGCGCCCGAACCCTCCGAAGCCATGAAGAACCAGTGGTTCAGCGGGCCGGAGGAGTAGTGCGGGTCGAGGTTCTTGGTTCCCGTCGTCCAGCAGTCCTGCGACCGGCCGTCCTTGCTGGGCTTGTCCATGTAGCGCAGCGGGGTGCCGTTGCCGTTGATGTCGATCTTCTCGCCGATGAGGTAGTCACCGGGGTCGGCGGCGGAGTTCGCGTAGAACTCCACGGCCGTGCCGAAGATGTCCGAGGTCGACTCGTTGAGGCCGCCGGCGTCACCGCGGTAGACCAGACCCGCAGTGTTCTCGGTGACCCCGTGGCTCATCTCGTGGCCGGCGACATCGATCGACGTGAGCGGCTTGGTGTTGCCCGCGCCGTCGCCGTACGTCATCTGGGTGCCGTCCCAGAAGGCGTTGTTGTACGCGTTGCCGTAGTGGACCCGGCTGCGTGCGCCCACTCCGGTGTTCCAGATCCCGTTGCGGCCCAACACGTTCTTGTAGTAGTCGAACGTCTTCTCCGCCCCGTAGTGGGCATCGACCGCAGCGGTCTGGCGCGAGCTCACCGAGCCGTTGCCCCAGAGGTCGTCCGCATCGGTGAACTGCGTCCCGGTGCCGGTGGTCGCACCGTTGAGGTCGGTCGTGTAGTTGCCGACCGAGTCCTTCAGCTCGTAGCTGCCACTGACCGGCGTGGTGCCCAGGGCGACGGTGCCGGAGTACTGCGAGCTGCCCGTGCCCTCGACGATGTCGTCGTAGCGGTCCAGCGTGGCGCCGCTGCGGGCATCCACGATGGTGTGCAGGCGGCTGGGGGTCTGGTCGGCCTTGACACCCTCGCTCACGACGTCGTAGGCGAGGCGCGCACCGGACTCGGCGGCATACACGACGAGCGCGGAGCCGGCCGCGGAGCTGGCCCTGGCCGCGCTGCGGGCCTGGCCCGGCGTCAGGGTCGGGGCCGTGGCGACGTCGACGGACTTGGTGGCGTTCCAGCGCACCGACCTCGTGGCGCCGGCTGCGGTGCGCTCGACGACCAGGTCGCCGCCGATCACCTTCAGGCCGTTGTACGTCCGCTCGTAGCGCACGTGGCTGGTGCCGTCCTGGTCGGTGACGACGTTCTTGACGACGAGCTTCTGCCCGGAGCCCAGTCCCAGCGCCCTGGCGGCGTCGGCGGGGGCGGTGGGGGCGGAGGCGGCGGGGGCTGCCTGGGCCGCGGCGAGGGGCATCGCGACGGCTGCTGCGACGACCACGCCGAATGCGAGGCCTGCTGACGTCTTCTTCACGAGATCTCCATCGGTGGGGGGATGAGTGCTGGGAGTGGGGGCGGACAGGGGCGGCGCTCGCGTGAGCGCCGCCCCTGTCCCTTCGTCAGCTGGTGGCGAGAGCGGTGTCGTCGACGACGAAGGACGTCTGCAGCGAGGAGTCCTCGTTGAGCAGGAACTTCACCGAGACGGTCTTGCCCTTGTAGGCCGTCATGCTGAACGACTTCTGGGCGTACGTCGCGTTGGTCCCGACGTTCGAGTAGGTCGCCAGCGTCGTGGTCGTCGCACCATCGACGACCTGCACCTTCATGGTGTCGTAGGCCGTGCTCCCGGACTCGGCGGTGTCACTGCGCATCCAGAACGACAGGGTGGCCGCGGTCACCGTCGACGGGATGGTGACACTCTGCGAGACGGTCTCGGTCGAGGTCGCGCCGTTGCCACCGAGCCACAGCTTCCAGCTGCCCGTGCGGGCGGGCCGGCCGGTGTTGTTGGTGATCGGGCCGGCGGTGCCGGTCCAGTTCACCGCACCGGACTCGAAGCCGGGGTTGAGCAGCAGGTTGCCACCGGTGGGCGGGGGCGTGGTGCCGCAGGCCTCCGTGCCGGCCGGGACGGCGATGGCCGTGAAGGCCTTCTCGACCGCGGTGCAGGTGGCGCTGGTCGCACCGAAGAGCTCCTTGGCCGAGGCGATCGCGCCGTTGCGGGCCGCCGCATAGTTGCTGCTCGAGGTGAGCTTGGTCGACAGCGTGCGGTACCAGACCTTCTCGATGTTGCTGCGTCCGGCGCCGGTCACGGTCGAGCCGTCACAGGTGGGGCTGTTGTAGGCGACCCCGTTGACGGTGCGGGCACCCGACCCCTCCGAGGCCAGGAAGAACCAGTGGTTCAGCGGGCCCGAGGAGTAGTGCGGGTCGAGGTTCTTGGTGCCGGTGGTCCAGCAGTCCTGGGACGCGCCGTCCTTGCTGGGCTTGTCCATGTAGCGCAGCGGGGTGCCGTTGCCGTTGATGTTGATCTTCTCGCCGATGAGGTAGTCACCGGGGTCGGCGGGTGCGTTCGCGTAGAACTCCACGGCCGTGCCGAAGATGTCGGAGGTGGCCTCGTTGAGGCCGCCGGCGTCACCCGAGTAGACGAGGGCAGCGGTGTTCTCGGTGACGCCGTGGCTCATCTCGTGGGCTGCGACGTCGATCGACGTGAGCGGCTTGGTGTTGCCGGCGCCGTCGCCGTACGTCATCTGGGTGCCGTCCCAGAAGGCGTTGTTGTACGCGTTGCCGTAGTGGACCCGGCTGCGTGCGCCCACTCCGGTGTTCCAGATCCCGTTGCGGCCCAACACGTTCTTGTAGTAGGCGAAGGTCTTCTCTGCGCCGTACTGCGCATCGACGCCGGCGGTCTGGCGCGAGCTCGTGGAGCCGTTGCCCCAGACGTTGTCGGCATCGGTGAACTGCGTTCCCGTGCCCGTCGTCGCACCGTTGAGGTCGGTCGTGTAGTTGCCGACGGAGTCCTTGAGCAGCCAGTTGCTGCCCGACTGGATCGAGTTCAGCGTGACGGTGCCGGAGTACATCGAGTTGCCGGTGCCCTCGACGACCTCGTCCCACGAGGTCAGGACGGCGCCACTCCTGGCGTCGACCAGGGTGTGCAGGCGGCTGGGGGTCTGGTCGGCCTTGACACCCTCGGTCACGACGTCCCACGCCAGGCGGGGCGAACCGCTGCCGGCCCACACGACGAGCTCTCCGTCGTTCGCCTTCGGTGCGTACCCGGCCCGCTTGGCGCCAGAGCTCTCGGCGGAGGCCTCGCTCACGGCCGGGCTCGTCGACGCGACGGCCACCTTGCCGCTGCTGTTCCAGTGCACGTCGCGCACCGAGCCGGACTTGGCCTTCTCCACGACGAGGTCGCCACCGACGACGCGCAACCCCTTGTAGGTGCGGTCGTAGCGGACGTGCTGGGTGCCGTCACGGTCGGTGACGACGTTGCGCACGACGAGCTTCTCGTCGGGCGAGAGCCCCAGGGCGCTGCGGTCCTGGTCGGCGCCGGCCTGGGCGCTGACGACGCCGGGCGCCTGGCTGGGTGCCGCGGTGGTGGCGGCCGACGCGGCAGTCAGTGGGGTGGCCACTGCTGCAGCGACTGCGACGCCAAGTGCGGCGCCGGTGGACAGTCGGATCACGAGTGTTCCTCTTCTCGGACAGGGCGCGGTATGGGATCGCGCGCCATGGGTGACGTCGATCCCCTTCCGAGACGGCACGAGTGACCGTGGGCGTCGGCGCCGTGCTGACCTAACCTTCACGGCGGCCGCACGGTCAATGAATCTGGCGAAGACTTTGCCAAATGCGTGGGAACCTGCGGCGCAAGGGGCCGTAGCGCCCTGTTTCTTCTGCTGTTGGCCAAGATCGGGTCAGGGCGAGGCGTCGCGCGAGCCCTCACGTCCACGCCTCGGCACGTCCGATCCACGATGCGGTCACCGAACGTAACCGCAGGCCCACGATCTCGTTGTCCGGGCACCGAGGCGCCGCCACACCGGCAACGCCCGCTCACCGTGGAGGCCCGATGCCGCGCCGACCGTCGTCCCCAGCCCACCGGCTCACCGCTCTGGCGCTCGCGCCCCTTGCTGCCGCCGCGGTCGGTGCCGCCGCCACGCCGGCTGCGGGGGCCACCGCCACCCCGGCCACCGCCGCCACGGCACTGGAGGCCGTCGACACCTACGCCGGGCTGGAGTTCACCGTGCCCGCCGGCCGCGACGACCTCGGAGCGCCGCAGACGTGCACGATCGACGCGGACCTGTACAAGCCACACTCGGCGACCCGGTCCGCCCGTGTGCCGACCATCCTGACGACCAACGGCTTCGGGGGCAGCAAGGACGACCAGGCGGGGCTCGGTCGGGCCTTCGCGGCCCGTGGCTACACCGTGCTGTCCTACACCGGCCTCGGCTTCCCCGACAGCGGCTGCAAGATCTCGCTCGACGACCCCGGCGTCGACGGGGTGGCGGCCTCGTCGCTGGTCACGTTCCTCGGCGGCGGCGGCAGTGCGCCATACAGCTCCGCCCAGGTGGGCGGCACGACCCAGGGTCCCGGCACGCTCACCGTCGACTGGACGGTGCTGGACGACGCGGCCAGGCACGACCCCCGAATCGGCATGCTGGGCGGCTCGTACGGCGGCCAGATCCAGTTCGCGACCGCAGCCACCGATGCCCGCGTGGACACCCTCGTCCCCCTCATCACGTGGAACGACCTGCGCTACTCGCTGGCGCCGAACAACACCAGCCTGACCCGGGGGGTGACCTACGCCAACTCCAACCCCGGGACCGAGAAGATCGGCTGGACCGGGTTGTTCTTCGGCGTCGGCATCCTCGACGGAGTCCAGGGAGCGGCGATCGACCCCAGCCGCAACATCGGCTGCCCGAACTTCGTCCTCGAGGCGTGCCGGGCCAAGGCCACCCTCGACACCCTCGGGTACCCGACCTCCGACACCTACCGCCTGACCGACCGGGTCTCGGTGTCGCACTACGCCGACCGCGTCACGGTGCCGACCTTCCTCATCCAGGGCGAGAACGACACCCTGTTCAACCTCCAGGAGGCCGTCGCGACCTACCGCTCACTGAAGTCGCGCGGCGTCCCCGTGACCATGGCCTGGCAGTCATGGGGGCACTCGGGCGGGACGAACGGCCACAGCGGCGCCGCACCGGGCGAGCTCGACCTCACCGGCCAGCACATCGAGGACACCTACCTCGGCCTGCGCGTCAAGAACTGGTTCGACCACCACCTCCGGGGCTCGGCGGTCTCGACCGGGCCCGAGTTCGCCTACTTCCGCGACTGGGTCGGCTACACCGGGAGCGCCGCACCGGCCTACGCCAGCGCCTCGTCCTACCCCGTCGGCACGCGCCGCACGTGGTACCTGTCCGCCGCCGACGAGCTGGTCGGCTCCAGGGCCCAGGTCCAGCCGGGCTCGACGTCGTGGTCCAACCCCGGTCTCGGAGCACCGGCTTCCTACTCCGAGGTCTCCGGGCTGGAGGGGCAGGTGTCGATTCCCGCCGGCCTGAGCGCGCCCTACGACACCCCCGGCACGTTCGGCGCGTGGTCGACCGCTCCCCTGGCCTCGGCCGTGGACGTGGTCGGGTCGCCGACCCTGGACGTGCGGTTCGAGTCGCCGGCGGTCGCCCTCACCCAGACCGCCGGCCCCGCCGGCCAGCTCCAGGTCTTCGCGAAGCTCTACGACGTCGCACCCGACGGCTCGAAGACCCTCGTGCACAAGCTGATCAGCCCGGTGCGGGTCGCAGACGTGACCCAGCCGGTGCACATCGAGCTCCCGGCGATCGTCCACCGCGTCGAGGCGGGGCACCGGCTGCAGCTCGCACTGGCCAGCACCGACGCCGCCTACAAGAACGCGTATGCCGTCCAGCCGGTCACGGTGCGGGCGTCACCGACCGCGCCGGCCAGGCTGAGCGTGCCGATCGCGCGCTGAGGGCGGCAGTGGCCGCCGTGGACAACGCTGCGCCTACTGCTGGGTGACGTTGCCCCGGACCCAGGACACGATCTCGGTCGTGGTCGCGCCGGGCGTGAAGACCTTGGCGACACCGATCTTCGCGAGCTCGGGGATGTCGGCCTCGGGGATGATGCCGCCACCGAAGACGACGATGTCGGCGGCGTCCCGCTGCGCGAGCAGGTCCATGACCTTGGCGAAGAGGGTCATGTGCGCGCCGGAGAGGACCGACAGACCCACGGCGTCGGCATCCTCCTGGATGGCGGCCTCGACGATCTGCTCGGGCGTCTGGTGCAGGCCGGTGTAGATGACCTCCATACCGGCGTCGCGCAGGGCTCGGGCCACGACCTTGGCGCCCCGGTCATGGCCGTCGAGGCCCGGCTTGGCCACGACCACGCGCAACGGTGAGCTAGTCATGGACGCAGACTATCCACTCCGTGGACAGATCCGGACATCGCCTCGGGGCGATGCGCGCCACACCCTGCCGCTGCGGGCCGGAAGCCGCGCGGAACGGCCCCTGCTGGACTAGGTTCGGAAGGTCATGTCGCAGATCAGCCCGGACCCGAACCTGCGCCGACACGCGGCAGCACTGCGGTCGGCGTCAGGCGACGTGCCCCGTCAGGCCCGCGCCCTCGGTCGCCGTGCCGGCTCGACGACGAGCTCGGCCGTCGGCTCGGCCGTCGGCCGCGTCGCGGGCACCGCCGTCGCGGCGACCGCCACCGCCCAGGACCTCGTCGGCGGGGCGGCCAAGGCCCTGGCCACGCCGACGGGACTGCTCGGTGCCGCGGTCGAGGCAGCCTGGCTCACCACGCACCTCGCCCTCTACCCCTGGGGGCTGGTCGGGCGGCACGGGCGCAGCAGCCAGCTGGAGTACCGCGTCGAGCACCTGCCGCCGACCCAGCGGGGCCTGGTCATCTCGGACGTGGAGGCGGCGGGGACGCCCATCCTGCTCGTGCACGGCATGGCCGACAACCGGTCGATCTTCACCCTGTTGCGCCGCGGCCTGCGCCGCCGCGGGTTCGGCCGCGTCGTGAGCATGAACTACTCGCCCTTCACCGCCGACCTGCGGGTCGCGGCTGCCCAGCTGGCGCAGGAGGTCGAGGCCCTCGTGGCCGAGACGGGGTACGAGCGCATCCACGTGGTCGGCCACTCGATGGGCGGCCTCATCGCCCGGTACTACGTCACGCGCCTTGGCGGGGACGCGAGGGTGCACACGTTGGTGACCCTCGGCACCCCCCACCAGGGCACCTACACCGCCTACGGGTGGCACAACCGGCTGACCCGGCAGCTTCGGCCGCACAGCGCATTGATGCGCGAGCTCGACCAGCCGGTCTCGCAGTGCCACACCCGGTTCGTCGTCTACTGGTCCGACCTGGACCAGATGGTCTTCCCGCAGCGGAACGCAGCCCTGGAGCACCCCGACCTGAGCGTCCGCAACATCGACCTGCACGGGGTGGGTCACATGTCGCTGCCCATCATCGGCAGCGTGGTGCACGGCATCTCCTCGACCCTGGCGCACCTCGACGCCGAAGGTCACACGGTCACCCCCGGCGTCACCGAGCTCCCTCGACGCACCGCGCGCTCGGCTCCCTGACCTGCACCGACCTCGGCAGCGACGCCCGCACCACGGCCAGCGAGGGGCGGAGCGTAGCCCTGGACCTGTGGGCACGCATTTTGTGTAACGAACTGGTCACGCTACCGTGGAGGCTTCCGTGTCCCCACACGCAAGGCTTCGTTCTCTGTGAACTCATCCCCCTCCCACCAGGGCCGCCACCGCGCCCCGGGTCGCCACCGCGCCGTCAGGCGTGGACCGCGCCTCCCCGCCGCATTCCGTGGTTCCGTGGTCCCCACCGTGGCAGCTGCTGCCCTGATCGCGACCACGACCGGTGCCAGCGTCGCCGAGTCCTCGCCGGTGCATTTCGACCTCACCGGCAACCAGACCACGACCGGCGCGCAGGACGCGGCCCTCACCGAGTTCGACCGGGTCGAGGCGGCCCAGCAGCGCGAGCTGCAGGTCAGCGCGGCCGAGAGCCGGGTCCTGGAGGCCCAGCGGGTCGCTCGCAGTGCTGAGCGCAAGGCCGTCGCCAAGAAGGCGGCCGCGAAGAAGGCCGCGCAGCAGAAGAGTGCCGCCGTGGCGAAGGCCGAGGCCGCGCGCAAGGACTCCGAGAAGTGGCTCATGCCGATCAAGGGCGCGACCTTCACCTCCGGCTACGGCTGGCGCTGGGGACGCATGCACCAGGGCAACGACTTCGGCACCGCGGTCGGGACGAAGCTGCACGCCATGTCGACCGGCACCGTCGTCTTCGCCGCAGCAGACGGCGCCTACGGCAACAAGGTCGAGGTCGAGTACTGGGACGGCACCGTGTCCGTGTACGCCCACATGAACTCCATCGGGGTCTCGGTCGGCGACAAGGTGGCCCCGGGCGCCGTCGTCGGCACGTCGGGCAACACCGGCCGCTCGACCGGCCCGCACCTGCACCTCGAGATCCACCCGAAGGGCGGCGCGGCGGTCGACCCCGCCCCCTGGCTCGAGCAGCACCGCCTGCAGTAGGAACTGCCGGGCCTGCTAGAGCTTCTCGAGGGGGGCGTAGCGCAGCAGGAAGCGCTTGACGCCGGTGTCGCCACCGAAGTCCACGTGCGCCTGCGTCTTGTCGCCCTCGCCCTCGGTCTTGACCACCGTGCCCATGCCGTAGCTGTCGTGGGTGACCTTGTCGCCGGCGTGCAGCGAGATGAGGGGGCGGTTGCCGGGCGACCGCACGCCGGGACGCTGCGCCAGCCGTGCCACGGCCGGGGTCGAGGACCGCCGGTAGCTGTTCGCGGCCTCGGCGCGCTGCCAGTCCACGAGGTGGTCCGGGATCTCGTCGAGGAAGCGGCTGGCCGGGTTGTACTGCGGCGCGCCCCACGCGGACCGGACCGCCGCACGCGACAGGTGCAGCCGCTCGCGGGCGCGGGTGATGCCGACGTAGGCGAGCCGGCGCTCCTCCTCGAGCTCCTTGGGGTCACCCAGGGAGCGCAGGTGCGGGAAGGTGCCGTCCTCGAGGCCGGTGACGAAGACGACGGGGAACTCCAGGCCCTTCGCGGTGTGCAGCGTCATCAGCGTGACGACCCCGAGGTCCTCGGCCTCCTCACCGTCGGGGATCTCGTCGGCATCCGCCACGAGGGAGACCTGCTCGAGGAAGTCCTCGAGGGAGGCGACCTCACCGGTCTCGGCGCGCGTCTCGTCGAACTCCTGGGCCACGGCGACGAGCTCGGCGAGGTTCTCGATGCGGGTCTCGTCCTGCGGGTCGCGGGAGGCGCGCAGCTCGGCGAGGTAGCCCGACTTCTCGATGACCGCCTCCAGCAGGACCCCGACGCCCTGCTCGTCGTCGGCGTGGACGCGGCCGAGCTCCTCGAGCAGCCCGGTGAATCCCTTGATCGCCGCGACCGAGCGGGTCGCGATGCCGGGGGCATCCTCGGGACGGCCGAGCGCGGCCACGAACGGGACCCGCTCGCGCTCGGCAAGGGCCGAGATGCAGGCCTGGGCCCGGTCGCCGATGCCGCGCTTGGGCACGTTGAGGATGCGCCGCAGGTTGACCGTGTCGGTGGGGTTGGAGATGACGCGCAGGTAGGCCAGGGCGTCCTTGACCTCGCGGCGCTCGTAGAACCGCGTACCGCCGACGACCTTGTAGGGCAGCCCGACCCGCACGAAGACCTCTTCGAGGGCGCGGGACTGGGCGTTGGTGCGGTAGAACACCGCGACGTCCTTGGGCTTGACGCCCGCGGAGTCGCCGAGCTCGTCGATCTGCTTGGCGACGAAGGCTGCTTCGTCGTGCTCGTTGTCAGCGACGTAGCCGACGATGAGGGCACCGTCGCCGCTGTCGGTCCAGAGGTTCTTCTTGCGGCGCTCGGGGTTCTTGGCGATGACCGAGTTGGCCGCCTGCAGGATCGTCTGGGTCGAGCGGTAGTTCTGCTCGAGCAGGATGGTCCGCGCGTCGGGGTAGTCCTGCTCGAACTCGACGATGTTGCGGATCGTGGCGCCCCGGAAGGCGTAGATGGACTGGTCGGCGTCGCCGACCACCACGAGCTCGGCGGGGGGCACCTCGGGGCCGTCGCCGAGCGGCATACCGGCGGTGCCCGCTGCACCACCGACCAGCTCGCGCACCAGCTGGTACTGGGCGTGGTTGGTGTCCTGGTACTCGTCGACCAGGACGTGGCGGAACCGGCGGCGGTAGTGCTCGGCGACATCGGGGAACGCCTGCAGGATGTTGACCGTGGTCATGATCAGGTCGTCGAAGTCGAGGGCGTTGGCCTGCCGCAGGCGGCGCTGGTAGCCGGTGTAGGCCTCGGCGAGCATCCGCTCCTGGTGGGTGCCCTCGCCGACCTGGGACGAGAAGGTCTCCTCGTCGACGAGCTCGTTCTTGAGGTTGGACACCTGGTGGCTGAACGAGCGCGGCGGGTAGCGCTTCGGGTCGAGGTCGAGGTCGCGCATCACCATGGCCATGAGTCGCTGGCTGTCGGCGGCGTCGTAGATGGAGAAGGTCGACTTCAGCCCGACCTTGCCGGCCTCGCGGCGCAGGATCCGCACGCACGCGGAGTGGAACGTCATGACCCACATGGCCTTGGCGCGCGGCCCGACGAGGGAGGCGACCCGCTCGCGCATCTCGGCGGCCGCCTTGTTGGTGAAGGTGATGGCCAGCACCTGGCCGGGCTGCACGCCGCGGGCGCCGAGGAGGTAGGCGATCCGGTTGGTGAGGACGCGGGTCTTCCCCGACCCCGCGCCGGCCACGATGAGCAGCGGAGAGCCCTCGTGGAGCACCGCCTCCCGCTGCTGGGTGTTCAGGCCCTCGAGGAGGCTCTCGGGGTCGGCATGGCGGGCCGCGGCGTCGTCCGGGCCGTGGCCCTCGGCGGCAGCCTGCGCCCAGGTCGGGACGCCGCGCTCGTCCACCGCGGTCGCCCGGGCAGCGGCCGCGCTCGGTCGGGAGCCGGGCGGGTCGTTCGGGCCCTGCTCGTTGAAGGGCATCAGGTCGTCGAAGAGCGTGCTCATGTTGTGCCCCAGCCTACGGTGCCGGGCGGACAGCCCAGCCCTCGCGACCACCCCCCGCGTACGGTGACGGCGTGACCGACGACGACCGCGCAGGCGACGCGCATCCCGTCACCGGGCAGTGCTTCGACTCTCCCGTGCCTGCGGGCTCGGGCTGGCCCGGGGACCCGGCCAGCCGGGACACCGCCGTGGCCGGCTCCCCCGCGGCGGTGGCGGACCTCGCCGCGAGCGCGACCGGGGTCGCCGAGCTCGACGCGCGCGTCAGTGTCTGCCGCGCCTGCCCACGGCTGGTGCAGTGGCGCGAGTCCGTGGCCACGACGGGCCGGCGGGCGTCGTTCGCGGACCAGCCGTACTGGGGCCGGCCGGGACCCGGCTTCGGCGACCCCGAGGCGGAGGTCCTCGTCGTGGGGCTCGCGCCCGCGGCCAACGGCACCAACCGCACGGGGCGGATGTTCACCGGCGACCGGTCCGGGGACTGGCTGTATGCCGCGCTGCACCGCGCCGGGTACGCCAGCCAGCCGCAGTCGTGGGCAGCCGGCGACGGACTCGTGCTGCGCAACCTGCGGATCGTGGCTGCCGTGCGCTGCGCGCCGCCGGACAACAAGCCCACGACGGCGGAGAAGGCGACCTGCGCACCGTGGCTCGACCGCGACCTCGCGCTGGCGGCGCCACGGCTGCGGTCGGTGCTGGCGCTGGGGGCGATCGGCTGGGATGCCACCCTGGCGAGCGCACGACGGCTCGGCTGGGAGGTGCCGCGACCCAAGCCGCGGTTCGGCCACGCGGCGGAGACGACGCTCGCCACGGCCGACGGCAGACCGATCCGGTTGGTCGGCAGCTACCACGTCAGCCAGCAGAACACGTTCACGGGCAAGCTCACCGAGGCCATGCTGGACGCGGCGATCACGAGGCTGGGCGCCATCCCGTGACGGTGCGGGGGGTCCGCGCGGCGTGACCCGGGCACCCGTGGCTGTCAGAACGCGGGGTCACCCAGGTTGACAACACGCGCGTTTGCGCAGGTCAGCACCGGCTTCCGCGCGGCTGCGCTGTCAGATCGAGCGGGTGGGGGTGCCGGACACCGTGGGTGGGTCACGACAGTGGGCCCCGCTCGCTCACCGGAGCGGCACCACCCGTCCTCGGAGGATGCCCGATGCTTCATCCCTTTCTCTCGACAGCGGCAGCGGCCGCTGCCCTCGCGTTGGTGGTCGGCGCGGCGCCGACCGGTCACGCGCAGACCACCACCGCCGCGGCCGCGGCTCTACCGGCCGTCAACATGGAGGCGACGGTCAAGGCCGCGCAGATCGACCCTCGCCGCACCGACGACACACTGACGCCGGGTGCACGCTCGAGCGTGAAGGCGGTCGAGAGCGCCCTGCAGGCCAGACACCTGCTCGACGCCTCCTGGGTGGACGGCTACTTCGGCACCAAGACGGTGGAGGCGTATGCGGCCTACCAGCGGTCGCTCGGCTACACCGGGCTCGACGCGAACGGCCTGCCGGGACGCACCTCCCTCACCACCCTCGGGCAGGGGCGCTTCACCGTCACCCAGGTCATCAGCCCCGGCACCAAGGTCGACTGGGACGGGTTCACCATCGACGAACGCACCCGCAGCATGCTGCAGGAGGCCCAGACCACCCTCGGCCGGCACCTCGTGCTCAGCCAGGGTTCGTACAACCCCGGCGGTGACCCGACGTCGGCCGGCACGCATGACGGGGGCGGGGTGGTCGACATCTCCGTGCAGGGGATGAGCACCACGACCCGCACGCGCGTCGTGCGTGTCCTGCGCCAGGTGGGTTTCGCCGCCTGGCTGCGGAACCCCGGCCAGGGCGACTGGCCGTGGCACATCCACGCTGCGGCGATCAGCGACACCGACCTGGCCAGTGCAGCACAGCACCAGGTCGGCGACTACTACCTGGGCCTCAACGGCTTGGCGAACCACGGCCCGGACGACGGACCCCAGGTCGCGATCAACACCTGGGAGGAGTACCAGCGCCTGCAGTGACCAGCTCAACCCAACCACAAAGGAGACAGCATGAAACCGAGCAAGATCCTTGCCGCGGGAAGCCTCGCGGTGGCCGTCCTCACCTCGACGATGGCCATCGCCGGGCCGGCGCAGGCCGCGTCCCGCGACGGCGTGTGCAACAGCGGCGAGTTCTGCTACTACTACAACAGCGACGAAGCCGGGTCGGTGTCCGACTTCACCGGCTCCATCGACGACTACGGCACGACCCAGCCCGGCTGCTACGACTTCAAGGGGGCGGGCAACGGCAAGGGCCAGTGCATCAAGAACAACGCCGCGTCGGTCTGGAACCGCAGCAGCAACGCCGTCCGCGTCTACTACAACAGCAGCTACGGGGGCACGTACCAGTCCATCGCCGCGGGGGCCAAGGCAAACCTCAACACCACCCTGAAGAACAACAACGCCTCCCACAAGTTCGGCCCGTTCAGCTCGGTGTCCTGCTCGACCTCAGGTCTCGGCGACCCACGCACCTGCGCGGGAGCAGTGACCTGGGCCAACAACCACCTCGGCAGCACCTCGTTGGGCACCGGCACGTGCGACCACGTCGTGGCCCTGGCGTACGGCTGGTCCAACAGCGGTTCGCACGACGCCTACCTCCACTGGACCCAGGTGCCCAGCTCGTACAAGCACGGCGGCGACCGCACCGTGCCGGCCGGCGGCCTGGCATTCTTCTCCGGCGGCTCGCAGGGCTACGGCCACGTGATGCTGTCGCTCGGCGGCGGCAACTTCGCTTCCACCGACGTCGGCACGGACGGGCGCTACCACGCCGGTCGCTACGGCAAGACCACGATCGCCCTGATCGAGTCGAGCTTTGGCGAGCACTACCTGGGCTGGACCCAGCCTTGGTTCAAGGTCAACCACTGACCAACTGATCCGGGCCGGCGGGTGGACGGGCACCAACTACCCGCCCGCCGGCCCGGGACCACACGCACACGACCACGGGAGACGACGAATGACCAGACGAACCACGGCCCTCGCGACGCTGTTCACCACCCTGGCCCTCACGCTGAGCGCGCTGTCGTTCGCGGGTCCGGCGTCGGCGGCAGGACGCGACGGCCAGTGCCAGAGCGGGGAGTTCTGCTACTACTACAACAGCAACGAGGCAGGGTCGGTGTCCGACTTCACCGACTCGCTCGACGACTACGGCACGACCCAGCCCAGCTGCTACGAGTTCAAGGGCGCCGGCAGCGGCCAGGGCCAGTGCATCAAGAACAACGCCGCGTCGGTCTGGAACCGCAGCAGCAAGACCGTCCGCGTCTACTACAACAGCAACTTCGCCGGCGCCTACCAGTCCGTCGCCGCGGGGGCCAAGGCAAACCTCAACGCCACCCTGAAGAACAACAACGCGTCGCACGAGCTCCTCAGCGCGACGACGGGCTGTCACACCGACGGGACGAACGCCACGAAGCCCAGCGCGATCCTCGTCTACCGCGTCCAGCTCGGACGAGTGGAGCAGGTGAACTTCAAGACCTACACGAAGAACGTCCTGCCGAACGAGTGGATCACGAGCTGGCCGACAGAGTCGCTCAACGCTGGAGCGATGGCCGTCAAGAGCTATGCCTGGTACTGGGCACTTCACTCCACCCGGAAGACCTCGTGGGGGGCGTGCTACGACGTGCGGGACGACACCGGCGACCAGGTCTACAAGCCGGGCTCCGCCGCATCGTCGACCAGTGCTGCCGTCGACCGCACCTGGGGCACCCGGATGACGCGCAGCGGCAACATCCTGCAGGCGCACTACTGCTCGACGACCACCGCCTGCGGTGCCTGGGTGTCCGGGAACTGGATGTCGCAGTACGGGTCGCGCGACCTCGCGGCGGGCGGCTCCGGGTACCAGTCGATCCTGCGCCACTACTACGACAACATCGTGATCACGTCCTGACCCCGCCCCGGCCGCCCGCCCACCTCCAGCAGGACGGGCGGCCGGTTCTCCACGTGCCGAAGTCCGGTTTGCCCTGTAGCGTCGCCTTCGCTGCAAGATCGACGACGACGACGCCGAGGAGAAGGCGTGGGGGACCGCACGGCAACCACGAGGGCGAAGGCCATCGAGGGCTTCGCCGCGACACTCTGCGACCTGCGCGAGTCCGTCGGCCGGCCCTCCTTCCGGGTGATGGCGGGACGTTCGAGGGCCATCTCGCACACCACCCTTCACGAGGCGGTGCACGGCAACAGGTTGCCGAGCTGGGCCACCACTGCCGAGTTCGTCAAGGCGTGCGGTGCCGACCCGGTGCTCTACCGGGACAGGTGGGACCGGGCCAACCAGGCGGTCGCCGAGGTCACGCAGGGCACGAGCCAGCCGACACCGGCGGCCTCGCCCGCCGAACGGGTACCCAACGACCCCCAGCCGCCCAGGTGGCACCCCGACAGGCGGGCACTCTTCGGAGCGGCCGCAGCCCTCATCACCGCGGGCACCGGTCTGGCGGCTGCGTGGTCAGCGCATGGGGAGGCAGGTCCCCCACCGGCAGCCGCGCACGGTCCGGTGGCCGGCGACTGCCCGGTGCACCCGCAGAACCCACCCGCCGCACCGCCCGCGCACCCGGGCGACCGTGCGGTCTTCGTCGCCGACGTGACCCTGGATGACTGCAGCCACGTGCCGGCCGGCCAGGTGCTTCCCAAGGTGTGGCGCTTCAAGAACGCGGGGTCGGTGCCGTGGGTGGGCTACAGCCTGCACCGCATCGACCAGCCGCAGGAGCGGGGCCAGTGCCAGACGATCACCGACGTGCCGGTACCCGACACCGGCCCGGGGGAGGTCGTGGACGTCCCGGTGGAGGTCAGCTTCCCGGAGGCGGCCACGTTCTGCTTCGTGCGCTTCAAGCTGACGGACGCGACGGGGAAGGTTGCCTTTCCGGGAAACCGACCGGTCAACTTCCAGGTCGTCGTCGACCCCCCGCAGCATCCGGAGGCCGGGGTCCTAGGGTCGGGCACATGACCACTACCCGTGCGCTCGTCGTCCCCCGCAACGGAGACTCCTCCGTCCTCGAGGTCCATGACCGCGAGGTGGCACCGCCAGGAGACGGTGAGGTGCAGGTCGAGGTGGCGGCGGTCGGGGTCAACTTCATCGACGTCTACCAGCGCCAGGGCGTCTACCCGATCCCCACCCCGTTCGTGTCGTGCTCCGAGGGCGCCGGCACGGTCCGCGCGGTCGGCCCGGGGGTCACCGAGGTCGCCGTCGGCGACCGTGTCGCCTGGGGGCAGGGGCTCGGCGCCGCCGCGCAGGTCGTCAACCGCGACGTCGAGTCGCTCGTGCCCGTCCCCGACGGGGTCGAGCTCGACGTGGCTGCTGCCGCGATGCTCCAGGGCATGACGGCGCACTACCTGGTCAACTCCACGTATGCCGTCGAGCCGGGGACCGTGGCGCTCGTCCACGCCGCCGCGGGCGGAGTGGGCCAGCTGCTCGTGCAGATGGTCAAGGCCAAGGGCGGGCGGGTCATCGCGACGGCAGGCTCCGCGGCCAAGCTCGACATCGCGACGTCACTGGGAGCAGACGCGACCATCAACTACGCCGAGGTCGACGACCTCGCGGCCGAGGTGCGAAAAGCCAACGGGGGCAAGGGAGCTGATGTCGCGTACGACGGGGTCGGCAAGTCCACCTTCGACGCCTCGCTCTCCTCGCTGCGTCCCCGCGGGATGATGGTGCTGTTCGGTGGGGCCAGTGGCCAGGTTCCGCCCTTCGACATCCAACGACTCAACTCGCTCGGTTCCCTCTTCCTCACCAGACCCACCCTGGGCAGCTACGTCGCCACCCGCGCCGAGCTCCTCGAGCGCGGGACCTCGGTCCTGCAGGACATCGCCGCCGGACTCCTGGCGATCGACGTCGGCGGTCGCTATCCCCTGGCCGAGGCAGCCCGCGCCTATGACGACCTCGAGGCCCGCCGCACCACGGGCAAGCTGCTGCTGCTCCCCTGACGCCGTCACCGCATCCGGGCAGGATGGGGTCATGGCTCCCGAGGTCCCGCACGCTGTCCGGCCATGGGTGCTGCACGTCGACCTCGACCAGTTCATCGCCGCGGTGGAGGTGCTGCGCCGCCCGGAGCTCGCCGGCCTCCCGGTGATCGTGGGCGGCCGGGGCGACCCCACCGAGCGGGCGGTGGTCTCGACCGCCTCCTACGAGGCGCGCGAGTTCGGGGTCCACTCCGGCATGCCGCTCAAGCTCGCCGTCCGCAAGTGCCCGCAGGCCGTGGTGCTGGCCGTCGACGGCCCGGCGTACGACGCGGTCTCGGCCGAGGTGATGGCCACCCTCAAGGCCGTTCCGGGGGCCGTCGTGCAGGTGCTGGGCTGGGACGAGGCCTTCGTCGGCATCGAGACGGGCGACCCCTGGGCCGTGGCCCGGTCCATCCAGGCTGCGGTCCTCGAGCGCACCGACCTGCACTGCTCCGTGGGTGTCGGGGACACGACCGTACGGGCCAAGATCGCCACCGACTTCGGCAAGCCGCGCGGGGTCTTCGAGCTGACCCGCGACACCTGGTTCGAGGTGATGGGCGAACGACCGACCGTCGCCCTCTGGGGGATCGGTGCACGCATCGCCGCCCGGCTCGCCGGTCACGGCATCGAGACCGTGCACGACCTGGCGACCGCCGACGAGGCCGTGCTCGCCGGTGAGTTCGGTCCGTCGATGGGACCGCACTACCGCCGGCTCGGTCGTGGCGAGGGGGCCACGACCGTCGACGACACCCCGTGGATCGCCCGCGCCCACGGCCGGGAGACCACCTACCAGACGAACCTCGTCGACCCGCAGGAGATCTCGGATGCCCTGCGCGTGCTGGCTGAGCAGGTGGTCGAGGACATCCGGCGCGAGGAGCGGGCGTGTGCGCGGGTGCACCTCAAGGTGCGTTTCGCGCCGTTCTTCACCACGACGCGGATCCGCAAGCTCGGGGAGCCGACCTTCGACCCCGCAGTCATCGCCGCTACCGCCCTGGACCTGCTGAGGGGGCTCGGTGACGACCGGCCGATCCGGCTGCTCGGTGTTCGTGCCGAGATGGTGCCACCCGAGGGCGGCTACGAGCCACCCCGCACCACGGGTCGCGGCGGCCCGCCCGCGCACTGACCAGCGGGGGTCAGTGCCAGGCTGCGGCGATGACGACGTTGAGCGCGCCGAGGGCACCGGCTGCCCGGATGAGGCCGCTGGCGTCCTGTCCACGCTTGGTGCGGGCGCGACCGATCTCGATCAGGGCCACCGCGGCGAGCGCCACGACCAGCTTCACCCCGATCTTGGCGTGGTCGAGGTCCTCGTCGAGCGAGCTCACCCCTTCGGCGAGGCCGACCAGGATGAGGCCGGTGACGAGCTGGGCGCGGGCGCCCCAGGCCATCACGGTGGTGGACGCGCCCCCGGTCAGGAGGACCAGCCAGCCGCCGACCAGGGCGGCCATGCCGAGGAGGTGGGCGATGACGAACACGTCGTACACGAGCTGCATACCGGCCAGCCTATCGGCGCCCACCCGGGGTCTCGTGACCGCGCCACCTGCCGGAGATGCCACCGGCCACCGGCCGGGTTAGCGTCGAAGCACCCTGCCCGACCCGGGCATCCGTCGACGAAGGAGCCACCGTGACCGAGTCCCACCCGACCACCCCGACCCACGACCCCGACGCCGTCGCCAAGGTCCGCGACCTCGTCAAGGACCAGCGGACCTGCATGTTCACCACCATCGGTCCTGACGGCGCCATCGTCAGCCGTCCGATGGCGACCCAGGAGGTCGAGTTCGACGGGGACCTGTGGTTCTTCACCGAGGCCTCCTCCCCCAAGGTCGCGGAGGTCCGGGCCGACCCACGCGTCAACATCGGCTTCGCGGGCACGTCCTCCTGGGTGTCGGTCGCCGGGACGGCCGAGGTCGTGCGGGACGCTGCCAAGAACAAGGAGCTGTGGAACCCCTTCGCCGAGGCGTGGTTCGCCACGGGTCCCGAGGACCCCGACGTCGTGCTGCTCAGGGTGCGCGGCGAGAGCGCGGAGTACTGGGACAGCCCCGGCGGCAGGGTCGCCAGTGCCATCGCCCTCGTGAAGAGCAAGGTCACCGGGGACAAGCCCGACGTGGGCGACAACGAGACCGTCGCGCTGTAGGCGACCGGTCAGAGCAGGCGGCGACCCATCGCCCACGCGGTCAGCTCGTGCCGCGAGGACAGCTGCAGCTTGCGCAGCACCGAGGAGACGTGCGTCTCGACCGTCTTGATCGAGATGAACAGCTCCTTGGCGACCTCCTTGTACTGGTAGCCGCGGGCGATGAGGCGCATCACCTCGCGCTCGCGGGCCGAGAGGCGGTCCAGCTCCTCGTCGACCTCGGCGATCTCGCCGGCGGACGCACCGAAGGCGTCCAGGACGAAGCCCGCGAGGCGCGGTGAGAAGACCGCGTCTCCGTCGGCCACGCGCTGGATCGCCCGGGTCAGGTCGGTCGCGCTGATCGTCTTGGTGACGTAGCCGCGGGCTCCCGCCCGGATCACCGCGATCACGTCCTCCGCAGCGTCCGAGACCGACAGCGCCAGGAACCGCACCGGCTGGCCGTCGGTGGTCTCCAGGCCGCGGCAGCCGTGCAGGACGTCGACGCCGCCGTTGCCGTTCCCCCCGGGCAGGTGGACGTCCAGCAGGACCACCGGCGGCTTGGTCTTGCGGATCACCGCGATGGCGGACTCGACGTCGGGTGCCTCCCCCACGATGGAGACCACACCGCCCAGCTCGGCCTTGACCCCGGAGCGGAACATCCGGTGGTCGTCGACGAGGACGACCTCGACGGGTTTGCGGTCAGGCGTGTTCACGGGTCTCCTCGGGGACGGGCTGCTGCGGTGGGTGGGGTGAGGTCGCCGTCGGGGCCCCCGGCGGGGTCAGCGGCACGGCGGGGAGGGTGAGCACGACCTCGGTGCCGTGCTCGAGGCGGCGCACCCGCGCCGTACCCCCGTGGCGGTCCATCCGACCGAGGATGGACTGGCGCACCCCGAGGCGGTCCTCGGGCACGTCGTCGGGTTCGAACCCCGGTCCGTGGTCGCGGACGAACGCCTCGACGCCGGTCGGCCCGACCTCGAGGTAGAGCGACACCGGGGGCGCACCGTGGCGCACGGCGTTGAGGAGGGCCTCGCGCACCGCGCGGGTCAGCGCCTGACCGCCGTCGTCGAGCGCGCGGTCACCGGTGGAGACGACATCGACCGGTATGCCGTGCAGGTCCTCGACCTCGTGCGCCACCTCCGCCACCGCGGCCGCGAGCGTCGCGTCGCTGTCGGTCGGTCCGGCATACAGCCAGGACCGCAGCTCGCGTTCCTGGGCACGGGCGAGCTGGATGACTGCGGCGGGGTCCTCGGCCTTGCGCTGGATCAGTGCCAGCGTCTGCAGGACCGAGTCGTGCAGGTGGGCGGCGATGTCGGCGCGCTCGGTGGCACGGGCGAGCTCGGACTGCTCGTGGCGCAGGTCCGCCCAGAACCGCAGCCCCCACGGGGCGGCGATGAGCGCGACGCCGGCGAGGACGGCGACCACCGCGGCGCCGATGTCCCAGATGGCTCCGAGCGAGCGGCCGCGTGTCGCCATGATGACCAGGCCGGCGAGCGCCAGGACGCCACCGAAGACCAGGCGCGCCGCACTGAACCGGCCCGTCCCGGACTCGCCCCCGAGCCAGCGCCCGCGCTGCCGGTCGTCGAGCTGGGACCATGCGAGCACCGCTCCGGCCGCCACGACCAACAGGGGCAGGAGGATCCCGAGCCGGGCGTTGAGCCCGGCGTTCTGGGCGACGACGGCGAGCCCGACCACGAGCATGACGCCACCGAACAGGAGCACGCGGGTGGCGTCGCGCTCGGCCTCGGGCAGCGGTTCGACCACTCCGGGCGACGGGGGCCTGGCCGGGTCCATCGTGGGACCCTGTCCCGCGACGAGGCCGCCGCGGGACAGCGGCGTCATCGCCCACAGGAACACGTAGGCCACCAGTCCGGCCCCCGTCGGGAACGACAGCAGCACGAACAGCACCCGGATCCAGCGCACCGACCAGCCGAGGTGCTCCGCCAGCCCCGCGCTCACGCCGGCGATCACCTTGCCCTCGGACGGGCGGCTGAGGACGCGGCGAGCGGCACGGCGCTCTGCGGCCCTGGCCACCTGTGGGGGTACGGGCCGCTCGTAGGGAGTCGGCATGCCTTCATCCTGACCTACTCGGGGGCCGAAACCGAGCCCGCTCAGGGTCCGGCGAGGGCCTTTCGGGGTCGGTTCAGGGTCGACCCTCATGGTTCGGGCGGTCCGGCGTCGCCACCATGGATGACATGACGCAGACCTCTGGGCCGACCACCGGCCCGACGAACGACACCAATGCCTCCGGCCTCGACCGGTTCTTCGGCTGGCTCAGGTCCATCGACCTGCGCCGCGAGGGAGAGGACAAGTGGCTCGCCGGGGTGTGCTCCGGGACCGCCACCCGTCTCGGCGTGGACCCCATCGTCATCCGCGCCGTCCTCGTGCTGCTCGTGGTGATGGGCGGCCTCGGCATCACCGTCTACCTCATCGCGTGGGCCTTCCTCCCCAACGACAAGGAGGACATCGTCGCCGAACGCGCCCTGCGCGACGGCGACGTCCTGGGCATCGTCCTGCTGGTCGTGATCGGGCTGTCGCTCGTCGGCGGCACCGGGTTCGCCGGTGACGTGCCGGGCATGGGCTGGATCTGGTGGGTCGTGATCCCGGTCGGCCTCGTGGTCTGGCTGGTGGCCCGCAAGCGCAACCCCCGGCCCGCCGTGCAGGCCTCGGCCGTGCACGCCACCGCCGCCCCGGGCGCCACCTGGAGTGCACCGACCGCCCCGTATGGCGCGGCCACCCCTCCCGGCGGCAGCCTTCCCCCGGCACCTCCCACCGCTCAGCAGCCTCGACCGCCCCAGCCCCCGCGGGCTCCCAGGGTGCCGAGACGACCCTCCGGTGGTCTGGGCGGCACCCTCCTGGTCAGCGGCCTGGCCGTGGCCGCATACGGACTCGTGTCCTGGGCCCACCGGGCGGGCGACTGGGCCGGCAGCGAGCAGACGGTCGCCCTCGGCGCGGCCCTGGGCGTCATCGGTCTCGGGGTCCTGGCCCTCGGGTTCGCCGGGCGGCGGGCGGGGCTGACCGGGTTCATCGCGGTCGTGCTGGCCCTGGTCACCTGGGGCGCCTCGGTGGTGCCGGACGTGACGTTCGGTGGCGGTGTCGGCGACCGCGTCTGGCGCCCTGCCGCGACGGACACCACGGCGTCCTACCGGCTGAGCATCGGCTCTGCCGACCTCGACCTGTCCCAGCTCCCCGACAACCCCGGCACCGCGCGGCAGGTGGAGGCACGGGTCGGCGTGGGTGAGCTGCGCATCCGGATCCCGGAGAACCTGACCGTCGAGGTCCGCAGCTCGGTGTCCGTCGGCGACATCACCCGGGCGGACTTCGGGTCGTTCGACCCGCTGTCGCCGGCGCCGGGCTCGGACCCCCTCGTCTACGACGACACGAACGACAACGGACGCAACATCAGCACCGTCCACACCTTCGGCACAGGCACCCCGGACGTCGTCGTCGACGCGCACGTCGGCCTCGGACAGATCCTGATCGGCAAGGAGTGAACCCCATGACTGACCCCACCGGCCAGACCAGCGGCCAGACCAGCGACGAGACCAGCGACGAGACCAGCGTGACCGAACAGCTCCCACGCCAGGACGCGACGCGGCACCTGCCCGCCGAGGACGACCGCACGGCGGCAGGAGCTGCGACGCCGGCCCCCTGGCCGCCTCCGGTACCCCCGCGGCCGACCGGCCCACACGCGCCGGCGATCATCCTCGGCCTGGTCTGCCTGGCCATCGCCGCGGTCGTGCTGGCCCAGGAGCTCGGCAGCCTCACCGTCGACTGGGGTGATGTCGGTCCGCTCGGGTTCGTCGCCGTCGGCGCGGTCCTCGTCGTCCTCGGTGCCGTCGGCCTGGTCAGCTCCCAACGCCGCGGCTCCCGGCCCTGATCCAGCACGCCCACCAGTCAGGCTCGGCCGAGCCAGCGGGACATGTGCGGCCCGAACGACCGACCCAGGTGGTAGCGCCCGAGGTCCTCGACCTGCACCCACCGCACCGACGCCGTCGACCCACCCACGTCGTGGACGACGGGGTCGGTCGGCGCGGGGCACCGCGCGGCATACACGATCCGGATGGCGTGGAAGTCCTCCAGCCGCCCGCTCGGTGCCCGCCCGATCCAGTGGGAGGTGTGCGCCTCGAGGAGCCGCACGTCCTGCACCTGCTGCCCGCTCTCCTCCCACACCTCCCGGTGCAGGGCGGCGACCGGCTCCTCGCCCGGGTCGAGGCCACCGCCCGGCAAGGTCCACCGCCCCGGGGACGACGTCAGGGCCGACAGCTCGGTGAGGAGGACGCCGCGCTCGCTGGTGACGACGCCATAGGCCGCGGTGCGTTGGTAGACGTGCGCGACCTCATCGGGCTCGACGACGAGGCCGTGGTCGGTGGGGACGTGCGCCGCAGGCGGCTCGACGGCGACGCTCGGCTCGACGGCGTAGTGCAGGGCGAGCGACCCGTCGGGATCGCGGACGGCATCGAGCAGGCTCGTGGTCGTCCAGCCCAACCGCCCGAGCTCCCGCACCGGGTCGGCGCCGTGCCCGAGGACGAACGACACCTCTCGGCCGTCGGGCGCCCGGCCGTGGACGCGCAGCAGGGTGCTCACACCGCACCGGCACGGCGGTACTCCGCCTCGGCGAGGTCGACGACGGCGGGCCAGGACTGTGCGGGCGCGACGCCGGAGTTGTGCGAGGCGATGCGGTGGCGCAGGGCGGTGTCGGTGACGAGCTGCACGAGCCCTGCGACCAGGGCGCCGTCATCAGCCCCGAGGACCCCGTCCACGCCGTCGACGACGAAGTCCCCCACGCCGGTGTCGGCGCGCGCCAGCACGGGGAGCCCGGCGGTGCGCGCCTCGAGCGCGGCGATGCCGAACGCCTCCAACCGCGCCGGGGTGAGGTAGAGGTGGCTGCGCCAGTAGCTCTCGCGCAGCTCGTCACGGCTGACCCGACCCGGCAGGTGCACCCAGTCCCCCATCGCGTGCGCCGCGACGAACCTCTCCATCCGGTGTCGCTGCGGCCCCTCCCCGAAGATCGTCAGGCGCATCTGGTGCTCGGACGGCAGCAGGGTGCGGGCTCGGGCAGCCACCTCCAGCACCGCCAGCGGCCGCTTGCGTGCTGCGAAGCGCATGGAGGCGACGACCTCGACCGGACCACCGTGGTCGCGCAGACCGTCCCGGCGGGGTGACCAGCGTCCGGGATCGATGCCGTTCGGGAACACCCTGACCTCGTGGTCGCCCACGACGGCCCGGACCGAGGCGGCAGCGACGCCCGAGACCGCCGACAGCGCAGCCCCCTGCTCACCCCAGCGACGGGCCTGGCCGAGCAGGCGGAAGACCGGGCGCGAGCGCTCCATCAGGCAGTGCCAGGTGATGGCGGTGGGCAGACCCAGGCCGAGGGCGACGCCGGCGACGTCGGTCGCGAACGGGCTCACCACCCCCATGTGGACGTGCGCCACGTCGAACCCTCCCGACTGCAGCCGGCGACGAACCTCCGGCGGCGCGAGCGGGTTGACCGGCAGCCCCCGAGGAAGTCGCAGCGCCATCCGGTGGACGGGGACGCCGTCGACGACCTCGACGACGCCGTGCCGCTCGCCGAGCGCTCCCGGCGTGGCGGTGAACACCTCCACGTCGTGGCCGCGGGCCTGCAGGTGCGCTGCGAGGTCATGGGTCTGGACCTCGATACCGCCCAGCCTGGGCAGGTAACAGTCCGTCAGCAGGGCCACCTTCACGGACCAGAGCCTGCCATGCGACAGGATGGCTCGTGATGACCCACACCCTGGTGGCTTTCCACGCCCACCCCGACGACGAGGCGCTCCTCACCTCGGGGACCATGGCGCGCGCGGCAGCAGAGGGTCACCGTGTGGTCGTCGTGGTGGCCACCGACGGCGACCTCGGCCTCGCCTCGAACGCGTTCGCCGCCGATGGGGGCCTGGGCGAGCGACGTCTCGCCGAGCTCCACCAGAGCGCCCGCGCCCTGGGCGTGGCGAGGGTGGAGTGGCTCGGGTATGCCGACAGCGGGATGGTCGGCGAGCTCGACCCGGACCCAGCGGGGCGGGTGCGGTTCGTGCGCGCCGACGTCGACGAGGCGGCTCAGCGGCTCGCGACGATCCTGCGTGACGAGGACGCCGACGTGCTGCTGTCCTACGACCGCAACGGCGGGTACGGACACCGCGACCACGTCAAGGTGCACGAGGTCGGGGCCCGCGCCGCCGCGCTGGCCGGGACCGCGCGGGTCCTGCAGGCCACGGTCCCCCGCGACACCATCACCCGGGCCATCGACCTCGCCGCGAAGGTCTACCGCTTCCCGGCGGAGTTCGACCGCGAGGGCTTCGACCGCGCCTTCAGCGCGCGCGAGGAGATCACCCACCGCATCAACGTGCGCCGGTATGCCGCCGCGAAGCGGGCTTCCATGCGCGCCCACGCCTCCCAGGCGAGTGCCGAGGCCGGTGCGGACCGGACGCTCGCCGCCTTCCTCCGGATCCCCCGACCGCTCTACGACCTCGTGTTCGGCCGGGAGTGGTTCGTCGACCCGGCGCGTCCGAAGGGCTCGCGCATCGCCACCGACATCTTCGAGGACCTGCCGTGAGCACGGCGGCGAGCGCCGCCGCGTACTAGCTGGTGGTCCCGACACCCGGCGGACCCGTTCGCTGGGCCGCACGGTGCTCCAAGGAGTGCTCGGGCTCGGGCTCGCGGCTGCGCTGCTGATCTGGGGCCTGCCCCGGGTCTCCAACGTGACCTGGCCGGAGATCTGGGCGATCCTGCGCGGGGTGCCCGTCACGACGGCCCTGCTGCTGTTCGCGGGCGTGGTCATCGGGCTCTACTGCTACACCTTCACCCTCACGGGGTCGTTGCACGGCCTGCGGCAGTGGCAGGCACTCATCGTCAACGTGGCCGGGTCGTCGGTGGGCAACCTCCTGCCCGGCGGCGGCGCCGCCGGTCTCGCCGCGACATACACGATCTGTCGTTCCTGGGGTTTCTCGCGCCGCGACATCTCCACCTCGGCGATCGTCACGGGCGTCTGGAACGTCCTGGCCCGGATCGCGTTGCCCCTCATCGCGATCCTCGCCCTGCTCGCCGGGGCCGACTCGGACGTCCCGAACGCACTGGCCGATGCTGCCGTGGCGGGGGCGCTGAGCGGCGCCCTCGTCCTCGGGATCTTCGTCGCGATCCTCGTCTCGGAACGGGCCGCCGTGGTCATCGGCAAGGGCTTCGACAAGGTGCTGGGTCGGCTGTTCCGGCGCCGCGACATGAGCGTCGAAGCCCTCGTCATCGACCTGCGTGCCCGCATCAGCGATGTCGTGCACACCGGATGGCTGAGCATGACCCTGGGCCTCGTCGGGTTCTTCGGTGTCTACTTCCTGCTGTTCCTCGTCTGCATGCACACGACGGGGGTGGACCTGTTCTACGGCCAGCTGTTCGCCGCCTATGCCCTCGGTCGCCTGCTCACCGCTGTCGGGGTCACGCCGGGCGGGCTGGGGGTCACCGAGGCGGCGACCTCGGCCGCCCTCATCGCCTGGGGGGCCGGACCCGCGGAGGCGGTGGCCGGCGCGCTGCTGTTCTCGGTGTACACCCACCTCATGGAGATCCCGCTCGGCGCCCTCGGCTGGCTCGCGTGGTCGGTGAGCCCCAAGAAGCCACCCGTCGAGGAGGATGTCGAGGATGACGCCGCGGGAGATGCCGCGGGGGACGTCGCAGGAGATGCCGCGGAGGACGTCGCGGGAGACGTCGCGGGAGCTGGACAGCCGACATGACCGGATCGAACGACGCCGGCGAGCGGGCCGACTACCACGTCCGCATGCAGGAGCAGAAGCGGGCGCGCGAGTCGGCGAAGGCGCAGGCGCTCCTCGACGAGTTCGCCCGCACCGCCCGCGACCGCGGCCTCATCACCACCGAGCTGACCGCGCGCACCTGGAAGGGTTCCAGCCGCTATCCCACCGGAGTCCGTGGCTGGTACCTGCGGCTCGACCGCTCCGTCGGGGTCGACCCCGACGGTCGTTACTACGCGCTGCTGGTGCCACCGCGGACCTTCGCACGGTTCCGCGGCGTCGAGGTCGCCCCGAGCGCCCCGCCCCTGCAGGTGGGGGAAGGCGCCCGCGACGGTGAGTCGATCGCGTTGTCCGAGCTGCTCCGCCTGCGGCTCGAGGCCGGCGACGACTTCGTCGCCTGACCCGCCCCACCCGGCGTCAGCCCAGCAGCGGGGCGAGCACGTGCCGGTATGCCGCGCACCGCTGCCCCTCCCCGAGCGCCGGCTCGTCGCTGAGCAGCCGGAACAGTCCCGCCCGCACCATCGCCTGCCGTCGCGCACCGCCGACCCACCGCGAACAGGTCGAGGACCTCGGGCGGCGGCTGCACGGGACCCACGCTGTCACAGTCCGGCGCTCCCCCTTCCCGGGGCGTGTGCTGCACGGGGTGGGTGTCAGACCCTGCTGCCATCATGGGTACACCAGTTCGAACACCACGGGGAGCTCGGACACGACGGGAGGGCGGAGCGATGGCGGCAGCAGCACCCGTCGACCAGCGTGAGGTGACGCCGACCTGGTCGACCGCGGACCTGCGCCACGTCCTGGCGTGCCTTCCCGCCCTGGACACCGGCGTGAGTGATGCCGAGCGGATCGACCAGATCGGGCTGCTGGAGTCGATCAAGTCCGCGGCGGCGGGCGCGCAGGCCCGGGTCAGTGCGGCGTTCGCCGCGTCCCAACGTGAGTCGCAGGCCGCCTCCGGTCTGCGCGCTCGAGAGCGTGGTCGGGGTATCGCTGCGCAGATCGCGTTGGCGCGCAAGGAGTCTGCGGCCCGCGGCTCACGCCATCTCGGCTTTGCCGAGGCGATGGTCCACGAGATGCCCCGCACCCTGGCCCACCTCGAGGCCGGCTCGGTGAGTGAGTGGCGGGCGACGATCGTCTGTCGAGAAACCGCCTGCCTCAGCCGTGAGGACCGGGCCGCCGTGGATGCCGCGCTGGCCGCCGACCTCCCCTCGCTGGGAGACCGTCAGGTCGAGGCGCGAGCGAAGGCACTGGCCTGCCGGCTCGACGCTGCGGCGATGGCGAAGCGGGCGGCCCGAGCCCACAGCGAGCGTCGCGTGAGCCTCCGTCCGGCGCCCGACACGATGACCCACCTCACCGCCCTGCTGCCCGTTGCCCAGGGCGTCGCGGTCTTCGCCGCCCTGGAGCGGGCTGCCGGATCGGCGCAGGCCGAGGGTGACGACCGTGGTCGCGGTCAGGTGATGGCCGACACCCTCGTCGAACGGGTCACCGGACAGGCGACGGCTGCCGCGGTCCCCCTCGAGGTCCAGCTGGTCATGCCTGCAGACACCTTGCCGCGACGGGAGGCCGGCGCCACGAGCGACGAGCCGGCCCTGCTGGCCGGCCACGTCCTGCCTGCGCAGACGGCGCGCGACCTGGTCTCGAGCTCGCACGCGGAGGGGGCCCACCTGAGCCTGCGCCGAGTGCTCGCCACCCGTGACGGCACCGATCTCGCGGGCGTCGCAGCTCGACGCGACGCCTTCAGCGGCAGCGCCGAAGCGGTCCCGCCCAACACCGACGGTTCCTCGTCGAGTCGCCGGTTCACGGGTGCGCTGCGGCGCTTCATCCTGCTGCGCGACCAGACCTGCCGCACACCCTGGTGCGATGCCCCCATCAGGCACGTCGACCACATCATCGCCGCACGCGAGGACGGTCCCACGACCGCGGCGAACGGGCAGGGGCTCTGTGAAGCGTGCAACTACGCGAAGGAGGCGCCGGGGTGGCGGGTCCGGCCGGTGCGGGCCGGCCCCGGGCACACCGTTCGCACGACCACACCCACGGGCCACACCTACGACTCGACAGCGCCACCACTCCTGCCCAGCCGAGTCCGAGCAACAGACCGCGCCCCAGGCCGAGCCCCGGACCGGTCGACGACCAGCGTGCTGGAGAGCAGCTACGAGCTGCTGCTCAGCGCTTGACGAGCCGGCGCACCTGACGGGTGCGGGCCTCGTCGGCGAAGGCGTCGTCCTGCGCCACCGGCTCGAACGGTCGACCGGTCGCATGCTCTGCCGCGAGCCCGATCAACGCGTCGGCGAACGCGGGGTTGGCGGGCAGGATCGGGCCGTGCAGGTAGGAGCCGAAGACGTTGCCGGTGCGCGCGCCCTCGGTCTGGTCGGTGCCGTTGTTGCCCAGCCCCGACCGCACCGTCCCGAAGGCCGCCTGCCCGACGCCCAGGGTCGTGGACCCGGAGTGGTTCTCGTACCCCACGACCTCGCCGAACTCGGTGTCGAGCACGACCGGCCCGATCATCCGCTTGGCGTTGCCCTGCGTCGTGACGTCGAGGATGCCCAGGCCGGGGAGGCGCTTGCCCTCGACGGTGATGAAGGCGTTCCCGAAGAGCTGGTACATCCCGCAGATCATGAGCATCGGGGTCCCGTCGGCGGCGAGGCCACGCAGCCGGTCGGCGATCTGCTCGAGGTCGTCCTCGACGCGCACCTGCCCGGAGTCCTGGCCTCCGCCGCCGACCACGAGGTGCACGGTCTCGGGGAACGTGTTGCCGGGGTGGTGCTGGTGCACGACGGGGCTGTAGCCGTGCCGACGGATCCGGGCGGCGAGCGCGCGGGTGTTGCCGAGGTCGCCGTAGATGCTCATCTCGCGCGGGTAGAGGTGCACGAGGTGGATCGCGCCCTTGCCCACGCGCTCGGCATCCGGCACGACCGCGGAGTCCTGCGGCTCGCCGGGGATGAAGACGTCCTGCGACGGGGTGCTCATGACGCCTCCTCGCCGATGTCCGGCAGGTCGTAGCGGGCAGCGAGCACCCTGCGCAGCGCCATCATCGCGGTGTAGGTGCAGAAGATCCGCTTCGGCTCGTCCGGGTGCGCGGCCAGGAAGGCGTCGAGGGCCGGCTCGAGCTCGGGCTCGACCCGTTCGACGGCGACGTCGTCGTACTGCAGCCGCAGCGCCATGTCGTACCCGCGCACCCCACTGGTGACCGAGACCCCGCGGTCGCGCAGGCTCTCGAAGCTCACGTCGTACAGCCAGGAGACATCGCGGCCGTCGGCGTAGTTGTCGTTGATGGCGACCATCGTCGCGACCGGGGTGTTGCCGTAGGTGCCCAGCGCGACGGTGAAGCCGGCGGGGTTCTTGACGAGCACGAGCTCGAGCGGCTGGCCGTCGACGACGACGACCTCCCCACGGCCGAACGGCGGGGTGACCTCACGCAGCGCCTGCGCGGCGCGCGTCGGGTCGAAGTCGTCACCGAGCAGCATCCGGGCCGTGGCCGTGGCCGCCGTGGCGTTGATCATCGCGGCGAGGCCCCGCTGCTGCAGCTCGAGCGGGCCGACGGTTCCCGACCCCGGGGCGCCGTCGCCGAAGACCACCTCGAAGGTGCGTTCGTCCGAGGGCTTGAGCAGCCCGTCGCCGGGGCCGGCCACCGGGGGCACGAAGTCGTCGTCGAACCGGACGTCCTGCTCCTGCAGCTCGGGCAGCCGGTCGGCGATCGAGGCGTCGACCCCGAAGTAGTGCACGCCCACCCCGTCCCCGACGCGGTCGCGGATCCGGGAGACGAACGAGTCGTCGAGGTTGAGCACCACGCCGACCGTGGTCTGCTCGGCGAGGCTGGCCAGCAGCTGCGCGGTGTGGTCGATCTCGGCGAACCGGTCGAGCTGGTCGCGGGCGACGTTGAGCAGCAACGCATGGGTCGGCTTCACGGCGGCCGCGAACTTCAACGCGTGGGCCTCGTCGAGCTCGAGCACGGCGAGGTCGGCCACGAGCCGCCCCCGCAGCGGCAGCTCGCCGAGCATCGAGGAGATGACCCCACGGGTGAAGTTGCTGCCCGTGGGGTTGGTGAAGACGGTCCGCCCGTGCGCCCGCAGCACCGCCACGAGCATCTTGGTGGTCGTCGTCTTGCCGTTGGTGCCGGTCACCACGAGGATGCCGCCGCGGACGTCGGCGAGCGCGTGGGCGAGGAATCCGGGGTCGACCTTCTCGGCGACCAGGCCCGGCAGGGCGGAGCCGCCGCCCCGCAGGCGTGACGCTGCCCGGGCAGCCTTGCCTGCGACCACTGCCGCTGTCGTCCTGAGCACGCTGCAAACCCTAACGGTCGCCGGACCGTCCGCTCACGCGCCTCCCGGTCGCAGCCCGGCAGTCATCGCGGCCTTGACGTCCGAGGCGTACTGGTCGGAGCGCTCCTGACCGGACAGCTCGGCGATGGCGTCCATCGTCGCGTCCGTGACCGCCCGCAGCAGGGCGGCCTTCTGGTACCGCTCCCCCAGCCCGGCCACGTCGATCGGTCGGCCGAAGCGCACCGTGACCTTCCCCGGACGGAAGCCGTTGGACCCCGGCGGCTGGACCTTGTCGGTGCCGGTGACCGCGCACGGGAGCAGGGTCGCACCGGTGTTCAACGCCATCCGGGCGACTCCGGTGCGCCCCCGGTGGAGGCGGCCGTCGGGCGAGCGGGTGCCCTCGGGGTAGACCCCGAACGCCTCACCGCGTCGCAGCACCTCCTCGCCGAGGAAGAGGGAGCCCGCGGCGGCGCGGGGGTCGGCGCGGTCGACGGGGATGGTGCCGCCGGTGGAGTGGAACCAGCGGACGGCGGCGCCGCGCAGACCTCGGCCCTGGAAGTACTCCGCCTTGCCGAGGAAGTGCACCTGCCGGCCCGACGCGAGCGGGATGACCATCGAGTCGATGAAGGACAGGTGGTTGGAGGCGACGATGAGCGCGCCCTCGCGGGGCACGTGCTCGCGGCCATCCACCTGCAGCCGGGTGAGCAGCCTGATCGGCGGACCGATGAGCACGTGCCGCAACACGGCGCGGCTGAGCAGGTCCGCCGCCGTGGCAGCCCCGGACTCGCGACCCGTCACCCCGCCCCCCGGCGCGCCCACGACCAGGTCACTCCCACTCGATGGTGCCCGGGGGCTTGCTCGTCACGTCGAGCACGACACGGTTGACCTCGCGCACCTCGTTGGTGATCCGCGTGGAGATCTTCGCGAGCACCTCGTAGGGCACCCGGGTCCAGTCGGCGGTCATCGCGTCCTCGGAGGAGACCGGGCGCAGGACGACCGGGTGGCCGTAGGTCCGGCCATCACCCTGGACCCCCACCGAGCGCACGTCGGCGAGCAGCACCACCGGGCACTGCCAGATGTCCCGGTCGAGACCTGCCGAGGTGAGCTCTTCGCGGGCGATCTGGTCGGCGGCGCGCAGCACCTCGAGGCGCTCTGCGGTCACCTCGCCGACGATGCGGATGCCGAGGCCGGGGCCGGGGAACGGCTGGCGCCAGACGATCGCCTCGGGCACCCCGAGCTCGAGACCCACCTGGCGGACCTCGTCCTTGAACAGGGACCGCAGCGGCTCGACGAGCTTGAACTGCAGGTCGTCCGGGAGCCCGCCGACGTTGTGGTGCGACTTGATGTTCGCCGCACCGGTGCCGCCACCGGACTCGACCACATCGGGGTAGAGGGTGCCCTGGACGAGGAACTCGACCGGGTGCTCGTCGTCGCCGCGGCTGCCGACGACATCGCGGGCGGCCTGCTCGAAGACCCGGATGAACTCACGACCGATGATCTTGCGCTTCTGCTCGGGGTCGCTGACCCCCGCGAGCGCGTCGAGGAACTGCTTCCTCGCATCGACGACGACGAGGTCGACCCCGGTGGCCGCGACGAACTCCTTCTCGACCTGCTCGGCCTCCCCGGCACGCAGCAGGCCGTGGTCGACGAAGACGCAGGTCAGCTGGTCACCGACGGCCTCCTGCACCAGGGCGGCGGCGACGGAGGAGTCGACCCCACCGGACAGCGCGCACAGCACGCGGGACTCCCCGACCTTGTCGCGGATCGCGCCGACGAGCTCCTCGACGACGTTGGCTGCCGTCCAGTCGCCCGTCAGCTTCGCACCGCGGTAGAGGAAGTTCTCGAGCACCCGCTGGCCGAACGTCGAGTGCATCACCTCGGGGTGCCACTGCACGCCGTAGAGCTGGCGCTGGTCGTCCTCGAAGGCTGCGACGGGAGCACCGGCGGTGGCCGCGGTGACCCTCATGCCCTCCGGGGCTGCGGTCACCGAGTCCCCGTGGCTCATCCAGACCGACTGGTCGGTGGGCTGGCCGTTGAAGAGGGTGGAGTCGCGGTCGGAGATCGACGCCGGGGTGGAGCCGTACTCGCCGAGCCCGGTGTGGGCGACCGTGCCGCCCATCGCCTGCGCCATGGCCTGGAAGCCGTAGCACATGCCGAAGACGGGGACCCCGGCCTGGAGCAGGGCGGGGTCGAGGGACGGGGCACCCTCGGCATACACCGAGGAGGGTCCACCGGACAGCACGATCGCCGCCGGCCCCTTGGCGAGCATCTCGGCCACCGGCATCGAGTGCGGGACGACCTCGCTGTAGATGTTCGCCTCGCGGACGCGGCGGGCGATCAGCTGCGCGTACTGCGCGCCGAAGTCGACGACGAGCACGGGCTGGGACTGCAACGGCGTGGAGTCCACCCCGACCCGGTCGCCGTCGGGTGCCTCGACACGGTCGTCGTCCTGGGCCTGGGTGATGTCGGCGATGTCGCCGGCGGGGGTGTCGCTCACAGGGGCAAGGCTACCGGCGGGCAGCAGCCAGCTGGCCCTCGACCTCGGCGGCGACCTTGCGCTCGGCCCAGAAGGACAGGAAGGGCACGACCCCGGCAAGCATCACCAGCACCATCCGTCCCAGGCCCCAGCCCATCTTGAACCCGAGGTTGGCCGTCGCGGCGAGGTAGGCCATGTAGATGAACCCGTGCGGCTGGGGCCACCAGTCGAGGGCGTGGTTGTCGAAGCCGTACCGCAGCACCATCTCCAGGACGAGCACGAGCAGGCCGATGCCGACGACGAACGCCATGACCTCGAAGAACTTCAGCGCCTTCTGCGCCGCCGCGACATCCTTGACCTCAGCTGACATGCTCACTCGTTCGCTCATGCTGCGCATCATCGCGCACCATCCTGAACCACATGAACGCGGCGAATGCCGCGAACACCCACCACTGCAGCGCGTAGGCCACGTTGCGCGACTTGAGCCCGCCCGTCACCTCCGGTGGGGGCACCCGGGCGAGGCCGGCGGCCGGCTGGAACCCCGCTCCGGAGGCGAGCTTCTCGGACTGGGCGAAGACGAAGGCGTTGTAGAGGTCGCCGGGCCAACGGTTGACCAGGATGGACAGGTCGATGGACCCCAGCACCTCCTGCGTCGACGCGGGTGCTCCGGCGGGGGCCGTGGCCGGGGACTCCCCCGGCGCCAGCGACCCGTCGACGGTGACGGTGCCCGTCGGCGGCGCCCCGGCGGCCGCGGGGTCGGTGACGAACCCGCGCACCACGGCCAGGCGGGCCCCGCTCTCCTGCACCACCAGCGGCGTCACCACCCAGAACCCCTGCTTGCCGTCGAGGCGGCGCGGACCGACCAGGAACTGGTCCTGCGCGGCATACGCACCGATCGCGGTGACCGCACGGTTGGACTGGGGGTTGGGAAAGGCCTCGTGGGGCCGCACGACCGTGTCGATCAGGGCGGGCCGGGCCTCCCGCGCCGTCCGGAGCGCGTCGGCGAGGCCCTGGTCCTGGGCGACGTGCAGCTGCCACAGCCCGAGCTGGGTGAAGCTCACGATGACCAGGACGAGGAGGGCGAACAGTCCCAGCCAGCGGGGCTTGAGGGCGGTGCGCAGCACGTCGTCAGGTTACGGGACGCCTCGAGTCGTCGAAGACGAGGATGCTCCCGCCGTAGCAGGCGACCCAGACCGCCTTGCGGGTCGGCTCGTAGGTGATGCCGATCGGGTGGTAGTCGGTGGGGACCTGCCCGACGACCGACAGGTCGCTCGTGCGCAGCTTGCTGACGGTCGACGACTCGTAGTTGACCGAGTAGATGGCGCTGCCGTCGGTGGAGATGGTCAACGACCGCGGCTGGTCGCCCACCCGGGTGGTGGCCAGCACCCGCCCCGTGGAGCGCTCGAGCTTGGCCACCGTGCCGGAGCCGTTGTTGGTGACGTAGAGGTACTTCGCGTCGGGGCCCAGAACGAGGTGCCGGGGGCCGTCGCCGGTGGTGGCGAACCGCGTCACGGCCTTGCTGCGCAGGTCGACGGCGACGATGCGGTCCGAACCCATCAGGGCGACGTACGCGGTGCGGCTGTCCGGCGCGACGACGATGCCGCGCGGGTAGGTGCCCCCGAGCGGGATCCGTGCCACCTCACGGTTCTTCGCGATGTCGATGACCGACAGGTCCCAGGTGCACCAGTTGGTCACCAGGACGGTCTTGTCGTCGGGCGTGACGGCGACGTACTTGGGCACGGCACCGACCTCGACGACGCGGTCGATCGTGAAGGTCGTGGTGTCGATGCGGTAGACCGTGCTGGGCGAGGTGCCGTCACCGGCCCGGCAGCTGTCCAGCCCCTCGGGGCCGTACCCCGCGCCGTACATCGAGTAGTTGGACACCCACGCGTGTCGGCCGTCGGCGGTGAACGCCGCCTCCACGGGGGCACCCTGGGTCGTGCCCGGGTGGCCCTTGATCCCGAACGTCGCGAGGTCGACGGCGTCCTTGACCGTCGCGAGGAGGGCGCCGTCGGCACCGAAGGCGGAGACCGTGTGGCGGTACATCATGTTCTGGGCGACGACCACCCCGGCGGGCGAGGCGACGACCGACTTGGGGGTGAGGTCGCCGGTGAGCCGCATCGTGCGGACGAGCGCGGTCTCGGCTGCCGTGCGCCCCACCGGTCCCTGGGGGGCGGCAGGGCTCGGGCTGGGGGCGGGCGCCTCGGGAGTGACCTCGGGGGTGGCCGGGGTCTTCGTCGGCACGGTGGTCGTGGCCCGGGCGGCAGGAGCGGCCTCGGCGTCGTCGCCGACGAGCAGACCGGCGCCCTGGCTCACCGCGAACGACGTCACCGCGAGGAACCCGACAGCGGCTGCGGCCGCCACGACGCGCCGCCGGAGGTACTTCGTCTCCAGACGGGATCTGCGCGTGGGCACCGGGGGTGACACGACGCCATGGTAAGCAGGCGCCGGTGACAGCGACGGCAGGCGCACCGGTGGAGGAAAACCAGTGTCGGGGCGTCGGTGCGCACGCCTACGGTGGGGACCCTGATGCGCGCGATCCCGTTTCCCGATCCCGGCCGTCCCGACACCCGCAGCACGCTGCGGTTCATGGTGTGGATCGGTCGCGAGCAGTGGCGCACCCAGGCCCTGGGCGCCCTGACGGGCATGGTGTGGATGGTCTCCATCGCGCTCATCCCCGCAGCCCTGGGCAAGGGGGTCGACGAGGGCATCGTCCCCGGTGACGTCGACGGCCTCGTGAAGTGGGCGTCGGCGCTGCTGGGGCTGGGCGCGATCGCCGCGTCGACCGCTGCGGCCCGCCACTTCTTCGCGGTCCACAACTGGCTGTATGCGTCCTACCGCAGCGCCCAGCTCACCGCCGAGGGCGCCGAGCGGGCGGGTCCGGTGCTCACCCGGGTCATGGCGTCGGGCGAGGTGGTGACCGTGTTCGCCAACGACGTGATGCGCCTCGGCGGCCTGTATGACGCGATGGGCCGGTTCGCGGGTGCCGTCGCCAGCTACGTCGTGGTCGGGGCGATCCTGCTCGCCGCCTCGCCCCCGCTCGGCTGGCTCGTGCTCGCCGGAGGGCCGGTCATGCTCGCCGGCCTGACGCTCATCGTGCGCCCGCTGCAGCGGCGCCAGGCCCTGCAGCGTGAGGAGGCCGGCCGGCTGACCACGCTCGGGGCCGACACGGTGGCCGGGCTGCGGGTGCTGCGCGGCATCGGCGGGGAGCAGACCTTCCTGCGTCGCTACGAGGAGCAGTCGCAGCGGGTCCGCCACCGCGGTGTGCACGTCGCGGGCATCCAGGCAGCGCTCGACTCGGCCCAGGTGCTGCTCCCCGGGGTGTTCGTCGTGCTGGTCACCTGGCTCGGCGCCCGGCAGGCCGTCGCGGGCCAGATCTCGGCGGGACAGCTCGTCGCCTTCTACGGCTACACGGCCTTCCTCACCATGCCGCTGCAGACCGCCATCGAGATCGTCGACCGCGGCATCCGTGCGCACATCGCCGCCGGCAAGGTGCTGCGGGTGCTGGCGGTCGGGCCCGACCACGACGCGAGCCAGCCGGCCACCGCCCCGGCGCCGTGCGACGACGACGACCTCGTCGACCCGCTGTCCGGCACGGTGGTCCGCGGGGGGATGCTCACGGCCATCGTCTCCGCGCGCCCCGAGGAGTCGGCGGCGGTCGCCGACCGGTTGGGGCGCCACGGCCCCGGCCCGCACCAGACGACCTGGGGCGGCACGCGCCTGGACGACCTGGCCATCACCGACGTGCGCCGCCGGGTGGTCGTCAGCGAGCCCGATCCGCGCCTGTTCACCGGGGTGCTGCGCGACCAGCTGCTCGGCGCCGCGGCCGGTCCGGGTGCCGGTGGACGTGACCGCCTGCCCGACCACGGGGACGCGCGGGTCCTGCGCGCCCTCGAGGCAGCCAGTGCCACCGATGTCCTCGAGGCCCTCCCGGACGGCTTGGACGGCCTGGTCGAGGAACGCGGCCGGTCCTACTCCGGCGGCCAGCGCCAGCGCCTCGCCCTGGCCCGTGCCCTGCTGACCGACGCCCCCGTCCTGGTGCTCGTGGAGCCGACGAGCGCGGTGGACGCGCACACCGAGGCCCGGATCGCCGAGCGCCTCGCCGACCACCGGCGCGGCCGCACCACGGTCGTCACGACCGTGAGCCCCCTGCTGCTCGGCCGCGCCGACGAGGTCGTCCTGCTCGAGGACGGTCTCGTGACCGCCCGCGGCACGCACCACGACCTGCTCGAGCACGCCGGATACCGCCACGTCGTGCTGCGCACCGAAGGCGACGAGAGATGAGCGACCAGACCCGGCCGACGCAGGCCAGGACCGACCACACGCGCCGCACCCTGCCGATCGCGGACTCGCGAGCGGTCTGGGAGCACACCCGGGAGCTGATGGGCAGTCACCGCGGGCTGCTCGGCCGTGTCCTCGGGCTGCACGCCCTCGCCGCCCTCGCGGCGCTCGCGGCTCCCTGGCTCGTCGGCCGGCTCGTCGACGAGGTCAGCGGTCGGGGCAGCCTGCAGGCGGTCGACCAGATCGCCGTCGGCCTGGCCGTCGCGGTGGTCGCCCAGACCTGCCTGACCTGGGCCGCGCGGCGGTTGTCGTTCATCCTCGGGGAGACGATCTTCGCCCGGCTGCGCGAGCAGTTCGTCGCCCGCGCGGTCAACCTGCCGCTGTCGACCGTCGAGCGGGCCGGCACCGGCGACCTCGTGGCGCGCACGACCAACGACGTCGAGGCGCTCTCGCACGTGGTGCGGTTCGGCATCCCGTCGCTGTTCGTCGCCACGATGACCGTCGCGATGACCGTCGTGGCGGCGCTGTTCACCTCGCCCCTGGCCAGCCTGGCCATCCTCGCGGGCCTGCCCTTCTACTGGTTCTCCACCCGGCGCTACCTCAAGCACGCTGCCGACGGCTACCTGTGGGAGCGGGCCACCTACGCCTCCCTCAACGGGGTCGTCGCCGAGAGCATCGACGGGGCACGGACGGTCGATGCGCTGTCCCTCGCGGGGGTCCGTCGCCACCGGTTCCACGAGGCGCTGCGTGAGTGCTACCGGGCCGAGCGCTACACCCTCGGCCTGCGGCTGCGGTGGTTCCCGTCCGTCGTCTTCGGCTACTACGTGCCGACCGCCGCAGCAGTGCTGTGGGGCGGCTGGCTGGCCCTGCACGGCAACATCAGCGCCGGTGCCGCGACCGCCGTGGCCCTCTACGTCCAGCAGATGGTGGGTCCCCTCGACGAGGTGCTCACCTGGCTCGACGAGATCCAGGTCGGGGCGACGTCGCTCGCCCGGGTGATCGGCGTCGGGTCGGTCCCACCCGACCGCACCGCCACCGGCGAGCACCCCGACGGGTCCGACCTGTCGGTCCAGGACGTCCGCTACGCCTACCGGCCCGGTCACGACGTGCTGCACGGGGTGAGCCTGGACCTGCGTCCCGGTGAGCGCCTCGCCATCGTGGGCCCGTCCGGTGCCGGCAAGTCCACGCTCGGCCGCCTCATGGCCGGTGTCGACGGTCCCGGAGCGGGCCGGATCGACGTCGGTGGCGTACCCCTGGTCGACCTCGAGCTCGGCGAGCTGCGGGGCGAGGTGGCCCTGGTGACCCAGGAGCACCACGTGTTCGTGGGGTCGCTCCTCGACAACCTCCTGCTCGCCCGTCCCGGGGCCACCCGCGACGAGCTCGCCGAGGCGCTGCGCGCCGTCGACGCCTGGGGCTGGGCGTCCGGGCTGCCCGACGGCCTCGACACCGTGGTGGGCAGCGGCGGGCACACCTTGTCCGAGGCACAGTCCCAGCAGCTCGCCCTGGCCCGGCTCGTCCTGGCCGACCCGCACACCCTCGTGCTCGACGAGGCGACCTCCCTGCTCGACCCGCGCGCGGCCCGGCACCTCGAGCGGTCGCTGGCTGCCGTGGTGCAGGGCCGGACCGTCGTCGCCATCGCCCACCGCCTCCACACCGCCCACGACGCCGACCGGGTGGCCGTCGTCGAGGACGGCCGGGTCACCGAGATCGGCACCCACGACGAGCTGGTCGCGGCCCAGGGCGCGTATGCCGCGTTGTGGGCCTCGTGGCGCGACGAGGCCCCGGCGGGTCAGGGGTCCGCGGGAGCCGCTGCGCAGAAATCGGGCGAACACACGTAACCCCGGCCCATCCCGCTCGTTGACCCGGGTGGTGTGGCTGGAGATTCCACCCCCGGCTCGTCTCCAGCCACACCATCAGGGGCGGCGGTTGCGGGATGCAGGGATCTCTCCAACCGTCGCCTCCGAGGGCTGTTCGGGGTCTCGCTGCGCTGCTCAGGCCGCGCCGTACCTCGTGACCGCGGGGTGGGCCGCCTTGACGGGTTCGAGGGCGAGGTAGGCCTCACCCTGCTCCGGCCGGGGATCCTGCTCGCCCTTGTTGGGCCACAGCGACATCGCCCGCTCGGCCTGGGCGGTGATGCTCAGGGACGGGTTGACGCCGAGGTTCGCGGAGATGGCCGAGCCGTCGACGACGTGCAGGTCCGGGTAGCCCCAGATGCGCTGGTAGCCGTCGACCACGCCCCGGTCGGGGCTCGACCCGATCGCCACCCCGCCGAGGAAGTGGGCGGTGAGCGGGATGTCGGCGACCTCGCCGAGGCTGCTGCCGGCGAAGGCCCGCAGGCCGGTCGCCGCCGACAGCCGCGCGGCCAGCGCCTTCATCGCCTCCTGACCGGCCGGGATGTAGGTCGGGTTGGGCTCACCGTGGCCCTGCCTGGAGGTGAGGCTGCGGCCTCCGAAGAGGCCCCTCCTGCCGCTGACGCGCAGCGAGTTGTCACGGCTCTGCATGACCAGCCCGATGACGGTGCGCTCGCTCCAGCGGTACTGCGAGCACGACCGGGCGAAGACCACCGGGTGCCTGGCCGCCTCGACGAGGAACTGCAGGGGCCGCGGCAGGCGGTCGCCGGGGACGAGAATGGTCGCCATCAGCCCCATCAGGTTGGACCCCGGGCCGTACCGGCAGTTCTCGACGTGGGTGTCGGGGTCGGGGTGGAACGAGGAGGTGATCGCCACCCCCGTGGCCAGGCTCTCGCCGCGCGGGACCTTCTCGAGCATCGCCCCGTTCAGGGCCTCGGAGTTGGTGCGCGTCAGGTGGCCCAGCCGGGACGAGAGCCCGGGCAGCGCACCGTCCTGGCGCAGGGTGTGCAGCAGCTTCTGGGTGCCCCACGTCCCACCGGCGAAGACGACGTGGTCGGCGGTCACGGTGCGGCGCTCGCGGCGCAGCCACGCCCCGGTGGCCTCGTGCGACACGGCATACCCTCCCCCGCGGCGGGGTGCCACGCGCACGACGGTGCGCAGCGGTTCGATGGTCACGCCGAGGTTCTCGGCCAGGGCGAGGTAGTTCTTGACCAGGGTGTTCTTGGCGCCGACGCGGCACCCGACCATGCAGTTGCCGCACTGCGTGCACCCGGTGCGTTCCGGACCGGCTCCGCCGAAGTACGGGTCGGGGACCCGGCGCCCCGGCATGCCGTAGAACACCCCCGTCGGGGTCTTGCGGAAGGTGTCACCCACGCCGAGGTCCTCGGCCGTGCGGCGCATGACGTCCTCGACGACCCCCTCACAGGGGTTCGTGACGACGCCGAGCATCGCCGACGCGGTCGCGTAGTGCGGCTCGAGCTCGGCCTGCCAGTCGGTGATGTCGCTCCACTGCGGATCCGTGAAGAACGCCTCGGGCGGGACGTAGAGCGTGTTCGCGTAGTTGAGCGAACCTCCACCGACCCCCGCGCCGGCCAGGATCATCACATCCGGCAGGCGGTGGATCCGCTGCACCCCGAAGCATTTCAGCTTCGGCGCCCACAGGTAGCTGCGGACGTCCCACGAGGTCGTGGCGAAGTCCTCGTCGCGGAACCGGCGCCCGGACTCCACGACGTGGACCCGGTAGCCCTTCTCGGCCAGCCGCAGCGCGGCCACGGAACCGCCGAAGCCGGAACCCACGACCAGGACGTCGACGTGGCTTCCCGCGGGCAGGCTGGAGGAGCTCCCGGCGGGGGCGCTCACCGGCGCCCGACCGCCTTGAGGGTGCGCAGGGCCGCGGTCATCACCCGGGCGTAGGCCTCCTGCGACAACCCCGGTGGCGGGGCGAGGGGCAGGAGGTACTGCGCCGTGACGTTCTGGGACTCGGTGTACTTCAGGATGCCCTCGCTGCCGTGGCGTCGCCCCACCCCGGACTGCTTCATGCCCCCCATGGGGGCGGCCACGCTCCCCCACGCGGCGGCATACCCCTCGTTGACGTTGACGGTGCCGACGGCGATCGCGGTGCCGATCCGCCGGCCGCGCGCCACGTCGCGGGTCCAGACCGAGGCGTTGAGGCCGTAGTCGGTGTCGTTGGCGAGGCGGATCGCCTCGTCGTCGCTGTGCACGCGGTAGAGCGACACCACGGGGCCGAAGGTCTCGTCGTCCCGCACGTCCATCGCCGCACTCACCCCGGACAGGACGGTGGGCTCGTAGAAGTAGGGGCCGAGGTCCGGACGCGGGCGCCCGCCGGTGAGGACCTGCGCACCCTTGGCCCGGGCGTCGTCGACGTGGGCGGCCACCCGGGCGAGCTGGGTGGCCGAGACCAGCGAGCCCATGTCGGTGCCGAACGTGAGAGCCGGTCCGAGGCTCATCCGCCTGACAGCCGCCACGAACCGCGTGGTGAAGTCGTCGGCCACGCTGGCGTGCACGATGAGCCGCTCCACCGAGATGCACAGCTGCCCGGCCGCCGAGAAGCACGCGCGAACCGCACCGGCGACGGCCTTGTCGAGGTCGGCGTCGTCGGCGACGTACATCGCGTTCTTCCCGCCGAGCTCGAGGGAGTAGCCCGCGAGGCGGGGGGCCACCGACGCGGCGACGGTGCGCCCGGTCTCGGTCGAGCCGGTGAAGCAGACGTAGTCGGCGAGGTCGACGACGGCCTGGCCGACGGTCTCGCCGTCGCCGAGGACCACCTGCAGCACCGACTCCGGCAGCCCGGCCTCGGTGAGCAGCTGCACGGCGTGCAGGGCGGTCAGCGAGGACTGCAGGTCCGGCCGCAGGACCACGGCGTTGCCGGCCATGATCGCGGGGATCGCGTCGGTGATCGCGAGCGACAGCGGGTAGTTCCAGGGGCTGACGATCCCGACGACCCCGCGCGGGTGGTGGTGCTCCGTGGTCTGGGTGAGCACCGGGAAGAGACCGGCCCGGCGGCGGGGGCGCAGGTAGGTCGCCGCGCAGCGCGCGTAGTGCCGCGCCACGAGGGCGACATCGGCGACCTCCTCGAAGGCCTGGCCACGGGTCTTGCCCGACTCGAGCTGCACGACATCGAGCAGCTCGACCTGCCGGTCGAGGACGAGGTCGTGGTAGCGCAGCATGATCCGCTCACGGACCTCCATCGGCGTGCGCGCCCAGGCGCGCTGCGCCGCGCGGGCGGCATCGACCGCGACGACGACGTCCTCGCGGGTGGACATCGGCAGGGAGCCCAGCGGTGCGCCGGTCATGGGGGTGTGGCTCACGTGGTGCTCTGCGCGCGGGGCGGCGACCACCCGCCGGACCAGCCGTCGGACGAGAGCCGGGTCCACGGCATACGTCGCGGTGGGGTCGGTCTCGGGGTCGGCGATGAGGTCCGGAGCCATAGGGGCAGCGTAGGTGCGGCCACAGGTCACCACCAGCACCTCGTCGACGCGGTCTCACCGCTCGGCGCGCCGACGGGGTCGGCTCAGGTGGCTCCAGGTGGCTCAGGTGGCTTGGTAGGGCGCGACGACGACCTCGACCCGCTGGAACTCCTTGAGGTCGGAGTACCCCGTCGTGGCCATCGCCCGGCGCAGGGCGCCGATGAGGTTGGTCGTGCCGTTGGCGGTGCGTCCCGGGCCGAAGAGGATCTGCTCGAGCGGGGCGACCGCGCCGACCTCGACACGCGAGCCGCGCGGCAGCTCCTGGTGGTGCGCCTCCGAACCCCAGTGCAGCCCGCGACCGGGCGCGTCGGTGGCGCGTGCGAGGGCGGCTCCGAGCATGACCGCGTCGGCGCCACAGGCGACCGCCTTGACGATGTCGCCGCTGTCACCCATACCGCCGTCGGCGATGACGTGGACGTAACGGCCTCCGGACTCGTCGAGGTAGTCGCGACGTGCGGCAGCGACATCGGCGATGGCACTGGCCATCGGCGCGTGGATGCCCAGGGTGCGACGCGTGGTGTGCGCGGCTCCCCCGCCGAAGCCGACGAGGACCCCCGCAGCGCCGGTGCGCATCAGGTGCAGGGCAGCGGTGTAGGACGCCGCGCCGCCGACGATGACGGGGACGTCGAGCTCGTAGATGAAGCGCTTGAGGTTGAGCGGCTCGGCGCGTCCGGAGACGTGCTCGGCGCTGACCGTGGTGCCACGGATGACGAACAGGTCGACGCCGGCGTCGACGACGTGCTTCCAGAACTGCTGGGTGCGTTGCGGGCTCAACGCACCGGCGACGGTGACCCCGGCGGCACGGACCTGGCGCAGCCGCTCGACGATCAGCTCGGGCTGGATCTCGGCTGCGTAGATCTCCTGCATCCGCGCGGTGGCGGTGTCCGGGTCGAGCGTCGCGATCTCGGCCAGCAGGGGCGCCGGGTCGTCGTACCGCGTCCACAGTCCCTCGAGGTCCAGCACCGGAAGGCCGCCGAGGTTGCCGAGCTTGATCGCGGAATCCGGGCTCATCACCGAGTCCATCGGGGCCGCGATGACGGGGATGTCGAAGTGGTAGGCGTCGATCTGCCACCCGACCGACACCTCCTCTGGGTCGCGCGTGCGGCGGGAGGGGACGACGGCGATGTCGTCGAAGGAGTAGGCCCGACGGCCGCGCTTGCCTCGGCCGATCTCGATCTCAGTCACCGCGCAAGGCTAGCGGCCGGGGACTCGTGCGCGAACAGGCGGTGCCGCACCGGCGACAAGGCGATGCCCCACCGCCGGGTGAGGGGGATGTCCGGCGGCGGGGCATCTGGGATCGTCGTGCCCCACCGAGGGTGCGACACGACGGGGTCAGCGTGGACGAGGCCTTGCTCCGACCCGGTGAGCCCGGGTGGTGCAGCCAGCCTAGGAGTGCACCCGGTCGCGACGGCTCAACCGGATTGCGTACCCGCGGATCCAGTTCGAGGGCCCCTTCGCGGAGACCGGGTCAGCGACCACCGTAGTTGGGGGCCTCGACGGTCATCTGGATGTCGTGCGGGTGGCTCTCCTTGAGCCCGGCCGACGTGATCCGGACGAAGGCGCCCCGTGCCTGCAGCTCGGGGACCGTGTGCGCGCCGACGTAGAACATCGACTGGTGCAGGCCTCCGACGAGCTGGTGCACGACGCCCGACACCGGACCGCGGTAGGCCACCTGCCCCTCGATCCCCTCCGGGACCAGCTTCTCGTCGCTGGTGACGTCGGCCTGGAAGTAGCGGTCCTTGGAGTACGACTTCTTGCCCCGCGAGGACATCGCCGCCAGCGAGCCCATGCCGCGGTAGGACTTGAACTGCTTGCCGTTGACGAAGATGAGCTCTCCCGGGCTCTCCTCACAGCCGGCGAGCAGCGAGCCGAGCATGACGGTGTCGGCGCCGGCCACGAGGGCCTTGGCGATGTCGCCGGAGTACTGCAGGCCACCGTCACCGATGACCGGCACACCGGCCCGGCGACAGGCCAGCGACGCGTCGTGGATGGCAGTCACCTGCGGCACACCGACCCCGGCGACGACGCGGGTGGTGCAGATCGAGCCAGGCCCGACGCCGACCTTGACGGCGTCGACCCCGGCGTCGACGAGGGCCTGGGCCCCGGCGCGGGTGGCGATGTTGCCACCGATCACCTGGACGTCCCGGGTGGCCGGGTCGGCCTTGAGCCGACGGATCATGTCGAGCAGGAGGCGGGCGTGGCCGTGGGCGGTGTCCACCACGAGGACGTCCACCCCGGCCTCGATCAGGGTGGTGGCGCGCTCCCACGAGTCACCGAAGTAGCCCACGGCCGCACCGACCATGAGACGGCCGTGGTCGTCCTTGCTGGCATCGGGGAACTGCTCGGACTTGACGAAGTCCTTGACCGTGATCAGACCGGCCAGGCGACCGTGGTCGTCGACGAGCGGGAGCCGCTCGCGCTTGTGCTGGCGCAGCAACGCGGTGGCGTCCTCGCGGGAGATGCCGACCCTGCCGCTGACGAGCGGCATCGGCGTCATGACCTCGTGGACGCGCGTGCCGGCCCACTCGGCGACGGGGGTGAACCGCAGGTCGCGGTTGGTGATCATGCCCAGCAACGTGTTGTCCGGGGCGACGACCGGGAGGCCGGAGACGCGGTACTCCCCGCAGATGCGGTCGAGCTCCTCGAGGGTGGCGTCGGGGCCGATGGTGATGGGGTTGCTGATCATCCCGGTCTGGGTCCGCTTCACGAGGTCGACCTGGTAGGCCTGGTCCTCGATCGACAGGTTGCGGTGCAGCACCCCGAGGCCACCCTGGCGGGCCATGGCGATGGCCATCCTCGACTCGGTCACGGTGTCCATGGCGCTGGAGATGAGCGGGACCCGCAGGGAGATCTCGCGCGTGAGGCGGGCGGTGGTGTCCACCTCGGAGGGGATGACGTCGGTCTCGCCGGGCAGCAGCAGCACGTCGTCGTAGGTCAGCCCGAGCTTGGCGAAGGGGTCGCGGTCCTCGACCTCGGGGGCCTGCTGGGCGAGTTCGGGAAGGCGGTCGTCAAACCCAAGGCTCATGGCCCAATCGTAAGGCAGTACCGCAGGCGCCCCGGACGGCCCCGACGGCGTTCACCTGCCGGACGGTGCCCGCATGCTGGACCGCGGCGCAGATCGTGGCGAGTCCTTGAACAAGTCCATACGTTCTGCACAGGTTTGCGCAGGTCAGCCGCGAGTAGCGTCCGAAGGGAGCGGCACCCTGCCGCAACGAGAGCTGAGGGAAGACATGGCGGAGTTGTCACGACTTCCGGGACCGATGGCCGACCTGTGGGACTGGCAGATGGACGGGGCCTGCCGCCAGGTGAACCCCGAGGTCTTCTTCCACCCCGAAGGTGAGCGCGGCCCGGCTCGCCGCTCGCGCGACTCGCAGGCCAAGGAGGTCTGTCTCGGCTGCCCGGTCCTGCGGCTGTGCCGCGAGCACGCCCTACGGGTGCGCGAGCCGTACGGCGTGTGGGGCGCGATGACCGAGGACGACCGTGAGCGGCACTACTCCGGCCAGGCGGTCTCGGCCGCGAGCTGAGCGCTCGTAGACTTCCCCGGTGAGCGCTGAGCACGAGGTCCCCATCCGCGACGAGTCGATCAGGCTGGGCCAGCTGCTCAAGCTCGCCGGTGTCGTCGACGACGGAGCCATGGCCCGGTCGGTCATCGAGCTGGGCGAGGTGTCCGTGGACGGTTCCGCCGAGCTGCGTCGCGGCGCGCAGGTCCGTCCCGGGCAGTGCGTGACCTTCGCCGGCCAGACGATCCGCGTGGTCGCCGGCGCCTAGACCCCGGCGCCTCGCCCGGGACCGGACAGCGCGAAGGCCCGTCCCCACGCGTGGGGACGGGCCTTCGTGAACTCACGCCCGGTCAGTGACCGTGGCCGTGTCCGTGACCGCCACCGGCGGCCTCGGGCTCGTCTTCCTTCTTCTCCACGACGAGGGTGTCGGTGGTCAGGACCATCGACGCGATCGACGCGGCATTGCGCAGGGCGGAGCGGGTGACCTTGACCGGGTCGATGACGCCGGCCTTGATCAGGTTGACGTACTCCCCGGTCGCCGCGTTGAGACCGTTGCCGGGCTCGAGCTCGGCAACCTTCGCGACGGCGACGTAGCCCTCGAGGCCGGCGTTCTCGGCGATCCAGCGCAGCGGCTCGGCCGAGGCCTTCTTGACGATGAGCGAACCGGTCGCCTCGTCACCCTCGAGACCGAGGTCGTCGATGACGGCGGAGGCGTGGACGAGGGCGGAGCCGCCACCGGCGACGATGCCCTCCTCGATGGCCGCGCGGGTCGCCGAGATGGCGTCCTCGATGCGGTGCTTCTTCTCCTTGAGCTCCACCTCGGTGTGGGCACCCACCTTGATGACGCAGACGCCACCGGCGAGCTTGGCGAGGCGCTCCTGGAGCTTCTCGCGGTCCCAGTCGGAGTCGGTGCGCTCGATCTCGGCCTTGATCTGGTTGACGCGGCCCTCGACGTCGGAGGTCTCGCCGCCGCCGTCGATGATCGTGGTGTTGTCCTTGGTGACGACGACACGACGCGCCTGGCCGAGCACGTCGAGGTCGGCCTGGTCGAGCTTGAGGCCGACCTCCTCGGAGATGACCTGGCCGCCGGTGAGGACGGCGATGTCCTGGAGCATCGCCTTGCGGCGGTCGCCGAAGCCGGGCGCCTTGACCGCGACGACGTTGAACGTGCCGCGGATCTTGTTGACGACCAGGGTCGACAGCGCCTCGCCGTCGATGTCCTCGGCGATGATCACCAGGGGCTTGCCGGACTTGACGACCTTCTCCAGCACCGGGAGGACATCGGCGATGGCCGAGATCTTGCCCTGGTTGATCAGGATGTAGGCGTCCTCGACCACGGCCTCCATGCGCTCGGCGTCGGAGACGAAGTAGGGCGAGATGTAGCCCTTGTCGAACTGCATGCCCTCGGTGAACTCGAGCTCGGTCGTCGCGGTCGAGGACTCCTCGACGGTGATGACGCCGTCCTTGCCGACCTTGTCGAACGCGTCGGCGATGGTGGAGCCGATGACCTGGTCCTGCGCGGACAACGCGGCGACCTGGGCGATCTCCTCCTTGCCCTCGATCTCGCGGGCGGTCTCGAGCAGCCGGGCCGACACGGCCTCGACGGCCTTGTCGATGCCGCGCTTCAGGCTGGACGGAGCGGCGCCGGCAGCGACGTTGCGCAGGCCTTCCTTGACCATGGCCTGGGCGAGCACGGTGGCGGTGGTGGTGCCGTCACCTGCGACGTCGTTGGTCTTGGTGGCCACCTCCTTGGCGAGCTGGGCCCCGAGGTTCTCGTACGGGTCCTCGAGCTCGACCTCACGGGCGATGGTCACGCCGTCGTTGGTGATCGTGGGGGCGCCCCACTTCTTGTCGATGACGACGTTGCGGCCCTTCGGGCCGAGCGTCACCTTGACTGCGTTCGCGAGCGCGTCTACTCCGCGCTCAAGCGACTTGCGAGCGGAGTCGTTGAACTCCAGCGTCTTGGCCATGAGTGTCCTTCGGGTTCATTGGGATTTCGCGGAGTGCCGGCTGTTCGGCGCAGCCGGGATCGGCTGGGGCGGAACTGGGTCGAACACAGCACGCCCCGAGCGGGACCCCAGCGGGGCCCGCCGGGGCGTGCTGTCGGTGGTGCAGCGTCAGCCGACGATGGCGAGGATGTCGCGCGCGGACAGGATGAGGTACTCCTGGCCGCCGTGCTTGATCTCGGTGCCGCCGTACTTGCTGTAGATGACCCGGTCGCCGACAGTGACGTCGAGCGGAACGCGGTTGCCGTTGTCGTCGATCCGGCCGGGACCGATCGCGAGGACCTCGCCCTCCTGGGGCTTCTCCTTCGCGGTGTCCGGGATGACGAGGCCGGACGCAGTGGTCTGCTCGGCCTCGACGGACTTGACGACGATGCGGTCTTCGAGCGGCTTGATGGAAACCGACACGATGATGACCTCCCCTTCGGGAATGTCGAAGATGGACAGGTGGATGGTGCGGGTACTACGGGTGGTGCAGGGTGCTGCCGGACCGGTCGCCGTCGCGGGGGTCGACCGACTGGCTGCGTTAGCACTCGGCGAACCTGAGTGCCAGACGCAAATCTAGGGTCGTGGTTAGCACTCGGTCAACTCGAGTGCCAGAGTTTGGCGGTGCGTTCGCCCTGAGCGGACGGCTGGTCCGCGCCTCCCCACAAACCAGTTGCCCGGGCGGGGCCCGGGGCGGCAGGGTCGGCTGCGTGCCCGACACCTGCGAGACCCTCCTGCTCGCCTACGACTCCCAGCTGCGCGAGGAGGCGGAGGTGCCCTCGGCCCTGCGCACCGACCGGCTCGGCCCGCTCGTGCTCGCGAGCTTCATCGGCGGCCGGGGGTTCATCACGTACCGCACCCTCGACGCGGACGGCGAGCCAGCCACCCGGGACTCGGTCGCCCAGCTCGTGCAGCAGGCCCTCGCGCACTACGAGGCGATGCCCGAGATCACCCGGGTCGAGTGGAAGACCCGCGGCCACGACCACGCCCCCGGCCTGCACGACGCACTCGTGGCCCACGGCTTCGTGCCCGACGAGCCGGAGTCGGTCATGGTCGGCGAGGTGCGGATGCTCGCGGTCGAGGTCGACCTGCCGGACGACGTGGTCGTGCACCAGGTCACCGACGAGGCCGACGTCCGGGCGATGTGCGCCATGCAGGGTGAGGTGTTCGGCATGGACCCCGCCGAGGCGACGGCGCACGCCGAGTCGATCCTGCACCGGCTGCGCACCCGCGACGACATGCAGCTGTGGGTCGCAGAGCACCGGGGTCAGATCGTCAGCGCAGGTCGCCTGGAACCGGTCGCGGGAACCGAGTTCGCCGGCATCTGGGGCGGCGCCACCCGACCCGAGTTCCGCGGCCGGGGCATCTACCGCGCGCTGACCTGCGCGCGGGCACGCTCGGCGATCGACCTCGGGAAGCGCTACGTCAACTGCGACTCGACCGAGTTCTCCCGACCGATCCTCGAGCGCTCCGGCCTGGTCAAGGTGTCCACCACCACGCCGTACGAGTGGCGCCGCGGCACCTGAGACGCGCGGCGCGCGGCATACGCCACACTGCTCACCATGGACCTCGCCCTGCTGCACCGGCTCACCACCGGTGAGGGATGGGGGCTGCTCCAGTCGCTGCCGCCCTATGACGAGGCGGCGGCCCTGCCCCTGCAGCAACGGCTGCGGGACGCAGGCTTCGAGCCCGACCTCGTCGCAGCCGCCCTCAACCAGGCGCGGCTGCGCGACAAGGCGACGGCGAAGTTCGGCGAGTTCGCCCGCGGGATGGTGTTCACCTCCGACGGGCTCGAGCAGGCCACCCGGCTCGAGGTCGCCGCCCAGCACGCCCGGCGCTTTCGGACGGCCGGCATCCACACCGTCCACGACCTCGGGTGCGGGATCGGCGCGGACGCCATGGCCATGGCCGGCCTCGACCTGCGCGTCCGGGCGATCGACGCGGACGAGGTCACCGCGGCCATCGCTGCGGTGAACCTGCGGCACTGGCCCGAGTCCACCGCCGGGCAGGGTCTGGCCGAGGAGTTCACCGCCCCCGCCGGCGAGGGTGCCCGAGGGGTCGGCGCGTGGCTGGATCCGGCGCGGCGCACCCCTGGGGTCGCGGACATCACCGGTCGCACCCGGCGGCTCTTCCGGCTCGAGGAGGTCTCCCCCTCGTGGGAGACGGTGCAGGAGCTCGCCAAGGCGCTGCCGGCGACCGGGGCCAAGCTCGGTCCCGGGTTCCCCCATGCAGCCGTGCCTGCCGGGACGGAGGCGCAGTGGACCTCCGTGGACGGTGAGGTCGTGGAGTGCACCGTGTGGTTCGGGCCGCTCGTGGAGACCGCTGGGCGCACCGCCGCCGTGCTGCGAGCCGGCACCTCCCCCGTGCTCGTCTCCCAGCACGACGGTGACAGCACGGCCCCCACCCTGACCAACCTCGCCGAGGTCGGTGGGTGGCTCTACGAACCGGACCGCGCGGTGCTGCGCGCTGGCCTCGTGCCCGCCCTCACCGCAGCCACCGGCGGCGCCGAGCTCGACGCGGGCGTGGGCTACGTCGGGTCCTCCCGCTCGGTCGAGGTCCCCTATGCGCGCCGGTATGCCGTCGTGGAGGCCATGCCCTACAACGTCAAGGCCCTGCGCGCCTGGTTGCGCGACCACGGGGTCGACCGGTTGACGGTCAAGAAGCGTGGTGTGAGTGTCGATGCGGACCTGCTGCGGCGCCAGCTGCGCCTGCCCGCCAAGGGCAGGACGGAGGCGATCGTCGTGCTCACCCGGGTCCGCAGCAACCAGGTGGCCCTCATCGTCAAGCCATCCTGAGGGCACCGACCGCCCGCAAGCGGCCACGAGGGGACGCAAACGTCCGTCGGCTGCGCGACGCGCCGACGCGGTTGGCCAGCGGCGGGCGGGCTGACCTACCCTCGACGGCAATGCCTACCGAGAACCACGGCTCCGGCCGCCACCGCGGCGCAGGCCAGCCCCCCACGTCCTTGGTGACCGCCCTCTGGCGGCGCGCCCCCCACCGTTCGGCCCTCAAGGGCCTCGGCCTGGCCGCCACCGCCCTCGGCGTCGCCACCGCGTTCGGCACTCCCCCGTCGACGCCCTCCTACCAGCTGACCGCGCAGGAGCACGACCCTGCCCGCGCCGTGGCCGCGGCTGCCGCCGCCCCGGAGAAGGTCGACCAGTACGGCGTCATCGGGTTCACGGCCACCGCCGTCCCGAAGCCCACGCCCAAGCCCAAGCCCGTACCCGCGGCGTCGGCCCCGGCACCGAGCGCCTCGGCGAGTGCGAGCCGCACCCCCGCCCGCGTGTCCCGCGGCGCCAACTACTCCCGCGCCGGGCTCGGCCCGCTCGCCGGGATGGCCGCGAACGCAGTGGCGGTCGTCAACGAGGTCCATGCCTCGTTCCCCCGGCTCACCAACATCGGCGGGTTCCGCGCCGGTGACCCCGGCGACCACGGGTCGGGCCACGCCGTGGACATCATGACCTCCACGGCCGACGGCGACGCGGTGGCCGCGCACCTGCAGGGCATGGCCGGCACCCTGAACATCAAGTACATCATCTGGAAGCAGCGGATCTGGTACCCCGGTGGCGGCTGGAAGCCGATGGCCGACCGCGGCAGCGTGACCCAGAACCACTTCGACCACGTGCACGTCTCGGTCAACTGAGGACGAGCCCCGACGCAGCACTGCCGACGCGAACGGCTACAGCGCGGGGTCGGACTGCGCCCCGGTACGGCGCACTGCCGCGGCTCCCGCGTCGCTGGCCCTGAGCACCGCTTCGGAACGGCTCGCCCCGTCCGCGAGGGCGGCGGCGAGGGCGCCGCAGAACGCGTCACCGGCGCCGGTCGTGTCGACGACGTCCTCGCCGGCCACAGGAGTGCCGTCGTGACGCACCCCGTCCCAACTCGACCCCGCACCCCCGAACGTCACGAGCAGCGAGGTCGGCACCACGTCGGAGTCCGCGAGCAGCATGGCCTCGTGCTCGTTGACCACGAGCGGGTCGGCGAGCGCGGCCACGTCGTGCGGCAGGGCCGCATACGGCGCCGCGTTGATCACCACGCGCGCACCGCGGGCGTGGGCGACCCGCGCTGCGCCGGCCACCGCGGGCAGCGGCACCTCGAGCTGGGCGAGCAGCACGTCGCCGGGACCGAGGTCGGGCAGCTCGGCGGTGACGTGGGCGTTCGCGCCGGCGATGACGACGATGGAGTTCTCGGCGTCGTCGTCGACCACGATCCAGGCCTGTCCGGTCGGCTGCCCGTCGACGACCGTGACGGCGTCGACGTCGATCCCGCGTCCACGCAGGCGCGCGAGGTAGGCGGCACCCGGTTCGTCGTCGCCGACGGCCCCCACGAGGACGACGCTGGCGCCGGCCTCGGCGGCCGCGAGCGCCTGGTTGCCACCCTTGCCGCCGGCGTAGCGCTCGACCGCGCCGTCGGCCAGCACGGTCTCACCGGGGCGGGGGTGGCGCTCGACGTGGGTCACGAGGTCGACGTTGAGCGACCCGAGGACGACGACGCGGCCCATCAGGCACCGCCCGACACGGTCTGGAGCCACAGGTCGGCGTAGCGCTGCGCGTCGACCTCCAGGCAGACGTCGATGCTCGAACGGGCCTGGCCGTGCGGGTCGTGGGACAGGTCGCCGGTCCAGTCGCGGCGGTCGACGATGGTGCGCCCTCGCGACCAGGTGCCGGCCAGCTCCACGCGCACCGGGAGCTTCGAGCGGTGCACCCCGTCAGGGGCCAGGACCGCGCACACCGCACCGGCGTCGCCGATCGTGGCCGACTCCGACGCGAACCGGTCGCACTGGAAGGCGATGAGGCGCCCGGCCAGCTCGGCGGCACCGTGCCCGCCGGCGGCGACGAGGTCGGCCGCCTGCTCCCGGGAGATCCGCGGCTCGTAGAAGACGTCGAGGCCGTACATCGTCACGGCGATGTCCAGGTCCGCGCAGGCGTCGAGGACGACCGCAGCCGCCTCGGGGTCGTGGAAGACGTTGAACTCGGCCGAGGCGGTCGCGTTGCCCACGTGCGCCGCGCCTCCCATGAACACGATCTCGCGCAGGCCGCGAGCGACCTGCGGATAGGTGCGCAGCAGGAGCGCGATGTTGGTCAGGGGCGCCAGGGGCACGAGGGTGACGAGGTGCTCGCCACCACCCTGGGCATCCCGGGCAGCGTCCTGCGCCGCGTGGAGGAGCACGTCGCGCAGCACCTCCACCGCGTGGCGGGGGTCGGGGCGCCGGCTGGACCTGGCCCAGTCCAGGTCACCGAGGCCGTCCTGGCCGTGGACGTGTCGGGCGTCGACCGCCTCCTCGAGCAAGGGGCGCTCGGCGCCGCGCGCGACGACGACGTCGGCCCGGCCCGCTGCGTCGAGCACGGTCAGGGTGTTGGCGACGACGTCGTCGACCGGGGCGTTGCCGCCCACACAGGTGACGGCGCGCAGCTCGAGGCCGGGGTGCAGGGCGGCGAGCAGCAGGGCACAGGCGTCGTCGACACCGGTGTCGACGTCGAGGACGACAGGTTTGGCCATGGCGCGATCCTGCCAGAGGAGAGGCTCCGTCAGCCGCTGGCCGTCGGGTCCTGCCCGCAGGACGCCAGCACCATCTCCTCGACGGCCATGACCGGGAAGACGACGGTCTTCTCCTGGCCCCAGGGTCGGTCGACGACCACCCCCAGCCCGGCGCCCGACAGGGGCGACCGTTCCCGGGCGCTACGCGCTGCGGGAACAGCGGCTGCACAGTCCGTGGCACGCAGCGTGATCCGCACCGTCTGGGACCCCCGCGACTCCAGCCGGACCTCGCTCGGTTCGACGTGACGAACCACCACTCCCTCGAGCTGGCTGGTCCAGCCCACGACGCGCACCGGGGCGAACCCGTCGTTGTGGAGGGTGAACTCCACGAAGGACTCCTCCTGCGCGCTCGAACCGCCGCCGGCATTGTCGCCCCCCGAGAGTCTCGCGGTCACGAGTCCCGACAGCAGCAGCACGGCCACCCCCACGGTGAGCGCTGCGACGACCAGGGCCACCCGCAGCAGTGCCCGGCGCTCGTGCGCCGACGCTCGTTCACCTTCCACAGCGATGACCTGCCACACCTCGTCGCTGACGCCGTAGGTCCTCCCACCACCCACCGGGACCCCCTGCTGCTCCACCATGGGCGGCAATGTATCACTGTATTGCTACATTGACACAGGGTTCGCCATGCTGCATCGTGGCCCGCATGATCAACCGCTACACCGTCCTGGTCGGGGCTGCAGCCCTGGGCGCCGTCGTCCTCGTGCTGGTGGCCCGGAACGCGACCGGACCGGTGTCCCTGGCACGGACGCGCCGGTTCGCACGGCGGCAGGAGCTCCTCGTGACCACGACGAACGGCCCGCTCGTCGTGCGTGCCCTTGCGGTGACCCACCGCTGGCGGGTGATGGGCCTGGCACGGGGGTCTTCCTCGGCCTGCTGTGGGCCCTGCGCGACGCCCAGCTGACCATCAACCTCGCGGCGGCCTTCCTCGGCTGGTTCGTCGGCGCCGTGATCGCCGAATGGCGCCTGGCGGGCCTCCCGACCCAGGAGGGCCGGCGGACGGCGTCCCTTGCGCGACGCACCGTGTGGGGGTACCTGCGGGGCGACAGCGCGGCCCTGCTCGTCGCGACCTGCCTGGCCCTGGCCGGACTCTTCGTCGCCGTCGCGGTGAGGTCCCACACGGAGGGCGCGGTCCTGACCGAGGCGGTGGGCTGGCTGCTCGTCGCCGCCCTGGGGTTGGGCGCCGTCTGGGCCACCCTGCTCCGGGTGGTCTCCCGGCCCCAGCCCCGCTCCACCCCTGAGCTGCTGGCGGCAGACGACGCACTGCGGGCTCGCAGCGCCAACGTCCTGGCCGGTTCGGCCATCGTGGCGGCCGGATACCCGGCCTCGAGCCTGCTCGCACTGATGGGCGCCACGGCAGCCGCCGACAGCCGGCAGGACTGGGCTGCTGCGGGCCTGCTCTCGCTGTTCGTCACGGTCCTGGTCGGGTGGCTCGTCGCTGTTCGCCCCAGCCCGGTCCGCACCCGACCGGCCACGAAGGCACCGGTGACCTCCCCGGACGTCACCCGGTGACCGCTGCCGTGGTCATCGACATCGACACCGAGAGCGCGGTCCCGGCGTTCGAGCAGCTGCGCACCCAGCTCGCGGACATGATCCGGTCCGGCGCACTCAGCACCGGCACCCGGCTGCCCAGCATCCGCCAGCTGGCCTCCGACCTGGCACTGGCACCCGGAACCGTCGCCCGGGCCTTCCGAGAGCTGGAGTCCGAGGGACTGGTCACCAGCCGGGTGCGCCACGGAACCGTGGTGGCACCGGTGCGCCATACCGCGTCGCACTCCCGCGACCAGCTCGAGGAGGCCGCACGGGGCTTCGCCCTCGTGGCCCGTCGACTCGGGGTGTCGGACCAGGCGGCCTTGGAAGCCGTGCGTACCCAGCTCGGTCGGATCGCCAGCTGAGTGGTTTTCCTCGCGCCCCCGGTGCCGGGATAGGTTCGGTCGGTGACAGCCCGCCCCGCACGGCCCCTGCGCGCCCTGGGCGTCGCCGCGCTCGCCCTGCTCGTGGCGGCGGCGTGCGACACCGGCGCGCCTGTCGCGCAGCAGTCCACGACCGCTGGCCCCACCTCCTCCTCCACCCCGCCCGCGAGCACGACCTCGACGAGCCAGAGCCCGACCACCTCCAGCACCACGACGAAGCCGACGGCGCCCCCGATGTCGTGCGGGCAACGGCTGGCCGCGCAGCTGACCCCGGCAGAACGTGCCGGCCAGCTGCTCATGGTCGGCCTGCAGCCGAACGGCAGCTCGACCCGCCTTGCCGCGCAGGTCAGGTCGCAGCACCTCGGTGGCGTGATCTACCTCGGCGGGTGGTCCGGCGGGACCGCGTCGATGGCGCGCATCTCGGCCCGGCTGCAGAAGGGCGCCGACGGGTCGCTGCTCATCGCGGCCGACCAGGAGGGCGGCCAGGTCCAGCAGCTCAAGGGCCCAGGTTTCACCCGCATGCCGTCGGCCCGTGCCCAGGCCGGGACCAGCCCGAAGTCGCAGGAGGCGAACGTCCGCGCCTGGTCCGCCGAGCTCGCGAAGGCCGGGGTCGGCATCAACCTCGCGCCCGTCGCCGACACCGTGCCGACCTCGCTCGGCGCCGCCAACCAACCCATCGGCCGCTTCGGCCGCGACTTCGTGCCGGGTTCACCCCGGGGCAACGCCACGTATGTCGCTGCCTTCGTCCGCGGGTCGCTCGCCGCCGACGTCATCCCGACCGTCAAGCACTTCCCCGGCCTGGGCCGCGTCACCGGCAACACCGATGTCACCTCCGTGGGGACGACCGACTCCACCACCGACGTCGACGACCCCTACCTGCAGCCCTTCACCGCCGGGATCGAGGCCGGGGCTCCTGTGGTCATGGTCTCCTCGGCGCGCTACCCCGCGCTCGACCCCGACCACCGCGCGATGTTCTCCAAGGCCGTCATCACGGGGCTGCTGCGCGACCGGCTGGGGTTCGACGGTGTGGTCATCACCGACGACGTGGGCGCCGCCAAGGCCGTCGCTGGGGTGCCGGTGGGTGAGCGGGCAACCCGGTTCCTCGCTGCTGGCGGCGACATCGTGCTGACGGCGGACGCGAGCCAGGCGCGCACGATGCTGGCGGCCATCGCCCGCAACCGCGCCGACAGCCCCGCGTTCGCCACACAGGTCGACACCGCGGCGGCCCGGGTCCTGGACCTCAAGGCCGACCACGGACTGGTGACCTGCGACTGAGTGGCCCGACAGAGACGGGTCAGGCCTGGACCAGGGTGACCGGCATCGAGGAGTCGGCGGGCAGGTCCAGCTCCGACGGCGTCCGCCCCTTGAGCACCATCTGGGCGCCGAGGGCGGCCACCATCGCGCCGTTGTCGGTGCACAGCCCGGGTCGAGGCACCCGCAGCGTGATGCCGGCGGCGTCGCAGCGTTCCTGGGCCATCGCGCGCAGCCGTGAGTTGGCGGCGACGCCGCCACCGATCTGCAGGTTGTGCACGCCGTGCTCCCGACAGGCCGAGATCGCCTTGCGGGTCAGGACGTCGGTGACGGCCTCCTGGAAGGACGCCGCGACATCGGCGACGGGGACGGGTTCGCCGGCGGCCTCGCGTGCCTGGACCCAGCGGGACACCGCGGTCTTCAGCCCGGAGAACGAGAAGTCGAAGCGGTGGCGCTCCATGTCGCGTCCCGTGGTGAGGCCGCGCGGGAAGTCGATCGCCACCCGGTCGCCCTCGCGGGCCATCCGGTCGATGTGCGGGCCGCCGGGGAACGGCAGCCCGAGGACGCGGGCGACCTTGTCGAACGCCTCCCCCGCCGCGTCGTCGATGGTCGAACCGAGCGACTGGATGTCGTGGGTCACGTCGGGCACGAGCAGCAGCGACGAGTGCCCGCCCGACACCAGCAGGGCCAGCGTCGGCTCGGGCAGCGGGCCGTGCTCGACGATGTCGACGGCGACGTGCGAGGCGAGGTGGTTGACGCCGTACAGGGGCTTGCCCAGGGCCACGGCCAGCGCCTTGGCGGCCGCCACGCCCACCATGAGGGCGCCGGCGAGCCCCGGGCCGGAGGTGACGGCCACCGCGTCGACGTCGTCGAGGCGGACACCGGCCTCCCGGGTGGCGCGTTCGATGGTCGGCACCATCGCCTCGAGGTGGGCCCGGCTGGCCACCTCGGGCACCACCCCGCCGAACCTCGCGTGCTCGTCGACACTGCTGGCGATCGCGTCGAAGAGCAGGGTCTCGCCACGCACGACCCCGACCCCGGTCTCGTCGCAGGACGTCTCGAACCCCAGGACGAGCGGCTGGTCGGCACTCACGGCGCACCTGCCGCGAGGGCCAGGCGCATGACGTGGGCGTCCACGTCACCGGGCTGGTAGTAGCGACCGCGCACCGTCAACAACTCGAATCCCCTTGCCTCGTAGAGCTTTCGTGCCGGACCGTTGTCCGCGCGCACCTCGAGCATGAGGTATGCCGCGTGGTCGGCCCGGGCGCGGGCGACCAGCTCGTCGAGCAGCCGCCGCCCCAGCCCCCGGCCCTGCGCGGCGGGGGCGACGGCCATCGTCATGACGTCGGCGACCTCGCCGCCGAGGTCGAGGCCGGCGTAGCCCAGCACCTGGCCGTCCTGCTCCTCGACGACGTAGGAACGGCGGGGCCGGGCGGCGAGCTCGGCCCACCAGGCCTGCTGCGACCACGCGTCGTCCGGGAAGAGCTCGCCCTCGAGGACGGCCACCCCGGGCAGGTCGGTCCAGCGCAGGTCCCTCACCGCGCGCCCCGCTCGGCCGTGGTGAGCGCATCGGGTCGGCGCAGGTAGAGCGGTTCCACCGGCAGGTCCTCGCCGTCGAGGAGGCGGCGCTGGGCGAGGGCGGCCAGCGTGGCGGCTCGGACGTCCAGGACCTCGATCGCGTGGGGGAACAGGTCCGGGAAGAGGACCGGTCCACGACCAGCGGTCGGCAGCCCTCGCACCTCGGGGGGCAGGTCGGCCGGCCGGTCCACGGCCGGTGCGGTGAGCCGCCGCACCGCCCAGGGCTCCGGGTGCACCGGGTCAGCCGGCTCGACGGCATACCTCGCCCAGTAGACCTCCTTGCGGCGCGCGTCGGTGGCCACGAGGAGCTCGCCTGGCCCTGCGAGGGCAGCAGCGTCCGCCGCGACGGCGTCGAGGCTGCAGAGCCCGTGGACGGGGATCCCCCGGGCGTGGCCGAAGACGAGACCGGTGACGATGCCGACCCGTAGTCCGGTGAACGGCCCGGGACCGTTGCCGACGACCACGTCGGTGACGTCGGCGGGGGTGCGGTCCGCGGTGGCGAGGCAGCGGGCGACGAGCGGGGCGACGTGCTCGGAGTGGCCCCTGGCGTCCAGGACCGTCGCGGTGGCAGCGACCCCCTCGCCGCGCAGTGCGACGGTGATCGCCGAGGTCGAGGTGTCGATGGCGAGGAGCAGCATCAGCGGGCCGCCAGCTCGTCCAACGGCTCGGTCAGCAGAGCGAGATCCCCTGCAGCCCAACGCTTCCCGTGCGACGCCACTGTTGCCGAACGGGTGTCCCGTCCGTCCAGGACGACCTCCAGGCGGTCGTCGGACAGGTCCTCGACGAGCCCGTGGCCCCATTCGACGACGGTCACCGCGTCCTCCAGGGAGGTGTCGAGGTCGAGGTCGTCGAGCTCGGCGAACCCGCCCAGGCGGTAGGCGTCGACGTGCACGAGCGACGGGCCGTCCACCAGGGAGGGGTGGACCCGGGCGATGACGAACGTCGGGGAGGTGACCGGGCCGCGTACCCCCAGACCTTCACCGATCCCCTGCGTGAGGGTGGTCTTGCCCGCTCCGAGGCCCCCGGTCAGCACGACGAGGTCACCGGCGCGCAGCAGGGAGGCGAGTCGTACCCCCCACGCGCGGGTCGACTCCGCGGTCGGCAGGGCCGGGCTGCACACCTCAGGCACTGCTGCTCCCACGGCGTGCCTTGGCGACCCTGCGACGCTTCGACAGGTCGGTCACGGTGTGGCGCAGGCGGGGCTTGCGGCTGATGTCGACGTGCTCGGCAGAGGCGCGCATCCCGCGCTCGACGAGCTCGAGGAACTGCTCGTTCACCACCTCGGGGTGCTCGAGCATGATGATGTGGCCGGCGTCCTCGACGACGACGTGCTCCGCACCGGGCACCAGGCGCACGATCGCCTCGGAGTGGTCCGGCGGGGTGAGCAGGTCCTGCATGCCGTTGACGACCAGGGTCTCGATGCCGTGGAACTGCTCGAGCGAGGCCTGCTTGTCGTGCATGTTCAGCGACGGCAGGAAGTCGGCCATCACCTTCAGCGGCGTGCCCATGATCATGTCGCCGGTGTAGCGGATCGTGTGCTGGGCCACCGGGGACGCGAAGCTGTAGTGGCTGACGATGAGGTCCTCGACGTCGCGGCCGACCCGGCGGGCGGTGTTGACGAGCTTCTGCTGGGTGCCGATCCGCGCCAGGAAGCGCGGCCCCAGGCGACCGAGCAGCCGCCCGACGAACTGGCCGAACCCGAGCGTCATCATGTTCTGGCCGCCCGCGCTCGTCGCGACGAAGGCCGCCGCGATGACGCGCTGGCGCACCGTCTCGGGGAACTGGTCGGCCATCGACATCACCGTCATGCCGCCCATCGAGTGGCCGATGAGGACCAGCGGACCCTCGGGTGCGACCTCCTCGATGACGCGGTGCAGGTCCCGCCCGAGCTGCTCGATGTTGCAGGAGTCGCTGTCGGCCACCTCGGACCGGCCGTGGCTGCGCTGGTCCCACAGCACGACCCGGTATCCCGCGCGCTGCAAGGCTTTTCGCTGCAGCACCCAGCTGCGCAGGGTCAGGGTGTAGCCGTGGCACAGGACGACCGTGGGGTGATGGGGCTGCGCGGCGTCGGCCGCGGGTTCGTCGACCTCGACGTGCAGCGGGACCCCGTCGTCGGCGACGACCGCGAGCTCCCGGTCAGCGATGTGCGTGTAGGCGCCGTCGGGGGCGAGGACGGACAGGTGGGCCGTCCGCTCCCGGTTGACCCGGCCGGCGGCCACTCCAGCGGCGGTGGCGACCCCGGCGGCGGCAAGTCCGACGCCGAGGCCGATGAGTCCGCGGTTCGGGGGCGTCACGCCTCCACCTCTCCCAGGTGGACCCGCGGCACCCTGGCGCCGACGCGGGTCACGATCTCGTAGTTGATGGTCCCTGTGGCGACCGCCCAGTCCTGGGCGGTCGGCTCGCCGGCTGCGCCGACGCCGAACAGCACGACCTCGTCCCCGGGCACGGCGTGGCTGGCCGGACCGAGGTCGAGGACGAACTGGTCCATGCAGACCCGTCCGGCGACGACGTACCGGCGTCCGCCGACCTGCACCGGTCCCACACTCGTGGCGTTGCGGGGCACACCGTCGGAGTAGCCCATCGGCACCAGTCCCAGCCTGGTCTGCTCGGTGGTCGTGTAGACGTGGCCGTAGGACACACCTTGTCCCGCAGGCGACTCCTTCACGCTCGACAGGTGCGAGAGCAGGCGCATCGCCTCGCGAAGGCCGAAGTCCTGGGGCGAGCCGAGGTCGGGCACCGGGGACAACCCGTAGACCGCCACACCCGGACGCACGAGGTCGTAGTGCGCGGAAGGGTTGGTGAGCGTCGCGGCCGAGTTGGCGAGGTGGCGGACCGAGGGCCGTATGCCGCTGCGGGCGGCCTGTTCGACGATCCCCTCGAACCGCTCCTGCTGGGCGCGCACCGTCGGGTGCTGGGGCGCGTCGGCATACGCGAAGTGGGAGAAGATCCCGACGACGTCCAGGACCTGCTCGGACCCCAGCGCGGCGACGCGGTCGAGGAGGGCCTCGAGGTCGGCGTCCCAGGCCCCGTTGCGACCCAGCCCGGTGTCGACCTTGAGGTGGATCCGCGCGGTGGTCCCCGTGGTTCGCGCCGCCTCGACGGCCTGCTCGAGCGCCCACGCGGTCGAGATGCCGAGCTGGACGTCCTGCTCCAGCGCCGGGACGAAGTCCTGGCCGGGCACGTGCAGCCACGACAGCAGCGGCGCGCTCACCCCGGCCCGACGCAGCTCCAGCGCCTCGGGCAGCTGGGCGACGCCGAGCCAGGTGGCGCCGCCGCGCAGGGCGGCGCGGGCGCTCGGGACCAGGCCGTGACCGTAGGCGTCGGCCTTGACCACGGCCATCAGCTCGGCCGTCGGCGCGTGCCCACGCAGGGCGGCGACGTTGGCGCTGATGGCGCCGAGGTCGACCTGCGCGCACGCGGGAAACCCCGGCGGGGCCGGGGCAGGAGGGGTGCTGGACGCCGGGTCGGTGGTCATCACCTCCCAGTGTTTCACGGCCTCCCCAGACCTTCTCGCCCGACGGGGTGCCCTCCCCCGAACGACCGGCATCGCCCGCCGGACGGTCGGCCCTGCGACCGGGCCCCGGGTCGGCGATGCTGGGGCGGGTGAGCAACCAGCCCGTCGCGTCCGAGGGCCCGGACGAGGTGGTCCGCCGGGCTCGGTGGGCCACGGCGGCGATGTTCGCGACCAACGGGGCGGTGTTCGCCAACGTCGTCCCGCGCTACCCCGACATCGTGGCGCGCCTCGACCTGGACGAGGCTGCGTTCGGCACCGCGGTCGCGGGGTACGGCCTCGGTGCGGTGCTCGCGGGCCTGCTGGCGGCGCCCCTGGTGGCGCGGTACGGGTCGGCACGCGTGGCCGTCGGCGGCACCCTCGCGGTCGCGGCCAACCTCGTGGTCGTCGGCGCGGCACCGTCCTGGCTCCTGCTCGTCCTCGCGCTCGGCCTCGCCGGCGCCCTCGACTCGGTCACCGACATCGCGGAGAACGCGCAGGGGCTGCGCGTCGAACGCCGGTACGGCCGGGCCGTGCTCAACTCGATGCACGCCACCTGGAGCATCGGCGCGGTGGTCGGGGGCACGATGGGCAGCGTCGCCGCGGGGCTCCACGTGCCGCTCGTGCCGCACCTCGCCGTGGCCGCCGTCACGGCCGTCGCCCTCGCCCTGGTCGTCCGCTCCCGACTGCTGCCCGGGGCGGACCCGGCACCGGGGCGCGGGCCGGGGTCCCCGGTCGACCCCGCCGTGGTGCCGCCGAGCCGGGGCCGCAGACGGCTGGGCCTCGCGGTCCGCCTGCTCGCGCTGGCGGTCGTGGGCTCGATGGCCCAGGGCATCGAGGACCTCACCTCGACGTGGAGCGCGCTCTACCTGCGGGACGAGCTCGGGGCTGCCGCGGTCGTGGGCGGTCTCGGCTTCGTGGCCCTGCAGGGCCTGCAGACCGTCGGCCGGCTCGTGGGCGACCGGGCCGTCACCGCCTGGGGCGACCGGGCCGTGGCCCGCACCGGCGCCGTGCTGGCCGCCGCAGCGATGGGACTCGCGCTGCTCTCCCGGTCGCCGGCCCTCACCGTTGCCGCCTTCGGGGTCGTGGGCCTCGGCATCGGCACGCTGATCCCTGCCGCGCTGCGCGCCGCCGACGACCTCCCGGGCCTGCCGCGGGGACTGGGCCTGTCGGTCATCGGGATGGGCTTTCGCCTCACGCTCCTCGCCTCACCGCTGGCGATGGGCGCCCTCGCGCAGCGGCAGGGCCTGGGAGCCGTGATGGTCGCCATCCCGGTGGCCGCCGTCGTCGTGCTGCTGCTCGCCCCAGCGCTGCCGACCCGCACCCGCCGCTGAGGCGCCGCCCTCCGGCCGCTCCCCCCGCGGTGGCGTCAGCGGGTGAGCAGGTGGGCCACCGTGCCCGGTATGGCGTGGGCCAGCGCGAGGGCGCGGACGGGGCCCCCCGGGTTGGCCCGGTCGGCGGCGACCCCGTGGACGAGGGCACCGAGCGAACCGGCGTCCAGCGGCGACAGACCGGCGGCCAGCAGGGCGCCGCAGATCCCTGCGAGGACGTCGCCGGCCCCCGCCGTCGCGGTCCAGGCCGGCGCGTCGTTCTGCGACCGGACGGTGCCCTCGGGTGGGACGACGAGCGTCGTTGCCCCCTTGAGCAGGACGGTGGCGCCGGTCAGCTCGGCGGCCCGTCGCGCGTGCGCCAGCGGGGCGGCCTGCACCTGCTCGCGCGAGACCGTGGTGCGGTCGCCGCCTGAGCCGCCGTCGCCGCCGTTGCCGACGTCGCCGTCGAGGCGGCTGAGCAGCCGGGCGAGCTCACCGGCGTGCGGGGTCAGCAGGGTCGGCGCCGCACGTCGCCCGGTGACGAGGTCCAGGCCCCCGGCGTCCACCAGCACCGGCAGGTCGGAGGCGAGGGCAGCGCGGGCGACGTCGAGCTGGGCCCCGCTGCCGTCGGCCCACGACGAGGCGTCCAGCCCGGGCCCGACCACCCAGGCCTGGACGCGGCCGTCGCCGATGACGGCTTCCGGCACAGCGGCCCGGACGAGCGCGGTCGGGGCAGGGGTGCCGACGTAGCGCAGCATGCCCAGCCCGGCGCCGACCGCCGCGGTGCAGCAGAGCACGGGGGCGCCGGTGTAGTCCTCACCGCCGGCGACCACGCCGAGCACCCCGCGGGAGTACTTGTCGTCGCTGGCGTGCGGCACCGGCCACAGCCTCGGCACATCGGCGAAGTCGAGCCGTTCGACCGCGGGGTCGCCCTCGAGGTCGAGCCCGATGTCGACGATCGTGAGCCGCCCGACCGCTGCCTCGGTGGCCGGCAGGACGTGCACGGGCTTGGCCACCCCGAAGGTCACCGTCTCGTCGGCGAAGACGCCGCTGTCCTGCGCCACCTCGCCGGCCGGGTCCTGCCCCGAGGGCAGGTCGACGCTGACGACGTAGGCGTCGGGCGGCAGCGCGTCCACCCAGGCACAGGCCTCGTCGGGCAGCCCGGGGCGGCCCCCGATGCCGAGGACCGCGTCCAGCACCAGATCGGCCTCGGCCAGCGCGGCGGCCCAGTCGCCGTCCGCGCCGACGACGCGCACGCCTGCCGCCTCCCAGGACGTGGCCTCGCCGATCGCCAGTGGCCACGAGCCTTGCAGCGCAACGCAGTGCGCACCGTCGTCGGCCAGGTGCGCCGCGGCATACAGGGCATCTGCGCCGTTGTTGCCCGGTCCGGCGAGCACGACCACGTGGGTGCCGCCGCTCGCCCGGAGCCGGGCTCGGCACACCTGCGCCAGACCCCGTGCAGCGCGCGCCATGAGCTCCCCGGGGTCGTCGAGGGTGGCCAGCAGGGCAGCCTCGGCCTCGCGGACCGCGTGCGTCGAGTAGGCGCGGAGCACCTCAGCCCTCCCCGATGACGACCGCCGAGGCGATCCCGGCGTCGTGCGACAGCGAGACGTGCCAGGCGTGCACGCCCAGCGCCTCGGCGCGGGCCTCCACGGTGCCGGTGATCTGCAGGTGCGGGCGGCCGTCCTCGCCACGCCGGACCGTGGCGTCCTGCCAGCTGAGGCCGACCGGGGCGCCCAGCGCCTTGGCCAGAGCCTCTTTCGCGGCGAAGCGCGCCGCCAGGGAGTTCAGCGGCAGGGACCGCTCCTCGGGCGTGAAGAGGCGGTCGAGCAGGCCGGGGGTGCGCTCCAGGGTCTGCCCGAAGCGCTCGACGTCCACGACGTCGATCCCGACCCCCACGATCACCGGCTGCGCACCATCACTCGACGGTGACGCTCTTGGCGAGGTTGCGGGGCTGGTCGACGTCGAGCCCCTTGGCGGTGGACAGGTGCAGGGCGAAGACCTGCAGCGGCACGACGGTCAGCAGCGGCGCGAGCAGCGGCGAGGTGGCGGGCACGCGGATCACCTCGTCGGCGAACGGCACCACGTCCTCGTCACCGTCCTCGGCGACCACGATCGTGCGGGCACCACGGGCCCGGATCTCCTGGATGTTGGAGACGACCTTCTTGTGCAGGTCGTGCGGGGTGCCGGGACCGGGCACCACGATGAACACCGGCTGGCCGGCGTCGATGAGGGCGATGGGTCCGTGCTTCAGCTCGCCGGCGGCGAACCCCTCGGCGTGGATGTAGGCGAGCTCCTTGAGCTTGAGCGCACCCTCCATCGCCACCGGGTAGCCGACGTTGCGACCCAGGAACAGCACCGAGCGGGTGTCGGCCATGAACCGCGCGATCTCCTTGACCCGGTCCATGCGGCCGAGCAGGTCCTCGAGCTTGGCCGGGATCTCGTGCAGCTCCTTCATCACCGACTGGGCGTCGTCGGCGAACGTGCCACCGCGCAGCTGGGCGAGGTAGAGACCCAGGATGTAGCAGGCGGTGATCTGGGCCAGGAACGCCTTGGTCGAGGCGACCGCGATCTCGGGACCGGCGTGGGTGTAGAGGACCGCGTCGGACTCGCGCGGGATGGTCGAGCCGTGGGTGTTGCAGATGCTCAGCGTCAGCGCGCCCAGCTCGCGGGCGTGCTTGACGGCCATGAGCGTGTCCATGGTCTCGCCGGACTGGCTGATGGACACCACGAGGGTGCGGTCGCTGGCGATGGGGTCGCTGTAGCGGAACTCGTGGGCCAGCGACACCTCGACCGGGATGCGGGTCCAGTGCTCGATGGCGTACTTCGCGACCATGCCCGCGTAGGCGGCGGTGCCGCAGGCGACGATGATGATGCGGTCGACGGCCTTGAGCTGGTCCTCGGTCATCGACATGTCGTCCAGCACGAGCCGACCGTCGGAGTCGGTGCGGCCGAGGAGCGTGTCGCCCACCGCGTGCGGCTGGTCGTGGATCTCCTTCTCCATGAACGTGGCGTAGCCGCCCTTCTCGGCAGCGGCGGCGTCCCAGGTCACCTCGTAGGGCTTGCCCTCGGCGTCGCTGCCGTCGAAGTTGATCACCGTGCAGGAGTCCGGGGTGATCGTGACGATCTGGTCCTGGCCGAGCTCGAGCGCCCGCCGGGTGTGGCCGATGAACGCGGCCACGTCCGAGCCGAGGAAGTTCTCGCCCTCGCCGAGCCCGACCACCAGGGGGCTGTTGCGGCGGGCGCCGACGACGACGCCGGGGCTGTCGGCGTGCACGGCGAGGAGCGTGAACGCCCCCTCGAGCGTGTTGACCACCGTCGTCATCGCCTCGGTGAGGTCACCGGTCTCGGCATACGCGCGGGCGACGAGGTGGGCGGCGACCTCGGTGTCGGTCTCGCTCTCGAAGGTCACCCCTTGGGCCAGCAGGTCCTTCTTGAGCGAGTGGAAGTTCTCGATGATGCCGTTGTGGATGAGGGCGAGCCGGCCGTCGTCACCACCACGGTGCGGGTGGGCGTTCTCGTCCGTGGGACCACCGTGGGTCGCCCACCTGGTGTGGCCGATCCCGGTCGTGGAACCGGGCAGGTCGTCGGCCTCGAGGGCGTCCCTGAGGTTGACGAGCTTGCCGGCCCGCTTCTCACTGGCCACCCCGTCGGTCGTGACCAGCGCGACGCCGGCCGAGTCGTAGCCCCGGTACTCCAGACGGGCCAGGCCCTCCATCACGACGTCCAGGGCCTTGCCGTCGGCGTTCGGACCGACGTATCCCACGATTCCACACATGCGGTGCAGCCTAACCGCCTCCGGTCCGGTGGACGCATCACGCGGTCCGGCCGCGCCGAGGACCGCCGCTGCGCACGCGGTGGGCGGCCTGTGGGCGACAATGACGCCCGTGACCCAAACCGCAGCGGGCCATACCGCCCTCCCGTCCCCCTACGTCGAGCTCGACCGCGCCGCGTGGGCCCGGCTCCGGGAGAACCACCCGCTGAGCCTCGACAGCGAGGACGTCGCCCGGCTCCGGGGCCTCGGGGAGCGCATCGACCTCACCGAGGTCGAAGAGGTCTACCTGCCCCTCTCGCGCCTGCTGAACTTCTACGTGGGCGCCACGGCGGGACTGCACCGGATCACCAGCGACTTCCTCGGCGAGCGCCCGGCCAAGGCACCGTTCGTCATCGGGGTGGCCGGCTCGGTCGCCGTCGGCAAGTCCACGACGGCGCGCCTGCTCAAGGAGCTGCTGTCCCGCTGGCCGGGGACCCCCCGGGTCGAGCTGCTCACCACCGACGGGTTCTTGTTGCCCAACGCCGAGCTCGAACGCCGCAACCTGTTGCAGCGCAAAGGTTTCCCGGAGTCCTACGACCGCCGGGCCCTCCTGCGGTTCGTGGCCGAGGTCAAGGCCGGCAAGGCCGAGGTGTCCGCGCCGGTCTACTCCCACCTGACCTACGACATCGTCCCCGGCGAGCACGTCGTCGTGCGCCAGCCGGACGTGCTGATCGTGGAGGGCCTCACCGTCCTGCAGGCGCCGCGCCTGCAGGGGGACGGCCGGACCGGCATGGCGGTCAGCGACTTCTTCGACTTCTCCGTCTACGTCGACGCCCACCTCGACGACATCCGCCAGTGGTACGTCGAGCGCTTCCTGCGCCTGCGCGAGACCGCCTTCGCCGACCCACACTCCTACTTCCACCGGTACGCCTCGCTCACCGACGAGCAGGCCCGCGTGCGTGCCGCCCAGATCTGGGCCGAGATCAACGAGGTCAACCTGCGCGAGAACGTGCTGCCGACGCGCAGCCGCGCCACCCTGGTCCTGTCCAAGGGCAAGGACCACAGCGTCCGCAGGATCCGCCTCCGCAAGCTGTAGAGGGCGCACAATGGCCGCTATGGAGCCAGCTGCCGACCCGACCCCACCCACCGACCAGCAGACCGCGACCCCCGCCCCGCACACTGCGACCCCCGCCCCCCGGACCCGGACCGAGCACGACTCGATGGGGGACGTGGAGGTTCCGGTGGACGCACTCTGGGGCGCCCAGACCGCCCGTGCCGTCGCGAACTTCCCGATCTCCGGCCAGCCCGTCCCCCCCGGCGTCGTGCACGCCCTGGCGCTGCTCAAGGGCGCCGCCGCCCGGGTCAACGCCGACCTCGGTGTCCTCGACCGCGACCTGGCCGCGGCCATCGCCGACGCGGCCGGCGCCGTGGCCGACGGGGGCCACGACGACCAGTTCCCGGTGGACGTCTTCCAGACGGGGTCGGGGACCTCGACCAACATGAACGTCAACGAGGTCCTCGCCCGGATGGCGCACCTGGCCACCGACCTCGCGGTGCACCCCAACGACCACGTCAACGCCGGGCAGTCGAGCAACGACACCTTCCCCAGCGCGCTGCGCATCGCCGCCACCCTCGCCGTCCACCAGGACCTCGCCCCGGCCCTGGGCCACCTCGCGCTGGCGCTGCGGGCCAAGGAGACCGAGTTCGCCGACGTGGTCAAGGCGGGCCGCACCCACCTCATGGACGCGGTCCCGGTGACCCTCGGTCAGGAGTTCGGTGGTTACGCCCGCCAGGTCGAGCTCGGGGCCGAGCGCGTCCTGGCCGCCGCGCGGGCCACGGCCGAGCTGCCGCTCGGCGGGACGGCGGCAGGCACCGGGCTCAACGCCGCGCCGGGGTTCGCCGCCGCCGTGATCGCCCAGGTCAGTGAGCGCACGGGTGTCGAGTTCCGTGAGGCCGCCGACCACTTCGAGGCCCAGTCCGCCCAGGACGCCGTCGTCGAGCTCAGCGGCGCGCTCAAGGTCGTGGCGGTGGGCCTGACGAAGATCTGCAACGACCTGCGCTGGATGTCCTCCGGTCCGCGCAGCGGGCTGGGCGAGATCCGCCTGCCCGACCTGCAGCCGGGCTCGAGCATCATGCCCGGCAAGGTCAACCCGGTCATCCCCGAGGCCACCCTGATGGCCTGTGCCCGGGTCATCGGCAACGACACGACGATCACGGTCGCCGGGGCGTCCGGGGCCTTCGAGCTCAACGTGATGCTCCCCGTCATGGCCCAGGCCATCCTCGAGTCCACGACCCTGCTGTCCACCACCACCCGGCTGCTCGCCGACCGCTGCGTCGACGGCATCGAGGCCGACCGGGCCCGCACCCGTGAGCTCGCCGAGGGGTCCCCCTCGATCGTCACGCCCCTCAACCGGTTCATCGGCTACGAGGCCGCCGCTGCGGTGGCCAAGCAGTCGATCAAGGAACGTCGTCCGATCCGCGACGTGGTGATCGAGCGCGGGCACGTCGAGCGCGGCGAGCTCACCGAGGCCCAGCTCGACGACGCCCTCGACGTCCTGGCCATGACCCGCCCCCCGCGCTAGCCACGCGCCCCACGTCGAACGCCGCCCCGGTCAGGCCGGGGCGGCGTTCGTCAGCTCTGCTGGCTCAGTACCAGTGCGGGGAGCGGCTCTGCCACGCACCCCAGGCGCCGCAGGGCGTGCCGTAGGAGGACTTGATGTACTGCAGGCCCCAGCGGATCTGGGTGGCGGGGTTGGTGCGGTAGTCCGCACCGGCGGTGGCCATCTTGGACGCCGGAAGGGACTGCGGGATGCCGTAGGCGCCGGAGGAGGAGTTCTCCGCGGTGTGCTTCCAGCCGCTCTCGCCCATCCAGAGCTGGTCCAGGCAGCTCCACTGGCTCGCGTCGAAGCCGAAGTCCGCGAGCATGGCGCGGGCCGCGGCGCGCGGGTCGGCCTGCGCATTGGCCACGACGGCCTTCTTCTTGGCCTCCAGGGCCTTGCGAGCCTTGTCGCGGGCGGCCTTCTTGGCAGCCTCACGGCGGGCCTCGGCGGCAGCCTTCGCGGCGGCGGCAGCCTTCTGGCGGTCCTTCTCCTGGACCGCGGAGAGGCTCACGTTGGTGTCGCTGCGGTCGGTGGCCAGGCGTGCGGCGTCCTCGATCTGCGCATCGGCGAGCTCGTTCGCCTGGGCGACCGCCTCCGTGCTCACGGTGAAGGCCGCAGTGCCGGTCTGGCGCTGGTCGGTGGCCTGGTAGCCGGCGGCCGTCGTCGCGACGACGGCCAGCAGCAGGCTCGAGGTGACGGCGGGACGGCGCAGGGAACGCGTGAGGCCGACGGAGCGAGAGGGCTTCCTGCCGTGGGTCGCCGCGTTGCGGTGGCGACCGTGGTAGGGCGTGCTCATACAGGTTCCTCCAAAGGAGGAGGCCACCGTCGTGGGATGGCCTCATGGGTGCCGGGGGACTGGTGCGCCGGTGCCCTGCCTGCATAACCCGCGCGTTATGAAACCGAGACCTTACCGGAGCACCCGCTCCCTCCTGAAATCGCCTCCGCCCGAATAGCGCACCAGCGTGACTCCTGTGACTGGTGTGACACGGATATGGGCTGTTCGTCCGAGTCCTGCCCCGGTCTGGGCGTGAGGCAGCCCACGACGGGACCTCAGACCTCGAGCCCCTCGAGCAGGTCGGTCACCAGGGCCGCGATCGGGCTGCGCTCGCTGCGGGTCAGGGTGACGTGGGCGAACAGCGGGTGCCCCTTGAGCGCCTCGATCACGGCGGCGACACCGTCGTGGCGACCGACCCGCAGGTTGTCGCGCTGGGCGACGTCGTGGGTCAGGACGACCCGGGAGTTCTGCCCGACGCGCGACAGCACGGTGAGCAGCACGTTGCGCTCGAGGCTCTGCGCCTCGTCGACGATGACGAACGCGTCGTGCAGCGAGCGCCCCCGGATGTGGGTGAGCGGCAGGACCTCCAGCATCCCGCGGTCCATGATCTCCTCGACCACCTCGTGCGACACCAGGGCGCCGAGGGTGTCGAACACGGCCTGCCCCCAGGGCCCCATCTTCTCCTGCTCGCTGCCGGGCAGGTAGCCGAGCTCCTGGCCACCGACGGCGTAGAGCGGGCGGAAGACGACGACCTTGCGCTGCTGCCGGCGCTCCATGACCGCCTCGAGACCGGCGCACAGGGCCAGCGCGGACTTGCCGGTGCCGGCCCGCCCGCCGAGGCTGAGGATGCCCACGTCGGGGTCGAGCAGGAGGTCCAGCGCGATCCGCTGCTCGGCGCTGCGGCCGTGCAGCCCGAACGCGTCGCGGTCGCCGCGGACGAGGCGCACCTGCTTGTCGGCCCCGACCCGCCCCAGACCGCTTCCCCGCGGCGAGAGCAGGACGAGCCCGGTGTGGCAGGGCAGCTCGGCGGCCGCCGCGTTCTCGACCCGGCCGTGCTCGTAGAGCGCGTCCATCTCCTCGACGGTGACGTCGAGCTCGGCCATGCCGGTCCAGCCGGACTCGACGGCGAGCTCGGCCTGGTACTCCTCCGCCGCCATACCCACCGCCGAGGCCTTGACCCGCATGGGCAGGTCCTTGCTCACCACGGTGACGTCGAAGCCCTCGTTGGACAGGTTCTTGGCGACCGCGAGGATGCGGGTGTCGTTGTCGCCGAGCCGGAAGCCCGCGGGCAGCGAGCTCGGGTCGGTGTGGTTGAGCTCCACCCGCAGGGTGCCGCCGTCGTCCCCGACGGGGAGCGGCGCGTCCAGGCGGCCCTCGCGCACCCGCATGTCGTCCAGGAGGCGCAGGGCCTGGCGCGCGAAGTACCCGAGCTCGGGGTGGTTGCGCTTGGCCTCCAGCTCGGTGACGACCACCACGGGCAGCACCACCTCGTGCTCCTTGAACCGCAGCATGGCCCGCGGGTCGGACAGCAGGACGGAGGTGTCGAGCACGAACGTCCGCAGCTGCGGCGTTCGACCCTTGCTCCTGGGCTTCGGCGCGGGAGCGACGCGCGGCGCGGGCGCGGAGCTGGTGGCGGAGCTGGTCGAGGTGCGACGGGTGGTGTCGTGGTTCGAGGCCAATGTCTCTCCTTGGCACAGCGCGCGCTTCGGCGCGATGCGCCTACTCGCGAACGAGGTGCCGGGACCAGGCCAACCCACCACGGTGGGGCCGGTTCCGGCCCTCCGCCCGGAGCTGGATCTGCTCCATAGGTTGGCCTCCCCGAACGTGGAACGGGTGCTCCGCGTCACTGCCGACGGTACGACCCACCCGACCTCGGGGCAGGCAGGCTCGCGGCGTGTCACCCAGAGTCGACCCGTTGGTCGGAGGTCGGCCCTCGGGCGTTGTGCCGATCCGGTCAGCCGCCGAAGCGGCGGTTGCGCTCGGCGTAGGCGCGCAGGGCCCGCAGGAAGTCGACGTGCCGGAAGTCGGGCCAGTAGGCCTCGCAGAAGTAGAACTCGCTGTGGGCGCTCTGCCACAACAGGAACCCGGACAGCCGCTGCTCCCCCGAGGTGCGGATGACGAGGTCGGGGTCGGGCTGCCCCTTGGTGTAGAGGTGCTCGGCGATGTGCTCGACCTGCAGGGTTTCGGCGAGCTCCTCGATGGTCGTCCCACTGGCGGCGTGCGACACGAGCATCGAGCGGACGGCGTCGGTGATCTCCTGGCGGCCGCCGTAGCCGACCGCGACGTTGACCGTCATGCCCTCGACGTCCTCGGTGAGGTCGGCGCTCTCCTTGAGCCGTCGGGCGGTCTCGGCCGGCAGCAGGTCCAGGGAGCCCACGGGGTTGAGCCGCCAGCGCCTGGTGTGGGCGAGGTCGGAGATGGTGTTCTCGATGATGGACAGCAGCGGGACGACCTCGGCGGCGGGACGGCTGAGGTTGTCGGTGGACAGCAGCCACAGCGTGACGACCTCGACCCTCGCCTCCTCGCACCAGTCGAGGAAGTTCGCGATGTTGTCGGCGCCGGCCTGGTGCCCCTCCTTCGTCCCGTGCCCGCGGGCCTTGGCCCACCGACGGTTCCCGTCGAGCATCACCCCCACGTGGCGCGGGAGCGCCTCGCGCTGCAGGCGCCGGCTGAGCCGACGCTCGTAGGCGGCATAGAGGAGGTCGGACAACGCCACGTCTCACTCCTTCGCAGGCTCGCAGGACGGGTCGTCCGTGCACCGCTCCACGCTACCCCCGCCGTGAGGCGCCGGTGCGCTGTTGGTGCGGTGCGGCCGAGGCCACAACCTACGGCGTAGTAACCTACGCGACCGTAGGTTAGAGTGGGGCGATGAGAACGGCATCCACCCCCCGCTCGGAGCAGGGACCTGTCGAGTCGGTCGTCGCAGCTGTCAAGCCCCACCTTCGTGGTTGGCTGCACGCCGGCATGGTCCCCCTCGCCGTAGCCGCCGGCATCGTGCTCATCGCCCTGGCGCCCACCACCTCCGGCCGGGTCGCCGCGGCGATCTTCTCGGTGACGGCCTGGCTGCTCTTCGGCACCTCGGCCATCTACCACCGCGGCAACTGGTCACCTCGGGTGTCGAAGGTGCTCAAGCGGATGGACCACTCCAACATCTTCCTCATCATCGCCGGCACCTACACGCCGTTCGCGCTGCTCCTCCCGCGCGAGCAGGCCCGCACGATGTTGCTCATCGTGTGGATCGGCGCCGTGGCCGGTGTGCTGTTCCGGGTGTTCTGGGTCGGCGCCCCGCGCTGGCTCTACACCCCGGTCTACGTCGCCCTCGGCTGGGTCGCCGTGTTCTACCTCGGCCCGTTGCTGAACGCCGGTGGGCCCGTCATCGTCACCCTCATCGCCGTCGGTGGCCTGCTCTACACCGCGGGTGCACTGGTCTACGGCATCAAGCGGCCGAACCCCTCACCGCGGTGGTTCGGGTTCCACGAGATCTTCCACGCGCTGACCGTGGCGGCCTTCGCCGTGCACTACATCGCCGCGTCGATGACCGTCTACGGCTTGGGCTCCTCGGCCTGACCGTCCTTGCCCTGGTCGCCCTGCTCGCCCCGCGTGCGGGCCGCCTCGGCCGCCCGCTCCTGCTCGGCCTCCCGGGCGAGCTCCTCGGACCGGTAGGACATCCGGCGCATCCGTGCGTTCATGTTGCGCATGAGCAGGTAGAGCGCGAGCCCGAGCAGGAAGAACGCGAGGAACCCCCACAGGCCGGGCGAGACCATCGAGGACGGGGCGCCGTTCACAGGGTCGACTCCTTCCGGCCGTCGTGGACGATGTCGAGGCCGCCCCGGGTGGCCAGTGCGTCGCCCGTCGCCGCATCGGGGATCCCGGCGAAGAGGTCCTCCTCGCCCGGCTCGATCGGGACGTAGGACAGCGCTGCCTCGTACTCCTCGGTGGGCCACACCTTCGACTGCACGTCGCGGGGCACCTTGAACCACGTGCCGTCGGGGTCGATCTGGGTGGCGTGGGCGAGCAGGGCCTGGTCGCGCTGGTCGAAGTAGTCCGAGCAGGGGATGCGGGTGGTGACCACGCGCTCCGGGCGGTCCTCCCAGCGCTCCAGCCACTCGGCATACGGGCTCTCCTCACCCAGGGCGGTGAGCGCCTCGTGGAAGGCGACGATGCGCGCCTTGGAGAAGCCCTGGTTGTAGTACAGCTTCAGCGGTTGCCACGCGGCCCCGCGTGCGGGTACGCCGTCGCGTCGCCGGCTGCGAGGAAGGCCGCCATCGAGACGGTGTGGGTCATGATGTGGTCGGGGTGGGGGTAGCCACCGTTCTCGTCGTACGTCGTGACGACGTGCGGGCGGAACCGGCGGATCTCCCGGACCAGGGCCTCGGTGGTGACCTCGATCGGCTCGAGGGCGAAGCAGCCCTCGGGCAGCGGCGGGAGCGGGTCCCCCTCGGGGAGACCGGAGTCGACGAAGCCCAACCAGGTGTGCTGGACCCCCAGGATCTCCTGGGCCCGCTTCATCTCGTCGCGCCGCACCTGGGCGAGGTCGCGCAGGATGTGCGCGTCGTCCTTGAGGTAGGGGTTGAGCACGTCCCCGCGCTCACCACCCGTGCACGACACGACGAGCACGTCGTGGCCTTCCGCCACGTACTTGGCCATCGTCGCCGCGCCCTTGCTCGACTCGTCGTCGGGGTGCGCGTGCACCGCCATCAGCCGCAACCGGTCAACCACCTGCACAACCTCGCTCGTCGATCGAAGAGAATGGGACCGCGGGTCGGTCGACTCCGCGTCCGCTCGACATCCTCTCACCCGTGGAAGGCCCCCATGCCGCTCCCCCGCCCAGAACCAGGCACCGGCCGCTGGTGGGTGATCGGCACGATCGGCTGCACCATCGGGGTCGCCCTCGCGGTATGGCTGGGGCTGGCCAACAGCGTGGGCCGGATCACCTTCATCGACACCGGCTACGAGGTGGTCGACCAGCGCAGCGTCAGGGTCGAGTTCGACGTGCACCGCCCCGCCGGCGAGGCCGTCACCTGCCGCCTGCAGGCCCTCGATGCCACGTTCGGTGTCGTCGGGGTGCTCGACGTGCAGATCCCGGCCTCGCAGGAGCGCTCGGTGCACCGCGAGGCCGTCGTGCGCACGACCTCGCGCGCCGTGACCGGCGTCGTGGACACCTGCAGCGCCACCACGACGGGTCGGTGAATGGACCGGCTCGCCGGCCGCGCTGTATCCTTGTCCTTTCACCGATCGGTCTGGGCCTGATCACGCGACGTGTTCTCGCCCGGACCTTTCTGCGTACCACCACGTACCACCATCCCTGACGACGCAACCGCGTCATGCCGGGGACCCGATCAAGGAGCACACCGTGAGCGACACCGCGACCCCGACCGCGAGCTACCTGACCCAGGAGGCCTTCGACCGTCTGAAGGCCGAGCTGGACCAGCTCTCCGGTGAAGGCCGTACGGAGATCGCCAAGAAGATCGAGGCGGCCCGTGACGAGGGCGACCTGAAGGAGAACGGCGGCTACCACGCAGCCAAGGAGGAGCAGGGCAAGATGGAGGCCCGCATCCGCCAGCTGACGCAGCTGCTCGACAACGCCATCGTGGGGACCAAGCCCGCGGACGACGGCATCGTCGAGCCCGGCATGGTCGTCACCGTGGAGATGTTCGACGAGGCCGTGGAGTTCCTGCTCGGCTCGCGCGAGATCGCCGAGGGCACCGACCTCGAGGTCTACAGCGAGAAGTCGCCGCTCGGCGCTGCGATCAACGGCAAGAAGGTCGGCGACAAGGCCACCTACTCGGCCCCGAACGGCAAGAAGATCCAGGTCACGGTGAAGGCCGCCAAGCCGCACGTGCCCTGATCGACGCCCCGCACCTCAGCCGAACTTGAGCTGGTAGCCCTTGCCCCGCAGCGTGCGCAGCACCTCTTCGCAGTGGTGCTTCCCGCGCGTCTCGAGCTGCAGACCGATCTCCACCTCGTCGACGGTGATCGTGGTGCCGGTGCGGATGTGCTCGACCTCGAGGACGTTGGCGTCGACCGCGGCACAGTCCGCGAGCAGGCGGGCCAGGTGCCCTGGCCGGTCGGAGATGCGCACCCGGAACTGCAGGTAGCGTCCGGCCGCGGCCATGCCGTGCCGGATGATGCGCAACAGCAGGAGCGGGTCGATGTTGCCCCCGGACAGGACCGCCACCACGGGGCCGTCGATGGGCTGCCCGGCACGTCCGAGCAGGTGTGCCACCGCAGCCGCACCCGCGGGCTCGACGACGAGCTTGGCGCGTTCGAGGACGAACAGCAGGGCCCGCGACAGCTCTTCCTCGGTCACCGTCTCCATGCCGTCGACGAGCTCGCGCACCAGGGCGTACGGCACCTCCCCGGGCATGCCGACGGCGATGCCGTCAGCCATCGTCTGCATGTTCTCGAAGGCCACCGGCTTCCCTGCCGCCAACGACAGCGGGTAGGCCGCGGCCTGCTCGGCCTGGACGCCCACGATGCGCACGTCGGGACGCGCCGCCTTGACCGCCACCGAGATGCCGGCGAGCAGCCCACCCCCACCGGTGCTGACGACGATGGTCCTGACGTCGGGACACTGGTCGAGGATCTCCAGACCGGCGGTGCCCTGTCCGGCGACGATGTCGCGGTGGTCGAACGGGTGGATGAGGACCGCCCCGGTCTGGGTTTCCCACTCACGGGCCTTGACGAGGCACTCGTCGATGGTCGTCCCGACCTGCTCGATGGTCGCGCCATACGCCTCGGTGGCCAGCAGCTTGGGCATCGGTGCCCCGTGCGGCATGTAGACCCGGACGTCGATGCCGAGGAGCTGCCCGGCGAGCGCCACGCCCTGGGCGTGGTTGCCGGCGCTGGCCGCCACGACGCCCCGGGCCTTCTCCTCGTCACTGAGTCGCGCCATCCGGGTGTAGGCGCCGCGGATCTTGAACGAGCCGGCCCGCTGGAGGTTCTCGCACTTGAGGAAGACCTCGGTGCCGACCCGGTCGGACAGGGCCCGGCTGTACTCCAGCGGGGTGGGACGGACGACGCCGCTGAGCAGGTCCTGCGCAGCGCGGACGTCGTCGAGGGAGACGGACAGCAACGGTGATGCCATGGCCGCAGGCTATCGCCCGGACACGCCCTGCCCGGACACGTGCGGGCGGCCTACAGTGGCAGTCGCGGTCCCCCCTGCGACCAAGGAGCCCTCGTGGCCTTCTTCACCCAGGGTGGTCGACGTCGGGGAACCTCGAGCGGCGCGGTCCCCGGACGGCGGCTCGCCCCGACGCTGTGGCTCCTGCTCATCGCGGCGAGCGTGGCAGTTCCCTGGTGGGTGCTGCTGTCGGCGGTGCGGGCCCAGCAGCTCGGCACCGTCCACCTGCTGTCCCTCGCCGCGGGCCTGGCTGCGATGTCCCTGCTGGCCGCCGTCTTCGTGCTGCCCTCGCGGTTGCGGTCGTTCACCTCCCACCTGGGGCTCGAGCGGCTCATGCGCCAGCACCGGGCGCTGGCGTTGCTGGCCGTCCTGCTGGTCCTCGCCCACGTGGGGTTCGTCGTGGCCCACTCCGACGAGCGGCTCGCAGTGTTCGACCTGCGCGTCGCCCCACCCCGGGTGTGGGCCGCGACCGTGGCCACCGTGGCCCTGCTCCTGCTGGTCGGCCTCGCCATGACGCGGCGCTCACGCAGCCCGCGGTACGAGGGGTGGCGTCTGGCTCACGTCCTGCTGGCCAACACGGTCCTGGTCGCCACCGCTCTGCACGTGGTGTGGCAGCACGACCTGACGCGCTACGGCCAGGGCCGGGTCTGGTTCTCAGGGCTGGGGGCGATCCTGGTCGCGGTCACGGTGTACCGGTGGGGGTGGCGGCCGTTGCGCGCCCGGCGCCAGTCCTACGTCGTGGACCAGGTCGTCCACGGCCCCGGCGCCATCTCCGTGGTCCTGCACGCCTCTGGTCACACCGGGGTGCCCTTCCGGCCGGGCCAGTTCGCGTGGCTCAAGATCGGTGCGTCCCCCTTCATGTTCGAGGAGCACCCCTTCACCATCGCCTCCACCGCGACGCAGCCGTGGCGCAAGGAGTTCGCCATCCGGCCGTTGGGCGACTTCGCCGAGAGCCTGGTCGGCCTGCGACCGGGGAGCCGGGTGTACCTCGACGGCCCCCACGGCAACTTCACGTTGGACGGGCTGCACTCGTCAGCCTTCGTCTTCATCGCCGGAGGGGTCGGTGTCACCCCGATGCTGAGCATGCTCCGCACCATGGCCGAGCGCGGGGACCGGCGTCGCGCCGTGCTCATCGTCGCCGGGCGCACCGCTGACACCCTGCTGCACCGCGCGGACCACGAGCACCTCGACGCCCGGCTCGACCTGCACGTCGTCGAGATCCTCGAAGAACCACCGCAGGACTGGCGCGGCGAGGTCGGCTGGCTCACCGAGGCGGTGCTCCACGCGGCGATCCCGCAGCACCGCGTCCCGGGCAAGGTCGACTTCTTCGTCTGCGGACCGGCGCCCATGGTGGCCGCCTCGGTGCGCATCCTCGACGACCTCGGAGTCGCCCCGCGGCGGGTGCACACCGAGCTGTTCGACGTCGTGTGAGGTCGCTACTGCTGGGTGCGGCGGTTGAACGTGCGGATGGCCAGGGGGGCCATCACCGCGGTGATGGCCACGCACCAGATCACGGTGGTGAGGATGGGGTGCTGCAGCGGCAGGGCCGCGTCGCTGGGCGCCGGGCCGACGTTGCCCCACAGCTCTCGGACGCCCTGCACCAGTGAGGAGATCGGGTTCCACTCGGCGATGGTGCGCAGCCACGGCGTCATGCGCTCGGTCGGCGCGAAGGTGTTGGCCAGGAAGGTGATCGGGAACATCATCGTGAACATCAGGCCGTTGACCGCCTCGACCGAGCGCATCGCCGACCCCACGAGGATCCCCACCCAGATCATGGCGAACCCCCACATGAGCAGGAGGCCGTAGGCGAGCACGGCGTTGGCGAAGCCGTTGTCGATGCGCCATCCGATGAGCAGACCGGTCAGGGACATCACGATGATGCCGATGCTCGAGTGCATCAGGCTGGAGATGCTGCGACCGACGAGCACGGCCGCAGGGTTGATCGGCAGCGACCTCATGCGGTCGACGATGCCCTTGTCGATGTCGGCGGTGAGACCGACGGCGACGATGAACGACGCGAACGCGATGGTCTGGCCCATGATGCCCCCGAGCAACCACTCCCGGTAGTTGGTGCCGCCCCCCGGGATCTGGATCGAGCCGCCGAAGACGAACGCGAACAGCAGCACGAACATCACCGGTTGGATGGTGACGTCCATGAGCATCTCGGGCATGCGCTTGATGTGGGTGAGGTTGCGTCGCGTGATCGCCCACGACTGGCGCAGCAGGCCGGTCTGGCGGATCTCCGGTCGGGCAATGGCCCCGGAGCGAACCTCGGGGGTGGTCTGGGTCGTCATGACGCGTGCTCCTGGGTCCTGTCGCCGGAGTCGTCGTGGTCGGTGGTGTCCTCGGCCCGGTGGCCGGTGAGGTGGAGGAACACGTCGTCGAGGCTCGGTCTCTTCAGCCCGAGGTCGTCGAGCTCGATCTGGCTGTCCTCGAACACGGCGGCGATCCGGGTCATGTCGCGCAGGCCCTCGGCGGGTGAGGTGAGCTGGCGAGCGGCCTCGTCGACGTGCACCTCCGACACCCTCGTGCGCAGCAGCGCCTCGGCAGCCGGCAGGTCGTCGGCGTGGGACACGGTCAGCACCAGGCTCGCCTTGCCCGAACGGTCCTTGAGCTCCAGTGCGGTGCCCTCGGCGATGATCCGGCCCCGGTCGATGACGACGATGCGGTCGGCGAGCTGGTCCGCCTCCTCGAGGTACTGGGTCGTGAGCAGCAGGGTGGTGCCGTCCTTGACCAGGCCGCGCAGCACCTCCCACAGCTCGACGCGGCTGCGCGGGTCCAGACCTGTGGTCGGCTCGTCGAGGAAGAGCACCGGCGGCGTGGCGACCAGGCTCACCGCGAGGTCGAGCCTGCGCCGCATCCCACCGGAGTAGGTCTTGGCGGTGCGGTCGGCGGCGTCGGTGAGCGAGAAGCGCTCGAGCAGCTCCTCGGAGGCGCGCTTCACGTAGGACGAGGAGAGGCCGTAGAGGGAGCCGATGAGGCGCAGGTTCTCCCGGCCCGTGAGCAGCTCGTCGACGGTGGCCGCCTGGCCGGTCAGGCCCATGGAGCGCCGCACTGCGTCGGGCTCGCGCACGACGTCGTGCCCGGCGACGCGGGCCGTCCCGCTCGTCGGCCGGGTCAGGGTGGTCATCATGCGGACCGTCGTGGTCTTGCCTGCACCGTTCGGACCGAGCAGGCCCAGCACGGAGCCCTGCGGGACCGAGAAGCTGACGTCGTCGACGGCACGGTGCTCCCCGAACCTCTTGACGAGGTGCTCCGCCTCGATGGCCGGCGCGCTCATGGTGTCCACCTCCCCACCGTAGGTCGTCGTCGCGTGCGGCTGCGAGCCATTTCCGCCCCGCCCGACCCGGTCAGCCCTGCCCGATGAGGCAGAACGGGTGGCCGGCTGGGTCGAGGTAGACCTTGAAGGTCCCCCGCTCCGACGGCTGGTGGTCGTGCACCGTGGCACCTGCGGCGAGCACGGCGGGCTCGGCTGCAGCGATGTCACCGGCCCACAGGTCGAGGTGGAACTGCTGCGGGTGGGATCCGCCGGGCCAGGTCGGTCGGACGAAGTCGTCGATCCGCTGGAACGCCAGCGTCGCCCGCCCGTCTGGTCGCTCGGGGGTCAGCCCGCCGCCCGGTGGCACGAGCGTGGCCCAGTCGCGGTCGGAGCCGTCCTCGAGGGCCCAACCCAGGACCTCGGCGTAGAACACGGCGAGGGCCAAGGCATCGGGACAGTCCAGGACGACGAGGTCGAGCTTGGGCTGGGGCGGGGAGCCGGGCGCCGGGGCGGTGGCCGGGTCAGTGGTCTGGCCTGCGGGCGGGTCCGGGATCGAGTCAGCCATGGTCCGATGCTAGGACCGACCACCGACAGCGCCTCCGACGACGGCGCGGGCCAGCGCCCGGGCCACCTCGGGGTGGCTGCCGCGCAGCAGCCCCACGGCGAACAGGAGGTATGCCGCGTCGGTCACCACCGCGGCGTCGCGCGGCACCTTCCAGCCGCCGGCGTGGTCGGCGGCCACCGCTCCCAGCACGTGGGCCCGCCCGGGCTCGTCGGCGTGCCGCAGCACCCCGCCCGACCCGACGACGACGGCCACGTCGGCCAGGGGCCGTGGGCTCGCCCCGGGACCCGAGGCCCGCGCATGGCGGCGGACGGCGACCAGGGCAGCAGACCGGGCCAGGGCGAGGTCGTGGGCGCGCTCGGTGGCATCGACGGGCAGGTGGGCCGGGGCGGCGGCGACCAGGGCGGCATACGCGTCGAGGCCGTCGGGGACGTCCAGGTGCTCGCGCCCGGCGGCCTCCACGACCCCCACGGCGTTCCACCGCATGCCGAGGTCGGCCTCGACGGTGCGCGACTGCCACAGGGGCGCCACGACGTCCTTGGCGAGCCCGGCATCCTCTCCCTGGGGTCGCAGCGCGGAGTACACGTCGGTCGTCGCGCCGCCGACATCCACGACGAGCACGTCGCCGTCGAGCTGCTCGGCCAGTACCTCGACCCCGTCGAGGACCGCGTCGGGGGTCGGCGCCTGGACCATGGCCGCGAACTGCGGCCCCCGCGACAACCCCTTGCCGCCGATGACGTGCTCGAGGAAGGCCGCTCGGATCGCGCCGCGCGCCGACTCCGGGGCGATGGCACCGATCGAGGGGAGCACGTTGTCCGCGAGGGTGAACCGCCGGCCGGTCGACGCCAGCACCTCGGCGACCTGCGCCTGGGCCGCGAGGTTGCCCGCGACGACCACCGGCGCGCCCAGGCGGGCACGCGCCATACGAGAAGCGTTGTGCAGCAACACTTCTGCGTTGCCGCCGTCGGTTCCGCCGACGAGGAGGACGAGGTCGGGCCGAGCGGCCCGCAGCTCCGCGAGGTCGGCGCCCGACATGGGTCCGGCGACGAGGTGGGCCACCCGTGCGCCGGCGCTGAGTCCGACGCGGTAGCCGGCCTGGGCGGTCACCTCGCGCTCGTACCCCACGACGGCGAGCCGCAGCCCACCGCCGGCGCTGGAGCAGGCCAGCACCTCGTCGACCTCACCGTGCGCCGAAAGCCGTTGGCGCAGCAGGCGGTAGCCATCCAGGACATCGGTGGCGATCGTCGTCGGCGTGGCCGCGGTGGCGACCAGCCCACCCGAGGAGTCGACCAGCGCGGCCTTGGTGAACGTCGAGCCGAAGTCGACGCAGAGCAGCCGGGCCACGGGTTCGGCGGTCGCTCAGCCGAGCCGGTCGAGGGCCTGCTTGAGGTCCTCGATGAGGTCCTCGACGTCCTCGATGCCGGTGGACAGGCGGATCAGGTCGGCGGGCACCTCGAGCTCGGTGCCCCGCACCGAGGCGTGCGTCATGCGGGAGGGGTGCTCGATGAGCGACTCGACCCCGCCGAGGGACTCGCCCAGGGTCCAGACCTGGGTCTCACCGCAGACCTTGACGGCGACGTCCTCGCCGCCATGCACCTGGAAGGAGACCATCCCGCCGAACCGCTTCATCTGGCGGGCGGCGACCTCGTGGCCGGGGTGGCTCTCGAGACCGGGGTAGTGCACGGCGCTCACGGCCGGGTGGCCGAGCAGGAACTCGACGACGCGCTCGGCGTTGTCGCTGTGGCGCTCCATGCGCAGCGCCAGGGTCTTCAGGCCGCGCAGCACCAGCCAGGCATCGAACGGACCGGCCACGGCGCCGAGCGAGTTCTGGTGGAACGCCACCCGGTCCACGGCGTCCTCGTAGCCCGGGACGGCGATCCCCCGGCCGACGACGACGGCACCACCGACGACGTCGGAGTGGCCGCCGCAGTACTTGGTCGTCGAGTGGGTGACGATGTCGGCGCCGAGGGACAGCGGCTGTTGCAGGTAGGGCGAGGCGAACGTGTTGTCGACGACGAGCAGGGCACCGGCCGCGTGCGCGACCTCCGCGAGCGCCGCGATGTCGGCGATGCCGAGCAGCGGGTTGGTGGGCGTCTCGACCCAGACCACCTTGGTCTGGCCGGGGCGGATCGCGGCGCGGACGGCCTCGACGTCGCCCATCGGCGCGATGGTGTGCTCGACACCCCAGGGGACGAGGACCTTGTTGAACAGGCGGTAGGTGCCGCCGTAGGCGTCGCTCGGCACGACGACGTGGTCGCCCGGCGTGAGCAGGGCGCGCAGCACGGTGTCCTGACCGGCCAGCCCGGAGGCGAAGGCGAAGGCACGCTCGCCACCCTCGAGGGCGGCGAAGCACTCCTCGAGCGCGGTGCGGGTGGGGTTGGCCGAGCGGCTGTACTCGTACCCTCCGCGGAACCCGCCGATGCCGTCCTGCTTGTAGGTCGACACCTGGTAGATCGGGGTGATCACGGCGCCGGTGCCGGCGTCCGGCTCCTGACCCGCGTGGATCGCGCGGGTGGAGAAACCGCCCGCGTCCTTGCCGTGCTGCTGCTCGCTCATGGCGGCAAGGCTAACGGCTGCGCTCACACCACTTTCTGCCACACCCGCAGCCAGGCATCCGCCTCGTAGCCGAGCTCGCGGTTGACCGCGAGCATGTGCAGGTTGTCCTCGGCGTTCCACGTGCGGATCCGGGTGACCTCCGGCAGCTGCGCCATGATGGCCAGGGTGTTGGCCGCCTTGAGCCGCAGCCCGAGGCCGTGCCCCCGGTGCCCGCGCACGACGAGGGTGTCCTGCTGGTACGCCAGCTCACCCGGGTCGCCGACCTGCACCTGTGTGTAGCCGACCAGCGTGCCGGTCGCCTCCTCGACGGCGAACGTGTCGACGACGCGTCGACCCATGCCCGCGATCCGCGCATAGCTCTCCCGCACGCGCTCCTCGTCCCAGACCTCCTCCTCCAGCTGGAGGTCCCCGTGGGGGATGTCGGTGCTCATCCGGCGGCTCAGCTCCGCGCGCCCCGCCAGCCAGCGCTGCGGTATGCCGTCCCAGCAGCTCTGCATCGTGTAGCCGTCACCCGCGCCCCCGGCGAGGACGGCGTCGAGCCGGTCCCGGTCCGCAGGCAGGGAGAGGCTGCTGCGCAACGTCATCTGCGCCGCGGCATACCCGTGCCGCTCGGCGAACTCCTCCCCACGGTCGCGGTCGGCGACGGCCCACTCCGTCACGGCGAAGAGCACCGTTCGCCCGTGCTCGCCGGCTGCCTCCTCCGCAGTGGCGAGCAGGCTGCTGCCGATCCCCTCCCGACGGTGGTCCGGGAGGACCGCGAGACTCGTCTGGGCCGTGGCCCGGTTGTCGTGCAGGGGCATCACCACGAGAACGGCTCCTACCGCCCGGCCCCCGGACAGGGCGACCCAGGCGAGCCGGCGCTGCTCGGTGCTGCGCTCCAGCTCGCGCAGCTCCTCCAGGCCCCAGCTCGAGTGGGCGTCCCCGAGGTCGTGCCGGCTCGAGGCGTCGAACACCGCGGCCCAGGCCCGGAAGAGGTCTTCCCCTGCTGGGTCGAGCCCGGAGACGGGACGGATCTGCAGGTCGGTGACGGTCACCGTGCCAGCCTGTCAGGGAATCTTCGAGCGCCCACGAGCATTGGACAGGCAGAACCCCCAGCGGACGGAGATCCCATGTTCGGCTCACGCGCCAAGACCACGCTGCCCACTGCCGAGAACGCGCTCGAGGGCCGCGGCACGCGCCCGTTCCACCTCGACGGGACGCACACCGTCCTGAAGACCCCCCTCGAGGGTCCGTGGCCGGACGGCACCGAGGTCCTGTACGTCGCGATGGGCTGCTTCTGGGGTGCCGAGCGCATCTTCTGGCGCCAGCCCGGTGTCGTGACGACCGCGGCGGGCTACATGGGCGGCATCACGCCGAACCCGACGTACGAGGAGAGCTGCACCGGCCGGACCGGTCACACCGAAGCGGTGCTCGTGGCCTACGACCCGGAGCAGACGAGCCCCGAGCTGCTGCTCAAGGAGTTCTGGGAGAACCACGACCCGACCCAGGGCAACCGGCAGGGCAACGACATCGGCACCGCCTACCGCTCGGCCATCTACTGGACCACGCCGGACCAGCAGCGGGCCGCCGAGGCGACGCGCGAGGCGTTCCAGAAGGTCCTCACCGACAACGGCTACAAGACCATCACGACCGAGCTGCGGTCTGCCGAGGACGCCGGCCCGTTCTACTACGCCGAGGACTACCACCAGCAGTACCTGGACAAGAACCCCGGTGGCTACTGCAACCACGGCCCGAACGGCATGACCTGCCCGGTCGGGCTCGTGAAGCAGGACCAGCTCCCGTCGCAGGAGAGCGTGCTGCCGCCCCAGGCCTGAGCACCTCCTGGCGGTGTTCTCGGGGCCTACGTCACTGATCGCACATTGCGATCAGTGACGTAGCCGCCTTACTCCTGCGCTGTACAGGATGCTGACCCTCGGGACGGTGTCGGCAGCCACCCGCAGGTCGCTCCGTACGGGGTCGCGACGCCGCACTACGTCACTGAGCGCGTTGTGTGCTCAGTGACGTAGCGCCCCCTCGCCACCCCGCGGGTCGCGCCGTACGGGGTCGCGACACCGCGTACGTCACTGAGCGCGTTCTGTGCTCAGTGACGTAGCGCCGCCCGACCACCACCCCCGCAGGTCCTCAGGCCCGCCCCAGCAGCCTCCACAGCCAACCGGCGCGGGCGCGTCGGGCCGCTCGGGAGGCGTCGGCCGCCGTGACCGCAGCGGCGTCGGCCGCCTCTCGCACGGCCTCCTGACGACGGACCTCGCGCAGGTCGCGCCAGCGGTCCACCAGCTCCTCGACCTCGACGATGCGCGCCCAGACCGGTGACCGCGGCCCCACTGCGGGGCGCAGCCGGTCCTCGCGCACCCGGTGGTTGTAGTCCTCGAGGACCGCGCGGACGCTCTGTTCGGTGCGCAGGTCGAGCAGCGACTCCGGAAAGCCTGCGGCTTCCTTGCGCAGCGCCATCGAGGGGGACATCGCCCCCGACATGTCGAGGTTCTCGCGCTCGACCAGGCCCTTGACCCACCAGTCCGGGTCCTCGATCTCCGGGTTGCCGAGGCTGCGCAGGGGCTTCCCGGCGCCGGGCAGGTTGTCGAACTCCCCGCGCTCCTGCGCCTCCCGGATCGCCTTCTCCACCGGCGACTCCCACCGATCCACGGCTCGACCCTAACCCGGCCTCCCGGGGGTTCGCACGCCTGCCCGTAGGGTCGGTCCATGCGCATCGTCTCGCTCCTGCCGTCGACCACCGAGATCCTGTTCGCGGTCGGCGCGGGCGCGCAGGTCGTCGGCGTGACCTTCGAGTGCGACACCCCCGCGGAGGCGCGCGAGCGCACGATCGTCTCCACGACCGCGATCCCGGAAGGGTTGGCACCACACGAGATCGACGCGTTCGTCAGCCGTGCGGTGGCTGCGGGCGAGGACCTCTACCACCTCGACTCGGGTGCGCTGTCCGCGCTCGACGCCGACCTCGTCGTGACCCAGGACCTGTGCGCCGTCTGCGCGGTCGACGTGTCGGTCGTCGACGACGCCCTGGCCTACCTCGGCTGCCGCGCGGACGTCCTCACCATCGACCCGCACACCCTGGACGAGGTGCTCGCCTCGGTGGAGACGCTCGGCGCCGCCAGCGGCTGCGCAGACACCGCAGCGGAGCTCGTGCGCGACCTGCGCGGGCGCCTGGCCACCGTGGCCGAGTCGGTGTCCGGCGCTGTCCGGCCCCGCGCGCTGGTCCTGGAGTGGACCGACCCCGCCTTCGCCCCCGGGCACTGGGTGCCGGAGATGGTCACCGTCGCCGGTGGCACCAACGCCCTGGGTGACGCTGGCGAGAAGTCGGTCCGGGTGACCTGGGACGCCGTCCGTGACAGTGCGCCCGAGGTCATCGTGTGCGCTCCCTGCGGCTACGACCTCGACGGGTCGACGCAGCTCGCGCAGGCGGCGATCGCCTCCGGCGAGCTGCCGGACGGCATACCGGTGTGGGCGGTGGACGCGAACGCCAGCTTCGCCCGTCCCGGACCGCGGCTGGTCGACGGCGTGGAGGCGCTCGCCGGCATCCTGCACCCCGACCGCGCCCCGGCACCGAGTGCCGAGATGGCCCGCCGCCTGCGCTGACGCACCGGCAGCCGGCCCACCCGATCGGCGGTCAGCCCAGCGGTCGGCGGTCAGCCCACCAGGGAGATGAGCAGGTCCGCGCGGGTCAGCACGCCCACGGGCTTGCCGTCCTCGACGACCATGATCGCGTCGGACTTCTCGAGCTCGTGCCGGGCCACGGACACGGGCTCGCCGGCACCGACGAGCGGCAGCGCCGGCTCCATGTGCTTCTGGATCGAGTCGGTGAGGTGCGCGGTGCCGTTGAACAGCGCCTCGAGCAGCGCCCGCTCGCTCACCGAACCGGCGACCTCGCCCGCCATGACCGGGGGCTCGGCACCGACGACCGGCATCTGCGACACGGAGTACTCGTGGAGGATCTCGATGGCGTCGCGGACCGTCTCGGTCGGGTGGGTGTGCACGAGGACGGGAAGGTCCCCGGCCTTGCTGTGCAGCACCTCGCCGACGGTGGCCTGACCCGCGGTGCGCATGAAGCCGTAGGAGCTCATCCACTCGTCGTTGAAGATCTTGGACATGTAGCCGCGACCGCTGTCGGGCAGCAGCACGACCACGACGGCGTCGGCCGGCAGGTCCTTGGCCGCGCGCAGGGCCGCGACGACCGCCATGCCGCAGGAGCCACCGACGAGCAGGCCCTCCTCCTTGGCGAGGCGACGGGTCATCTCGAACGAGTCGGCGTCGCTCACGGCGATCACGTCGTCCACCACGGACGGGTCGTAGGCGGTCGGCCAGAAGTCCTCGCCCACCCCCTCGACGAGGTAGGGACGGCCGGTGCCGCCGGAGTAGACCGAGCCCTCGGGGTCGGCGCCGATGATCTGCACGCGGCCGCCCTCGCGGTCGGCCGAGACGTCCCGCAGGAAACGACCGGTGCCGGTGATCGTGCCACCGGTGCCGACGCCGGCCACGAAGTGCGTGACCCGGCCGTCGGTGTCGTTCCAGATCTCGGGCCCGGTCGACTCGTAGTGCGAGGCGGGACCGTTCTGGTTGGCGTACTGGTTCGGCTTCCACGCGCCCTCGATCTCCCGCACGAGGCGGTCGGAGGTCTCGTAGTAGGAGTCCGGGTGGTCAGGAGCCACGGCGGTCGGGCACACCACGACCTCGGCGCCATACGCCTTGAGCACGTCGCGCTTGTCCTGGCTCACCTTGTCGGGGCACACGAACACGCACTGGTAGCCCTTGCGCTGCGCCACGAGCGCCAGTCCCACCCCGGTGTTGCCGGAGGTCGGCTCGACGATGGTGCCGCCGGGCTTGAGCTCACCGGAGGCCTCGGCGGCCTCGACCATCTTCAGCGCGATGCGGTCCTTCACGGACCCGCCGGGGTTGAGGTACTCGACCTTCGCGAGAATGGTGGCCGAGATCCCCTCGGTGACCGAGTTGAGCTTGACCAGGGGCGTGTTCCCGACGAGGTCGGCGATGTGCTCTGCGTACTTCACGAAATCATCCTCTCAGACCGTTGAGGGAGGTCGGACCACGGCTTCGTGGGGCACGCTGGGGTCGGGCACGACGCGGGTGAGCGACACTCGCCGGGGGCAGGAGGAAGGAGAGCACCGATGGGCCGGGCACGCAGGGCACGCAGGATCGCCGCCACGGCGGCCTATGGCGGTGGCGGGATCGCCGCCGGCATCGGTGCCGTCGGCGCGCTCGGCTACGGCGTCCTCAAGGTCGAGGCCCGCATCGCTCGACGCCTCGTCGGTCAGTCCTTCGACGGGGCACCGGACGACAACGGCACGTATGGCGCGGGCTCCGGTGAGGCGGTCGAGCTCGTCGTCCTCGGGGACTCCTCCGCTGCCGGCATGGGCGCCGACACCGCCAACCAGACGGTGGGGGCGATCATCGCCAACGGCGTCTCCGCCCTGACCGGCCGCCCGGTGATCCTGACCAACGCGGCCGTGGTCGGTTCCGAGTCCTCCGGCCTGGAGCTGCAGCTCGCCAACGCCCTCGACCGCGTCCCCCGACCCCACGTCGCCGTCATCATGATCGGTGCCAACGACGTCACGCACCGGATCGACAAGGCGGTCGCGGTACGCCACCTCGAGACCGTGGTGCGGTCGCTGCGCGACCTCGGCACGGAGGTGGTGGTCGGGACCTGCCCCGACCTCGGCACCATCGAGCCCATCCCCCAGCCGCTGCGCCTGATCGGGCGCCGCTGGTCGCGCGACCTCGCGGCCGCCCAGACGGTGGCCGTGGTCGAGGCCGGCGGACGAACGGTCTCGCTCGGCGACCTGCTCGGTCCCGAGTTCTACGAGCGGCCGCAGGAGATGTTCAGCGCCGATCGTTTCCACCCCTCCCCTGCCGGCTACGCCCGCGCTGCGGCCGCCCTGCTCCCCAGCGTCTACGCCGCCCTCGGCGTGTGGTCCGGCGAGCCCGCCGACGACCCCCTGCCGGACTCGCGGCGCGGCGAGGGTGTCGGCCCGGTCGCCGTCGCGGCGACGTATGCCGTGCGCGACCCCGGCACCGAGGTCAGCGCCACCCAGATCGCCGGCCAGGCCCGCGGCCCGCGAGGCCGCTGGGCCAAGCTGCTGCGTCGTCCGCACGACGCGGTGCCGGACCGCTCGGACGTCGACGGCCCCGCCGAGAGCAAGACCACACCGGTGGGACCGAGCCCGGACCCAGCTCCACGGCATACCATCGAGGCTGACTAAGCGATCGCTTATCCCGCGGTCGCCCTCGACGAGGAGGAACCCCCCGTGACCGAAGCCGTCATCGTCTCCACCGCCCGTACGCCGATCGGCCGGGCCTTCAAGGGCTCGCTGAAGGACGTGCGCCCCGACGACCTGTCGGTGCAGGTCATCCGCGCCGCGCTCGCCAAGATCCCCGAGCTCGACCCGACCCTCATCGAGGACCTCTACTGGGGCTGCGCCGAGCCGTCCGGCCGCCACGGCTCCAACATGGCACGCGTCGTGTCGGTGCTGGCCGGTTTCGACGGGCTGCCGGGGTCGACGATCAACCGGTTCTGCGCCTCGTCGGTGCAGACCACCCGGATGGCCTACCACGCGATCAAGGCGGGCGAGGGCGACATCTTCCTCTCCGGCGGGGTCGAGTGCGTGTCGCAGTACACCAACTGGTCCGGAGCGGGTGGCACGGCCGGCGACGACCAGAACCCCGCGTTCACGCCCGCCAAGGAGCGCAGCGAGGCCATCGCGGCGTCCAACGAGACGTGGACCGACCCGCGCGAGCAGGGCCTGGTCCCGGACGTCTACCTCTCGATGGGCCAGACCGCCGAGAACGTCGCGAACCTCAAGGGGGTCAGCCGCGAGCGCCAGGACGAGTGGGGTGCCAGCAGCCAGAACCGCGCCGAGAAGGCCATCGCCAACGGGTTCTTCGAGCGGGAGATCGCGCCGGTGACGCTGGCCGACGGCACCGTCGTGAGCAAGGACGACGGCCCCCGCGCCGGGGTCACGGTGGAGACGCTGCAGGGCCTCAAGCCGGTGTTCCGCGAGCAGGGCACCATCACGGCGGGCAACTGCTGTCCCCTCAACGACGGGGCGGCTGCGGTCGTCGTGATGAGCGACACCAGGGCCAAGGAGCTCGGCCTGACGCCGCTGGCCCGCGTGGTGTCGACCGGGGTCTCCGCGCTCTCCCCCGAGATCATGGGCCTCGGACCGGTCGAGGCGTCACGCCAGGCGCTCGCCCGGGCCGGCATGACCATCGCGGACATGGACCTCTACGAGATCAACGAGGCCTTCGCCGCGCAGGTGCTCCCGTCCGCCGACGAGCTCGGCATGGACTTCGACAAGCTCAACGTGCACGGCGGAGCGATCGCCCTCGGCCACCCGTTCGGTTCGACCGGTGCCCGCATCACGACGACCCTGCTCAACGGCCTGTCCGCGCGCGACGGCCAGTTCGGGCTCGAGACGATGTGCGTGGGCGGTGGCCAGGGCATGGCCATCATCTACGAGCGCCTGAGCTGACCGACGGCCCAGCCGGCGACCCTGAGCGCTCAGCCCAGGGTCGCCAGCAGTTTTCGCAGCCGGGTCGACAGCTCGCCCGCATCGACGTCGCCCTGGGCGCAGGCGTCGTGGACGAGGACGGTCAGCTGGTCCATGAGGGCACCAGGGCCGAGGTCGGGCAGCAGGGGCGCGTCCTCGCCGGCGAGGTCGACCAGCAGCGCCCTGACGTCCGGCACGCACGACAGCGCGTGGTCCAACGGCAGCTGTTGCCACCGTCGGACCACGCGCTGGAGCTGGGTCGAAACCTCCTGCGGGACAGGTGATCTCGAAGGCACCGCCGTCTGCTAGTTGCTTCGCAACCGGCCGAGCAGGCGCAGGATCTCGAGGTAGAGCCACACGAGCGTCACGATGAGGCCGTGCGCGAGCAGCCACGAGTACTTCTCCGGCGCACCGGCCGCGATCGCGCGGTCGATGGAGTCGAAGTCGACGGCCAGCATCGCCGAGGCGAGGCCGATCGCGAACACCGAGATGCCGATCCCGAGGGCACCGGTGCCTCCGATGCCGAAGCGCGTGCCGGTGTAGAGGGCGTAGCCGAGGTTGATCAGCGCGAAGATCGCGTAGCCGATGACCGCCATGGTGACGATCCGGCGGAACTTCTCGGTGACCTTGATGATGCCGGTCATGTAGGCGATCAGCATGCCGGCGAAGACGGACAGCGTCGCCATGACCGCCTGCGCGACGATGCCCTTGAACACCGGGGTGCCGGGCGCGTCGAACATCAGGGCGTAGTAGTTGCTGATCGCGCCGACGAAGACACCCTCGACCACGGCATAGGTGACGATCAGCGGCACGCTGATCGTCTTCTTGAAGGCGATGACCAGGCCGAGGACCAGGGTGGCAGCGATGCCACCGAGCATCAGCGGCATACCGATGCTGGGAGTGAGCTGCCAGGCGATCGCGGCCACGACGAGGACGATGGCGAACAGCCCCGTCGTCTTCATGACCACGTCGTCGATCGTCAGCCGACGGGTCTGGACCGGCCCGGCAGCCGGCTGGTTGTAGAGATCCTGCAGCTGCTGCGACGACATCGCGTCCTGGCCACCCCTGCCGGGCGTGGGCTGCTGCCGGGGCGCGCCGCCGAAGCCTGCGTAACCCTTGCTGGATTCCTTCTCGATCCGGTCGAACACCGGGTTGCTCGCCATGCGTTGCTCCTTGAGGGGCGTCGTGCGGCCCTGCGTTCGGCCGCTCACCCAAGAGTACGTGGGAACCCACCCCGGAGTTCCCGGGCGGGGCAAACCTGTGGATGCCGGGGCCGGCAGGGCCGAGGACCTGGTGCCCCCGACGGGTTTCGAACCCGCACTGTGGCGATTTTAAGTCGCCTGCCTCTGCCAGTTGGGCCACGGGGGCGCGCCCAGTATGCCGCGACCGCCGCCCGCCACCGACAGCGCGATGCCGTCGAGGATGTCGTGCTCGGACGTGACCACGCGGTGGACGCCGACCGCAGCCAACCGGCGCACGACCTCACGCCAGACCAGCGCCCCGGCTCCGATGACGTCGACGCGACCCGGGTGCATGAAGCCGAGCTCGGCGCGCTCGTCGTGGGTCATCGCCAGCAGCTCGTCGCAGGCACGGACGACCTCGTCGGAGGTCAGCTCGGCGAGGTGGATCCGCTCGGGCTGGTACGTGGTCAGGCCCAGGGCGTGCGCGGTCACGGTCGTGACGCTCCCGGCCAGACCGACCAGGGTGGCGACGCCCTCGAGCTCGACCCGCTCTGCGGCGAGCTCGATCGCCGCGTCGATGTCGACGACTGCCGCTGCGACCTCGGCCTCGGTCGGCGGGTCGGAGCGCAGGTGGCGTTCGGTCAGCCGGACACAGCCGACGTCGACCGATCGCGCCGAGTCCACGGCGTCCAGGCCGCGAACCAGCTCGGTGGAGCCGCCGCCGAGGTCGACGACGAGGTAGGGGCCGGGGATGGCAGCGGCGCGCAGGTCACCGGTGGCGCCTCGGAACGACAGCGCGGCCTCCTCGTCGCCGGAGACGACCTCGGGCGCGATGCCGTAGTGGGCGAAGGCCTCGCGGACGCCGGTGACGAACTCGTCGGCGTTCGAGGCGTCGCGGGAGGCCGAGGTCGCCACGAACCGCACCTGCTCGGCGCCCAGGTCGCGGCACTGCCCCGCGTACTCGCGGGCCATCGCCAGCGTGCGGCGCATCGCCTCGGGGTCGATCTGGCCGGTGCGGTCCACGCCGTACCCGAGGCGGACGACCTCCATCCGCCGCAGCACGTCGCTCAGCACCCCGCTGTCGGGGTCGATGTCGGCCACGAGCAGCCGGATCGAGTTGGTGCCGCAGTCGACCGCGCCGACGCGGGTCACGCGGGTCACGCGGACGCGCCTGCGTCGTCTGGCACGGCGACCGGGTCGGGCACGCACGAGCCGGCCGCCCACCACTGCCCGAGCAGCGCCAGCGTCTCGTCGCCGAGCGGGTTCACGCCCGGACCGGCAGCAAGGGAGTGTGCCGCGAGGACGTGCAGGCACTTCACCCGGGTCGGCATGCCACCGGCCGAGATGCCCTCGATCTCCTCGACCCGGCCGAGCTCGTACCGGCGGCGCAGGTAGTCCTCGTGCGCGGCGGCATACCGGCCGGCGAGCTCGTCGTCGGCGCCGAGCCGGTCGGTCATCTCCTTCATCAGCCCGGTGCTCTCCAGGGTGGAGATGGCGCCGGTCAGCTTGGGGCAGGTGGCGTAGAAGGTCGTCGGGAACGGCGTCCCGTCCGGCAGCCGCGGCTTCGTGGTGAGCACATCGGGCTGGCCGCACGCGCAGCGGTGGGCGACGGCGACGACGCCGCGCGGCACCCGCCCGAGCTGGACGTCGACCGCGGCGATGTCCGCCTGCGTCGGCACGGCCGAGGGCTGGCCGGTCACTTCCGGCCGGCTGCCGGTCCGGCGTCGGCCACGCGGACCGACTCCCACAGCTGGCCGTACCAGGGGTGCCCGCTCGAGGCGGCCGGGGCCTTGGCGACCCCGGGCAGCGCCTTGGCCGAGGCCTTGCCGTCGATCACGGTGTAGGACTTCTCGCCGACCTTGACGAACTTGAGGCGCTCCCGCGCCTGCTGCATGACGTAGGCGTCGTCGTTCCAGCGGGCCTGCTCCTTCTGGAGCTCGGTCACCTGGGTGCGCTGCTGGCCGACGTCACCGCGCAGGGCGTCGATCTCGCCCTGCTGGCGCAGGTAGGAGCGCAGCGTCGGGACGAGGGTCACGGCCAGGAGCACGAGGATCGTCGCGAGCACGACCCCGCGCAGGACGGTCCGCGACGCCTTGCGCTCGGTCGCGACCTGCGCCGAGGCAGCCTTGCGCACCGCCCCGGACGCCGTGGCGCGCGAGCGTCCCGGCCCCGCCCCCGGGCGGGCGGACGTACCGCGCGCGGTGCCGCGCGGCGTACCCCCCGATCGGGGTGCGGCAGGACGGCGAGCCGGCTTGGCCGACCCGCTCGTCCCCTGTCCCGTTCCTGCCATGGGTGCCCTCAACCGATCCCGTGCGCTGCCGTCAGGACTTCGGCGCGAACCGGGGGAAGGCGCCGACGCCGGCGTAGCGCGCGGCGTCGTCGAGCTCCTCCTCGATGCGCAGGAGCTGGTTGTACTTGGCGACGCGTTCGGACCGCGCCGGGGCACCGGTCTTGATCTGGCCGCAGTTGGTGGCGACGGCGAGGTCGGCGATGGTGACGTCCTCGGTCTCACCGGATCGGTGGCTCATCATGCAGCGGTAACCACTGCGGTGGGCCAGGTCGACGGCGTCGAGGGTCTCGGTGAGCGAGCCGATCTGGTTGACCTTGACGAGCAGGGCGTTGGCCGTGCGGGTGTCGATGCCGCGCTGCAGGCGCACCGGGTTGGTGACGAACAGGTCGTCGCCGACGATCTGCACGCGGTCACCGAGGCGGTCGGTCATGGCCTTCCAGCCGTCCCAGTCCTCCTCGTCCAGCGGGTCCTCGATGGACACCAGCGGGTAGGAGTCGACGAGGTCGGCGTAGTAGTCGACCATCTCGGCAGAGGTCTTGGAGGCACCTTCGAAGGCGTAGGTGCCGTCCTCGTCGTGGAACTCGCTCGCCGCGACGTCGAGGGCCAGGGCGATCTGCGTGCCCGCCTCGTAGCCGGCCTTGTCGATGGCCTCGAGGATGAGGTCCAGGGCCGCGCGGTTGGACTCGAGGTCGGGGGCGAAGCCGCCCTCGTCGCCGAGCCCCGTGGCCAGGCCCTTCTCCTTGAGGACGCCCTTGAGCGCGTGGTAGACCTCGGTCCCCCACCGCAGCGCCTCCTTGAAGGAGTCCGCGCCGATCGGGGCGATCATGAACTCCTGGATGTCGACGTTGGAGTCGGCGTGGCTGCCACCGTTGAGGATGTTCATCATCGGGACCGGCAGCACGTGGGCGTTCGGGCCACCGACGTAGCGGAACAGCGGCAGGCCCGAGGACTCGGCGGCAGCCTTGGCCACCGCGAGCGAGACGCCGAGGATGGCGTTGGCGCCGAGCTTGCTCTTGTTGTCGGACCCGTCGAGGTCGAGCATGACCTGGTCGATGATCCGCTGTTCGCTGGCCTCGTAGCCGACGAGCTTGGGGTTGATGTCGTCGAGCACGGCGTCGACAGCCTTCTGGACACCCTTGCCGAGGTACCTGCCCTTGTCGCCGTCCCGGCGTTCGGCCGCCTCGAACGCTCCGGTGGACGCACCGGAGGGGACTGCCGCGCGGGCGATGGTGCCGTCGTCGAGCGCCACCTCGACCTCGACCGTCGGGTTGCCCCGGGAGTCGAGGATCTCGCGGGCGCCTACTGCGTCAATGGTGGCCACAGACATCTCCATCAGGGTGCTCGAAGGGGTACCTGACGAGGCTACCCGCTGCCCCGCTCCCCGTCGGCGACCGACCCGCAGGCTGGACGGTATGGCGCGTGCCGGGCACGCGCCATACCTCACCGCACGCTCAGGTGCGGCGCTGGTAGGCGACGGCGATCGCGGCGCCGAGCCGGGCGTTGTCGCGGACCAGGGCGATGTTGGTGTCGAGGGAGCGGCCGTCGGAGAGCTCGACGATGCGGCCGAGCAGGAACGGCGTGATGTCCTTGCCGTGGATGCCGCGCTCGTCGCACTCGGCGAGCGCCTGGTCGATCAGCACCCCGATCTCGTCGGCGGGGATCTCCTCGTCGGCGGGCACGGGGTTGGCGACGGCGATGGCACCGGCCAGGCCGAGGTCCCACTTGGCGGCCATCATCGCGGCCACCTCGTCGGCGGAGTCGGCGCGCAGCGGGGCTGCGTGGCCGCTGGAGCGCGAGTAGAACGACGGGAACTCGTCGCTGCCGTGGACCACGACCGGCACCCCGAGGGTCTCGAGCGTCTCGAGCGTGAGGCCGATGTCGAGGATCGACTTCACGCCGGCGCTGACGACGACGACATCGGTCTGGCCGAGCTCGGTGAGGTCGGCCGAGATGTCGAAGCTGTGCTCGGCACCGCGGTGCACCCCGCCCAGGCCTCCGGTGACGAACACCCGGATCCCGGCCAGGGCGGCCAGTCGCATCGTGCTGGCGACCGTCGTGGCACCGTGCGCCTTGCGGGCGAGAACGTGGGGCAGGTCGCGCAGGCTGACCTTGGCCACGTCGGGGTGCGTGGCGAGGGTCTCGAGCTCGTCGGGGGTCAGGCCGATGCGCGGCACGCCGTCGAGGATCGCGATGGTGGCGGGGGTCGCGCCCCCGTCCCGGATGATCTGCTCGACCTCGACGGCCATCGCGACGTTGCGCGGGTAGGGCATGCCGTGGCTGATGATCGTGCTCTCGAGCGCCACGACCGGTCGTCCGGCGGCGAGCGCCTCCGCCACCTCGGTGGTGAGCTGGAGCGAGGGGTGGGGGATGGTGGTCATCGGCTCTCCTGGGGTTCGTGACGCAGGCTGGTCTTGGGACGCAACGACTTTCGGAGCTCTGCGTCGATGAGGCGGGCCGTGAGGTCGGGCCGCACGGTGTCGGGGCTGGCCACGGTGAGCGCGGCCGCCATCTGGCCGAAGCGGGCGGCGTCGACGGGGGTGTCGCCGCGCATCAGGGCGTGCACGAACGCGGCCGTCATCGCGTCTCCCGCGCCCGTGACGTCGACGGCCTTGACCGGTGGCGCCGTGAGCGTCACCACGGACGCGTGGCCGGTGTCGTCCAGGCTGCTGAGCAGGCTCCCGCGCACACCCTGACGCACCCAGACGTTGCGGACCCCGAGGTCGTGCAGCGTTCGTGCGGCGCTGGCGATGTCCGCGCGCGTCTCGGCGACGGTCTCGCCGACGATGGCGGAGAGCTCGTCGAGGTTCGGGGTGAGCGCCAGCAGCGGTCGCTGGGGCGAGAGCAGCTGGGCCAGCGGACGGGCCTTGGCCACGCTCACGGGGTCCATCACCACGGGGACGTGCACGGCGGCAGCGAAGTCGAGCAGCCAGGCGGCGGGGGCCTCGGGGATGTTGCCGTCGAGGACCAGCAGGTCGGCGTGGCTCAGCAGGTCGCGCGAACCCATCAGCTGGCGGACGGTCAACCGGTCGGTGACCGCCATGTTCGACACCGCGACCACCAGCTCGCCACTGGCGTCGAGCACGGCCAGGTAGGTGCCTGTCGCGTCGCGCGACCCGATCATGTGGTCCATGACCACCCCGGAAGCGCGGGTGGCCGCGACGATCTCGTCGCCGAAGGTGTCGCGACCGACCGGCGCCACCAGGTGCGTGGGGCTGCCGAGTCGCGCCAGGTTCTCGGCGATGTTGCGACCCACACCGCCGGGGGTGCTGACGGCCACCCCCGGGTTGGAGGTGCGCAGCTCGATGGCGTGGCTGGAGTGCGCCTTGATGTCCATGTTCGCCCCACCCACCACGACCACGGAATGGGCCTGGGGTCGGACGACGTAGCCGCGCCCGAGGATGGCGCCCTTCTTCGTGAGGTTCGACAGGTGCACCGAGACGGCGGCCTTGGTGGAACCGACGCGGTCGGCGATCGCCGCGGCGTCCAGGAGGGGCTCGGCTCGAAGGAGACCGACGATCTCCCGCTCGCGTTCGGTGAGGCTCATACTTGGAATACTAAGGCATCTTTCGTTTACCAAAGCCCGCGACGACCGGCAAAGCGGGGGTTGCTCGGCGAACCGGGACTTGTAGATGCCCTGTTTGCCGAACAACCCCCGTTTTTCGCGTGTCGGCCGGTCGTCGCGAGCATCTGGTGCAGGGTGTGTCAGGCGATGGGGGTGTGCTGGACCTGAGCGTCGAGGTCGCGCAACACCCGCCGCAGCTCGGTGTCGGCATCCAGGCCCTCCGCCCGCGCCCGCGCCACGAGCGCCAGGAGCTCGTGCCCGATGCCGTCGTCACCGGTGGACGGCAGGGGTCCGCGTCCGCTGCGTTCCCAACGGGCCACGACCTTCTCGGCAGCGACCAGGCTGGGCAACGACGCCGGTATGCCGTGCAGCAGGCCCTCGTGCCCGGCCTCACCGCCGGGGTGGCCGGGCTTGGCCGCCCGCTCGGCCGCCTTGATCTGCTCCCACCTCGCCTCCACCTCGTCAGGGGTGCTGGCGTCCCCGTCGGAGAAGACGTGGGGGTGTCGGCGGACGAGCTTGTCGACCAGGGTGCCGGCGACGTCGTCGATGTCGAACGGCTCCTCGGCGTGGTCCTGCGCCACCCGCGACTGGAACGCCACCTGCAGGAGCACGTCGCCGAGCTCCTCTCGCAGGTGGTCGCGGTCGCCGGACCCGATGGCCTCGACCGCCTCGTGGGACTCCTCGATGAGGTACTTCGCCAGCGACTCGTGGGTCTGCTCGGCGTCCCAGGGGCACCCGCCGGGTGACCGCAGCCGGTCCATGACGGCGACGACGTCGAGCAGCCGCGAGCCCGGGACGTCCCACGACGCGACGAGGACCTCGACCTCCGGCGGCTCACCGAGCCGCGAGACCTCGGAGGCCACCGCGTCGGTGAGGCCCGGGTCGCCGTCGGCCGAGGCCACCCAGACGACCTCGGCCCCGGCCCCGGTGGCCCGGTCCATCAGGTCCCGCGCGAGGCTGGGAGCGGTCAGCTCGCCGACGTGCTGGACCGGCAGGCCCGCCTGGGCCACGGCATCAGCGAGCGGCTCGTCCTCGTCGCGGGCGAGGACGACCGAGGCGGCGTCGAGCGCCTGCCACGCGACGCGCGTGAACAGGCCCGGCGCGATCCGCGGACTGCCGACCAGCAGGGTGAGGCGTCCGGGCACCGGGGCGTCAGCCCTGCGGGGTCGCGGCGGGTTGCGGCTCGGCCTTGATCCAGTTGGGCGAGCTCGCGTCGAAGCGGACCGCCTTGGCGTCGAACGTGCCGTAGCGGGGGTTGATGGTGATGTCCGCCGCGGAGGCGAGGCCGATCGCCCTGCTCTGCTCCTCGGACGTCAGCTGGTTGAAGGCGAGGCTCGCCTTGACCAGCTCGAGCGTCGCCGGAGCCGGGTCCTGGATGACCTCGACGGCGGTGCGGGCGGCCGAGTCGGACAGACCCTTGCCGGCCTGGTTGGCCACGGTGTTGATGAACCCGGCCATCACCAGGCTCTGGACCGCACTGGCCGTGGTGATCCCCGACTCCGGCTGTGCGGCGAGGATCTGGCGGGAGGCCTCCTGGGCGTCCTGCTCGGAGATCCGGTGCCCGTCGACCACCGCGGCGGTGTCGGCGGTGGCGCACCCGGAGACGGCGAGCACGCCGACCGTCACGAGGGCCGCGAACGAACCACGCAGGACCTGTCGCATTGCTGCAGGACGTGCCTTCACAGACTTCCCTTTCTCCATGCTCATCTGGCCGAGACCGTACCCTCACGGGTGCCGACCCGGGCGGCGTCGGCGACGTTGCCCAGCAGTACGGCGCGGATCAGGTCACTGGCCCACTGCAAGACTGCCGTGTCACGCAGCGGTTTGCCAGCCACCCTCGCCGTCATCGGCTTCGGCACGAGAATCGTATGCACCGCGTCCTTGACCAGTGACTTGGGGTAGAGCCGCTGCAGCCGCAGCTGCGCCGACTCGGCCAGCTCGACCGGCCCGAACCGCACGTAGGCCCCCTGCACGGAGATGTCGGCGACCCCAGCCGCCCGGGCCACGGTACGCAGCCGGGCCACCTCCATGAGGTTGCGGACCGGCTCCGGCAGGGCGCCGTACCGGTCGAGGAGCTCGGCCTCGATCTCGTCGAGCTGGGCCTCGTCGACGACGCTCGCGAGCTTCTTGTAGGCCTCGAGGCGAAGGCGCTCCCCCGGCACGTAGTCGTGCGGCAGGTGCGCGTCGACCGGCAGCTCGATCTTGATCTCGGTCGGGGCCGTCTGGCCGTCGCCGCGGAACTCGGCCACGGCCTCCCCGACCAGCCGGACGTAGAGGTCGAAGCCGACACCGGCGATGTGGCCGGACTGCTCGCCACCGAGCAGGTTGCCGGCGCCTCGGATCTCGAGGTCCTTCATGGCGATCTGGATGCCCGAGCCGAGGTCGGTGTGGCTGGCCATGGTCTGGAGCCGGTCGTGCGCCGTCTCGGTCATCGGCTTCTCGGGCGGGTAGAGGAAGTAGCAGTACGCCCGCTCGCGGCCACGACCGACGCGACCACGCAGCTGGTGCAGCTGGGAGAGCCCGAGGACGTCGGAACGCTCGACGATCAGGGTGTTGGCGTTGGAGATGTCCAGGCCGGTCTCGACGATCGTCGTGCAGACGAGGACGTCGAACTTCTTGTCCCAGAAGTCGAGGACGACCTGCTCGAGCTTGTGCTCGCCCATCTTGCCGTGGGCGGTGGCGACCCTGGCCTCCGGGACGAGCTCGCGCACGCGGCTGGCAGCCCGCTCGATGCTCGACACCTTGTTGTGGACGAGGAAGACCTGCCCCTCGCGGAGCAGCTCACGGCGCACGGCCGCGACGATCTGCTTCTCGTCGTAGGCACCGACGTAGGTGAGGACGGGGTGCCGTTCCTCGGGCGGGGTGGCCAGCGTCGACATCTCCCGGATGCCGGTGACCGCCATCTCCAGGGTGCGCGGGATCGGGGTCGCCGACATGGCGAGCACGTCGACCGCGGTGCGCAGCGACTTGAGCTGCTCCTTGTGCTCGACACCGAACCGCTGCTCCTCGTCGATCACGACCAGACCGAGGTCCTTGTAGCGGATCTCCTTGGACAGCAGGCGGTGCGTGCCGATGACGAGGTCGACCGACCCGTCCGCGAGACCCGCGACCGTCTCGCGGGCCTCCTTGTCGGACTGGAAGCGCGAGAGCGCCTTCACCGTCACGGGGAACTGCGCATAACGCTCGCAGAAGGTCTGGAAGTGCTGCTGCACCAGCAGCGTCGTCGGCACCAGCACGGCGACCTGCTTGCCGTCCTGGATCGCCTTGAACGCCGCACGCACGGCGATCTCGGTCTTGCCGTAGCCGACGTCGCCACAGATCAGCCGGTCCATCGGGACCGTGCGCTCCATGTCGGACTTCACCTCGTCGATGGAGCTCAGCTGGTCGGGGGTCTCGACGTAGGCGAAGGCGTCCTCGAGCTCGCGCTGCCACGGGGTGTCGGGGGCGAAGGCGTGCCCGGCTGTCGCCATGCGGGCGCTGTACAGCTGGATGAGCTCGGCCGCGATCTGCTTGACGTAGCGGCGCGCCCGACCCTTGGTCTTCTGCCAGTCGCTGCCGCCCATCTTGCTCAGCGTCGGCTGCTCACCACCGACGTAGCGGGTGACCTGGTCGAGCTGGTCGGTCGGGACGTAGAGCCGGTCGGCCGGTTGGCCACGCTTGGACGGGGCGTACTCCAGCACGAGGTACTCGCGCGTCGCGCCTCCGACGGTGCGTTGCACCATCTCCACGAACCGGCCGACACCGTGCTGCTCGTGCACGACGAAGTCGCCCGGCTTGAGCTGCAGCGGGTCGACCTGGTTGCGCCGCCGCGACGGCATCTTGCGCATGTCCTTGGTCGAGCCACCCTGTCCCGGCGTGCCCGTGAGGTCGGTCTCGGTGAGGAACACGAGCCGGCCCCCGGGTGCGACGAAACCCGCCCCGACCGAGCCGGTGGCGAGGTGGACCATCCCCGGGGTGAGGTCGGACAGGTCGGCATCGAGCCTCGCCGGCACGGACTCCTCCGCCAGCACCTCGGCGACGCGACGTGCGAGACCCTGCCCCTCGGTGACGACGATGACGCGCCACCCGGCGCCGACCCACCGCTGCAGGTCGGCGACGGCCTCGGGGGTCGAACCCCGGTAGCGCGGGGCCTCCTCGAGCCCGGTGTTGACCACGGTGGCCTCGTCGTCGGCGAGCTCCTCGTCGGCGACGAACGGGCCGAGGTCCCACCACGGCATACGGGCCTTCTCCGCGTGGGCCCGCAGGTCGGCCAGGCTCCAGAAGGACGCGGTGCCGAGCACCCCCTGCAGGTCGATGGGGACGGCGTTGCCGGCCGCGGCGTTGGCCCAGCCGGCGTCCAGGAACTCCTGGGAGGTCGCCACGAGGTCGTGGGCCCGGGTGCGCACCCGTTCGGGGTCGCAGACGACGATCGCGGTGCCCTCGCGCAGGGTGTCCAGGACGCTTTCCATGCCGTCGACGAGGGCCGGCGCCAGCGACTCCATCCCCTCCACGGCGATGCCCTCGGCGAGCTTGCCGAGCAGGTCGGCGGCGCCGGGCAGCTGCTCCAGCAGGTCCGCCGCCCGCTGCCGCACCGCGTCGGTGAGCAGCACCTCACGGCACGGGGGCGCCCACAGCCCGTGCTCGGCGACCTCGAGGCTGCGCTGGTCGGCGACCTTGAACCAGCGGATCTCCTCGACCGTGTCACCCCAGTACTCCACCCGGACGGGGTGGTCCTCGGTGGGCGGGAAGACGTCGAGGATGCCACCGCGGACCGCGAACTCACCACGGCGCTCCACGAGGTCGGTGCGTGTGTATGCCGCGGCCGCGAGGTCCTCGACGACGCGCTCCAGGGGCGCTTCGTCCCCGGCCCGCAGGGCGACGGGGCGCAGCTCTCCCAGCCCCTTGGCGACCGGCTGGAGGACCGCGCGGACGGGGGCGACCACGACGTCGAGGGGGCCGTAGGTGGCGTCGTCGAGATCCGGGTGGCTCAACCGGCGCAGGACCGCCAGCCGCTTGCCGACGGTGTCGCTGCGCGGGCTGAGCCGTTCGTGCGGCAGCGTCTCCCACGCGGGGAAGTCGGCCACCCGGTCGCTGTCGAGGAAGCAGCCCAGGGCGGCCACGAGGTCCTCGGCCTCCCGGGTCGTCGCGGTGATCGCCAGCAACGGTCGCCCGGCCTCGCGGGCCAGGGCGGCCAGGAGCGCCGGCCGGGCGCCGGTGGGTGCGGACATGTCGACGGCGAGCTCGCCGCCGCGCGCAGCGGCGAGCGCACGGGCGACACCGGGGTCGGTGGCGAGTGCGTCGAGCAGCGGGGCGAGGGTCATGGTGGGGGGCTCCAGCGGCGGTGCGGGGACAGCACGAACACCCCACGGCGGGTACCGGTGGGGGGCTCCAGACTAACCGCCGCTGGGGACGCTCCGTCGCGCGGCGGGCGTTCCACTACTGCGTTTGGATGATCCGGTGTGCACCGATGGCCCAGAAGATGGTCTGACGGTGCAACGGGGCACGTGGCTACGGGGGACGCGTGAGAGGGAAGACCATGACGGAACGACCACAGCAGGGACTACCGCCGCGAGGTGAACGCCCCGCTGAAGATGGCGTACGAGGTTATGTACCAGGGGTTTTCGATCTCTTTCACATCGGACACCTCAACATCCTTCGCGCCGCACGCGAACAGTGCGACTGGTTGATCGCAGGGGTCGTCACGGACGAGCTCGCCCACCGGGCCAAGGCGAAGTACCCCGTGATCCCCCTCGGCGAGCGCGTGGCCATCCTCGAACACATCACCCTCGTCGACGAGGTGGTCGTCGAGCACCAACCGACCAAGCTCGAGGTGTGGCGCGAGCACCCGTTCGACGTCATCTTCAAGGGTGACGACTGGCGGGGTACGGCCAAGGGGCGCCAGCTCGAGGCCGACTTCTCGACCGTCGGTGTCGAGGTCGCCTACTTCCCCTACACGATGCAGACCTCCAGCACCCTCCTGCGCGCCGTCCTCGAGTCCGCCGCCTCCTGATGGTCGACTCCACCGCATCGGGCGGTCTCTACTCGCGCAGGGTGAGGGCGCGAGAGCTCTCCTCCGGTGCCGGCAAGTCCAACCGGGGCGCCCCCGGCTACTCCCGCTGGGTCAACCGGCCCGCCGGACGACGGCTGGCCATCGGGGCGTTCCTGATCGGGCTGACGCCCAACCAGGTCACGATCATCTCCGGCCTGACCACGCTGGCCGGGATCGTGGTCCTCGTCGTGACCCCGCCCACCGTGTCGACCGGGATCGTCGTGGCCGTGCTCCTGGCACTCGGCTATGCGCTGGACTCCGCCGACGGCCAGCTGGCCCGGATGCGCGGCGCAGGCAGCGTCACCGGTGAATGGCTCGACCACGTGATCGACTGCGCCAAGGTCGCCACACTCCACGTTGCCGTCCTGATCTCCTGGTACCGCTTCTACGACGTCCCGGACTGGGCGCTGCTGGTGCCGATCGCGTTCAGCATCCAGGCTTCGGTCTACTTCTTCACCAAGATCCTCAGCGACCAGCTCCGTCCGGCGAAGGCGACCTCCCCCGAGGTCCGCCAGGGCCGACCGCCGGTCCTCGCCTCGCTCGTGGTGCTACCCCTCGACTACGGCCTCCTCTGCGTGACCTTCGCCCTGCTGGGGTTTCACACCCTGTTCGCCGTGGCGTACTCGGCACTGGCCCTGTGCGGCGTGCTCCTGCTCGGGGCGGCGCTGCCCAAGTGGTATCGCGACCTGTCCCGCGCCGAACGCGCTCGGGCCGCCGGCGCCTAGCCGCCTACCCGGGTCCTCGTGCGGGAACGACACCCGCGCAGGAGGAGGGATGTCCGTAGGGACTAGTCCGCTAAGTACGTAAATAGTTCTAGTCCCTACGTCTGGTAGATGAGTAAAGAACTCGTCTAGAAGCATGACACCGGCCGAGGGCGATGTTTCTCTGGAGCGCAACCAACATCAGGGGGCGATCGAGAGGTCTCACATGCCCAGTTCATCCAGCACGTCCGGCAGGCACCCCGCCGGACGGCAACGCGTCGCCGACTCCGTGTCCCGTCTGTCCCTGCGCACCGGCATGGTGGCCGCGGTCGCACTGGCCCTCGTCGCCGGCATCACGCCATGGACCCCGACCGGTTCGCAGTCCTCGGCGTCGGCCGCGACGGCCCGCCGCGCCGACACCGGCGGCTCCGTCGCCGTGGGGGTCGCCCACTACGCCTACCCCGCCGGCTCGATCTTCGCCTCCCCGTCCGGCAACGACGCTGCCACCGGCAGCGCCAGCCGCCCGGTGAAGACCATCGCCCGCGCCCTGCGGCTCGCCCCCACCGGTGGCACCGTCGTCCTGCGCGGCGGCACCTACCACGAGAGCGTCACCATCACGCGGTCGGTGACCGTGCAGAGCTACCCGCGCGAGGTCGTCTGGCTCGACGGGAGCGTCCCGATCAGTGGCTGGACCAAGGTGGGCTCGGTCTGGCGCCACCAGGGCTGGACCCCGCGGTTCGACGCGAGCCCGACCTACGCCAAGGGCGCCCCCGACGGCACGGCTCCGGGTTGGCGGTTCGTCAACCCGAGCTTCCCGATGGCTGCGCACCCCGACATGGTCTTCCGCAACGGCTCCTCGCTGCGGCAGGTCAAGTCCTTGTCCCTGGTCAAGGCCGGAACGTTCTACCTCGACACCCGCACCTCGCAGCTCTACGTCGGTAGCGATCCCTCCGGGGCGAGCATGCGTGGGACCGACATCGCCAAGGCCATGGCCGTGCGTGCCCCCAACGTGCTCGTGCGAGGCTTCGGCATCCGGCGCTTCGGCAACAGCGTCTGGCACATGGGAGCCGTCACCCTCGAAGCTCCCCACGTGGCGCTCGCCAACATGGTCATCGACCAGATGGCCACGACCGGTGTCGCCGCCATCACCTCGGACATCCTGTTCAACCAGGTGTCGGTCCTGAACAGCGGCCTCCTCGGCGTGCACGCCGCCACGGCCGACCGGTTCCGCGTCCTCAACAGCCGGATCCAGGGCAACAACGCCGAACGCTTCAACACGGCACCGGTCTCCGGCGGCATCAAGGTCGGCCGTCTTCGGACCATCACGGTGAGCGACACGACGATCTCCGGCAACCACGGCCACGGATTCTGGGCCGACCAGTCGGTGTACGACATGCGCCTGCTGCGCAACAACGTCGCGGGCAACCAGGGCACCGGGGTCTTCCTCGAGATCTCGTCCCTGGCCGCCGTGGTGGACAACCTGATCAGCAACAACGCGGGCAACGGGATCAAGGTCAACAACACGAGCGACGTCCGGATCTGGAACAACACGATCGTGGCCAACAGCCGCCAGCTCAACATCGTGGCGGACTCACGGCTCGCCTCCAACACGAGCTGGGGCCACGACCCGCGTCGGCCCAACCCCGATCCCACCATGACGTGGGTGCTCGGACCGGTGCAGATCCGCAACAACGTGATCGGCCTGTCCCGGGGCGGCAACTGCCTCACCTGCGTCGAGGACTACACCTTCAAGCGCAGCGCCGCGCAGATCGGTGTGACATCAGCCGGCAACATCTTCAACCGGACGACCACGACGAGCCCCACGTGGACGCACGTGTGGAGCAGCGGCAAGACCAACCCGTACGTCTACACCGGTCTGGGGCAGTTCCAGAAGTCCACCGGCCAGGACCGCGCCAGCGTCGCCTACGAGAAGTCGGCGGTCGTGACCTACAGCGGTCGGCTCACCTCGACCGCAGCAGCGAAGGGCGCCGCCATCGCGGTGCCGCTCCCTGCCGACCTCGCGGCCCTGAGCGGTCACCCGGTCAACTCGCGCAAGGTCGGTGTCTGGGGTCGCTGAACCCCGGGCTGACGAGGTTCTGTCCTGAGGAACCGCCTGCACTCCCCGGAGCGCCCCGCCTAGGGTGTCCCCGGGGAGTGCAGCAGGGTGCGGCTCCCGGACACCGGGCGCGCGGCGCCCACCAAGACAGATGGCGGGTTCTCGCAGGCATGGTCATGACGGTTCGGATCTTGGGTACGCACGGCGTGCCCGCGGCATACGGCGGTTTCGAGACCGCTGCGGAGAACATCGCCCTGTTCCTCGTGGACCGCGGCTGGCGTGTGGTGGTCTACTGCCAGGGCACCGGCACCGGGCCCGTCGTGGAGGACACCTGGCGCGGTATCGAGCGCGTCACCATCCCCCAGCACCGTGAGGGGTGGCGTGGCACCTCGGCCTTCGACCTGGCTTCGATCCGGCACGCGATGCGGCACGACGACGTGTGTCTGACCTTCGGGTACAACACCGGCGTCTTCAACATCCTCCAGAGGCTCAAGGGCATCCCCAACGTCATCAACATGGACGGCATGGAGTGGACACGGCGTCGTTGGGGCCTGGCCAAGCAGGCCATCCTGCTCGCCAACGAGCGGTGCGCCGGCGTGTTCGGCAACCAGCTGGTCGCCGACCATCCCGAGATCGAGAAGTACCTGCGCACCTTCAACCGCGCGCGGCGCATCTCGATGATCACGTATGGCGCCCACGCCGTGACCGACGCGCCCACAGCTCCCGTGGAGGCGCTGGGCCTGGAGCCGGGCCGCTACCTCAGCTGCATCTGCCGACCCATCCCGGAGAACTCGCTGCTCGAGATCGTCGAAGGGTTCTCGGCGAAACCGCGCGGTGTCAGGCTCGTCGTGCTCGGCACCTTCAGCCCCGAGACCGACGACTACCACCGGCAGATCATCAGGGCCGCTGGCGCCGAGGTCGTCTTCCCCGGAGCGATCTACGAACCGGAGGTGGTCCAGGCGATCCGGTTCCACAGCCTTGCCTACGTCCACGGACACACCGTCGGCGGCACCAACCCGTCTCTGGTCGAGGCCATGGCAGCGGGAAACCCGGTGGTCGCGCACGGCAACGCCTACAACCGTTGGGTCGCCGGTCCCGTCCAGCGCTACTTCACCGATGCCGGATCCCTGTCGGACCAGCTCGACGCACTTCTGGAGAATCCTGACGTTCTCCACCAGATGCATGACGCGGCCAGGGCCCGGCATGCTGAAGAGTTCACGTGGGAGTTCGTCGCGGGCCAGTACGAGGCCGTCATCGCACGCCTCCAGGCGGAGCGTGCGACCAAGGGCTGGAAGGTCTGGAGACGCACCGCCACACGCGTGCCGCAGGGAGCGGCACCGCACCGAGGTGAACGGAGTTCGCAGTGATCAGGCTGGGCGTTGTCGGGTTGGGCAAGATGGGGCTCTCCCACCTCGCGATCTTCAAGGCCCACCCCGATGTCGAGCTGGCAGGGGTGTGTGACTCCACGGGGTACGTCCTGGACGTACTTGCCAAGTACACCGGTGTCACCACCTACAAGGACATGGGCGTGATGCTGCGCGAGGCCGACCTCGATGCCGTCGTCATCGCCACCCCCTCCCACCTGCACGCTCCCATGGTCCGCTCGGCCCTCGAGGCTGGAGTGAGCGTCTTCTGCGAGAAGCCGTTCACCCTCGACGACGCCGACGGGACGGCCCTGACCGAGCTGGCCTCTGAGCGTGGCCTGGTCACCCAGATCGGCTACCACAACCGCTTCGTGGCGGCGTTCGGCGAGCTGAAGAAGCTGATCGAGTCCGGCGCCCTCGGCGACGTCACCCACGTCGTGGCCGAGGCCTACGGCCCGGTCGTGCTGGCCCCCAAGGGGGGTACCTGGCGCAGCCGGAAGTCCTCGGGCGGCGGCTGCCTCTACGACTATGCGGCGCACCCGATCGACCTCGTCCAGTGGTACCTCGGCTCCCCCACGTCGGTGGCCGGCAGCCGCCTCAACCGGATCTTCTCGGTCGAGACCGACGACGAGGTCGTCAGCACCCTCATGTACCCCGACGACGTCACCGCTCAGGTGTCGGTCAACTGGTCGGACGAGTCGCAGCGCAAGATGACCACGAAGATCAGCGTGTGGGGCACCGCGGGCCGCGCCTTCGCCGACCGCCAGGAGCTGCAGGTCTACCTCCGAGACACCGCACCCGCGCCGGAGGGCTACCGCACCGGGTGGAACGTCCGGTACACCACCGAGCTCAGCGAGCAGCCGTGGTTCTACCTGCGTGGCGAGGAGTACAGCGCGCAGGCAGACGCCTTCGTCCAACGAGTCAAGGAGGGTCGCCGCGAGGGCACCAACACCTTCGCGTCCGGGGTGGCGACCGACCGCATCCTCACCCTCATCTCGCAGGACGCCGCTGCCTCCGCAGCGGCTCCCGTCGGCGTCGCAGCCGGCCCTGCGGGCCCAGCCCGCTCCACGAGTGGCCCGACCAGCGCCCGTCGCCGGCCAGGTCGTTCCCGCCGGGCCGCGGCCCACCGAACACTCTGGCCCTGGCGCTCGAGGAGGACAGCCTGATGCAACGACTTCTCTTCGGGGACAACCAGTTCTTCGGCGTGAACCACATGTCCGAGGACAAGGCGCGCAGCCAGTCCATGAAGTTCCAGGACCTCAGCGCCATCATGGAGGTGCTCGCCGCCGCCTACGACGAGGGCGTCACGACGTTCATGTGCACCACGCACGACCGGGTCGCCGAGATCGCCGACCTGGTCCGTGCGGAGCCCGAGCGCTACGCGGACATGGAGTTCTTCCCGTGCATGCCGTACGCCCACAAGTACGCGAACGCCATGACGGAGGACGGCCCGCTCGGGGCGCTGCGTCGCTTCCTGCCGGACGAGAGTGTCCTCAGTGCCGCCCTCCGGGGAGGCAAGTCACTGGCCAGCAAGGACATCGATGGGGTCACGCGCATGCTCATCGACGCGGAGATGTCGATGTTCCGCGGCCTGAAGACGCCGGTCGTGTTCCTCCAGAACGTCGTCGTGGACCTGCTGCTGGGCCTCGGGTTCGACGAGGCGTTCACGATCTTCGCCGACCACGTCCGTCGCGAGTACGACGCTGAGCCGGGCTTCATCACGATGAACCTCCCGCTGCTGCTGGACACCCTCGAGCGACTGGGGATCGAGAACCCCATCGTGTGCTCCAACATCAACAAGATCGGCTTCCGCATGCCCGGCGGCCTCGACGCCTACGACGAGGCCCTGCGTGACCGCAAGTTCCGGGCCATCGCGATGTCGGTGTTCGCCTCCGGGGCGATCGCACCTTCTGAGGCCATCGAGTGGGTCTGCGCGCAGCCGAATATCGAAGCCATCGTCTTCGGGGCGTCGAGCCGACGTAACATTGCCTCGACGAGGGCCTTGGTCGACCAGCACTGGCCGACGACGGTGGGGGTCTGAACGGGGGGGCTGAGCTCCACCATTCGGACGAGCGCCAGGGGTCGGGTTTCACGGACAATGGATGCCGCGAAGGACATCGATGGTCGACGTCCGGCGGGCCACAAGGAAAGGGGGTAAGTGGCATGACGTTGCGCGCCTACATGCAGATCCTGCTCAAGCGCTGGCGGATCCTCACTGCCTGCACGTTGCTGGTGCTGGTCGCCGCGGGCGCCCTGACCTACCTCACCCCGCCCACCTACTCAGCCACCTCCACCGCCTTCGTGTCCATCAACGCCGCGGGATCCACCGACACCTCGCTCTACCAGAGCTCGCAGTTCGCCATGCAGCGCGTCAAGTCCTACACGGAGGTGGTCAAGAGCCCGGACGTGCTGCGGCCGGTCATCGACGAGCTCGACCTGCCGATGTCCGTCTCCGACCTGCGCCGCGTCGTCACGGCCGACAACACCGTGGACACGGTCCTCATCAGCGTCACGGCGACCGACCGTTCCCCCTCACGGGCCCAAGCCATCTCGAACGCCGTCAACGACCAGCTCGGGCTGGCGGTCGAGCGACTCGAGACGCCCCGTGCAGGCGGTGTCTCGCCCGTCAAGGTGACCACCACCGTCCCCGCTGCCCGACCGAGCGATCCCATCTCCCCCCGCGTCAGCCTCAACCTCGCCCTCGGTCTCATCGCGGGCCTGGCCCTCGGAGTCATCGTGGCCGTGGTCCGCGAGCAGCAGGACACCACGGTCAAGGGGGAGGAGCTCGAGCAGCTCACCGGACGCGCTCCGCTCGCGCTGGTCGGTGTGATCCCTGACGCCAAGTCCCGGCCTCTCATCACCATGGAGGCCCACGGACGCGGCGTCGAGGAGTTCCGGACCCTGCGCGCCAACCTCCAGTTCGTCGATGTCGACCAACCTCCTCGAGTCATCGTCGTCACCTCCCCGCTGGCCGGCGAGGGCAAGACGACCACGGCCTGCAACCTCGCCATCGCATTGGCACAGTCCTCCCTGAAGGTCTGCCTCGTCGAGGCAGACATGCGCCGGCCCATGGCCGCCAACCTCTTGGGGATCGACGGCTCCATCGGGCTGTCCAACGTGGTCGCCGGTCAGCTTGACCTCGCCGACGCCCTCATGCCATGGCACCGCGGGCTGCTGCAGTTCCTTGCTGCCGGCACGACCCCGCCGGACCCGAGCAAGCTCCTCGGGTCCAAGAACATGCAGGTGCTGCTCGAGTCGCTGCGCGCCGAGTTCGACTACGTCATCATCGACGCTCCCCCGATCCTGCCGGTCAGCGACGCGGCGGTGTTGGCCCACAGCACCGACGGGGCCGTCCTGGTCACGCGGTACGGCAAGACCCGGCGCGAGCACGTCACACGTTCGGTGGCTGACCTCGCTGCCGTACAGGCGCGGCTGATCGGGGCCGTCATCACCATGGTGCCCGCTCGTGGCCAGCGCTCCCTGCGCGGTCACGACGAGGACTACGCAGCCCTCGCGGCCGCCGACAACGACTGGGTCGGCGCCAACACCCCGATGACGCAACGGACCCGTCACCTCCCGAGCGCCCACCGCGGACGCCACGCGCAACCCCAGCCCGACGAGCCGGCCGACCCGGCGTTCCTCACCGCCGAGGCCGACGGCGTGAGCGCAGCTGCTCCCACGTCCTGGTTCATTCCAGCGACCACGCCGATGCCATCAGCGGCGCCCCCGGCTGCGCCCGATCCGGTCGAGACGGCTTCGGGCCTCGAGACCACGGTGGGCGTCGACCCGAACCTGCCTCGCCCCGGGAAGCGTCCCTCACGTCGCGCCCAGAGCCCTCAAGGCGCCCACAACGCCCACGACGAGAACCAGCACGACGAGCGCGCCCGTGACGAGACCCATGCCACCCACCGGGTCATCCCCGATCACGACAATGAGCACAACCCACCGACCAGCGACAAGGAGGGCTCCCTGACCTGAGGCCTCGTGACCCTCAGACCGAAACGGTCCGGGAGGTCACGCGGGCCACCGTCACGGCGAAGGTGCGCATGGCACGCTCCAGTGCGGACACGGCCCGGCGATGGTTGCCGCCGATGGTGTGGGGATCGAGGACGTCAATGCCAATGACCTGCGAGCGGGGACGGCGACCGAGCCAGCGGTGGTGCTGGGGCGGCATGGCCACGAGCCCCCGCAGGGAGTCCATCTCCTCGATGAGCCAGGCGAGCTGGGCGATCGCGTCCTGCGCCACCCGCGCGTGCCGGGCGCAGGCCGCGACGTCTGAGCTGCGTCGCTCGAGCACCGCCGCCCCGAGCACCGCTGCCTCGAGCACGGTGAACGTGCGCGGCGAGCTGTGCACGTCCAGGACCCGCGGAGCACTGCGGTATCGGCGCTCGGTCGCGAGGATGACATCGGCCTCCTGGACCAGGGTCCCGGTGATCTGGCGCGCGTGGTGCACCCCCCGGAGGTGTTCGCCGCGCACCCCACCCACGGCCTTCGCCGCCTCGCTGCACCACGGTGTGCCGACCTCGGCCCGCACACCAGCCGTCTGCACGCTGACGGCGTCGGTGGCTGCAGCCTCGTCAAGCCCCTCCCGCAGCGCGACGGCCGCCACGGGAGCCAGGCACGCGTCGCTGCCGCACACGATGAGGACGTTTGCCTTCATGACCACCCCCATAGTCTCTGCAGTGGTTATTTTCTATCGGCAAGGGGCCGGCTTCGGACCCTGCAAATTGCAGGGTGCGACTACGTACAACGGACGAGAGAGCCGAGTCTTCCTGACTGCGGAGGTGCTCCCGTGAGCGCGCCGACGGCGGTGCGCACCGCCAGACCCCTCGAACCCGATGCTCCCGGGAGGAGTGGGTGGCCCCTCTACCTGTGCTGCATCCTGCTCGTCGCCTGCACCATCCCATGGCGTCGCGGTACGTACTTTGCGGGAGGCCTCGACCCTGTCGTCGCCCTGAAGGCGCTGATCGGCGGCGCGGCCCTGGTCCTGGCCTTCGCCCTGTCGAGGCGTCGAGGCGCCCGGGTACGGCTCGGTGCCCGGACCGTAGGGCTCGCCACGGTCTATCTGGTCATCTCGTGCGTGGGTGGATGGGCGGCCGATGCCACCCTGCCGTCCGTGATCATCGCGATACGGGTGGCCATGCTGCTCGCGAGCCTGGCGTTCCTGCTGCAGACCTTCGGTACCGCCCGCGTCGTGCCCGCAGTGCTGGGCACCATGGGCGCTGTGGCCGGCTTTGCCATCGTCACCGCGATCGGCAGGCCGAGCCTGTCCGCCGTGATCGGCACCTTGACGAGCGGGCGCCTCCAGGGCGGCATCCCTCCCTTGGCACCGAACGAGATCGCCTTCCTGTGCGGAGCGTTGCTCCTGTTGACGGTGCACCGCATCATCGAGCGGCACGCCGGAGCCTGGCAGGTCGCCGCTGCGGTCGTCCTCGCCTCCCTCGTGTGGCTGACCGGCTCCCGGACCACCGCGGCGACCTTGGTACTGGCGCTGGCGGTGATGGTGGTCCAGGCGCGACGGTTCTCGGTCCCCGCGTTCCTCGCCCTGGTCGCGGCGGTCCCGGCCGCGATGTACGTCGTCCTGGCCACCACTGCCGTCACCGACATGTTGCTGCGGGGAGGCAGTCAGAACGTCACGACCCTGAGCTCACGCACGATCGCGTGGCAGGCCGCCCTCTCCATGGACACCTCGACCTACCAGCGGTGGTTCGGAGGTGGACTGACGTTGAAGCACATTCCCGTCTCTGGCCAGTACTGGCAGACCCAGCTGCTCGACAGCAGCTGGGTCTCCGGCCTGGTCCAGACCGGCATCCTCGGCCTCGTGGTGATCGGCCTGTGGGTGGTGACGACGTCGGTCGCGGCGCTGCGCACTCCGCGGCCATGGCGTCCGCTGTGGGTGGGCCTGCTCGTGTTCATCGTCTTCCGCAGCCTGCTCGAGAGCGGCTTGTTCGACGCGAGCACGTCGTTCATCGTCTTCGCCCTGGTCAGCCTGGCCTCCGAGCGTCCAGCGCGGGAGTCGGACGCAGAGCCGGGACACGACCGCGAGTCCGGCTCGTCCGCGCCTCGCAGCAGCGGCCCCCGGGTCGGGCAGCACGGCGCGGTCGCGGCAAGGTCCGCCGGTCCTCAGGACCTCGAGGCGGCCTTCCCCAACACCTGGCACACGTCCGCGCGATAGCGCTCCGGGGCGTACTCGCGGGACGCGACTCCAGCGTCGACGAGCGCGTCCTCGCGGGTCTGGCGCCACGAGGCCAGGAACCCCTGAACTGCGTCGGCGACGGCACCGGGGTCGTCGTTCTCGACACGGACGGCCGCGCGCAACCTCGACGCCGCCTCGCGCAGGCCGGTGTGGTCGCTGACCACGACAGGCCGAGCACTCAGGGCAGCCTCGACGACGCTGTTGCCGAAGGACTCCTCGGCACGTGACGGGACGAGGACCACGTCCGCGGCGCGCAGGTGCGGCCAGACGTCGTGGGCAAAACCTGCCAGCGTGACCCTGTCCTGGAGGTTCTCCCGCCGGATCAGCTCGACGACCTCGTCGTGGTACCACTCGTACCCGGGGAAGACGTCGCCGACCACGTCGAGCCGGGCGTCGACGCCGCGCCGGACGAGCTCGGCGGCTGCCAGCACCGCGACGTCCACGCCCTTGCGTGGGGACAGCCGGCCCACGAACACCAGCCGGACGCCATCAGGGTGGTCACGCGGGGCCTCGACACGGTCCGGGCCGGCCACGCCGTTGCTCACCACGACCATCCGCGCGGTCGGGCCCCCCGAGGATGTGGCCACCGCGCGACTGGTCTCGCTGTTGCAGATCACACGAGTGGCGAGCCGAGTCGGCAGGGCCAACCCGATGCGGGCGATCCTGGGCACCGAGCTCTCTGCCTCGTGCACGTGGACCACTGACGGGACCCCCAGGACCTTGGCCACGACCAGCCACAGCGGGATCGTCACCGTGTTGACGTACACCACATCGGGGCGCACCCGACGCACCATGCGCACCATGGAGGGAAGTCCGGCAACCACCTCGCCGACGAGCCGGGCCAGGCCGGCGGGTCGCAGGTTGCTCTTGCGCACCACCGGTGCCCGGCAGCAGTGCCACTGCGCGCCGAGGGCGAGCACCTCGAACCGGAGAGGGCCGTCCTGGGTGGCAGCCACGACGACCTCCCAGCCCTGCTCGCGCAGGCCACGAATGGCCTCGAGGACCATGCGGTCGGAGCCATAGAGATCGGCAGACGGGTTGGCCACGAGGGCCACCCGCCTGCCGACCTCGGGAGGTGCTGGGGTCACGGGCGCGGAGGTCCGGCCCACAGCTGGTCGAACCCGAAGACGACGGGCTCATTCGTCGTGCTGCCGCTCAGGTAGGCATACATGCCCACCGACCCGGCAGACTGCAACCCTGCCGTGCTGTCCGTCGACGTGAGGTTCCACGCCGTCGGCTCGGTCGCGGTGGACTTCCAGATCTTCACGCGCAGGGTGGTCGGCGAGGCGCCGGTCACCTGGAGTCGCACCTTCAGCTGGTCACCCGCCGCGTAGCTCACACCAGCCAGTGTGGCACTGGTGAGCACCGTCTCGGTGGCACCCTGGTTGCGCGTCACCCATACGGCCACCTGACCGTTGGCGGCCATCCGGATCTTGGCCCGGTAGTCCGCCGTCGCACTGACCCTGCGCCCGAGGACGGAGACGTACTGACCCCCGCCGGTGGGCACCTTGTCGGTGGTGAGGGTGGCGGCCACCTCGGTGGTGGCGCTGCTCACGCTGGGCAGGTAGGCGGTGTAGCCGTTGCCCGGGTTGAGGCTCACGCGCCCCTGCCCGCCGGAGACCGACCAGCGGGTGGCGGGGCCACCGAGGGACCACGTGCCACCGACGTCGGCCGCGCCCCAACCGTTCGCGACGTTGCGACCGAAGTCATCCTGGGCGAACACGGTGGCCGCTGCCACCGTGACCGACGCCGTCGCGATGTCCGTCCCGCCCCGGTTGTCCGTCACCGTGAGCGCGACGTCGTAGGTGCCTGCAGCGGCATAGGTGTGGGTGGCCGTGGCTCCGCTGCCGTCGGGGGTGCCGTCACCCCAGCTCCACGACCAGGACGTGACGGTGCCGTCGGGGTCGCTGGAGGTCGAACCGTTGACCGAGGTCGCGAGCCCGCTCTCCGTGTGGGTGAAGGCCGCCGCAGGCAGCTGGTTCGGCGGCCCGGTCACCGTGACCGTGTCCGTCTTCGTGCCTGTGCCGCCCTTGTCGTCGGTGACCGTGAGGACCACCGTGTAGGTGCCGGCCGCGGCGTAGCCGTGGGTCGGCGTCGCGCCACTGCCCGCGGGGGTGCCGTCGCCCCAGGTCCACGAGTACGAGGCGATGGTGCCGTCGGCGTCCGACGAAGCGGACCCGTCGAACGCCACGGACAGGTTGGTCGCCGTGGACGTGAACGCCGCGGTCGGCGCCTGGTTGGCCACCACCGTGACGTCCTGCGAAGAGACCCCGGTCCCGCCGTCGTCGTCCTTCACCGTGAGGGTGACGGTGTAGGTGCCCGCGGCCGCATACGCGTGGGTGGCCGTGGCACCACTGCCAGCAGGCGTGCCATCACCCCAGTTCCAGGCGTAGGACGCGATGGTGCCGTCGGCGTCGCTCGACGTGGAGCCGTCGACGGCCACCTCGAGGAGGTCCTTGGTCACCGTGAACGCGGACGTCGGCAGCTGGTTCGGGGGCGGTGTCGTGGCCGTCACCGTCCGCGTCGTCGAGCTGGTGCCACCGCGGTTGTCGGTGACCGTGAGGGTCACGTCGTAGCTGCCGGCAGCGGCATACGTGTGCGTGGCCGTCGCACCACTGCCAGCAGGTGTGCCGTCACCCCAGTTCCACGCGTAGGACGCGATGGTGCCGTCCGGGTCGCTCGAGGCCGAGCCGTCGACCGACAGGTCGAGGAAGCTCTCGGTGTGCGTGAACGAGGCGGTCGGGTCCACGTTGGCCACGAGCCCGCCACCCGCCTGGAAGTGGGCCGACACGACGCTCGGCGACAACACCGACGGGTAGACCGCGACCTCGTCGAGCGTGCCTGCCAGGTAGGCGCTGCAACAACCCCAGTGGTTGTCGCCACCGACCCGCCAGTAGCCGTCGTAGGCCTGCGCGTCGGTCTGGCCGTTCGTACCCACGAGCGCTCCGTCGACATAGAGCTTCATACCCGCTGTGGTGTCCTGGCTGGCCACGACGTAGTGCCACTGGCCGTCGTTGAGCGCAGTCGGTGACGTGATCGTGTTCGTGGTACCGGTCCAGACACCGAAGGTGATCTTGCCGTCGTTGCTCATGTAGATGTGCCGGTCGTAGCAGCCGGACCCGCCCACCTGCGCACACCCGAACCCGACGAGCTTGCCGCCGTTGGTGGTGGTGGTCTTGAACCACGACTCCAACGAGTAGGTCCGAGGGTTGCTGAACTGCCGGTTGGAGTAGATCCCGCCGTTGTTCCCGTCGAAGGCGGTTGCGGTGTTGCTCGTGCCGCTCACCGCGCCGGCCACTCCCTGGGTGTAGCCACCGGTGTAGGTGCCGTCCGACTCGTTGGGTGAGGCGTCCTTGGCAACGGTGCCGGTCGACTCCCCGAGTCGCCAGTAGAGGTCCGGGTTGGAGTCCCAGACCGCCTGACCGTAGGCGTCGCTCGGCCGGGTCGCGACGTCGAGCGTCCGGCCACTGTCCGTGAAGTGCTTCTGCACCTGGCTCAGCGACAGGGCGCTGGGGTAGATCGCGACGTCGTCGATGTCACCCTTGAAGTAGGGGTTGCCGTTCCAGGCACTGTCACCACCGATGCGCCAGTAGCCGGAGTAGGGCTGGGCCGTGGTGGCCCCACTGTTGCGGCCGATCCGCTTGCCGTCGACGTAGAGCGTCACACCTGCAGGATCGAGACTGCCCACCACGTGGTGCCACTGGCCGTCGTTGAGCGACTGCGCCGTGTTCACGGTGTAGAAACCGTTGTTGTAGATGCCGAACCACACACGACCCTGGGGGTCCATGTAGGCGTGGCGGTCGTAGTTGGTGCTCGTCCCTGTCGCCTGGTTCCCGAAGCTGATGATCTTGCCTCCGGTCGTCGAGGTGGTCCGGAACCACGCCTCGACGCTGAACAGGTCGGGGCCCGTGACCGCGGCGCTGTTGACCGCGTAGCCGGATGTTCCGTCGAAGCTCGTGGAGCCGTCGGAGTCACCGTTGATGGCGCCGGTCTGACCGCGGGTGTAGGTGCCGTTGAACGTCACGTCGTCGAAGCCGGCGTAGTCGATACCCGTCGAGCCTGAGGGCTCGCCGATCCGCCAGAAGTGCTCGGCGCCGTCAGCGGTGACCGATGCGGAGTAGGCGCTCTGGGCCCCGGTGCCCACGGTGACGGTGTTGGAGACCGGGCTCCACTGGATGTTGCCGTCGGGATCGGTGATGCGCACCTGGTAGCGGTGCGTGGACCCGGGGACGAGCCCGGTGTCGATGAATCCCATCTTGGGCAGGCTCCAGAAGTAGCCCTTGCCCGTGGTCGTGTGGACCCAGGTGTTGTTGTCGCGCAGCACCTCGTACGTGAGGGTCTCGTCGTCCTGGTCCCAGGCGCTGCCCCACGAGACGCGCACGCTACCCGCCGCCAGGGAGACGGCATTGGTCTCCGGGGTCGGGGTGACGGGGACGGTGGCGTAGCGCGGGCCACGCAGCTTGGGAGCACCAGCACGGGCGCGCATTCGGGTCAGGCCCTGCTGGTTGGTGCCGTTGATACGGGGGAACTCCCCACCCATGACGACGTAGTCGCCGGCGGTGTCCACGGCCCAGGCGGCCTGACGCGACGGGGTGTAGGAACCGAACGCCAGGTCGGGCCACCAGTGCAGCATCTTCGAGTACATGTAGCCGCGGAAGTCCCAGCCGTAGACATCGTTCTTGACCGTCATGTCGGTCGGGTAGGTCACCTGGGCGGTGGCCTTCTGCCAGCGCACGCGGGGGCTGGTGTCGCCGAAGGCGTTCACCACCGAGCAGTCGTGGTAGTGCGACACCGCGTAGAGCACCTGGCCCGCTGCAGCCACGTCGTAGGTGTCGCCGAGGCAGTCGTTGACCCAGTTGATGTCACCGGTGTTGGGGTTGAGGGCGAAGGTGCCCTCGAAGCTCGCACCGGCCCCAAAGGCGTAGGCGCCCCCGTAGACCTGGGTGGAGTCGGACTTCAGCGTGGTCACCGCACCGTTCGCGCCAGCTGCGCGGATCTTGTTCTGGGCGGCCCACGGCAGTGTGGCACCGGTCGCGGCATCCACTGCGCCCATGCCGTATGCCGCGGTGCCGCTGAGCGTGGTGAACGAGCCCCCGGGGATGACCTTGCTCTTGTCCGGGGACATGGTCAGGGCCCAGACGTACCCACCCTCGGCCTTGGGGGCCCAGGCAGACATCGCAGCGTTGGAGGTCTGGAAGGCAGCCAACCGGGTGCGCGCGATGCCGTTGGCGGACATGAAGTTGCCACCGACGTAGACGGTGTTGGCCGTGACGCCGAGTCCACGGACCTGGCCGCCGACGTTCGGCGCCCAGTTGGAGACCAGGGTGTTCGTGGCGGTGGCGAACGCGGCCACGTGACCACGGGCCACCCCGTTGACGGTGGTGAAGTCCCCTCCGACGTAGATCCGTGAGCCGTCGTCCGAGGCTCGGACCACGAGACCCTGCGCGTTGAGCGAGGGTGCGAACGAAGCGACGCGGTTACCGGTGGTGAGGTCGTAGGCGAAGATGTTGTTGGCGACGACCTCGCCCGCACCACCTGCTGCGACGCCCGGCGGCCGGGCACGGGTGAAGCTGCCGGTGACGTAGACCGTCGTCCCCACGACGGCTTGGCTGTAGACCACGCCGTTGATCTGCCACGTCGGCAGGGCATCGGAGGTCACCGTCGTCGGGTCCGGCACCGGTGGCGGATCAGCTGCCTGCGCCGGCGACGCCAGCACAGCGAGCCCTGACAGGGCCATGCTCATCGCGACCACACCCACCCCGACCTTGCGAGACCACCGTGCCACCGGCCCACGCGTCATGACGTCCCCACGTTCTCCTGCTGACAGCAGGACCTCTCGGATCTTCATTGGTTGCGAGGCCCGACCCAGAGGTCGTCGACGCTGTAGGCGACAGGGCCATTGGTGGTGCTGCCGCTGAGATAGGCGTACAAGCCGATCGAGCCAGGAGCCTGCAGAGCCGTCGTGCTGTCCGTGCCGGTCAGGAGCCAAGCGGTGGGCTCAGTGGTCCCCGCCTTCCAGATCTTGACCCGGATGGTGGTCGGTGAGGTGCCGTAGGTCTGCAGCCTCACCTGCATCGGGTTGCCGGCAGCGAAGGTCAGCCCGGGGACCGTCACGCTCGTGAGCACCGTCTCCGTGGCCCCCTCGTTGCGCGTCAGCCAGACCGCCACCGCGCCGGTCGAGGCGAAGCGCACCTTCGCCCGGTAGTCCTGGGTGGAGCTCACCCGACGGCCGAGCAGGCTGACGTACTGGCCGCCACCCGTAGGAGCCTTGTCGGTGGTCACCGTGGCCTGGAACTCGTTGTCACTGCTGCCGACGCCCGCGAGCGCGGCCGTGTAGCCGTCACCCGCATTGAGGCTGACCCGACCAGCACCCCCCGAGACGCTCCAACGACTCGCGGTGCCGCCCAGGGTCCAGGCACCACCCACGTCAGCGGTGCCCCAGCCCGTGGCCAGCGTCCGCTCGAAGGCGTCCGCGGCCAGCGCCACGGAGGCGGTGACGGTGACGGTCTTCGTGGTGGTGCCGGTAGCGCCCCGGTCATCGGTGACGGTCAGCCGCACCGTGTAGGTGCCGCTCGCCGCGTAGGTGTGGCTGGCCGTTGCACCACTGCCGGAAGCCGTGCCGTCGCCCCAGTTCCACGCGTACGTCGCGATCGTCCCGTCCGGGTCGCTCGAGGCCGAGCCGTCGACCGCCAGGTCGAGGAACGACCCGGTGTCGGTGAAGGACGCGGTCGGAGCCTGGTTGACCACGACGGTCACCGGGGTGGAGGTCGAGCCTGTGGCGCCGAGGTTGTCGGTGACGGTGAGCTGCACCGTGTAGGTGCCTGCTGCCGCGTACGTGTGCGTCGCGGTCGCGCCACTGCCGGCCGGGGTGCCGTCGCCCCAGCTCCACGAGTACGAGGAGATGGTGCCGTCCGGGTCACTGGACGCCGACCCGTTGACCGAGAGGCCGAGAAGGTTCTCGGTGTGGGTGAACGAAGCCGTCGGCGACGTGTTGGGTGCCGTGGCGACGGTCACCGCACGAGTGGTGGTGCCGGTGGCGCCCCGGTCGTCGGTGACGGTCAGGCGCACCGTGTAGGTGCCCGCCGCGGCATACGTGTGGCTCGCCGTGACCCCGGTGCCGGTGGATCCGTCACCGAAGTCCCACGCGTAGGAGGCCACGGTGCCATCGGGGTCAGTGGACGCCGACCCGTTGACGCTCACTGCGAGGAACGACGCCGAGCTGGTGAACGACGCGGTCGGTGCCTGGTTCGTCGTGGCGAACCCGGCCGCCTCGTAGTGCGAACGGACCTGGGTCGCCGTGAGCGCGGTCGCGTAGACGGCGACCTCGTCGAGGTCTCCGGCGATGTAGTTGCTCGTGGTGCCACCGAAGGTCCGGTCACCTCCCACACGCCACCAGCCCGTGTAGTTCTGGGCGTCGGTGGCAGGGTTGGAGGCGACCTTGGCGCCGTCGACGTAGAGGTTCATGCCCTCGGCGCCCTGCGTGGCGACGACGTGGTGCCACTGCCCGTTGTTGTAGGCCGCCGGCGTCTCGGCAAGGCTCCGGACGGCGCCGTTGGTGCCGAACTGGAGTCGGCCGGTGCTGAGCATGACCACCTGGCGGTCATAGGCACCGCTCAGACCCGTGACAGCGTTCCCGAACCCGATGAGCTTGCCCCCCTTGGTCGAGGTGGTCTTGAACCACAGCTCGGCCGAGTAGGTCTGCGGGTTGGTCCACGACTCCTTGTCGAGGACGACGCCGTTGGTGCCGTTGAAGGTCACCGCCGTGCCCGGTCCGGAGGCGGGTGAGCCCGCGGCGCCCAAGGTGGTCCCGGCGACGTACGTGCCGTCCTTGCCCGACGTCGAGGAGTCGACGGCGGTCGTACCGGACGACTCGCCCAGTCGCCAGTACAGCTCCGGGTTGGTGGCGTTCACCGCTGCTGCGTAGGAGTCGGTGGGCGGGGTGGACCAGGCTGCGGACCGGCCTGAGGCGAGGTAGTGGCCCTGCAGCTGTGCCTGGCTCAGCTGGCTCGGGTAGACCGCGACCTCGTCGATGGTGCCGGCGAGGGCTGCGTTGAGCGGCTTGAGCGGCAGGTTGGACGTCTGGTCGGCCAGCACCCGCCAGTATCCGGCGAAGGTCGCCATGGACACGGGCGTCTGGTCGCGGGCGACGCGTCGGCCGTCCACGAACAACGAGACTCCCGAGGAGCCGGCGGTGGCGGCCACGTGGTGCCACTGACCGTCGTTGACGGTCCGGTTGCTCGCGACGGTGCGGGTCGTGCCGTTCACCAGGGTGAAGGCGAGCTTGTTGCCGCTGTTGACGTAGAGGACCATGTCGTTCGTGCCCGTGGCGGACGTGCCCGACTGGCTGTTGCCGAAGCCGATGATGCGGCCACCCGAGGAGCTGGTCGTCTGGACCCAGCCCTCGACAGTCACCTCCGGGGCGTGGGTCTCGATGAAGGAGGTCCATGCCTTGGGGTTGGCCCCACCCGCCGACGAGATGGCGGTGTCACCAGCGACCGCGCCACCCTGCCCGAAAGCCACCGTCGAGGACGAGCCGACACCGGCGCCGACCGTGTCGATGATCCCGGGTCCGCTGTCGCCCAGTCGCCACAGGTGGGAGGCCCCGTCAGCGCGCACGGCGTTCACGTAGGCCGGCGCGGGGGTGCTGGAGACGGTGACCGGTGGGGACGACAGGCTCCACTGGACGTTGCCGTCCTTGTCCTTCGCCCTGACCTTGTAGGTGTGGGTCGTGCCGGGCGCCACGCCACCGTCGGTGAAGGTGAGACCGGGCAGCTGGTACCAGATGCCGGGCGAGGAGACGTTGCCGATCGACGCTCCCCCGTCCCGGTAGATGTCGTAGGTCAACGATGCGTCGTCGCGGTCCCAGACGCTGCCCCAGGTGACCTGGACCTTGCCGGCCTCGGTCGACGTGGCGACCGGGTTGATCGTGGACAGGTAGATGGGCTTGGACACCTTGGGGGCGGCCGAGGGCATCGCGAACCGCACCAGCCCCTGTTGGGCGACGTTGTTCACCATGGGGAACTCGCCGCCGACGGCGATGTAGGTGCCGTTGCCGGTCACCGACCAGGCGGCCTGGCGGTCGGGTGTGTAGCTGCCGAACTCCAGGTCGGGGTACCAGTGCAGGAGACCGGCATAGGGCAGACCGCGGTAGTCCCAGCCGTAGGCGTCCTTGACCGTGGTCATTCCGGTCGGGTAGGTCGGGGACGCGGTGGCCTTCTGCCAGCGCGAACGCGGGACGGTGTCCGGGAACCCACCGACCACCGTGCAGTTGTGGGCGTGACCGAGGCTGTAGAGGGTCTGGTTCATCGGCCAGGCGCTGTAGTTGTCACCGAGGCAGTCATTGACCCAGTTGATGGCGCCGGTGGACGGGTCGGCCGAGAAGTTGCCCTCGAACGTGGCGCCGCTGCCGAACGCGTAGCCCGTGCCGAACACCTGCGTGCCGTCGGTGCTGAGGCTGGTGATGCCACCGTTGAGGCCGGCCGTGCGGATCCGGGTGTTGGCCTCCCACGGCAGGATGGCAGCGGACGTGGCGTCCACCGAACCCATGCCGTAGGCGGGGACCCCGCTGAGCTGCTCGAACGAGCCACCCACGATGACCCGGCTCTGGTCCGGCGACATCAGCAGGGCCATGACGCTGGCGTTGGACCCGGAGGCGGCCGGCGCCCATGGCAGCATCGTGTTGCTGGTGGAGGAGAACGCCGCCAGGGCCGCCCGGGCGGCACCGTTGGCGGAGGGGAAGCTGCCACCCACGTAGACCGTGGACGGCGTTGCCGCCACTGCACGCACCTGGCCACCGACGTTCGGCGCCCAGGAGAGCAGCGAGCCGTCTGCCGTGGAGAACGCCGCCACGTGACCGCGGGCGACACCGTCGACGGTGGTGAAGTCGCCACCGACGATGACCCTCGAGCCGTCCGCCGAGGCCCGCGCCACGAGGCCCTGGCCGTTGAGCGTGTGGTTGAACGAGGCGACCCGGTTACCGGTGGTGAGGTCGTAGGCGAAGATGTTGAGCGCGTCGACCTCGCCGGCGCCGCCCAGCGCCACGCCCGGCGGGCGCGCCTTGGTGAAGCTGCCGGTCGCGTAGACCGTGTTGCCGACGATGACCTGGCTCCACACGACGCCGTTGATCTGCCACGTGGGCAGGGCGTCGGCGGTGACCGGGGCGGCGACGGGTGCGACGGGGGTCGGCTCTGCAGCAGCGGCGGGACCGGCCAGTGCCACGGCTCCTCCGAGGGCGACAGCGGCAGCGGCTGCTGCCGCGACAGCGCGACGGAAGAGTCCGCCGAGTTCCTCAACGTGCATGGTGTGCTGCCTCTCGGGGCGTCGCGCTGGCGGTGGCCAGGGTCTCAGTGGTGATGGTGGCGCTGATGGTGCTGTTGGTGGTGCTGTCCTGCTGTTCCACGCGGAGCATGGTGGTGAGGACCACGAAGCGTGTGACGAGGCCGGCGACAACCGGCCCCAAGGCGAGTACGAACGGTGTTGCGGCAGTCGGGAGATCTGCCATGAGCCACACCACGAGGGCGACGAGGGAGACCGCCGCGTCCATGAGGCGGACACCGAGCATGGCTCGCTGCCGCCCGCGGGCGGCAGCGAGGCTGACGAACGGCTGCATCGAGGCGATGGCCGCGGCGTAGAAGACCCAGCCCGCGACCGCGAGCCGCGGCACGACGAACTCGCCGCCGGTCACCCAGGGACCTGCTACCGGTGCGCTGAGCCAGATGAGGGCGCCGACGCCGAGGCCGCCGAGGACGAGGGCAGCACTGCTGCGACGGGCGCGGGCGACCAGCGCGACGAGGGGAAGTACTCGGTCGCGACCGTAGGAGGCGAGCAGGTAGGACCCCAGTCCCTGCACCATGAGCAGCGCCGGTGCCACGAGGATCCGGGCCGACTCGAGGTGGCCGAGGGCGGATGCGCCGGCCACGGCGACCACCAGCAACCGCAGGGCGGTGAACACCCCCGGGTTGACCGCGACCTGGGCCCCGCGCCATACGCCGAAGGACGCCACGTGCCGCAGGGCACCGCCGCGGGCAGGGGCGGCCCACCGCTCCCCCGGCGCGAGCATCGCTGCGATGGTGAGCAGACCGGCGGCCTGGCCCAGCGCGACGGCTGCGAGGAAGCTGCTGAGGGTGATCGACGCGCCCAGGCCGGTGACGAGCAGCGCGGCCACGGCCGTGACCAGGGCCACCGAGTCGACGGCCACGAGACGCCAGAACCGCAACGAGGCCATCAGGAGCCTGCGTCCCACCTCCTCCACGGCGAAGAGCGACGCCGCGAGGAGGAACAACCCGGCCTCGGCCACCTCGAGTGACCCGGAGGCCCAGAGGATTGTCGCGGCCAACGCCGGGCCGGTGGTGGCCAGGATGACGGTCCACCACTGCAGCCCACCACGGACACGGGCGTCGCTGCGGTCGAGGACGGTCAGGGAGTCGCCGACGAAGCCGCTGGTGAGGGCGGTGACGAGGACGATCGTCCCCAGGCAGAGTGCCACGAGGCCGAGCCCCTCGGCCCCCAGGACGTGGGCTGCGACGACCTGCAGCACGAAGCTGGCGGCAGCCTGCCAGACCTGGGCGACGACGGCACCCGAGGCGTGCGACGTGACGAGCGAACGCACCCGCCGGATCGGCAGGCCCCGGGCGGCGCTCACGAGACCACGACCGCGCCGGTGTAGGTGGCGGAGGTGTGGATCCCGTCGAAGTCGACGACCATGGTCAGCTTCTTGAGGCCCGAATCCGGGACGGCGAAGGCGTAGAACGCCGTGGCCGACGCGCCGGGCTTGACCGTGCCGGAGAAGTCGTAGGTCTTGGCGCTCTCGGTGTAGACCGGGGCGGCCAGCTGCCTGGACGCGGAGTAGTAGGTCGTCAGGACGACCTCGTTGAGGTTGATGGCCTTCGCCGAGCCGTTGGTGAGCTTGAGCTCGAAACGGACGTACTCGCGCCCGGCCATCACCCCTGGCCCGTGGCCGGTCTCGGCTGCGCGGGCAGTCTTGACGATCTCGAGACGAACCCCGTCGGGGTACTTCACCGCAGAGCTGAACTTCGCTGGCGGTGCAGTGATCGAGGGAGTGACGGCCGGACCGGATCGCTTCACCTTCGGCACCGACAGCACGGGCTGGGGCAGGGGGGGCGACACCGTCGTCGCGGTGGTCGGGCTCTGCGAGGGCTCAGCGGTCTTCTCGGAGGCCTTCGTCCCGGCCGCACCGGAGGTCCGGGAGGGTCCGGAGGTGGTGGACGAACCGGTCGGGGTGCCCGAGGCCGACGACGCGGCCGGTCCGACGGCCGGGGTGCTGCCGGCGGCCCTGGGCGACGTCAGGTCGCTCGCGCAGCCGGACAGGAGCGCGGCAGCGAGGGCGCCGACGACGAGGGCGACCTGCGGGCGACGCAGCGACATCAGTACGCTCCCGTCCCACGAAGGACCGCCTTGGCGGTGCGGACCGTGATCTGCAGGTCGAGCAGCAGCGACCAGTTGTCGACGTACCAGAGGTCGAGCCGCAAGGACTCGTCCCACGACAGGTCACTACGGCCGCTGACCTGCCACAGTCCGGTCAGGCCGGGCTTGACCCGCAGTCGCCGGGTGGCGTCGGACTCGTATCCCGCGACCTCCGACGGCAACGAGGGGCGCGGCCCCACGAGCGACATCTCGCCGCGGATGACATTGACGAGCTGGGGGAGCTCGTCGATCGAGAATCGGCGCAGGATCCTTCCCACCGACGTCACCCGCGGGTCACGCCGCATCTTGAACAGGACCGAGTTGCCTGCGTCGACCGCGGAGGCCAGGTCACTCTTGCGGTGCTCGGCGTCGACGCACATCGTGCGGAACTTGAGCATCTGGAAGGTCTCACCGCGCGCACCGACCCGGGTCTGACGGAAGATGACTCCCCCCGCCGAGTCGGCCCGGATCGCGACGGCGATCGCGAGCAGGGCGGGGGCCGCGAGCAGCGAGAGGGTGAGTGCGAGGACGAGGTCCACACTGCGTTTGAAGACCCGGCGGGCCCCCGACATGGCCGGACGCTCGACGTGCAGGAGTGGCATGCCCGCCGAGGGACGGATGCTCAGGCGCGGGCCGGCGACCTCGAACAGGCCGGGGGCGATGACCAGGTCCACAGCACGCTCCTCCAGGCTCCAGGCGAGGCGTCGCAGGCTCTTCCCGCTGAGCTCGGGGTCACTGGACACGGCGACGACTTCGGCGTCGAGCAGGTCGATGGCGTACATCGCCTCATCGGGGTAGCCGAAGACCGGCACGCCCTCGACCTCGGTGGAGAAGTCGCCTTCGGTCGAGATGCCGGAGACACAGGCGCCGACGACCTGCATCCCCTCACCGGGCGCGCGGCGCAGCTGACGGATGAGAGGAGCCACCGTGCGGACGTTGCCGATCACGACGGTGCGCTGGGAGTCGACCCCGACCTGGCGGCGCGCCAGGAGACCGCGGCGCAGGACGTGCCGGCCGAGGAGGCCGAAGAACAGCAGCGGCGGCGCGGCGCCGAGCACCAGTCCTCGGGCGATCTCCGCGTGGACGAGCCACGAGATGACGACCACCGAGACCACCAGGACGACGACGGCACGACCGACCGCGCGATACTCGTCCGCGGTGATGCCGAGGTAGCGCCGCTCGTACCCGTGGCAGAGCAGCACCGCGACGTACCACGCGCCCGGAAGTGCGAGCGCAGCCAGTCCGCGGCTCTGCAGGGGTGCGTCGCCCAGGGGGACGAAGGTGCAGAAGAGGCCGGCGAGGACCGCGACCGCGAGATCCACCGCCACGGCCTTGCGGCGGTAACGCAGGTACCAGGACTGCTTGGCAGGGTAGGCAGGCGCCGCGCCGGCCCAGTCGTGCGTGCCGACCAGCCCGTCCGTGCCGATCGTCCTCGGCGAACGGTCGACCGCGTCCCCCGACTGCACCCCCACCAGTGCCGGTGAGGACATCGACGACACCGAATCCGCCCCTGCGAGATCCGCCATGACTTGCACCCCTTGCCCATTGCCTTCGGCTGAAGGTAGACCCCCCCGGCCAGCCTGTTAATGGCTCTCGAGGAGCTCATCAACCTTCTCGCACAGCCTTGCAGGGCAAGGGATTCGACCTGTACGCCGCGCAGCGGACGGTCGTCCACCGCAGGTGGAGTAGGGCCGTCTACGTAGACACCTCATACCGATGGAGGAGTTCATGAACCTTGGCCGTTCGTGCCGGGGCCACCGACCCGAATGGGGAGCCGCCGGGGACGTTCGTCCGACGTAGGCCTGCGCAAAGAGGACTAGACCGAAAAATAGTCACCGATCGGACCACCCTGTGGTCGCCAGATGGGCATCCGCGGGGGTCGGGGCCGGCGCGCGACCGCCGAAACCCACCGAAGCGAGTCCGTCAGGCCGGGCTGTGGAACTTCTGCTGGGCCGGCTGAAGTCCTTCGGTGACGACGAGCTCGGCCGCGTCGGCGGCCGTGTCGAGCAGGAACGGCAGCTCCTTGCGCTCGGTGGGAGAGAAGTCGCGCAGCACGAAGTCCGCCGCGTCCATCCGACCGGGAGGACGGCCGATGCCGACGCGCACCCGCAGGTAGTCCTTGGTCCCGAGCGAGGAGCTGATCGAACGCAGCCCGTTGTGGCCGCCCTCGCCACCGCCCTTCTTCAGCCGGACCTCACCGGCGGGGATGTCGAGCTCGTCGTGGACGACCACGAGGCGGTCGGGCTCGACGGAGAAGAACGACATCAGCGCCTTCACCGGGCCGCCAGACTCGTTCATGTAGGTCAGCGGCACCCCGACCACCGCCCGCGGTCCGGGCGCCCCGCCGGGGAGCGTGCCGATGCGGATGGTCGCGGCCACGGCGCGCGCCTTGTGCCGGGTCAGGGCCACGGACCCGCGTCGGGCGAGCTCGTCGACCACCATCGCGCCGACGTTGTGGCGATTTCCCGCGTACGTGGGGCCGGGGTTGCCCAAGCCGACCACCAGCCACGTCCCGTCTGCACTCACAGGCGGCAAGTATGCCCGAAGGCCAGGTCCGTGACGGACCTGGCCTTCGGGGTGGAGCTGGGTCGCGGCGGCTCGCAGTCGCGCCGGTCGGGCTCAGGCGGTCTCGGAGTCGGCCTTCTCGCCGTCGGCGGCGTCGCCCTCGGCGGCGGTGTCCTCGTCGGACTCCTCGCGCTCGATACCGGCCTCTTCCTCGGCCTCGGCGAGCTCGGCCTCGAGCTCGTCCTGGGAGATCTGCTGGGTGATGTTGACCACGAGGGTGTCCGCGTCGACGACCAGGGCGGAGCCGCGGGGCAGCTCGACCTCGCTGGCCTTGATCTGCGTGCCGGCCTTGAGGCCCTCGACGGAGACGGTGACGCTCTCGGGGATGTGCGTGGCCTCGACCTCGAGCTGCAGGGTCTGGGAGTCCAGGGTGACGACGGTCTCGGGAGCGGCCTCGCCCTCGAGGTGGACCGGCACGTCCACGGTGACCTTCTCGCCCTTGCGGACGACGACGAGGTCGATGTGCTCGATGACCGGCTTGATCGCGTCGCGCTGGACGTCCTTGGCCAGAGCCAGCTGCTCGTTACCGTCGATGACGATGGTGAGCAGGGCGTTGGCGGTCTTGAGGGCCATCATCGTCTCGTGGCCGGGCAGGGTGATGTGCACCGGCTCGGCGCCGTGGCCGTACATGACGGCGGGGATCTTGTGGTCGCGGCGGATCTTGCGCGCCGCGCCCTTGCCGAACTGCGTGCGCTTCTCGGCGGACAGCGTGAGGTTGGTGTCAGACACGGGGGCTCCTTGAGGGGACTCGAACAGGCGGTGGGCCTCGACGCGGGGCGCAGCACGGAGACCACACCGCGTCGAATTACGGACGTGCGGGCCGGAGCCGTGCAGTGTCCCTCGCCGAGGCAACCCGGAGAGTCTAGGCGACGCCTGCAGGCAGAGGGAAATCCACCTGGTCCACCGCTGCGGTCGCCCGGGCGGAGCGCTCGCGGCGCAGCTCGCCGAGCCGGACGGCGACCACTCCCCCGACGATGCAGATCCCGCCGAGGAGCTGGACGACCCCCGGCAGCTCGCCGAGCAGCACCCACGCGAAGAGCACCGCGAACATCACCTCGGTCAGGCCCACGAAGGACGCGACGGTGGAACCGAGGATGCGTGCGGCCGTGACCCCGAGGAGGTATGCCGCCGCCGCGGCCACCAGCGCGAGCTCACCGACCGCGACCCACCAGGGGACCTGCGCTCCGCGGAGCACGACGTCGGTGGCCACGAACCGCATCGGCAGCGCTCCGACGGCACCGAGCAGGGCGAGCGCCACGGTGCCGGCCCCCATCCCGAGCCCGGCGAGGGCGATCGGGGGCAGGTGGCTCTCCTCGGCGGCGAGGACGAAGAAGGTCGCCAGCCCGGCCGCCGCCACCAGGCCCCAGCCGACGCCGACGAGGTCGAGCCCGACCTGCCCGCCCAGGTCGAGGACGAGCACCAGCCCGGCCATCGCGAGGAGCACGCCGAGCCCGGTGAGGACGCTCGGCGCTCGGCGCGTGCGGGCCCACACGAAGAGCACGACGAGGACGACCCCGAGGTACTCGAGCAGGAGGGCGACCCCGACGTCGAGGCGCTGCACCGCATAGAAGTAGGCGACCTGGCAGCCGGCGACGGCCACGGCGCCATACGTGAGGATGCCGGCGAGGTTCTCGCGCACGAGGTGCCAGCGGCCACGCAGGGCGAGGATCGTCGGGACGGCGAGGACGAGCGTCGCGCCGGCGACGCGGAGCAGGACGATGGCCCCGGAGCTCCAGCCCTCGACGAGCAGCGACTTCGCGAACGGGCCACTGCTGCCGAACGTCGCCGCGGACGCCAGAGCCAGCCAGAGCCCGACCACGGTGGAGCGTGACCTCATGACCGACCTGCCTTCCTCGTCCGGGTTCGTTCGCCGACCGCTGTACTGGAGAGGTCGCAGGGGTAATTGGTGAAACGGCTTATACTCGTGACACTACCCACGGACCGAGTCAGGAGTCAAGATGCTGTTCACCCATGACACGGAGGCGGCGCTGCGCGGGTGTGCTGCGTTGGTCAACACGGCGGCGACCCTGCCCACCGACACCGACGACCTCCAGACCGTGGCGGAGCTCGACAGCTTCGTGGGCGAGTGGCAGTGGACCGGGTCGCGCACCCACGACGAGGCGGAGCTCGACGCCGTGCGGGCCCTGCGCCCACGGCTGCGCGCGCTGTGGACGGCCGACGCCGAGGGCGCGGTCCGGCTCGTCAACACCCTGCTCGCCGAGGCGAACGCCCTCCCCCAGCTCGTCCGGCACGACCAGTGGTCGTGGCACCTGCATGCGACGCCGAGCCGAGGCGCCGCTGTCGACGCGCATGGCCGTGGAAGCAGCGATGGCCCTGGTGGACGTGATCCGCGCCGACGAGCTGAGCCGGCTGTTGGTGTGTGCTGCCGACGACTGCGAAGACGTCGTGGTCGACCTGTCCAAGAACCGATCGAAGCGCTACTGCGACGGCGGCTGCGGCAACCGCGCCAACGTCGCCGCCTACCGCGCCCGCAAGGCGTCCAGCACCTGACCCCGACATGACTGCCTCCCTGAAATCATCTGTTTGCCGGAGGGTGTGAGAGCCCCCAGACCTCATGATGCGGACTAGTGCGTCGGCGCGCAGTGGAGGTCAGGGCCATGGTCGGTGATGGGGCAGCGAGCCTTCAGCGCGGCTTAAGGCCTCAAGGGTGTGCTGCGTCCCATGGATAGCCCCAGCGTCACCGCTGCCCTCACCCGGGCCGTGAGGGACCACGGACGGGTCGCCGCGACGCACCCGGAACGCATCCGTGCGCTGCTGTCCGACCTCCTCGGATCCTCTGCCCGCGAGCTGCGGGCCGAGGTGGACGCCCTCGTCGTCGCCTGCGAGGAGGGGGTGCCACAGCTGCTTCTCTCGGCCGAGGAGGAGCCGGACGCGGCTGCGGAGGAGGCAGTGGCTCGTCTCGAGGCGCGGGGGTTGCAGCCGGGTCTGGCCTTCGCAGCGGTCAACACCTGGGCTGCGGCCCTGGCGGTCCCCCGGCCCGGGGGGCGGTCGCTTCCCGATGGCACCAGAGGCGAGATCTCCTCGTCCTCCAGCGCCGGCGTCCTTTCGTCCTCCCACGAGCAGACCCCGCCCGGCGACCGGACGGAGCTGCCAGACGACGCTCCCCGGGTCGACCCCGCGCTCGTGCCGGCCGAGCCCCGCGAGCCGATCAGGACGCCCTTCCACGGGCGACCCTCGACACGCACGCGCGCCGTCGTCGGCGCTGCGGGGGCCGCCGCCGTGGTGGTCGCAGGGGCCCTAGGGGTCCAGGCCTGGTGGCCCGACGCCACCGGTGGACCGGCCGACCGCTCGGCCGGGGGGACGCTGCATCTGCTCAGCAGGACGCCTCTGACCTGGGACCCCATGGCGACCACGGACCCCGGGCTGCGCCTGTTGATGAACCGGGCCGTGTACCGCAGCCTGCTCGCCTTCGCGCCCACCGAGAAGGACCATCCGGCCCGACTCGTTCCCGACCTCGCGACCTCGACCGGCACGACGAGGGACGGTGGTCGCACCTGGGAATGGACCCTCGTCGACGACGCCCTGTGGGAGGACGGCCAACCCGTCACCTGCGCTGACGCGAAAGCGGGGGTGGAGCGCGCCTTCGCCGCGGCGACGTTCAGGGGTTATTCCTTCAAGGCCACCCGCCTGGTCGACGTGCCGCTGGACCCGGCCGGTCTCCCCGTCTTCACCGGCGCCGCAGACCCGGCTGCTCGGGCCGCCTTCGACAAGGCAGTCTCGTGCTCCGGCCCGACGCTCACGGTCCGACTGTCCGGCAAGCACCTGGACTTCGGCCGCTACCTCGCCCTGCCGGAGCTCGCGCCGTACCGCGCGGTCGCCTCGTCCGGGGCATCGCGGTCCTTGGCGAACGGTCCCTACCGGGTTCAGGCCGACACTGCCTCGAGCGACTTCGCGGCGCTGGTCCGCAACGACCATTGGAGCCGGGAGAACGACCGGCTCCGGCCGGCTCATCCAGACCGGATCGAAGTCTTCGGGAATCTCGCCGGCATCGACATCGCCACACGCCTGCAGGCGGATTCCGGCGCAGACCGACAGGCAGCAGCACTGCAGCCGCTCCCGGCCTCCGCTGACCCGGGCTTCCGGGACTCACCCGACCGCACCCAGGTCGCCCCCAACGGAAACCGCGAGGTCCTCGCCCCGAACTTCGCCTCACCCACCATGCAGGACAAGGAGGTTCGCCAAGCCGTCGCCTGGTCGATCGACCGCGACCTCTACGTGAGCAGCATGGGAGGGCCGGCCACACGCACGGCTCTGCACTCCTTGGCAGGCCAACACCGCAACGGCGCCGACAAGGTCGTGGACCCCGGCAGGGCCCGCACCCTGCTCGCGGGCCGCCACCCCGTTCTCCGCGTGGCCTATCCCGCAGGGGTGGAGGCCGACGTCGCCATGGCTGGGCTGGCGGACGGCTGGGAGGGGGTCGGCTTCACGGTGCAGCTCAAGCCGTTCACCGGGACCTCCACCGAATATTCGAAGCACCTGCTGAAAGTCAGCGGTACCAACGTCTACGACCTGGTGAAGGCCAATCCGGTCGTCAGCCTCGACCCCGCCGACAACGTCCTCGAGTACGACTCGAGAGTGCCTTCGCGATGGCTCGTCAAGGGCTACCGCAACACCACCGTCACCGCGGCGATCGACCGGGCGAAGGCGACGCTCGACCCCTCGAACCGAGAGGTTGCTTGGGACCGTGTGCACTCTCTCGCCACAGCCGATGTCGCGGTGATCCCCCTCACCGCCCGGGTCGCGTTCGTCGGCCACGGCACTGCCGTCTCCGGCGCCCGAACACTCAACGAGTACTCCGGGGTCCTCGACACCGTCACTATCTCCCTCACCCGCAAGGACCAGCCATGACCGACCCCCAGCCCCAGTCCCCCGCAGAGGCGTTGCAGCGAGCCGTGCGCGACCTCGGCCGCAGGGTCAGCGAGAACCCTGACCGGGTCCGCGCAGTGCTCTCCGACGGGCTCGGCTCCGCGGGGCGCGAGCACCGGGCGACGATCGACGCACTGGCCCTGGCCAGCGAGGAGGGCATCCCCGCCAGCCTGATGTCGCGCGAGGAATCCGTGCTCACCGAGACCGACCTCGTCGACGACGACCAGCGGCTCGTGGTGAGGCTGACCGACCGAGGACTGGATGCTGAGGTCGCCACCTTCGCCATCGGGACCTGGGCGACGGCCCTCGGCACCGACAGCACCTTGCGCAGCACCTCCCTGCGCGGACCCGTCGGTGCACCGTCCAGTGGCTCGGCGAGCCCCCAGACGCCGGAGGCGACCGAGCTCCCCGCCGGTCTCGCGCCCAGCACCGAAGAGACCCCGCCTCCCACCATCGCTCCCGAGCATCTCAGCGAGGGTGCCGGGGGTGGCCATGGCATCGCGGGTGCCGCTGGTGGCGCGGGCGCCGCGGGTGGCGCGGGCGCCCACGATGACCACCCAGGTCACGGCGACCACCTGGTACCGCGCGTAGCACGCGTCCGCCGTGGACTGGTCGCGGCCGCTGTGGCAGCCACCCTGGCAGTCGTCGGTGGCACAGCCTGGTCCGCCTTCCGCAGTCCCTCTCGCAGCTCGACCCTGCTCGTCGACGCCGGGCGCAGCACCACGAGCACCACGACAGGAGCGAGCACCACGGCAGGAGCGAGCACGACCGGTGGGCCGGTGGTCACGACGACCTCGCCCCCTCCGTCGCGCGCGGCAGCGAAACCTCCTAGGGCGTCGACGACCAAGAAGCCGGTGGCGAAGCCGACTGCGCCACGGCCGGTACGAACCACCCCACGCCCCGTGACGACCGCACGCACCAGCCCCCGGAGCTCGACCGCCCCTGCGCCCGTCCGCACCACACCGAGGAAGACCTCCACGTCGAAGTCGTCGACGCCACGTCCGAGGACCTCCACGAAACCGAAGCCCCCGCCTGCCCCCAAGACGTTGACGGCAGGGAACGGCACGCACTCGTGGACGATGGGTTTCTGGGACGGCTCCAGCTGCCTGGACTGGGCCGGCGCCGACGCGGTCGTCTGCTCCCGCTACATCAACACCATCAAGGGCGGCACGGTCTCGACCTGGCAGGTGGCTGAGGCGGTCTCGGTGAACGGTCATGGCAACGTCGTGGTCAGCGGTCACCGGGTGCAGTTCTTCCCCCACCACAACGGGTACTTCCGGGACGTCATCCGCTACCGCCTCTCGGGCGGAGGGCTCACGAGCAACTGGGCCACCCTGACCATCACGTCGTACTGCAACACCAACTACCCGTGCTTCGGGTGAGTGACATGTCCATGCAGCCGGAGAACCCCACGGTCCTGGCAGCCCTGCGCACCGCGCTGGAGGCCGACCGTAGCGCCTATGCCTCCCGCCCGTCGCAGCTGCGAGCGAGGCTCATCCGGATCCTCGGCGAGGATGCCACGACCTTCCGGCGCGACCTGCACCTGGTCGTCACGGCGCTCGACGAGAACGTGCCCACGGAGCTGCGTGCCGCAGCCCCGCTCAGCCGGGCTGACATCGAGCGTCACTCCGAGGCCCTGGCCGCAGCCCGCGGATGGACGAACGACGCCGGCTCCACAGCGGTGCAGCTGTGGGTGTCGGCGCTCGACCTCGAGCTGAGCGGTGCCGATCCGTGGCCCGCACCCCCGGCGCAGCGGCCCGGCACGGGCCCCGCCGCCTCCTGGCGCAGCAGCGCGTCGAGCTCCGGTTCGCTCGAGCCCGGCACCTCCTCCCACGACCACCGGTCCGGCGGACCGCTGGGCGGCGCCGAGACCACTGACACCCCCCACCCGGAGGTGGCCTCCACCGTGCTGCCGCGACGTCGCGACGACCCCATGGCGACGGACCTGCCCGACGCGTCGTCGATCCTGGCCTCCGCCGTGGCGCAGGACCCCGGGCCGGAGGGCCGCGGCGGCGCACCGACCCCGTGGCCGTCCTCGTCCAGGTTCGCCGTCGTGCAGGCCATGCAACGCGAAGGCTTCCCGGTGGGCGCCTACTACGCATTCCGCGGTCGCGACCCCCGACTACGCATCGCTGCCTTCATCGCCTTCGCCGCCGCCGTCACCGGGCTCGTCTTCATTCCCTCGGCGCCGCTCCGCAGCCTGCTGCTGTCCGTTGCCGTGCTCACAGTCCTGCTGGTTCCCACGAAGCTCGTGCGCACCGGCACCATGGTTGTCGACGACGTCGGGTTTCGTTGGTATGCAGCGCTGCCCAAGAGCGGTCCTGCTGAGCTGACTGCCTCGTGGACGGCGGTGCGTCTGATCGAGGGCAGGCAGCCACGGCTCGCGTTTCCCGACGGTGAGCTGTGGCTGAAGCGGCGCAAGGGACTGCTGGAGGCTCTCCGCAGCAGGGTGCCCGTCGTGCGGGACGACACTGCCGAGGTGAACTCATGAGCGCCTTGCACGACCTCGCGTCGGCTGGCCCGGGCTCACCGGGTGAACCGCGCCTGGACCGGACCGATCCGCAGCACCGTGTCCGGGACGAGGGCAACGGTCTGCCCGGGCTGCAGCGAGGTCGCTTCGCGTCCCGGAAGCTGCACCTCCCACGCCGTGCTGCTGGTGTTGCGCAGACCCCACAGGTCGCGCGTGGGGTGTCTGGTGACCTCGCCGACCGTCACGTCGTAGTCGTAGTCGCGTGCGACGTGGTGGCGGTAGACGCGGGTGCCCGCGCCCAGGGCGAGCGCCGAATGGGGGAAGACCAACCGCATCGGCGGCACGAGGATCGCCGAGCAGCCCCAACAGTTCTCGGGCGCACCGACACCGGAGAAGCTCTCGCGGCCACACGCGTCGCAGGTGCGGATCGCGTCGAGGAGGCGGGACAGGACAGCGCGCCACACGCTCTCCCTGACCCGGCGCCTGGGGTCGTGGACACCCACCCCGAAAGCCTGCACGAACAGGCTCCGGACCGCCTCCGGGTGGATGGCCCAGTTGGCGAGCACCGTGGCGTGCTCGATGGGGTCGGGGGCGTTGGACGTGTCGTCCGGGTCGAACACGAACAAAGGATCAGCACCGAAGAGCTTGCCTTCGGCCTCCCGGTCGAGGCAGGCGAAGTCGAGCTCGCGACGGCCCAGGAGAGGATGGTGGACCATCAGCACGTAGAAGATCAGCACGGCAAGGGAGTAGAGGTCGGTCTCGCTCCCGGGCCTGGCCTCGCCCCTGACGATCTCGGGGGCCATGAAGCGGCGCGTGCCCAGGACCGCGCTGTCGCTCTCGCCGTCGATCCCCACGTTGTCGTTGTCGCAGATGAGCGTGGCGCCCGTGCCCGGATGGAACATGACGTTGCCGAAGCTGATGTCGCGGTAGCACAACCCTTGCGAGTGCAGGAGCAGGAAGCCATGTGCCAGGCCCAGACTCAGCCGCACCGCCAGCGACGGCGACACCTCCACCCGCCCACGCAGCAGCTCACCGAGGCCGACGTAGCCCTCCGGGCGGATCGGCATGACGTATCCGAACCCACCGTCTGTCGACGTGACGACCTCCGTCGGCCACAGGAACATCGGGCCGGGGCTGTGCCGCTGGGCGACGCTCGTGATCGCCTCGCGTTGCTGCGAGGTCACGGCCCTCGGCGCATACCACTTCAGCGCCAGTCGTCGGCCGCTGCCGTCGGCTGCGACGAGTTCGTGGACGACGCCCTGGCTGCCTTCGCCGAGCAGCCGGCCGACGGTCCATGGCGTCGCAGAGCGGCGCAGCGTCACCACGTCTCCAGCCCTGACCACCGCAGCGACCTCCTTCGTCGGACCACGCCCATGATGGCACCTGCCGAGGTCGCCGTGACCAGCCGTTGGCCAAGGAGCTCCTGTGCCTGAGCGACCTGGAGCCAGGTTGGCCCAACGGCCCCTGCACTTCATCATCCTTGCCGACTGTTCGGGCTCGATGGCCAGCGACGGCAAGATGCGCGCACTCAACGCAGCCATCCAAGAGGCACTCCCGCACCTGGTCGACGTCGCGGACGGCAACCCGCACGCCGAGCTGCTGGTGCGCTGCATCGCGTTCTCGACCGGCGCCCGGTGGCACGTCGAACAGCCCACGCCCGTGGATGAGCTCCGGTGGGCCGACCTGGCCAGTGGCGGGTACACCGATCTGAGTGCGGGTCTCGACCTGCTGCGCTCGGTCCTGACGGTGCCACCGATGCAGTCCCGTGCACTACCACCCGCGATCGTCCTCATCTCCGACGGCATGCCCACGGACGACTACATCGAGTCCCTGCAACGGCTGGAGGCCGAGCCCTGGGGCGCCCGGTCGGTGCGCATCGCCGTGGGCATCGGCCGCGATGCCGACCACGAGATGCTCGTGCGGTTCATGGGCGACGCCGACGCAGAGCCGGTGCGGGCCAACAACCCGGAGGACCTCGTGGCCGCGATCCGGTGGGCCTCCACACACGTGTCCCGAGTGGCGTCGTCACTGGCCCCGGCAGCGGCGGAGCCGGTCTTCAGCCGCGCGCCCCACGCTGCCGACCTCGATGCCTCGGAGGTGGTGTGGTGAACCGAGCGGACCCCGTGAGGTGGCGGGCGCAGGGAGCGACCCACCGCGGCTCCTCCCACGAGCGTTCGGGAGCCCCGAACCAGGACGCGTACGCGGTGCGTCACCTCGACGACGCCCTGGTGGCTGCCGTCGCGGACGGTCACGGTGGGCGACGCTACGTCCGTAGCGGCACCGGTGCCCGGATCGCGGTCGACTTGGCCATGACGATCGGGGCCGAGCTCCTCGAGGTCCGGCACCCCGACCCCGTGATCGCCGGACGCGATCTGCCCACCCGCCTGGTGCCCGCATGGCGGTCCGCCGTGCTCGCTCATCTCGCCGCGAATGCGCTGCAGGACGACGAGATCGAGCGCTGTGGTGACCTGCCCACGGACCCGACGGTGCTGTATGGCGCCACCCTGATCGTCGCGCTCGCATCCGGTCGGGCGCTCGCCGTGGCCCAGATCGGTGACGGTGCCGCCCTGACGGTGGGCCCGGGAAAGCCCCACAGCCTCGTCCCCGGGGACGACCGGCTGGTGGCCAACGAGACCACCAGCTTGTGCCTGCCCAGCGCCCTGGACGACTTCCGTCACGGCGCCACCACGCTGGAGGGTGACGACCCGCCCCTGACCCTGCTGTCCACCGACGGTTACGGCAACTCCTTCGCGAGCGAGGAGTGGGAGTCCGAGGTGATGACCGACCTCGCGACCCAGGTGGGCCTGCACGGTTTCGACTCCGTCTGCGGGTCGATCCCGCAGTGGGTCGCGGAGTCGGCGGACGTGGGCGGGGACGACGTCACGGTCGTCCTGCTCACAGCCGGGGTCAGGGCGGACGGGGGTGCCACCCCCAGACCTACGGGCTGGGGTCCCCACCGCCGATGGTGGGTCCCGGGCATCACGCTGACCGGGCTGGTCCTCGCGGCCGTCCTGGTCGTCACGCAACCCTGGACGGGAGGCCCCGCCTTTCCGGCGTCGCCCATCACCCCGGTCGCTGACACCCCGCCGCCACCGGAGACGAGCACCCGGAAGGCCACCACCCCTGTCCCCTCCCGAACGACTCCGTCCAGCCCACGACGCCAGGGCCAGAACGTTCCCATCCCGACCACGTCGTCGGCGTCGCCGACGTCGGCCTCCACGACGGCCTCCACGACGGCCTCCACAACGGCCTCGAGCGGACCGGTCGCCGCCGAGGACGGAGCCCCCTCGGGGATGCCATGAGCACCCTGGTGACCACCACCCGCGCTGGCACGACCCGTCACGAGCCGGGACGCGTGGTGACGTTCGGGCGCGACCCCGCCAGCACCGTGCAGCTGCAGTCCCCCGTCGTGTCCCGTCACCACGGCGAAGCCGTGTGGCAGGAGGGGCAGTGGACCTACCGCGACACGTCGAGCTCGCTCGGTTCCTGGTGCGACGGCGAGCGCGTGCGGTCGCGCGACCTGGCGGAGCCGGTGCGCCTCGTCCTCGGGCAGGGCGACCAGGCCGAGGTCGTGGACCTGCAGGTCGAGCAGGACTCGGGACTGCGACCGGCCGGCCGGATCACCGAACCTATGGAGGAGGGCGCCACCCTGCTGGCCGGTGACGCGCTGGCCCTGGAGTGCGCCGGCCGCACCTACCACCTCACGCCGGGTGTCGAGTCGGTCGTCGGGCGCGCCGAGGACGCCGACATCACCTGCACCAACCCGACGGTCTCGCGCCGTCATGCGCTGCTGCGTCACACCGGCGCGGCGTGGGAGCTCCTCGACACCCACAGCGCCCGAGGCACGTTCGTGGAGGGCCGGCGGGTCACTTCGGTCCTCCTGCGCGGCACGACCGAGATCATGCTCGGCGACGCACGCGCCGGCGAGCGGATCATCACCTCCACCTCCGGTGAACGACCGGTCCCCTTGCCACGCAGAGCGCTCCGAGCCGTGTCCAGGCATCGTTCGGTGGCCGCAGCCACGGCGGTCGGGCTCGTGGCAGTGCTGGCGGTGGGCGGATGGGGCGCCGTCAGGGCGGTATCGGGTTCGTCCGGACCCGACCTCGACCTCCTCGCACGGGCTTCTGTGCGGGTCATCACCGACCAAGGTTCGGGCTCCGGAACGGTGGTGGACGCCGAACGCGGCCTCGTACTGACCAACGCCCACGTCGCCGCGCCCACCGCCATCGGCCGAGGGGTGCGCACCCGGCAGCTCGCCGACGAGCTGGGGCCGGCTCCGACCACCATCACCCTCGCGACCTCGAAGGGCCTGGACCAACCGGCCGTGGAGCGCTTCCGAGCAGAGGTCGCCGCCGTTGACGGCTACCTCGACCTCGCAGTGCTGCGCATCACCGGTGACCAGGCGGGTGGCGAGGTCTCCGCGAAAGACCTCGCATCGCTCGTGCAGCTCGAGGTGGGCGCCGCTGGGCGGGTACGGTCGGCCGACCCGGTCTGGGTCGTGGGCTATCCCGGCCTGGCCGACTCCGATGCGGCTACCTATACGCGTGGCGTGGTCTCCGGCACGGTCCACGACAAGCGCCTCGAGGGCGCCGTCTCACTGTTCAACTCCGACGCCCGCATCAACCCGGGCAACTCGGGCGGACTGGCGGCCAACGCTGACGGCAAGCTCATCGCCGTGCCCACCCTGAACAAGAAGGCCCGTGAGGACAGCCTGCTCGCCGGGCTCGTCCCCGCCGAGCTGGCGGCTCCCCTGATCGCTGCGGCCCGGGACAAGAAGAAGTACACCAGCCCGTGGGTGGTCGCGGAGGCACCCGGCACGGTCATCGACCTCAAGGTCTCGGCGGCAGGAGGCAGTCCTGGAATCGCCCAGGGCTGCGTCGAGGGAGGCCGCGCCAAGGGCGAGGTCATCGGGGTCCAGGTGACGTACTCCGGCCTCTCGGACGCCCCACACCAGGACCTGCTCGTCTCCGTCGCCAAGCAGACCGCGACCGGCCTGGTCCCTGTGGGCTTCGCTTCCACGACCGACCAGTGGCCACAGCGTCTGGCGTCCAGCGGCTGCCTGACGGCCACGATGAGCATCGGCGCCGAGCTGGGTCCCGGCACGTACGTGGTCCGTGTGGGCATCGGCGGCAACCACGCCCCACTGGGCACGTTGACCTACCGCCTGTCATGACCGGTGACCAGCCCCGAATCCTCGTCCTCGGTCCGCTCGACCTGCGCCTGGGCAGTGCTTCCCTACCGCTGGGTGCGCCGCGGGCCCGGGCGCTGCTGGCCCTGCTGGCCCTCGCCGGGGGTCGGGTCTGCCCCGTGACCTCGATCATCGACCAGGTGTGGGGAGAGGACCCGCCCGCCACCGTGGTCAATGCCGTCCAGGTCTACGTGGCGAGCCTGCGCAAGACCCTCGCCCCCGCCGGGCTCGACTCCTGCCTGGTCACCCAGTCCCCCGGGTACCGGTTGATCCTGCCCGACGGCACCGTGGACATCGACGCCTTCGACGACGACTGCGAACAGGGCGCGGAGCGGTCGGCGGCCGACGACCACGAAGGCGCGGTAGCGGCATACCGGTCGGCCCTCGACCAGTGGCGCGGACCGGCGCTCGCCGACCTCGATGCGGCACCGTTCGTGGCCACCGAACGTACCCGGCTGCAGGAACGCCGGCTGATGGCGCAGCTCGGCTGGTTCCGCTCCCTGCTCGCGCTGGGGCACCACGAAGCGGCACTGCCGCACCTCGAGGAGACCTTGGCGGCCAACCCGCTCCACGAGACCCTCTGGGCGCTTCGGGCGACCGCCCTCTACCAGAGCGGGAGACAGTCGGACGCGCTCGCGACGATGCGCCGGGCCCGCCGCATCCTCGACCAGGAGCTGGGGGTCGGGCCCGGTCCCGAGCTCATCGAGGTGGAACGCCAGATCCTCGCGCACGACCCGCGGCTGGTCCCGCCACGACTGCGCAGGCAGCACAGGTCGGTGGTCACGCACGTCGCCACGTTCGGCGAGGCGACTGCGGCCTTGGTGCTGCCCGACGGCAGCCGAGCGCCGCTCCGTCGAGACAGCACCGTGCTGGGCCGCCACCTGGACTGTGACGTGGTGCTCGACCACCGGGACGTCAGCCGACGACACGCGCGAATCAGTGCCGGCAACCGGGCTCACGAGCTCGAAGACCTCGGCTCGACCAACGGCACCGCCGTCAACGGTGAGACCATCGGTCCCGGCGCGGGCGGCCGAGTCCTGCTGGCGCACGGCGACCGCGTCGAGCTCGGGCCGCTGATCCTGCGTTACGAAGCCGGGATCGTCGGCTGAGGCGCAGCCGTGAGCACGCTGACCTGCACGAGATCGGCCTGCCCCGGCGCGATGAGGAACCCTCGTCCGGGTGCCATCGGCACCACGGTGGCCGGCAGCCGCACCTCCAGCGTGAGGCCCGACTCGGGTGTGGGGGCCAGCAGCAGGGCGACCCGCAGGCTCGTGAGGTAGCGGGCCCACGGGTCGAACAGACGCGCCCAGTCAGCAGTTCTGGCGCCCACCACCGACCGAAGTCCGGTGTCGCGAGCACCACGCAGCAGCGCATCGAGCCGGTCACCCGTCATCCCCGGCAGGGCAAGCCCCTCGGCGTCGTCCATCACGAGGACCACCGGATGGTCGCTCTTCTCCACGACCTCCAGCAGGGCATCCAGCCCGTCCGCCGGCGAGGCGACGACCAGCAGCCTGGGGTCGTCCGCCCACCGCTCGAGAGTGGCCCGACGTCGAGCGAGCACCGCCACTCGGCGGTCCGGGTCTTCCTCGAGCAAGCGCGTGGCCACTGTGTGCAGGGCCGTGGTCCGCCCGGTCAAGGACTCACCGAGGACCAGCAGGTGTGGGCCGTGACGGGGCCCGAGCCACACTGTCGAACCGTCATCACCACCGATGCCGAGGGGTATGCAGCCCGCTGGCCATCCGCGACGGCCCTCGTCAGCGCGAGCGCGGTGTTCCGGGGCCAAGCGACGTACGGGGCTGGGCCCCCCGGCGAGATCGGCAGGGAACGTCGGCAGGTCCTGTGCATGCGCCACCTGGACCTCCAGCCCACCACGCACCATCCCACGTCCGGGCAGGTCTGCCGGCATCTCCGCCGCCCCGATCCGCACATCGACCGCGACGTAGTCCGCCGGTTCTGGCTGGCGCAGCAACAGCTTGGACTGGAACTGCGAGGCGAACGTCAGGCGCAGGTCGCTCACCTGTCCACAGGTCATCACGACGTGGACACCCACGGATCGACCCTGCGCCACCAGGCTGAGCAGCTGGTCGTTCACGCGGTCCTGCAGGAGCGTCTGGCTGACCTCACGCAAGGCGGAGTAGTCGTCGACGACGAGCAGCACACGGGCGTCGCGCCGCGGGTCGAAGCCGGTCTCGCGGCGACGTTCGACGGCGGCGGTGAGCCGGTCGAAGACGCTCACCAGCAGCTCTCGGTCGTGCACTCCCGCATAACCACCCGTGTGTGGCAACACCTCGACCCCGCCCAACGCTCCACGAGCGTCGATGACGTACAGATGCAGGCGATCCGGCCCGTGCGCCGCGGTGAGGCACGAGATCACCCTCCGGACCGTGGTCGTGCGGCCGGACCTGAAGACACCGCTCACCAGCAGGTTGGTCAGGGCGAGGTCCAGCACCCACGGTCGTTGGCGCTGCAGGTGCGGTTCGTCCACCAGTCCGAGCCGTACCACCAGGCCCACGCCGTCCGCCTCGGCACGTTCGATGGCGGCACGGTCACCGTCGGAGGTATCCGCTTCGATCCCCTGGGCGTTCGTGGCGTCGAGCCCGGTGGGGTCCAGGTCCGCCGGGAGCGGAGGGACCCACAACGCGAAGGGCTCAGGTGAACCCCTGCGGTGGTGCAGGTCCTGCGCCGCCGCCACCAAGGCGTCCAGCTCGGTCTCGGAGAGCGAGCCATCGGCACGCTCCCGGCGCTCGGTGCGGGCCGGCTGCGGCTCACCGTAGGCCTGCACCGAGACGGCCTCTTCGCTGCCCGCCAGTGGTCGGGTGATGCGCGCCGTCTGGAACGATGACAGGCTGCGCTCGGCACCACGGCGCAAGAAGGCGCGTCCCGGTGCCTCGGTCGGGATCTGGGAAGCATCCTTTGCCCCCAGCAGCTCCAACGACTCGGCATCGCTGACGACCCGCAGGCAGAGCCAGATGTTGGTGTTGGCTCGGATGGCCGGCGTGATGACGCCACCGGGTGACTGGGTGGCCAGCAGCAGGTGGATGCCAAGGCTTCGTCCTTGGGCCGCGACCGCGTCCAACCGTGCCTTGACTCCCGGCTGTTCCGTCACCAGGAGGGCGAACTCGTCGATCACCACCAACAGGGATGGCAGCGGCTCGGCGTGCCGAAGGCGTTCGTAGGCAGCGAGATCCGCGACCGAGTGCTGGGACAGGATTCGCTTGCGACGACTGATCTCTGCATCGAGGGCGGTGAAGGCGCGCTCGGACAGACGCGCGGAACCGTCGAGGTCGGTCACGTACCCGACGACGTGCGGCAGCTCGCGGAGGGGCGCGAAGGTCGCCCCACCCTTGAAGTCGATCAGGAACAGCACCAAGCGCTCCGGGGGGTGCCTGGCGACGAGTGACCCGAGGAACGACAGGAGCAGCTCGCTCTTGCCCGAGCCCGTGGTGCCGGCGATGACGCCGTGCGGCCCGTCGCGTCGCAGGTCAACCGTGACAGGTTGCCCCTGGTCGTCGGCCCCGAACACGCTCTCGAGCCGGGCGGGCGCCTCCCACAGCGCCTCGAGAGCGGGGCCTTGCGGGCCGTCCATGGCCCCGGACAGGGTCAGCACCCCCTGGTCGCCCGCGTGGTCGTCCCCCCTCAGGCGCGGGTCGCGAAGCCGACCCAGCTCGACAGCCAGGGCGGTAGCGATGGCAGGGCTCATGCTGCACGCCTGGAACGCCCCGACCGCGCCGTCCGTCCAGGGGCCCTCCGCCGTCACGCGACCGTCCGCGTCCACGCGGCAGACGAGCTCGCACTCAGGAGGCAGGCCCCGGGCTTCGTCATCGAGGACCAGCACCAGTCCGCCGGCGGCCCGCACCTCCCCCATCGCCGCCACAGCGGCGGCGTTCGATGCGGAGCCCTGTCCCAGGACGAGCAGCACCCGAGCAGGCTGGCCCTGTGCACTCTGGGCAGCCAGCGCGGTGCGCACCGCGGCCTCGATCTCCGCCGCGGCCCCCGACGACGCCAGCAGGCGCACCGCCGCAGAGCTCACGTGGGGCAGCCACCTGACCCAACGCCATTCCGGGCTCGCACTCACCACCACCACCTGAAGTGCAGACGGCGCATGGAGCACTGCGGCTTCCACAACGGCATGCGAGGCCAGGCCGCTGACCAGCACGCGCGGCCCGGCAACACCCACGACCCCACCCGCGGGGGTCGCGACGGGCACGTCGTCGACGGTGCGGTGACGTGCTACGCAGTCCGCGAGGCGGGCGGCATACGGCCCGTGCCTATCCTCCGAGGTGTCCGTCACCGTCGACGCCACCTCGCGTCGACCGGTGCCCAGCCTCAGTCGCAGGAAGTCGGTGTCGCTCGGGCGGCGCTCCCACAGGCGCGGTCCGCGCTCTCTCACCCAGGCCCGCATCGAGTCACGGTCGGGACTCAGTAGGCGCCACGTGTCCGCCTGCGATGCAGCGCATTCCGCGAGGTCCGCATCGAGCCGTGCCAGGTCCGTCTCGAACCTCCGGACCCCGTGTCGCCGCCTGGACTGGTCACCGACCACTCCGAAGGCCACGGTGGCCAGCCCGGCCACAGCGGCCACCACCGCGAAGAGCATCGCCTGCGGGAACCGGATCGCCACCACTGCGGCCGCGATCACGGCAACCCCACCTCCTGCGACCTGCCACAGCAGCCCGCGGCCCTTGAGCTCGGTGCCCTCCGGAAGGAGGGGGGCGCGCAGCTCTCGAGGAGCCGGCGGAGCGGTGGCCCGGGGGGGCGTGTTGACGGTGGGGTCCGGGTGGTCGGCCCATGCGACCGGCGGGGGCAGGGCCCGACCTGCGGGTGCGGTGCGCAGCGCGTGGCCCGCACGTGGCTCCTCGTCGCCGCCTGCCTCCAGGTGCGCCTCGGCCGCCTCCGCACTCACAGCTCCGTCAACCTCCCCGTTCACGAAGGCTGCGACGGTCAGCACCTCGCCGCGCGGCAGCGGGAGGTCGACCCACCGGTCGGAGCCGGTGAGGAGGACGCCGGATGACGCGACGTAGGCACCCCAGGTGGTCTGTGCCCCTGCGCGCAAGCCGAGGTACCGCGCCATCTCCGCGACGACAGCCCGCACCGTGGCGTCAGGAGGCGCCGCGACGACGACCGCGCAGCCGGTCGCCGAGGTCTCGGACCTCACGACGAGGTGGTGGGGAGCGATGCCACCGCTTCCCGTCGCTCGCACGGTGAGCACCGCAGGCGCAGAGCCCACCCTGATGCCGTCACCGGGCAGGACCCGTCGCTCCCCTCTCAGGGGCTGGCCGTTGATCCAGGTGCCGTTGGCAGAGTCCAGGTCGGTGACCAGCACCTCGCCTGCGCTCACGCGCAGCATCACGTGCCGCCGTGACACGCTGCTGTGGTCCACACAGAGGTCACTGGTCCGGTCTCGTCCCACCATCAGCTCGCCTACCAGTGGAACGGGCCGCCCACCATCCGCCTCTCCGGGAACGACGACGAAGCCGCCGCCACGGTGGTGGGCAAGCCTCTGTTCGAGGACCAACAGGACACTGTCGCCGAGCTTCACCAACGAAGCAGCCGGGGCGAGAACCGTTGTGGTCACGCGCTTTCCGTTGACCCGGGTACCCGCGGCCGACCCTGTGTCAACCACCACCAGACCGCCCTCACGGGGTTCGACGATGGCATGTCGCCGCGATACCGACGGGTCAGTGAGAAGCAGGTCTGCCCCGGCGCCGCGCCCGACCTCGCACCGCGCGGCGATCGCACGAGTCAAGCCCGCGTCGGGCCCGGAGACCACCCGCACCACGATCCGACCGCCCATCGCCACCCCTCCTGATGCTTGCCACTGGGAGTGTGGCAAACCCATGGCTGCAGCGACAGGGGTATGGGGTTTTCCTCGCAACAGGGGCCTTCACCCCGGCGTCTCACTCATTTGCCGGATTCGTGCACCGCAGTCCTGTGCTGCACTCTCCTCACCCCCACCGCCCCCCGGCGGTGCGGGCCAACAGGAGTGGTGCCGATGAGAGCCGGACCTGGCAGCGGGCCACACCTCGGGTGGCTGGCAGCCTGAGGTGCACGACGCGGCAGAGGGCATCCGCACTGCCCTGCGCGTCGTCGTCCGCGATCACGGGCGTCGAGTGGCCGAGGACCCTCTGAGGGTCCGCGCCCTGCTCGTCGACGCGCTCGGGGCCGGCGTCCGTGACGCGCGCGCAGAGCTCGACGCCGTCGTGGTCGCGGCGGAGGAGGGAGTCCCGGCGTCAGTCGGCTCGTCCCCGGGCGCGAGAGAAGACGCCCGACGCCGACTGGAACGGCGGGGCCTGTCGTCGACGATGGCCAGCTTCGCCGTGCACTGTTGGGAGAGCGTCCTGGTCACCGACCCGGCGCCACGGACCGCTGGCGCCGGCGGGGCGACGACGCTCCCCGACGCACGAACGGTGGGCCGACCGGGCAGCCGACCGGGCAGCCGACCGGGCCAGCCACCAGCCGAGCGGCCCGAACCGCTCGCGCCCACGGAGATCCCGTTGCCGCCCCCGCCCCCAGGATCGTCCGCAACCGGTGCGTCGGGGGCACCTGCAACACCGGGGGCCTCCGGGCCGTCAGGGCCGACCGGGCCGTCAGGGCCGACAGGGCCGTCGAACAAGGGACCCGGCCACGGCTCGCAGGAACCTGGCCACCCCATGGATCCGCGCCGACGGCTTCCGGCCCTGACCGGACAACGACGTTCGATGGTCATGGCCGGGGCGGGTGCGCTCGCGATCGCCCTCATCGTGGGGGTGCTGGGCCCGACGATGCTCGACGACCAGGAGACGACCTCCTCGAGGGCCAGCCGGGTGAGCGCGACCGCGCCCACGGTCACCACGACGTCGGTCGTCACGGTCACCACGGTACGAAAGCAACCAGTGACCACGTCGGTGACCAGGACCGTGACGGTGGATGCGAGCAAGCTCAAGGCGGTCTCGGACCGCTACACGACCCAGCCCTACATCTCCTGGGCTGGCAACAAGACGTGTGCGCTCAAGGCCCCGTCGAAGAAGACGAAGGCGTACGCCTGCTACGGCATTTACCACATCAGGGCCACGGGGAGCCAGAAGTCGTGGAAGGTGTTGTCCGCCACCGTGACCGGCAAGGGCAGAGTCGAGCCGGAGGGCACGAACATCAACTACTACTACGCCGTGAATGGTCCCTACACGGCCACCATCTCCTTTGTCATCGGCGCGGGCAGCTACCAGAGCAAGGGAAAGCTACGGATCCAGATGGACTGCAACCCGAACCTCCCTTGCAGCAAGACGTTGCCATGACGGCCGCCCTGCACCTCGGCCTTCAGCACCCCTTCAGCGGCAGACGATTTCCTCATCCCATCACCATCCGCCCCGGCAGCCGCCGGGTCTCACCAAGGAGAAACACCATGGCCATCGCCGGCGACCTCGAGCAGCTCATGACCCTCCAGCAGGTCTTCATCCGCAACAGCCAGTCGGTCGAGGAGCTCAGTACCTCGATCCGCTCGCAGCTGCAGAACACGCGTTGGGAAGGACCGGCTGCGGACCGCTTCCGCACGGCGTGGAACACCGAGTTCGAGACGGCCCTGCGCCGCCTCGGCGAGGCCCTGTCCGACTGCTCGTCCGAGGTGAGCCGCCGCCGTGAGGCGCTCGCCCAAGCCGGCAACTGACCACCACAGCCGTGTCCATCAACGGTGTGGCGGAGGACCCCTCAGCCCTGCGCAACGCGGCGGCACAGCTTCGCCGCGAGGCCGATGTCGTGGCCACCTCTGCGCGATCGACCTCGCAACGCGTCGCTGCGATGACCTTCGCAGGGCCCGCAGCCGACCAGTTCCGGGCCGGTATCTCCTCGCAGGGCGGCACGGCCGAGAGGATCGCCTCGCGGTTGCTCGACCTCGCCGCTTGGCTCGAGGGCTGCGCGCACCAGGCCGAGGTCGAGATCGCTGCGCGACGTGCGGCGGGGCTCCCGTGAGCGCGCCGTCGGTGGCGCCGGCGCTGATGTGGACCGGCGCCGACGTCCTGTATGCGTCCGCTGGCGACGAAGGGCCGCACGCCACCGTCTGGACGGTCGCAACCCGAGGCGTCGACGGGGGGCCGCCTGGTCCCGACGAGGTGGGCGACGTCGCTCGAACGCATGCCGAAGCGCTGGGTTCATCACCGGACTGGTCGGGGGGTGAGGTGCGCGAGCTGCAGGATGCAGGCCTGACGATCCTCACGCGTTCGCTCACCCACAGCGACGGCTCGACGGCGCTGGCCGCGTACTGGGCTCTCCCCGGATCCGTTGCTACCGGAATCATCACGGCAGGTCAGGGGACCAGCGACACCGAGCTTCTCCGCGCGGTGGCTCTCGACCTCGCCGCTGCCCATCAACCCACCTTCTCGTTGACTGCCGAAGAGATGCTGGTGCTCAGCGCGACGAGCGGCCTGGCCGCTCCGCCCGTGCCCACCACCGCCTTCACCGAGGACAGCCCCGCGGCAGTGCGGGACGCTGCCCTGTTGGCGGCGCAGGGCTCGCTCGTGGCCCGTGGCCTGCTGACGTCCGACGGCGTGGACCTGACCGTCATCCCGGATCTGCGGGCGCCGCTCGCTCTCCTGCTCGACGGCGAGGTCTCGCTCCTGGTGAGCTGCCGCGAGAAGGACGGATCCTCATCGCGCCTGCTCGGCGGTGGAGGAGACACCTTTGCCGAGCTCGCACCGTCGCAACCCGGTTGTCTGTCGCTGTCCACCGTCTCCACGCGCCAGCTCGTGGCGCGCTACGTCCGATGGCTGTCGCCCACCGTCGACGCGGCGTCCCGTGCGGAGGCCCTCACCGTCTCGCCCGAGCGACTGCAGCTGGCGGTGGCAGCCGAGGTCGTCGTGGCCCGGGACCGCCGCTCCCGGCCACGACGACCTCGGCAGCTCGCCCGACGACCCGCTGACCGGGATGTGTCGACTGGTGTCGATCCAGGGTCTTCGACGCCTGGTCGGCGCTGCGGCGGCGCTGGAGCTCGTCTGGGCGGTGAACCGGGACCACCAGGTGTGGTCGGTCAAGGCCGACGACTCCTCCTCGTCGGTGGTCCACCTGACACCCGCCGGAGCGGGAAGCATCGCCGAAGGTCTGCGGGAGGCGCTGCTCTTCAGCGGATCCTAAGGGGCTTCGCATTCACTGGTACCACCACGAAGGGAGGTCACCGAGATGGCCTGGGTGAAGATCGACGTCGACGAGATGAGCAGGACCAGCGCGCAGCTGCAAGAGGCCGCGCTCGAGCTGGAGAACACCGCGTCGCGCATCGGCGCGACGTCGTGCTGTAGTGGTCTGGGACGGCACACCGGCCCCTTGCAGGCAGAGGCTGGCGCCCTTGCGGCCAACCTGCGCTCGTTGTGCACGCGCTACCGCGAGCTGGCCCTCGAGGCCATCCTGAGGGCCATGATCGTCGCCCTGCAGGAACAGATCGCACGTAACCCGACTGCCATGGCGGTGGGTGCGGCGACGAGTGTCGCGGCCGGACCTGCAGCATGGAGGCCGCTGCCACCCTCCGAGGTCCGCGAGATGGTGCGCAAGGGGTGGTTGGACCCCAGCTGGCTGGTTCCGGCACCCAGCGCGTCCAGCGCGGCACTGGGTCAGCGGAACCTGGAGCAGATGAACAACAACATGGTCACCGCCCAGATGGTGAAGCGCCTGGACGGGATGCAGGCCGTCTCGAAGCTGCCAGGTTTCGAGGTCACGCGGGCAGACGCCATCAAGTACCAGAGCAGCGTGTCCTCGATGGGCTTCGAGGGCAAGAGCTACAACAGCACCAAGTTCAGATGACCTGGATCAGGCTCGACCCCGCCGAGCTCGGCGGGACGGGCGCACATCTTCGCGACGTCAGTGCAGCGCTGATCGACTCGGCAGCGCGGGTTCGCACCGCGTGCTGTCTGGCCGGCCTGGGCCGGCACGCCGGGCCCCTGATGGCCGAGGGCGAGACGGTGGCGGCACAGATGATCACCATGACCGAGGGCTACCTGCGCCTGGGCATCGACATCCTGCAACGCGCGATCATCGCCGTGCGTGACGGTCAGCTGGTGTCAGCGGTCGGAAACGTGGGTGTCGGCGTCCTCGCCACCTCGGTGGTCGGCGGGGGCGGTCCGGCAGTCGTGGGGGGCATGGTGCTCGGCAGCGCGACCCCCATGACGAGCGTCATCGGCGGTTCGGCCACGATCGGTGGCTTCGTCCTCGACAACGCGACATCGCTGACCGGCGTCATCGGTGGCCCGACGACGGTCGGCGGCACGTTCTTGGGAGGCGGGGGTGGAATGGGCAGCATGGCACTGGCCCAGGCCGCACAGAACTCCCAGGACCGCCAGCGAGCCATCCTCGACCGGCTGCGGTCCCAGGGAGGCGGGACACAGGTGTCAGGTGCGGGGAACCAAGCGCTCAGCAGCTACTTCACACGCCAGGCGCTGGACCGCATCCAGGCCAGTGAGATCCGCACCGCTGCCAACAGCCCCATCGCCGGATACCCGCAGGCGCAGGCCGCGGACGCCACAGACTTCGGGGGGCGGGCCCGCGCCATGGACAACGAGCGGTACTACGAACGCAAGCGCCTCGGCCTCACCTGACCACCCCTCAGGGCCGCCACCGGCAGCGCACTGGGTCGTGGTGGCTCAGGCGTGGCCGTCGAACAGGCTCGTGACCGAGCCGTCCTCGAAGACCTCCTGGATGGCGCGGCTGATCAGGGGGGCGATCGACAGCGTGGTCAGCTTGTCGAAGTCGTGCGCCTCGTCGATCGGCAGCGTGTCCGTGACGATGACCTCATGGGCCTTGCAGGCCTTGAGCCGCTCGATCGCCGGGCCGGAGAGGATCGCGTGCGTGGCGGCGATGATGACCCCGGCCGCACCCTCCTGCATGAGCGCGTCGGCGGCCTTGGTGATCGTGCCCCCGGTGTCGATCATGTCGTCGACGAGCACGCAGATGCGGCCCTCGACCTCACCGACCACGCGGTTGGCGACCGTCTCGTTGGGCCGGTTGATGTCGCGCGTCTTGTGGATGAACGCCAGCGGGGCACCGCCGAGGCGCTCGGACCACTGCTCGGCCACCTTGATGCGGCCGGCGTCGGGCGAGACCACGGCGAGCTTCTCGTGGCCGTACTTCACGCGCACGTACTCGGACAGGATCGGCAGCGCCATGAGGTGGTCGACCGGACCGTCGAAGAAGCCCTGGATCTGCGCGGTGTGCAGGTCGACCGCCATGAGGCGGTTGGCTCCGGCCGTCTTGAACAGGTCGGCCATCAGGCGGGCCGAGATCGGCTCGCGGCCACGGTGCTTCTTGTCCTGGCGGGCGTAGCCGTAGAACGGCAGCACCACCGTGATCCGCTTGGCGGAGGCGCGCTTGAGGGCGTCGATCATGATGAGCTGCTCCATGATCGCCTCGTTGAGCGGGGCGGTGTGGCTCTGGATGACGAACGCGTCGGAGCCGCGCACCGACTCCTCGTACCGCACGTAGATCTCGCCGTTGGCGAAGTCGTAGGCGCTGGTGGGCACCAGCTCGGTGCCGAGCATGCGGGCGACCTCCTGCGCGAGCCCCGGGTGGGCACGGCCCGAGAAGACCATCAGGTTCTTCTCGGTGGTCTTGAGGATGCCGGTCACGCCTGGCCCTGCCCTTCGGTGGAGTGTTCGGTATGCCGCGTGGTCGCCTTCGCGTCCTGCGCCGCCTGGGTGTCCTGCGCCGCCTGGGCCGTCCTGGTCCCCGCGCGGGCCTTGTCGACCCAGCCGTCGATGTTGCGCTGGCGGCCACGGGCCACCGCGATCTGCCCCGGTTCGACGTCCTCGGTCACGGCCGACCCGGCGCCGACGTAGGCCCCGTCGGCGATGGTGACCGGCGCGACGAGCACCGAGTTGGAGCCGACGAAGCTGTGCCTGCCGACCGTGGTGTGGTGCTTGGCCACCCCGTCGTAGTTGGCGAAGATGGTGCCGGCGCCGATGTTGGCGCCCTCACCGATGGTGACGTCGCCGGCATACGTGAGGTGCGGGACCTTCGCGCCGTCGGCGATCTTCGCGTTCTTGGTCTCGACGAAGCCGCCGATCTTGCCCGCGGCGCCGAGCTCGGTGCCCGGGCGCAGGTAGCTGAACGGGCCGACCGTGGCGCCGGCGCCGATGACGGCGAGCAGGGCCTCGGTGCGCTTGACCTCGGCGCCCTCCCCCACCTCGGTGTCGGTCAGGGTGCAGTCCGGGCCGATCACGGCGTTGGCGCCGATCGACGTGGCGCCGAGCAGCTGGGTGCCGGGCAGGACGGTGGCGTCGCGACCGATGGTCACGTCGGTGTCGATCCACGTCGTGTCCGGGTCGACGATGGTGACGCCCTCACGCATCCAGCGCTCCGTGGTGCGGCGGTTGAGCTCCTTGCCGAGGCGCGCGAGCTGCACCCGGTCGTTGACGCCCTCGGTCTGCCACAGGTCCTCGATGAGGTGCGCACTGACCCGGCCGCCGGCCGCGCGGGCGATGGCCAGGACGTCGGTGAGGTACTTCTCGCCCTGCGAGTTGTCGGTGCCGACCTCGGCGAGCGCCTTGCGCAGGACGGATGCGTCGAAGGCGTAGATCCCGGAGTTGATCTCGGTGATGGCCCGCTGCTGCTCCGTCGCGTCCTTCTGCTCGACGATCCCCTCGACACCACCGTCGGCGTCGCGCAGGATCCGGCCGTACCCGGTGGGGTCGGCGAGGTGGGCGGTGATCACCGTCGCGGCGCTGCCGGAACCCACGTGCTCGGTGAGCAGCGCCAGCAGGGAGTCGCCCGCGAGCAGGGGCACGTCGCCGTACGTCACCAGGACGGTGCCCTCGAGGTCGGCGGGCAGGACGTCGAGGGCGCACTCGGTGGCGCGGCCGGTGCCCTTGACGTCGTCCTGGTCGGCGATGACGGCGGACGGGTCGACCTCGGTGACGTGCGCGGCGACGCGGTCACGTTCGTGGCGGACCACCACCGCGAGGTGCTCCGGCTGGGCCGCCCGGGCTGCCGCGATCGCGTGGCCGACCAGGGTGCGGCCCCCGATCCGGTGCAGGACCTTGGGGGTCGAGGACTTCATCCGGGTGCCCTCACCTGCGGCGAGGACGATGACTGCAGCGAGTCTGGGGGTGCCGTGGGGGGCGTTCACGCGCGGGGGCTCCAGGAATCTGGTCGGGTGCGACGGGACGGGCGTCATGCTACCCGCCGGTCGGGGGCTCCTCGCTCCTCGCTCCTCAGCCGGCAAGCACGCCACGTGGAGCGGTGTCACCTGTTCGGCCGAGTTCGGCGGGTTGTCCAGCGACGAGCACTCCCCGTGGTGCGGATCTGCCGGTGAGCACGCACAGTGGGGACATGGCGGATCCGGCACGGCAGTCACAGCCCCGTCATCGCGAGCAGGATCTGCGCGCAGCCGAGCTCGACGCCTTGTTGCGGCAGAGCGCCCTCGGGGACGCCACGGCGTTCGGCACCCTGTACGACCGGACGGCGACCAGGTTCTTCGGCCTCGCCCTGGCGGTCCTGGGCGACCACAGCCACGCCGAGGAGACGACGCGCACCGCCTACGCGCAGATCTGGGCCAGGTCGCGTCAGTTCGACGGCGCCCAGCACGGCTCCCTCAGCTGGATGACGACGATCGTCTACGAGCTCGCCCGCACCGCACGGACCGCCCGGCACCGCGTGAGACCGCTGCGTCCCGGTGCGCCGAGTCAGGGCGTGACGGCGGGGACGTCGAGCTCGCGCAGCAGGGTCAGGACGCGCGCCTTGATCTCGTCGCGGATGGGCCGGACCGCCTCGACCCCCTGACCTGCCGGGTCGTCGAGGAGCCAGTCCTCGTACCGCTTCCCGGGGTAGAACGGGCAGGTGTCACCACACCCCATCGTCACCACGACGTCCGACTCCTCGACCGCCTCGGTGGTGAGGACCTTCGGCTTCTCCGCGGAGATGTCGATGCCCTCCTCCGCCATGGCTGCCACGGCGGAGGGGTTCACGCGGTCCCCCGGTGCAGAACCGGCCGAGCGCACCTCGACGGCACCGCCGGACAGGTGCGTCAGGTAGGCGGCAGCCATCTGGGAACGTCCCGCGTTGTGGACGCAGACGAACAGGACACTGGGGCGGTCACTCATCAGCGGTCCTCTCAGGTCGTGGGGGCGGCAGCGAAGCGCCGCCGCAGGGCGAGGCTGACGTAGACGAGGCCGACCAGGGCCGGGACCTCGATCAGGGGGCCGACCACGCCGGCGAGGGCCTGACCCGACGCGGCGCCGAAGGTCGCGATGGCGACCGCGATGGCGAGCTCGAAGTTGTTGCCCGCCGCGGTGAACGCGAGGGTCGTGGTGCGCGCGTACCCCAGGCCGAGCCCGGCCCCGAGGGCGAAGCCGCCACCCCACATCACCGCGAAGTAGACCAGCAGCGGCAGCGCGATCCGGGCGACGTCGAGCGGGTTGGACGTGATGGCATCGCCTTGCAGCGCGAAGAGGATGACGATCGTGAAGAGCAGGCCGTACAGCGCCCAAGGACCTACGCGCGGAAGGAAGCTCGCTTCATACCACTCGCGCCCGCGGCGCCGCTCGCCCAGGCGACGGGACAGGAACCCCAGCACCAGCGGCACGCCCAGGAAGATCAGCACCGACCGGGCGATGTCCCACGTCGAGGCGTCGATCCCGGTCTGCGACAGGCCGAGCCAGCCCGGCAGCACCGAGAGGTAGAACCAGCCGAGGAGGGCGAAGGCGAAGACCTGGAAGACCGAGTTGAGCGCTACGAGGACGGCGGCTGCCTCCCTGTCGCCGCAGGCGAGGTCGTTCCAGATGACGACCATCGCGATGCAGCGGGCGAGGCCGACGATGATCAGGCCGGTGCGGTAGGCCGGCAGGTCGGGCAGGAAGGTCCACGCCAGCGCGAACATCAGCGCCGGGCCGAGCACCCAGTTGAGCAGCAGCGACCCGAGCAGCAGCCGACGGTCGCCGGTCACCGAGTCGAGCCGGTCGTACCGGACCTTCGCCAGCACCGGGTACATCATCACGAGCAGGCCGAGGGCGATCGGCAGGGACACCCCGTCCACCTCGACGGCGGACAGGGCCCCGCCCAGACCGGGCACGAGGCGACCGAGCAGCAGCCCGACCAGCATCGCCACGCCGATCCACACCGGCAGCAACCGGTCGAGGGTGGAGAGTCGGCCGGTCACCGGGTCGTGGCTGGTGGCGGTGGTCACGGGGGTGCTCACGGAGCGAGGGCCTTCCGGGCTGGGCGTCAGGGGCTCGACGCAGATTCATCGAGTTTTGTCGATATGGCGCGAGGGTGTCATCTGCATCGCTGTGTGTCAATATGGACCCCCATCGATCCAACGAGACGGACGGCCATCGTGACGACGAGCAGTGCAGCCCTGCCGGACACGGCGACCGACGCCTGCCGCGGCACGGCCGTGACCCCGATGTCGCGTCACGACGCCACCGCCCGCGCGCAGCTCCTCAAGGCTGTCGCCGACCCGGTGCGCCTGCAGCTGCTCGACCTCATCCGCAGCTCGCCCAAGCACGAGGCGTGCGTCTGCGACATGACCGACGCGGTGGGGGTCTCGCAGCCGACGGTCAGCCACCACCTCAAGGTGCTGACCGAGGCGGGACTGCTCAGCCGCGAACGGCGTGGGACCTGGGCGTGGTTCACGCTCGTCCCCGAACGGCTCAGCGACATCCGCAGCATCTTCGACTGACCGTGCGCGGCGCCGGCGGATAACGTGCCGCCATGGCGACCCTGTGGACCATCGGCTGTGACGCCCACGACCCCCACGCCCTGGCGTCCTTCTGGGCGGGCGCGCTCGGCTACATCCCCGAGCCGGGCTACGACGACCCGGACGGCGCCTCGATCGTCGACCCCGACGGTCGCGGGCCGGCGATCAGCTTCCTGCGGGTGCCCGAGCCGAAGACCTCCAAGAACCGCGTGCACCTCGACCTCCGCGTCGCCGGGGAACCTCCGTGGGACATGGGTCGACGTGAGCAGCTCATCCTCGCCAAGGTCGAGGAGCTCACCTCCGCGGGTGCCACCCGCGTGCGCGAGGAGAGGTATGGCGCGGAGCTGGGTCACGTCGTGATGCTCGACCCCGAGGGCAACGAGTTCTGCGTCGCCTGACCTGCGCGGGCGCGGGCGGACAGCGGGTTAGGCCGTGGGCGACTCGACGCCCTGCAGCCACACCGCGCCGATCGTTTCCACCTGCTCTGCCAACGACAGGCTTGTGACCTCGAGCAGCAGGTCGGCGGTGGGTGGCTCCAGCGTCTGGGCTGCGTGAAGGTCGTCGAACTCCGCGGGGGTGAGGTGCACCGGACGCAGCGACGCCCGGCGCAGCGCCTCCTCGTAGGACAACGTCAGCTGGACGATCATGACGTCACCCAGCAACCCTCGGTATACCGACGTCGTCGCCGGGGTCAGGACGTCGGCGACGATGACCGCGTAGCCCTCGTCAACAAAGTTCCGGGCGAGCATGCAGGCGTTCCGGACGCCGAGCTGCTGCTGGCCGTGCCCCGCCGCGCCCTCCCACGGGGCTGCGTGACCCTGGACGATCAGTTGGCGCAGGTCGTCGACGTCGATGACAGCACACCGCTCGACGGTCTCGGCAAGGGCCCGCGCCGTGCTCGACTTACCGGCGGCGGGGCCACCTGTGAGGACGAGCACTGGAGCCTGCCGATCAGCATCTGCAGCCATGTTCGGCACCCTTGCACAGGTCGGTGTAGCCAGGCGAACCGCTCACCGATTCGAGACACGCAGCCAGCGGACGCCTCGCTGCACGGGCATGCCCCGCGCGACTCGCAAGGGCGTGGCCCATGGCCCGCTCAGCCGGTGGCGGGTAGGGGGCGGGGCTGAGGTCGGGTGCGTTGTCGCCACTCGGCGAGGGTGGTGTCGTAGGAGTCGGTGGTCAGGTCCCACTCGACCCTGGGCCTGCCGGTGTCGTGGGTGATCCGGGCGCCGTACCGGTGGGTGTGGACGACGCTGTGGTGGGCCCGGCAGAGCAGGGCGGCGTTGTCGATGTCGGTCGGACCGTCGTCGGCCCAGTGGACCAGGTGGTGCGCGTCGGTCCATGCGGCGGGTTTGGTACAGCCCGGGAACGTGCAGTGCCGGTCTCGTAGCCACAGGTGACGGATCTGGGCCCGGTCGAACAACCGCCTGGCCATGCCCTGGTCCAGGATCTCCCCGTCGGTGCCCAGGACCACGGGGATGACCTGGGCGTCGCACGCCAACCGGCGCACCGTGCCGACGGTGAGGGTTTCGTCGTCCATCGTCACCCCGGCTCCGCGGCACCGGCCCTGCAGGGCGTCAAGGCTGATCGTCACCACGAGGCTGGTCTTGGCTTGGCGCGGGACCCCGTCCGGGGCGGACACCGCCCGGGACACGAGGTCGAGCAGTGCGTCGGCGCGGCGGGCGGCCGGGGTGCGGGAGTCCAGGTCGCCGGTGTCGGCGTCGCGTCGGGGTTTGGCCAACGCGTCGACCGCGTCGTCGATGATCGCTGCGCCTTCTTCGTCCAGCACCAACGTGTAGCGCCACATGCCGACCGGGCCGGGTCCTTTGACCAGGGACCGGTGCGCCCGGCGCACCTCGGCCTCGCGTTCGACCGCACCGTCGGGTCGGGCGACCTGCCCGGTGTGCCGGATCGCGACGGCGAGCTTGCGTTCGTCCCACCCCTGGGCACCGCGGGCGGCGCCCAGCAGCTCCGCGGTCGCCTCGGCCAGACCGACCGGGTCGGCCAGGCCCCGGATCGAGCGGTGGAACCGGCAGATCTGCGCGGCCTTGCCCACCGGCAACGCCTCCACCCGCCGGGCGGGGTCCGGCGAGCTCGCACCCAGCACCGCAGTCACGACGTCGTCCAACCGGTGGTCGGCACCAGTGACCGCGGACCCGGCCGCGACCACCGCAGCGACCACGTCAGCGTCGAGCAGGTCCCGGGTCGCCAGCAACGGGGTCATCGCGTGCGCCCAGTCCACCGGACCCCACCCCTGACCCGACCCCAGGCTGCGTCGCTTCGCCTCGGCCAGCACCGACACCAGCAGCGCCTTCGCGCTCGACACCACCTCACCCAGCGCGGTCAACGCCGCCGCGACCTCGCGCGTCGCCCAACGCCCACAACCGCTCCGGCTCCCCACCGCACAGCACGTCCCGCGCCACCGTCGCGGCACCCAGCACCGGACGCCCCGAACCATCACCGCAGGTGAGGGTCGAACGGTCCGCACTGATCGCCATACCAAGAACACTATCGGCGACCACCGACAACGCCCCGCCCTCATCCACAAACCCAACCCCGCTGCAGCGCAACACCATTCGCCCCGCGGACGGCGGCGGAATCCGACTGATCGGGATCAGGACTTGAGGTGCGCGAAGGCCACGATGTTGTCGACGTAGTGCCCGGTGGACTGGTCGAACGCGCCACCACAGGTGATGAGGCGCAGCTCGGCGCGACCCTTGGTGTCGCCGTAGACCTTGGCCGTCGGGAAGTCGTCCTTGGAGTACCGCGCGACGCTGTCCACGACGAACGTGGCCGTAGAACCGTCCTTGCGGAGCACGGAGACTTCCGCGCCCTTCTTCAGCGACCCCAGGCGGTAGAACACCGCCGGGCCGGCCTTGCTGTCGACGTGGGCGCCGATGACGGACGGGCCGAACTCGCCCGGCGTGGGGCCACCCGCGTACCAGCCTGCCCTGTCGAAGTCGGTCGGCGCTTCGAGCTTGCCGGTCTTGTCCAGGCCGAGGTCGACGATGCCTTTGGTCTTCACCCCGATGGAGGGGATGGTCAGCGAGGCCGGTGCGCTCGGCGCCATGATCGGACCGAAGTCGAGAGCGCTCGGGGACGGCGCTTTGCTCGTGGCGCTCGGCGACGGAGACGACGTCGTGTCGGGCTCGGACGGCACCGGAGCGGGCGACGACGGTACGTTCTGCACGGCCTGCGCGGCCTCGGGCTGAGGCGGCGGCGGGGTGCCGGTCAGCGACTTCGTGACCAGCACACCTCCTACGACCAGGAGCACGACGGTGACCGCCGCGGCGATGATGCCACGGCGGTCACCGAACTTCGAGGAGTCAGACATCAGGCGCGGTTACGAGCCTTGCGAGCGGTGAAGGCACCCGTGCCGGCCGCGGCGACGAGCAGGCCGCCACCGAGGAGCAGCATGCCCTCGTTGTTCGGGGTGGACGTGCCACCCGCACCGGTGTCCATGCCACCAGCCGGAGCCGCAGCGAGGACACCACAGATGGCCGGGTCAGTGGCCTCGGTGGGCAGGCTGGGGTCGAGGTCGCTCTTGGTGTCACCGTCGTACTTGCCGTTGTCGTTGTGGTCCACACCGTGGACGACGACGACCGACTTGCCCGCGGAGATCGCTGCAGCGACATCGGTGGAGACGTTGATGCTGCCGCGCTCGTAGGTGAGCTTGCCGCCGGGGGCGGTGTCGAAGCGGTCCACGGCCAGGCCGCTCTTGGGCGAGGTGTCGCCGGTCTTGGTCAGGGAGACGACGATGCCACCGTATGCGGGGCCACCCTCGGTGGTGTTCAGGGTGCCGTCGCCACTGGCGTCGTCAGAAGCCGTCGGGCACTCGTTGCGGGCGTCGGCGCCGAAGTGGATGTGCGCGGCGTGCGGCGCGTCGGCGAGCAGGCCGGAAGCGGCCATGGTCACGTCGATCTTCGTTCCGTTCACGGTCACCATGGCGGTGCCGTTGGCCGAGACGCCGTTCAGCGCCACGGGACGCAGGGTCGCCATCGTGTTGCCATCAGCAGCCTGTGCGATGCCGGCGCCGAGGAAGGGGAGGAGAGCTGCCGAGCCGAGGGCGACTGTGGCGATCTTGGTGGTCGTACGCATTCAGGTATCTCCTTGGTGGTGCGACGCGAGGGCCGCGGTGGAAAGCATCGGTTGTGCGGGTCATTCGTTGTCCTGCAGCGGAGGGATGGGTCCGCCTCCCGATTAGTTTTCGTCGGATGCCCCTCCCCATCGCGCTGAGTCGTGACGACCGTGCGCAACGACCGCGAGGGCCGCCAACGCCGCCAGGGTCGCAACGCCTTCAGCCACCGCACTCAGCGTCTTCTCGGGGAACCACACGGGCTCGTACATCGCCGGAAGCGGACCGAAGCCAGGGACGTCGACATACCGGTAGAGGACGACGGCAACCACCGCGCTCAGGCCGACGGCGAACGCCGCCAGCAGAGCGGTGCGGTGACCGCGCCACAAGACCCATGCGGCGACCACCAAGGCTGCGGCCGCCTCGATGCGGAACACGTTGCCTGCTCCGATGCCACCCGGTGCGGACTGCTGGTAGCCAGCTGCCAGTCGGAGGTGGACGACGGCATCGATCACCAGCGCCACGGCGACGGTTCCGCGCAGCACCCATGAGACGAGGCTCGTCGTGGTGCGAGGCGGGGCGACGGTAGACGTGGCGGTCACTTGACGACCAACGTCCCGGTCATGTTCGAGTGGAAGGAGCAGATGAAGGGGTAGCTGCCCGGCTTGCTCGGTGCGGTCAGCGTCGCCGTGCCGCTGGGGTCGATCTTGACGTCGAACCCGCCAGCCTTGGACGTCACGGTGTGCGCTTGGGAGTCAGCGTTCTTGATGGTGATGGTCGTGCCGGGAGCCACCGAGGCAGGCACCTTGTACTCGAAGTCGGCGATCGAGATGACCGCCTCCGCAGGCACTGCCGGGTCAGCAGTCGTCGAGGGTGCCGACTCGGCGGGCGTGTTGCCGGCGTCGCTGCTGGTGCTCGAATCCGACGGCATGGGCATCGAGGACGACATCGTCGAGGACGCCGAGGCGCCGGCGTCCGTGTTCGACGAGCCACATGCCGCAAGGCCGAGCGCCAGCGCCGGGACGAGTGCGAGCAGGGTGATCTTGCGGGTCATGTGTTGCCTCCAGGTCGGGCGGTCGATTTCGACGACCACGCGATGGAGTTCGTCACGCGCGCCGAACCGGCTTGCCCGATCGGACGGTATTCTGCGCAACCTCCAACATCAGCACGGAAGGAGCCACGTGTTCTTCGACAACTGGGGTGGCTTGGTACGTGTCGTGGTCGTCGGGGTGTGCGCCTACGTCGCCCTCCTCCTGCTGCTTCGTGCATCAGGCAAGCGCACGCTGGCCAAGCTCAATGCCTTCGACTTCGTCGTCACCGTCGCCCTGGGGTCCACCCTCGCCACGGTGCTGTTGTCCTCGGACGTCGCGCTGACCGAGGGCGTCTTGGCGATGGCAGTGCTCGTCACCATGCAGTTCCTCGTGGCCTGGCTGTCGGTGCGCAGCCGAAGGGTGGAGGGTCTTGTGAAGTCGGAGCCGACGCTCATCTACCGTTCCGGCTTCCTCCACGCGCCGATGCGGCGCATGCGGGTCACCGAGGACGAGATCCGCCAGGCCGCGCGGGCGGCAGGACATGCGGGTCTGGACGAGGTGTCGGCGGTGGTTCTCGAGAATGACGGTTCGCTGAGCATTCTTTCCGAGGTGCCCAGGTCGCTCGGCGCGACGGACCCCGAGGAAGGCACCGCGCTGGCCGAGTGAGGCCGCCGGTCGGCAGCCACGCCGTCACCAGCAGTACCCGCGTCAGACTTCCCAGTGCGTGGGAAGGCGGGGGTCCGGCGCGTAGACGCAGTAGGTGCCGGTGGACACTGCCTGACGAAGGTGATCACCGAGTCCGGGGTGTTCCCGCGAGAGGCGAGCCATCGCATACCGGATGGAACGCGTGACGCTCGTCCTGGCGCGCTCCGCGGTCGCGAGGGCGAGCCGGGGCCTGCCACCCAGGCCAACGGCACGTGACAGCTCGTTGACCAGGAACGTGCGATCCGCCTGTGCGAGCTCGATCCGTCCGAGGTCGTTGCCCTGGGTGGCCTCCTCGATGTCCTCGTCGATGTCGCGCAGCCGCCGTCGGTACGCCTCACGGGCCTGGTCGTCGAGGTGGCACCCCGCATGGCCGGCATCGTGCAGGCCCGCCTCGGTCTCGATGGGACGGGGTGTGACCGGCAGGGATCCCCGCTCCACAGCCACCAGGTCCAGGGCATGGAACTCGCGGTGCGGCTCAGCCAGGAGGCGTTCGAGGTAACGCAGGCCGAGCAGGTCGTGGATGAGGACCGAGCGACCATCGAAGCTGACGGTTCGGGTGTCGCCTTCGCAGCGGAACACCTCCTTCGGCCGCGCTGCGGAGTTCGACGGCTCCACCGGAGCGCACTCGACTCGTTCCGCCCACCCAACGGCGCCGAACGCGTCGAACGCGCGCCGCGCAGCCTCCCGCTCCATACGCGCGCCTTCCTTGTGCCCCGCGAGCTCGAGGCACCGACCGAGCGTGACCCGGACGACGGCCGCGTCGAACGGAGCACCCAGCTCGATCCACAACACCAGGGCGCGCTCGCACTCGGCGATCGCCCGCTCGGGGTCGCCCTCGGCGAGGGCAGCCCTGCCCTGGGCGAGGGCGGCGCCAGCCAGCAGCGCCTGGCTGTGGAACGTGTCGGCGATGACCTGCAGCTCGTCGGCAGCTCGTCTGGCGGTGTCGACGTCACCGGCGGCGACGGCGATCTCCACCTGCGCCTCCAGCAACGGCGCCCTGCGCAGCCCGCCATACGGTGGCCGCTCCTTGGATGGCACGTCGAACGGGTTCTCGATGGCATCCGTGATGAGCTCCGAAGCCGTGTCGACGTCCCCCTGGAGCAGTCGCAACAGCGCCAGTCCGGGTTGGGGCATCCACGAGTTCCCATGCGCCGCAACGAAAGCCTCCTCGGCGCCTGCCAGGTCACCCTTGCGGAGCCGGATGTTCCCGAGCTCGGTCAGCGGCCAGCCGAACTCGCGCCGCATCCAGGGCCGGAGCTCCTCACAGGCCTCGAGCGCCTCCTGCTCCGCCCGGTCGCACGGTCCGGTGAGCCGCAGCATCTCGGCCCGGTGGACCCGACACCGACCGCCGAAGCCGCCGAAGGACGAGCCCTGGCTCCAGTGCTCCATCGCGGTGGTCCACTCGGCCGCGCGGTCATACAAGGCAAGACCTTGCGCCGCGCAGATGAGCTCGCAGTAGGCCATGCCGGAGGTCATGGCGTCGACGTCACCGGACGTGAGGCTGAGGGCGACGTCGTCGAGGATCTCGATCCCCTCGTCGGTGTCACCCTCGAAGATGCGCAGCCGAGCGGTGGCCACGGTTCCGATGAGCACCGCCGAGGGCACGCGTGGCGTCGGCCCAGCTCGATCGCCTGCACCGCGTTTGCGCCGGCCCCGGCCATGTCCCCACACCACAGCCGTTCGTAGGTGCGCACCATGGCGACCACCGCGTGCACCGGCGTCTCGACGCCGTCCTCCGCCAAGCGCTCGGCACGTCGCAACCAGGCGCGGATCGGCGCCATCAGACCCGTGTCGATCATCAGGTACATGGCGACCATCGCTGCGGCCCGGGCCGCCGCTCCGTGCTCTGACGCGTCGAGGTGGAGCTGGTACAACGCCTCCCAGGCCGCGATCGCCCCTTCGGGGTCGCCTGCCCCGTATGCCGCCTCGGCGCGCAGTTCCAGCCCGCTCGACCCGGCGCTGGCAACAGGATCGCCGTCCAGCAGCTCGAGCGCCTCGGACCAGCGGGACAGCCCGACCGCCCGCTCCGCGGCGGACAACGCGTCCGACTCGCCGACCGGGTCAGTCATCGCGCGAGACCGTGAGGAACCGCCTGCGTCCGGGCACCCCTCCACTCTGTCACCGATCGCCTCATGCCTGCCGAGGACCCCGGTCACGTTGTTCCGATGTGACACTGATTGTCACGCCCCTCATCGTCAGATCCATCTCGATGAAGGGACTGCCCATCATGCGCATCGCCAAGCACGACATCCCCGTCAAGTTCGACGTCCCCGGCGCCGTCGCCCGGCAGCTGCCGAACTTCGGCGACGCCACCGCCTCCACAGCAATGGCCGGTGAGTTCTTCTCGCTCGCGGCCGGCACCGACATCGCGCCGCTGCTCCAGGGTCTCGCCGGCGACGCCTGCCAGGCGCCGCACTGGGGCTACGTCATCTCCGGTGACCTCGTCGTCGACTACACCGACGGGTCTCACGACTCCTGCTCGGGCGGGGACCTGTTCCACTGGCCCCCCGGCCACAGCGTCAGGGTCACCGACGATGCCGAGGTGATCTTGTTCAGCCCGACGTTGGAGCACACCGAGGTCCTGGACCACATGCTCGACAGGATGCAGCACGCCTGAGCCGTCGGGACCCGGCAGCGGCCCGCCCCGTTGGGCGGGCCGCAC
>CAVSUT010000013.1:0-43000 GCA_963731235.1 uncultured Actinomycetota bacterium | reverse complement strand
CGAATTCGTCGCTGAGCGTCGTCGTCCACCCCCTTCAGCGCCACGGCCCACCCGGACGGGTGGCACGCCCGCCCCGGTGGGCGCAGGGCGGCATACGGTCGCACCTACACTGGTCGCCGTGTCGATCCAGAACATCCGCCTCTTCGGTGACCCGGTGCTGCGCACCCCGGCCGAGCCTGTCGTCGACTTCGACCGTGAGCTGCGCCAGCTGGTCAAGGACCTCACCGACACGATGATGGACGCCCCCGGGGCAGGTCTCGCGGCACCGCAGATCGGGGTCGGCCTGCGGGTCTTCACCTACTGGGTCGACGGAGAGCTCGGTCACCTCGTCAACCCCGACCTGTCGTTGTCCGACGAGATGCAGGATGGCGAAGAGGGCTGCCTGTCCTTCCCCGGCATGAAGTTCGAGACCCCCCGCTCCCTGAGGGTCGTCGCCAAGGGACTCAACCAGTTCGGCGAGCCGGTCGTCCTCGAGGGCTCCGCGCTGATGGCCCGGGCCATCCAGCACGAGACCGACCACCTCGACGGGATCTTGTTCATCGACCGGATGGACCGCGAGCAGCGCAAGCTCGCCATGCGTGCCATCCGCGAGGCGCAGTGGTCGGGCGAAGCCACCCCCACGGTCAAGGTCAGCCCGCACGCAACGTTCGGCAGGAGCCTGTGAGCCTGCGCCTCGTCTTCGCCGGCACCCCCGAGGTCGCCGTGCCCGCGCTCGAGGCGCTCCACGCGTCCTCCCACGACGTCGTCGCCGTGGTCACCCGTCCCGATGCCCGAGCCGGTCGTGGTCGCGGCCTCGTGCAGTCCCCGGTGCGGCAGTGGGCGCAGGCGCACGACCTCGAGGTGCTCACCCCGCACCGACCGGGGGACGAAGACTTCCTCGAGCGGCTGCGCGAGCTGGCACCGGACGTCTGCCCGGTCGTCGCGTACGGCGCACTCATCCCGCGCGTCGCCCTCGACGTGCCCCGCCACGGGTGGGTCAACCTGCACTTCTCGCTGCTGCCCGCGTGGCGCGGAGCCGCGCCCGTCCAGCACGCGCTGATGGCCGGTGACGAGATGACCGGGGCCTCGACGTTCTTGATCGAACAGGGCCTGGACACCGGCCCCGTGTATGGCGTGATGACCGAACGGGTCCGGCCCACCGACACCGCGGGTGACCTGCTCGGACGCCTGGCCGAGGGCGGGTCGGGGCTGCTCGTGGCCACCATGGACGGCATCGAGGACGGTTCGTTGCAGCCTGTCCCGCAGGGCCCGGAAGGGGTCTCGCTGGCTCCCAAGATCGAGGTCGCCGACGCGCAGGTGCGCTGGGACCGGCCGGCCACCGCCATCGACCGCCTCGTGCGGGGCTGCACACCGGCGCCCGGTGCCTGGACGACCTTCCGGGGTGAGCGGGTCAAGCTCGCCCCGGTGGGCATGGACGCGACCGACGCCCCCACCACCCTGGCTCCCGGCGAGATCGTCGCCGGCAAGCGCGAGGTATGGGTGGGAACAGCGAGCACCCCGGTACGGCTGGGTCAGGTTCGCCCTCACGGCAAGAAGGACATGGCCGCACCCGACTGGGTCCGCGGCGCACGCATCACCGAGGGAGAGTGCTTCACCATGGTCGGGGCGCACGCATGAGCGACAACCGCGGGGCCGGCGACACCCGTGGCAGCGGTGACAACCGCGGGGCCGGCGACAAGCGCAGTGCCGGCGACGGCGGTGGGCGCCGCAACGCCCAAGGACGCCAACGACCCGAGCGGGCGCACGGCGGACGGGAGCGCTCGGTCCAGAAGCCGAGCGAGCGGGGCCGCGCGAGCGACCCCCAGCGGTTGGCCGCCTACACCGTGATGCGTGCCGTCGCCGACGGCGCCTACGCCAACCTCGAGCTCCCGAGGGTGTTGCGCGACAAGGAGATCCGCGGCCGCGACGCCGCGTTCACGACCGAGCTCGTCTATGGCGCGGTGCGCATGCACGGCTTGTACGACGCGATCATCGCCGTCGCCGCCGCCCGACCGATCACCAAGATCGACGCGAACGTCGTCGACACCCTGCGCCTCGGCGCACACCAGCTGCTCGGCATGCGGGTGCCCACCCACGCTGCCGTGGACGAGACCGTGGCCCTGGCCCGCAAGGTCAACGGTGCCGGTGCCGCGGGTTTCGTCAACGCCGTGATGCGCCGGATCAGTGAGCGCGACCTCGACGAGTGGCTGGCCGAGGTGGTGCCGACCGAGGGTGACTTCACAGCACAGCTCGCGGTCGAGCACTCCCACCCCGAGTGGGTGGTCAAGGCGCTGCGCGCGGCGCTGCTCGGCCACGGAGCGGCGACCCGCGAGAGCATCGACGACGAGCTCAGCTCGCTCGTCGCCGCGGACAACGACCCCGCGAAGGTCTCGCTCGTGGCCCGGCCCGGTCTGAGCAGCGTCGCCGAGCTCGTCGACGACGGAGCGGAGTCGTCCTGGATCTCACCGGTGGGCGCGGTGCTCCCCGGAGGCGACCCGGGCGCCATACGGGCGGTGCGCGAAGGACGCGCAGCGGTCCAGGACGAGGGCTCCCAGCTGGTCGCCCTGGCCCTCGCGGCCGTCCCCGTGGACGCGGACGGACCCGAGCAGTGGCTGGACCTGTGCGCCGGCCCCGGTGGCAAGGCGGGGTTGCTCGCCGCACTCGCGCTGCAGTCGGGCGCGGACCTCACGGCCAACGAGGTCAGTGACCACCGGACCGAGCTGGTGCGCCAGACGTTGCGTCCCGCACTGCTCCAGGCCGGTGCCCACGGCCGGACGATCGAGGTGCGGACCGGGGACGGCCGGTTCTACGGCGAGGACGAGCCCGGTCACTATGACCGGGTCCTGGTCGACGCGCCGTGCACCGGACTGGGGGCGTTGCGACGTCGTCCCGAGGCGCGTTGGCGGCGGACGCCCACCGACCTCGCGGACCTCGGCAGGCTCCAGCGCGAGCTCTTGACGTCGGCCATCGACGCCACGGCGCCGGGTGGGGTCATCGCCTACGCCACCTGCAGCCCGCACCTGGCGGAGACGCAGTTCGTGGTGCGTGACGTCACCCGCAAGCGCGACGACGTCGAGGTCGTCGACGCACGCGAGTACCTGCGGGACGCCTCGGGCGAGGTGGTCGACGTGCCCGGGTCGGGGCCGACCGTGCAGCTGTGGCCGCACCTGCACGGAACGGACGGCATGTTCCTCGCGCTCTTGCGCAAGAAGTAGTTTCGCCTCGACGCACTCAGGCGTCGAGCGGCGCCAACGTGGAGCGGAGCTCGACCACGACCGGTATGGCTCCCAGCCGTGCATGGGCATCGATCGCCTCGTGGAGCAGCCGACTGCCGACCTCGAGGTCGCCGAGCTCGAGGGCGACCAGTGCCGTGGAGCGGGTCACCTCGGCATCCAACGGCGGGGACTCGCAGCGGGAGGCGTGGGTCTGCGCGGCGGCGAGGTGGCGCCCGGCCTCGGGCCCGTCACCGAGCGCAGCGTGGACCCTGGCCGCCAGGGCGTGGGCCCGGACGTAGCCGGGTTGGTGGTCGGGGCACTCCTGCAGGCAGTCGAGGCCGGCGCGGACGAGGGGCAGGGCCGCAGCGGCCCTCCCGGCGGACAGTCGGGCCTGGGCCAGGTGGAGGGTGCACAGGGCCACCTGCACCTGCGTGCCTTCCACGCCGGACCCTGCGTAGCTCGCCCGGGCGGTCCGGACGAGGCGTTCCCCCTCCTCGAGCCGGCCGCGGCGCAGGCAGAGGTCGCCGAGCAGCTGCAGCCGGCCGGCCTCCTCGTGCGGGTCGGCCCACGGGTCGGCGAGGAGTGCCTCGGCGCAGGTGTCGTCACCCACCTCGATGGCTGCTTGGGCCCGCAACCGGCGCAGCGGTCCGGCGGGCGGGGAGTCGCCGACCAGTCGTGCGGTCTCGACGTACCGGCCCAGGCCCATCAGGCTCGCCGCGCGCAGGCGTGAAGCACCCGCCGCGCGCTCGGTCGTCGGCGGGACCGTGCCGTCATCGGTGGATGCGGCGAGCAGGTCGAGGGCCAGGCCGAACCTGCCGGTGAACACTGCGCTCGCGGCTTGGAGCGAGCGGGCCTCGTCCCGGAACGACGTGGCAGGCAAGGCGTGCTCGAGCACCTGCAGGTGGCGCCCAGCGGCCAGCAGGGACCGCAGGCGCGTGATGGCGCGACGGCTGCGCAGCGCCCTTGCCGCCACGACGAGCATTCCGACGACCACGATGCACACCAGCACGACGACCCACCGCATGCCCGAATCATGCCCGGTGGCGTCCAACGGGGCAGTCGTTTCGCCAAGTCACCGACCGTTAGGCTGACCGCTGTGCAGATCTCGCCCAGCATCCTGTCGGCCGACTTCGCCAACCTCGAGTCCGAGCTCGCGCGCATCCGCAACGCGGACTGGGCCCACGTCGACGTCATGGACGGGCACTTCGTCCCCAACCTGACCCTCGGCCTGCCTGTCGTCGAGGCACTGGCTCGAGTCAGCCCGATCCCGCTGGACTGCCACCTGATGATCGACGACCCCGACCGCTGGGCGCCGCAGTACGCCGAGGCCGGCGGTGCGTCCGTCACCTTCCACGTGGAGGCCGCGGCCGACCCCCGTGCGGTGGCGCGGTCCATCCGGGCGCTGGGGTCGCGCTCCGGTATGGCGCTCAAGCCGGGGACCCCGTTCGCCCCCTACGCGCAGCTGCTGCCCGACCTCGACATGGTCCTGGTCATGACCGTCGAGCCCGGCTTCGGTGGCCAGTCGTTCATGGCCGACCAGATGCCCAAGGTCTCGCAGGTCCGCGAGGCGGTGCGCCGGTTCGGTGGCGAGGTGTGGGTGCAGGTCGACGGGGGAGTGTCCGCCTCGACGATCGAGCAGTGCGCCGAGGCCGGCGCCGATGTCTTCGTCGCCGGGTCTGCGGTCTACGGCGCGCAGGACGCCGCCGCGGCCGTGGACGAGCTGCGCGAGCTCGCGACCCGCCACCAGCACTGAGCCCCGACCGGCTGTGACGGCCGGTGAGGACGGTCACGCAGCCGTGGGCTACGCGCGGTGGCGGGCACACTGGCATACTGGAGGCACGTGCTCCGGGGTCGGTGTAATTCCGAACCGGCGGTGACAGTCCGCGACCCGGCCGCAGCCAGCGGCCGGTTGACCTGGTGGAACTCCAGGACCGACGGTGAAAGTCCGGATGGTAGGCAGCACGCAAAGGCAGGACCCTCGGTCCTGTCCGGTGGTGTCGACGTCCGATGTCGGCCCCCGGGCACCGGTCGACCCCTGCCTGCACGTCCCCCGGAGCTCGACCCATCGGTCTCGAGCACGAGGGCAGGACATGCAGCAGCAGGACGACCGGCGCGACCAGGTCCACGGCGACCGTGATGTCGCGTGGATGCGTCGTGCCCTGGAGCTCGCAGCCCGCGGTCGCCGTCCCGACCCCAACCCGCGCGTCGGCTGTGTCCTCGTGTCAGCCGAGGGTGACCTGGTCGCCGAGGGCTGGCACCGCGGCGCGGGAACCCCCCACGCCGAGGCCGACGCGCTGAGCCACGCCGGTGAGCACGCGCGAGGGGCCACGGCCTACGTCACGCTGGAGCCCTGCAACCACACCGGCCGCACCGAACCGTGTGCGCAGGCCCTGCTCGGCGCTGGGGTGGCCCGCGTCGTGCACGCCCAGTCGGACCCCAACCCCCGCGCAGCCGGCGGCGCCGACGTCCTGCGCGGCCACGGGGTCGACGTCACGAGCGGCCTCCTGGAGCAGGAGGCCACCGAGCTCAACGCGACCTGGACCCACCTGGTGGCGACCGGCCGCCCGTGGGTGACCTGGAAGCTCGCGTCGACGCTCGACGGGCGCAGCGCGGCTGCCGACGGCACGAGCCAGTGGATCACCGGACCCGCTGCTCGCCACGACGTGCACGCGAAGCGGTCGCAGTGCGGTGCGGTCATCATCGGCACCGGCACCGCCCTCAACGACAACCCACGCCTCACGGCTCGGCGTCCGGACGGCACGCTCTTCGACGACCAGCCGCTGCGGGTCGTCGTGGGGGAGCGCGACCTGAGCCAGGACGCGCGGGTGTTCGACGACTCTGCCGCTACCTGGCACCTGAGGACGCGTGACCCCAAGGAGGTCCTCGCGCGACTCGCCGACGCGGAGATCCATCACGTCTGGCTCGAGGGAGGGCCGACGTTGGCGGCGGCGTTCCTCGCGGCCGGACTCGTCGACGAGGTCATCGCCTACGTCGCCCCCGTCTTCCTCGGCCGTGGTCGCCCGTCGGTGGGCGACCTCGGCATCACCACGATCGCGGACGCCCTGCGACTCGACCCCACCGACATCACCGTCCTCGGCACAGATGTCCGAATCACCGCCTCCCTGAAGGAGATCCACTGATGTTCACCGGAATCGTCGAGGAGCTCGGCCACGTGGTCGGCCTCGACCCGGGCGAGGACTCCGCCCGGCTCACCGTGAGCGGCCCGCTCGTGACGACCGATGCCGTCCACGGCGCCTCCATCTCGGTCAACGGCGTCTGCCTCACCGTCACCGAGCATGCGCAATGGCGAGTTCACCGTCGACGTCATGGCCGAGACGCTGCGCCGGTCCAGCCTCGGGGCGCTCGTCCCCGGCGCCCGCGTCAACCTCGAGCGCGCCATGCCGGCGAGCGGCCGCTTCGGGGGCCACGTCGTCCAGGGTCACGTCGACGGCACGGCGACGATCACCCACCGCACGCCCGGTGACCGCTGGGAGGTGCTGGGCTTCACGCTCCCGCCGGAGCTGGCGCGATACGTCGTCGAGAAGGGTTCCATCACCGTCGACGGGGTGAGCCTCACGGTCGCCTCGGTCGACGACACCTCGTTCACCGTCTCGCTCATCCCGACCACGCTCGACCTCACCACCCTCGGCCACAAGGGCGTCGGTGACCAGGTCAACCTCGAGGTCGATGTCATCGCCAAGTACGTCGAGCGGCTCATGGGGCACCAGGGCCGCCAGGACGCCGCTCCGGAGGACCACGCATGAACCTGCTCGAACGGCTCTTCGAGGCCCAGCTGACGATCGGCTCGCAACAGATCCTGTGGCGTGAGGTCGTGGGCAACGCCTTCGGCTTCGCCTCGGCCATCGGGGGCATGCGGCGCCGGGTGTGGGCGTGGCCGGTCGGCATCGTCGGCAACGCGATGCTGTTCACCGTCTTCTTCGGGGTCGCCTTCTCCAACCCGCAGCACACCACCCTCTACGGCCAGGCCGGGCGGCAGGTGTTCTTCATCATCACGAGCATCTACGGCTGGCTGCTGTGGCGACAGGTGCGCCGCGCCAACCGCGCCGAGGGCACCAACCGTCCCGCGATCACGCCCCGCTGGGCGACGGCCCGCGAGCGGCTGGCCTACCTCGGTTTCTGGGTGGCCGGCGTCGTCGTCCTCCAGTGGGTCTTCGCGGCGATCGGCGCCGGCTGGCCCGCCCCGCGCTGGTACTTCTGGTGCGACGCCTGGATCTTCGTGGGATCGATCGTCGCGACCTACGCGATGGCCCGGGGGTGGAACGACTTCTGGCTCGCGTGGATCGCCGTGGACCTCGTCGGGGTGCCGCTGCTGGTGCACTCCAAGTTCTACCCGTCCGCGATCCTGTATGCGGTGTACGGAGGACTGGTCATCTACGGCTTCTTCGTGTGGCTCAAGGCCTCTCGCGAGGAGCGCCAGCCCGAACGCGAGCTCGCGGGGGTGGGGGCATGACCGGCCTGTCCACCATCGAGCAGGCCCTCGAGGCGCTGCGGGACGGACGTCCGGTGCTCGTCACCGACAACGAGGACCGCGAGAACGAGGGCGACGTCATCCTGGCCGCCCAGACCCTGACCGACGAGTGGCTGGCGTGGACCATCCGGCACAGCAGCGGCTACCTGTGCGCACCGCTGACCAGCGACACCGCCGACCGGCTCGGCCTGCCGCTCATGGTCGCCGACAACCGCGACCCGCTGCGGACCGCCTACACCGTCACCGTCGACGCCGCCGACGGCGTGACCACCGGCATCAGTGCCGCCGACCGTGCGACCACGATCCGGCTGCTCGCCGACCCGGCCTCCACACCCGAGTCGTTCATCCGCCCCGGCCACGTCATCCCGTTGCGCGCCAAGGACGGTGGCGTCCTGGAGCGCCCCGGCCACACCGAGGCGGCCGTCGACCTGTGCCGCTTGGCCGGGTTGGCGCCGGTGGCGGCCATCGGTGAGCTCGTCAACGACGACGGCACGATGATGCGGCTTCCCGAGGTGCTCGAGGCCGGCGCCGAGGCGCAGCTGCCCGTCGTGACCATCGCCCAGCTCATCGCCTGGCGCCAGCGCCACGACCGGGTGCGCCGGCTCGCCGACACCGAGCTGCCCACCGCCCACGGCACCTTCCGCGCGCTGGGCTACCGGGACGTCCTCACCGGCGCCGAGCACCTCGCCCTGGTCAGCCCGCGCGGACTGACCGGTCGGGCACCGTTGGTGCGCCTGCACTCCGAGTGCCTCACCGGTGACGTGTTCGGCTCGCAGCGCTGCGACTGCGGAGCCCAGCTCGAGCGCGCGCTGGAGCGGGTGGCCGCCGAGGGTGGCGCCGTCGTCTACCTGCGTGGGCACGAGGGCCGTGGGGTGGGCCTGGTGTCCAAGCTCCAGGCCTACGGCCTGCAGGACCAGGGCCTGGACACCGTGGACGCCCAGGTCGAGCTCGGCCTGCCCATCGACGCCCGGGAGTATGCCGCCGGCGCGGCGGTGCTCGTCGACCTCGGGATCGACGCGGTGCGCCTCCTGACGAACAACCCCCTCAAGGTCGGGGCCCTGCGCGAGCACGGGATCGAGGTGGCGGCGGTCGAACCGATCAGCATCCCGCCGCTGCCGACCAACGAGGGGTACCTGCGCACCAAGCGCGACCGGATGGGGCACCGCCTCGTCATCGACAGCACGGACCAGGGAGCATCGGCATGAGCGGGCACGGAGCACCGACGATCGCGGTCGACGGGTCGGGGCTGCGGGTGGCGGTCGTCGCCTCCTCCTGGCACGACGTCGTCATGGACGGCCTGGTGGCCGGCGCGCTGCGCGGCCTCGCCGACGCGGGGATCGAGGACGCCCCCCTGGTGCGCGTCCCCGGGACCGTCGAGCTGAGCGTGGCCTGTGCCCGGCTCGCGCCGAGCCACGACGCCCTCGTCGCGCTGGGGGTCGTCATCCGTGGCGGCACCCCGCACTTCGAGTACGTCTGCTCGGGCGTCACGACCGGGCTGACCCAGGTCAGCACCAGCACCGGCGTGCCGATCGGGTTCGGGGTGCTCACCTGCGACGACGAGCAGCAGGCCCTCGACCGGGCCGGGCTGGAGGGCTCCTCGGAGGACAAGGGCCACGAGGCCGCGACGGCCGCTGTCGCCACCGCCGTGACCCTGCGCGACCTGCACGTCTGACCGACCCTCCTCGCAAAGCGGGGGATGCTCGGCGACACGGGACTTGTAGACACCAGTTTCCCCGAGCAACCCCCGCTTTGCCGGTATGGCGCTCGGCGTGGTTACGCTCGGGCGGTGACCGACAACGCGATGCGGCGGGCGCTGGCCCGGGCCCGGGACGGCAAGGCCCTCGACGGTGCGGAGGCCCTGGTCCTGCTGGGAGCCCGCGGCGCCGACCTGGAGGCGTTGTTCACCTCCGCCAGCCGGGTCCGGGACGCCGCCATGGCCGCTGCCGGACGGCCGGGGGTCGTGACCTACTCACGCAAGGTCTTCATCCCGTTGACGCGGCTGTGCCGTGACCGCTGCCACTACTGCACGTTCGCGACCGTCCCGCACCGTCTGCCCGCGGCATACCTCTCGCCGGACGAGGTCCTCGAGATCGCGCGGGCCGGTGCCGCGCAGGGCTGCAAGGAGGCGTTGTTCACCCTCGGCGACCGTCCCGAGGACCGGTGGCCCGCCGCGCGGGAGTGGCTCGACGCCCACGGCTACGACGACACCCTGTCCTACGTGCGCGCGATGTCGATCCGCGTGCTCGAGGAGACCGGGCTGCTGCCGCACCTCAACCCGGGCGTCATGTCCTGGTCGGACCTGCAGCGGCTCAAGCCGGTCGCGCCGTCGATGGGGATGATGCTCGAGACGACCTCGCGCGCGGTGTTCGAGGAGCCCGGGGGAGCGCACTTCGGCTCGCCCGACAAGGACCCTGCCGTGCGCCTGCGGGTGCTCGAGGACGCTGGTCGCGTGGGGGTGCCGTTCACCACGGGCATCCTCGTCGGGATCGGGGAGAACGCCCAGGACCGGGTCGACAGCATCCTGGCGATCCGTCACGTGGCGCGGGAGTACGGCACCGTCCAGGAGTGCATCGTCCAGAACTTCCGGGCCAAGGACGACACCGCGATGCGCTCGACCCCCGACCTGGGGACCGAGGAGTACCTCGCCACCATCGCCGTCACCCGACTGCTGCTGGGCCCGACCGTCACCGTGCAGGCACCGCCCAACCTGTCCGAGCCCGCCGAGATCGCCCGGCTCCTGGCTGCCGGGGTCGACGACTGGGGTGGCGTCTCTCCGGTGACCCCCGACCACGTGAACCCCGAACGCCCCTGGCCCGAGGTCGAGCTGTTGGCGCAGTGGACCGCGGACTCCGGCCTGCGCCTCGCCGAGCGGCTCACTGCGCACCCGCGCTTCGTCCGGGGCGGGCTGGCCGGCGACGAGCCGTGGTTCGACCCGCGGGTGCGCCCCCACGTCGAGGCGCTGGCCGACCCGGTCACCGGCCTGGCGCGCGAGGGAGCCTTCGCCACGGGACTGCCGTGGCAGGAGCCCGACGGCGGGCTGAGCGACCTCGGGGCGGGAACGGGACGGACCGACCTGCACGCGAGCATCGACACCACCGGGCGCACCGCCGACCGGCGCAGCGACTTCGACCAGGTCTACGGCGACTGGACCGAGGTCGCGACGCGCATCGACGGCACGGCCACCCTCCTGCCCAGCGATGCCCGGGCCGCCCTCGCCCGGGCCGAGGCCGACCCGGCGGGGCTGTCGGACGCCGACTACCTCACCCTGTTCACCGCAGACGGCCCCGACCTCGAGGCGCTGACCACGCTGGCCGACCACCTGCGCCGCGAGGTCGTCGGCGACGACGTCACCTACGTCGTGAACCGCAACATCAACTTCACCAACGTCTGTTACGTCGGCTGCCGGTTCTGCGCCTTCGCCCAACGCAAGACCGACGCCGACGCCTACACCCTGTCGCTCGAGGAGGTCGGCACGCGCGCGGCGCAGGCCCAGGCCCTCGGCGCCACAGAGGTCTGCCTCCAGGGCGGGATCTCCCCGGACCTCAAGGCCGGCGCGTACGCCGACATCGTCCGCGCGGTGAAGTCCGCTGCGCCGGGCATCCACGTGCATGCGTTCTCCCCCATGGAGATCGCGACGGCCTCGGCCAAGCAGGGGGTCTCTCCCCGCGCCTGGCTGGAGGAGGTCAAGGAGGCCGGGCTCGACTCCATACCGGGCACGGCCGCCGAGATCCTCGACGACGAGGTGCGCTGGGTCCTGACCAAGGGCAAGCTGCCCGCGGACCAGTGGCTCGAGATCGTCGCCACCGCGCACGAGCTCGGCATCCCCAGCAGCTCGACGATGATGTACGGCCACGTCGACCACCCGCGGCACTGGGTCGGGCACCTGCGCCGGCTGCAGGAGCTGCAGGACCGGACCGGGGGGCTCACCGAGTTCGTGCCGCTGCCGTTCGTGCACACCAACGCCCCGGTCTACCTCGCCGGCCTGGCCCGCCCCGGGCCGACGCTGCGCGACAACCGGGCCGTGCACGCCGTCGCCCGGCTGATGCTGCACGGTCGCATCGACCACGTGCAGACCTCGTGGGTCAAGCTCGGCGTCGAGGGCACCCGCGCGATGCTCACCGGCGGTGCCGACGACCTCGGCGGCACGCTCATGGAGGAGACCATCAGCCGGATGGCGGGCTCGGAGCACGGTTCGGCCAAGACCGTCGCCGAGCTCACCGAGATCGCCGACGGGATCGGGCGCCCGGTCCGCGAGCGCACCACCACCTATGGCGCGCCGGCGCGACCCGTCCCCGCCTGACCCCGCCCGCCTGACCCCGCCCGCCTGACCCCGCCCGCCTGACCCGGCGCGGTCCGGGTTCGGTCGGGGCCGCGCCCACCCGTACCCTTGACGCGTGAAGACCTTCGACGACCTGTACGCCGAGCTGGCCGAGAAGGCGCTGACCCGCCCCGAGGGTTCCGGCACCGTCCGTGAGCTGGACGCCGGCGTGCATGCCATCGGCAAGAAGATCGTCGAGGAGGCCGCCGAGGTCTGGATGGCTGCCGAGCACGAGGGCAAGGAGCGCACGGCCGAGGAGATCAGCCAGCTGCTCTACCACCTGCAGGTGCTCATGATCGCCTCCGACCTCAGCCTCGACGACGTCTACACCCACCTCTAGGAACCCCCGACCATGTTGCGAATTGCCGTGCCCAACAAGGGCTCCCTGTCCGAGGCCTCTGTCGAGATGCTGCGCGAGGCGGGCTACCGCGTCCGCCGTGACAGCAAGGAGCTGGTCCTCACCGACGCCGACAACGACGTCGAGTTCTTCTACCTGCGCCCGCGGGACATCGCCGTCTACGTCGGCTCGGGCACCGTGGACTGCGGCGTCACCGGCCGCGACCTGCTGCTCGACTCGGACAGCCCGGCGATCGAGGTGATGACCCTGGGCTTCGGGGCGTCGACCTTCCGGTATGCCGCCAGGCCCGGCACGTGCGCGTCCGTCGAGGAGATCGCCGGGCGCCGTGTCGCGACGAGCTACCCGGGCCTGGTCGAGAAGCACCTCGCCGGCCAGGGCATCAGCGCCGAGGTGGTGCGCCTCGACGGTGCCGTCGAGACCGCGATCACCCTGGGGGTGGCCGATGTCATCGCCGACGTGGTCGAGACCGGCACGACCCTGCGCCAGCAGGGCCTCGAGGTGTTCGGCGAGGCCATCCTGCGCAGCGAGGCGGTGCTCATCCGGCGCGAGGGCAGCGACGAGACTGCCGCGGTGGAGGTGCTCCGGCGCCGCCTGACCGGTGTCATCACGGCCCGCCACTACGTCATGCTCGACTACGACGTGCCGGTCGACCTCGTCGAGGACGCCTGCGCGATCACGCCGGGGCTCGAGTCCCCGACCGTCTCCCAGCTGCAGAACAAGGACTGGGCCGCGGTCCGGGCCATGGTGCCGCGGTCGCGGACCAACGCGATCATGGACGAGCTCTGGGACCTCGGCGCGAGGGCCATCCTCGTGACCGACATCGCCGCGTGCCGGTTGTGAGCGACCCCAGCGCGAACCGGCGGGCCGACGAGGCCACGGCGTTCGCAGCGTTCCTGCCCCGCCGCGGTCGCGCGGTCGCCCTCGGCTTCGCCGCCGCGACCCTGCTGCTCTTCGGACTCATCGCCGTCTTCCTTCCCGGTCCCGCCGAGGGGGGCACCTGGCGCACCGGCGACAAGGTCTTCTTCGCCGGGGTGGGCGTGGCGATCGCGTTCCTGCTCTGGAGGTTCGCCTCGATCCGGGCGGTGCCGACCCGTGAGGGGATCACGGTCCGCAACCTCATCACGACCCGCGTCGTGTCGTGGCAGGCCATCGTCGACGTGCGCTTCGGCGGGGGCGACCCGTGGGTGACGATCGAGCTCGACGACACCGACACGCTGGCGATCATGGCCATCCAGAAGGCGGACGCGGAGTACGGCCGGTCGGAGGCCAGCCGGCTCGCTGCTCTCGTGCAGGCCCTGGGGCCCTCGGCGAAGAGCCCCGACGTCACCGCTGGGTGACTCCGGCGACCGGGCTCAGTGCACCTTGCGGAGCCCGGGACGCAGCATGAACGCCACCGCCAGCTGCCCGAACATCAACAGGGTGAGCGTCATCCACACCTTCTCGAAGCTGCCCGTGGCGTCCCGGATCGCGCCCATGGTCGCCGGCCCCAGCGAGGCGAGGCCGTAGCTGAACAAGAACGCCATCCCCGCCAGGCGTGCGCTGGCGGCGGGGGTGGCCGCGTAGTCGACCATGAGGACCAGGCCCAGCGCGAAGGCAGCGCCCTGGCCCAGGCCCAGCACCACGGCCCAGACCCAGGGCAGCGAGCCAGGCGCCAGCCACAGGCCGGCCTGTCCGAGGAGACCGAGCAGCGACCCCCCGACGAGCAGCACCCGACGGTCGTGGACCCGGTCGGTGAGGGCAGGGGCGAGCAGACCGGAGACCAGCTGCGCCGCGGTGAACGCGCTGAGGAGGTATCCCGCGTGCGTCGGGTCCCAGCCTCGTCCCGCGTAGGTCGGGGCGAGCCACGCGAGCGAGGAGTAGAACTCGACCGACTGGACCGCGAGGTAGGCAGCCACCAGCCAGGCGGTCAGGTGGGTCCACGGGAGCCTGGCGGCGGTGATGACGACCGGGTTCGCGGCCCGGTGCCGCGTGTGGCCGCGCCATACGGGGATCCAGGCGAGCGCGCCGACGACCCCCAGCAGCGACCACGACCCCAGCGAGGCCTGCCACGAACCGAGCCACCCCTCCAGGGGCACCGAGAGCGCTGACGAGGCACCCGCACCGCCCATCATCGCGAGCATGTAGAGACCGGTGACCAGCCCGGCGCGCTCGGGTGGGAAGAGCTCCTTGACCAGTCCCGGGAGCAGGGTGCCACCGATGGCGATGCCCACGCCCGCGACGAAGGTCGCGGCATACAGCAGCCACACCTGACCACCGCCGAAGCGCAGGGCGAGGCCGACCGCGACGCACACCACGGACACCTCGATGGCCCCGGCCGCGCCGATCCGCGCGGCCACCCGCTGCGCCAGCGGGGCGAACGCGCCCATGCAGAGGACGGGCAGGGTCGTCAGGGCACCGAGGGCGGTGTTCGACAGGCCGAGGTCGGCGGCGATCGACGCCACCACCGGCGGAAGGCTGGCCATGGCGGTGCGGAGGTTGACCGCCACCGCGACGAGCGCGAGGGCCATGAGCCACACGGGTGGGAGGTGGGGTCGTCGCGAGCTCACCGGCGCCAGTGTTCCAGCAGCGGTCTCAGCCATCGGCCGCGGTATGGGTCATCGACTCCGGGACCATCGCGAAGGCCTCGGCGAGGGGCAGGCCGGTGAGCATGAGCAGGTCGACCACCATCGACCGGATCTGGGCGCGCATCACCTCGCCGGACAGTCCTGACGACGGGTCGAGCACCGCGCTCGCCTCGGCGATCCGGTGCAGCCCGACCCGGGCGTTGGTCGGCAGCCTGCGTTCGGCCAGCTCGCGGGAGATGTCGGTGGTCGTCTCGGCGAGCGCCTCGAGCAGCCGCAGGTAGGCGGTGGGCACGGCCTCCTCGCGCCACGTCGCGATCGCCGCGCGACGGACCAGGACGCGCAGGTTCCGGATCGCGCGGTCGAGGGGTTCGAGGAGGTCGGCGATGGCCTGCACCCCCGGCAGGTGGCGGCGCCGGAAGGGTGAGAGCCGCACGACGGCGATGCCCTCGGCGGACAGCGCACGCGCCTCGTCGAGCATCGCCTCGGAGTCCCGCGCACGGGCGAGGGTGGCGGAGGCGAGGTCGGAGTCGCCCTCGCGCAGGGCACGGACGGTGTCGGTGAGGATGGCGCTGATCTCACCGACGACGAGGGCGGCCTGCTGGCGGGGTCGACGTAGCGGTGCCGCCGGCGCCACGAGGGTGAACAGCAGGGCGATGCTGCCACCGATGACCGCGTCCAGCCAGCGGGTGAACCCCTGGCCCGGGTCGGCGATGAGCGTGGTGACGATGACCGCCTGCACCCCCGCCTGGGTGGTCAGCAGCATGCCGGCGCCGAGCAGCGCGGCGACGCTCATCGCGATCACCACGACCACGACGATCTGCCACACACCGGAGCCGAAGAAGTGCACGAAGGCGTCACCGATGAACACCCCGACCGCGACGCCGATCATCACCTCGCCGACCCGGCGCAGCCGCTGGCCGTACGACAGGCCCAGGCAGATGATGGCCGTCACCGGGGCGAAGAACGGCGTGGTGTGGCCGAGGGGGCCCTCGGCGACCCACCACGCCGCGGCTGCGCCGAGCCCGCACTGGACGATGAAGAACAACCGGCTCACCAGGCGCGCGCTGCGGACGCTCGCCTCCCGCCGTGAGCGGGCCGCGGCGCGGGCGAGGTCCTGGGAGTTCGGGGTGCGCGTGCGGCTGGCTCCGCGGGCCAGCAGGGTCCGCGCCCGGGCGCGACCGTCGGGGCTCACCCGGTCAACCGTTCCAGGGGTCGACGGCGGGGGAGGACATGGGCCGAGTATGGCGCTCGCCGGCCTGCGGGGTCGTGTCGAGCAGCAGGTCGGCGCGCGCCCGGGTGCCGTCCGCGGCATACAGGGCCTGCTCCTGGGCGGCCCAGCGGTCCCAGAACTCGGCGTACCCGGGGTCGCGGGCCATCCCGCGCTCGCGACGCGCAGCGACGTCGGCGTCCACCCAGACGAGCACGGACACGAACGCGCCACCGGGGAGCGCCCCCGAACCGCACCCTTCGAGGACGACCACGTCGCCACCGGCCGAGTGCCACTCGGCGTATGCGTCCGCGCCCCAGTCCCAGCGCCGGTAACGGGCCGGGCGACCAGCCAGCAGTGGCTCGACGACCCACTGCGCCACCCGCTCGGTCGCCGCGGCGAGCCCGTCCCAGCCGGGGTACAGGTCGTCCATGTGGATGGTGGGTGCCCCCAACGCCTGGGCCACCTGCGCGGCCAGGGTCGTCTTGCCGGCACCGCTCGGACCGTCCACCGCGACGAGGCGCGTGCTGCCACAACGGGGTTCGCTCGCCGCGACGAGCTGCACGATGCGCTCGACCTGGTCCACCGTGCGGCCGCCCGTCATGCGCCCCACCCTAGATCGGTAGCCTGCAGGGGTGAGTGTTGCCACCCGGGTCATCCCGTGCCTCGACGTCGACGCCGGCCGGGTGGTCAAGGGCGTCAACTTCGCCAACCTGCGTGACGCGGGCGACCCGGTCGAGCTGGCCAAGGCGTACGGCGACCAGGGGGCCGACGAGCTCACCTTCCTCGACGTGACGGCCAGCAGCGGCAACCGCGAGACCACCTACGAGATGGTGAGCCGGACCGCCGAGCAGGTGTTCATCCCGCTGACCGTCGGTGGGGGAGTGCGGACCATCGCCGACGTCGACCGGCTGCTGCGCGCCGGGGCCGACAAGGTCGGGGTCAACACCGCCGCGATCGCCCGGCCCGAGCTGATCGCCGAGATCGCCGACCGGTTCGGGTCCCAGGTGCTCGTCCTGTCCGCCGACGTCCGTCGTCGCCGCGACGAGTCCGGTGCGTTCACGGGCGGGTTCGAGGTGACCACGCACGGGGGACGGCAGGGCACCGGCATCGACGCGGTCGAGTGGTGCGCCCGGACCGCCGAGCTCGGTGCCGGGGAGATCCTGCTCAACTCGATGGACGCCGACGGCACCAAGGACGGCTTCGACCTCGAGCTGATCGGGCTCGTGCGTCCCGAGATCTCCATCCCGCTCATCGCCAGCGGTGGCGCCGGCCGGGTCGGCGACTTCACCCCTGCCGTGCGGGCCGGTGCCGACGCCGTGCTGGCAGCCAGCGTCTTCCACTTCGGTGAGCTGTCCATCGGCGACGTCAAGGACGCCCTGCGCGCCGACGGGCTCGCCGTCCGCTGACGCGACTCCTCAGGCTCGGGCTCGGGCTCCTCGGGCGCTCTGGCTCCTCAGTCGAGCAGCTCGAGCGCCACGGTGACCGGGTCGCCCTCCTCGAGGCCCTCGGCCCTGCGCACCGCCTTCTTCACCGGCACGACGTAGACGCCCTCGTCCGACCCGCTGCCGGCGCTCGGGAAGATCGACGTCGTCCACGTGGTGCGTCCGACGGTGGCCCGCACCCGGATCGACCCGAAGCCGCGCGGGGGGCGTGGCCGGTCGCGCACGACGTCGTTGGACTTCTCGTCGAGCGTCACGAAGTACCAGCTGTCGCGGGCCTCCCACTCCCACAGCGGCGCCGTGAACTCGACCTGCTCGCCCATGGGACGAGCATAGGACCGGGCGCAGTCGTCCTGAGGTGCGCGAAGTCGACTGCGCGCACCTCGGGACGACCTCGCGCACCAGGCAGGGGCGCGGAGTCGACCCAGGGTGCGCGGAGTGCGCAGGGGGCCGTGCCTGCGTACTCGCGGGGTGGTCAGTCGAGGCCGACCGAGGCACCCCAGAGGGCGTCGACCGCCTCGTCGCTGCCGCGCACCTCGACCTCGGCGACCCGCCGCCGACCGTATGCCGCGAGGAGCAGCTCCACCGGCGCGCCCTCCAGGACCACGGTGCCGAGGTCGGTGGTGGCCCGGACGTGCACGGACGCGCCGTCGGGGTCACGCAGCACGACCCCGACCGGGCTGCGTCGGAACAGCAGGCGGCCCAGGCGGTTGAGGGACGCCCACACGGCGCGGGACTCGCGCTGGGAGACGGTTCGCCGCGGCCCGACCGCCCCGTCACCGCGCAGGACGTCCTCGTGGTGGATGACGTACTCCACGAGGTTGACCGCGTCGTCGACAGGAGCCAGCCGCACCGGCGACCACACCGGCGGCCCCGAACGCACGAGCTCGACCAGCTCCGGCCAGGGCTTCGCGGCATACGCGGACTGTCCCTCCTCGAGGCGGGAGGCGAGAAACGGCAGCACGAGGCCGGGCGCGAGGTCCGGGCGGCGGTCGCGGACCACGAGGTGCGCCGCCAGCTCGGCCGTCGTCCACGGCGAGCACAGCGTGGGGGCATCCGGACCGGTGGACAGGAAGGTGTCGCACAGGGCGTCGCGCTCGAGGCGGGCGAGGTGGGTCATGCCTCCATCATGCGCCGTGGTCTCGGGGCGGGCGCAGGCGGACGCGGTCGGACGGGGGCGGGTGCGGTCGGGCGCGGTCGGGCGCGGTCGGGTGCCGGCGGACGCGGTCGGGCGTGTGGGGGTCGGTACCGCGTGAGAGGGTTCACCCATCCCACTCGTGCACCACCCGGAGGTCTGCTGTGTCCGTCGACGCCGCGCCGTCGCTGCGCCGCAGCCTCGGCATCGTGGGGATCGGCATCCGTCGGGAGCCCCGCTGGTTCGGCCTCGCCGTCGCCGGCAGTGCCGTGTACGGCGTGATGACCGTCCTCACCGCGTGGGCCATCGGCAAGGTGACCCGCGAGCAGATCCAACCCGCGGTCGCGGCCGGCACGGTGACCAGCGCCCAGCTCTGGACGATCTTCGGCTGGGTGGCCGGGGTGGTCGTGGTCAACGTCATCGGCGTCGTCATCCGCCGGGTCGCCGCCGGCTACACGATGTACAACGTCGCCGCCGGGTACCGCCGCGAGGTCACCCGCCAGTACCTGCGGCTGCCCCTGTCCTGGCACCACCGCCACCCCTCGGGGCAGCTGCTGTCCAACGCCAACGCCGACGTCGAAGCCACCTGGAACGTGTTCGCGCCGTTGCCGATGGCTCTCGGCGTGATCATCATGCTCGTCGCGGGCATCGTCCAGATGGTGCTCGTCGACCCGGTGATGGCGATCATCGGCCTGACGGTGTTCCCGGCCCTGTTCCTGGCGAACATGGTCTTCCAGCGGTCGATGTCGCCCCGGGTCTCGCGTGCCCAGCAGCTGCGCGCCGAGGTCAGCGAGGTCGCCCACGAGAGCTTCGAGGCGGCCCTGATCGTCAAGTCGATGGGGCGTGAGGAGCAGGAGGCCCGCCGTTTCGAGGAGGTCACCCGACGCCTGCAGGTGGCCAACGTCGAGGTGGGCCGCACGCGCGGCACGTTCGACCCGGTCATCGAGTCCATCCCGACGCTCGGGACCCTCGCCGTGCTGGTCGTCGGAGCCCACCAGGTCGCCAACGGCGTGCTCGAACCGGCGGCCGTGGTGCAGGTCGCCTACCTCATCTCCGTGCTGGCCTTCCCGGTGCGCGCCCTCGGCTGGGTGCTCGGCGAGCTGCCGCGCACCGTCGTCGGGTGGGACCGTGTCGACGCCGTCCTCAAGGCACGCGGCGAGCTGGAGTTCGGCGACCAGGAGCTGGCCCGCACCGGTGCGGCCCGCTCCCGGCTCGCCGGTGTCGACTACTCCTACGACATCGTCGACGAGCACGGCGTCGAGTCGAAGTTCCAGGCCATCCACGACGTCGACATCGAGGTGCCCGCCGGGTCCACCGTGGCGCTGGTGGGCCCCACCGGCTCGGGCAAGTCGACCCTGACCAACCTCACGCTGCGGCTCGTCGACCCCGACCGCGGCGACGTCACCCTCGACGGCACGGACCTGCGCCGGGTCGCCCGCGGCGGGGTGTCGTCGGTGGCCGCCCTCGTTCCGCAGCAGACCTTCATGTTCGACGACACCGTGCGCGGCAACATCACCCTCGGCGCCGACCACACCGACGCCGAGGTCTGGGACGCCATCGAGGTGGCCCAGGCGACCGGGTTCGTCACCGCCCTCGGGGCCGGTCTCGACACGAGGGTGGGGGAACGCGGCGCGTCCCTCTCCGGTGGTCAGCGGCAGCGGATCGCGTTGGCCCGAGCCATCATCCGTCGTCCCCAGCTCCTCGTCCTCGACGACGCGACGAGCGCCGTCGACCCGGCGGTCGAGCAGGCGATCCTCGCCGGCCTACGCCGGTCGAGTGCCGGCACGACCGTCCTGGTCGTCGCCTACCGCATGTCCACCATCACGCTCGCCGACGAGATCGTCTACATCGAGCTCGGCCGGGTCGTCGACCACGGCACCCACCGCGAGCTCCAGCAGCGCTGCGTCGGCTACGAGCACCTGGTCACGGCCTACGCCCGCGAGGCGGCCGAGCGAGCCGCCGTCACCGCGGACGAGGAGGTGGACGCACCATGAGCACCTCCATCGACACCACGTCGGGGCTGGGCACCATGGCGACCCTGCGCCGCGGGCTCGACCTCTCGCCCGAGCTGCGCCGAGGCCTGGGGATCACCCTGGCCCTGGCCGCCGTCACGACCGTCGGCCGCGTCGTCGTCCCGTTCGTCGTGCAGAAGACCACCGACAACGGCCTGCTCGGCAAGGACGGACCGGACCCCGGCCTGGTCACGCAGTACGTGCTCTTCGCCCTGATCGCCGTCGCGGCGACGGCCGTGAGTGCGTATGGCGTGAACGTGCGTCTCTTCCGCGCGTCCGAGGCGGGGCTGGCGACGTTGCGGCTGCGCGCCTTCCGCCACATCCACGACCTGTCGATGCTCACCCAGAACACCGAGCGCCGCGGGTCGATGGTCAGCCGCGTCACCTCCGACGTCGACACCATCTCCCAGTTCGTGCAGTTCGGCGGGATCATCCTCATCCTCAGCCTCGGCCAGATCGCCGTGGCCACCGCGCTGATGCTCTTCTACAGCCCGCTCCTCACCGGCGTGGTCTGGCTCTGCTTCGTGCCGTTGCTGTTCGTGATCCGCCGGTTCCAGGCCATCGTCGGGCGCGCCTACACCCAGGTGCGCGAACGCGTCGGTGACCTGCTCGCGGCCGTCTCCGAGTCGGTCGTCGGCGCCGCGACCATCCGGGCGTACGGCGTGGAGGAGCGCACCGCGCAGCGGATCGACGCCGCCATCGAAGGGCACCGGGGGGCCGCCATCAGGGCGCAGGTCCGCTCGGTGGTGGCGTTCTCGTCGGGCCAGCTCGTGGCCGGCCTGACCCTCGCCGTGGTGCTCGTGGTCGGCACCATCCAGGCGGTGCACGACGACCTCACGCTGGGACAGCTGCTGGCGTTCCTCTTCCTCGTCAACCTCTTCACCCAGCCGGTGCAGCAGGCCACCGAGATCCTCAACGAGCTCCAGAACGCCGTCGCCGGCTGGCGCCGCGTCATCGGCGTCGTGGACACGCACGCGGACGTCGCCGATCCCGGCGCCGAGGGCCAGGTCCTGCCACGCGGTCCGATCACCGTCGACTTCGAGGACGTCTCGTTCGCCTACCCGGGCGGCGAGACGGTCCTGCACGACGTGAGCCTGTCCATCGCGCCCAGGTCCCGGGTCGCGATCGTCGGCGAGACCGGTTCGGGCAAGTCGACCCTCGCCAAGCTGCTGACCCGGTTGATGGACCCGAGTGAGGGCACCGTCCGCATCGACGGGGTCGACCTGCGCGAGGTGCGGTTCTCCTCCCTGCGTGAGCGTGTCGTGCTGGTCCCGCAGGAGGGCTTCCTCTTCGACGCGACGCTGCGCGAGAACGTCCGGTTCGGCCGTCCCGATGCGACCGACGCCGATGTGACCCTGGCCATCACCGAGCTCGGGCTCGATGCCTGGCTGGCCGGCCTGCCCCAGGGCCTGGCCACCGAGGTCGGCCAGCGCGGCGAGTCGCTGTCGGCGGGGGAGCGCCAGCTCGTCGCCCTGGCGCGGGCCTACCTCGCCGACCCCGACCTGCTCGTCCTCGACGAGGCCACCTCCGCGGTCGACCCCTCCACCGAGGTCCGCCTCCAGCGGGCCCTCGAGGGGCTGACCCGTGGCCGCACGTCGGTCGCGATCGCGCACCGCCTCTCCACGGCCGAGGCTGCCGACGAGGTCATCGTGGTTGACCAGGGGCGCGTCGTCGAGCGCGGCCCGCACCGCGACCTCGTCCGGGCGGGCGGCGTGTATGCCACGCTGCACGCCTCCTGGTCGGCCCAGCAGCGCGGCTGAGCCGGTCCGCTTCCCCTTCCGGGCGGTCCCCGGGTAGTGCCTGTCGGCGGGCTGTTGCATGATGGAAGCCGGACGGCCTGGTCGAGAGCCCGGTCGCCCCGATGACCCGCGGATCCCTTGTGGATCCGGCCCGGACCGCGAGGGGCTGTACCAGTGACCACCACCGCCGCACGACCTTCGGCAGCACACGATCTGCTCGACGACTCGAGCCCCATCACCCTCGACGAGACCCGAGCGATGGTCGAGGCCCTGGCCTTGGCCGACCTGCCGGTGGGCACGGTCGGTCTCGAGGTCGAGGGCCACGCCGTCGTCTGGGACGAACCGTCGGCACGTCCGTCGTTCGAGGTCCTGTCCGCACTCGCCGACCGCCTCGCGGTGCTGCCGTGCGGTGGTCGCACCACGCTCGAGCCCGGTGGCCAGGTCGAGGTGTCCTCAGCGCCCCACCCCGACATCGATGCCGCCCTGGTGGCGATGGCCCAGGACACCGCCCACCTGCGGGCCGCCCTGGCGCAGGAAGGGCTGGGCTGGGCCCTGCTGGGCAGCGACCCGTTGCGACCGCCGCAGCGGGTCAACCCCGCCGAGCGGTACGAGGTGATGGAGCGCTTCTTCGCCGCCAGCGCAGCCACCGGCGGCCACGGGGCGACGATGATGTGCTCGACGGCCGCGCTGCAGGTCAACCTCCAGCCGGGACGGCCGGGTCAGTGGGCCGACCGGGTGCGGCGGGCCCAGCGGCTGGGGCCCCTGCTCACCGCCCTGAGTGGCAGCTCGGCCTACCTGGCGGGCCACGACACCGGCTGGCACTCTGCGCGCCAGCGGGCCTGGACGGGCCTGGGCGACCTGCGCTCCGGACCGATCGACGACCAGGACCCGTCCCGTGCCTGGGCCGAACGGGCGCTGCAGGCGCCCGTGGTCCTGGCTCCGACGAATACCGCTGCGGCACCTGACCAGCGCCTCCGAACCCTCCAGGACTGGCTCACCGAGCCCGGCGACTGGCCTGCGGCCACGGTGGGAGACGTCCGGCGGCAGCTGAGCACGCTGTTCCCGCCCGTCCGCCTGCGCGGGTGGCTGGAGCTGCGGTGCCTCGACTCCGTCCCCGACCGCTGGTGGCCGGCCCTCGCGGCGCTGGCCACGGTCTGGATGGACACCGAGGAGATCCACCCGGTCGTCGACCAAGCCGTCGTCGCCACCGCCGACCGGTGGCACGAGGCTGCCAGCGACGGCCTCGGCGACACCGCACTCCGTCGCGCTGCCACCACCTGCCTCGAGGCGGCGCTGTCCGTCGTGCCCGAACGCGTCCGGCCGGCGGTGGAGGAGCTCGTCGAGCTCGCCGCCACGGGCCGCAGCCCCGGCTCCCTGATCGTCGACGACCTCCGCAGGCGGGGGCCTGCGGTCGTCCTGGAGGAGATGTCCCGTGCCTGACCAGAACCTCACCAGCACCTCGACCACCAGCGCCTCGACCACCGGCGCTTCGGCCACCGGCGCCATCGCCACCGCTGCCGACCGGGCGCCGGCGCTGCCCACCGCGACGGAGGTGGCCCGCGACCTCGAGCTCGCCCGCGCCCGCACCACGTGGCTCACCGAGCTCGACGAGAGCGAGCTGTTCGCCCAGCACAGCCCGATCATGAGCCCGCTGGTGTGGGACCTGGCCCACATCTCCCAGCAGGAGGAGCTCTGGCTGATCCGCCAGGGCGACTCGGCCCTCCCCGGGCTGCTCCCCGCGGGGGTCGATGCCCTGTACGACGCGTTCACCCAGCCGCGCGCGATCCGTCCGACCCTGCCGCTGCTGCCGCCGGTGGAGGCCCGTCGCTACGGTCGCGAGGTCCGCGGCCGGGTGCTCGACGCCCTCGAGCGGGCCGACGACATCTTCCCCTACGCGATGGTCGTGCAGCACGAGGAGCAGCACGACGAGACGATGCTGGCGACGCTCCAGCTGCGCTCGGGTGCTCCCGTCCTCACCCCGACGCGTGACCTGCCGGCCGGGCGACCGGTGCCGCAGGACTCGGTGCTCGTCCCCGCGGGCGAGTTCGTCCTCGGTGTCAGCGCGCTGGAGGAGCCGACCTCGCTGGACAACGAGCGACCCGGGCACGTCGTGGACCTTCCGGCGTTCCGGATCGGCCGGGTCCCGGTGACCAACGCGCAGTGGCAGGCCTTCGTCGAGGCGGGCGGCTACGACCGCCGGGAGCTGTGGTCCGACCGGGGCTGGGAGCACCGGCACCAGGTCGGCCTCGAGCGGCCGCTGGCGTGGAACGCCGACGGCACGCGCGTGCGGTTCGGGGTCGTCGAGGACATCCCGGCCGACGAGCCGGTGCAGCACGTCAGCCACTTCGAGGCGCAGGCCTTCGCTCGCTGGTCCGGCGCCCGCCTGCCCACCGAGGTGGAGTGGGAGAAGGCCTGCGCATGGGACCCGGTCGCTGGTCGCCGCCGTCGCTGGCCGTGGGGGTCGGCCGCGCCCGGCCCCGAGCTCGCCAACCTCGGTGGCGGGGCCCTGCGCCCCGCGCCGGTGGGTTCGCTGCCCGCCGGGGCGTCGGCATACGGGGTCGAGCAGCTCATCGGGGACGTCTGGGAGTGGACGTCGTCGGGGTTCGAGGCGTGGCCCGGTTTCAGCCCGATGCTCTACGCGCAGTACAGCGCACCCTTCTTCGGAGGTGACTACCGCGTCCTGCGGGGTGGCTCCTGGGCCACCGCCGCATCGACCGTGCGGCCCTCGTTCCGCAACTGGGACCACCCCTTCCGCCGGCAGATCTTCACCGGCGTGCGCCTGGCCTGGGACGCCTGAGGTGTGCCGGCACCTGGCGTGGTTCGGGTCACCGCGGTCGGTGGCCTCCCTCGTGCTCGAACCCGGGCACGGACTGCTCACCCAGTCGTGGGCCCCGCGGCGTCAGGCGCACGGCACGGTCAACGCCGACGGCTGGGGGGTCGGCCTGCACCCGGACGACGGGGGACCTGCGGCGCGGTGGCGCTCCGACAAGCCGATGTGGTCCGACGTGAACCTCGCCTCGATGGCACCCCACCTCGTGTCGGGTCGGGTGGTCGCTGCGGTCCGGTCGGCCAGTGAGGGGATGCCGGCCGACGCCACCGCGGCAGCGCCGTTCCTGCACGACGGGTGGCTGGTCTCCCACAACGGCAAGGTCGACCGGCAGGCCGTCGGGCCGAGCCTGGACGCCGAGTCGGCCTGTGACGCAGCACTGCTCGCCGCCCGGGTGGTCGCAGAAGGGGTCCACCGCGTCGGCGCCACCCTGCACGCAGTGGCCGGGGCAGACCCCGGTGCGCGCCTGAACCTCCTGCTGCTCGCCCGCGACGAGCTGCGGGCGACGCGGTGGGGCGACACCCTCTTCCTGCGCCGCGACGCCGCCGGCGTCCTCGTGGCGAGCGAGCCCGACGACACCGCCGGCTGGCAGGAGGTGCCCGACCGCCACCTGGTCACGGTGACCAAGGCCGGTGTCCACCTCGAGCCGCTGACCGCGTGACCCGCGGATCCGCACCGGGCGCGTTGTGGGCACAATGGCCCGGTGACCTCCCCAGCAGTGCTCGACCCCCAGATCGCCGCCCGGCTCAAGCGTGACGCCCAGGGCCTGGTCGCCGCGGTGGTCCAGCAGCACGACAGCGGCGAGGTCCTCATGCTCGGCTGGATGGACGACGAGGCGCTGCGCCGCACCCTCACCGAGGGCCGGGTGACCTTCTGGTCGCGCAGCCGCGAGGAGTACTGGCGCAAGGGCGACACCAGCGGCCACGTCCAGCACGTCAGGTCGGTGGCCCTCGACTGCGACGGCGACGCCCTGCTCGTGCGGGTCGACCAGGTCGGCGCGGCCTGCCACACCGGCGACCACACCTGTTTCGACGCCGGTGACCTCGGTGCTGCGGTGTCGACCGATGGCTGACGCCACCCCGCAGGGTGGAGCCCCGTCGGCCGACGTGGCACCGGACCTGTCCTTCGGCACGACGTGGCCCACGCTGGAGACGTTCCAGCTGCTGGCCCGCGACCGCCGCGTCATCCCCGTCGTGCGCCGCCTGATGGCCGACGCGGAGACGCCGGTGGGGGTCTACCGCAAGCTCGCCAAGGACGCGCCGGGCACCTTCCTGCTGGAGTCCGCCGAGCACGGCGGGGTCTGGTCGCGCTACTCCATCGTCGGCGCTGCCAGCGGTGCCGTGCTCACCGAACGCGACGGCGAGGCGCACTGGGTGGGGGAGCCGCCCGTCGGCGTGCCCACCAGCGGCAGCCCCCTCGACGCCCTGCGGGACACCGTCGCCGCGCTGGCCACCGAACCCATCGAGGGCCTGCCCCCGCTCACCGGCGGCATGGTGGGTGCCATCTCGTATGACGCGGTGCGGCACTGGGAGAAGGTCCCCGCCGAGGTGCCCGACGAGCTCGGGGTCCCCGAGCTCACGATGATGCTGGCCACCGACCTCGCGGTGCTCGACCACGCCGACGGCTCGGTGCTGCTCGTGGCCAACGCCGTGAACTTCGACGGCACCGACGAGCACGTCGAGGATGCCTGGGCCGGCGCCGTCGCGCGGCTGGACGCCATGACCAGCGACCTCGCGGCCCCCGCGCCGAGCACCGTGTCGACGGTGGACCGTGGGGCCTTCGACCAGGCCCGCGGCGAGGTGCGCAGCAACTACGCCCAAGACGACTTCGAGGAGATGGTGGAGCTCGCGAAGGAGGACATCCGCGCCGGCGAGGTCTTCCAGGTCGTGCTCTCGCAACGGTTCTCGACGCCGTGTCCCGTCGACGCGCTCGAGGTCTACCGAGCCCTGCGCACCTCCAACCCCAGCCCCTACATGTACCTGCTGCGGCTGCCACTGGGCGATGGCACGGCCTACGACGTCGTCGGCTCCTCGCCCGAGGCCCTGGTGAAGGTGACCGGCCGTCGGGCCATCACCCACCCGATCGCCGGTTCGCGGCCGCGGGGCAAGACCCCCGAGGACGACCTGCGCCTCGCCGAGGACCTGCTCGCCGACCCCAAGGAGCGGGCCGAGCACGTGATGCTCGTCGACCTCGGCCGCAACGACCTGCAGCGGGTCTGCGAGCCCGGCACCGTCGACGTCGTCGAGTTCATGAACGTGCGGCGCTACTCCCACGTCACGCACCTCGAGTCCACCGTGGTCGGCGACCTCGCTCCCGGCCACACCGCATACGACGTCCTCGCCGCGACGTTCCCCGCCGGCACCCTGTCCGGCGCGCCGAAACCGCGCGCGCTGAGCCTCATCGAGCACTACGAACCCAGCCGCCGTGGCATCTACGGCGGCGTCGTGGGCTACCTCGACTTCCACGGAGACCTCGACATGGCCATCGCCATCCGCACGGCCGTCATCAAGGACGGCACCGCCCACGTCCAGGCGGGGGCGGGGATCGTCGCCGACTCCGTTCCCACGGCGGAGTTCGAGGAGACGGTCAACAAGGCCGCCGCCGCGCTGCGAGCCGTCGCGACCGCGAGCGCCCTGCGGACCGTCCGGTGAAGCGCCTGCGCCCGACGTCCAAGCTCGGCGTCATCCTGCTCGCCCTCGTCGGGGCCGGTGTGCTCCTGACCAGTGGTGGGCGGACCTGGGTGACCGGGACCGTGGACGACCCGGTGCTCGGGGCCAGCCGCATCCTCGGCACGGGCAGCGAGCTCGCGACCGGGGTGGTGGCCCTGGCCCTGGTCGCGGCCGCCGCTGCGCTGGCCAGCGCGACCAGCGGCCCGGCCGTCCGTCGGGTCACGCTGGTCGTCCTCGCCCTCGCCGGACTCGGCGCAGGGTTCGTCGCGACCCGGATCGCCCTCGACCCCGAGCAGTCCCTCGGCGCCGTCGCTGCCCGGTCGCTCGGACGGACCGGCACCATCGAGACCCACGCGACCCCGACGGCCTGGCCCTGGATCGCGGTGGCGGCCAGCGTCCTGCTGCTCGTCGCGGCCGTCGGCGGCTGGGTGGGCGCCGGCTCGTGGCGCGGGCTGGGCGCGAAGTACGAGGCCCCGGGCGCGACCGCCGGCCCCCGCGGGCAGCGGGTCGCCAGCGACTGGGACCGGCTCGACGCCGGGGACGACCCGACCGCGCGCGACGAGCCGACGGCGCACGACCTGCCGACCGCGCGCGACGAGCCGACGGCGCAGCCGGAGGGAACCATGCGCGACGAGCCGCGCGACACCTGACAGAATGGGTGGGAACGACCTCCCTTCACCTCCACAGGAGCCCCGCACCATGGCAGAGCACGAGATCCACGAAGACCACGGCCACAGCGTCGCCGCGTGGACGGCCGTCGGGATCCTGCTCGTCGGCACCGCGGTGATGTCGTGGGCCGTCGTCGCGACCAGCGTCGCGCTCTTCGTCGTCGGTGCGGTCATCTGCGTCGTCGGCGTCGTGGCGGGCAAGGTCCTCGGCATGGCCGGTTACGGCGCCAAGGACGTGCCGCCGGTCACGAGCGACTCGCAGAAGACCTCCGGCATCAGCTGACCCCGTGACGGTCGCGGCCACCCGAGTCCCGGAGCAGCTCCGAGCTCCGCTGATCGCCGGTGCCGCGGGCGTCGTCGCTGCTGGCGCGCTCCTGCTGCGTGACCCCCACACCGCCGGCTCGTGGCCGGTCTGCCCGATCCTCCTGCTCACCGGGGTGCCGTGTCCTGCCTGTGGCGGACTGCGCGCCACCCACGACCTGCTCACCGGTGACGTCACCGCGGCCCTGTCGAGCAACGCGTATGTCGTGCTGACGGTCCTGCTCGCCGGCCTCGCGTTCGTGGCCTGGGTGGCTGCCGCGGTGCGGGGACGCCGCCCCACCTGGTTGCGGCGCTCGTCGATGGTGGGTGGGCTGTGGGCCGGTGGCCTGCTGGCGTTCGGCCTGCTGCGGTTGCTCCCCGAGCTGTCCGTTCTGCGACCCTGACGCGGCGTCGCCCGACCCGCTCTATAACCTGTCAACCATGGCCTCCGTGCTCGACGAGATCGTCGCTGGTGTCCGCGAGGACCTCGCGGACGCCGTGTCCGCGACCCCTGCCGCGCAGATCGAGCAGCGCGCTCGCAGGGCGGCGCCCGCCCTCGACGCGGAAGCGGCTCTGCGACGCCCCGGGCTGGCCCTGATCGCCGAGGTGAAGCGCGCCAGCCCGAGCAAGGGTGCCCTCGCGGACATCGCCGACCCCGCGGCCCTCGCCGCGGACTACGAGGCCGGTGGCGCCACCGCCGTGAGCGTGCTCACCGAGCGCCGGCGCTTCGGTGGCTCCCTCGACGACCTCGACGCCGTGCGCCGGGCCGTGCGGATCCCGGTGCTGCGCAAGGACTTCATGGTGGAGGACTACCAGCTGTACGAGGCGCGGGCCCACGGTGCCGACCTGATCCTGCTCATCGTGGCCGCGCTCGCCCAGGACGAACTCGTCCGCATGCAGCAGCTGGCACGTGACCTCGGGATGACCGCGCTCGTCGAGGTCCACGACGAGGACGAGACGGCGCGCGCCGTCGACGCCGGAGCGAGCGTCATCGGCGTCAACGCCCGCAACCTCAAGACCCTGGCTGTCGACCCCGACACCTTCGGGCGCCTCGCGCCCCTCATCCCCGACACCTGCGTGAAGGTGGCCGAGTCCGGGATCTCCGGTCCCGCCGACGCCGCCCGCTTCGCAGGAGAGGGTGCCGACGCAGTCCTCGTCGGAGAGGCGCTCGTCCGTGGCAGCGCGCCACGACAAGCGGCCCACGACCTCATCGCGGCGGGAGCCCCCTCATGACCGACCTGACCCCTGACCCGACTTCGCCCGGACTGGTGCCCGAGCCCATGGCCCGGCCGGGTCGCTTCGGTGAGTTCGGTGGCCGCTACGTCCCGGAGGCACTGATCCCGGCGCTCGAGGAGCTCGACGAGGCCCGTCGCAAGGCGATGGTGGACCCCGAGTTCCTGGGGGAGCTCGAGCGGCTGCACCGCACCTACACCGGTCGGCCGAGCATCATCACCGAGGTGCCGCGGTTCGCCGAGCACGCCGGTGGCGCGCGGATCATCCTCAAGCGCGAGGACCTCAACCACACCGGCTCGCACAAGATCAACAACGTCCTGGCCCAGGCCCTGCTGACCAAGCGGATGGGCAAGACCCGCGTCATCGCCGAGACCGGTGCGGGGCAGCACGGCGTCGCCACCGCGACCGCGGCCGCCCTGATGGGCCTGGACTGCGTCATCTACATGGGCAAGGTCGACACCGAGCGCCAGGCCCTCAACGTCGCCCGCATGCGGATGCTCGGTGCCGTCGTCAAGGCGGTCCCGACAGGCAGCGCCACGCTCAAGGACGCCATCAACGACGCCCTGCGCGACTGGGTGAGCAACGTCGGCGACACGCACTACATCCTCGGCACGGTGACGGGACCGCACCCGTTCCCGGAGATGGTCCGCGACTTCCACCGCATCATCGGTGTCGAGGCACGTGGTCAGGTGCTCGACACCGCGGGCCGGCTGCCGGACGCCGTGATCGCCTGCGTCGGTGGCGGGTCCAACGCGATGGGCATCTTCCACCGCTTCCTGGACGACGCCGAGGTCCGACTCATCGGTGTCGAGGCCGGGGGAGAAGGGGTCGAGGGGGGCCGCCACGCAGCCCGCTTCGCCGCGAGCTCGCCGGGGGTGCTGCACGGCACGTTCAGCTACCTCATGCAGGACGACGACGGCCAGACGCTGGAGTCGCACTCCATCTCGGCAGGACTCGACTACCCCAGCGTCGGACCGGAGCACGCCCACCTGCGCGACAGCGGCCGGGCGGAGTACCGCTACGCCACCGACGAGCAGGCCATGAAGGCCTTCGAGCTGCTGTGCCGCACCGAGGGGATCATCCCCGCCATCGAGTCGGCGCACGCCCTCGCCGGGGCGATCGAGGTGGGCCGCGAGCTCGGCCCCGACGCGCTGCTGCTGGTCAACCTCTCCGGGCGCGGCGACAAGGACATGCACACCGCCGCGGAGTACTTCGGCCTCATCGACGGCGACGCGGTCCCCAGCGGCACGGCCGACGAGCCGCGCGCCGAGGGCGACGGAAGGACCCAGCTGTGAGCACCATGACGAACATCGGGGTGGGCGAGGTCCTGGCGCGCTGTCGCGAGGAGAACCGCGCGGCCCTGGTGGGCTACCTGCCTGTCGGCTTCCCGACGGTCGAGGGATCTGTCGCTGCGATGGTGGCGATGGTGCAGGCCGGGGTGGACATCGTCGAGGTGGGCATCCCCTACAGCGACCCGCTCATGGACGGCCCGGTCATCGCGTATGCCGCGGACCAGGCCCTCAAGCGCGGCGTCCGGGTGGACGACGCCTTCGCCGCCACCCGCGCCGTCCGCGACGCCGGCGCCCCACCGTTGGTGATGTCCTACTGGAACCTCATCCTGCGACACGGACCCACCGCCTTCGCCACCGACCTCGCCGCCGCCGGCGGGGCCGGGATCATCACGCCGGACCTCATCCCCGACGAGGCAGGCGAGTGGATCGCGGCCAGCGACGCCAGTGGTCTCGACCGGATCTTCCTCGTCGCGCCCAGCTCGACCGAGGAGCGCATCGCCTCGGTCACCTCGCACTGCAGGGGCTTCGTCTACGCCGTCTCCCACATGGGTGTCACCGGGGCCCGCACCTCCATGGGCGACGCCGCCTCGGTCATCGTCAGTCGCACGAAGGCGGCGACCGACCTACCGGTGTGCGTCGGCCTCGGGGTGTCCAACGGTGAGCAGGCCGCCGAGGTCGCGGCCTACGCCGACGGGGTCATCGTCGGTTCGGCCCTGGTCCGCTGCCTCACCGAGGCGGAGGACCTCGAGTCCGGCCTCACCACGCTGCGTGCGCTCGTGACCGAGCTGGCCGACGGCGTCCGGAGCGGTCGCTGACGTGAGCGTCCTCGCCCACCCCCGCAGACACGACGTCGTCGGGCTGCTGGCAAGGCTGGTCCTGGGCGGTGTCGTGCTGGTCGCGGGGCTGCTCAAGGTCGGACAGCTCGAGACGTCGGCGAGGGCGGTGCGCGCCTACCAGCTCCTGCCGTACGACGTCGCCGGCTACGTCGGCTACGCGTTGCCCGTCCTCGAGGTCGCCGTGGGCCTCCTGCTGGTGCTGGGGCTGTTCACCCGGGCGAGCGCGGTGGTGGGCGGACTCCTCATGGTGGTCTTCATTCTCGGCATCGCCTCCGCGTGGGCCCGCGGCCTGAGCATCGACTGCGGCTGTTTCGGCCAGGGGGGAACGATCGCGGCGGCCCAGACGCAGTACCCACAGGAGATCGCCCGGGACGTCGGGCTGCTCGCCTGTGCGGCCTGGCTCGTCCGCCGCCCGCGCACCCTCCTGGCCCTCGAAGGGCTCCTGTTCCCCGATCGGCACCACGAAAGGCTCCCGGCATGACGAGCAACAGCGCCAGCCGCAAGGCGAAGATCCAGGCGGCGACGCCGAAGTCGCAGCAGCGCAAGGGCGTCAACCCGGTGGTCGTGGCCACCGTCGTCGTGGTCGTCATCCTCGCGGCGGTGGTCACCGCGGTGATCCTCGGCAACCAGAACAAGCAGGCGGCCTCCACCGCCGGCGGCTCGTCGATTCCTCAGGGCGCAGCAGCCATGGGCGCCGGGATCGTCGTGAACCCCGATGCCCCGGCGAACGTGCCGACCCTGGACCTCTACGAGGACTTCCAGTGCCCCGTCTGCGGCGCGTTCGAGCAGCAATTCGGTGCAGACATCACCACGCTCGCCGAGCAGGGGAAGGTCAAGCTCGTCGTCCACACCCTGAGCTTCCTGGACGCCAACCTGCGCAACGACTCCTCCAACCGCGCGGCCAACGCTGCTGCCTGCGCCGCCGACGAGGACGCCTTCCTGAAGTACCACGCGGCGGCCTTTGCCGGGCAACCGCAGAAGGAGGGCGACGGGTTCACCGACGCGGCCCTGAAGTCCTTCGCCGAGCAGGCGGGCCTCACCGGCGCCGGACTGACGTCCTGGGAGCAGTGCTACAACGACCGGGCCCACAACCAGTACGTCGAGTCCGTCCAGACCCAGTCCGAGAAGGACGGCGTCAACGGCACCCCCACGCTCAAGCTCGACGGCAAGACGCTCGACCTCCAGGGCTTCACCTCCGCGTCGCTCGCGGCCGCAGTCAAGGCTGCCACCACGTGAGCGCGGCGGCCGTCCTGAGCCTCCCGGCCAGCGTCGTGGGTCTTCCCGCGACCATCCCGAGCCCGACCTCCGGTGTCTGGCACCTCGGCCCGCTCCCGGTGCGCGCCTACGCCCTGTGCATCCTCGCGGGCATCGTCGTCGCCGTCTGGATCACCGGGCGCCGCCTCGTCGACCGCGGCCACCCCGCCGAGAAGGCGATCGACATCTCGGCCTGGGCGGTGCCCTTCGGCATCGTCGGCGGTCGGCTCTACCACCTCATCACCACCCCGCAGCCCTACTTCGGTGAGGGCGGCCACCCGATCAAGGCCTTCTACATCTGGGAGGGCGGCCTCGGCATCTGGGGCGCGATCGCCCTCGGTGCGGTGGGGGCCTGGCTGGGTGCCCGCCGCCACGGGGTCTCGTTCTACGACTACGTCGACGCCGCCGTGCCGGGCGTCGCCGTCGCGCAGGCCCTCGGACGGTGGGGCAACTACTTCAACAACGAGCTCTACGGTCGCCAGACCGACCTCCCGTGGGGGCTGACGATCCACCAGTGGGACGCTGCCGCCGGCCACGCGGTCCGCGACTCCGCCGGCAACCCCGTCGTGCTCGGGACCTTCCACCCGACCTTCCTCTACGAGTCGCTCTGGTGCCTGCTGCTGGCGTTGGTCCTCGTGCTCGCCGACCGTCGGTTCGCCCTGCGCAAGGGGCAGCTGTTCGGGCTGTACGTCGCCGGGTACCCGCTCGGCCGGGTGGTCTTCGAGCTGATGCGCAGCGACACCGCCAACCACATCTTCGGGGTGCGGGTCAACGTGTGGACGAGCATCCTCGTGTTCGCCCTCGGGCTCTACCTCGTCCGGGCCGGACGGCGCCGTGAGGTGGCCATCCCCGGACGGGCAACGTCTCACGATACGGAATAGGACGGTTCACATGCTAGGACGGGAGGCGTTGTCGGTATTCTCGTCCGAGCCGTGGCCAAGGCCGTCCACGCGCGTGTACCGGTGTGCCCACGAGGGTCGCCGCGACGCCACACGACCCCCTCCAGGACGGTGACCCGAACGTGACTTCTGCGCGCTTCTCCGCCCAGCCCGCCAACACCGGGCTCTACCGGCGCGAGTTCGAGCACGACGCCTGCGGCGTGGCGCTCGTGGCCACGATGCGGGGAAGCGCCGGTCACGACATCGTCGACCACGCCCTCACCGCCCTGCGCAACCTCGAGCACCGCGGTGCCACCGGTGCCGACCCGCGCGTCGGTGACGGCGCGGGCATCCTCACCCAGGTCCCGGACGCCTTCCTGCGCGAGGTCGTGGACTTCGACCTGCCGGTCGCCGGCGCGTATGCCGTGGGCAACGCCTTCCTGCCGGACGACGAGGCAGCGCGGGCCGAGGCGGTCGCGCGCATCGAGGCCATCGCCGCGCAGGAGAACCTGAAGGTCCTCGGCTGGCGCGACGTGCCGGTGAGCGCCGAGCTCGTGGGCCAGGCGGCCCGTGACTGCATGCCGTTCTTCCGCCAGCTGTTCGTCAGCGCCGCGTCGGGGCGGATGGTCGGCATCGGGCTGGACCGGCTGGCGTTCTGCCTGCGCAAGCGCGCCGAGCGCGAGACCGAGGTCTACTTCCCCTCGCTGTCGTGCCGCACCCTCGTCTACAAGGGCATGCTCACCACCGGGCAGCTCGAGCCGTTCTTCCCGGACCTGTCGGACCGCCGGTTCGAGACCCAGCTGGCGCTGGTCCACTCGCGGTTCTCCACCAACACCTTCCCGAGCTGGCCGCTGGCCCACCCCTACCGGTTGATCGCCCACAACGGCGAGATCAACACCGTCAAGGGCAACCGCAACTGGATGCGGGCCAGGGAGAGCCAGCTCGTCTCCGACGTCATCCCCGGCGACCTCGACCGGCTCTTCCCGATCTGCACCCCGGAGGCGTCGGACTCGGCGTCCTTCGACGAGGCGCTCGAGCTGCTCCACCTCGGCGGCCGCTCGCTGCCGCACGCCGTGCTGATGATGATCCCGGAGGCGTGGGAGAACCACGCCGAGATGGATCCCGCGCGGCGGGCCTTCTACGAGTTCCACTCGACGTTCATGGAGCCGTGGGACGGTCCGGCCTGCGTCACCTTCACCGACGGCTCGCTCATCGGCGCGGTCCTGGACCGCAACGGCCTGCGGCCGGGGCGCTACTCGATCACCGACGACGGGCTGGTGGTCCTCGCGTCCGAGGCCGGCGTCCTGGACCTGGACCCCACCCGTGTGGTGCGCAAGGGCCGGCTCCAGCCCGGCCGGATGTTCCTGGTGGACACCGAGCACGGCCGCATCGTCTCCGACGACGAGATCAAGTCCTCGCTCGCGGCGCAGCACCCCTACGACGAGTGGCTGCACGCGGGCCTGATCCACCTCGACGACCTGCCCGAGCGCGAGCACATCGTGCACACCGCGGCCTCGGTGGCGCGTCGCCAGCAGACCTTCGGCTACACCCAGGAGGAGCTCAAGATCCTCCTCACCCCCATGGCGAAGTCCGGGGGAGAGGCGCTCGGGTCGATGGGCACCGACACCCCCATCGCGGTGCTGTCCGACCGGCCGCGGCTGATCTTCGACTACTTCACCCAGCTCTTCGCGCAGGTGACGAACCCGCCGCTCGACGCGATCCGCGAGGAGCTCGTCACCTCCCTGGGCACCGTCATCGGCCCCGAGGGCAACGCCCTGGCCGCGACGCCGGCGCACGCCCGCCAGGTGGTGCTGCCGTTCCCGGTGATCGACAACGACCACCTCGCCAAGGTCGTCCACGTCAACGCCGACGGCGACCTGCCCGGGTACGCCACCCACGTCGTCCGCGGGCTCTACGACGTCACCGGCGGGGCCAGCGCGATGCAGGCCCGGCTGGAGGAGATCTTCACCGAGGTCTCGCAGGCCATCGCCGACGGCGCGCGCTTCGTCGTGCTGTCCGACCGCGACTCCGGCCGCGACTACGCGCCCATCCCGTCCCTGCTGCTCACCTCCGCCGTGCACCACCACCTCATCCGCGAGAAGACCCGCACCCTGGTCGGGCTCGTCGTCGAGGCCGGTGACGTGCGCGAGGTGCACCACGTCGCCCTGCTCGTCGGGTATGGCGCCGCTGCCGTGAACCCCTACCTCGCCATGGAGTCGGTCGAGGACCTCGTCCGCTCCGGCGCGATCGAGGGCGTGTCCTCCGAGCAGGCGGTCAAGAACCTCATCAAGGCGCTCGGCAAGGGTGTCCTCAAGGTGATGTCCAAGATGGGCATCTCGACGGTGGCGTCCTACCGCGGAGCCCAGGTCTTCGAGGCCCTGGGCCTGTCCCAGGAGCTGGTCGACCGCTACTTCACCGGCACCGTCAGCCAGCTCGGCGGCATCGGCCTGGACGTCGTCGCCGCGGAGACCGCGGCCCGGCACGCCGCGGCATACCCGCCGGACGGGGTGCGCCTGCCGCACCGCAAGCTGGACGACGGCGGTGAGTACCAGTGGCGCCGCGAGGGTGAGCCGCACCTGTTCGACCCGGACACGGTCTTCCGCCTCCAGCACTCGACGCGCCAGCGGCGGTACGACATCTTCAAGCAGTACACCCAGCGTGTGGACGAGCAGTCCGAGCGCCTGATGACGCTGCGCGGGTTGTTCCACCTCGGCGGCGCCAACCCGCGCCCGGCCATCTCCATCGACGAGGTGGAGCCGGTCAGCGAGATCGTCAAGCGGTTCAGCACCGGCGCGATGTCCTACGGGTCCATCAGCCTCGAGGCGCACGAGACGCTGGCCATCGCGATGAACCGCATCGGTGCGCGCTCCAACACCGGTGAGGGCGGCGAGGACGTCGACCGGCTGATGGACGACGAGCGGCGCTCGGTGATCAAGCAGGTGGCGTCGGGGCGGTTCGGCGTGACCTCGCTCTACCTCACCAAGTCCGGCGACATCCAGATCAAGATGGCCCAGGGTGCCAAGCCCGGCGAAGGCGGCCAGCTCCCCGGCCACAAGGTCTACCCGTGGGTCGCCAAGACGCGGCACTCGACGCCCGGCGTCGGCCTCATCAGCCCGCCGCCGCACCACGACATCTACTCCATCGAGGACCTCGCCCAGCTGATCCACGACCTCAAGAACGCCAACCCCGAGGCCCGCATCCACGTCAAGCTGGTCTCGGAGATCGGGGTCGGCACGGTCGCCGCCGGCGTCTCCAAGGCGCACTCCGACGTGGTGCTGATCTCGGGTCACGACGGCGGCACGGGCGCCTCGCCGCTGACCTCGCTCAAGCACGCCGGTGGCCCTTGGGAGATCGGTCTCGCCGAGACCCAGCAGACGCTGGTGCTCAACAACCTGCGTGACCGCATCGTCGTGCAGTGCGACGGCCAGCTCAAGACCGGCCGTGACGTCATCATCGCGGCGCTGCTCGGTGCGGAGGAGTTCGGGTTCGCCACGGCCCCGCTCGTGGTCAGCGGCTGCGTCATGATGCGCGTCTGCCACCTCGACACCTGCCCGGTCGGCATCGCCACCCAGAACCCCGAGCTGCGCAAACGGTTCTCCGGCAAGCCCGAGTTCGTCGAGACGTTCTTCGAGTACATCGCCGAGGAGGTCCGTGAGCACCTGGCGGCCCTGGGGTTCCGGTCCGTCGAGGAGGCCATCGGCCAGGTCTCGTCCATCGACGCCTCCCGCGCCGTCGCGCACTGGAAGGCGGCGGGCCTGGACCTGTCGCCGATGTTCGCCGACGTGCAGAGCCCGGACGGCTCGCCGCGACGCAACACCACCAAGCAGGACCACGGCCTCGAGAAGGCCCTGGACCACCACCTGATCACCATCGCTCGGGAGGCCATCACCGACGGCACGCCCGTTGCGGCCGAGGTCGCGGTGCGCAACGTCAACCGCACCATCGGCACCCTGCTCGGTCACGAGGTCACCAAGGCGCACCCCGAGGGGCTGCCCGACAACACCATCGACTTCACCCTCAGGGGTTCGGCCGGCCAGTCGCTCGGCGCCTTCCTGCCGCGGGGCATCACGCTGCGCCTGTACGGCGACGCCAACGACTACGTCGGCAAGGGCCTGTCGGGTGGGCGCGTCGTCGTCCGTCCCGACCGGGCGGCTCCGCTGCAGGCGGAGCAGAACGTCATCGCCGGCAACGTCATCTGCTACGGCGCCACCGCCGGTGAGCTGTTCCTGCGCGGCAAGGTGGGCGAGCGCTTCTGCGTCCGCAACTCCGGTGCCAGCGCGGTCGTCGAGGGAGTGGGTGACCACGGCTGCGAGTACATGACCGGTGGCACCGTCCTGGTCCTCGGGCCGACCGGCCGCAACTTCGCCGCGGGCATGTCCGGGGGAGTGGCCTACGTCCTCGACCTCGCCGAGGACCGCGTCAACCGTGAGCTCGTCGACCTGTCGCCGCTGCGCCCCGACGACGAGACGGTGCTCCGCGAGCTGCTCGTGAAGCACGTCGAGTGGACCGAGTCCCCGGTGGCCGCAGCGCTGCTCGAGGACTGGGACACGGCACGCAGCAGGTTCACGCTCGTGCTGCCCCGCGACTACCAGCGCGTCCTGGACGTGCGGGCGGCTGCGGAGGACGAAGGATTGGACGTCAACGGCTCCGAGGTCTGGGAGCGGATCATGGAGGCATCCCGTGGCTGACCCCCAAGGCTTTCTCAAGACACGTGAGCGCGAGCTGCCGGCCCGTCGGCCTGTCCCGGTCCGCATCAAGGACTGGAAAGAGGTCTACGAGGAGCAGGAGCTCGGACAGCTCCAGCGCCAGGCCGGCCGCTGCATGGACTGCGGGATCCCGTTCTGCCACAGCGGTTGTCCGCTGGGCAACCTCATCCCCGAGTGGAACGACCTGGCCTGGAAGGGTGACTGGCGCGAGGCGATCGAGCGCCTGCACGCGACCAACAACTTCCCGGAGTTCACCGGTCGCCTCTGCCCGGCACCGTGCGAGACGGCGTGCGTGCTCGGGATCAACCAGCCGGCGGTGACGATCAAGCAGGTCGAGGTCACCACGGTGGACCGCGCGTTCGACGCGGGCTACGTCCAGCCGCAGGCGCCCGAGCGCCTCACCGGCAAGACCGTCGCCGTCGTCGGGTCCGGCCCCGCCGGGCTTGCTGCGGCCCAGCAGCTGACCCGCGCCGGGCACACCGTCGCGGTCTACGAGCGCGCCGACAAGCCCGGTGGCCTGCTGCGCTACGGCATCCCCGAGTTCAAGATGGAGAAGTCGGTCCTCGACCGCCGCATCTCACAGATGGAGGCCGAGGGCACCCGCTTCCGCAGCGGCGTCAAGGTCGGCGAGGACGTCACCGGCCGCCAGCTGCGCGACCGCTACGACGCGGTCGTCCTGGCGATCGGGGCCACGGTGCCGCGCGACCTGCCGGTGCCCGGACGTGAGCTCGACGGGGTCATGCAGGCCATGGAGTTCCTGCCGCCGGCCAACAAGGTCGCACTCGGCGAGACCGTGGAGGGCCAGGTCACCGCCGAGGGCAAGGACGTCATCGTCATCGGCGGTGGCGACACCGGCGCCGACTGCATCGGCACCTCGCACCGACAGGGCGCGAAGTCGGTCACCAGCCTGGAGATCATGCCGCAGCCGGGGGAGGAGCGGGTCGTCGGTCAGCCGTGGCCGACGTTCCCGATGCTCTTCCGCGTCGCCTCCGCGCACGAGGAGGGCGGCGAGCGCCTGTATGCCGTGTCCACCAAGGAGGTCCTCGGCGAGGACGGCAAGGTCTGCGGCATACGCCTGGTCGACGTGCAGCGCGGTGAGAACGGCTTCGAGGAGGTCGAGGGCAGCGAGCGGGTCCTGCCGACCCAGCTGGTGCTGCTCGCGATGGGCTTCCTCGGACCCGAGCAGCCCGGTGTCGTGGAGCAGCTCGAGGTGGAGCTCGACGAGCGCTCGAACATCAAGCGCGACAAGGAGTACATGTCCAGCGTGCCCGGCGTCTTCGTCGCCGGTGACGCCGGTCGTGGGCAGTCGCTCATCGTCTGGGCCATCGCCGAGGGTCGCTCGGCCGCGGCCGGGGTCGACCGCTTCCTCACCGGGCAGACCGCTCTCCCTCGCCCGATCAACCCCAACGACCGGCCCCTGGTCGTCTGAGCCGTAGCGCCCGTGGGCGGGCCCGCGCCGGGTCCGTCCACCGGGTGTCCACCTGTCCGCAGGGTGACCGCGGTCACGTTCGCCTGAGGCCGAGAGATAAGGTCGGAACCATGCGTCGCGCCAAGATCGTCTGCACCCTCGGCCCGGCTGTCTCCAGCCCCGAACGCATCCGTGCGCTCGTCGATGCCGGGATGGATGTCGCCCGGCTGAACCTCTCCCACGGCGAGTACGCCGACCACGAGGAGATCTACCGCTCCATCCGCAAGGCCAGCGACGACTCCGGCCACGCCGTCGGCATCCTGGTCGACCTGCAGGGCCCGAAGATCCGCACCACCCGCTTCTCGGGAGGGCCGGTCACCCTGCCGACCGGTGCCGAGTTCACCATCACCACCCGCGAGATCGACGGCACCGCCTCGGAGGTCGGCACGACCTACAAGGGCCTGCCCGGTGACGTGAAGGCCGGCGACGCGCTGCTCATCGACGACGGCAAGGTCGCGCTCGAGGCCGTCGAGGTCACCGACACCGACGTCCGCTGCCGGGTCACCGTGGGTGGCACGGTGTCCAACAACAAGGGCATCAACCTGCCCGGTGTCGCGGTCTCCGTCCCGGCGCTGTCCGAGAAGGACAAGGAGGACCTGCGGTGGGCGCTGCGCCTGCGCGCCGACATGATCGCGCTGTCCTTCGTGCGGTCGGCCGCGGACCTCGACGACGTCTACGCGGTGATGGACGAGGTCGGGGTGCGGCTGCCCGTCATCGCCAAGATCGAGAAGCCCCAGGCCGTCGACAACCTCGTCGAGATCATCGCGGCCTTCGACGGGGTCATGGTCGCCCGCGGTGACCTGGGGGTCGAGCTCCCGCTCGAGGAGGTGCCGCTGGTCCAGAAGCGGGCCATCGAGATCGCCCGCGCCTACGCCAAGCCGGTCATCGTCGCGACCCAGGTGCTCGAGTCGATGATCGACAACCCCCGGCCCACGCGGGCCGAGGCCTCCGACGCCGCGAACGCCGTCCTCGACGGTGCCGACGCCCTGATGCTGTCCGGCGAGACGAGTGTGGGCGCCTACCCGATCGTCGCGGTCGAGACGATGGCTCGCATCATCGAGAGCACCGAGGAGCACGGCCTCGACCGGATCCGCCCGCTCGGCACCAAGCCGCACACGATGGGCGGTGCGGTCTCCGCCGCCGCCGTCGAGATCGGCGAGCTGCTCGGCGCGAAGTACCTCATCACGTTCAGCCAGTCCGGCGACACCGCCAAGCGGATGTCGCGCATCCGCCCGCGCATCCCCATGCTCGCCTTCACGCCCGAGGCGCACACCCGGTCGCGGTTGGCCCTGGCGTGGGGCATCGAGACCTTCCTCGTGCCGATGGCCCGGCACACCGACCAGATGGCCGGCCAGGTCGACAAGTCGCTGCTGGACTCCGGACGCGTCCAGGAGGGTGACCTCGTCGTCATCGTCGCCGGGTCCCCGCCCGGCATCCCCGGCTCCACCAACGCCCTGCGCGTCCACAAGATGGGTGACGCGGTCAACAAGGTCGCGCCGGCCTACGAGGACCTCGAGGACTGACCTCCTCGCCGGGCTCGGCGCAGCTCTCCCGTGGTCGGCTCGGGGGGTGTCGCGGGCGGGTGGTGGGCACCATACGTCCCGCTTGTATGCTGACGCCGCACCTTCCGCCGGCCTGCCCGGCGGGTGCGCCGAAGTGGTGGAATGGCAGACACGGAGCACTCAAAATGCTCTGCTCGAAAGGGCGTGCGGGTTCGAGTCCCGCCTTCGGCACCAGCCTGACCTGCGGAACGCAGAGTCCCCCCTCCCACGTGAGGCGCAGCAGGGCCTGGGGTGCGCCTGGCACTGGCTGAGGCACTTGTAGCGTTTCGACCTCGGAGCCGTCACACTGTGAGCCCGACGCCCAGGAAGAGACCCCATGAGCACCCTCGGAACCGTCCCGTTCGTCACCCACGCTGCTGACCGGCAACGCCTGCTCTGGGCGGGCCGAACCGTGTTCGACGTCATCATCGGCGGTGAGCAGTCCGGCGGCGCGGTTTCGCTCCTCGATCAGCGGGGCAGGCGCGGAGACGTCACCCCGCTGCACATCCACAACTCCGAGGCGGAGATCTTCTACGTGCTCGAGGGCGGCATCACCGCGTGGGCCGGTAGCGATGTCCACGAGCTCGGGGCCGGGGGAGCGGTGTACCTGCCGGCTGGTCAGGCCCACGCCCTGGGGGTCAGGACCGACGAGGCGCGCATCATCACGGTGACCGCGCCCGGAGGATTCGCCGACTTCGTCAGCATGGCGGGGATGCAGGTCGACGGGGATGCTCCGACCACCTGGGAGTTCGACGTGGACCGGATCATGGCCGCGGCCGGGCAGCACGACATCCAGATCGTCGGACCGCCCCCCGACCTGCCGGAGTAGTCGCCAGCGGAACGTCACCCTCGTCCGGGTCGTGAACGCGC
>CAVSUT010000012.1:0-271146 GCA_963731235.1 uncultured Actinomycetota bacterium | reverse complement strand
CTGTCAGCCCGACCAGCGGGGTCTGACGTGTCCACACACGTCGGACCCCGTTCTCACGCCCGTGGCTCCTCGGCGGAGTTCTGCCGCCTCGTCTGCCAGGCCTTCTTCGCGGCCCGGCTGCGTCGGCGACGGAGCCGCTCAGCTTCCTCCTGGGCCCGTTCCAGCGCCCGACGCTGCCGGCGCACTTCGGCCTCAGCCTTGCGCTGTTCGGCGGCCAGGGCCGACGCAGACCTGACGGGCCACACGTACGGCAGGTCTGCGGGGACGTCCGTGAACAACGGGCGGTAGTGCTGCGGGTCCTTGCGGACGAGCGCTGACCGGTGGCTGCGATGCAGGGACTCGTCTCCGAGCCAGGGAGGCAGAGCCTGCGCTGCGGCGAGCTCGGCCTGCGTACGGATGCGCTCGATGCCCGCTGCGCGCAGATCCGTAGCGATCGTCAGGGCGCACGTGTCCCCGAAACCGAGCTCGGTCCAGGCGTCGCAGCACTCGAACCCGTAGCGGCCGAGGGCCTCCTCGAACCCTCTCCACATCAGGACAGCCGGGTGGTTGCCCCAGCCGTAGCCCGGCCGGGTCAGGGCCCGCACCACCTGGATGGTCTCCACCCGCTGCTTGCCGAGCCGCTTGCGGTCCAGGGCGCGCGTCGAGCGCGCGAAGTCGGCGTAGGGGAGGAACGTCTGCACCGTCCCAGTCTGCCGTGCCGCGTGGCGTCACCCGGTGCAGGGGCAGTGCCGACCCGGAGTCTCAGGAGCCTGGAAGGACGTCCCTGACGGCGTCGACCGCCTTCGCCAGTGCGGGCGGCGTGGCCATGAGAGTGATCAGTGCGGGGGCGCAGGACTGCTCGGCGGACCAATCGGGCCAACCCGCCCACCTCGAGCAGCCGGTTCACCTACGCTTCTGTCGCTCAGCTCACTCGTTCCAGGGGATCACGCTCATGAAGCACCACCGTCCGACCCGCACCCTGCTCGCGACCGCCACAGCGCTGGTGGCCACCGCCGCGCTGGCTGCGCCGTCCGAGGCGGGGGCGTCGATGTCCGGACCAGACCAAGGGCGTTGGTCGTCCACCGTTGCGGCAACCGCGGAGCCCTCACTCGCGAGACTGGGCGGGGCGAACCGCTACGCCACCGCCGTCGAGGTCTCCAAAGCAGTCTGGGACGACGGTGCAGCCTACGGGAAGCATGTGTACGTGGCCTCGGGAGAGAACTTCCCCGACGCGTTGGCAGGCGGTCCCGCGGCAGCCAGCCAGGGCCAACCACTGCTGCTGGTCCCGCGGTCGGGGACACTTCCGACCGTGGTGGCGAACGAGCTGAAGAGGCTCAAGCCCAGCTACATCACGATCTTCGGAGGCACGGGCGCAGTGAGCGCCGCGATGGCCACCCAGCTCAAGTCGTATGCCGGCACGAAGGATCTCTACCGCGAATCCGGCAGCGATCGCTACGAGACCGCCGGCCTCCTTGCTCGGTATTCCACGACGTGGGTGGGGGACAAGCCCTCATACCCGGAGGTCGTGTACGTGGCGAACGGCGCCACCTTCGCCGACGCGCTGAGCGGCGGAGCTGCGGCTGCCCTCGACGGCGCTCCGCTGCTCCTGACTCCACGCGACCGGCTGGAGGGCTCGACCGAGGGAGCCCTCGCCGAGATCACACCGACCAAGATCATCGTGCTCGGTGGGACGGGCGCCATCTCCACCACGGCCTTCAACCAGCTGAAGGGGTACGCGCCGACCGTCGTGCGAATCGCTGGCGCTGACCGCTTCGAGACGTCCGCAAAGGTCTCGAGAGCCTCCTTCCCGGCGGCCAGCGATGCAGCTGAGGTGTTCCTGACCAACGGCCTCTCGTACCCTGACGCGCTCGCCGCAACGCCGGCCGTGGGGGTTCTCGGGGACGTGTCTCTCCTGCTCACCCGGCCGTCGTGCGTTCCGGCGAAGCCGTATGCCGAGGTCAACAGGATCCAGCCCGACTTCATCACGGCGGTCGGTGGAACGGCGGCCGTCTCCGACCACGCACTCGGCGGGCAGCCCTGCTGACACCCTCGGGCAGTGCAGTCCCCGTCGTGACCGTGCTTCGACGCTGACAGGGGTGCGCGGCGCACGGGTCGGACACGGAGGCAGCAGGCGGACGGCAGTGTGCTGTTGACGCATGACGCCAGCTGGTCGTTGACTGGTCGTGGCAACAGCCTTTCGACGGGGACGTGGTTGAGGTGGACTCCTTCAGATCCGAATCGGGCCTCGTCGTGCCGGCCGTCACCACCGAGCAGATGCGCGAGGTGGACCGGGTAGCGATCGAGGGGGTGGGTCCGAACCTCTACCAGATGATGGAGAACGCCGGTCGGAACCTCGCGTCGTTGTGCATGGAGATGCTCGGGGAGGGGTGGGCCACCTCTCCGGTCGTCGTGCTGGCGGGGACCGGCGGAAACGGGGGTGGCGGGATCTGCGCCGCTCGGCACCTGGCCAACCACGGGGGCCAGGTGACGCTGGTGGTCTCGGATGTCGCGCGTCTCGCCGGCGTCCCTGCCGAACAGCTCGCGCTCTTTCGGGCCAGTGGGGGTCGGCTGGCCGAGACGGGGGACCTCCAGACCCTCGAACCCTCGCTGATGGTGGATGCCGTGCTGGGCTACAGCCTCGCGGGCGCACCGCACGGCGCCGTCTCGGACCTGATCGGGTGGATGGCGCAGGGAGATGCCCCCGTGCTGGCGCTCGATGTTCCCTCTGGGGTCGACGCCACCAGCGGTGACTCGCCGGGGGACCACGTCCGTGCGACGACCACGATGACCCTGGCGCTGCCCAAGACGGGGCTCGCTGTGGATGCGGTCGGGGATCTCTGGGTGGCCGACATCGGCATCCCTCGTGGCGTCCTGGAGCGGGCCGGGGTTGCACCTCCACCCGCTGGCCTCTTCTCGCTGGGGTACCGGGCGCGCCTCGTCATACCTCCTGGTTCGTGAGGAGCGCCCGACCCTGCAGCAGGAAGGAGCGAGCCGCGGCGGCCGGATCAGCCTCGGTGACGAGGTCGGAGTACCTGAGGACCGCCAGCCGACCCGCCGACCAGAAGTCGCTGGACGGCAACTCGTCCGGGTACCACGGAGCCACGTAGACGTAGGGCAACGGCTCGGGCCCTGCGCTCGTGTCGACAGCGACGTCCCCCGGAGAGAACCCGTAGCTCGCCCGCGTCCTTCCGGCCGGATCGCCGATCTCGATGGCGGCATCGAAGTGTTCGGGCCAGAGCTGGGGTTCGCTGGCGTGCGGGGAGTCGCCGTCGAAGGAGAGCGCGTCCAGGACTGCCCAACCGAACCCGAACCACGCGGCGAGTGCTGCGGCGTCCTCGGGGTCGACGGAGAGGTCTGCGTCGAGCGGGCCGGGTTCGGGGATGTCGAGCTCCGCTGCCCATGCCACGTCGGGCTCCACGCCGGCGAAGGCACCGGCGGCGGCGAGGGTCGACAGGCGTTGGTGTCGGCGGCCGGCGTCGGAGTGGACGACGAGGTCGACGCCCTCCACGGCAACCGTCGTCATCCCGTCCGGTCCGGCGAAGGTCGGCGTGGCGAGCCCGCCGGGAGCTGCGCGCAGATCCATCCGGCCCATGGCCCGCCGGCGTGCGGGGCTGACGACGTATGCGGTGACGCGGTGCATCGAAAGCCGGGTTGCGGGGAACGAGTCCGAGAGTGGGACGAGTGGAGTGTTCATGGCAGCAACCTTCGTTCGAGGGTGCGGGTGGGGTCGTGGTGTGCTCGGCTCCGGTCTTCACATCACCCGCTCGGCTTCACATCAGGAGCGGATCGGTGACGACCTCGACCAGGGACGGGCCGTCGTGGGCGAGGGCGGCTGCGACGGCGTCGTGGAGCTGGTCGAGCTGCGTGACGCGCTCGCCGTGGGCGCCGCAGAGCTGCGCAAAAGCGGCGAAGTCGGGGTTGTGCAGGCTGGTCGCCCACACGTCGAACTCGCCTGCTCGTTGCTCCTTGCTGATCTTGCCCAGCTCATTGTTGTTGAGCAGCACATGGGTGATGTCCATGTCGTACTTGACGGCCGTCGTGAGCTCCATCGCGTACTGGCCGAAGCCTCCGTCACCCGACACTGAGACGACCTTGCGGCTGTCGCCGACGGCGGCCCACGCGCCCATGGCTGCGGGGAACGCGAACCCGATCGAGCCGAGGTAGCCGGACATGAGGACGTCCTGGTTGGCCACTTCGAAGTAGCGCCCGAAGGAGTAGGTGTTGTTGCCGACGTCGACGCAGATCACCGCATCGTGCGGGACGTCCTCGGACAGCTCGGCGAAGACCGAGGCGGCGTTCAGGCCCTCCCCATGGTCGTCGGTGCGGCGGCTGGCCTTCTCCTCGCGCCAGATCCGCCAACGCTCGGCGATGACGGAGCGCTGGTCGACGCACGTGTGCCCAGCGCCGAGACCCTCGGCGAGCAGCCTGGCGGTCGTGGCCACCGCCCCCTGCAGGCCGATGTCCACGGGGTGGTGTCGGCCGATGGCCATCGGGTCGTGGTCGACCTGGATGATCGACTTGTATGGCGCGATCCCGGTGTGGTTCGAGAAGGAGGCGCCGAACGCCACGACGAGATCGGACTCGTTCATCAGCCAGCTCGCGACGGGGGTGCCGCTTCGTCCGAGGACGCCGCAGCCGAGCGCGTGGTGGTCCGAGATCGCCCCCTTGGCCTTGAACGTCGTGATCACCGGCGCACCGATCAGCTCGGCGAGCTCGATGACGCCTTCGATGTCGGCGCGCGCGCCCTGGCCGACCACGATGACGGGACGCCGTGACCGGCGGATGCTCTCGATCGCCTCCGCGAGGACCGCAGCAGGCGGGGCGATCTCGCGGGACCCGGTCCGGCCGTCGGGTCCGGACGACTCCTGGTTCGAGGGCTCGACCTGCACCTCATCGGGGAAGATCAGGTGCGCGACGTCCTTGTCGACGATCGCGGTCTTGCACGCGAGCGTCATCAGCTCGGCGTGGTCGGCCGCCGACAGCACCACCTCGCCGAAGCGGGCCACATCCTTGAAGGCGTTGGCCAGGTCCATGTCCTGGAACGCGCCCCGCCCCTTGGTCTTCGACGGCACCTGCCCCGAGAGTGCGAGCACCGGTGCCCGGTCGACCTTGGCGTCGTAGAGGCCGGTCAGCAGGTTGGTCGAGCCGGGACCGGCGATGCCGAAGCAGGCGGCCAGCCGGCCGGTGAGCTTGCCGTATGCCGTGGCAGCGAACGATGCTGCGCCCTCGTGGCGGATCCCGAAGTAGCGCAGGTCACCTCGCTGCTCGGCGCGATGCATGGCGTCGGCGAACCCGAGGTTGGAGTGACCGACCATCCCGAACACGGTGTCGACTCCCCAGTTGACCATCGTCTCGACCATGACGTCCGAGACGGTGCGCGGGTGTTCGACCTCCGCGGGGAGCGCCACGTAGACGCCGTCGTCGCGCACCTCGCTCGCGTACGCCTCGGGGGCGTCGGCGAAGCCTTCCGGGGGTTCGCCGTTGCAGGGGCTGTAGTCGTAGCCGTGCCACGGACACCGCAGCCAGCCCTTCTCGATCGATCCCTCGCCGAGCGGGCCGCCCTGGTGCGGACATCGGTTGCTCATCACCCCGAACCTGCCGTCGACGTGGGTGACCGCGAGCGTGCGGCGGCCCACGCTCACCGTGGTCACGCGGCCCTCGGGGAGCTCATCGGGGTCGAGCACCTTGTGCCATTCGTGCGCGCCCTCGGGCACGGTGACGGGTTCGGTTGATGGTCCTTGGCTGTCGGTCATGGGGATCGAGTCCTGTCGCAGCTGGATGAGGTGACGCTATCGCTTTGCCGTCATGCGGTCACCTGGCTGTTGGCCGATCCCTTGGGCGCCCTGCGGCTGCTGGCGATGTAGAACGGCAGGGCGACGAGGAAGAAGGCACCGATGATGTTGCCGATCGCCGCAGGTAGCACCGACCACAGCAGGCCGTCGCCCCACCCGGGCCCGTGGCCGAACGGCTGGCTCAGTGACAGGTAGGCCATGTTGGCCGGGGCGTGGAGGAAGCCGCCGGCCACGAAGGCCATGACCGTCACCAGGACCGGGATGTACTTCCCGATGATCGTGCGCCCCATCGTGGCCAGGAACGCCGCCATCCCGACGAGCCAGTTGGCGACGATGCCCGACAGCACCGCCTTGAAGAACCCCTCCGCGCCACCCACCTCCTGGAAGCGCATCTTCGTCGACATGACCTCGTCCAACAGTGCTTCGAATCCCGCGCCGTACTCCGAGACATAGACGATGACCTGGCCCAGCACGAACGCACCGATCATGTTGCCGATCGCGGCAAGCAGCCAGAGCTTCAGGATCGCCGTACGCAGCGGTGGGAGGCCGATACGGTCACGTCGCTTGCCGAGCAGCGTCGCGGGGAGCTCCACGTTCACCTCGGTGAACAGCAGCGCCCCGCTGAGCACGACGAGGAAGAACCCAACCGAGAACCCGAAGCCTTCGAGGAGCCGTTGGACGCCTTGGTTGTCGGTGCCGGTCGCGATCAACGTGCTGAACAGGGCGCCGATCGAGATGAACCCGCCGGCCATCACGCTGAGCACGAGGACCTGGTGCGCGCGGAGCCCGCAGGCTCGCTTCGCACCGGCTTCAGCCATCTCGATGAGAACGCGCTCGGGCGCGACGAACTGGCTGGGCGGCAGGTCGGTTTCAGAGTCCTGGCTCATGTGTCGAGGTCGTCCGACGTCGCGACCTGCGTGCTCCCCGGGCCGGCCGAGGCGCGGGTCGTGCGACGGACGGTGCGCAGCAGTCCCAGAGTTGTGGCGATGGCGGCACCGCCGGCCGAGAGGAGGAGCGCCTCCACCACCGGGGTTCCCGATCCTGTCCACGTAGGCCCGTCGAGGCGACCGGCCGCAGACAGGACTGCGGTGAGCCCCAGCGCAGCACCGAGGCCGCCGCCGCCGGCAAGCAGGATGCGACGTCGAGCCCACGGGTCATCCGGTGAGGTGTCCTGACCAACGACCCAAGGCCAGACTGCTGCCAGGATCAGTGGAGCGAGGTGCCACGTGGTCGTGGGTCGCCACGCGACGAGCAAGGACCACACCACCGCGACCACCAGGGTCCAGCGGAGTCCTGAACTGGGGAACCTCCTGGCGCCGTTGCTCCCGTCGCAGCCCGCTGCTGGGGTCATCGTGGGCTGGTAGTCGGGGTCGACGGCCCTGATCGCGGCGACCACCTGCCGGACGGAGGGGTTCACCAGTGCACGCTCGCCCACGAAGACGGTGGGCACGGTCTCGTCTCCGCCGGTGGCCGCCCGCACGCGGGCGGCGGCATCCGTCGAGGACCAGATGTCGTGCTCAGTGGTCGCCACGCCCGCCGCACTCAACCCGCGCCTCAGGGAGGTGCAGAACGGGCAGCCCGTTCGCCACATCACCTCGATGGTGGGCGGGCTGGGTGCTGGCTGGGTCATCTCTGGTCCTCTGACGCGGAAGTGGTGGACGTTCAGCGCGCGCGCTTGGCGCCCATGAACAGGATCAGACCGAGGAAGAGCCCGAAGATCAGGTGCTCGACGAGGAAGGTGCCGTATCCGACGAGCTCGGCCATGTTGGTGATCTGGTCCCCGCTGTTGAAGATGACGGCGGCCAGGGGGAGCCCCACGAAGGAGCTGATCACGAAGACCAGGCCACCCCAGACGACGGCGGCCGCGACGAGCGCCATCCCACGGATCTTGGCCAGGCTGGCCATCACAGCGAAGCCCACGCCATACATCGCGCCCACCATCATGTGGACGAGCGCGCCCACGAGCGCAGCTCCCGCGAAGAGCTCGAAGTTCGAGCCACCCATGGTGGCGCTCTCCATCGACGACATCATGTCGGCGGGAGAGATGAACACCGACGCGATGTGGTACAGCGGGGTGAAGAAGCCAGAACCTTGGTAGGTCACGGCGGCGATCATGGCGTACGCGGCCATCATCAGCGAGGCGATGACGCCCGCCATCGCGCCCATCGAGGCAACGCGAGTGATGGGGGTCCGGGTGGTGGGGGAGTGGGTGTCGGTACTCATGGTGTCCTCCGCGGGATCTCGAGTCGGTTGGACGATCTGTCAGGGGAACCCGGCTGAACCCCCGAGAGCATCCCGGGGCTCGACGGGCTCGACGGATTCGAGGCAGTCGAACTCATCGCGACCGCCCGCCGGAGAACGGTCGGTGGAGCCGGCTCGTCGCGCTTGTCACCGTGTCGTCGCGCTTTGCCGGCGTGCGTGTCACCTCGACGCCGCTTCCAAAGGCGACGTGCCCCTTGATGTCGGCCGCCGCAGCACTCGGATCGCGGTACTGCCAGACAGCAGCCCGGTTCGTCTTGTCGCCCACGACGATGTCGTAGTAGCTGGCGGTGCCCTTCCAGTGGCAGACCGTCCGCCGGTCGTTCTCCTCGAGCAGCTCCCAGCGGACCGAGTCGGCGGGGAAGTAGTGGTTTCCCTCGACGACCGAGGTGGTCTGGCTGTCGGCGATCACGGTGCCGTTCCAGATGGCTTGTGTCATGACGATCTCCTTTGGTGGCGCGGCGATGCCGGGCCGATGGTGGGTCAGGGATGGGGTCTGTATGGGGAACACGTCGGTGAGTGCCCTTCCGCGGGGACTGTCCGGCTGCTGACACAGTTGGTCAGGACGACTCAGGCCGACTCAGGACGACGCCTGTGCGCATGTTCTGCGAACAGCGGGAGGGTGGACCGGTGTGGTCCGGACATCGGGGAGGCCAGCCAGTCGGACGTGTGCTGATACGCCCGCCGGATCAGGTCGTCGGCCTGGCTGAAGTCGGTCGGTGCCACCGAGATCGGGCACAGCGGCGGCACGACGCGCAAGTCGACCGCGTCGGCGTACCGCTCGACATCGAGGCTCAGCCGCTGGTGAATCATCAGCGCCACCGCGTGCAGCGACATGCCCAAGGCAGAGCGCGGCGGTTGCTGCAGCGCACACGAGTAGCCGGTGGTCAGCACCCAGACGGTGTCGGCGCCCAGCTCCACCGCGTGTGAGATCGGGGTGTTGTTGACGACGCCGCCGTCCATGTAGTGCCGCCCGTCGATCGGGACCGGGGGAAGGACTCCGGGGATGGCGGTGCTGGCGAGGATGACCTCGACCGCAGGGCCATCCGAGAACAGGACCCCGAGCCCGGTCAGGACATCGGTGGCCAGGACATGGAACGCCACCGATGCGTCCTCCAGGCGCTCGAAGCGCAGATGTGTGCGCAGCAGCAGCCGTAGCCCCCGGTCGCTGACGAGGTGGTCGCTGCGACCAGCGAAACCGAGGAGCCCGCGCACCGGGTCTGCCGGGAACACCAGACCGCGACGCAGCGAGCGCCACAGATCGCCCAGTTCGTCGAGCGGTGCGTCGGCCGCGACCCAGGCTCCGTTCAGCGCCCCGACCGAGGTTCCGATCACGAGCTCGGGTCGCACGCCGCTCTCCTGGAGTGCCGTCATCATGCCCACCTGGACGGCGCCCAGGTTGGCGCCGCCCGACAACACCAGCGCCGTGCTCATCTCAGGTCCCGTGACCGTGCAGATCGCCCAAGGCGTCCTCGATGCCCCGATGAAATGTCGGGTAGGCGTAGATCATCTGGCGCAGGGTGCCGGTCGGCACCTCGGCATGGACAGCGACCGCCAACGCCCCCAGCACCTCCCCACCGTGAGGTCCGACAGAAGTAGCGCCGATCAGCACACCACGGTCGGCGTCCTCGACCAGCTTCACCAGGCCCTCGTTGCCGACCTTGTGGATCCAACCCCGGGCCGAGCTCGGAGTCTGGCTTCGCCCGATCCGGACGCTGATACCCGCTGTGCGTGCCTGCGCCTCGGTGAGACCGACCGCCCCGACCTCGGGGTCGCTGAAGGTCACCCGCGGTACCGCGTGGTACGACGCTGCCGGACCGCCCTGCTCGAGCAGATCGCGCACGGCGACGTCCGCCTGGTACATCGCGACGTGGGTGAACGCCCCGTGACCGGTGACGTCGCCGACGGCCCAGAGCCCGCGGACGACCCGGAGCCGCTCATCGACCGCGAGAGAACGGGCGTCCGGGTCGATGCCGTACTGCTCCAGCCCCAGATTCGTGAGGTCCGGCCGCCGTCCGGTCGCGACCAGCAACTTCTCGGCAGTCACCTGACCACCGTCACCGAGCTCGACGACGAACCCGCCCTCAGTCTGGCTCGCGTCCGCGACAGCCGCCCCGACGTACACCGTGATGCCTTCAGCTTCGAGCACGGCCTGCAGCCCCTCACCAGCCTCGGGCTCCTCGGCCGGCAGCAGGTGAGCCGCCGCCTCGACGATCGTGACCCGAGTGCCGAAGCGGGCGAAGACCTGGGCGAACTCGACGCCGATCGCGCCGCCACCGATCACCACCAGCGAGGTCGGCGGCTGGTCGGCCTGCACCGCGTCGCGGTTTGTCCAGAACGGCAGGCCGGCAAGCCCGCCGACCGGAGGCACGACCGGCGTCGTGCCGGTGGCAATCACCACGCCGCGCCGAGCCGAGAAGAGCCGGTCTCCGACCGTGACCTCGCCTGGTCCCGTGATGCGCGCGTGTCCGCGCACGAAGCGACCGCCCTTGCCCTCGAACCGTTCAACTGCCACCTGATCGTCCCATGTGTCGGTGGCCTCGGCCCGGATCCGCTGGGCCACCAGGCTCCAGTCGGGTTCGATGGTGGCGCGGCCCGCAAGCGCGCCGGCCCGGCCGACCTCGCCGATGATCCCGGAGGCGCGGATCATCATCTTGGTCGGCACACAGCCCCAGTAGGGGCATTCCCCGCCGACCAGACCGGCCTCTACCCCGACCACGGAGAGTCCGGCCTGGGCGAGGCGGCCTGCGACCTCCTCGCCGGCCACCCCCAGTCCGATGACGATGACGTCGACCTGTTCGCTCATGGTTCCAGCTCCTCGTTCTGCTCGTTGATGCTGCGTCGTTCGCGACGCGCTCTGCACCAGTAACCCGGGCCGGAGAGGGGAGATCCGTAGAGTGTCAGCGTGGTGACACAGTTGCTCCTCAGGCGCGGGCCCGACCCGGCCGCCGTGCAGAGCGCAGCCTGGGTCGCCCGCTGTGTGGGCCGCGGTGCGAGCGTGCCGTTGGGCCCTGACGACATTCGGGCTCTGGCCAACACCCTGGAAACGCGGGCGGTTGCTCCCGGAGGCGTGCTCTTCGGCGCGGGCGTCGGACCCCTGGGCGTGTGGCTGATCAGATCTGGACATGTCGAGCTGTCGGTGGGATCGGGCCGCAAGCGCGCGGTCCTGACTGTGCTTCGTGAAGGCGACGTCGACGGCGACATCGCGATGTTGTTGAAGATGCCTCCGCCCTACACCGCGCGAGCGCTGGACCAGGTCAACTGTCTGTACCTGTCACCAGAGGCTTTCGAGCGCCTGCTCGCCAGCCAAGGCCAGCTGGCAAGACGCTGGTTGACCAGCGTGGCCAGCCGGCTCGCGAACAGCCAGAACAGACTGGTCGGGCTCCTCGGCGGGTCACTGACAGCGCAGACCGCACGGCTGCTCGCGGACGAAGCGGACGCGACCGGGAGCATCTCTTTGTCGCAGGCAACCCTCGCTGCCATGCTCGGCGCTCAACGCCCCAGCGTGAACAAGGTGCTGGGCGAGTTGGCCGCGGCGGGTCTGATCGAGGTGTCCTACCGCAACATACGAGTGATCGATCGCGACCGCCTCGCACAGTTCGATTGACGCTGACCAGAGCACTACGGCCACACCGATTCTCAGGGCGTGGCGCCACAGTCTGACCCGTCGGCGGGGGTAGGCCGCGGTGGCGGCCCTGAGCTGGCGGGTGGTGACGCCGAGATTGTCCTGACCGGGTTGGCCGTGCTGGAGCCGGGCCGTGACCTCGCAGAGCTTGGCGCCGGAGTTCATCGAGGCCAAGTGGGGCTTGAGCTCTGCGGTGCGTCGTTCGGCCTCGGTCACGAAGTGGTCGGCAATGGCTGACCAGTGCTGAGGTTGGGGGTCGGGCGGCAGCTTGGCGACCCTGATCCGGCCGGAACCGAGGTCCACCTCCTCGGGCGGCTGGCTGACCGAGCGCTGACCGAGCGAGTCCACGCAAGCCGGAGCTGCAGAAAGTTGGCTCCTCGATCAGGCCGGAGGCTCGAGCGTGGTGAGGTTCAAGGTCCCGCTTCCTCTGCGTTCAGCAGCTCGATCCCTGCGTGGTTCCATCCCGGACAAGCATCGGTGGCAGATGTCCCCTCGCGAGCGCGCACTTGCTGCTCATCGGGGTGGAGGTGTGCGGCGTCGCTGCCGACGTGTCTGCGGGGCAACCCCGGCAGCCAAGGGCGCGCGCCGAGCGCGCGAAACTCAAGAGCCCGGAAGGACGTCCTTGACGGCGTCGACCGCCTTCGCCAGTGCTGGACGGCTGTCTCCGCCGCTGGCCCAGGCGGGGTCCTGTGGCAGGGGACCCATGACATCAGCGTCCTCGAGCGCTGTCGCCCGTGGGGCGAGCGAGCGGCGGAAGGCCTCGTCCAGTCCCACCAGGCGATGGCCTTGCGGCAGCAGCATCGCCTGGAAGTCGTCGTCCGCGATGACCATGTCGTGGTGGAGGCTCTCGACCAGCGCCTCGACCGTGGGCCGCGGCACGTCGGTCAGGCTGCCCACCAGGGTGCCGACCAGGGCTGTCGGCAGCAGCGGCACGTGGACCTGCGCGCGATCGAGTCCTGCGTGTGCGGTGTAGGCCTCGAGCAGCGCCCCGTAGCGCAGCCGGTCGGGTCCGCCAACGTCGAAGTGGCGTGAGGGACCGGTGTACTCGAGCGCCCCGACGAGTGCCTCGAGGACGTCGACGATCGCGATCGGCTGCACCATGGAGTCCATCCACGACGGGACGGTGTGCACGGGCATCCGTTCGCTGACCTGCCGGATGATCTCGAAAGAGGTGGATCCGCTGCCCAGCAGCACCGCCGCCCGCAGGACGACGACGGTGGCGGCGACACCGTTGAGGATCTGTTCGACCTCGCGTCGAGACCTGAGGTGTTCGGAGAGCTCGGACTCGTCCACCTCGGGGACGAGCCCGGACAGGTACACGATCCGGGCGACGCCGTGGGCGCGCGCTCCGTCTGCGTGGTTGGTGGCTGCCGTGCGGTCGGTCTCGGCGAAGTCGTCCCCGCCCATCCCGTGGATCAGGTAGTAGATCGCGTCCACGCCCTCGCAGGCGGCCCTGACCTGGTCCCCGTCGAGGGCGTCCATGACGACGGTCTCCACCCGCTCGCTCCACCAGGGTTGCTCGCGGTCCGGATGGGACGTCGTCGTGCGCACCTCGTGACCGCGTTCGAGCAGCAGCGGTACGAGTCGACCGCCGACGTAGCCGGTGGCGCCGGTCACCAGAATCTTCAACTCGACCTCTAGCTTCTTCGGAGTGGACCGTCAGCACGACGCCGGCATCCGGTGGGGGACGAAGCCCCCAGGTGCCACCAGCCTACTTCCTGGGCTCGCGTCGGGATCGAGCGCGCACCCTCGGCGGCGCAGTACAGTCCAGATCCACTCATCCGCGGCTCCCGCTGCCCGGATCCTGACGAACCTGGGGTTGGCACATGCGCAAGGCACTCCTGGTCATCTTGTGCTTCTTCTTCCCGTTCCTGGCGGTGCTGCTCAAGGACGGTCCCAGCATCAAGGTGCTGTGGGCCTTCCTGCTCCAGCTGCTGGGGCATGTTCCGGGTGTGATCTACGGGTTGTACCAGGTGCTGAAGAAGTAGCACCGCCGTGCCAACGGCTTGGAGGGCCGCGCCCCCTGTCACACGTTCTCGTAGGAGGCTGCGGTCGGTCTTGCCCTGAGGCTGCGGTGGCCCCGCCGGTGCAGCGCCCAGCCGCCGACGACCAGCAGGACGCCGAGGGCGAGGAACGCGAGGTCCCAGCCGAGCGGCCCGCCGAGGTCGTCGCGCACGTGGTGGACCCCCAGCAGCTGGTGGTCGACCAGTCCCTCGACGACGTCGAACACGCCCCACCCGGCCAGGACCAGGCCGAGGTGGAAGCTCCAGCTCGGCGCCAACCTCCCCCTGCGGAAGGCGACCAGCATGGTGACGGAGGCAGCGACCACGAAGGCCCACGTGGCCAGGTGGAAGAAGCCGTCGGCCAGCGTGTTGACCTCGAGACCTGCGACCGTGGTCACGGGATAGGCCTCGACGTTGCTGACCATGTGGTGCCACTGCAAGATCTGGTGGAGCACGATCCCGTCGAGGAAGCCGCCCAGGCCCAGACCGTAGAGCAGGCCCGGTGCCTTTGACTGCAGCGTGATGGCAGGACGGACTTCGGTGGTCTGGGAGCGTGTCATGGTCAGGGTCTACCCGCGTGGGTGCGGGGCCACACCTCCGGGACGTCGCTGGTCTGCTCCCGGCGCCGACGCGTCGATCTCTATCCCCTTCCAGAACGCGACCCGCCCCTTGATGCGACGAACCAACGGCGTGGGGTGCCGGTAGGTGAACGCACCGTCCGGGACGACCAGTCCGTCGACGTGGACGTCGTAGTAGCTCGCGATGCCCTTCCAGGGGCAGACGCTGGTGGTGCTGCTCGGGTGCAGCACCCCGTCGGGCACGCTGTCCAGGGGGAAGTAGGCGTTGCCCTCGAGGGCGACGATGTCGTCCGACGAGGCGATCTGGATGGTCCCCAACCGCGCTGAGGCGCTGGGGGTACGTCGTATGGTGCGGAGCAGCCCGAGGGCCGTCGCGATGGCGGCGCCGCCGACCGAGAGCAGCAGTGCCTCGAGGACCGGGGTGCCCGACCCGGTCCACGTGGGTCCCTCGAGCCGGCCGGTGGAGGCCAGGACCCCCGTGAGCGCCAGGGCGGCCCCGAGCCCACCGCCGCCCGCGAGCAGGATGCGTCGTCGAGCCGAACGGTCACCGGATGGGCTGTCCTGACCGACGACCCAGGGCCAGGCCGCCGCCAGCATCAGTGGCGCGAGGTGCCACGTGGTCGCGGGACGCCACGCGACGAGAGCAACCCATGCCAATGCCAGCACGAGGGTCCAGATGCGTCCCTGGGCGGGCTGGGTCATCTTCGGGTCCTTCGGGTTCGAGGGCGGTGGTCTACCAGGCGTCGACGGTGACGTGCATCGCGCGGAGGTACTGGTGGATCTCCTCGGCGCTCGCACCGGACCGCATGATCACCTGGAGGCCGAGCAGGTAGGTCGTGAGCAGGTCGGTACGCGCTTGGGCGATCTCCGAGGTGGCCTCCTCGTCTGGCATGGCCTGTCCGATGAGGGTGCGGATCTGCTCACGCATCTGTCGTCGGTAGTCGGTCGAGAAGTCGTATCGGGGCAGGGTGCCGCGCAGCTCGTTGGACGCCATCACCATCAGGCAGCCGTCGCGACCTCGTTCGGAGACCGCGTCGGCCTCGAACAGCTCCAGGAACCGGTGGACCCCGTCGACCCCTGGCCCGGCCTGCTCGATCAGGGCTGCGAACATCGCGATCCGCTCGGCCAGGTAGCGCCGCAGCACGGTCGCGAAGAGCTCTTCCTTGGTGCCGAAGGTGCGGTAGAGGCTCGGCTTGTGGACCCCGCTGGTCGCCACGATGTCCGCCATCGAGGTCTGGGCATACCCCTGGCGCCAGAACAGAGCGGTCAGCTCGGCAAGGACCGCGTCCTCGTCGAAGAGTCTCGGGCGACCGATGGTGGCCTTCGCTGTCGGGCTCATGAGCTGATCCTACGGCCTCGCAGCCGCCTTTGTAACCTCGCGGTAGCAAAGTCGGCGACCATACGGTACCGTTCGGTATAGAACGCTTTTCGCCGCACGCCGACGCTGTCGGCACACCACCGAAACGGAGCACCAGTGATCGACTTCCCGATGCACGACGAGACCAGCGCACCCGAGGCCAGCAAGGAGCTTCTCGCCCGGTCGAAGAAGGCGAACGGCAGGATCCCGGGACTGCACGCCACCATGGCCGAAGCGCCCGGACTGCTCGAGGGCTACCAGCTGCTGCACAAGCTGTTCCTCGACTCGACCTTCGACAAGGACGAGCTGACCGTGATCTGGCAGTCGGTCAACGTCGAGCACGCGTGTCACTACTGCGTGCCCGCACACACCGGCATCGCGAAGGCCATGAAGGTCGACGACGCGATCACCGACGCCCTGCGCGACAGCACGGCGCTGCCGAACGAGCGCCTGGAAGCGCTGCGCACCTTCACCCTCGCGATGGTCCGCGAGCGCGGCAACGTGGACGAGGCGGCGGTGCAGGCCTTCCTGGACGCCGGCTTCACCAAGCGCCAGGTGCTCGAGGTCATCCTCGGGGTGTCGCAGAAGGTGATGTCCAACTACACCAACCACCTGGCGCAGACCCCGGTCGATGCCCCCTTCGAGAAGTTCGCCTGGCACGGAGCGGCCGCGGGCGCCACCGTCTGAGGCGTTCGCTCCATACCGGGTCCAGGGGATCGCGCCGGCTGGGCGGCGCGCTCGACTCCCTACTGGTCGGTGGACGCACCCCGACGGGCCTGGTCCAGTGCCCAGGCGGCGTTGACCAGACCGATGTGGCTGAAGGCCTGGGGGAAGTTGCCGAGGAGCTCGCCGGTGGCGGAGTCGACTTCTTCGGCGAGCAGGCCGACGTCGTTGGCGTAGCCGGCGGCGCGTTCGAAGACCTGGGTGCCCTCGGCGACACGGCCGGCCAGGGCGAGGGCATGGGCCAGCCAGAAGGTGCACAGCAGGAACGTGCCCTCCTGGCCCTCGAGCCCGTCGACACCCGAGCCGGTGTGGTAGCGGTGCACCAGTCCTCGGGCGTCGGTGAGCTGGTCGCCGACGGCGTCGATCGTGGACAGCACCCTCGGGTCGTCGGGCGGCAGGAAGCCGACGATGGGCAGGAGCAGGGCCGTCGCGTCGAGGTCGGGGCTGCCGAAGGACTGGGTGAACGCACCCTGGTCCTCGTCCCAGCCCTGGGTCTCGACAGCGGTCCGGATCTCCTGCGCGGCAGCCCTCCAGCCGGCGACGCGGTCCTGGGCGCCCAGCAGGTCGGCGAGCTCGGTCGCGCGGTCCAGGGCCACCCAGCACATCACCTTCGAGTGCACGAAGTGCCGCGGGTCCCCGCGCACCTCCCAGATGCCGTTGTCGGGGTGGTGCCAGCGTGCGGCGGCTGAGTCGGCGAGACCGACCAGGAAGTCACGGGTGGCCTCGCTGAGGTCGCCGAGCTGGTCACGGAGCTGGGCGGCCGCGTCCATCAGCTCGCCGTACACGTCGAGCTGGGGCTGGTTCCAGGCGCCGTTGCCGACCCGGACCGGCGCGCTGTCCCGCCACCCTGACAGGTGGGGGATGGTTCGTTCGGCGAGGTCGTGCTCGCCGCCGATCCCGAACATGATCTGCAGCGGGCGGTCCGTGGACGAACCCGCGGCGGCGCCGGCCATGAAGTCGAAGAACTCGTATGCCTCGTCAGGACAGGCCGCCACCCACAGTGCCTGCATGGTCATGCTCGCGTCGCGGACCCAGGAGTATCGGTAGTCCCAGTTGCGTTCGCCGCCCACCTGCTCGGGCAGCGAGGTGGTGGGTGCGGCGACGATGGCGCCGGTGGGACGGTAGCTGAGCGCCTGCAGCACGCGTCCCGAATGGTGCACCAGGGCGCGCCAAGGACCTTGGTAGCCCTGGTGGACATCCGACCATCCCTGCCAGCCGGCCACCGTCTCAGCGAGCGACGCGGCGATCTCCGGTCCGGTCCGCGTTGCCGGGACCGGGGCGCCGAGCGCCGAGTACTGGAGTCCGAAGCAGGCGACGTCGCCGGAACGAAGCTCGAAGCGTGCGGAGGTCTCGTCCTGCTCCACGTGCAGGGGGACGGTGCTCGACAACGTCAGCCGGGTCGCGCCACCACTGGCCACGAGGCCGCCGTCGACCGGCGTGGCAAGGGGTCGGACCAACCCGTACTCCGGACGTGCACGGAACGACATCGAGGCCGGGACGCTTCCCTTGGTGCAGGTGGCAGTCCGCACCAGCAGGTGGGGAGCGTGTTCACCGAGGGAGTGTGGGTCGTCCGCGTCCCCGATCGTCAGGGCGTCGCGCAGCTCCAGAGTTCCCGTCGCGGTGTGGAACGTCGTGAGCAGGACCATGCTGTCGGCGACGTACTCGCGTTCCACCCGGAAGTCGGCGTCGGGGCGGATGGACCAGTGCCCGGCCTCGTCGTCGAGGATGGCCGCGAAGACCGAAGGGCTGTCGAACCGGGGCATGCACAACCAGTCCACCGATCCACCGCAGGAGACCAGGGCTGCCGAGTGCCGGTCCGAGAGCAGGGCGTAGTCGCCGATGGGCACCGAGCTCATGCCGGCGCCTCGGCCGCGGTGGTCGCGGTGGCCGCGGTGGCCGCGGTCATCGTCGTGCGCACCTCGACCTCCGAGCGCAGGGTCCGGTGCACGGGACACCGATCGGCGATCTCGAGCAGCCGCTGGCGTTGTTCGGCGTCGAGGTCACCGGTCAGCTCGATCACCCGCTCGACGCGGTCGAGTCGTCCTGAGCGGGTCTCGCAGTCCTCGCAGTCCTTGGCGTGGATCCGGGAGTGCCGCAACGCGACGCTCACGTTCTCCAGGGGCCATTCCTTGCGGGCGGCATACATGCGCAGCGTCATCGAGGTGCAGGCGCCCAGACCGGCCAGCAGGAAGTCGTAGGGGGAGGGGCCGGTGTCGTGCCCGACGGGAGCCGGCTCGTCGGCGCCGAACACGTGCCGCCCGGCGGTGATGCGCTGGCCGTAGGGGCCGCGGCCGTTCTCGGACACCACGACGAGTCCGTCCTCACGCTGCGCCTCCCCGTCGGCGGACGAGGGGACGGCTGCTGGGTCGGCGTCCGAGGAGGCGTCCGCCCCGTCGACGTCGAGGTACCGGCTCGCCCAGGCCGCGAGCACCGAGGCGGCGAAGCTGGCATCAGCGGGGCGGGTGAGGAGGTGGTCGGCGCCGTCGAGGGAGACGAACGACTTCGGGTGGCGAGCCAGGTCGAAGATCTCGCGGGCGTTCTCGACCCCGACCGTCTCGTCGACCGGCGAGTGCATCACCAGCAGGGGAGTGCCGAGCCGCCGGATCCGCTCCGCCTGCGGCTGGCTGGTGACGTCGTCGAGGAACTCCTTGCGGATCCGGAACGGTCGCGAGGCCAGGCAGACCTCGGCCTCGCCCTGCTCCTCGATCTCCGCCCTGCTCTCGGCGAGCAGGTGCAGCAGGTGCTCGGTCCCGGCAGGCGCCCCGATGGTGGCGACGGCCCGAGTCTCCGGTATCTGCTCGGCGGCGGCGAGGACCGCGGCGCCACCCAGTGAGTGACCGACGAGGATGGTGGGTGCCTGGTGGTGTTGGCGCAGGTAGTCGGCGGCGCCCACCAGGTCACCGATGTTGGAGGTGAAGTCGGTGTTGGCGAAGTCTCCGCCAGACCCACCGAGGCCGGTGAAGTCGAAGCGCAGCACGGCGATACCGAACTCGGTCAGCGCCTGGGAGATCCTCGATGCCGCGAGGACGTCCTTGGTGCAGGTGAAGCAGTGCGCGAAGAGCGCATGGGCCCGAGGGGTCTCCCGCGGCAGGTCCAGGCGACCGGCGAGCTGGGCGCCGCTGGAACCGGGGAACTCGATGCGGGTCGAGGTGACCGTGAGGACCGCGCTCATGACGACTCCTCGCGCAGGAGGGAACCCGCGGTCACCGGGCTGGTCCGTCTATCGGCGTCCACGCTGCAGTTCCACGTGGCCGGTGTCACTGGTGCCATGCCGGTCTCCTGTACTGGTGGACTCGATCGGGTGGGACTCGATCGGGTGGGGCTCGATCCCCGCCAGCCGATCGAGCGAGAGGCGCCCGGGTCCGATGAGCAACAAGGCTGCCAACCCGGAAAGGAGGGCGATGTCGATGCCGGCCTCAGGCATACCCGCGTCCGCCTTCACCAGGATGATTGCCCCGACCAAGGTAGCGATCAAGGGCAGGGTGACCAAGCGGGTCAGCAGTCCGACGACGAGCAGTGCCCCGCCGACCAGCTCCGCGATCGTCACCAGCCAGGCGAACAACGTCGGGCTGGCCACGCCCAGTCCCGTCAGCATCCCGGCGAACTCCTGTGCGCCGCTGGACAGCTTCGAGGAGCCGTAGGAGACGAAGACGAAGCCCACCCCGACCCTGAGCGCCAACGGGGCGAGGTCACCCAGACGGGAGAGGAACGGTAGGCCGAGGACGCGCAAGGAGATCTCCTTCAGGACCGTGCTGGACGGTCGGAGCTGGGACAGGCCGCGAGAGGTCGCGGACCCGGGGTGGGACAGCCCGGGAACCCGGTGGAGGCCGGCACGCATTCCCACCGGACGCGGGCAGGCCCGGCACAGGCGCGGCGGTAGTGTCCCGGGATGACCTGGATCGTGACCACCGTGGGCGTCGGCCTGATCGTGATCGCGCTGCGCGACATCTTCCACACCTTGTGGCACCCGAGCGGGTTCGGGACCCTGTCGCGCCTCGTCTTCGCGAGCATGTGGCGGATCGGGAAGCTGAGCCGCGGGCGATCGCGCACCAGTGAGCTGGCTGGTCCGGTGGGCCTGCTCGCGACCGCGGCGGTCTGGACGTTCCTGCTGGTCGCGGGGTTCGCCCTGATCTACCTGCCGCGCATGCCGGCCGACTTCTACTTCGGCTCCTCCCTTCGCCCCGGAGTGTCCTCGGACACGGTTGCCTCGCTGTATCTCTCGGTGGTGGCGCTGACCACCCTGGGACTGGGAGACATCCAGCCGGCATCGCCGCTGCTGCGACTCGTCGTACCGCTGGAGGCACTCCTGGGTTTCGTGCTCCTCACCGCAGGGATCTCCTGGATCCTGCAGCTGTACCCCGCCCTCATCCGACGCCGTGCCTTCGCGCGGCGCCTCACGAGCATGGCCCGGCACGCAGCGGACGAGGTGGTCGCCACCGGAGAGGCGAGCGTGGCCGTCCAGCACCTCGAAGGGGTGCGCGACAGCCTGGCAGCCGCCGAGATGGATCTGGTGCAGTATGCCGAGTCGTACTACTTCCGCGAGCGCCTGCCGGACCTGTCCCTGGCCGCCGCGTTGCCGTACGTGGCGACCCTGGTGGCTGCCGGCGAGCGCTCCACCAGCCCGGAGGTGCGACAAGCCGCAGGGATGCTGGCCAGCGGCTTGTCAGCGTTCCTCGACGTGGCGCGGGGCTATCTCGACGACGAGGGCGACGAGGGCCTCACCTTGTCCGGGTTCGCGCGCGATCACGAGCACGTGCCACTGGACTGAGCTGCCATACGACAGCCGCCGGTCATCCCAGCTGGTCGAGGTAGAGGGCCAGGAGCAGGCCCAGGGCGACGGCGAGCCCGGTCGAGTAGCCGCTCTCCTTGAACGCCTTCGGGAAGACTGCGGTGGCCAGGGAGCCGATCACCGCGCCGCCGGCGAAGCTGCGGATGAGAGCCAGCGCAGACTCGGGCGCCCCACCGAGCAGGAGGTTGCCGGCGAGAGCCGCTGCGGTGAGCAGGGCGGCGGTGCCCGCCCACAGCCCCATGACAGCGGACTTGGAACGCCCGCTCGAAGCCATGTCGCGGGCGCCGCCGGCGGCCTCGGGCAGGTTCGAGAGCAGGATGGATCCGGACAACGCGGCTGCACCGAGCGGGCCGGTGCCGATCAGGGCGACGCCCAGGGCGAGGTTCTCCGGGATGCCGTCGAGGGTGATGGCCGCGAGCAGCCCTCCGCCGCTGTCCCCGCCCCACTTCTTCTCGATCAACGCGTCGAGGCCCGCGAACACGACGGCACCGGCGACCACCAGCAGGGCGACCGCCCAGAACGGCGCCTGGCGCGACGACGGTTCGATGAGCTCGAGGACAGCCGAGATCATCAGCGCGCCCCCCGCCAACGCGACGATGAAGCCTTCCACCTGCTTGGGCAGGGTGCCGTAGACCCCCCAGGCTGCTCCGACGATCAGCGCAGCGGAGACGACGGCGATGACGAGGGCGCTCAACGGGATTCCCCTCTCGGGTGTGGTCGGTCAGGTCGTGTGTCGCACCGGCAGGCCGCTCCGGATGTCCGATATGTAGCGTAGGACGGCCGGCGGGAACCAGCCATCGCTCCAGCGCAAGCGGAGGCGGCCACCCCGCTCCCGGAGGGACTCACGCGGCATACCAGCCTGTGCACCCACCGCCGGACGACCACGTGCCCGCACGTCGGACCGTCCTGAGCACGAGGAGCGGCGAGATGGCGCCAAGGTGGTCGTTCGCCGGCTGTCGGGTGTGGAGAACGCTCGGGTCGAGCCGACCGCATACCGAGACGCGGACGGGTCCGTGCTGTCATAGTGGTGCTCCGCCGCGAGAACGGAGCCGACCATGGAGGACATGGACCCCCGCAGCCCCCTGATGGTGAGCGGCTACTCCCGGCGCGTCGAAGGTCAGCCCATGGCAGACCTGCTCTCGTCGGTCGAACCCTCCGACCCGCCCGTGGGGCGGCTGCTGCTCGCCCTGGTCCTCGGCCTGTTCCCGCTGATGGTCCCCTTCGCGGTCTGGGCCACGGTCAGCTACTGGCGGGCTCCCCGCAGCAGGTGGGTATGGCGCGCAGTGGCCCTCGTGCTCGTGGCCCTCGGGTTGGCCAACTTCGTCGGCTTCCTCGTCTACGGCTACGGGCGGCACTACCTCGTCGGCTGACGCGACGGACCGGTCCACGTGTCGCACCCCGATCGGGGCCTGCGAACCGTCCTGCATGGTCTAATCACCGCGTGGACCTGACCAAGGTGTTCGACGCCGACGACTACGCCGCAGCCCTGGAGTCGTGGGACTGGCTCGACCTCAGCGGCGCGGCGCCGCTGCTGGCCACGCTGTTCGGCGACGTGATCCTCCAGACGCCGCAGGGGTTCGCCTTCCTCGACACCGTCGAGGGCACCCTCACGCTCGCGTGGCCGGACCGTGAGTCGGTCGAGGTCGCGCTGCAGACCCGCGACGGCCAGGACCGTTACCTCATGGGGGAGCTGGCGCTCGCGGCTGCCGAGCAGGGCATCGTGCCGGGCGCGCAGCAGGTGCTCACGTTCATCCACCCGCCGGTCCTCGGTGGTGCGCTCACGGTCGACAACCTCGAGGTCCAGGACTTCGTGGTGGCGACCAACATCGCCGGGCAGATCCACCGACAGGTGCTGGACCTCCCCGCAGGCACACCGATCGCTGGCGTCGCACTCGAAGGCGTGGCCCTCGAAGACGTCGCAGTCGACGGCTGACCTCAGGCAGGGACGCGGGCGGTGACGCACCACGAGTCGGCCGCGACCACGAACGGCCCCTCGGGCACCCGGCGCCGGCACTCCTGCTGCACCCGCTCCCGACCCGCGTCGTCGAGGCGACCGACGTACTGTCCCGCCGGACCGACTCCGAACAGGTAGGGCTCCCACCACTGTTCGAACGACTCGAACGGCACGTGCACGGTGAGGACCGTCTCCGTCAGGTCCTCCAGGCCGGCCGAGCGGAACAGCGCCGCGAGGTCGCCCTCGTGGACACCCGCGTAGTCGCTCTCGCCCTCCTCCTGCGGGTCGACGGCGCGCACCGCCTCCCAGAACAGGGACAGCGGGCCAGAGCCGGAGGCATGGTTCCAGACGGTCGCGGCGACCACCCCTCCGGGACGGGTCACGCGGGCCATCTGCGCGAGCCCGGCTGCGGGGTCGGCCATGAAGTGCACCACGAGGGAGGCCATCGCGGCGTCGAAGGTGTCGTCGGCGAAGTCGAGCGACTCGGCAGTGCCCAGCGCGATGTCGGTCCCGGGGAACCGCTCCCGGGCGGCCGCGACGAAGGGCTCGGAGGGGTCGACCGCGCTGACCGCGTCCGCTCCGAGGATCTTCACCAGACGCGCCGTGAGGGCGCCGGGCCCGCACCCCACGTCGAGCGCGCGCATACCGGGTTGCAGCCCGGCGACCTCGACGAGCTGGTCGGCCAGGGGTTCGGAGTACCGACCCATGAACTGGCCGTACGCGTGCGCGGGAACGAGGAAGCTCATGCTCGGACTGTAGGGCCGTTGCGGGCGGGGGGATAGTGCTTGCGGACCGTCAGTCGGTGGCCACGTGCTCGAGCACCCACTCGGTCAGCGGCCTGAGCCGACGCCACGACTGGCGCACCTCGTCGAGCGCCTGCCGCGTCGTCAACCAGGCAGGGGTGCCGACCCGCCGCAGGGCCATCATCTCCTTGCGGCGCAACAGCTCCAGCCGTGGGTGGTCCGCGTCGAACCCCTTCGGCCTGGTCTTCAGCGCAGCGCCCTCGAGGGTGAAACCAGCCGTCTGCAGGTCGGCGACGATCCGCTCGAGCGCCAGGCCGGACGAGCTCACGTCGACGGCGGCGCGGTACCTGGCCGTGTCGGCGGGGGAGTGGGCGCGGAAACCGCCACCGACGACCAGGCCGTCACCGCCGAGCTGGAGGTACCAGCCGGCGCCCTTCTCCCGTCCCACCAGGGCGGCCTGGTGCGTCTTGTACGGCGACTTGTCTGCGCTGAAGCGCAGGTTGCGGTTCGGTCGGAACAGCTTGCCCGGTCCGAACTCGTCCTCGAGCTCCCCGACGAGGTCGCGCATCGGGTCGCGGACCTCCTTCTGCCACTGCGGTTTGTGGGCCGCCCAGAACTCGCGGGTGTTGTCCTCCTCGAGGTCCTGGTAGAACTCGACGCCCCACATGGGGAAGCCTGTGAATGCAGCGGTGTCAGCCATCGGCCCACTGTTTCACGGGTCGGTGGGGCACCCCTCAGACCGCGGCGGCGATCCGGCGCACGGCCTCGTGCAGGATCTCCGGTGACGTCCCGAAGTTGAGGCGGGCGCGTCGCTGGCCCCCCGTCCCGAAACCCGGTCCGGGGTGCAGGGCCACCCTGGCGCGCTCGCGCAGTACTGCTGCCGGGTCCGGCCCGAGGTCGTAGGCGGTGAAGTCGAGCCAGGCCAGGAACGTCCCCTCCGGCTCGCGGAACCCGACCTCGGGCAGGTGTTCGGCGAGGAGCGTGCCCAGCAGGCGACGGTTGTCCTCCAACCCGCGCAGCAGCGCGTCGAGCCACGGTCCGCCCTCGAGGTACGCCGCCCGGTGGGCGATCACCCCGACGTGGCTGGCTCCGTGCGAGACCTCCTCGGGGATGCGCGCGAGGTCGGCCCGAGCATCAACCCCCGCGACGGCCATCGCCGCCTTGAGCCCGGCGAGGTTGAACGCCTTCGACGCCGACATCACCGACACCGCCTGCGCGCCGGCGGGCAGGGAGACCACCGGGGTGAAGGTCACCCCGGGGTGGGCCAGCGGGGCGTGGATCTCGTCGGCCACGACCCGTACGCCGTGCCCGTTCGCGACCTCGAGCACCGCGGTGAGCTCGGCCGCGGTGTGCACCGCCCCCGTGGGGTTCTGGGGGTTGCAGACCAGGTATGCCGCGCGGCCGCCACCGCGGCCGGCCTCGGCACACGCGCGGTCCACGGCGTCCGGGTCGAGGCGGCCGGCCGCCGACAGTGGAGCCTCGACGACGCGGCGCCCGAGGCTGCCCACGAACTGGAAGAAGGGTGGGTACACGGGGGAGTTGACCACGACGGCGTCGCCAGGGTCGGTCAGCAGCTTGAGGACCTCGACCACCCCCAGCATCACGTCGGGGACGAGGTGCATCGACGCGGGGTCGGGGGTCCAGCCCCACCGCTGGGTCGCGAACGACGACAGTGCCTGCGCGTAGTCGTCCGCCCAGGGGTACCCGGTGTCCCCGCTGCGCATGGCCTCGACCACGGCACGCTGCACGGGCTCCGCGGGGACCACGTCCATCTCGGCGACCCAGAGCGGCAGCACCTGCGGCCCGTAGAGGCGCCACTTCACGCTCCGGCGTTCTCGAAGGGCCTCCAGACCCGGCCCGACCAGGGGGTTGTCCATGCCGCGAACTCTACGTCGCGACCGCCCGTTAGGCTGCGGACGTGACGGCACAGGGGGATCGGGGGACGCAGGCAGGGCAGACCCGCGTGTCCGACCGGGTGCTGACCCTGCCCAACGTCCTGTCGGTCCTGCGCCTGGTCGGTGTGCCCCTGTTCCTGTGGGCCATCCTCACCGAGCACGACGCCATCGCCGTGATCACGCTGACGCTGTCCGGCCTGAGCGACTACCTCGACGGCAAGATCGCCCGGCGCTACGGCCTGGAGTCCCGCCTCGGGCAGCTGCTCGACCCGTTCGCCGACCGCCTCTACATCGCGACCACGCTGCTCGGCCTCGCCGTGCGCGACATCATCCCGTGGTGGCTGGTCTGGGCCCTGGTCGGCCGTGAGGTGCTGCTCGCCGGGGTGCTGCTGTGGGTCAAGCGGCACGGCCAGACGGGGCTGCCCGTGCACTTCATCGGCAAGGCGGCGACCTTCAACCTGCTCTATGCCTTTCCCCTCCTGCTGCTCGCCCAGGGCGACAGCACGTTCGCGGACTGGGCCCTGCCCATCGGTTGGGCGTTCGCCTGGTGGGGCACGCTGCTCTACTGGATCGCCGGCGTGATGTACATCGTCCAGGCGCGTCAGGTGGTGGCTGCTCGCGTGGCCGCCGCCGGCTGAGGTCGTCATGGCTCCGACCTCGCACCGCTCCACACCCGAGCCGACGCCCACGGGTCGTCGCCCCGACGAGTCGATGACGCTGCTCACCTCGATGATGGAGCGCCCCCTCGACCCCGGGTATGCCGCGGCGGCCGAGCAGCGGGTCGCCGACGGCCTCCCTGCGAGCACCGGCACCCGGACGGTCACGGTGGTCGTCGCCGCGGTGGTGGTCGGCCTGCTGCTCACCCTCGCGGCGGTCGCCCTCCGGGCGCCGTCCACGTCCGCGGCCCGGGCCAAGGCCCAGCTCGTCGCCCAGGTCGAGGCCCGGCGGACCGCCGTCGAACGCCAGGAGGCCACCCTGCGGTCGCTGCAGGTCCAGGTCGACCAGCTGCGTGGCCAGGCCCTGGGCCAGACGTCCTCCTCGCTGCAGAGCCGGCTGGCGGCACTGGAGGTGGCGTCGGGGGCCAGGGCCCTGCAGGGTCAGGGGCTGGTCGTGGTGCTCGACAACGCTCCCGGCACCGACAGCACCAGCGCGGACGGCGACCCGCGCACCTCCAGCGAGAACACCGACGGGATCCTCTACTCCAAGGACATGCAGGTCGTCGTCAACGGCCTGTGGGAGGCAGGGGCCGAGGCCATCTCCGTCAACGGCCAACGGCTGACGTCCCGGTCGGCGATCCGGTTCGCCGGTGACGCGATCCTGGTCAACTACCGCCCGCTGGCGCGGCCCTACACGATCACCGTGCTCGGCGACCCCGACGGCCTGCAGGTCGAGTTCGCCGAGAGCGCCGGCGGCTCCTACGCGCGCGCCCTCAAGGACAACTACGGCATCCGTGTTTCGATAGACGCCGGTGACGACCTCACGGTGCCGGCGGCCACGGCGCTGACGGTCCGGGAGGCCACCGTCCCGGCCCCGGCGTCCAGCGCCCCCACCCCGTCCACCAGCCGCACGACCTCGGGCGCAGCCCGCCCGACCAGTACCGCCACACCGCCCCGTTCGGAGAACACACCGTGATACCCCTGCTCGGCCTCATCGGTGGAGTGCTCATCGGGCTCCTCTGGGGCCCGGAAGTGCCCCTCGCGATCCAGCCCTACCTCCCGATCGCGGTCATCGCCGCCCTCGACGCCGTGTTCGGCGCCGTCCGCGCCGTCCTCGACGGGATCTTCAACGACAAGGTCTTCGTGGTCTCGTTCCTCGCGAACGTGGTCGTCGCGGCCTTCATCGTGTTCCTGGGCGACCAGCTCGGCGTGGGCTCGCAGCTGTCCACCGGCGTCGTCGTGGTCCTCGGCGTGCGCATCTTCTCCAACGTCGCCTCGATCCGCCGGCACCTGTTCAAGGCATGACCCCCACGCCAGTCACCCCCGACCCCGACGAGCCGTCGGGGACGCCGCCCACCCCGGCCGGCCCGAGCCGTCCCAGCCGTCCGACCGCCAGTGCGTGGATGACCCTGCTCCGTATGGCGCGTCCGCGCGCCACCCGCGCGAACGCCTTCGTGGCACTGCTCGCGATCGCGCTCGGCTTCGCCATCGCGACGCAGGTGCAGCAGACCAACCAGAGCGGGCTGGAACAGCTGCGCCAGGACGAGCTCGTCCGCATCCTCGACGACGTGAGCCAGGAGCAGGGGCGCCTGGCCAGCGACACCAGGGAGCTCGAGAGCAGCCGCGACACCCTCCTGTCCGGAGTCGACTCGGGCGCCGAGGCCCTCAAGTCGGCACAGGAGCGCCTCGACACCCTCGGCATCCTCACCGGCACGGCCCCCGCCACCGGGCCGGGGGTGGTGATCACCATCAACGACCCCGACCGCAAGGTCAGTGCGGCCCGGTTGCTCGACGCGCTGCAGGAGCTGCGGGACGCCGGGGCCGAGGCCGTCCAGATCGGCGACGTCCGGGTGGTGGCCAGCACGTGGTTCGCCGACGTGAACGGCGCCGTGGAGGTCAGCGGGCGCCGGATCGACCCGCCCTACTCGATCAAGGCCATCGGCGACCCGGCCACCATGGCCTCGGCGATGGACATCCCCGGAGGGGTGACGGAGTCGGTCCGCGGGGACGGCGCGACCTCGACCCTGCGCCAGGCCGACTCCATCGAGATCACGGCATTGCACTCCCTTCAGGACCCTCGTTACGCTCGGCCCGTCCCGGCGCCCTCGAAGTAGTTCACCCCTGCCCGGACACCCGCGCGGCACGACCCCGCCAGCAGCCGGCCGACCAGCGTCGGCCACACTGTCGGCCAACAGCGTTCAGCCACACCGTCAGTCACGCCCCAGAGGAGCAGCATGAGCGAGCTGGAGTACCCCCAGGACCTGCGTTACACCGCCGAGCACGAGTGGGTGCGCTCCGGCGAGGACGGCACCGTCCGCATCGGGATCACCTCCTTCGCCCAGGACGCCCTCGGCGACGTCGTCTACGTGAGCCTGCCCACCGTCGGCGACACCGTCGCTGCGGGTGACGCGTGCGGCGAGGTCGAGTCGACCAAGTCGGTCAGCGACCTCTACGCCCCGCTCGCCGGAGAGATCACCGCGGTCAACGCGGCCCTCGAGAACACCCCGGAGCTGGTCAACACCGACCCCTACGGCGAGGGGTGGATGTACGAGATCCGCCCCGCCGACACCGCCGCCGTCGAGGCCCTGCTCGACCCCGCGGCGTACCAGGGTCAGCTCGGCTGACCCCACCTACCCACCCGGGTCCAAATCTGCTGCGCACTGTCGGTGGCAGCGCCTAGGGTGTGTGCTTTGCTAGAGGGGCTTGACGACAACAGAGGAGCGCAGCACCGATGAACGGCAGCGAGATGGACGAGCAGGCGTCGCACCCGCACGAGCCGACGACCATGCGTCTCCCCGGCATCTCAGGTCTCGAGCAGGTCGACACCTCGGCCGAGAACGAGGTGTCGCTCAGCAAGGCCGACCAGGCGACCGTGGACGCGCTGCGCCCCGGCACCGCACTGCTCGTGGTCCTGCGCGGTCCCAACACGGGGGCCCGGTTCCTGCTCGACGACGACGAGGTCAACTCCGGTCGTCACCCCGACAGCGACATCTTCCTCGACGACGTCACCGTCTCGCGCAAGCACGCCAACTTCCGACGTCAGGGCGACACCTTCGTCGTCCGCGACGTGGGCTCGCTCAACGGCACCTATGTCAACCGCGAGCGGATCGACGAGGTCACCCTCCACACCGGTGACGAGGTCCAGATCGGCAAGTTCCGCCTGGTGTTCTACGCCGGCAGGGCCTGACCGAGGAGCCTGGTGACCGCTCGCACACCACGGCAGTCGATGGCGATCGGGGCGGTGCTTGCTGCCCTGCGTGAGGACTTCCCCGACATCACCATCTCCAAGATCCGCTTCCTCGAGGCCGAGGGGCTGGTCACCCCGGCTCGGACGGGATCGGGCTACCGCACCTATTCGGCCGGCGACGTCGACCGGCTCCGCTACATCCTCACGGCCCAGCGTGACCACTTCTGGCCGTTGAAGGTCATCCGCGACGCCCTGGACGCCCTCGACCGTGGCCTCACCCCGGAGCGGGGTTCGGCTGCCGGTATGCCTCGGCCCTCCGTGCCCGCGCCGGCCCTCGACCCCGACGTCCCCACCGCAGCCGCCCTCGCCGAGACCGGGACCCTGCGGCTGACGCGCGAGGAGCTCGCCGCCGCCGCCGGCCTGGACGAGGCCACCATCGACGCCCTCGAGACCTTCGGTCTGGTCCGCCCGGACACAGCCGGTCACTACGGCGAGGCGGCGCTGGGGATCGCCCACACGGCAGGTGCTCTCGCGGCATACGGCGTGGAGCCCCGTCACCTGCGGCCGTTCCGGACGGCGGCGGACCGGGAGATCGGGCTGGTCCAGCAGGTCGTGACCCCGCACCGCGCAGCCTCTGCCAAGAGTGGGCGGTCCGGCCCCGGCACCGACCCCACCACCGAGGTGCTGCGCCTGTGCGTCGCCCTGCACACCGGCCTCGTCAAGGACGGGCTGCAGCGCGGCTGAACCGGGGTACGGTGGAGCAGTGAAGGAGCTCGAGGTCCTCGGCGTCCGGGTGGAGATGCCCACCAACCACCCCATCGTGCTGCTGCGGGAGCGTGACGGCGACCGCTACCTGCCCATCTGGATCGGGGCGGCCGAGGCGACGGCCATCGCCTACGCCCAGCAGGGCATCGAGCCTCCGCGCCCGCTGACCCACGACCTGATGAAGAACCTCATCGAGGGCCTCGGCCACACGCTCACGGAGGTGCGGATCGTCGAGCTCAAGGACGGCGTCTTCCACGCGGCCCTGGTCCTGGACGGCACCACCGAGATCTCCTCCCGCTCCTCGGACGCGATCGCCCTCGCCCTGCGCACCGGGACGACCATCGTCGCGGGGGAGTCCCTCCTCGAGGAGGCCGGCGTCGCCATGACGGGCGAGGAGGACAAGGACGACGAGGTCGAACGTTTTCGCGAGTTCCTCGACCACGTCTCGGCGGAGGACTTCGAGACCAAACCAGGCGAAACCGGACCGGGGGTCTGAGCATTCACGCTCAAACCCTCAATCTCAACTCAACATCCAGAGTCGGGCTCGGCGGTGCGACACGCCGAAGGCCCGAGGTCGAGTGGTTGTTGACGTTGCATTCTGTGCAGCCGTACGGTCAGCGCAGAGCCGCAAATGCGACCCATGTAGTTACACCAGAAGTTCGACCAGGAGGTGAGCGTCGTGAACACGAGCAGTGAGGCTGGCCACGGCCACACGAGTGTGCCCAGCGCGGCACAGGGGCTTTTGTTCACGGACGACCTTCCCGAGCTGAGCGAGGACATCGGCTACCGGGGTCCGACAGCGTGCAAGGCGGCCGGGATCACCTACCGCCAGCTCGACTACTGGGCCCGCACCGGCCTGGTCGAGCCCTCGGTGCGCGGTGCCACGGGCTCGGGCACGCAGCGCCTCTACGGGTTCCGCGACATCCTCGTCCTCAAGGTCGTCAAGCGACTGCTGGACACCGGCGTCTCGCTCCAGCAGATCCGCGTCGCCATCACCCACCTGCGCGAGCGCGGGGTCGAGGACCTGGCCCAGATCACCCTGATGAGCGACGGCGCCTCGGTCTACGAGTGCACCTCTGCCGACGAGGTCATCGACCTCGTCCAGGGTGGCCAGGGAGTCTTCGGCATCGCCGTCGGGCGCGTCTGGCGCGAGGTCGAGGGGGAGCTGTCCGCACTGCCCAGTGAGCGCACCGACGACCAGGTGCCGGCCGACCACCCCGGCGACGAGCTCCGCGTCCGCCGTCAGTCCCGCCTGGCCTGACCCACCACCGCTGTCCACCCGGGCCGTCGCTCCTTCGGAGCGGCGGCTCGTGCTGTAGATTGGGCGGCGCTGAACATCCCGTGCGGGAGAGTCCCCGCGTGCGCCCTCGTGCTTGACCGGGGCACACGGCGGGGCGCCGAAGGGGCAAACTCCCCGGAACCTCTCAGGCGCCAGGACTGCGTGGGACAGGCACCTCTGGAGCGGTGACACCGTGACAGATGGGGAGGCGATCCGAGCACACCGAGCTTCAGGAGCCTCATGTCCGCCCAGCACCCCAGCACGCCCACCGCCGCCTCCACCGGTGCCTCCGCCGACAGTGCACCGCTGACGACCCGGCTGCCCGAGTTCGTCGGCCGGCACATCGGCCCGTCGCAGGACGACGTCACCGCGATGCTGACCGCCGTCGGCCACGACAGCCTCGAGTCCCTCGTCGACGCGGCGCTCCCCGGCGCCATCCGCTCCGACGTCCCGCTGCGGGTCGACCCGAGCCCCTCGGAGGCCGCGGTGGTCGAGGAGCTGCGCGCCCTGGCGCGGCGCAACCAGGTGATGACGTCCATGATCGGCCTGGGCTACTACGGCACGATCACCCCGGCAGTGATCCAGCGCAACGTGCTGGAGAACCCCGCCTGGTACACGGCCTACACGCCGTACCAGCCGGAGATCTCCCAGGGCCGCCTCGAGGCCCTCATCAACTTCCAGACCGTGGTCAGCGACCTGACCGGCCTGTCGACCTCCGGTGCGTCGCTGCTGGACGAAGGCACGGCGGCCGCGGAGGCGATGACCCTCATGCGGCGCTCCAGCAAGGCCGGCGTGGACGCCGTGGTCGTCGTCGACCGCCACCTGTTCCCGCAGACGCTGGCCGTCATGCGGACCAGGGCCGTGCCGCTGGGCATCGAGGTCGTGGTGGCCGACCTCGACGACGTCGACACGGTCGAGGCCCTGCGCTCGGCGGCCGGGGACCGCGACGTCTTCGGCGTCATGGTGCAGTACCCCGGTGCCGACGGCGAGATCCGCGACTGGCGGGCCCTGGCCGCTGCCGCCCACGAGACCGGCGCCCTCGTCACGGCCGCCGCCGACCTCCTCGCGCTCACCCTGGCCACGGCGCCGGGGGAGTGGGGTGCCGACGTGGCGGTGGGCACCACCCAGCGCTTCGGGGTGCCGATGGGCTTCGGTGGTCCGCACGCGGGATACATGAGCGTGCGCGCCGGCCTGGAGCGTTCGCTGCCCGGCCGCCTGGTCGGGGTGAGCGTCGACACCGAGGGTGCCCCGGCGTACCGCCTGGCCCTGCAGACCCGCGAGCAGCACATCCGCCGCGAGAAGGCCACGTCCAACATCTGCACCGCGCAGGTGCTGTTGGCCGTGATGGCCTCGATGTACGCCGTCTACCACGGCCCCGACGGGCTCGCGGCGATCGCGCAGCGCGTCCACGGCCACGCCCGCGCCCTCGTCCAGGGACTTCAGGACAGCGGGGTCGAGGTGCTGACGACGCACTACTTCGACACCGTCACCGTCGCGGTGCCCGGTCGCGCCGACGAGGTCGTCAGCGCGGCCGCCCAGCGCGGCGTCAACGTCTGGCGGGTCGACGCAGACCGGGTGTCGATCAGCGTCGACGAGACCACCGACCTGCGCAACCTCGACGCGGTGTGGGCAGCCTTCGGCGCCACCGGCACGACCGCGGTGCCCCTCGACGGCGTCCAGTGGCCGACCGAGCTCGTCCGGACCAGTGAGTACCTCACGCACCCGGTGTTCCACAGCCACCGCAGCGAGACCTCGATGCTGCGCTACCTGCGCCGGCTCTCCGACCGCGACTTCGCGCTCGACCGCGGGATGATCCCGCTGGGCTCCTGCACGATGAAGCTCAACGCGACGACCGAGATGGTGGCCGTCACCTGGCCGGAGTTCGCGCACCTGCACCCGTTCGCCCCCGCCCACCAGACCGAGGGCATCCGCGAGCTCATCGGCGACCTCTCCGCGTGGCTGTGCGAGATCACCGGGTATGACGCGGTGTCGCTGCAGCCGAACGCCGGCTCCCAGGGCGAGTTCGCGGGGCTCCTGGCCATCCACGCCTACCACGAGGCCAACGGCCAGTCGCAGCGTCGCATCTGCCTGATCCCGGCCAGCGCGCACGGCACCAACGCTGCCAGCGCGGTGATGGCCGGCATGAAGGTCGTCGTGGTGAAGACGGCACCCGGTGGCGATGTCGACATGGACGACCTGCGGGCCAAGGTCGAGCAGCACCGTGACGACCTCGCGGCGATCATGGTGACCTACCCGTCCACCCACGGGGTCTTCGAGGACACCATCACCGAGCTCTGCGGGCTGGTCCACGACGCGGGCGGCCAGGTCTACGTCGACGGCGCCAACCTCAACGCCCTGGTCGGCCTGGCCAAGCCGGGCAAGTTCGGCGCGGACGTCTCGCACCTCAACCTGCACAAGACGTTCTGCATCCCGCACGGCGGTGGCGGCCCCGGCGTCGGGCCGGTCGCGGTGCGCGCGCACCTCGCGCCGCACCTGCCCAACCACCCGATGTCCCCCGAGGCGGGACCCGAGACGGGGGTCGGCCCCATCTCGGCGGCGCCGTTCGGCTCGGCGAGCATCCTGCCGATCTCGTGGGCCTACGTCCGCCTCATGGGTGGGGCCGGGCTGACCCGCGCCACCCAGGTGGCGATCCTCAACGCCAACTACATCGCCACCCGGCTGCGCGAGCACTACCCGGTGCTCTACTCGGGGCACGACGGCATCGTGGCCCACGAGTGCATCCTCGACCTGCGCGACCTCACCAAGCGCAGCGGTGTCACCGTCGACGACGTGGCCAAGCGGCTCGTCGACTACGGCTTCCACGCGCCGACGATGTCGTTCCCGGTCGCCGGCACGCTGATGGTCGAGCCCACCGAGAGCGAGGACCGCGGCGAGATCGACCGGTTCTGCGACGCCATGATCGCCATCCGCCACGAGATCGCGACGGTCGAGTCGGGTGAGGTCGCGGTGGCCGACAGCATGCTGCGCAACGCACCGCACACGGCCAAGTCCCTCGCCGGCAAGTGGGAGTACCCCTACGAGCGCTCCGAGGCGGCCTTCCCGGTCGGCGTCCACGCTCCCGACAAGTACTGGCCGCCGGTGGGCCGGATCGACGGTGCGTACGGCGACCGCAACCTCGTCTGCAGCTGCCCGCCGCCCGAGGCCTTCGAGGGCTGAGCCGACGGACCCGTCACCCGGTGCGCGAAGTCGACCTCGCGCACCGGGTCGCGACTGCGCGCACCTCTCAGGTGCGCGCAGTGGTGCTGCCGTACGCGAGGTGCCTGGCGGGGGTGCCGGGCGCGTGTCGGTCAGGCGGCGGGTGCTGCCTCGCTGGCGACTGCGGTGCGGACCGTGGAGCCGCGCTCGGTCTTGACGACGACGACCTGGCTGCAGATGCGGGTGCGCAGCTCGGCGACGTGGCTCACCACGCCGACGGCCCGACCGCCCTCACGCAGGCCGTCGAGGACAGCCATGACCTGCTCGAGGCTCTCGTCGTCGAGGGTGCCGAAGCCCTCGTCGACGAACAGGGTCTGCAGGTCGAACCCGCCCGACTCCTCGCGTACCGCGTCGGCCAGCCCGAGCGCCAGGGCCAGCGAGGCCATGAACGACTCGCCGCCGGACAGCGAGCTGGTGTCGCGGGCCTGCCCGGTCCACAGGTCGAGGACCTCCAGGCCCAGTCCGCTGCGGGCGCCGCGGGCCGCGAGCCCGTCGGTGTGGCGCAGCTGGTAACGGCCGTCGCCCATCGTGGCGAGCCGTTCGTTGGCCAGCGTGGCGACCTTCTCGAGCCGGGCGGCCAGGACGAAGGCCGACAACCGCATGCGCAGGGTGTTGGAGCCGGAGGTGCCCGCCACGGCGTCGGCGACCTCGCGCAGCACGTCGTGCCGGGCTGCAGCGGTGGTCAGGGCGAGCCCGCGCTCGGCGACGCTCGATCGCACCCGCGCGACCCCGGCCAACGTGCGCCGCACGAGGGTGTCGGCGGCCAGGGCCGAGGTGTAGGCGTGCCGGGCCAGGTCGGCGGTCTCGGCCAGCGCCTCGAGGTCGGGGGCGGTCGCGGCGAGGGCTGCAGCGACCTCCGGGTCCGCCAGGACGGTCCTGGCCTGCACGAGGGCGGTGTCGTGCGCCGTGGTGCGCAGCCGGAGGGTGGCGACCTCGGCCGGGGTGAGGGTGGCCGCGCGGGCCGATGCGGCCTCGGCGAAGCCGGCCTCGGTGAGTGCCGCCAGGGTCGCCGCCAGCACCGCCGAATGCGTCGTGCGGGCGGCCTGCAGGGCGAGGTCCGCTGCCATCTGGTCGGCCAGAACCTGCGCGGTCCGGTCGTGGTGCCGGCGAACGGCAGCCAGCGAGCCGAAGAGCGCGTCCACCGCCTCGAGACTGCTGTCGCTCGATCCAGCCGGATCCGAAGTGATGGCAGCACCCGGACCTGAAGCGATCGCAGCTGCCAGACCCGCAGCACCCGCAGCACCCGCAGCACCCGCCGCGCTCCCGGCGCACGGGCAGTGCGTGGTGTGCTGGGTCAACGTGTCGCGGACCGCCTCGACGTCGCGGATCAGGTCGGCCTCGAGTCCGGCGACCGTGGTGCGGGCCGCAGTGAGCCCGTCCCGCAGGTCTGCGGCCTGCTCGGCGAGGGTGGCGATCTCGGTCTCGGCGGTGTCGACCAGGACCCGGGCGCGGTCGAGCGTGGCGGCCCGGTCGACCAACGAGGTGTGCTCGGCCCGGGCCTGCGACACCGCCTCGGCCAGGGCGTCGGCGTCCCGCGTCTCCGCACCCAGCTGGGCGAGACGCTCGGCCTGGCTCGCTTCCAGGGAGGCCACCTGCGACTGGGCGGCGGACAGCAGGTCGGCGGCGACCTGCCAGGCGTGCTCGGCCTCCTCGACGACCTCGGCGGAGATCGAGCCACCCCCGGTGGCCGGAGCCGGGTGCTCCGCGGAACCACAGACCGGGCAGGGCCGCCCCTCCTCCAGCCGAGCTGCGAGCTCGGCAGCGATGCCGTCGAGTCGAGCCTGCCGCAGGTCCTGGTAGGTGTCGCGCAGGTCCTGGGCGCGGGTACGGCGCTCATCGACCAGCGACGTCGCGGCGGCGAGGTCGAGGGTGCCGCGGTCCAGGGCGACCCGGGTCCGGTGCAGCCCGGCGAGGTCCTTGACGAGGGCCGCTGCCGCATCGACGGAGCCGGCGGCCTGGGTGGTCTGCGCCAGCTCGTGCCGGGCGGTGAGCGCAGCGTCCCGGCACGCGGCGATCCTGGACTCGAGCTGGGCCCCGGCCACCTCGACCTGACGTGACTGCTCCACGAGGACTGCGTGCTGCCGGGTGCGCTCCTGCCACGATCGTCGATGCCGGTCGGCCTCGTCGAGGCCCACCGTGGCGCTGGCGACCCGGTCCAGGGCGCCCTGCAGATCAGCGGGGTCCACGGCCAGCCCGGCCATCGCTCGGGCGGTGCCCTCGAGTCGCTCCTGGGCCTGCGCGACCGCGTCCTCGGACCGGGTGAGGGCGGCGAGGTCCCCGGACACCGAACGCGCCCGAGCCGCCGCGTCGAGACGGGCGACCTCGGCGTCGTGCTCGGCCTGCTGCGTCGTGAGGCGCTCCAGCACCTCGCTGGCCTCGCGACCACGGGCGCGTCGGGCACTGGCCTGGCGCGCCGTGAGCAGGGCGTTGCCCGCCAGGGAGTCGGCGGCCTTCGTGGTGTCCACGACAGCCATCGCCTCGACCGAGGCACCCTCGAGGGCAGCACAGATCGCGTCGAGAGCGCCCGGGAGCTCCTCGAGGGCCAACGCCGACCAGTCCGTCGCCTCGCTGTCGGTCCTCGCCGCCCAGCGCGTCGGCGACCAGACCGGGCGGGGCGTCGGCGAGGACATCGGCGAGGACGGCGAGATCCGAGCGCAGGGCCGCCTGGTGGGCCTCCACGGCGGCGGCCGACTCCTTGCGCTGGGTGGCGAACCACTCCTCGACGCCGGCGTAGGTGGACACGTCGAAGAGCTTCTCGAGCAGGCCACGGCGCTCCTCGGGCGTGGCGCGCAGGAAGGCGGCGAAGTCACCCTGGGGGAGCAGCACCACCTTGTTGAACTGCTCCAGGCCCATGCCGAGGACATCCTTGACGACCTCGGCGATCTCGTCGTGCCGGGTGCTGAGCGCCTCCCACCCGGACGACCGCTGCTCCCACAGGACCGCCTTGGCCTGCACCTTGGTCTCACCGGTGCCCCGGGACTTGGGCCGCTGGAACTCCGGGGAACGCTCGAGGCGGAAGCGTCGACCGACGGCGGTGAACTCGAGCGTCACCTGCGGTACGGCACCTCGGTCGGCATGGTCGCTGTGCAGGCCCTTCTTCGAGCGGGAGCCGGGCACATCGGCATACAGGGCGAACGCGATGGCGTCGAGCAGGCTCGTCTTGCCCGCGCCGGTGGCCCCACGGATGAGGAACAACCCGCCGGCGGCCACCTCGTCGAGGTCCACCTCGACGCTGCCGGCGAACGGGCCGAAGGCGGTGACCGACAGGTGGTGCAACCTCACGCCGCGCCCACCCGCCGTCTGGACGGGGCCAGCTGGCCCTCGTCGTCGCGTCCGGCGCGCCCGGTGCGGACCGCCTCCACCGCGGTCGCGAGGACCTCACGCTCGGCGTCGGTGGGGGCGTGCCCACCCCGGACGTGGTCGAGGAAGCTGCAGCAGACGTCGAGCGGCTGCTCCTGGGTGGCGCGCTGGGCGTAGGAGCGGACCGGGACCGGGGCACCCTGCGGGTCGAACTGCAGGACCAGCGTGTGCGGGAACCGTCGCCGCAACCTCTCCATGGCTGCGGGCGGACGCACGGGGTCCGTCACCGTGACCTGGCACCAGGCGCGCTCGGCAGCGCTGTGTCGGGGGTCGGCGAGCAGGTCCTCGAGGTCGCCACGCAGCACCGCCAGCGGCCGGGCGACCGGTGCGTCGACGGCTTCGGCGTGGACCCCGGTGTCGTCGAGGTCCACGAGCCAGGACCCCTTGGTCTGACGGTGCTCGCTGAACGACAGCGCGATCGGCGAACCGCTGTAACGGACCGTGTCACTGACCTGCTGGCGTCCGTGCAGGTGGCCGAGGGCGACGTAGTCGTGCCCGGCGAAGGTGCGGGGGTGGACGGCCCCGACCCCGCCGACGGAGATGTCGCGCTCGGAGTCGCTGGTGGCTCCACCGGTCACGAATGCGTGCCCCATCACGACCGACCGCCCACCGCGCGACACCCGGTCGGCGTTGACGCGGGCCATGGCCGCGGTCAGGACCCCCGCGTGGGTGCGCTCCGTGGTGCCCAGCGGTCCGGCGGCCACCGCGGGCTCGAGATAGGGCAGCGGGTGCACCGCGACCTCGCCGACCATGACCGGGGTGCCGATGGAGTCGAGCGAGGAGCGGATGTGCAGCCCGGTGCGGGCCAGCAGGTCGCTCGCGAAGCCGAGGCGGATGGCAGAGTCGTGGTTGCCGCTGGACAGCACCACCACGACACCTTCACCCACCAACCGGGTCACCGTCTCGCTCAGCAGCGCGACGGTGTCCGGCGCGGGCATGGCCCGGTCGTAGACGTCACCGGAGACGATCACGGCGTCCACGGACTCGCTGCGCACCGTCTCCACCAGGTGGTCGAGGTACTGCGCCTGGGCGTCGAGCAGCCCCACCTGGTGGAACGAGCGCCCCAGGTGCCAGTCGGAGGTGTGGATCAAGCGCACCCCTGCAGGCTACGAGTGCCCGGTGACAGCCGTTGGCAGGCGCGCCCTGCACGTGGTTAGGTCATCACGGCGGTGGTCGTCACCCGAGGTGGCCCACCGGCATACCGCACGCACCGCATAGGGAGGTCTCCCGTGGGGGAGGAAGTCACCGCGCAGAGCTACACCCGCGAGCAGCGACAGCAGTACCGCGAGAAGGTGCGGCAGAACCTCGACGTCTTCGAGCGGATGCTCGCCCAGAGCGTCTTCGAGTTCGACCGGCCGATGACGGGCATGGAGATCGAGCTCAACCTCGTGGACGACGCCTACCAACCCAAGTTCGCCAACGCCGAGGTGCTCGAGGCGATCGCCGACCCCGGATACCAGACCGAGCTGGCGCAGTACAACATCGAGCTGAACGTACCCCCGCGGCCGCTTCCGGGGGACTCGGCCATCGAGCTCGAGGACGAGATGCGGACCTCGCTCAACGCCGCCTCGACCGCCGCGGAGAAGGCCGGGGCGCACATCGTGGCCGTGGGCATCCTGCCGACGATCATGCCCCAGCACTTCGAGGGTGAGTGGATCAGCGCGAACAACCGCTACACGGCCCTGAACGACTCCATCTTCTATGCCCGCGGTGAGGACATCTACCTCGACATCGAAGGCCCCACGGGGGAGCGGGTCGCCACCTACTGCAACTCCATCGCCCCCGAGTCGGCGTGCACGAGCGTCCAGCTCCACCTGCAGGTCGCCCCGGCGGACTTCGCGGCCCACTGGAACGCCGCCCAGGCGCTGGTCGCCCCGCAGATCGCCCTCGCCGCCAACTCGCCGTTCTTCTTCGGCCAGCGGCTGCACGCCGAGACGCGGATCGAGCTCTTCAGCCAGGCCACGGACACCCGCAGCATCGAGCTGAAGAACCAGGGCGTCCGACCGCGGGTCTTCTTCGGCGAGCGGTGGATCACCTCGATCTTCGACCTGTTCGAGGAGAACGTCCGCTACTTCCCGGCCCTGCTCGCCGAGGTCAGCGACGAGGACCCGGTCGCCAAGCTCGCAGCGGGCGAGGCCCCGACCCTGTCGGAGCTGCGGCTGCACAACGGCACGGTCTACCGCTGGAACCGCCCCATCTACGACATCCTCGACGGCACCCCGCACCTGCGCGTCGAGAACCGTGTCCTGCCGGCCGGTCCGACGCTCATCGACGTGATGGCCAACGCCGCCTTCTACTACGGCGTCATCCGCAAGCTCGCGTCGGACGACCGCCCGATCTGGAGCAAGATGAGCTTTGCCGCGGCGGAGCAGAACTTCCACAACGCGGCTCGTGACGGCATCGAGTCGAGGCTCTACTGGCCCGGGTTCGGTGAGGTGCGGGCCGAGGAGCTGGTGCTGCGCCACCTCCTGCCGATGGCGCACGAGGGCCTCGCCGAGTGGGGGGTGTCAGCCGCGGTGCGCGACCGGTTCCTGTCCGTGATCGAGGGACGGGCGACGACGAGCACCAACGGGGCGACCTGGCAGACCGACGCCGTGGCCAAGCTCGAGGCGGCCGGCCTGGACCGGCAGAGTGCCCTGGCGAAGATGCTCGAGCACTACGTCACCAACATGCACAGCAACGAGCCGGTGCACACCTGGCCACTGCCCTGAGACCCCGCCTGGATTGACCGGGTCGGGCTGTCGGTCCGGCGGCCTAGAGTGGCATCATTGACCTTGACGCCCTTGACGGCATGCCGATCCCGACGGAGGTTCCCGGACATGACTCCCCGCACCCGCACCACGACCCCGGTGGACGCCCTCACCGAGGCCCTGCGCGAGCGGATCGCTGCCCGCGCCGAGGACCTGCGTGCGCAGGGACGCACCCTCGACCTCGGTGACGTCGACGACCTCGCCGACCGGATGCTCGCCGCCCTCCCCACGGTGCACCCGCTCGACCAGCCGCTGGGGCCGTTCTACGACACGGCCGGCCTCATCGCGTGGCTCGGCATCTCCCGCCAGGCGTTGTTCGACCGGGTCCGCCGCGGCACGGTCCTGGCGTGCCGCACCGCTGACGGCCACCTCGTCTACCCCTCGCTGCAGTTCGGGCGCAACGGCGCCGTCCGGCCCGGGGTGGTCGAGGCGATCGGGGCGTTCACCCGGCGCGGGGTCGACGGCTGGTCGGTCGGGGCGTGGCTGACGACCCCCACGGCGGTGTTCGACGGCCAGAGCGCCATCGACTACCTCGTCGTGCACCGTTCGTCCCCCACCGCGGTCCGGTGGGTCGCCGACCGGGCGGCCGCCGACGCCGCGGCCTGGGCGGCATGAGCGACCGGGAGCGGGTCGCCCAGGCTGCGCCGACCACCTCGCTGGGCGAGTTCCCGACCCATCGCGTCGAGACCTCCACGGACCTGTTCCGCGCCCACTCGGGGGAGCTCGGTCCCTGGTGGTTCGGCAACGAGGGCGGTGGGCGCTTCGACCTGCCCTCGCCGCGCGGCACCTGCTACACCGCGCTGGACCCCGGCAGCGCCGTGCGCGAACGGGTGGGACCGGTGCTCGGTGGCGCGGTGGCGGTCCCCGAGAGCCTGCTCGAGGACGTCGTGGTGTCGCGGCTGCGGCTGCCGGCAGGCCGTGACGTCGCCGACGTGCAGTCCACGGCCGCAGGCGGTTTCGGCGTCACCCGGGAGCTGGAGACGATGGTCCCGTATGCCGTGCCGCAGCTCTGGGCGCAGGCGTTCGACCGTGCCGGGCACGGTGGGGTGAGGTATGGGCCGCGGTTCACGCCGGGGGAGTGCAGCGCCGTCGCGCTGTTCGACGACGAGGGCGCCAAGCCATGGGCGCAGGACCCCCAGCCGGTCCCGGCCGGCTCGGCCCCCGGAGCCCCGAGCATGCTGCCCACGCCGCGCCTGGGTGACCTCACCGTGGTGCGCCCGCCGCGGACCAGGGTGCCCCGGTCCTGAGGCGAGCAGGACGCACAGGCGGGTTATCGAGGCTTCGCCGCCACCGCCGGGCCGTGGTTCCAGACCCGGATCGCCGGCTGCTCACGCTCGTACTGCAGGACGCTCACCGAGCCCGCATCGAGGAGCAGCTGCGCCCCCAGGCGGGGCTCGCGGCGCAGGAACACCGACGCCAGGACCCGTAGGCAGTGGCCGTGGCCGACCAGCGCGACATCACCGTCCGCCATCGCAGCGACTGCTCGGCGGACCACGCGCGATGCCCGGGCAGCGACCTCCTCGACCGTCTCGCCGGGGGTCTGGCCCGGCGGCACCCCGTGCTCGAAGACCGTCCAGTCGTATCCCACCTGCTCACGGATCTGTGCAGTGGTCAGGCCTTCGTAGGCGCCGTAGTCCCACTCCAGCAGGTCGTCGGTGATCTCCGGCTCGAGGCCGGCGAGCTCGGCGGTCCGACGGGCGCGCTGCAGGGGTGAGGCCAGCACGAGGGCGAACTCGCGGTCCTCGAGCAGGTGTCCGGCGGCGCGGGCCAGCTCCTCACCGTGCGGCGTGAGAGGGATGTCGGTACGGCCGGTGTGCTGCCCGGACAGCGACCACTGCGTCTCGCCGTGGCGCAGCAGGACGAGACGACCGGCGGGTGGGCTGGGCGGAACCGGAACACTGCTCGACACCGGGCCAGCATGACAGAGTGGGCGCATGCGCCTGACCTACCGGTTGCTCAATGTCTTCGCCCGCGCCGGCGACCCGTTCTCGGGCAACCCGCTCTGTGTCGTCGAAGGGGCGCAGGACCTGACCGACGACCAGATGCAAGGACTGGCAAGGCAGTTCAACCTCTCGGAGACGACCTTCCTCGTCGCGCCCGCCGATGGCGCCGATGCCGGGGTGCGGATCTTCACCCCGAACTACGAGATGGCCTTCGCCGGCCACCCCACCCTCGGGACGGCGCACGCCGTACGCGACCTGGGCCTTGGTGGTGACGCCCTCGCGCTGTCGATGCCGGCTGGCACGATCCCCGTCAGCGCCGAGGGGGACACGTGGACGCTGACCGCGAACCGCGGCGTCGTGCACGCCGAGTACCAGGTCGACGAGATCGCCTCGTGCGTCGGCCTCGAGCCGCAGGACCTCGTCGGTCCCGTGCAGCAGGTGAGCACGGGCAGCGCCCAGGTCATCGCGCGGGCCGCCACGGTCGACGCCGTCCGGCGAGCCGTCGGTGACGCTGCCCTGATGCGGCAGTTCGCGGGCATGGGCACCCGCGGAGGCGAGACGCTGGTCTACCTGTGGTGCGAGACCGCCGAGGGCCAGATCGAGGCCCGGGCGCTCTTCACGCAGGGGGCGGCAGCGATCGAGGACCCGGCGACCGGGTCGGCCTGCTCGAACCTCGGTGCCTGGCTGGCCGCCCAGGGACGCTCCGGCACCTGGGTGGTCAGCCAGGGCGCGCAGGTCGGCCGACCGTCCACCCTGCGGCTCGACGTGGACGACGAGGGGACCGTCCGGGTCGGTGGCCTGGTCCACGCGCTCGGCGAGGGATCGCTCGAGCTGTGAGTCCACCCAGAGCGGCGCAGCGCTGCGCCGCCCGGTTGAAGGAGGCTGAAGATGCCCAGCTACGTGGTGTTCCTACGGGCGGTGAATGTCGGTGGCCGGAAGCTGGCCATGGCAAGCGCTCGAGAAGTGTTGGAGGACAACGGGTTCAGCGACGTGGAGTCCCACATCCAGACGGGCAACTTCCGTGTGGCCACCTCGATGCGCAGCATCACCAAGGTCGAGCAGGCGGTGGGGGAGCTGTTGGGTGAGCACGCCGGGTACGACATCGTCGCGATCGCCCGCCGACCCTCGGACCTGACGACGCTGGTCGAGGCGGTCGACGCCGTACCCGTCTCCCTCGACGGTGAGCAGTCGCGTTACGTCAGCTTCTGCGCCGCTGCCCCGGCGGCGGCCCGGGCGGCCGAGCTCGAGGCGTGGGAGGCCCCCGGTGAGCGAGCCCACGTCATCGGCAAGGATGTCCTGATGGAGTTCGCGCTGCCGTTCCACACCGCGAAGCTCACCGGGCCCAGGATCGAGAAGGTCCTCGGTGTGGTGGGGACGGCACGCAACATGACGGTGGTGCGCGCGCTGGCGCAGAAATGGGGAACGTGATGGCACAGGAGACCGGCGGCACCGGGCTGGGGCACCGCTCGATCAGCATGGAGCGGGTCGAGAAGGGTGTCTTCGAGGTGACCAACGTCCGCGGCGGCACGATGCGCATCGGGGGAGGGGACAGCGCCGACTTCACGCCTGTCGAGCTGCTCCTCACCGCCATCGCCGGCTGCAGCGCCGTCGACGTCGACTTCATCACCGTCAAGCGCGCCGAGCCCGAGGCGTTCACCGTCGAGGCGTCCGGCGACAAGGTCCGTGACGACGACGGCAACCACCTGGACGACATCCGGGTCCGCTTCTCGGTGTCCTTCCCCGAGGGGGAGGCCGGCGACAGGGCGCGCGAGATGCTGCCGAAGGCGATCGCGATGTCCCACGACCGGCTGTGCACCGTGAGTCGGACAGTGGTGCTGGGCACCCCGATCGACAGTGGTATGGCCTAGCGCTGGTCCGCTGGTGCTGGGGCTGGCGCGGTGGTGGGGCTGGCGCGGTGGTGCGCCGGGCCACGACCAGCGCCTCAGGCGACCTTGTCGCGGGCCGCGACGAAGGCGTCGACGCAGGCCCGGACGTCGTCCTCGGTGTGCCCGGCCGAGAGCTGGACGCGGATCCGCGCCTTGCCCTGGGGCACCACGGGGTAGGAGAACGCGATGACGTAGACGCCCTCGTCGAGCATCGCATCGGCGATCTGCGCCGCCTTCCGGGCGCCGTCCTCGCCGGGGAACATCACCGGCGTGATCGGGTGCTCGCCCGGCAGCAGGTCGAACCCGGCCTCGGTCATCAGGGACCGGAACAGCGTGGTGTTGCGGGTCAGCCGGGCCCGGGCGTCGGCCGACTCCGCCGCGATCTGCAGGGCCCTGAGCGACCCGGCCGCCACGCTCGGGGCCACCGCGTTCGAGAACAGGTAGGGCCGCGACCGCTGACGCAGCAGGTCGACGACCTCCTGGTGGGCGGCGACGTACCCCCCCGAGGCGCCGCCGAGCGCCTTGCCCAGCGTGCCGGTGATGATGTCCACCCGGTCCATGACCCCGAAGCGCTCGGGTGTGCCTCGGCCACCCTCGCCGACGAACCCCACGGCGTGGCTGTCGTCGACGAGGACCATCGCGCCGAACTCGTCGGCCAGGTCGCAGATCTGGTCCAGGGGTGCGAGGAAACCGTCCATCGAGAACACGCCGTCGGTGACGACGACGGTACGGCGCGCGCCGGCGGCCGCAGCCGCCTCCAGCTGGGTGCGCAGGTCGGCCATGTCGGCGTTCTTGTAGCGGAACCGCTTCGCCTTCGACAGGCGGATGCCGTCGATGATGGAGGCGTGGTTGAGCTCGTCGCTGATGATCGCGTCCTCGGCACCGAACAGGACCTCGAAGACCCCACCGTTCGCGTCGAAGCACGACGAGTACAAGATGGTGTCCTCGGTCTGCAGGAACGACGAGATGGCTCGTTCCAGCTGCTTGTGCAGCTCCTGGGTGCCACAGATGAACCGGACACTCGCCATACCGAATCCCCACTCCTGCAACGCCTTCGCAGCAGCAGCCTCGACGTCGGGGTGGTCGGCGAGGCCGAGGTAGTTGTTGGCGCAGAAGTTCAGCGCGCTCGTGGCCGCGGTGCGGATGTGCGCCGACTGCGGTGAGGTGAGCTCGCGCTCACGCTTGTAGAGCCCGGCCTCCTCGATCTCACGCAGCGTGGTGGCCAGCTCGTCCTTGACGGTGCCGTACATCGGTCAGCTCCAATCCATGATGACTTTGCCGCACTGCCCCGAGCGGGCCGCGGCGAACGCGTCCTGCCACTGCTCCGCAGGGAAGCGGTGGGTGATGACCGAGGCGATGCGCTCCCGCAGCAGGGGAGAGGTGCCGAGCATGGAGCTCATCGCGTACCAGGTGTCGTACATCTCCCGGCCGTAGATCCCCTTGATGGTGATCATGTGCGTGATGACCCGGCCCCAGTCGATGGCGAACGGGTCCTTGGGCAGGCCGAGCATCGCGACGCGGCCACCGTGGTTCATGTTGGCGAGCATGTCCTCCACGGCACTGGGCACACCGGACATCTCCAGGCCGACGTCGAAGCCCTCCTTCATGCCGAGCTCGTCCATCGCCTCACGCAGGTTCGAGGTCGCCGCGTTGACCACGAGGTCGGCGCCGGCGGCCGAGGCCAGCCCGAGACGGTAGTCGCTCACGTCGGTGACCACGACGTGGCGGGCCCCGACGTGGCGGGCCAGCGCTGCGGCCATGACGCCGATCGGCCCGGCGCCGGTGATGACGACGTCCTCGCCGGCCATCGGGAACGACAGCGCGGTGTGGGTGGCGTTTCCCAGCGGGTCGAAGACCGCAGCGAGGTCGGGGTCGAGGTCGTCGGGCTGCACCCAGACGTTCGTGGCGGGCAGCACCACGAAGTCGGCGAACGCGCCGTCGCGGTTCACGCCGATTCCCTTGGTGTGGATGCACATGTGGCGTCGGCCGGCTCGACAGTTGCGGCACGTGCCGCACACGATGTGGCCCTCGCCGGAGGCGCGCTGGCCGACCCGGATGTTCGTCACGGCATCGCCGACCTCGACGACCTCGCCGTAGAACTCGTGGCCGATCGTCATCGGCGGCACCACCGTCGAGGCGGCCCAGTCGTCCCACTGCTCGAGGTGCAGGTCGGTGCCGCACAACCCTGCTCGCAGCACCCGGATCTTCACGTCGGCAGGGCCGGTGTCCGGCTCGGCGACGTCCATGAGCTCCAGGCCCGGACCGGCGGTGGTCTTCACGAGTGCGCGCACCGGGCCAACCTACCGGGCCGCATGCCGCGGGTATGCCGCGCGGTCCCGGCCGCGCGGCATACAGTCAGGGCATGGCGAGGTATCTGGACGTGCACCCGGTGGACCCCCAACCGCGGACGATCACCCAGGCGGTGCAGCTGGTTCGTGACGGTGGTCTGCTGGCCTACCCGACCGACTCCGGGTACGCCCTGGGGTGCGCGCTGGGCAACCAGGACGGCAAGGACCGGATCGTGCGGATCCGGCACCTGGGTGACAAGCACCACTTCACGTTGGTGTGCGCGGACTTCGCGCAGCTCGGCCAGCTCGTGCACATCGACAACTCGGTGTTCCGTGCCATCAAGGCCGTCACGCCGGGCAGCTACACCTTCATCCTCCCCGCCACCAAGGAGGTGCCGCGCCGCCTGCTGCACCCCAAGAAGAAGACCGTCGGTGTGCGCATCCCGGACGACCGTGTGGTGCAGGCGCTGCTCGCCGAGCTGGGCGAGCCGCTGCTGTCCAGCACGTTGATCCTGCCGGACCAGACCGATCCGATGACCGAGGGCTGGCTGGTCAAGGAAGAGCTCGACCACCAGGTCGACGCGGTGATCGACTCGGGGGAGTGCGGCACCGAGCCCACCACGGTCATCGACTTCTCCGACGGCGCCCCCGAGGTCGTCAGGGTCGGCGCCGGAGATCCCTCGCCGTTCGAGTGAGCCTGCCGGCCGCTACATCTCCTCGTGGGTGTCGGGATCGCCATCGAACAGGCGACCGTCGGCCTTGCCGAGCGCGGTGATGGCGGTCATCTGTGCCTGCGTGAGCTCGAACCCGAACACATCGAGGTTGTCGCGCTGGCGCTGCGGCGTCGCGGACTTGGGCAGCGGCATCGACCCCAGCTGGAGGTGCCAGTTCAGGATGACCTGACCGGGCGTGACGTCGTGGGCGGCAGCGGCGTCGGCGACCGCCGGCTCGGCGAACGGCGCGTTGCGCTTGCCCATCGGGCTCCACGCCTGGGTGAGGATCCCCAGCTCCGCGTGGACCGCACGCATGGACTCCTGGGGGAAGTACGGGTGGAGCTCGATCTGGTTGACCGACGGTGTCACCCCGGTGTCGTCGATGATCCGCCGGAGGTGGGCGGCGGTGAAGTTGCTGACACCGACTGAACGCACCAGGCCGGTTTGCTGGGCCTCCACCAGGGCCCGCCACGCCTGCGGGTACAGGTCGCGGCTGGGGTTGGGCCAGTGGATGAGCGCCAGGTCGAGCTGCTCGAGGCCCAGCCGCTCGGCCGAGTCCCGCAGCGACTGCAGCGCGAGGTCCTTCTCGTGGAACCGCCCGGGAATCTTGGTGGCGACCACGACCTGCTCGCGAGGGACACCGCTGCGGCGCAGTGCCTCCCCGACCTCTGCCTCGTTCTCGTAGTTCACCGCCGTGTCGAGGTGGCGGTAGCCGGACTCGAGGGCACTGACCATCGCTTCGATGCCGTCCTCACCCTTGAGGGGGTAGGTCCCGAAGCCGATGGCCGGCAGGGTCGTTCCGTCGTTGAGCGTCAGGGTCGTCGAGGGGTTCGCCATGGCTCCACCGTAGCCGCGAGCGTGCCTGTCGGTGCGCTCACGCCATTGAGGTTGGCGCCGAGATCCGACACCGAACCGTCGTGGGCGCCCGGCACCACCGCCAACCATCACGGCACTACGTCACTGAGCGCGTTCTGTGCTCAGTGACGTAGCCGGTGGTCGGGCCCATGAGCACATCGCCGTGGTGCCGGCTGGGGCAGCCCGTCAGCTGCTCTCGCTCATGGGGGCCAACATGGCGTGGGCCGCGCCGGCCAGGTCGTGGGCGCGGGTCACCGTGACCGATCGTCCCGCGGTGGGCAGGTCGGCCGGCCACCCCGGTCCACCCAGGACGACGGTCAACGGCCAGTGCACGCCGGCCAGCACGGTCCAGAGCGCCTCGTCGACCTGTCGGTCGAGCGAGGCCCAGAGGAACAACCGGCTCGGGTGCCTGGACGTCAGGACGTCCGAGAGGGCGGTGGTGGGCACTCGAGCGCCGAGGCAGATCGCCCCGAGCCCGTGTCGGGCCAGCTCGGCCTCGAGGGCCAGGAGGGGCAGGTAGTGCATCTCCTCGTCCGCGCTGGCCAGGACGACATCGGCGTTCGCGGTGCGGGGACGGTTGCCACTGATGACGGCCCGCAGCTCGGTCACAAGGACCTCGCTGGCCAGGTGCTCGGACTCCACGCCGAGCGCGCCGCTGCCCCACTGGTCACCGATGTTGCGCAGAGCGGGGGCGAAGACGTCGTTCCAGGCGCTGACGAGGTCGCGTTCGCGCAGCGTGCGCTGGTAGATCCGCGACAGGGTGCCGGGGTCGAGGGACAGGGCCGCGGAGTAGACGGCTGCGATGGTGCCGTCGTCGTGGTCGAGCGGCGGCGTCAGGTCGTTCTCCTGGCCCGTCTCGATCAGCAGGCGGTCGGAGTCCATCGAGAGCGCCACGCGGGCAGCGCTCTGCGCGGGAACGCCGCGGGCGGTGAACCGCGCCATCACGCGGACGCGACGGATGTCCTCCTCGGTGTAGCGCCGGTGGCCGCCCTCGGTGCGCTGCGAAGGACCGATGGCGTACCGACGGTCCCACGTGCGCAGGGTCGCGGGGGCGACCCCCAGGCGCTCGGACACCGACCCGACCGACCACTCGACGGCGTCGCGACCTGGGTTCGCGGCTTCTGCCAGCGTGGGCTGGTTCCGCTCGGCGGGGTCGCCGAAGTTGCGCCGTGTACCGGATTCGCTGTCCATGACCTCAACTTCCACATCACGTTGGTGCCCGTTGGCTCGACGGCGGGTGTGCATGCGCCGCCGTCGATCCCTGCCCGGGCACGACCAACTATAGAACTTGTTCAGCAATGTTGCGCTCTGAACAAGTTTTGCCTAGGTTATGGATCACTTCGGTTCGCGCCACGAGAAAAGAGAGCGACATGAGCAGCATCAAGAGACTTCCCCGCCCGCTGTTGAGCTCGTACGAATGGCAGACGGATGGCGCCTGCCGGACCACCGATCCGGACGAATTCTTCCCGCACGACGCGGAGCGTGGCAACCGCCGCCTCAACCGTGAGCAGCGGGCCAAGGCCCTGTGCGCGACGTGCCCCGTGATCCAGCAGTGCTTCGACCACGCGATGGCCGTGCGCGAGCCCTATGGCGTCTGGGGTGGGACGACCCCGGAGGAGCGCCTCGCGATGCAGCGTGGAGTGGCTGGGGGAGTGGCCGGCGGAGTGGCTGTCTGACCCTCGGTTCGACTCCACCGGCGACACGGCGCGGGCGCTCGCCCCACCGGTGGACCGAACGACTCCCTCGCGGATGACCCGCGTGGACCGACGAAACCCTGTCCCTGTGGACGGGGTTTCGTCACGTCCGGGGGAGTGTCGGTGGGTGGTCCTACCCTGAGATGGTGCTCGCCCCGTCGGCCTCGACCTCGGACCTGCGTGCACCTCGCCCGGGACCCAGGAGACCACCATGGCAACGCTGTCCGACCGTCGAGCCACCGCCCTCGTCGTCATCGACGTCCAGCAGGGCGTCGTCGCGGGCGCCCACCGCCGCGACGACGTGGTCGCGACCATCGCCGTCCTGGTGGAGCGCGCCCGCGCGGCTCGGGCGCCGGTGGTCTGGGTGCAGCACAGCGCTGACGACCTGCCGCAGGGGAGTGCCGAGTGGGAGATCGTTCCTGAGCTCGCTCCCGATGACTCAGAGCCCGTGGTGCACAAGCGGTTCGGCGACTCCTTCGAGGACACCGACCTCGAGTCGGTGCTGGGTGGTGCGGGTGTGGGAAGCCTCGTGGTGGCCGGCGCCCAGTCCGATGGCTGCATCAGGTCGACGATCCACGGAGCCTTCGTGCGCGGCTACGACGTGACGCTGGTCGCCGACGGGCACACGACCGAGGACCTCACGGCCTGGGGTGCGCCGCCGCCCGACCAGGTCATCGCCCACACCAACCTGTACTGGCAGTACCACTCGGCACCCGGTCGCACGGCGGCGGTCGTGCCGGCTGCCGAGGTCGCCTTCGCCGGCTGACGTCGCGGTCCGTGGCGTCGGTCGGGAGGGGCGTGGGGTTGGTCGTGGAGTTGGTCGCGAGGGGAGGGCTCAGACTCTGTCGAGATCGCTAGATTGACATAATGTCGATTATCGGCGTTCTATCGGGTCCGGGCCAGAGCGGCTTTGCGGACGACCGTGACCCGGCTGGCCTCCACCTCGTAGCGGCTGACCGTGGCCGCCCCCGCCCGGAAGAACCGTCGTCGCAGGGCGCCGTCGACGGCGACCACCACGTCCGGCACCAGCCGCAGGGCGCTGCGGCGCGTGCGCGCCGTCCAGCACGCCACGTCGATGGTGTCGACCTTGGCCGAGCCGTGGTCGGTGCCGACCCTGGGCACGACCACACGCAGCTGCACCACCCGGTCGCCGCTGGGCAGCTCACGTTCCTCGACCGTCCCGCTCACGCGCCCGACCAGTCGGACCTCGTTGGCCCATTCCTTCGCGTCATCCATGGCACGAGGATGCCGACCGCCACCGGGGGTGTCGACGACCGCGGCGAGCCCTTGTGGACATCGCGCGCGATGGTCGCCACCTGTGGACCAGCCACGCTCGGTGGTCCACTCCCCCGGTGGCGGGGCAGCTGGGGCTAGGGCAGGTAGTACGTCGGGTTGGGCAGCTTCACGGCTCGTTCGGCACCCCCACCGACCAGGTCGCTGTACTGGTCACCGAAGTTGGCCAGGACGTCATACCCCTGGTCCACCACGTGGCGACGGGTGGTGGACTTGTACTCGATCGTCGTGCACTTCGGGTAGGCGACGCAGTCGGCCGCGGTGATGTAGGACGGCGGCTGTTCGGCACTGGTCCACTTGGTGTAGTAGTTCTCCGGCGTGAACCCCGTGTAGCCGACCTTGGCGAGGTTGCCGAGCGTGGCGTCGCGCTGGGTGCTGTTGCGCCCGGTCAGGCCCACGATGGTGCACCCCGCGTCGGCGGCGGCGTTGGCGAACGACACCATGGCCGGGGTCGCCGGGAAGCGCTGCGGCTGGACCCACTGCTGGTCCTGCACGGCCGGGTCGAACACGAAGTGCATCGCCGCGACCTCCATGTCGTAGGTCCACAGCGTCGTGTCGTCGGCGTCGAGGACGATCGCCGGCTTCTGGCCGCGACGGGCGCCGAGCGCGCACTGCTGGAGCAGGCGGTGGCTGCGCTGTCCGACCAGACGGGTCATCTCGGAGATGTAGGGCGACGATGACTTGTCGGAGGTCCCGGAGCCGGTGTCGCCGTAGTAGACCGCGATGGTCTTCTTGACGACGTCGATGTTGGGAATGCCCTCACCACCCCGGGTCAGACCGCTGGAGCCGTCCGGCGCCATGGTGAACCGCGTCCTGGGGGCCAGCCGCGGCTCCGAGACACCCGGCAGGTTCGGCGACGGGAGGTAGTACGTCGGGTTGGGCAGCTTGACCGCCTTGTCAGCGAAACCACCCTGCAGGTCGGAGAACTGGTCCCCGACGTTGAGCACGACGTCGTAACCCAGGTCCTGCTCGAGGTGGCGACGCGTGCCGGCCTTGTACTCCACCGTCGTGCACTTCGGGTACGCCGAGCACCACGAGGCGGGCAGGTAGGCGGGCGGGGTGGTGCCCGAGTCGTACTTGGTGAAGAAGCGCTCCGCCGGGAAGGCCGTGTAACCGACCTTCGCCAGGTTGCTGACCGTGTGGGCCTTCTGGCTGTCGCTGCGCCCGGTCAGGCCGAAGACGGTGAAGCCCATCGCCTGCGCGTCGTTGACGAAGTCGACCATGCCGGGGACGGCAGGGAACCGCTCGCCGTCGACCCAGGGCTGCTGGGCGGCCGGGGTGAACACGAACTTCATGTCCCCGACCTCCATCGGGTAGGTCCACAGCGTCGTGTCGTCGGCGTCGAAGACGATCGCGGGCTTGGTGTGGTGGCGCCTGGCGTCCGCGAGCAGGCGCGGCAGCTCACGGCGTTGCCGGTCCAGGATCGCGGCGACCTGCGAGATGTACGGCGACGCGCTGGTGCTCGCGGCGCCGGTCCCGGTGGGGTCGCCGTAGTAGGCGTAGATGGTCTTCTTGACCGAGTCGATGTTGGGGATGCCTTCCCCGCCCTGGGTCGACCCGCTGGAGCCGTCGGCGAGCATGGTGAAGTGCGTGCGCGGTGCGAGCCGCCCGTCACCCCGCTGGTCACCGTGGCGGTCGCTGTGCTGGTCGGTCGGGAGGGCAGCCGCTGCACCCGTGGCCGAGAAGGTGGTCAGGGCGAGCAGGACTGCGCCCGCACTCACCGCCGCCCTCCGGGTTCGCTGGGCCGTCGCGGCACTGGTGGGGGCGGGTTGACGCATGAAGGGGCACTCCTGGGGGTGGTGGAGCTGGACGGGACGGTGACCGGGTCACGGGGTGACGCCCGGAGGCTATGCAGGCACCGACCTGGGCGGAAGTGACGGATGTCATGGGTGGCAGACTCGCGGCCATGAACCGGTCGAGGCACTCCAGGCTGCTGCGCCCCATCACCGACGAGGACGTCCCCGCAGTCCTCGAGCTCAACCACCGGCACGTCGAGCTGCTGTCGCCGATGGACACCGCGCGCCTGAGCGGCTGCGTGGCTGGGCCTCACGCGCCGATGTCATCGTCTGCGACGACGAGGTGGCCGGGTTCGTGCTGGTCGGAGCGGCTGCGTGGCTGGGCTTCACGCGCCGATGTCATCGTCTGCGACGACGAGGTGGCCGGGTTCGTGCTGGTCTTCTCCCCCGGCACCGACTACGACTCCGAGAACTACCGCTGGTTCTCCCAGCGCTACGGCACCGACTTCGACTACCTCGACCGCATCGTCGTCGACGACGCCTTCCGCCGGCGCGGTCTGGCGTCGGCGGTGTATGACGCCGTGGAGGCTTCCGCGAGCGCCCGAGGACGCCTGGTGCTCGAGGTCAACCTCGAGCCGCCCAACGAGGCCTCGCTGGCCTTCCACCGCGGGCGCGGATACCGCGAGGTGCATCAACTGGGCGCAACCGGACACGTCGTCAGCCTCATGGAGCGACCGACTCGGTAGAACGGTCGAAGTTCTCACCGGTTCGACCGAGGCGGGCAGGACGACCTCGCGGTTAGTGTCCTTGAAGAAGCATGACGTCGCCTCTACCTGGCGGCACGAGGACGAGAGTAGGGACAGATCGTGGTTGGGCTCGGCACGCGCGCCGGACTCACCGGGACCGCACTGGCGGTCATGGTGATGGTCGGCGGGACCTCGGCTCAGGCCACGACCTCTGCTCCCCCGCCGCCCACCTCGGGGTCGACCGCCGCCTCGGGCAGCGCCACCTCTGCGAAGGACAAAGCGGCCAAGGCCAAGGCAGCCAAGGACAAGGCCGCGAAAGAGAAGGCGGCGAAGGACAAGGCAGCCAAGGACAAGGCCGCCAAGGCCGAGGCCACCCTCAGCCCGGCCGAGGTCGCGCAGCAGATCGCCCAGGCGGATGCGCTCACCGCCGAGCTGACGAGGTCGAACGCGACGATCGCGGCCGCCGCGACGAAGCTGGACCGGTACGCCAAGCAGGCCAACACCCTCCTGCAGCAGTACTCCGAGGCCCGGACCGCAGAGCGCACGGCTCTCAGCGAGGCCACCCGCAATGTCACGCTCTACCGGAGCCTGAGCACCCAGCTCGGCAAGGACCGCAAGGCCCTGGGCCAGTGGGCCTACCAGGCCTACGCAGGCGGAGGCGGCACCCTCGGGGACGTCAGCCTGCTGTTCGAGTCCCTGAGCAAGAACCCCGACGAGGCCAGCGACACCGCGGCCCAGCTGTCCTACCTCAGCGACCAGCGCACCTGGGCGTTCACCAAGGTCGAGGACCACACGGCGCTCCAGCAGGCGGCTGCCGTCCAGGCCGTGGAGGCCAGCACCCGCGCCAAGGACGCCGCCGCCGCGGCAGCATCGGCCAAGACCAAGCTCGACGACGCCATCGCCGACCAGAAGGCCCAGCTCGAGGCCACCCGCGCCCTGCACGCGGCGCAGGTCACCAAGGTCGGCCCCATCGCAGGTCTGCTGCTGGGCAGCGAGACCGCCGCGGCCCGCGAAGCCACCGCGCGCCTGCGCAAGGCGTTGGTGGTACCCGGCGTCAAGGCTGACGGCTCGGTGAAGGCCTGCAGCAGCAACGAGGTCGAGTACCCCAACGGCGCCATCCCCGCCGCCGGGCTCTGCCCGCTGTTCGCCGACCCGACCCAGAGCCTGCGCCCCGGCGCCGCTGCGTCGTTCAACGCGATGAGCATCGCCTACGAGAAGGACACCGGGTCCCCGATCTGCATCACCGACTCCTACCGCTCCTACGCCGAGCAGATCTCGGTCAAGGCGGACCGGGGCAAGTGGGCCGCCACTCCCGGGCGTAGTGAGCACGGGTACGGCCGGGCGCTCGACCTGTGCGGAGGCATCCAGAACTTCGGTTCCTCGGCCCACCTGTGGATGAAGCAGAACGCGCCGCTCTACGGCTGGTTCCACCCGGCCTGGGCCGAGCCGACCGGCTCGTTGCCCGAGCCGTGGCACTGGGAGTACGCCGGTTAGTACCCGGCTCGTGGCCGGTTCTGGGTAGCAATACGCATCTGTGCCGCGCGTCGCTGTGCCACGCTTCACGCATGACAACAGCGGCGGTCGACCAGCAACCGGCCTGGGTGGGCAACGAGCACTACCGCAGGTCCTGGTACTGGTACGACTGGGCCAACTCCGCCTACGTCACCACCACCGCGACGGTCCTCTTCACGCCCTACCTCACCGCCGTGGCCGAGAGCGCCGCGTGCCCTGATCTCGCCGACGGCGACACCTGCCGCACGAACCTGCAGATCCTCGGGGTCGGCATCTCGCCGGGGTCACTCGCGCCGTTCACCGTCACCGTGGCCACCATCGTCTCCGCGATCGCGCTGATCTTCGTCGGCGCCATCGCCGACCGCTCCCCGCGGCCGGCTCGGCTGCTCGGCGCCTTCGCCGGGGTCGGTGCGGTCGCCGCCGCCATGATGGCCCTGGTCAAGGGGACCAACTGGCAGCTCGGTGTCGTCCTGCTCATCGTGGCCACCCTGTGCCTCGGCGCCTCCCTCGTGGTCTACGACTCGCTCCTGTGCCGGATCGCGAGCCCCGACGACCGCGACAAGGTCTCCTCGAGGGGGTGGGCGCTGGGGTACCTCGGCGGTGGGCTCCTGCTGGCGGTGAACTTCCTCGTGCTGAGCAACCCCGAGAGGCTGGGGCTCGACCGCGGCGGTGCGGTGCGGCTGAGCATGTTCATGGCCGGCCTGTGGTGGGCGGCGTTCACCCTCGTGCCCGTGCTCGGGATGTGGCGGCTGCGCGGGGTCGAGCGCCCGGAGGTGGCGCGCAGCGCCGGCATCGTGGGCGGCAGCCTGCGCCAGCTCGCCTCGACGTTCCGCGAGCTGCGGCTCCTCCCCCAGACGATGTTGTTCCTGGTGGCCTACCTGTTCTTCAACGACGGCATCCAGACCGTCATCGGCCAGTCCAGCCTGTACGGGCAACGCGAGCTCGGATTCCCCGAGACGACGATGCTCACCCTGTTCCTCATGGTGCAGTTCGTCGGTATCGGCGGGGCCCTGCTCTTCGGCTGGCTGGCGCGACGCTTCGGAGCCTGGCGCTGCGTCCTGGGCGGCCTCGTGCTGTGGATCGGCGTCGTGGTGTTCGCCTACTTCCTGCCCGAGGAGGCGCTGCCCCCGCTGTTCGCGTTGGGGGTGGCCATCGGTCTCGTCCTCGGCGGCACCCAGGCGCTGAGCCGCTCCCTCTACAGCCAGCTCGTGCCCAAGGACCGCGAGGCGGAGTTCTTCAGCCTCTACCAGGCCATGGAGCGGGGCACGAGCTGGTTCGGCACCCTGACCTTCGGCCTCGTCTTCCAGTGGACCGGCTCCTACCGCCCCTCGATCGTGGCCCTGCTCGTGTTCTTCGTCATCGGCGGAGTCCTGCTCTCCCGCGTGAACATGCGGCAGGGAATCCTCGATGCCGGCAACGAGGTCCCCGCGGTCGTCTGACCAGCAGGGACACCCGCAGCTGTGACTCGTGTCACAGGCTGCCAACCGGGGGGCGCGCCGGTACGTCGGAACATTGCGGGGGTTGGCGTCGTTATCCCTGACGAATCCCGAGCCCCCGGCAGAGTGGGCTGGGAACCACGTACGTTGGGAGAACCACATGGCAGAGCGCACCCTTCGCGGTAGCCGAATGGTTTCACACAGCCTCGAGACCGACCACCACGTCGTCCCGAGCGAGCGTCAGATCACCGCCTACGTGTGCCCGCAGGGGCACCGTACGGAGCTGCCGTTCTCGATCGAGGCGGAGATCCCGTCGACCTGGGAGTGCCGTTGTGGCGAGGAGGCCCGTCTGGTCGACGGCCCCGAGCCGGAGGCCAAGCAGGTCAAGCACGTCCGCACCCACTGGGACATGCTGCTGGAGCGACGGTCCATCCCCGAGCTCGAAGAGCTCCTGGAGGAGCGCCTGACGCTCCTGCGCGAGTCGCGGGGCGAGAAGCCGCGCCGCAAGCGCACCGCCTGAGCCCACCAGCCCCCGGGTCGAAGAACACCGACTCGAGCAACGACGGCCGCACCCCGGAAGGGGAGCGGCCGTCGTTCGTGCGTGGGGGCGCGACGTCAGAGGATCTCGCCCTCGACGACATCCGGTCCTGCCGAACCCGTGCCACCGGGGCCACTCCCCCGCCGGCCGCGAACCCACCGAGCAGGCGCTTGGCCACTGCCGCCTCCAGCAGCGTTCGTGCGATCGGACGGCTGAAGGGCAGGATGAAGAAGAAGCCCACGATGTCGGTGAGGAAGCCGGGGGTCAGCAGCAACGTCCCGCCCACCAGGACCAGGGCTGCGTCGGAGAGCTCACGGCTGGGCATCTGGCCGGTGCGCAGGGCCGTGTTCAGGGCCGACCAGGCTCGGGCGCCCTCGCGGCGGACGAGCCAGGCTCCGAGAGCCGACTCGATCAGCAGCAGGAACACGGTCTCCCACCCGCCGATGGTCCTGCCCACGGCGATGATCGTGGCGATCTCGAGGATCGGCACGACGAGGAGCAGCACGAACACCACGACCAGCCACCGCGGACGACGGGGTCGGCCGGAGCGGGCGTACGGCGTGCTCCCTACAGCTCGTGCCACGTCGCCTCCCGACGGCGGGACAGGCCCCGGAGCTGGTCGGCGCGGTGGTGCACACCCCAGGAGGTGATCCGCCGCAGCGACTCGCGCATGATGTCGCCACTCATCTTCGAGTCACCGATCTCGCGCTCGACGAACGTGATCGGCACCTCCAGGACCCGCAGGCCGAGGCGGACCGCCCGACGGGTCAGGTCGACCTGGAAGCAGTACCCCTGCGACGCGACCTGGCTCAGGCCCATCGCCCGCAGGGCCTCGCTGCGATAGGCGCGGTACCCCGCGGTGGCGTCGTGCACCGGCATGCCCAGCAGCGCCCGCGTGTAGAGGTTGCCACCGACGCTGAGGGCCTTGCGGTGCAGCGGCCAGTTGACCACCGACCCGCCACGCACCCAGCGGGATCCGATGACGACATCGGCATCGACCAGCGCCTCGAGGAGGCGGTGCAGCTGCTCGGGCTGGTGCGACCCGTCGGCGTCCATCTCGATGATGGCGTCGTAGCCGCGATCCAGTCCCCAGTGGAAGCCGGCGAGGTAGGCCATCCCCAGGCCCTGCTTCCCCGGGCGGTGGAGCACGTGGACCTGGGGGTCGGCGGCGACCAGCTCGTCAGCGACGTCACCGGTGCCGTCCGGCGAGTTGTCGTCGAGGACGAGGACGTCGGCATCGGGCACGGCGTCGCGGACACGGCGGACGACGAGCGGCAGGTTCTCCCGCTCGTTGTAGGTCGGGATGCAGACGAGCACCCGATCGATCTGGTCAGACAACGAGGCTGTCCCTTCGTGACTCGGCCGGCCCGGCGGGGTCGCTGGTGGCGGCCTCGACCCTAGCGTCCCGGCGACGCAGCCACTGCCCCGACGGCGAGCAGGGCCAGGGCCGCCAGCGCTGCGGCATACTCGGGCACGGGACCGAGCCGGTCGGCGATGGTGACCTCGGTGCGGACCACCGGCGAACCGAACTCGGCCGCCGGGGTGAACAACGAGGTCTTGTCGACGTAGGTTCCGTCGGGGTTGATGAAGCCGCTGACGCCCACCGTCGAGACGTGCACGACCGAGCGGCCGTGCTCGATGGCACGCAGCCGGCTGATCGCGAACTGCTGCTCGGACTCCGCGGTGTAGCCGAACGTGGCGTTGTTCGTCTGGACGGCCAGGATGTTGGCCTCCTTGCCCGGCTGGAGCGTCGAGTCGCGCATCAGGTCGTCGTAGGCGACCTCGAAGCAGATCGTCGGGATGATCCAGTACGGGTCCGCCCCCGCCACCGGCACCTCGAACGCCCCGGCGCGGTCGCCCTTGGCGAAGTCGCGTGCGACCAGGTCGACCTTGTCGCTGAAGTTCCGGAAGAAGCTGCGGTAGGGGATGTACTCGGCGAACGGCACCGGGTGCTGCTTGATGTACTGCTGCGGCACGGTGTCGCCGGGGCGGTAGAAGAGGCTGGCGTTGGACACGTAGTCCCCCGGCCCGAGCAGGACTGCCCCGAGCAGCAGTGGTGCCTTGATCGTCTCCACGGCAAGGCGGATGTCGGCGGCGGCGTCGGGGTTGCGCAGCGGGTCGATGTCGGAGGCGTTCTCCGGCCACACGACGAGGCTGGGCGGCTCCGCGTTGCGTGCGGCAGCAGCCAGCGTGCCCTGGACGTGGTTGTCCAGGACCTTGCGGCGCTCGGCGTTGAAGTCCAGCCCGGCCCGCGGGACGTTGCCCTGGACGAACAGCACCGAGACCTCACGCCCGTCGGTCGGCGGGGTCGTGGCCAGCGCGAGCCCGAGCGGGGCGAGGGCGAGCACGGCGAGCACAGCGCCCAGCACCGGCTGCGCGGCCGGCGCCTGCACGCGTGGTCGGCGGATCCGACGGGCCGCGGTGCGCAGCAGCACGTGCAGCAGGACCCCGACCGCGGCCACGGCGAAGGTGAGCCCCGGCGCTCCCCCGAAGCGGGCGAACGGAGCGAGCGGGCTGTCGGCCTGGCTGAACGCGAGCCGGGCCCAGGGGAAGCCGCCGAACGGTGTCGTCCCGCGCGCCCACTCCTGCAGCACCCAGGCGAGGGGCACGACGGCATACGCGAGGGGTCGCAGCCGGGTGCCCAGCAGCGGGCGCTGGACGACGGCGGTGACCACGCACATGGCGGCGATGTAGAGGGCCTGCAGGGTCGACAGGGCGATCCACGGGAGGTTGCCGACGTAGATGCCCGACCACGACAGGGTGGGCAGGAAGAACCCGAGGCCGTGCGCGAACCCGGCCAGGGCGGCCAGCCGCCACCCGGCTCCGGTCACCGCGAGCGACAGCAGGCCGACCCCGACCGGGGCGAGCCACCAGATGTCGTGGGTGGGGAAGGCCTGGGCGGTGACCCAGCCGGAGAGCGCAGCCACGACCAGGATGACCAGGGTGGTGGCCCGCGAGCGGGAGGACGTCGGCACGACACCACGGTAGGACACGGCCCGGCCCGTGCTGCCGTTGGGACCACCAGGGGGTTGGCTGGATGCCAGCACCCTGCTGTTGTCTACTGAGCGCACGGGCCGTGCCGCCGTCCCCCACCGCCTCGATCTGGGCACCAGCGCGGGTCAGGACCTCACTGCTGGCGGGCGGTGGCTGCGCGCGCTAGCCACCGGTCAGTGAGCTCGCCTCCGGCGCGAATCCCCTTCGCGGACGGTTCGTCGGTGGGACGACCGTGGGCAAACCTACCCCCGTCAGGTGGGCTGTCAACCCGTGCTTCGTGACGGGAAGTCGCCACGTCGCAGGTCAGCCGCAGGGTCGAGAGTTGTTCCAGCGCAAAGAGATCGACGAGCGGTCGGCGTGTCCTGCACGACACGCCGAGCCGCCAGTCAGCTGTCGGAGGGTGCCGAGGGCACCACCACGACGCCCCGGGCCGTCGTGGCCACCAGGGGTGGGTCGAGGACGTCGGCGCTGGACTCCCCGCGGTCCGGTGCGCCTCGCCCGACGACCCGCACCTCGAAGTCCATCTCCCGGCTGCGGCGCCCGACACGGACCAGCCGGGCCTGGATCTCGATGACGTCGCCGGCCCGCACCGGTGCCTTGAACTGCACGTCGGAGTACGACGCGAACAGCCCTTCGTCGCCGTCGGTGACGATGCACAGCTCGGTGGCCACGTCACCGAACGCCGCCAGCGAGTAGGCGCCGTCGACGAGGTTGCCGGCGTAGTGGGCGTGGCTGTACGGCACGTAGCGACGGTGGGTGACCGTGCGACCGACGGTGGCTCCGGTGGTCATGGCTTCTCCTTGCGGGACGGCGGGGCCAGGGCGTGGACGAGGTAGCTGGCCACCTCGCCGGGGGTGGTGCCGCGCCCGAAGATGCGGTCGACCCCGAGGGCGGGGGCCGACCCCTCCTCGAAACGCGGACCCCCGACGACCAGCAGCGGCACCTGGCCGGCAGGGTACGCCTCACGGAAGGCCGCACTCATGGTCGTGGTGTTGTGGATGTGCGCGTCACGCTGGGTGACGACCTGGCTGACCATGACGGCGTCGGCCTTCTCGGCCCGGGCCCGCTCGACGAGCTCGGGGACGAGCACCTGGGCGCCGAGGTTGACCACCTTGACCTCGCGGTAGTACTCCAGGCCCTTCTCCCCCGCGAACCCCTTGATGTTGAGGATGGCGTCGATGCCGACCGTGTGGGCGTCGGTGCCGATGCAGGCGCCCACGACGACGAGCTTGCGCTGCAGCCGCGACTTGATCGCCTTGTTGACCTCACCGGGGGTGAGCAGCGGGAACTCGCGCTCGACCACGGTGACCTCGCGCAGGTCGACGAGGTGCTTGGCGCTGCCGTACACGACGAAGAAGGTGAAGTCGGGACCCATCGGCTTGGCGTGGACGAGCAGCGCGGGCTCCAGGCCCATCTTCGCGGCGAGCTGCAGGGCAGCGCCCTCGGCGCGCTTGTCGTGCGCCACGGGGAGGGTGAAGGAGACCTGCACCATGCCGTCGCCGGTGGTGTCGCCGTACGGGCGGATGAGGTCGCTCATCGGTCCGAGCCCTCCTCGAGCATCGTCGTGGCCGGGTTGTCGTAGTCGTCGGCGCGCACGACGACCCCGTCCAGGCCCTTGCCCCGGTCGGCCGGGCGCTTCATCAGGCCGAAGGTGCCGTCGGCGATGGCCTCGAGCAGCGGCGCCTTGCCCGGCTCCGCCGTGATGTCGGTCAGCAGGTCGATCGCGTCGCCGAGGACCTGGCGTGCCCGGGTCTGGATGAACCCGTCCCGCGGTGGGTGGAAGTCCTCGGTGAGTCCCCCGGCGGCGTTGAGGACGTAGCGGACGTTCTGCAGGGCGAGGTCGCGGTCGGACAGGAAGGGCGTGACCACGGCCTCGGTCATCATGCCGACGAGCAGGATCCCCTGGCCGGTCATGGCGCCGACGAGGTTGAAGAACCCGTCCAGCAGGTAGCCGCGGAAGACGTCGCCGGTCATGTGCTTGGTCGGCGGCATCCACTTCAGCGGCGCCTTGGGGAACAGCTGCCGCGCGAGCAGCGCGTGGGCGAGCTCCATCCGGAAGGAGTCGGGCAGGTCGGGGTTGATCTCGAAGGCGTGCCCCAGCCCGAGCTGCCAGTCCTCGAGCCCGGCCTCCTTGGCGAAGTACTCGTTGAGCAGCTGGCTGACCGTCACCGTGTGCGCTGCCTCGACCGCGTCGGCCGTGGTCAGGTAGTTGTCCTCGCCGGTGTTGATGATGATCCCGGCGCGGGCGTGGATCTGGCGGCTGAAGCGCTGGTCGACGAAGGTGCGGATCGGGTTGATGTCGCGGAACAGGATCCCGTACATCGAGTCGTTGAGCATCATGTCGAGCCGCTCGAGCCCGGCCAGCGTCGCGATCTCGGGCATGCACAGGCCCGACGCGTAGTTGGTCAGCCGGATGTAGCGACCGAGCTCCTTGGACGTCTCGTCCAGGGCCGCCCGCATGAGCCGGAAGTTCTCCTGCGTGGCGTAGGTGCCGGCATACCCCTCGCGGGTGGCGCCCTCGGGCACGTAGTCCAGCAGCGACTGCCCGGTGGAGCGGATCACGGCGATGATGTCGGCGCCCTCACGGGCGGCGTTCTGGGCCTGTGGGATGTCCTCGTAGATGTCGCCGGTGGCGACGATGAGGTAGATCCACGGGCGCTGCTGCGGGTCGCCGTGCCGCTTGATGAGCCGGTCGCGGTTGCCGCGCTGCTTGTCGATGGTGCGCAGGCCGCGGCTCACCCCGCTGCGGGCGGCGGTCTGCGCCCGGGTCGCCTCGCGCCCCTCCGGCAGGCGGAACCCGACCGAGCCGCTCGCCGCCTTCTGCGCCAGCGTCAGCAGGTCGGGGGCCTCCCCCCTGCGCAGCGCGTCGTAGACCGGGGTGGTGACGCCGTGCTCGAGGCCGACCTCGGCCCGCACGGCGTCGACGAGGTGGTTCACCCACGGCACCCGCTCGTGGTCGGCTCCGGCGAGCCCGGCCAGGCGCAGCGTGGCGCGCTCGACGGACACCGTCGTATGGCTCTGGGCCAGTTTGACCACCGGCCGGCCGGCCTTGCGCGCCAGTGCGCGGGCGTGGCGGACGGCGGCGGGATCCAGGTCCAGCAGGGGCTTGGCTCGCGAAGACACGCGCCAAATCTAGCAGTGAGGCAAAGGATCTCCGGCCATTGTCGGCTCAAGCCGCAAGATCTCTACGAGAAGGCGTCGGTGTCGAAGACGGTACGGCCGCGGACGACGGTCCGCAGGCACTGGGGAGCCGCCTGGCCCGGGGACAGGTCCGGGAGGCCGGGGGTGCCCGACCGGGGGTCGGTGCTCCACGTCTGGATGCGGTCGTCCGGAGCCTGCACGACGAGGTCGCCGACCTTCCAGACGGCAAAGGTCGCGGGGAGCCCGAGGTCGAGGTAGCCGCGGTCGTCGAACCCGGCCGCCCGCCAGCCGCCCCGCGTGTGGGCGAGGAAGGCCGACCGGGCAGAGATGCGTTGCCGCTCGTCGCGGTGGTTGACGCAGGCGCGAACGGCTTCCCAGGGGGCGAACGGCGTCACGGGCGAGTCGGAGCCGAAGGCGACCGTCATCCCGGCCGCCAGCATCGAGGCGTAGGGGTTCATCGGGGCCTCGCCCACGACGCGCGCGGCACCGAGCCGCGCGGCGTACATGGCGTCGGGCCCACCCCAGAAGGTGTCGAAGGCCGGCTGCACGCTCGCACCCACCCCGAGGGCCACGAGCCGTTCGATGCCGCTGCGGTCGACCATCTCGAGGTGCTCGAGGCGGTGGCGCCCGCGGGCCACGACCGCTCCCCCGACCAGGGCGGCCGCTGCCTCGAAGCCGTCCACGACGGTGTCGACACCGGCGTCGCCGATGACGTGGAAGCCGGCCTGCAGCCCGGCGAGCGAGCAGGCGACCACGTGGTCGCGGACCTGGGCGACGGTGAGGTAGGCGTTGCCGGTGTGGCCGGGCGCGTCGGTGTAGTCCTCGCGCAGGTGGGCCGTGCGCGAGCCGATCGAGCCGTCGACGTTGAGGTCGCCGGCCAGGCCGTGGGCCCCGTGCAGGGTGGCGAGGTCCCGGGCCTGCTGCTCGTCGTCGACGAGCTCGGCCCAGTAGCCGAGGGTCTGCGGGCCGTCGCCGCGCGCCCCTGCCGCCAGGACGTCGGCGAAGTCGTCGGCGCTGGACAGGACCGGACCGCCGTTCTCGTGGACGAGGCCGATGCCGGCAGCCGCGGCGGTCTGCAGGGCGAGGTCGATGTCGGCGCGACGCTGGGCGGGGGTGACCGCCCCGGCGAACGCCTCCCGTGCCGCGTGGTGCGCCTCGCGGGTGACCAGCCCCTCCCCCTGCCAGCCCGGGAGCTGGCGGGCCCCCGACGCCGCCGCGAGCGCGGAGGAGATCACGGCGGAGTGGCCGTCGATGCGCGGTGAGTAGACGACCCCGCCGTAGGTCGCGCGGTCCAGCTCGGCGCCGGTGACGGGTCGGTGCTCGGCCCAGGTGCCCTGGTCCCAGTTGGGGGCGTACACGGGGCGGCCCTGCTGGCGGCGGGCGGCGTCCTCGATGCGCGACAGGGCCTCGGCGACGCTGCGCGTGGTGCCGAGGTCGACCCCGCGCAGCCCTGCGCCGGTCTGCGACAGGTGGGCGTGGGCATCGACGAAGGCAGGGGTCACCAGCGCCCCGTCGAGCTCGACCACGCGGTCCACCGCCTCGCCGTGGACCGCTGCCGCGTCGTCGCCACCGATCCAGGCGATGGTGCCTGTCGCGTCGTCGACGACCATCGCGTTGGCGAACGGGTCGGTCGGTGAGTAGACGAAGCCGCCGCGGTAGAGAGTGCTCACGCGAGCACCCTATGTGGCCCCCTCGCCACCCAGGACGGACAGGCAGGCGCGGGCGATCTCGAGCTCCTCGTCGGTCGGGACGACCCAGGCAGCCACGCGACTGCCAGCGGTGGTCACCCGCCTCTCCGGGGCTCCACGGGCGTTGCTGTCGGAGTCCAGTTCGACACCGAGCACGCCGAGGCCCTGGAGAACGGCGCCACGCACCCGGGGACTGTTCTGGCCGATGCCGCCGGTGAAGGCGATGGCGTCGACCCGCCCGAGCAGGACCGCATACGCCCCGACGTACTTGCGCAGCCGGTGGACCATCACGTCGAAGGCCAGGTCGGCGTCCGCGTCGCCGTCCGCGCGACGCTGCTCGAGCTCGCGCAGGTCGGAGGTCCCGGCCAGCCCCAGCAGGCCGCTGCGCGTGTTGAGCGCCTCGGCGTATGCGGCTGCGTCCAGGCCCGCGACGCGGGCCAGGTAGGCGCCGAGCGCCGGGTCGACGTCGCCGGAGCGGGTGCCCATGACCAGGCCCTCCAGCGGGGACAGGCCCATCGACGTGTCGATGCTGCGGCCGCCCTGCACGGCGCACGCGCTGGCGCCGTTGCCCAGGTGCAGCACGATGACGTTGCAGTCCTCGGGGGCCCGGCCCAGCAGCTCGGCGGTGCGCCGGGAGACGTAGCGGTGCGACGTGCCGTGGAAGCCGTAGCGGCGCACCTGGTGGCGTTCGCGCCACGGTGCGGGCACGGCATACGTGTGCGCCTCCCTGGGCAGGGTCTGGTGGAAGGCGGTGTCGAAGACGGCGACCTGGGGGACGTCCGGGAAGGAGTCGCGGGCGCTGTGGATGCCCTCGAGGTTCGCCGGGTTGTGCAGCGGGGCCAGCGGGACGAGCTCACGGATCGCGGTGATGACGTCGTCGTCGATGACGACCGGCTCGGCGAACCGGGCGCCGCCGTGCACCACCCGGTGGCCGACGGCGAACAGGTCCAGCGAGCCGAGGTCGGGGCCGTGCTCGCGCAACGCCGCCCGCGCCGCCTCGAGGGCGTCCCGGTGGTCGTGACAGGTCACCTCGCGCTCGTGGACGGTCGTGCCGGTCGTGTGCCGCAGGTGTCCCGGCCCACCGATCTCCTCGACGATGCCGGAGGCCGCGGTGTCCCCCGTCACCGCGTCGAGCACCTGGTACTTCAGCGACGACGAGCCCGCGTTGAGGACCAGCACCGTGCGGGAGACACCCATCAGGCGCCGGCCTGGATCGCCGTGATGGCGATGGTGTTGACGATGTCGCGGACCAGGGCGCCCCGGGACAGGTCGTTGACCGGCCGGTTGAGACCTTGAAGGACCGGCCCGATCGCGATGGCCGAGGCGCTGCGCTGCACCGCCTTGTAGGTGTTGTTGCCCGTGTTGAGGTCGGGGAAGACGAGGACGGTGGCGCGTCCGGCCACGAGGCTGTCCTTGAGCTTGGTGGCCGCGACGCCGAGGTCGACGGCCGCGTCGTACTGGATGGGGCCCTCGACGAGCAGCTCGGGGGCGCGCTCGTGCACGAGCGCGGTCGCCGCGCGCACCTTGTCGACGTCCGCGCCGGTCCCCGACTCGCCGGTCGAGTACGACAGCATCGCCACGCGGGGCTCGATGCCGAACTGCGTCGCGGTGCGCGCCGAGGAGATCGCGATGTCGGCGAGCTCGGTGGCGGTCGGGTCGGGGATGACCGCACAGTCGCCGTAGACCAGCACCCGGTCCGCCAGGCACATGAGGAAGACGCTGGAGACCACCGAGACGTCGGGGGCGGTCCGGACGATCTCCAGCGCCGGCCGGATGGTGTGGGCCGTCGTCGTGATGCACCCCGAGACCATGCCGTCGGCCAGCCCCTGGTGGACCATCATCGTGCCGAAGTACGAGGGGTCGACGATGCGGTCGCGGGCCTGGTCCAGCGTGACGCCCTTGTGGGCCCGCAGCGCCGCGTACTCGGCGGCGAACCCTTCGCGCAGGCTGCTCGTGGCCGGGTCGACGAGGTCGGCACCGGAGACGTCGACGCCCAGGCGCGCGGCGTTGGCGAGGATGGTCTCCTTCGGCCCGAGGAGCGTGAGCTTGGCGATGCCTCGGACCAGGACGGTGTCGGCGGCCAGCAGGATCCGGTCCTCGGCGCCTTCGGGCAGCACGATGCGCGCCCCGGCGACCCGGGCGGCGTCGACCAGGCGGTGCTCGAACATCAGTGGTGTGACCGTCCCCTCCCCTGCTGTGGCGACCGGACCGAGCAGCGCCTCGGCGTCCAGGCCGCGCTCGACCATCGCCACCGCGGCCTCCAGCTTGCGGGTGGACTCGGGCGTGAGGCGGCCGCGGGCGGCGCCGAGCCTGGTCGCCGTGGTCATCGTGCCGCCGTCGGTCGCGATGACCGGCATGACCACGTCGAGGCCCTCGATCAGCCGCTCCACCTGCGGGGTGAGCGGGAACCCCCCGTTGAGGACGATGCCGGAGAGCATCGGGAAGGTCTTGGACCGGTGCGCGAGCAGCACCCCGAGCACGACGTCCTCGCGGTCGCCGGGCACGATCACCACGCCGCCGTCGATGAGCCGGTCGAGCACGTGCGGCATCGTCATCGCGGCGACGACCAGGCCGGTGCTCTCGCGGTCCAGCCACTGGGCGTCGCCGTGGACCAGCCGTCCGTCGCAGGCGTCCATCAGGTCCTTGACGGTCGGCGCCCGCAGCAGCGGGGTCTCCGGCAGGGCCTGCACGGGCACCCGCACCCTGGCGGACACCGAGGCCGCGGTCGCCTCCAGGAGCTCGTGGTCCACCTGGTTGGCCACGACGCCGGTCACGTGGGCGTGGACCCCGCGGGCCGCGGCCACCGCCATCTCGGCCATGGTGGCCACGTCGTCGGGGTCGTGTCCCTGGGCGGGCACGACGAGCAGCAGCCTCGAACCGAGGTTCGCCGCCACCGCCGCGTTGACCGAGAACTCGGTGGGCGCGGAGACGTCGGTGTAGTCCGACCCCACGACGAGGACGACGTCGTGGTCGCGGGCGACGTCGTGGAACCGGTCCACGATGGTGCCCATCGCACGCTCGGGTGAGGCGTGCAGGTCGTCGTACGTGACACCGCAGGCCTGCTCGACCGTCAGGTCGCCGGGCAGCTGGGACAGCAGGGTCCGGACCAGCTCGTCCGGACCCCCGGCGCGCACGATGGGACGGAACACCCCCACCCGCCCGGCGCGTCGGCTCAGCTGGTCGAGCAGCCCCACGGCCACCGCGGACTTGCCGGACTGGGCCTGGGTGCCGGCGATGTAGATGCTCGTGACCACGAGGTCGAAACTACCCGCCGGGCTGGTCCGGCGCCCCGCTGTCGCGCTGCCCCTGCCAGGTCCAGTCGGCGATCTCGGGCAGGTCGGCCAGGTGCTCGCGGATGTAGCTGCTGTGCTCGGCGAGCCGGTCGTCGCACAGCCGGGTCAGGGTGTCCCAGCCGTCGGGACGCCGGTCGGCTCGACGCAGCACCTCCTTGGCGAGGTGGAACCGGCTCATGCCGTTGAGGACGACCATGTCGAACGGCGTCGTGGTGGTGCCCTGCTCGTTGAAGCCGCGGACGTGGAAGCGTCCCGGCCTGCTGCGGCCGTGCACGAGCTGGTGGACGGCGCGGGGGTAGCCGTGGAAGGCGAACACGACGTGCTTGTCGCGGGTGAACAGGTCGTCGAACTGGGTGTCCGAGAAGCCGTGCGGGTGGTCGTTCTCGGGCAGCAGCGCCATGAGGTCGACGATGTTGACGAAGCGCACCCGCAGGTCGGGCACGTGCTCGTGCAGCAGCTCGGCCGCGGCGAGCGCCTCCTGGGTCGGCACGTCCCCGGCGCAGGCCAGCACGATGTCGGGCTCCTCGTCGTCGCGGCCGGTGCTGGCCCAGTCCCAGACGCCCGCACCCGCGGCGCAGTGTCGGTGCGCCTCCTCGAGGGTGAGGTACTGCAGGTGCTTCTGCTTGTCCACGACGATGAGGTTGACGTGGTCGGTGCTGCGCAGGCAGTGGTCGGTGATCGACAGCGCGGTGTTGGCGTCCGGCGGGAACCACACGCGCACGACGTCCGGCGCGAGCGGGATGAGGCTGTCGATGAGCCCGGGGCCCTGGTGCGAGAACCCGTTGTGGTCGTTGCGCCAGCACGTCGAGGTGAGCAGCACGTTGAGCGAGGACACCGCGGCACGCCACGGCAGGTCCTTGGCGTGCTGCAGCCACTTGACGTGCTGGATCGCCATCGACGCCGACACCATGGCGAACGCCTCGTACGTCGCGAAGACGCCGTGCCGGCCACTGAGGACGTACCCCTCGAGCCAGCCCTGGCACAGGTGCTCGCTGAGCACCTCCATGACCCGACCGTCCGGCCCGAGGTGGTCGTCGGTGTCCAGCACCGGCCCCATGAAGTTCCGGTCGGTCACCTCGAACACCGACTGCAGGCGGTTGCTGGCCGTCTCGTCCGGGGAGAACACCCGGAAGGTGCCGCCACCGTCGGGTCGCGCCGTCGCGGCATACAGGTCGCGCATGAGGCCACCGGAGGACAGCGTGTTCTCGACCCACGTCCGTCCCCGTGCCTCGACGGGCACCTCGTGGGTGGCGAGGTCGACCGGTGGGAGCGCGGTGCGCAGGCGGCCACCGTTCGCGTAGGGCGTGGCCGACATCCGCAGGTCGCCCTCGGGTGCGAGGGCGCGCAGCTCCGGGACCAGCCGGCCGCTGGCGTCGAACAGCTCGTCGGGTCGGTAGGTCGCCAGCCACTGCTCGAGCAGGCCGAGGTGGGCGGGGTGCTCGGCCAGACCGGACAGCGGCACCTGGTGGGCGCGGTGGGTGCCCTGGACCTGGACCCCGTCGACCACGTCGGGGCCGGTCCACCCCTTCGGGGTGCGCAGGACGATCGCCGGCCAACGGTGCCGGACCGGTTCGCTCGGCCCGTCGCCGCCACGCGCCGCGTCCTGGAGCGCCCGGATGCGCCGGTGGGCCTCGGTGAGGGCCTCGAACAGGGCCGGGAAGACCAGCGCGGGGTCGTCGCCCGAGACGGTGACCGGGTCCCAGCCCTGGCTGCGCAGGTAGGCCTCGACGTCCTCGTCGCTGGCCCGGCCGAGCACCGTCGGCCCCGCGATCTTGTAGCCGTTGAGGTGCAGGATCGGCAGGACGGCGCCGTCCCGGCGGGGGTTGAGGAACGTCGGCAGCCGCCACGACGCGCTCAGCGGGCCGGTCTCGGCCTCACCGTCGCCGACGACGCAGGCCACGGTCAGGTCGGGGTGGTCGAAGGCCGCGCCGGCCGCGTGGACGAGGGCGTACCCCAGCTCGCCCCCCTCGTGGATGCTGCCCGGGGTCTGCACACTGACGTGGCTGGGGATGCCACCGGGTGCGGAGAACTGCCGGAACAGGTCGCGCACCCCGTCCCCGTCGGCGCCGATGTGGGGATAGACCTCGCTGTAGGTCCCTTCGAGCCAGGCCGCCGCGACGAGGGCGGGACCACCGTGACCGGGGCCGGTGACGTAGAGCCAGTGCGACCCGGTGCGCCGGATGACGCGGTTCAGCAGCGCGTAGACCATCGACAGCCCGGGACTGGTCCCCCAGTGCCCGAGGAGCCGGGGCTTGATGTGCTCGAGGCGCAGCGGCTCGCGCAGGAGGGCGTTGTCGCGCAGGTAGATCTGCCCGACGGTCAGGTAGTTCGCGGCGGCCCACCAGCGCAGGTCCGACGCGAGCTCGTCCGGAGCGTATGCGGCGCGCTCCGGTGCGAGGGAGGTGCTGGAAGAGGTGGTGGTGGCGGTCGACATGGTCCGATCCGAACACGGCGCGGGGGTGGTCGGGCGGGCCCTAGGTCCTGCTGGTTGCTGCGCGCTGGGACGGTTGTGACGTGCAGTGGGCCGGCGAGCGCCTCAGGCGAGCGCGTGAGCGCACCGTGCCGACGCGGCACTGCACGTCGCTACCTGCTACTCCTCCAGCCGACCCTCGAACAGGGCACGCACGGCGGCACTGCCGCGCACCAGCTCCAGGGCGTAGGCCGCGTGGCCGGGCACGTAGCCGTTGCCGACCAGCATGCGCACGTCGGCGGCGACCCCCTCGGCGCCGAGCGCTGCCGCGGCGAAGTGCGTCGCCATGGAGAAGAAGATGATCGTGCCGCCCTGGGCGGTCGAGAGGATGGCGGGCTGCTCGCACCCGGGCACGTCGACGCAGACGACCGTGATGTCGGCCGGGCCACCGGCGGCGGCCACCGCCTCGGACAGCCCGAGCGGGCTGCGGGCGTCGGCCACGACGACCTCGTCGGCGAGCCCGCTCGCGCGCAGCAGGTCGGCCTCCCGCTCGTGCGGCACCACCCCGAGCGTGCGGCCCGCGCCGGCCTCGGCGGCTGCCGCGAGCGAGAGCGAGCCCGACTTCCCGGCCCCACCCAGGACGGCGACGGTCGGGCGGAGCCCGCGGGCGACATACTCCCCCACCACCCTGGAGACGAGCGCCGGTGCACCACACACGTCCATGACCATCAGGGCCAGGTCGGGGTGCAGGTCCTCGGGCAGCTGGGCGGCGATGGACCGCCCGAACAAGATCGCGTGGCCCTGCGCCGGCACCCGCTCGGACCGCCCGTCCCAGCGGGCCAGGCCGTCGGTCAGGACCAGCGGCGTGAGGGAGAGCGAGACCAGGGTGGCGACGCGGTCGCCGACGGACAGGCCGAGGGTCGACTCGGGGCCGACCTCCTCGACGGTGCCGATGAGCATGCCGCCGGAGCCGGTGACGGGGTTCTGCATCTTGCCGCGGGTGGCCACGATGTCCAGGACCTCGGCCCGCACCGCCAGGCCGTCACCGCCGTGCTTGTCGTGGAGCTGGCGGTAGGAGGCGGCGTCGAGGTTGAGCGTCTCGATGCCGATCCGGACCTCGTCGGGCCACAGCTGCGGGGAGGCATCCAGCCGGCGAGCCGCTTGGGGAAGTGCTGCGCCGACCGGGTCCAGGACGCGGTGCAGGCCGACCGGTGAGGACGGCGTCGAGCGGGTTTCGGCAGCGACGGACACAGAATCTCCCTGAAATTGCGACACGGGGCGTAGATCTTGCGGTGAAGGTTCACAATCTGAGGAACCTGTCCCGTATCCTGCCACGTATGAGCACCGCGATCGAGCAGCCCTACGTCTACCGCCACCGCGAGCTGGTCGAGCCCGACTGGACCCGGTTCCCCGGCTGGAGGGACGTCACCGCGCAGGACTGGGCCAGCGCCCAGTGGCAGCGCGTCCACTGCATCAAGAACCTGCGCCAGCTGCGCGAGCTCATGGGCGACCTGGTCACCGAGTCGTTCTACGCGGACCTCGAGCGCGACCAGGCGCAGCGGGCCACGATGTCGATGCTCGTGACGCCGCAGATGATGAACACCATGGTCAGCGAGCAGACCTGGGCCGACGGGTCGATGCCGGCCGCGGGCGAGGAGTTCACCCGCGCGCTCTACGCCGACCCGGTCCGCCGCTACATGCTCCCGGTGTTCTCGGACCGGCGCACCGACTGGCCGAGCCACCCGCACGCCACCCGCGACAGCCTCCACGAGCACGACATGTGGGCCGTCGAGGGGCTGACCCACCGCTACCCCACCAAGGTCCTGGCCGAGATGCTGCCGACCTGCCCCCAGTACTGCGGGCACTGCACCCGCATGGACCTGGTGGGCAACTCCACCCCGGTCATCGACAAGCTCAAGCTCACCGGCAAGCCGGTCGACCGGTATGCCGCGATGCTGAACTACCTCCAGCAGACGCCGCAGGTGCGCGATGTCGTGGTCTCCGGGGGCGACGTCGCCAACATGCCGTGGAAGAACCTCGAGGGGTTCCTCGACAAGCTGCTCGACGTCGAGAACATCCGTGACATCCGCCTGGCCACCAAGGCACTGATGGGTCTGCCCCAGCACTGGCTGCAGCCCGACGTCGTCGAGGGGGTCGCCCGGGTGTCGGCCAAGGCGCGCTCGCGCGGGGTCTCGCTGGCGATCCACACCCACGTCAACAGCGCCCAGTCGGTCACCCCGCTGGTCGCCGACGCGGCGAAGGCGATGCTCGGCGCCGGTGTCCGCGACGTCCGCAACCAGGGCGTCCTCATGCGCGGCGTCAACGACACGACCGAGCAGCTGCTCGACCTGTGCTTCGCCCTGCAGGACGAGGCGATGATCACGCCGTACTACTTCTACATGTGCGACATGATCCCGTTCAGCGAGCACTGGCGGGTCTCCCTCGCGGAGGCGCAGCACCTGCAGCACTCGATGATGGGCTACCTGCCCGGGTTCGCCACGCCGCGCATCGTCTGCGACGTGCCCTACGTCGGCAAGCGCTGGGTGCACCAGGTCGACAGCTACGACGCCGAGCGCGGGATGTCGTTCTGGCGCAAGAACTACCGCACGTCCATCGAGGGCGCCGACACCGATGCCCTGTCCCGCGACTACGTCTACTTCGACCCGATCTACACCCTCCCCGAGGCCGGTCAGCAGTGGTGGCGCGACCAGGGCGACCACGAGGCAGCGCACGCGGTGGCCGTGGAGCGGGCCGCCGCGAGCCGCGAGGCGGCTGAGCGCGACAGCGCACTCGTGTGAGTGGTCGGGGCCGCCTGACCGGACTGACGTCGCCGGTGACGGGACCGGTGTGACGGGGTCGATGTGAGACGTCGGTATGCGGCGGCGCGCGGCTTCGCTAGGTTGCTTTCGTGACTGCCATCGCCCTGCCCCGCAACCGTGTCCTCGCCGACGTCATCCCGGGCGGTCTCGTCCGGGACGCCGTCCTCGTCCTGAGCGGCGCCGCCTTCGTCGGCCTGCTCGCCCAGTTCGCCATCCCGCTGTCCTTCACGCCCGTCCCGCTGACCCTGGGCACCTTCGCCGCGCTGCTCACCGGCGCAACGCTCGGCTCGGTCCGCGGCCTGCTGAGCATCGGCCTCTACCTGGTGGCCGGCATGGCCGGTGTGCCGTGGTTCGCCGGACACTCCAGCGGGTACGGCTTCCCGTCGTTCGGCTACATCATCGGCTTCGTCGCCGCCGGTGCCCTGGTGGGCTGGCTCGCGCAGCGCGGAGCCGACCGCACCGTCACCAGGACCGCCGCCACCATGGTGCTCGGCAGCCTGGTCATCTACGCCATCGGCCTGCCCTACCTCATGGCCACGACCGGCATGGACCTGCAGACCGGCCTCGCCAAGGGCGTCGTGCCCTTCCTGGTCGGTGACGCCATCAAGGTCGCAGCCGCCGCGGGTCTGCTGCCTGCCGCCTGGAAGCTCGTCCAGCGCGTCGAGCAGCGCTGACCGCCCCACCCCCGATCACCACACCGCATACGTCCTGCTCGTGGGCAAGCGACGCGGCGCCGGTGCCGGCACCCCCGCGACCACGGCGCTGACGCGGCTCGGGGTGAGCTTCGGGGTCCATCCCTACGACCACGACCCGGCCGCGGCCTCCTACGGACTGGAGGCCGCGGCCGCGCTGTCGGTGCCGCCGCGGCAGGTCTTCAAGACGCTGCTCGTCGAGGGCGACCGCGGGCTGGCGGTGGCCCTCGTGCCGGTGGACCGCAGCCTCGACCTCAAGGCGGTCGCCGCGGCACTGGGTGTGAAGAAGGTCGCGATGGCAGACCCGGCCGTCGCCGAGCGCAGCACCGGGTACGTCGTCGGCGGCATCTCCCCGCTCGGCCAGAAGAAGGCGCTGCCCACGGTGGTCGACCGGAGCGCGACCGACTTCGACCTCGTCTACGTGTCCGGAGGCCACCGGGGCCTCGACCTCTCCCTGTCCCCCGCCGACCTCGTGACGGCCACGCGCGCCACCGTCGCCGCCATCGCCCGCTGAGCCGGTCCGAGGGGTGGGCGGCTGGTGCCGATCCGCGGAATCTCCCCGGAGCCGCGCACCGCCGCGAACTACCGTGGCAGGGGAACCGGGGCCGTCCGCGGCCCTGGCAACCGGACGGTGGGAGGAGCTGGCGATGGGACGAAGGCTCGCCGGGCCGGTGGCCCTCGCCGTCACGGTCCTGGTCGCCGGCGCCGCCGCAGGTCCGAAGGCGATGCCTCCGGAGGAGCAGCTGATCACGGCGCCGGGCTACCGCGCGGCCCCCGGCTACGCCGAGAACGGCCAGGAGAACGCCGACGCGCGCTGGGTCGCCGCGGGCACGGTGCCGGGCACCGGGACCGACTGGGAGGACATGGCGCGGTGGGCCCTGGTCGACGTCAAGGCCCACCTCCAGCCGAACGGCACCGTCTCCGCCGGCCCGGGTGGGCCGTGGGGGTACTTCTGGCCGCGGGACGGTTCGTTCGCCGCAGTCGCCCTGAGCCGTACCGGCCACGCCGCCGACGCGGCCTCGGTGCTCGACCGGCTGGCGCGACTCGACTTCGACCCGGACATCGGTTTCCAGGCCCGGTACGCCCTGGACGGGACGCCCCTGACCGACCGGCCGCGCCAGTCCGACGGCTGCGGTTGGGTGCTCTGGGCGCTGGCCGAGGTACGGCGTGATGGTGCAGCAGGGGTGCCGCGCTCGGCAGCCGAGCTGCGCAACCGCTGTGTGCGGACGTTGACCCGGCTCGTGGCCGGCGGCGACCGGTTGCCCCCACCGTCGCCGGACTACTGGGAGGTGCCGGTCACGCGCACGTCGCTCGGCACGGTCGCCCCGATGCTGGCCGGGCTGGCCGCCGCAGGCCGCGACTACGCCGCGACCGGTGACCTCGCGGCCTCGGCCAGCGCCCACGCGACCGTCGAGCGGTTGGCGGCCACCGTGGCCGAGCAGATGGGGCCGGGCTACGAACGGTTCGGTGACACCGGGGGCCTGGACGCCGCTGTGGTGATGCTGCTGCCGCCGTTCAGCGCCACGGCCGACCTGCCGGCCCCCATGGTCCGCAGCGTGCGAGCGGCCTCCATGACGTACCAGCGCGAGGCCGCCGAACCCGCCGGTGGTGTGGCACCGGGAGTCCGCTGGGTCAAGGAGGGCCGCGCCTCGTGGACCCCGCAGACGGCCCTGCTCGCGTTCACCGACGCCGCCGGCGGACGCGACGGCGCCGCGGGCAAGAGGCTCGACTGGCTGGACGCCCACCGCACGGCATACGGGTCCCTGCCCGAGAAGGTCACGCGCAGCGGCGCCCCGGCAGGCCCGGCTCCCCTGGTCTGGACCGCGAGCCTGGTCCTGCTGGCGTTGTCCGAGCTCGACGCGTCCTGACGGCCACCCGCGTGCGCGCCATACCGCGCGGGCCGAACCGGCCGACGACAAGCTCACCGCACCCGCGGCCTCCGGGAGCACGGAGCCCCCAGGGTCGAGGCCGACGTGGTCGTCGGCCGGTTGTCGCGATGACCGGCGGGGCTACTCCCAGGGGGTCGAGAGCACCACGGTCGTCCGCGTCGCGACGTTGGCCGCCGCCCGGACCCGGGCCAGCAGCACCTCGAGGTCGCCGGGGGTGCACACGCGTGCCTTGAGGATGTAGTTCTCCTCCCCCGCGACCGAGTGGCACGCATCGAGCTCGCCGATGTCGCGCAGCCGGTCCGGGATGTCGTCCGGCGCAGCCGGGTCCAGCGGGGTGATGGAGATGAAGGCCGTGAGCGGCAGGTCGAGCGCGGGGTAGTCGACGATCGCGGTGTAGCCCTTGATGACCCCCCGCTCCTCGAGGCGGCGCACCCGCTGGTGCACGGCGGAGGTCGACAGCCCCATCGCCTTGCCGAGGTCGGTGTAGCTCATCCGACCGTCCGAGCGCAGCAGGGTGACGATGCGTCGATCGAGGTCTTCCACGGCATCACCCTACTGAGGCCGGCGCCTGTGTGGTGGCAGCATGGGCGCATGACCTCCCCGCCCACCGGCCGCCTCATGCTGCTCGACTCCGCCTCGCTGTACTTCCGGGCCTTCTACGGCGTCCCGGACCAGCGCAGCGACCCGGCGCAGCCGCCGACCAATGCCATCCGCGGGTTCCTGGACATGATCGCCTCCCTCATCGGCACCCACCAGCCGACGCACTTCGTCGCCTGCTGGGACAACGACTGGCGTCCGGCGTTCCGCGTGGACGCGATCCCCACCTACAAGGCACACCGGCTGGTCGACGGGTCGCTGGCCGAGGAGGAGTCGCCCGAGGACCTCACGCCCCAGGTGCCGGTCATCCGTGACGCCCTCCGCGCGCTCGGGTTCCCGCGGCTCGGGGCCGACGGGTACGAGGCCGACGACGTGATCGGCACGCTGACGGCCCGGCACAAGGGCACGATGGCCATCGACGTCGTCACCGGCGACCGCGACCTGTTCCAGCTCGTCGACGACGCCGCGAACGTCCGCGTCATCTACACCGCCCGGGGCGGCGTGCGCGACCCCGACCTCGTCGACGAGGCGTTCCTGCAGACCAAGTACGCCGTCGCGAACGGGCCTGCCTATGCCGACATGTCCGTCCTGCGCGGCGACACCAGCGACGGCCTGCCGGGGGTCGCGGGGATCGGTGAGAAGACCGCGGCCAAGCTCATCGACAGGTACGGCACCCTGGTCGCCCTGCGCCAGGCCGTCGACAGCGGCGACCCGGAGATCAAGGGAGCGCAGCGGACCCGTCTGGAAGCCGGCGCGGCCTACCTCGACGTGGCCCCGAAGGTGGTCCAGGTGGCCCCGGACGCCCCGGTCGAGGACGTCGACATGACGTTGCCGACCGAGGTGGCGGACCCGGTGCTGATGAGCCGGGTGGCCAGTGAGTTCGGGGTCACCAGCTCGTTCAACCGCGTCCTGGCGGCCCTGCGCATCGAGTGAGCCGTCCGGTGCGCTCGTGCCTCGCTCGGCAGTGCGCTCGGCAGTGCGCTCAGCAGTGCGCTCGGCAGTCTTGGAGCCCCTGACCCGGCCAGGACCGGGTCAGGCGCTCAAAGACTCGGGGTTGCGGCGGCGGAGCCAGACGTCGGCGAGGCTGGCCACGAGCGACAGCACCACCAGGGCGGTGGCCACCCGCAGCGCCATCGCTGCCGCCGACGCCCCACCCTGGTCGACGCCGGCGAAGAACACCGTCCCGACCAGGGCGATGCCGGCTGCGGTGCCGATGCGCTGACCGGTCTGCAGCACGCCGCCCGCGGTGCCGGCCCGCTCGACCGGTACCTCGTCGAGGGTCAGCGTGATGTTCGGCGAGATCACCATCCCGCTGCCCAGGCCGGCGAGCAGCAGCGGCAGCGCGGCATACCAGCCGGTGCGGGGACCCTCCACCGACGAGAGGACCACGTCGGTGGCCACCAGGCCCACGACGACCAGCACCAGTCCCCAGGTGACCAGCGCCCGTCCGAACCGCGTCACGAACCGCCCGCCCACGGCCGACATCACCGCGGAGCCGGCAGCGAACGGGGTCACGGCCAGACCGGCGAGCAGCGCGGAGTAGCCCAGCCCCTGCTGCAGGTAGATGGTCAGGACGAAGAAGATCCCGGTGAAGCCGGAGAAGTAGACCGTGGCGACGACCGCACCCGAGGCGTAGCCGGGCAGCCGGAAGAGGCGCAGGTCGACCAGGGGCGTGTGACCGGCCGCGGTGTAGCGCCGCTCCCAGAGCACGAAGGACGCGAGCAGCGCGGCCCCGACGGCCGCGACCCAGCCGGGCACCGACGAGCTCGACCCACGGCCGCTCTCGACGAGGGGCAGCAGCAGCGCGAGGACGCCGGCCCCGAGCAGGACGACGCCGACCGGGTCGAGGTCCTGGCGTGGCCGCGCACCCTCCCGGGGTGCGGCCGCGGGGATCCACCGCAGGGCCAGGACGACGGCAGCCACCGCGACGGGCAGGTTGACGAAGAAGATCCACCGCCAGCCGGCCTCGGCTCCGAGCAGGGCCAGGATCACCCCGCCGGTGATCGGCCCGACCGCCGTGGAGATGCCGATGGTGGCCCCGAGCATCCCGAACGCCCGGGCCCGCTCCGAGCCCCGGAACAGCGTCTGGATGAGCCCGGAGACCTGCGGGTTGAGCAGCCCGCCGCCGATGCCCTGCAGCAGTCGCGCCGCGACGAGCAGGGCGCTGCTCGTCGCGAGGCCGCACAGCAGGCTGGAGACACCGAAGAGCACGACCCCGACGACGAACATGCGTCGACGCCCGGTGGCGTCACCGAGTCGCCCTGCCGGGACGAGCACGAGCCCGAACGTCAGGGCGTAGCCCGAGACCACCCACTGCAGGTCGCTCGGCGAGGCGCCCAGGCCTTGTTCGATGCTGGGCAGCGCGACGTTGACGATGCTCACGTCGAGCAGCGTCATGAAGCCCGCGACGAGGCAGACGGCCAGCGCCTTCCACCGTCGCGGGTCGGGACCGTTCGGGGTGGTCCGGGCCGTTCGAGCCGTCCTGGGTGCTGGCCGACGGTGAGGGGGCGGGCTGGGTCACCCAGCCATCCTCACCCGTGGCGCACGAAAGTGCCCTGCCAGGTCCCGAGGCGGCCGGGCACGGACGTCAGTCGAGGCGGTCAGCGGCCACGACACCCCGCATGACGGCGTCGATCGCCTTGCGTGCCGTCGTGCGCAGCTGCGGCTCGGGTGCGGCGTCGGAGATCTGGCCGAGCAGGTCGACCACCTGCTTGCAGCGGCGCACGAAGTCGCCGGCTGCCATGTCCTGACCGCGCAGCACGTAGTCGAGCTTCTGGCCGGACGCCCAGCGGTGCATCATCCACGCCATACCGGCGTCGGGGTCCCCGGTCAGCGGCAGGCCGAGGTCGCGTTCGCGGTCCTCGAGCACCGACCAGATCCGGTTCATCTCGGTGACCGCCTCGGCGACGTCCTCACCCGGCATCCGCGGCGACGGGTCGGACTCGTCACGGCGGGGTTCGTGGACGAGCACGGAGACGATGGCCGCGAGGCCGGCCGGGTCGAGGCGCTTCCAGGTCCCGAGCCGCAGGCACTCCGCGGCGAGCAGGTCCTTCTCGGTGTAGAGGCGGCGCAGATGCTCTCCCTGAGGGGTCACGGTCGTGCCACCCTCCCCGAGGTAGCCCATCTCGGTGAGCAGCTCGCAGATCCGGTCGAACGTCCGCGCCACCGAGTTGGTCCGCCCTTCGACCTTGCGCTGCAGGCCCACGGTCTCGCGCTTGAGGCGCCACCACCGCTCGGCCCAGCGGGCGTGGTCCTCGCGCTCGGGGCACTGGTGGCAGGGGTGCGCCTTGAGCTGGCGCCGCAGCTCGGCGACCTGCTCGTCCTCCCCCGGCTGGGACTCGGTACGGCGCTTCGGCGGCGGGTCGTGCGGCACGGCGATGCGCAGCGACGTGGCGAGGTCGCGGCGGGCCTTGGGGCTCTTGGCGTTGAAGTGCGGCGGCACCTTGACGTGCGCGACGGCCTCGACCGGCACGGGGACGTCGACCAGGGTCAGCTTGCGCAGCTGCTTGTCCTCGGTGACCACGGTCGGTGCCGGTGGCTCCCCACGGAACGACTTCGAGGGCTGCACGACGACGGCGTACCCCGAGCGGCGACCGGACGGGATCTTGATGACGTCACCGATGCGCAGTGCCTCGAGCGACACCGCTGCCTCGGCGCGCTTGCTCGCCGAACGGGCCTTGGCACCGTCCTTCTCGAGGCGGGCGATCTCGTGCCGGATCGCGGCGTACTCGCTGAAGTCGCCGAGGTGGCAGGCCATGCCCTCCGAGTAGCCCTCGAGCCCCTCCTCGTTGCGACGCACCGCGCGGGCCATCCCGACGACCGCCCGGTCCGCCTGGAACTGCGCGAACGACGTCTCGAGGATCTCGCGCGCGGTCTCACGGCCCACCTGCGCCACGAGGTTGACGGCCATGTTGTAGGTCGGCCGGAAGCTCGAGCGCAGCGGGTACGTGCGCGTCGAGGCCAGACCTGCGACCGACAAGGGGTCCAGGCCACGGTTCCACAGCACGAGGGCATGGCCCTCGATGTCGATGCCACGCCGTCCGGCGCGACCGGTGAGCTGGGTGTATTCCGCGGGGGTGATGTCCGCGTGCGTCTCACCGTTGAACTTCACGAGCTTCTCGAGCACCACGGTCCGGGCCGGCATGTTGATGCCCAGCGCCAGGGTCTCGGTGGCGAACACCGCGCGGATCCGGCCGGCGGTGAACAGCTCCTCGACGATCTCGCGGAAGGTCGGCAGCATGCCGGCGTGGTGCGCGGCGAACCCGCGCGACAGCCCCTCCACGAAGTCCCAGTAGCCCAGCACCCCGAGGTCCTCCTCGGCCAGGCCCTGGATGCGTTCTTCCACGGTCCGGCGGATGCGGTCGCCCTCGGCCTCGGGGATGAGGTGGGTGCCGTCGCGCAGCAGCTGCTGGACCGCTCCCTCGCAGCCGACCCGGCTGAAGATGAACGTGATCGCGGGCAGCAGGCCGTCGCGGTCGAGCCGGGCGACGACCTCCGAGCGGGTGGGTCCCCCACCGGGGCGACCACCACCGCCCGACCCGCCGCCGGGCCCACCGCCGGCGCCACCACGCGCCATACCTCGTCCGCCGGGCCCCCCGCCCGGGCCCCGGGGCGCGCCCCGTCCGCGGTGGGGCAGCTGCCCTCCGCCACGGTGGCCACCGCGGCCGGTGTCGTCCCAGCGGCCGCGCTGCTCGACGGTGCGGATCGCCTGCAGCAGCTCGGGGTTGACGCGCGTCGCGTCGGCGCCGGTGGTGGGTGCGGAGAGCTCGTCGACGAACAGGTCGTAGACCCCCTGGCCGACCATGACGTGCTGCCACAGCGGGACCGGGCGGTGCTCGGAGACGATCACCTCGTGGTTGCCCCGCACCTCGGCGAGCCAGTCGCCGAACTCCTCGGCGTTGCTCACCGTCGCCGAGAGCGAGACCACCTGGACGTCCTGCGCGAGGTGGATGATGACCTCTTCCCAGACCGCGCCACGGAAGCGGTCGGCGAGGTAGTGCACCTCGTCCATGACGACGAACCCGAGGCCGCGCAGGGTGGTCGAACCCGCATACATCATGTTGCGCAGGACCTCGGTGGTCATGACGACCACGGGCGCCTCGCCGTTGACCGAGGAGTCCCCGGTGAGCAGCCCGACGTTCGCGGCGCCGTGGCGGCGCACGAGGTCGGCGTACTTCTGGTTGGACAGGGCCTTGATCGGGGTCGTGTAGAACGCCTTGCGGCCTGTCGCGAGGGCGAGGTGGACGGCGAACTCCCCGACGATGGTCTTGCCCGCGCCCGTGGGAGCGGCGACGAGCACGCCCTTGCCCGCCTCGACGGCCAGGCAGGCCTGCTCCTGGAAGTCGTCGAGGGGGAACTCGAGCCCGGCCGTGAACTGTGCGAGCTGTGGGTTGCGGGCGGGCGAGCGCGCGGCAGAGGCAGCGAACCGCTCGGCGGGGGACGACATGGTGCCGAGGCTACGTCAGCGACCGGGCCGGCGCGGGGAGGGTGCCAGCACCGTGACCGCGCCGGGCACGACCTCGACCGTCAGGGGCAGCGGAGCGAACCGTTCGCCGTCCGCGTAGGCGACGATGCCCGCCGCCTCGAGGGTCACCGTGCGACCACGCAGGATCTCGACCGCGGGGTGCCCGACGTGGGCGCCCTTGAACACCTTGGGGAAGACCTTGAGGAACTCCACGGTGCTGATCTCGTGCAGCACCAGGACATCCACCAGGCCGTCGTCCATCTGCGCGTCGGGCACCACCCGCATGCCACCGCCGTAGCTCGGACCGTTGCCGACCGCCACGAGCATCGCCCGCGTCTCGTGCCGGACCCCGTCGACGGTCACGGCGTAGGGGATCGCCCTGAACAGGGGCAGCTCGCGCAGGATGGCGAGGTTGTAGCGCAGCTGGCCCTTCGGCCAGGGCCAGGTGTTGGCGCGCTCGTTGACGAGCGAGTCGAACCCCGCCCCGAGCACACCCCCGAACCACTGGGTGCGCCCGTGCTCGTCGACGTGGCGCACCGCGTCGATCGCCCGCGGCACGCCGGTCGTCACCAGGTCGGCGGCGCGCACCGGGTCGTGCACGGGCAGGCCGAGACCGCGGGCGATGTCGTTGCCCGTCCCCGCCGCGATGAGCGCCAGCGGCACCGTCGTCTCCGCCGCGAGGTTGACGCCCAGGTGGGCCATCCCGTCGCCGCCCACCACCGCCAGGACGTCGATGCCCTGAGCCATGGCGCCGAGCGCACGGTCCCGCGCCGCGGCATACGTCTCGTCGGAGAGGTCGAGGACCTCGTGGCCGGCGGCCCGCATCCGGTGCGCCACCTCGAGCCCGAGGCTCCCGCCCCGGTTCTTGCCCGACGTCGGGTTCACGACCAGGCCGATGCGCTTGCTCACGCGCGGAGGCTACCGCCTGCGGCACGGGCGGCCGGCCGACGACGAGCCCTAGAGGGTCGAGGCCTCGTCGTCGGAGAGCTCCTCGGCCCACTGCGGCTTGTCCTTGGCGCGGCGGCGGTCGATGAGCGTGGCGACGCCGAGGGCGCCGAGGTAGAGCACGCACAGCGGGATCGCGAGCAGGAACATGGTGAACGGGTCGGGGGTGGGTGTCGCGATCGCGGCGAACACGAAGATGATGACGAACGCCGGCCGCCAGGTCTTGCGCATCACCGACGCGGGGAGGACGTGCACGACGTTGAGGGCCACGAGGAACACCGGCATGAGGAACGCCGCCCCGAACACGAGGATGAACCGCGTGACGAAGCTGAAGTAGAGCGCGGCCTCGGGGTAGTTGACTGCTCCGTCCGGGGTGAAGCTGATGAGCAGCTGCACCGCCTTGGGCAGGGTCTGGTAGGCGAACCAGCACCCGCCGAGGAACAGCGGAGCGGCCGCGGCGATGAACGCCAGCGAGATGTTCCGCTCCTTCTTCGTCAGCCCGGGAACGATGAACGCCCACAGCTGGAAGAGCCACACCGGGCTGGAGACGATCACGCCGACGAAGATGGCGATGCTGACCCGCTGCGAGAAGGCCGCCGTGAGCCCGGCGAAGTTGAGCGCGATGGTGTTGCCGTCACCGCGCTCGGCGGCGATGTCGAGCAGGGGCCGGGTCAGGTGCTCGTAGACCGGGTCGTAGAGGTACCAGCCCCCGATGGCTCCGACGACCAGCGCGATGGCGGCGGTCAGCAGCCGGCGGCGCAGCTCGCGCAGGTGGTCGCCCAGCGTCATCCGCCCGTCGGGGTTGCGGGCACGCCGGAAGGCCATGGTCGGTTTCAGGAGCTCGGGGCGTTCGGTCGCGTGCGGCTACGCGCTCAGAGACCCGTGGAGTTGTCCGAGCGCGGGCTGTTGTCCTCGCGCATCGCCGAGGTGCCCGTCGTCCCGGGCGCGGTGCCCGCACCACCGGCCGTGCCGGGGGCGTTCTTGTCGCGGACCGTCTCCCCGGGCACCGTCTCGCCGCTGGCCGTGCTCTTGCCGTCGTTCTTCATCTCGTTGACCTCGGACTTGAAGACGCGCATCGAGCGGCCGAGGCTGCGGGCGGCGTCGGGAAGGCGCTTCCACCCCAGGATGAGGATGAGCAGCACCGCGATGATGATGATCTCGGGTGCACCGATGTTGCGAAGCATGAGGGATTGCCTTTCCTACGCTGAGGTCGTGCTAGGAGTCTAGATGCCGGGCCCACGCGGGACGGCGCGTCGCCTGACGGGCGCGCCGCTGCTGCTTCAACGAGGCACGGGTGGCCTCGCGTTCCCGGCGCAGCTGACGGGGGTCTGCGAATACGGCGGCGGGGACCGGCGGCGCGGGGTCCCCGAGGCGGTCGCCCTGGGCCTGCAGCGCCGACACGGTCTCGGACGCTCGGCCGATCTCGGCGGTGAGCTCCTTGACCTGGCCCCACACCCCCCACGCGCGGGTCGCCAGATAGGCCACCGCGACCAGCACGAGCAGCACCCAGATCAGGACCCACCACCACATACGTCCGACCCTACTCGCCCGTGCTGGTCGTGGCCGCGTCGATGCCGTATGCCGCGAGGGCGGCGCCGGCCCCGTCGGTCACCGCGTGGGCGAGCTCGGGCGGGGAGACGACGGTGCCGTGTCCGCCGAGGCGCCACAGCAGGCGCCGCAGCCACAGCGTGTCGGCGGTGCGCAGGGTGACGGTGAGCGAACCGTCGGGTCCGGCCTCGGAGGTCTCCACGGGGTAGTAGTCGCCCACCCACGCGGCGCCTCGACCCAGTCGCAGGGTGACGAGCGTGTCGTCGGCGCGGGGGGTGAACGTGCCGGCGTCGAGGTCGCGCAGCTGGGCCTGGGCGGGGGGCCGACCGTCGAGGTCGAGCACCTCGAGCGACTCGATCCGGTCCATCCGGAACAACCGGGTGTCCTGGGCGCGGTGGCACCACCCCTCGAGGTACCACTGGGCGTCGAGGTTGACCACGCGCATGGGGTCGACATCGCGCTCGGTGGACTCGTCGCGGCTGGGCACCAGGTAGCGCAGGTGGACCCGCCGGTGGCCCTCGACGGCGCGTCGGGCGTCGGCGAGCAGGTCGGCCTCGACGCCTTCGCTGATGGCGACCTCGACGCGGGACGCCGCCTCGGCGCTGGCACCGGTGGCCTCCTCGAGCTTGGCCATGGCGCGCTCGATGGCGTCGCGCTCCCCCAGCCCCGGGACGGCCGCGAGCGCGCGCAGCCCGACCATGAGGGTGAGTGCCTCGTCACGGCCGAGGCGCAGCGGGCGGGCGATGGTGTCGGCGTTGGTGACGAAGACCCGACCGTTCTCCCACTGCGCGTCGATGAGCTCGTCGGGCATCTGGCCGTAGCCGCACAGGTAGAGCAGGCGCAGGTCGGTGTCGAGCTGCCCGACGCTGATGCCGAGCTCGGCGGCAGCCTGCTCGGTGTCGATGCCCTGGCGGTTGACCAGCCACGGCACCATCGTCAGCAGCCGCGTGAGCCGGGCGGTCGCGGTCTCGGGCGTGCTCATGCGACTCCTCCGGCGTGGGCGGCGAACGCACCGAGCAGGCGGTCGACGACGAGGTCCCGGACCTCCCCGGGCTCCTGGACGACCACGTCCGCGCCATACCCGCTCACCTCGTCGGCGAAGGCGTAGGAGTCGGTGAAGGGCACCTCGAGGGTGGTCCACTCCCCTTCGCGTGCCGGTGTCGGTGCCGCGGCGGCGCAACGCCTGGCCGCGGCCCTGACGCACCCGGACGACCGCGGTGCGGGGCTCCTGCTCGCCCACGCTGGCGCGGATCACCTCCTGGGCGCGGTGGTCGACCGGGACGGTGTAGGGGTCGGCGCCACGGACGACCGAGACGGCGCCGTCGATGCGCGACAGGCGGAAGACGCGCGACGCCTCGCGGTCGAGGTCGAACCCGGTGAGGTACCAGCGGCCGTGCCACGAGGCCAGTCCCCACGGCTGGACCCGGCGGGTGTTGACCTCGTCCTGACCCGAGGTGCGGTAGCCGAAGGAGATCGTCTGCTGGCCGACCACGGCGTTCTTGACCGCTTCGAAGGCGGGTTCGCTGGTGCCCAGGCGCGGCTCGATCCCGATGAGCGAGTCGACGTCGCGCTCGATCCCGGCGGCCTTGAGCTTGCGCAGCGCCTGGGCTGCCGGGCCGGCCAGGGAGGCGTGGGCCCAGGTGCGGCTCGCCAGACCGAGGACCGCGAGCTCGTCGGGCTCGAACTCGAGGTCGGGCAGGGCGTACTCGCGCTGGTCGATGCGGTAGCCCACCTCGTCGTCGAACGCCCCACCGATCTCCGCGGTGACGAGCGGGATGCCGAGCTCGCGCAGCTCGTCCTTGTCGCGCTCGAACATGCGGTCGAAGGCCTCGTCGCTGGTGGCGTCGCCGTACTGCGGCACGATGCCGCGGATCCGGGACTTCGGCAGGGGCCGGCGGGTGTACAGCAGGCAGAGCACGAGGTTGAGCAGGCGCTCGGTCTTGGCCGCAGGGCCGGTGGGTGAACTCACCCGCCCGACGCTACCGGAGTGGCTCGCGGCGTCCGTGGCTAGTCTGCGTGTCGTGATGCAGTGGCGCGAGGGCACGGTGGAGCAGGTGCGTGGCCGGTGGCCGGGCTCGGTGGAGTATGCCGTGCGGCTGGCCGGTGCAGAGGGGGGCGACGGGGGCGACGGCGACCTGGTGCGCGCCCTGGCCTACACGGCCCTCGTCGGTGAGCCGCAGGTCGGCGACCGGGTCCTGCTCAACGCCTCGGCGCTGCTGCGCGGCCTCGGGACAGGTGGGCTCGCGTTCGTCGTCGCGGCCCCGGACCGGCTGCCGGCCGACCCGCCCACCGGCGCCGGCCACATCGTCAAGGCGCGCTACACGCCCCAGCAGCAGATGTTCATGGCTGTCGACGAGCAGGACAGCCCGCACCACGCTGCCCTGACCTCGGGCGCGGCCGGAGCGGGTGACCTGCTCGGGATGCCGGTGGTGGTCGCCGACCTGCACTCGGCCCTGCCGGCGGTCCTGGCCGGGTTGCGTACCGAACGCCCCGACGCCCGAGTCGTCTACCTCATGACCGACGGGGGCGCCCTGCCGATCGCGTTCTCGCGGGCGGTCGCCGGCCTCACCGGGGCCGGCTGGCTGCACGACACCGTGACGGTGGGGCAGGCCTACGGCGGCGAGCACGAGGCCGTCACCCTGCACTCCGGTCTGCTCGCGGCCCGGCACGTCCTGGGTGCCGACGTGGCCGTGGTCATCCAGGGCCCCGGCAACGTCGGGACCGGTACCGCCTGGGGGTACACCGGCGTGGCCGCGGGCGAGGCCCTCAATGCCGCCGTGACGTTGCAGGGGCGAGGGGTCGGCGCCCTGCGCGTCTCCGACGCCGATGCCCGCGAGCGGCACCGCGGGATCTCCCACCACAGCCGCACGGCATACGGACGGGTCGCCCTGGTCCCCGCGGCGCTGGTCGCCACCCACCCCACCACCGAGCTCGGCGAGCTGGTGCTGCAGCAGGCGCAGGAGCTGGTCGCCGGGGCCACCGGTCCGGTGACGCTCGCCCAGGTCGAGGAGGACGGGTTGGACGACGCGCTGCGGGCCGTGCCCGTCCGGCTCTCGACGATGGGACGGGGCCTCGACGAGGACCATGCCGCGTTCCTCTACAGCGCAGCAGCCGGGCGGTATGCCGCCCGGCTGCTGGAAGGTGCTGCTGGCTGAGGGTCCTCAGCCACGGTCCACGGTCAGCGGACGTCCACGAGGTCGACCACGAAGATCAGGGTCTCGCCCGGCTTGATCGCGCCACCGGCGCCACGGTCGCCGTAGGCGAGGTGGGCGGGGATGACGAGCCGGCGACGGCCGCCGACCTTCATGCCGACGATGCCTTCGTCCCAGCCGCGGATGACCTGGCCGACACCGAGGCGGAAGTCCAGGGGCGCGCCGCGGTTCCACGAGGCGTCGAACTCCTCGCCGGTGGAGTGGGCCACCCCGACGTAGTGGGCCGAGATGGTGTCGCCGGCGCCGGCCTCCTGGCCGTCACCCTCGCGAAGGTCCTCGATGACGAGCTCGGTGGGGGCGGCGTCGCCGGGGAAGTCGATCTCGGGCTTGGTGGTGCTGGGGTCGAAACCCATGCTGCTGCTCCTTGGGGTGGGGGGTGCGGGTGATGCGGCTCAGTAGGCCGCGAGGATGTCGACGACGAACACGAGGGTGTCCGTGCCGCTGATCTTGGGCGGGCTGCCGGCCGCGCCGTAGCCGTCGGCCGGCGGCACGACCATGAGGACCCGGCTGCCGACGGTCTTGCCGACGAGCTGGGCGTCCCAGGCCTTGATGACCTGCTGCTTGCCGATGACGGTCTCGAAGTAGCCCTGCGGGGAGGTGGCCGAGGAGTCGAAGACCTTGCCGTCCTTCCACAGCGCGCCGGTGTAGGTGACGCGGATGGTCTGGCCCGCCTCGACCTTCGCACCGGCGCCCTCGATGAGGGTCTGGCCGACGGTCTTGGTCGGGGGCTTCTTCCCCTTGGGGATGGTGATGGTGGCGGCCTTGCCGCTCTCGACCTTGACGGAGGGGAGGTCGGCTGCGGGCTTGACCGCCTTGCCCTCGGCGCTGGCCAGGGGCTTGGTCACCGACAGCACGTCCATCAGGAAGAGGACCGTGTCGGTGCCGGACACCTTGATGTCGGTGTTGCCCTTGTCGCCGAAGGCGTCCTTGGGCGGGACGGCGACGAGCACGCGCGAGCCGACCTTCTGGTTGGCCAGGCCCTTCTTCAGGCCGGGCAGGAGGTCGGCGGTGCCGAGGCTCAGGCCGAGGTTCTGCTTGCCGTAGTTGGTGTCGAGCACCGAGGCGTCCTTGGCGTTGAGCAGGACGTACTTGACGCTGACGATCTCGTCGTTCTTGACGACCGGGCCGTCGCCCGCCTTGACGACGCGGGTCGTGGTCTCGGTGACGGACAGCGGCTTGGGCGAGATCGCGACGGTCGGCGCGGTCGTCTCGTTGCCTCCGGTCACGGTGATGCCGGCCAGGGGCGAGGCCTTGGCCTCGTCGGACTTGCTGCCGGAGTTGCCGCAGGCTGTCAGGGCCAGGAGGGCGGTCAGGGCAGCAGCCGTCACGGACAGGCGACGGCTGGGGCGTACAGACAGGGAACGCACAGACACGGTAGGGACTTTCGCTGGGGGCGGTGGAACAGGCAACCACCCTAACCGCGCAGTCTGGCAAAGCCCGCAACGCCCGCTGTGCGGCCCTGGGAGGCGGTCAGCCCCGCATGCCCTCGATCAGCCGCTCGACGCGCACGTCCACCGCCGCGAACGGGTCCTTGCAGAGCACCGTCCGCTGGGCCTGGTCGTTGAGCTTGAGGTGCACCCAGTCGACGGTGAAGTCGCGGCGGTGCTCCTGGGCGGCCTTGATGAAGTCACCGCGCAGCTTGGCCCGAGTGGTCTGCGGCGGCACGGTCTTGGCCTCGAACACCTCCGGGTCGGTGCACACGCGGGCCGCCCGGCCGTGCTTCTGCAGGACGTAGAACAGGCCGCGCTGACGGTTGACGTCGTGGTAGGCGAGGTCGAGCTGGGCGATCCGGGGGTGCTCCATCGGCAGGTCGTGCTTGGCCATGTAGCCGGTGATGAGCTTGTGCTTGATGACCCAGTCGATCTCGGTGTCGACGAGGGAGAGGTTGCCCGTGCCGACGGCGGTGAGGGTGCGTTCCCACAGGTCCAGGACCTGCTTGTGGATGGGGTTCTGCAGACCCTCGCGGTCGGCATACGCCTGGGCCCGCTCGAGGTACTCGGACTGGATCTGCAGCGCGGACAGCTCGCGACCGTTGGACAGCCGCACCGTCTTGCGGCCGGTCATGTCGTGGCTCATCTCGCGGATCGCGCGGATGGGGTTCTCCAGCGTGAGGTCGCGCACCACCATGCCCGCCTCGATCATCCGGAGCACGAGGTCCGCCGACCCCACCTTGAGCATGGTCGTCGTCTCGCTCATGTTGGAGTCGCCGACGATGACGTGCAGCCTCCGGTACTTCTCGGCGTCCGCGTGCGGCTCGTCGCGGGTGTTGATGATCGGGCGGGACCGGGTCGTGGCCGAGGAGACGCCCTCCCAGATGTGGTCGGCCCGTTGGCTGACGCAGTAGGTCGCGCCCTTGGACGTCGTGACGACCTTGCCGGCGCCGCTGGTGATCTGGCGGCTGACCAGGAACGGGATGAGCACGTCGGAGAGCTGCTGGAACTCGCCGGCGCGGCCGACGAGGAAGTTCTCGTGGCACCCGTAGGAGTTGCCCGCCGAGTCGGTGTTGTTCTTGAAGACGTAGATCTCGCCCTCGATGCCCTCCTCGGCGAGGCGTTCCTGGGCATCGGCGACCAGCCCCTCGATGATCCGCTCCCCCGCCTTGTCGTGCATGACGAGCTGGCGGACGTCGTCGCACTCCGGCGTCGCGTACTCCGGGTGCGACCCCACGTCGAGGTAGAGGCGCGAACCGTTGGAGAGGAAGACGTTGGAGGACCGACCCCACGAGACGACCTTGCGGAAGAGGTAGCGCGCGACCTCGTCCGGGGTCAGCCTGCGCTGCCCCTCGAACGTGCACGTGATGCCGTACTCGTTCTCGATCCCGAAGATCCGGCGGTCCATGCACCCACTGTAGGCACGAACCCCTCCCACGCCACGGCAATCCACTGCTGTCGCTGGGGCTGGACGCCGCAACAGACGTCGAGCGAACACATCTGCGACAGCGGGATGTGGCGTCGGGCGCCATAGGGCGCTGGCCCGCGAGTGCGTAGCGTCAGGGCCTCAGCACAGCGGCCGGGGAGCTCCCCGGCCGACTTCGTCCGGGCCCGCCCGGGAGCCGCGACGACGCGGCGGCAGCCAGAGAGGACCCAGTGTGCGACCGCTGAGCGAGCAGGTGGCCGTCGACGGAGGGTCCCTCACCGTCCACCGCCTGACGCGGGCCCCCGACGGGGCTCCGGTCGTGCTGGCGCTGCACAGCATCTCCTCCAACGCCCTCGTCTGGGCGCCGGTGGCCGACCGGCTCGAGGGGCGCGTCCACGTGCTCGCCCCCGACATGCGCGGCCGGGCGGAGAGCTCGCACCTGCGCTCCACCGGCCTGGCCGACCACGTCGCCGACGTCCATGCCGTCGTCGCCCACCTCGGGCTCGACCGCCCCCTGCTCGCCGGCCACGACATGGGGGCCTTCGTGGCAGCCCTCGCCGCCGCGACCCATCCCGACGACGTCGGCGCCGTGCTCCTCCTCGACGGTGGGCTGGCCTTCCCCTCCCCCGGTTCGTTCGACGTCGACGAGGTGCTGCACAGCATCATCGGGCCGGCGATGGACCGCTTGTCGATGACCTTCGCCGACGAGGCGGCCTACCTCGCCCACTGGGGCGCCCACCCGGCCCTCGGACCGCACCTCGACGGCCCCTCGGGGGCGGCGCTCGCGGCCTACCTCCTGCACGACCTCGCCGGGCCCCCGGGGAAGCAGCGCTCCACCTCGTCGCTGGAGTGCGTCCGTGCCGACTGGGCCGACCTGATGTCGGACCCGGCGACGCTCAGCGCCATCCACACGATGCAGTGCCCGGCCACCCTGTTCCATGCCCGTCGCGGACCGCTCGCCCAGCCCGAGGGGCTCTACACCGCCGAACGCCTCGCCGCAGCGCACCTGCCCCCGGACGTCACGGTCCGCTCGCTCGACTCCGACCACTACGGCATCCTCCTCGACCTCGACAGCGTCGCCGCGGTCGCCGACACCATGGCGGCCATGGCCCTCACCGCAGGTCCGACCCCCGGACGGAGCAGCCAGACCTCGGTCACCTGACCGAGCGGCAGTGGACGGCGCGGCCTACGTTGGGGCCATGGCACACCAGCGCTCGTCCGAGGTCCTGTCCGTCGAGGTGCGAGGTGGCGCCATGCCGGCCGACCTCCACCTTCCCGAGTCCGGTCAGGGGCCGGGCCTCGTGGTCTTCCAGGAGATCTTCGGGGTCACCGACTACATCTCCTCCCGCGCTGCCGACCTGGCCGCGCTCGGCTACGTCGTCCTCGTGCCGCACCTCTACTGGCGCCTCGGGGACCAGGTCGTGGAAGAGGGGGGTGACGGGCTGCCCCGTGCCATCGAGCTCGTGGGTCGCTTCGACTGGGAGGCCGGCGTCCGCGACGGGGTGGCGGCCCTGGCAGCGGTGCGCGACCGCGCCGAGGTCCGGGGCCCGGCCGGGGTGGTCGGTTTCTGCTTCGGCGGAGGTATGGCGTTCAACGTGGCCGCTGCAGCCGGCGCCGACCGCGCGGCCCCCGATGCCCTCGTCAGCTACTACGGCTCGGCCCTGCCCGACCTGCTCGGTATGGCGCCCCGGGTCACCTCCCCGAGCCTGCACCACTTCGGGCTCGAGGACGCCTACATCCCGGTGGACACGGTCCGCGAGATCGAGGCCGCGGTGACCGCGGACAACGACGACGTGACCTTCCTGACCTACGAGGGTGCCGGGCACGCGTTCGACAACCCCGCGGTGCTGTTCCACCACGAGGCCGCGTCCAGGCAGGCCTGGGTCGCCACCGAGAGCTGGCTGCTCGAGAAGCTCCCGCTCTGACTGGGTGTGCCACCGCCGTCGATGCTCTTGACTGTGCCTGGGCGACGTCGCACGCTGTTGCCCTCGTCTGGGCGGAGGGCTTTCATGGGCAAGCTGATCTACGCGGCCAACATCTCGCTCGACGGCTTCCTGGAGGACGAGGCGGGGGCGTTCGACTGGTCCGTGCCGGACGCGGAGGTGCACGCGTTCTGGAACGAGCACGAGCGGCGCATCGGCACCTCGCTCTACGGGCGACGCATGTACGAGACGATGCGCGTGTGGGAGAGCGACGACTGGTTGACGCATGAGCCCCCGGTGGTGCGCGAGTACGCCGGGATCTGGCGGAACACCGACAAGGTCGTCTACTCCACCTCACTGACCGAGGTGTCGACCGCGCGCACCAGGATCGAGCGGCAGTTCGAGCCCGAGGCGGTGCGCCGGCTCAAGGAGCACTCCGGCGCGGACCTGAGCATCGGCGGCGCGGGGATCGCGGCCGAGGCGTTCCGGCACGACCTGGTCGACGAGTGCGTGCTGCTGCTGTGCCCCGTCCTCGTCGGGGGCGGCAAGCCGGCGCTGCCACGGGGCGTACGACTCGACCTCGAGCTGCTGGACCACCGACGATTCGACAACGGCGTGGTCCACCTCCGCCACAAGGTGCGACACCCCGCCTGACCCGTGCGCCTGACCCGTGCGCCGGACCCGTGCGCCGGACAGCGGAGTGATCAGCGCATTCTCGGCGCGCGCTACTCGGTCGGGCGCTGTGTCTGGGGGTTGGTCGACTCCTCACGCGGCGACTCCCCGGTGAGGGTGTCGTGGCGTCCCGGCGTCCGGTCGTCCTCGGGCGGGGCGTCGTGCGTCGGGTCCTCGGTGCTCAGCAGGGCGTCGAGCAGGCCCCCACCGATCCGACGGAAGGTCCGTCGCGGCCGCTCGCGGTCCAGCACGGCGACCTCGAGCTGCCCCGCACCCAGGGAGCGCGCCGGGCCACCGGTCGCGTCCTTGGCCAGCAGCTCCACGGCGAGGCGGAGCGCGTCACCGAGGGAGAGCCCCGGCGTCCAGCGCTCCTTGAGTCCCGTCTCGATGGGCTCGGCCGCACCACCCATCGCGACGAACCCGCGTTCGTCCGCCACCGAGCCGTCGTACGTCAACCGGTAGATCTGGTCCTCGTCGGCGGTGGTGCCGACCTCGGCCACGACGATCTCGACCTCGTAGGGCTTGGACTCCTGGGTGAAGACCGTGCCGAGCGTCTGCGCGTAGGCGTTGGCCAGGCCACGAGCCGTCACGTCGGTGCGGTCGTAGGAGTAGCCGCGCAGGTCGGCGTAGCGCACACCGGCGACGCGCAGGTTCTCGAACTCGTTGTACTTGCCCACCGCGGCGAAGGCGATCCGGTCGTAGATCTCCGACACCTTGTGCAGGGCCCGCGACGGGTTCTCCGCGACGAACGCGATGCCCTTGTCGTAGCCGAGGACGACGACCGAACGACCCCGGGCAATTCCCTTGCGCGCGTAGTCGGCCCGGTCCTTCATCAGCTGCTCGGGCGAGACGTAGAACGGCATGCTGCTCATCGCGCACCTCCCGGGTTGCCCTGGCGGGCCGCGATGACGGCCTCCACGGTCGTGCGGAGCTCGTCGTCGGTGCGGAACACCACACCCTGGCCACCCACGACGGCGACGGTCGGCCAGATGCGACGTCCCACGTCGGGCCCGCCGGTGGCGGAGTCGTCGTCCGCCGCGTCATACAGGGCCTCGACGGCGACGGAGACGGCACCGTCGGCCGACAGGCCGGGGCGCCACAGCTTCTTCATGGCGCCGCGCGCGAAGAGCGAACCCGACCCCACGCTGTGGTGGTCGTGCTCCTCGTAGCAGCCGCCGGTCACGTCGTAGGAGAAGATCCGTCCGGTGCCCCGGTCGAGGTCGTACCCGGCGAAGAGCGGCACGACGGCCAGGCCCTGCATGGCCATGGCGAGGTTGGCCCGGATCATCGAGGCGAGGCGGTTCGCCTTGCCCTCCAACGACAACAGGGTGCCCTCGATCTTCTCGTAGTGCTCGAGCTCGACCTGGAACAGCTTGACCAGCTCGATGGCGATGCCTGCGGTCCCGGCGATGCCGACCGCGGAGTACTCGTCAGCCGCGAAGACCTTCTCCATGTCGCGGTTGGCGATGATGTTGCCCATCGTGGCCCGCCGGTCCCCGGCCATGATGACCCCACCGTCGTAGGTGACGGTGACGATCGTCGTGCCGTGCGGTGCCTCGAGGGTGCTCCCCACGGGCAGCGCGCGGCGCGACGGCAGCAGCTGCGGGGCGTGCGCCCCGACGAAGTCGGTGAAGGACGAGGAGCCCGTGGACAGGTATGCCGCGGGCAGCCTCCCCGCGTCGGCGCCTGTGGTCACTGGCCGCCCTTCTGCACGAACCCACGGACGAACTCCTCCGCGTTCGACTCGAGCACGCCGTCGATCTCGTCCAGGACGCTGTCGATGTCGGAGTCGAGGTTCTCCTTGCGGGCAGACGCCTCGGGCGCTGCCGGAGTGGGCTCGGGCGCCTCGTCGGGCGCGTCGTCCCTGCGCTGTGGGCGGCTCTGCTCCTGGCTCGGCATCTGCGTGACCTCTCGATCGGTGGTGCTCATCTGGCGGCGCGGGCGGCGGCACCCGTCCTGCGTCGACCCTAGTCCGACCCTAACCCGATGCCGAGGCCAACTCGCGCAGCAGGGTGGCGGCGTCCGGACTCCGGTCGAGCAACGAGCCGACGCTGGCCTTGGTGCCCCGCAACGGTTCCAGCATGGGCACCCGCTGGAGGGAGGCGTGGCCGGGCACGTCGAAGATGACCGAGTCCCACGAGGCAGCCGCGACCTGGTCGGGGTACTTCTCCAGGCACTTGCCGCGGAAGTACGCCCGGGTGTCCTCGGGGGGCTCGCGGACCGCCTCGAGGACGACCTCGTCCGGGACGAGCTCGACGAAGCGCCCGGCCTTGCGCAGCCGGTGGAACAGGCCCTTGTCCTGGCGCACGTCGGACCACTGGATGTCGATGGCTCGCAGGCGCGCGTCGGACCAGTCCAGGCCGTCCCGGTCGATGTAGCCCTGCAGCACCTGCTGCTTGCCGACCCAGTCCAGCTCACGGGCGGCCTCGGACGGGTCGCGCTCGAGCTTGTCCAGGACCAGCGCCCACCACCGCATGACCTCGGCGGTGTCGCTGTCGCGGTCCGCGCCATACCGGTCCTGGAGGTAACGCTCCGCGGCGTCGTGGTAGCGCCAGAGGAGCTGCACGGCCGTGAGCTTCGTGCCGTCGCGCAGCTCGACGAGCTGGCGGCAGGTGGGGTCGTGGCTGACCGCCTGCAGGGTGGCCACCGGTCGCGCGACCGTGAGGTCCTCGCTGATGGCGCGGTCCTCGATCATCGCCAGCACCAGCGACGTGGTGCCCAGCTTGAGCAGGTTGGCGACGTCGCAGTGGTTGGCGTCCCCGATGATCACGTGCAGCCGGCGGTAGAGGTCGGCCACGGCGTGCGGCTCGTCACGGGTGTTGATGATCGGTCGCTTCAACGTGGTCTCGAGGCCGACCTCGACCTCGAAGAAGTCGCTGCGCTGGCTCAGCTGGAACCCGGCGCGGCGCGAGTCCATGCCGATGCCCACGCGACCGGAGCCGGTCACCACCTGGCGGGCCACGAAGAACGGCACCAGGTGGCGGACGATGTCGGCGAACGGCGTCTCGCGCCGCATGAGGTAGTTCTCGTGGGTGCCGTAGGACTGGCCCTTGCCGTCGGTGTTGTTCTTGTACAGGTTGACCCCGGGCGGCACGTGCGACAGGCGCCGCACCGACTCCGCCATGATCAGCTCGCCGGCGCGGTCCCAGGCCACCGCGGCCCGCGGCGTGGTCACCTCGGGTGAGGAGTACTCGGGGTGGGCGTGGTCGACGTAGAGGCGGGCGCCGTTGGTGAGCACGACGTTGGCCAGGGTCGGGTCCTCCTCGTCGGTGAGCTGGCTCTGGTCGGCAGCCCCCCGACCCATCTCGAACCCTCGGGCGTCGCGCAGGGGTGCCTCGTCGGCGTAGTCCCACGAGGCGTGCGCCGCCCTGATGCCCTGGGCCGACGCATACGCGTTGACCACCTGGCCGGACAGGACCATCGGGTTGGCGGCGGGGTCCCCCGGCACCGAGATGCCGTACTCGGTCTCGATCCCCATCACCCGTCGGACCGTCATCGGGTGAGCTCGTGGGGCTGTCCGCGGTGTGCGTCCTGGCTCATGTGCTCACCCTAGGTGAGTTAGTTTCAGCAGATGCGTCACTCCCCCAGAGCGTTGTACCCCCAGACGGCCGCGTTGACCGCCCTGCTCGACCACTGGCTGCGTCCGCCGGTGGAGCGGCGCACCATCGAGCAGATCCGGTCCGACCGCGGCGTGGTCACCCCGGACCGACCGCCGTTCTCGTGGGTCACCGGTGCGGTGGACCGTTCGGTGGGCATCACGTATGGCACGGCGCCGGCCCGGGACGGGCACTCGATCCCCTTGCGCATCTACCGCCCACGAGCGGTCCGCGACACCGAGACCGAGGTCCCCGTCATCGTGTTCCTGCACGGTGGCGGGTTCGTGCAGGGCAACGTCGTCGCGTACGACCCCTTGTGCAGCCACCTCGCGGCGCGGGTCCGGGCCGTGGTCGTCAGCGTCGACTACCGGTTGGCGCCGGAGCACCGCGCGCCGACGGCCGCCCACGACTGCATCGACGCGACCTCCTGGGTCGCCGGGCAGGGCCCGGTGCTGCGGGCGGACACCTCCCGGATCGGACTGTGCGGGGACAGCGCCGGGGGCAACCTCGCCGCCGTCACCGCGCAGGTGCTGCGCGACCGGGGCGACTCACCCGTGCGCCACCAGGCGCTGCTCTACCCGGCGACCGACATGACGCTGTCGTCGCCGTCGATCCACGAGCTCGCCGGGGCACCGGTGCTCACGCGCGCGAGCATCGTCGCCTTCCGGGACCACTACGCCCCCGAGGGCGCGGACCTGCGCGACCCGGTGATCTCCCCGCTGTTCGGGCGGCTCGACGGGCTGCCACCGACGCTGATCCAGACGGCCGACCGCGACCCGTTGCGTGACGACGGCTCCCGGTACGCGACAGCCCTGCGGGCTGCCGGGGTCCCCGTCCGGATCACCAACTACGTCCGCGTCCCCCATGGGTTCGCGTCCATGCCCGGGGTGGTGCCGACCGCGGCCCAGCACCGTGCCGAGCTGGTCCAGGAGATGCAGTCCCACCTGTGGGACGCGCAGGTCCCACAGGGGGCTTCCGGCGGTTAGTCTCGTCCTGCATCGCCGATCGACCCAGGAGCATCATGCGAGAGATCGTGGTTTTCTCCGGGAGCGCGCACCGCGCCCTGGCTCGACGCATCTGCGACGCCCTGGGGGTCGAGCTCTCGCCCGCCGAGATCACCCGCTTCAGCAACGACTGCCTCCAGGCGCAGCTGCTGGCGAACTGTCGCCAGCGCGACGTCTACCTCGTCCAGCCGCTGGTGCCACCCACCCAGGAGCACCTGATGGAGCTCCTGCTCATGGTGGACGCGGCTCGCGGCGCCTCCGCGGCGCAGATCACCGCGGTGATCCCCCACTACGCCTACGCACGCTCGGACAAGAAGGACGCCTCGAGGATCTCCCTCGGTGGCCGGCTGGTGGCCGACATGCTCGTCGCGGCGGGCGTCGACCGGGTGCTGACGATGACGCTGCACGCCCCGCAGGTGCACGGGTTCTTCTCGGTGCCCGTGGACCACCTCACCGCGATCGGTGTCCTCGCCGACCACTTCCGGGCCGGCGACCTGAGCAGCTCCGTCGTCGTCTCCCCCGACCTCGGCAACGCCAAGACGGCCACGCAGTTCGCCCGGCTGCTGGGCCTGCCGGTGGCGGCGGGGTCCAAGCAGCGGCTCGCCGACGACCGCGTCGTCATCGACTCGATCGTCGGTGACGTCGCCGGCCGGCGAGCCATCATCCTCGACGACGAGATCGCCACCGGCGGCTCGATCGTCGAGCTGCTCGAGCGGCTGCGCGAGCTCGGCTGCACTGGCGCCGACGTGGCGTGCACGCACGGACTCTTCGCCGGCAAGGCCGTCGATCGGCTGCGCGGCCACCCGATGATCGGCGAGGTGGTCACCACCGACACCGTGCCGGCGCCCGCCCACTGGCCCGAGCTGCGGGTGCGCTCGGTGGCCACGCTGTTCGCCGAGGCGATCAAGCGGATCCACGCCGGCGAGTCGGTGAGCAGCCTGTTCGACGGCGTCGACCCCACCCTGTCCCCGCCCCAGGCCACGCTGTTCGACAAGGTGCACGGGTGAGGCGTGCGATCGCCGCGTTCGTCGCCGACGCGGCCGCCGTGCTGCTGTTCGCCGCCGTCGGGCGGAGCAGCCACGCGGAGGGGGTGACCCTCGGCGGGGTGCTCCTGGTCGCGTGGCCGTTCCTGGCGGCCCTGGCCCTCGGGTGGGTCGCGGCACGAGGGTGGACGGGATCCAGGGCACGTGGGCGCGAGCAGGCGTCCTGGCCGGTGGGCGTGCCGGGTTCGCTGGTGGTCTGGCTGACGACGGTGGTCGTGGGACTCGGGCTGCGGGTGGCCACCGGTGGCGGCTTCGCGTGGAGCTTCGCCGTCGTCACCCTCCTCGTCCTCGGCCTGTTCATCGTGGGCTGGCGCAGCGTTCGCGAGGTGGGCCGGTTCGTCGGCGAGGGGATGGCACGCTGGTCGGCCGCGCGCGAGGCCGACCGAGCAGGCCGTCGCCCGAGGGCGCGACGCACGCCGTGAGCCCCGGCCCTGCCGCGCCACCCTGTGCAGTGCATTTGAGTTTGGTAAGCCTTACCTAATATCCTCCACCGCGTGGTCTCGCTCCCCGTCGTCGCACCGGCCCGCAGGGCTGTCCGCTTCGTGACCTCGCTGCGGGCGCACGGCGCTGCCCCTGCCGTCCACACCGGGTCAGGGTCCCTGTCGTATGCGGCGCTGGCCGACCTCGTCGACGACGCCGCTGCCGCCCTCGGCGGTGGCCGGCGGCTCGTGATGCTGGCCGCCGACAACAGCCTCGACGCCCTCGTGACCTACCTCGGTGCCCTTGCCGCAGGCCACGTGCCGCTGCTCGTCCCCGGCGACCGCCTGCAGCACCTCGACCGGCTCGCCGAGGCCTACGACCCCGATGTCGTCGCCGGCCGCGGCGCCCGGGGCTGGCAGGTCGTGGAGCGGCACGAGGGAGCCGACCACACCCTGCACCCCGACCTGGCGCTGCTGCTGCCGACCTCGGGCTCGACCGGATCGCCCAAGGTGGTGCGCCTCTCGCACGACAACCTCGACAGCAACGCCGACTCCATCGTCGAGGCGCTCGGCCTGCGTGCCACCGACCGCGCCGTCACCAGCCTGCCGCTGCACTACTGCTACGGGTTGTCGGTGGTCCACAGCCACCTCGCCGTCGGCGCCAGCCTCGTCCTGACCGACCTGTCGGTGGTCGACCCGTGCTTCTGGGACCTCTTCGACTCCAGCGGCGCCACGACCCTGGCCGGCGTCCCCCACAGCTTCGACCTCCTGGAGCGCAGCGGGTTCGCCGACCGCGACCACCCGTCGCTGCGCGCCATCACCGCGGCCGGCGGCCGCCTCGACCCCGAGACCGTCACGCGCTTCTCCGAGCTCGGCCGCGAGCAGGGCTGGGACCTGTTCGTCATGTACGGCCAGACCGAGGCCACGGCTCGGATGGCCGTCCTCCCCCCCGACCTCGCGGAGCAGCGACCCGGCACCGTGGGCGCCCCGGTGCCCGGCGGCGCGTTCCGGATCGAGCCACTGGGTGAGATCGACTGCGGCTTCGGCGAGCTCGTCTACGTGGGCCCCAACGTCATGCTGGGCTATGCCGAGAGCGCCGTCGACCTGGCCAGGGGCCGCGACGTGCACGAGCTGCGCACCGGTGACCTCGCCCGGATCGGACCGGACGGCCTGGTCGAGATCGTCGGCCGACGCAGCAGGTTCGCCAAGGTCCTCGGGCTGCGCATCGACCTCGACCAGGTGGAGCGCGACCTGCGCGACACGGGACACACCACCCACTGCGTCGACCTCGGTGACGCGGTCGGGGTGCTCGCCGAGCGACCGGGGGCGGGCACCGAGGTGACCGAGGCGCTGCGCCGGCTGCACGGCATACCGGCATCAGGTGTGGTCGTGCTGGACGGGCTGCCGGCTCCTCGCCTGTCCACCGGCAAACCCGACTACCCCCGGGTGGCCGAGCTGCTGGGCGCGCAGCGGGAGGCTGAGGCCGTCGCCGAGCCCGACCCGCTCCCGACGGCGACGGCGACCGCGTCACCCGCGTCGTCGCGCTCTACCGCGAGCTGCTCGAAGCACCGCACGCCACCGAACGCACGAGCTTCGTCGACCTCGGCGGCGACTCGCTGTCCTACGTCGAGGTGTCGCTGCGCCTCGAACGGGTCCTCGACGCGCTGCCCGCGGGCTGGCACCTCCTGCCGCCACGGGACCTCGTGGTCGCCGCCCCGTCAGTGACCCGCTCCTCGCGTCGCCGGCTGCACCGGGTGGAGACCAGCGTCGTCCTGCGCGCGGTCGCGGTGCTGCTCATCCTGGCCAACCACACCCACCTGTCGTTCGTGCCCGGCGGCGCCCACACCCTGCTCGCCCTCGCCGGTTTCAACCTGGCCCGTTTCCAGCTGACCGGCCGCTCCCGTCGCGAGCGGGCCACCGGGATCGCCCGGAGCGCCCTGCGCATCTGGGCCCCCAGTGCGGTGTGGATCGGCGTCGTGGCCGTGGTGGCGGGCACCTACGACTGGCGCAACGTGCTGCTGCTCAACCAGGTGCTCGGCGACTGGTCCCGGTGGTCGGACCACTGGCACTTCTGGTTCGTCGAGGCCCTGGTGGCGCTGCTGCTCGGCACCGCCGCCCTGGTGGCGATCCCCGCCGTGGACCGGTGGGAACGTCGCTGGCCGTTCGCCTTCCCCGTCGCCCTCGTGGGCCTCGGCCTGCTGACGAGGTATGCCGTCGTCGTGCCCGATGCCGGCCCGTACCGCGGGGCCAACGCCTACGTGCTCATCTGGCTCTTCGCCACGGGCTGGGCCGCGGCCCGGACGTCGACGACCGCCCAGCGGCTGCTCGTGTCGGCCGTGCCGGTGCTCACCGTGCCGGGGTTCTGGCCGTCCATGCCGATGCGTGAGGTCACGATCATCGCGGGCCTGCTCGTGCTCATCTGGGTGCCGACGATGCGGCTGCCCGCCGTCCTCGGGCGGTCGGCAGCGGTGGTGGCGAGCGCGAGCCTGTTCGTCTACCTCACCCACTTCGTCGTCTACCCCCGCATCATGGGGACCAGCTCGGTCCTGGCGATGGCCGCCTCCCTCGCGGTCGGCATCGCCTACTGGCGGCTGTGGCTGCGTGTGGAGGCCGTGGTCGCGGCGAGGGTCAGAGGTACTGGCCGGTGTTGGCGACGTTGTCGATCGACCGACCCGGCTCGGTGCCGCTCTTGCCGGTGACCAGCGTGCGGATGTAGACGATCCGTTCGCCCTTCTTGCCGGAGATGCGGGCCCAGTCGTCGGGGTTGGTCGTGTTGGGCAGGTCCTCGTTCTCCTTGAACTCGTCCACGCAGCTCGCCAGCAGGTGGTCGACCCGGATGCCCTTGGCGCCGGAGGTGAGGAAGTCCTTGATGGCCATCTTCTTCGCGCGGTCCACGATGTTCTGGATCATCGCGCCGGAGTTGAAGTCCTTGAAGTACAGCACCTCCTTGTCGCCGTTGGCGTAGGTGACCTCGAGGAAGCGGTTCTCCTCGATCTCGGAGTACATCCGCTCGACCGTGGCGGTGATCATGGCGTCGACGGTCGCCTGGGCCGAGCCGTCGTGCTCGGACAGGTCGTGCGGGTGCAGGGGGAGGTCGGCGGTGAGGTACTTGGTGAAGATGTCGCGGGCGCTCTCGGCGTCGGGCCGCTCGATCTTGATCTTCACGTCGAGCCGCCCGGGTCGCAGGATGGCCGGGTCGATCATGTCCTCGCGGTTGGAGGCACCGATGACGATGACGTTCTCGAGGCGCTCGACCCCGTCGATCTCGGACAGCAGCTGCGGCACGATCGTGGTCTCGACGTCGGAGGAGACCCCGGAGCCACGGGTGCGGAAGAGGCTGTCCATCTCGTCGAAGAACACCACGACCGGCGTGCCGCCCGAGGCCTTCTCACGGGCCCGCTGGAAGATCAGCCGGATGTGCCGCTCGGTCTCGCCGACGTACTTGTTGAGCAGCTCCGGGCCCTTGATGTTGAGGAAGAACGACTTGCCGACCGGCTTGCCCTCCTTCTCGGCGACCTTGCGGGCCAGTGACGACGCCACCGCCTTGGCGATGAGGGTCTTGCCGCACCCGGGAGGGCCGTAGAGGAGCACCCCCTTCGGGGGCTTGAGCTGGTGCTCGGTGAAGAGGTCCGGGTGCAGGTAGGGCAGCTCCACGGCGTCCCGGATCGCCTCGATCTGGCCGGCGAGGCCGCCGATGTCCTCGTAGTCGATGTCGGGGACCTCTTCGAGGACCAGCTCGGACACCTCGGCCATGGGGATGCGCTCGTACACGAAGCCGGAGCGCGACTCGAGCATCAGCGCGTCGCCGACCCGGATCGGCTCACCCTCGAGGGAGTCGGCCATGCGCACGACCCGCTCCTCGTCGGCGTGCGACACGACCAGGACCCTGCCCTCGCCGAGCAGCTCCTTGATCATGACGATGTCACCGATGCGCTCGTAGCCGCAGGTGGCCACGACGTTCATCGCCTCGTTGAGCCGCACCTCGCGCCCGCTGGACAGCTCGGCCGGGTCGACCGCCGGGCTCACGGCGACGTGCATCTTGCGGCCACCGGTGAGGATGTCGACGGTGGCGTCGTCGTAGGACTCGAGGATCACGCCGTACGCGGCCGGCGGCTGGGCGAGCCGGTCGACCTCGGACTTCAAGGTGATGATCTGCTCGCGGGCCTCCTTGAGGGTGCGCACGAGGCGTTCGTTCTGGGAGGAGATGGTGGCCAGGTTGGACTGCAGCTGCAGCACCTTGGTCTCGAGCTCGCGCGAACGCACCGGGGCGTCGGCGAGCCGCTGCCGCAGGGCTGCGACCTCCTCGGCGAGCAGCTCCGCCTGGCGGAGCTCGTCGCTGTGGTCGGGACGGTTGGGCTGGCGCTGGTCGGTCATGTCGACTCCCTCGGTGGCGAACCTCGGTCATCGACCGTGCGGGACGGCCGATAAGCAAACCTAACCCTGATCTACTCCTCGGGCGTGGAGGTTTGAGTCACAGAACGGCGAACGCGCCGGATCTTCTTGTCTGATGGGACGCGCTCGCCGATGTCCTCGGGCGTGAAGTCGCCCTCGCGGCCGAAGCTGGCGTCCTGCACGGGCACGCCGTCCTCGTCGACCGAGCCCTTGCCCGGGCGTCGCTTGCGCAGCGGCGGGGTGACCCCGGGCGCGAGCCGTCGGGTGGTGATGAGGAAGCCGGTGTGGCCGTGCATGCGGTGCTGCGGACGCACCGCGAGGCCTTCGAGGTGCCAGCCCCGGACCAGCGACTCCCAGGCCTCCGGCTCGGTGTAGCCGCCGTGCTCACGGACGCCCTCTGCCACCCGGGACAGCTGCGTGGCGGTGGCGACGTAGCAGATGAGGACCCCGCCGGGCAGCAGCGCGTCGGCGACCGCGTCCAGGCACTCCCAGGGGGCCAGCATGTCCAGGACCACGCGGTCGACACTGCCCGGCTCGACGTGGTTGGGCAGCTCTTCGACGAGGTCGCCGACGGTGACCTGCCAGGCCGGGTGGTCCTGGCCGAAGAAGGCGCGGGCGTTGCCCTTGGCGATGTCCGCGAAGTCCTCGCGGCGCTCGAAGGAGTGGACGTGGCCGGTCTCCCCGACGGCGCGCAGCAGGCTCATCGACAGGGCGCCGGAGCCGACCCCGGCCTCGACGACCCGGGCACCGGGGAAGATGTCGGCCATGGTGACGATCTGACCGGCGTCCTTGGGGTAGACCACCGCCGCACCGCGCGGCATCGACATGACGTAGTCGGACAGCAGCGGGCGCAGGGCGAGGTACTCCACGCCGGCGGTGTTGCGGACGACCGAACCGTCGGGCCCGCCGATGAGGTCGTCGTGGGCGAGGCGGCCGCGGTGCGTGTGGAACTCCCGGCCGGGCTCCAGGACGATCGTGTGCAGGCGCCCCTTCGGGTCGGTCAGCTGCACCCGCTCGCCCTTCGTGAACGTGCCGCGGCGCAGGTCGGCTCCTGTGGCGGCGGGCGGGGTCTGGTCGGGGGTGCTGCTCATGGCGGCGAAGTCTAGTTCGCCGACGGGGGTGCCCCCGACCGCTGCGGGGGCGGTGGCGGTGGCGGGTCAGCCGGCGCTGAGGGCGCGGCCGATGTCGGCGGCGTGGACGACACCCACGACCCGGCCGTGGTGGACGACGACCCCGACCGTGATCCCGAACTCCTGCAGCGCCGCCACCGCGGGCATGATGTCGCCGGCCGGGTCGGCCTCGATGACCCAGCCCTGGTGCTGGTGGCTGGCGACAGCACTGACCGGTGTGTGCGGCCGTGCGTCCGGCGGCACGGAGGCGAGGTGGGCGGTGTCGACGTAGGCCGTGGGCCGGCCACGGGCGTCGACGACGACGAGCTCGCCGCCGGGGGTCGCCGGGAGCTGCGCCACGCTCGCGGTGTCGGGAACGGCGATCGCGGGACGCATCACCGTGTGCAGCCGGACCCGGCCGATCGTGCTCAGGGCGCGGCCGCGGCGGATCGACTCGGTCGCGCCGGCCCACAGGATCGAGGCGATGAACAGGACCCAGATCTGGTTGAACCCGATCCCCTGCCCCATCGCCAGCGGACGGACGAAGAAGTACAGCACCACGGCCACCGCCAGGAGCCGCCCGCTCCAGCCGGCCACCACGGACCCCTTGTTGCGGTCGCCGGTCACCTTCCACACCAGGGACTCGAGCACCTGACCGCCGTCGAGCGGCATGCCGGGGAGGATGTTGAGGACGGCCAGGGAGCCGTTGATGATGACCAGGCCCAGGACGAGCCGGTGGGAGACGTCGCCGGTCACCGCGGGCAGTGCCAGCGCGGCCAACCCGGCGAAGACCGCGTTGGACCCCGGTCCGGCCGCCGCGACCAGGGCCATCCGCCCCGGCGTCGTGCGACCGGCCTCCATCGCGGTGTGCCCGCCCCAGAGGTTCGCGACGATCCGGACCACCGGCAGGCCGAAGGCGCGGGCCGTCGCCGCGTGCGCCGCCTCGTGCACCAGCACGCAGACGAGCAGCACCAGCGCCTGGGCGAACCCGATCCCGATGCCGAGCAGCGGCCGGGTGTCCAGCAGCGGCTGCGCCACGATCACGGTGATGACGACGGCGATGAGGAACCAGCTCGGCGCGAGGTAGACGGGGATGCCCGCGACCCGGGCGATGCGGACGCCGTGGCCGCGGTCCTGCTCGTCCTCGGAGGCGTGGTGCCCTCGGGCAGCAGTCGTCATGCCCTGACAGTACGTGAACCCTCCGCACGCCCCGGCACGCACCGGTCCATACTTGACCGGTGCCTGACTTCCCCGCCTTCCAGCCCGACGCGACCGACGAGCTGAGGTCCGTCCTCGCCCAGCGGATCCTGGTCATGGACGGCGCCATGGGCACGATGATCCAGCGCGAGGGGCTGGGCGAGCAGGACTACCGCGGCAGTCGTTTCGCCGACTGGCCGAGCGACCTCAAGGGCAACAACGACCTGCTGAGCCTGACCCAGCCGGACATCATCTCCGGCATCCACACGGCCTACCTCGAGGCCGGGGCGGACCTGGTCGAGACCAACACCTTCAACGCCCAGAAGATCTCGCTGGCCGACTACGGCATGGAGGACCTCGCCTACGAGATCAACCTCGAGTCCGCCCGCCTGGCCCGCCGGGCGTGCGACGCCATGACCGAGCGGACGCCCGACCGCCCACGCTGGGTCCTCGGTGCCCTCGGCCCGACCAACCGGACCGCCTCGATCTCCCCCGACGTCAACGACCCCGGCGCGCGCAACGTGACCTTCGACGAGCTCGTCGACGCCTACACCGAGCAGGCCCGTGGCCTCGTCGACGGTGGCGCCGACCTCCTCATCGTCGAGACCATCTTCGACACCCTCAACGCCAAGGCCGCGATCTTCGCCCTCGAGACGCTGTTCGAGGAGCACGACCGCCGCTGGCCGGTCATCATCTCCGGCACCATCACCGACGCGTCGGGTCGCACGCTGTCCGGCCAGGTCACCGAGGCGTTCTGGAACTCCGTGCGCCACGCCCGCCCCATCGCGGTCGGGCTCAACTGCGCGCTCGGTGCGGAGGAGATCCGCCCGTATGCCGCGGAGCTGGCCCGCGTCGCCGACACCTTCGTGTCGTGCTACCCGAACGCCGGCCTGCCGAACGCGTTCGGGGAGTACGACGAGCTCCCCGACCAGATGGCGGCCGTGGTGGGCGAGTTCGCGCAGGCCGGGCTGGTCAACCTGCTCGGTGGCTGTTGTGGCACGACGCCGGAGCACATCGCGGCGATCGCCAAGGCGGCCGTCGACCAGCCGCCGCGGGTGCCCCCGGAGGTCTCCCCCGCCCTGCGGCTGTCGGGCCTCGAGCCGTTGACGGTCACCGAGGAGTCGTTGTTCGTCAACGTCGGTGAGCGCACCAACATCACCGGCTCGGCGCGCTTCCGCAAGCTCATCCAGGCCGAGGACTACGGCACCGCCCTGAACGTCGCGCGCCAGCAGGTCGAGAGTGGGGCGCAGGTCATCGACATCAACATGGACGAGGGGATGATCGACGGCGTCGCGGCGATGGACCGCTTCGTCAAGCTCGTCGCGAGCGAGCCCGACATCTCCCGGGTGCCGCTCATGGTCGACTCCTCCAAGTGGGCGGTGATCGAGGCCGGCCTCAAGTGCGTGCAGGGCAAGGCGATCGTCAACTCCATCTCCATGAAGGAAGGCGTCGAGCCGTTCCTCGAGCAGGCCCGGCTGTGCCGCAAGTACGGAGCGGCGATCGTCGTCATGGCGTTCGACGAGGACGGTCAGGCCGACTCGCTCGAGCGCCGCAAGGTGATCTGCCAGCGGGCCTACGACCTGCTCACGCAGGAGGTCGGCTTCCCGGCCGAGGACATCATCTTCGACCCCAACATCTTCGCGGTGGCCACGGGCATCGAGGAGCACGCCGCATACGGCACCGACTTCATCGAGGCCACCCGCTGGATCAAGGCCAACCTTCCCGGCGCCCTGGTCTCCGGTGGCGTCTCCAACGTGTCCTTCTCGTTCCGGGGCAACAACGCCGTGCGCGAGGCCATCCACGCCGTCTTCCTCTTCCACGCCATCAGGGCCGGCATGGACATGGGCATCGTCAACGCCGGCGCGCTGGTCGTCTACGACCAGGTCGACGCCGACCTGCGCGACCGCATCGAGGACGTCATCCTCAACCGCCGCCCCGACTCGACCGAGCGACTGCTGGAGGTCGCCGACTCGTTCAACACCGGTGACACCAAGCAGGAGGCCATCGCCGAGGAGTGGCGGTCGCTGCCGGTCGACGAACGCATCACCTACGCCCTGGTCAAGGGCATCGACGGGCACGCGGAGTCCGACACCGAGGAGCTGCGCCAGCAGATCAGCGACCGCGGAGGCCGCCCCATCGAGGTCATCGAGGGCCCGCTCATGGACGGCATGAACGTCGTGGGCGACCTGTTCGGCAGCGGCAAGATGTTCCTGCCCCAGGTCGTGAAGTCGGCCCGGGTCATGAAGAAGGCCGTCGCCTACCTCATCCCGTTCATCGAGGACGACAAGACCGAGGCCGAGGTCGCGCAGAACCGCAGCAAGGGCAAGATCGTCCTCGCCACCGTCAAGGGGGACGTCCACGACATCGGCAAGAACATCGTCGGCGTCGTGCTGCAGTGCAACAACTACGACGTCGTCGACCTCGGAGTCATGGTGCCCGCCCAGAAGATCATCGACGCCGCGAAGGCCGAGAAGGCGGACGTGATCGGGCTGTCCGGGCTCATCACGCCGAGCCTGGACGAGATGGTCAACTTCGCCTCCGAGATGCAGCGCCAGGGCCTCGACCTGCCCCTGCTCATCGGCGGCGCCACCACGTCACGGGCGCACACGGCCGTCAAGGTCGACCAGCAGTACCACGGCCCGGTGGTGTGGGTGAAGGACGCGTCGCGCTCCGTTCCGGTGGTCTCGCGCCTGCTCGCGGACGACCAGCGCGACGTGCTGATGGCCGAGGTGAAGGCCGACTTCGACGCGCTGCGTGCGCGCCACGCGGCCAAGTCGACCGAGCGGCCGCTGGTGTCCATCGAGGTGGCCCGCGAGAAGGCGACCCCGATCGACTGGTCGACCTACCGTCCGCCGGTCCCCCACCTCGTCGCGGCCCAGGAGAAGGAGCTGCTCCGCCGGCAGTCGGGGCACCGCAGCCCGACCGTGACGCAGTTCGTCAAGACCTTCACCGACTACCCCATCGAGGAGCTGCGCGACTACATCGACTGGGGTCCGTTCTTCCTCGCCTGGGAGATGAAGGGGCGGTTCCCCGACATCCTCAACAACCCCGCGACGGGTGAGGCCGCGTCCAGGCTCTACGAGGACGCCCAGCGGATGCTCGACTCGGTGATCGACGAGAAGTGGCTGCGCGCCAGTGGGGTCTTCGGCCTCTTCCCGGCGAGCTCGGTCGGCGACGACATCGAGGTCTACACGGACTCCTCCCGCGAGACCGTGGCGACCACGCTGCACACGCTGCGCCAACAGGGGCAGCACCGTCAGGGCGTGCCCAACCGGGCGATGTCGGACTTCGTGGCTCCCCGCGACACCGGGCTGGCCGACCACGTCGGTGCGTTCGCCGTCACGGCGGGGCTCGGGGCCCAGGAGCGGGTGACGCAGTTCAAGGCCGAGAACGACGACTACTCCGCCATCCTGCTGGAGTCCCTGGCCGACCGGCTCGCCGAGGCGTTCGCCGAGCGGCTGCACGAGCGGGTGCGCCACGACTTCTGGGGCTACGCGCCCGACGAGCACCTGCCCAACCCCGACCTCATCGCCGAGAAGTACGTCGGCATCCGCCCCGCCCCGGGCTACCCCGCCTGCCCCGACCACACCGAGAAGCAGCTCCTGTGGGACCTGCTCGACGTGCAGGAGCGGACCGGGATCGAGCTCACCGAGTCGATGGCGATGTGGCCGGGCGCCGCCGTGTCCGGCTGGTACTTCTCGCACCCGCAGTCGCAGTACTTCGTCGTCGGCCGGCTCGGGCGTGACCAGGTCGAGGAGTACGCCGAGCGCAAGGGCTGGACGCTGCGGGAGGCCGAGCGCTGGCTCAACCCCAACCTCGGCTACCAGCCCGAGGACTGAGCTTCCTCCCGACGCTCCCTCCCGGCACTTCCCTCCGACCTGCGTCGGGGCGGTGTCGGACGAGGCACCTAGAGTGCGGGTCATGGTTCCCGCCCTGTCGCCGAGCCGTGCGTCGGACTTCAAGCAGTGCCCACTGCTCTACCGGTTCCGCACGGTCGACAAGCTGCCCTCGCCGCCCAGCCCTGCCGCGGCCCGAGGGACCCTCGTCCACGCCGTGCTCGAGCGGCTGTTCGACCTCCCGGCGGGCGAGCGGACGCCGGCCGCGGCGCAGGCCCTGCTGGGTCCGCAGTGGACGGCCCTGGTCGAGCAGGAGCCCGAGCTCGCCGCGATGATCGCCGACGACGCAGCGCTCACGCAGGACAGCTGGTTCAGCGACGCCCAGGCCCTCATCGAGACGTGGTTCACCCTCGAGGACCCCACGCGCCTGGAGCCGGCCGAGCGCGAGCTCTACGTCGAGACCGAGGTGGACGGCCTCGTCCTGCGCGGATACGTCGACCGGCTCGACGTCGCGCCGGACGGGGCGATGCGCGTGGTCGACTACAAGACCGGCCGGTCCCCGAGCGAGCTGTTCGAGGGCAAGGCGCTGTTCCAGATGAAGTTCTACGCGCTGGTGCTCTGGCGACTGCGCGGCGAGGTCCCGCGGCTGCTCCAGCTCGTCTACCTCGGCAACGGCGAGGTGGTGCGCTACACCCCTGACGAGCACGACCTGCTCAGCCTCGAGCGCAACCTCAAGGCGCTGTGGACGGCGATCGAGCGGGCTGCCACGACGGGCGACTGGCGCCCGAAGACGTCCAAGCTGTGCGACTGGTGCGACTTCCGTGAGTTCTGCCCGGCCTGGGGCGGCACTCCCCCGCCGCTGCCCGAGAACGCCGCGCTCATCGCGCTCAACCCCGCGGTGTCGGGTCAGGTCGAGCCCGCCGACGAGTGAGTCCTGCTGGCCCGTGCCTACTGACGCGCTCCGTCGAAGAGGCTGCGCAGGTCGGTCGGGGTGAACCCGCGCAGGCTCGGCACCTGCACCGCACCGACGATCACCGGCACGGGGACGACGTGCGGCACCGCGATGGTGGGCACCCCGGCGGCGACCGCCGAACGCACACCGGTCGGCGAGTCCTCGATGGCCACGCAGTCCCCGACCTCGACGCCCAGGGCCCGGGCCGCCGCGAGGTAGGGCTCCGGGTGGGGCTTGCCGTGCTCGACCTCGTCGCCGGTGATGACGGCGGCGAAGGTGCCCTCGGGCAGCGCCCCGACGACGCTGTCGGCGAGCGACCGCCACGACATGGTGACCAGGGCGTTCGGGACACCGGCAGCCTTGAGCGCGTCGAGCAGCTCGACCGCACCGGGGCGCCAGGGCACGTGCTCGCGGACCTGCAGGACGACGCGGCGCAGCAGCTCCTCGATGATCTCGACGGGTTCGAGCTCCACCGGGCTGTTGTCCCGGATGAACTCGGCGGAGACCAGCAGGTCGTTGCCGACGAGCTGGTGGGCGTACTCGTCGCTCCACACGCCACCGGCCTCCTCGACGATCGCGTGCTCGGCGGCGATCCAGTACGGCTCGGTGTCCACGAGGGTCCCGTCCATGTCCCAGAACACTGCGGCGGGCAGTGCCGCGTCCGAGGCGGCGGGCGACGTGCTGGACGAGGACATGGCTGACGTGGCTCCGCGCGGTCGGTGGGGGTGGCTGGGACGGCGCGCCCGACTATACGCAGCCTCTCCGGTGGGGCCGCGGCGCGGACCGTAGGCTGGGTGGACGAGGTGTGCCGCCGGCACCGGGCAAGGAGGAACAGTGATCGAGCTCGAGGACGTCCCGGAGCTGAACAACCCGGTCGTCATCGCCGCCTTCGAGGGCTGGAACGACGCCGGGGAGGCGGCCACCGCCGCCATCGACCACCTCATCGACGTGTGGGACGCCGAGGCTGTCGCAGCCCTCGACCCCGAGGAGTACTACGACTTCCAGGTCAACCGCCCGCGGGTCGTCCTCGACGACGGCCGGCGCCGGATCCACTGGCGCACCACCCGCATCCTCGTGGCGACCAGCGACACCCTCGAGCGCGACGTCGTGCTGGTGCAGGGCATCGAGCCGTCGTTCCGGTGGCGGGCCTTCACCATCGAGCTGATGGAGTTCGCCCAACAGGTCGGGGCCACGACGGTGTTCACCCTGGGCGCCCTGATGGCCGATGTCGCCCACACCCGGCCGATCCCGGTCACTGCGACCTCCGACGACGACGACGTCCTGCACCGGTTCGACCTCGAGCCCAGCCGCTACGAGGGGCCGACGGGCATCGTCGGGGTCCTGGCCGACGCGGCGACCCAGTCCGGCCTGCAGTCGATCTCGTGCTGGGCCGCGGTGCCGCACTACGCCGGCCACTCCCCCTCGCCCAAGGCGACCCTGGCGCTGATCTCCCGGCTGGAGGAGCTCCTCGACGCCCCGATCCCGCACGGCGACCTCGGCGACGGGGCGAAGGCGTGGGAACGCGGCATCAACGAGCTCGCCGACACCGACGAGGAGGTGGCGGAGTACGTCCAGTCCCTCGAGGAGGCCCAGGACACCGCCGACCTCCCGGAGGCCAGTGGCGACGCCATCGCCCGCGAGTTCGAGCGCTACCTGCGCCGACGCGGCAAGGACGGAGCGAGCTAGCCGCGCTGACACCGGTGCGGCAGCACCGGGTCGGGCGACGTCGGGTGGCTCAGACGCGGACGCCGAGGATGGCGTCGAGCGTGCGGGCCAGCACCCCTGCCGAGGTGGCGTCGCGCCCCCCGCGGGACAGGCAGTCCTTGGCCCAGCGGTCGACCGCGTCCAGCGCTCCCGGGGTGTCCAGGTCGTCGGCGACGTGTCGGCGCAGCTCTTCGATGGTCTGTTCGGAGGCGGGCGCCGAGTTCACCGACAAGGCGGTCCGCCAGGTCTCGAGGCGCGCCTGGGCCCGGGTGAGCAGGTCGTCGGTCCAGGACCACTCGGTCCGGTAGTGCTGCGACAGCAGGGCCAGGCGGATCGCCATGGGGTCCACCCCGTCAGCACGCAGTGCGGAGACGAGGACGAGGTTGCCCTTGGACTTGCTCATCTTCTCGCCCTCGAGCCCGACCATCGCCTGGTGCACGTAGGTCCGGGCGAACGGTCGCTGCTGGGTGAGGACGACGGCCTGCGTCGCACTCATCTCGTGGTGCGGGAAGACGAGGTCGGTGCCACCGCCCTGCACGTCGAAACTCATGCCGAGGTGGTCGAGCGCGATGGCGGTGCACTCGACGTGCCAGCCGGGGCGGCCCGCGGGCAGGCCTTCCACCGCCCACGACGGTTCGCCCTCGCGAGCTGAGCGCCACAGCAACGGGTCGAGGGGGTCGCGCTTGCCCTCGCGGTCGGGGTCACCCCCTCGCTCGGCGTAGACCGCCAGCATCTGCTCACGGGTCCAGTTCGAGACCGACCCGAAGCCCTCGTCACTCGCGAGGTCGAGGTAGACGTCGTTGCCCTCCGAGTCGGCCGTCTCGACCTGGTACGCGGAGCCCGAAGCCAGCAGGCCGCGCACCGCGGCCGCCACCGGCTCGATGCTCTCCACGACGCCGATGTAGTGGTCCGGCGGCACGACGGCCAAGGCGGTCATGTCGGCGCGGAACAACGCGATCTCGCGGGCGGCGAGGTCCTGCCAGGGCAGCCCGTCACGTTCGGCACGCTCGATGAGCGGGTCGTCGACGTCGGTGATGTTCTGGACGTAGTCGACCTCGTGGCCCGCGTCCCGCAGGGCGCGGCCGAGCACGTCGAACGTCACGTAGGTCGCGGCGTGCCCCATGTGGGTCGCGTCGTACGGCGTGATGCCGCAGACGTACATCCGGGCGGTGGGCCCCGGCGTCAGGGGCCGCACCTCGCCGCTGGCGGAGTCGAACACCCGGATCGGGTGTCCGGTGCCGGGGACGGCGGGGAGGAACGGCGTGGGCCAGGAGATCACAGCGGAACTCTACGATGGCGGCTCACAGCGGCGGCCACGGGATGGCGGGCCACTGCCCGGACGGCGTCGGGAAGGTCGCCCGCTCCAGCAGGGCGCGCCCCCTCCCGAGCAGTGCGGCGACCTCGTTGATCGTCAGCAGCCCATCGAGGTCGGCGCGCAGGGCGGAGCCCTCGTCCTCGACGAGGTCACAGACCGTCGCGATCCGGGCGAGCTCCGCGTCCGGCAACGGCTCACCGGCGAAGCCCCACAGCACGGTGCGGAGCTTGGGCTCCTCGTGCAGGCTGACGCCGTGGTCGAACCCGCGCAGCCGCGCACCGTCCCGCACGAGGTGCGATCCCTTGCGGTCGGAGTTGTTGATCAACGCGTCGAACGCGGCGACGGAGCGAGCCGAGGCGCTGTCCTCGTGGACGACGACCACGGGTTCCCCGAGCTCGTTCTCCCCCCGCAGCACACGTACCCAGCCCCGCGGAACCTGCTGTGGTGCAACGAGGTCCACCGGGAACTCTGGTTCGTCCCCGGGGTCGCCCACCCACTGCTGGACCGAGCCGAGCCCGTTGGGCCCGGACCGCAGGACCGTGGGGGGCACCACGTCCCAGCCACCCGCGGCACTGATGAGGTAGCAGGCGACCTCGCGCCCGGCGAGCGTGCCGTCCGGGAAGTCCCACAGGGGCCGCTCCCCCAGGACCGGCTTGTAGATGGCATACGGCCCGTCCCCGCCGACGCGCACGAGCACGGCGAGGTTGGAGGCATCGGCCAGGCGACCGACCACCTGGAGGTCGTCGCGCGACAAGACCTCGAGCAGGGCCGCGTCGGCGGACTGGCTCGGGCTCAGCGCTTGTAACCGTTCGCGCGCGGGCAGATGTGCCCCTCGGTCTCCAGCGGCCCGCCGCAGAACGGGCACGGCGGACGGCCGGCGGCGACGATCGACTGGGCCCGTCGCGCGAAGGCGCGGGCGCGTGCCGGGCTCAGGACGACCCGGACCTGACGCGGCTCGGCGGCCAGCACCTCGGGGTCTCCCGCCTCCGGCTCGTCCGGGTCGCGGTCGAGCGCCTCGATGATGACCACCTGCCGGTCCTCGTCCCACGCGAGCGCGAGGGTGTTGACCCGGAAGTCGTCCTCGATGGGGGTGTCCAGGGGGGCGTTGTCGACGACCTCGGCGGCGGCGTGGTCGCCGCCACTGCCGCCGGCGTAGCTGTCGAGGAGGTCGTTGATCCGGGTCGCGAGGACCCGCACCTGCTCCTTCTCCAGCGAGACGCTGCTCGTGCGGCGACCTTCGCTGGCCTGCAGGAAGAAGGTCCGCTGGCCGGGGGGTCCGACGGTCCCGGCGACGAACCGGTCCGGCGGGTCGAACTCGAGCAGCGACATGGACAAAACTCTAACCGGCTCCCCCACCGACCTGCGCATCAGCCGTCGGCGGGGCATCGGGCGCCGGGACGAAGCGCTGCAGGTCGGGGTTGGTCTCGTTGGCCGCCAGCAGGAACGTGTGCCGGCCTCCGTAGCGGATCGCCGAGACCGAGGCCGGGTCCGCCGTGTACCGCTGGAAGTGACCGAGACCGGACCCGGTCGCCTCCGCGAGCAGGGACTTGACGAGGTCACCGTGGCTGACGGCCACCCACACCGCGCGGTCGCCGTGCTCGGCGGCGACCTCGGCATCGATCCGCCGGACCGCCGCCACGACCCGCTCGCTCATCTCGAGCAGGCTCTCCGCGGCATACGTCTCGTGGTGGGGGAACCGCGCTGACGCAGGGTCGTCCTGCACGGTCGACCACAACGGCTCCTTCGCGAGGTCGGCGAGCCTGCGCCCGGTCCAGGCACCGTACGCACACTCCTGCAGGTCGTCCTCGACCTCCACCGGCACGTCCACGACCTGCCCGAGGTGCGCCGCGGTCTCCAGGCAGCGTTCCAGCGGACTGCTCACGATGCGCGCCGGGGTGACGCCCTCGAAGCGCTCACCGAGGCGCTGCGCCTGCTCGCGACCGCGGTCGGTGAGGTGGATGCCCGGCAGTCGTCCGGCGAGGATCCCCTCGCCGTTCGCACTGGAGTGGCCGTGGCGGACGAGCAGGAGGGTGGGCACCCGCGCACTCTACGACCGGTGGCTCGCTCCGATTGCACGGACGTGGTGGAGTAGCCCCGTGATCGTCGACCAAGCCATCTACCGTGACGGAGCGCGTCAGCCCTGCGGGGACCTCAGCGAGGCGCTGGAGGACCTGCGCGGCGGCGAGGACCCCCACGCGTTCCTCTGGATCGGGCTGAAGGACCCCACCGATGCGGAGTTCGCCCAGGTCAACGACGAGCTCAAGCTCCACCCGCTGGCGGTCGAGGACGCCGTCAAGGGCAACCAGCGGCCCAAGGTCGAGCTCTTCGACAACACGATCTTCGTGTCCCTCAAGACGCTGCGGTACCTCGAGGAGACCAGCGACGTCGAGACCGGTGAGGTCATGCTCTTCGTGGGCGACCGCTTCGTCGTCACCGTCCGCTACGGCGAGCTCAGCCCGCTCGCGACCGTGCGCAAACGGCTCGAGGCACGACCGGAGATGCTGCGCCACGGAGAGATCTCCGTGCTGCACGCCGTGATGGACGCCATCGTCGACAACTACGTCGAGATCGACGCCGAGCTGCAGACCGACCTCGAGCAGATCGAGGCCGCCGTCTTCGGTGGTCGTGGCCACGCGAGCTCGGAGCAGATCTACAGCCTCAAGCGCGAGGTCGTGGAGTTCCGCCGCGCCGCCAGCCCGCTCGCTGCGCCCCTCAACATGCTCCACGACGGGTCCCGCTCCCCCGTGCCGGTCAAGGAGATGCGGCTGCTGTTCCGCGACGTCGCCGACCACCTGCTGCGCGTGATCGACCACGTGGAGTCGTATGACCGCCTGCTCACCGACGTCCTCAACGCCCACCTCGCGCAGATCACCGTGCAGCAGAACAGCGACATGCGGAAGATCTCGGCGTGGGTCGCCATCGCCGCGGTGCCGACGATGGTCGCGGGGATCTACGGGATGAACTTCGACAACATGCCCGAGCTGAAGTGGCAGTACGGCTACTTCATGGTCCTGGCGATCATGGCCGTGATCTGCCTGGCGCTGTACCGCGCCTTCCGCCGGTCCGGCTGGCTCTGAGGGCCACGGCGCGCGTCAGGTCGCGGACATCGCTCCGGTGGCGAGGACGACGAGCAGCACCAGGCCCAGGGCGACGCGGTACCAGACGAACGCGGTGATCTTGTTCGTGCTGACGAACCTCAGCAGCCAGGCGATCGAGGCGTAGGCGACGAAGAAGGACACGACGACCCCGACGGCCATCTGGCCGACCCCGAGCAGCTTGAGGTGGTCGGTCTCGCTGGCCATCTCGAACACGCCGGCTGCGGTCAGGGCGGGGATGGCCATGAAGAAGGACAGCCGAGTTGCCGTGAGTCGGTCGAGCCCGCGGAACAGGCCGGCCGAGATCGTCGCACCGGAGCGCGACACCCCGGGGACGAGCGCGGCGCACTGCACGAGGCCGATGACCAGGCCGTCACGCAGGGTGACCTCGCCCTCGCCCCGCTCGTGGCCGCGCTTGGCCAGGGCGGTGTGCCGGGTCTCCGAGACGTACATCACCGCGCTCCACAGGATGAGTGCGCCCGCGACGACCCAGAGGCTGCGCAGGACTCCGCCGATCAGGTCCTTGCCCAGGAAGCCGACGACGCCGACCGGGATCGAGCCGACGATGACGGCCCACGCCAGCTGGTAGTCGTGGTGGGTGCGGCCCTGTGCGCTGCGCAGCCCGCCGACCCAGGCCACGAGCAACCGTGCGATGTCCTTGCGGAAGTAGAGCAGGGTCGCCACGATCGCCCCGAGCTGGATCACGGCGGTGTAGGCCGTGACACCCGGGTCGTCGATCGGCAGGTCGAGCAGCTTCTCGGTGATGGTCAGGTGGCCGGTCGAGGAGACCGGGAGGAACTCGGTGAGTCCTTCGACGATGCCGAGGATCACGGCGTCGAGGTAGCTGAGGGTCACGGCTCTGCTTTCGGGGCGGGGTGGGGCGCAGCCAGGGCGTCTGGCTCAGCGCACAGTCTCCCGCATGACCTCTGCCATGGTTCGCACGACATGCAGCCGTGCCTCCAGGCTGCCCGCGAAGGGGGCGACCGACAGCGTTCCCACGCCCGCGGCGGCATACCGTCCGATGCGCTCGGCGATGCGGTCGCGCGGCCCGATGAGCGACGTCGCGTCGATGAACTCGAACGGCACGGCGGCCGCGGCGTCACGGTGCTGCTTGGCGAGGTAGAGGTCCTGCACCTTCGCGGCAGCGTCCTCGAAGCCCATCCGGCAGGCCAGCTGGTTGTAGAAGTTCTGCTCGCGCGACCCCATCCCGCCGATGTAGAGGGCGGCGTACGGACGGATGGCGTCTGCCGCGGCCTCGACGTCGTCGGCGACCACGACAGGCACCGAGGGCGCGATGTCGAAGCCCTCCAGCGGGTCCTCCTGCGTCCCCCGTCCGGCCCGGCGCCGCCCGGCGACGACGCTGGCGACCTGGTCGCCGGAGTGCTCCGGGCTGAAGAAGATCGCGTGCCAGCCGTCGGCCACCTCACCGGCGAGCTCGAGGTTCTTCGGGCCGACGGCCGCGAGGTAGATCGGCAGGTCGGTCCGCGGCGGGTGGATGGTCAGCTTGAGGGGCTTCCCGGGGCCGTCGGGCAACGGCAACGTGAAGTGCTTGCCGGAGTAGGCGACCGTGTCACGGCGCAGGGCCATCCTGACGATGTCGACGTATTCGCGCGTGCGCCCCAGGGGGGCCGCGAAACGCACGCCGTGCCACCCCTCGCTCACCTGCGGCCCGCTCACCCCCAGCCCGAGCCGGAACCGGCCGCCGGACAGCGTGTCGAGGGTGGCGGCGGTCATCGCGGTCATCGCCGGGGTCCGTGCCGGGATCTGCATGACAGCTGCGCCGAGGTGGATCTGTTCGGTGAGCGCGCCGATCCAGGACAGCACCGTCGGGACGTCGGAGCCGTAGGCCTCCGCGACCCAGGCGACGGCGTAGCCGAGACGATCGGCTTCCTGCGCCACCGCCACGTTGTCCTGGTCGACACCCATGCCGAAGTAGCCGAGGTTCACACCGAGTTCCATGCACCGAGGCTATCGGTGCCCCCTGGGCGCGTGCCGGAGCCGACTCACGTGATCTGGGCGACTACGGTGAGGAACCATGCGCCAGCGACGAATGGGGACCTCGGGGCTGTCGGTGTCCCGGCTGGCCCTCGGCACGATGACCTGGGGCCGTACCACCGATGAAGAGGTGGCCCGCGACCAGCTGCAGACCTTCCTCGACGCCGGCGGCAACCTCGTCGACACGGCCCACGGCTACTCCGACGGGGCGTCCGAGGCGATCATCGGCCGCCTCATGCAGGACGTCGTCGATCGCGACGACCTCGTCATCTGCACCAAGTCGGGGATCTCGCGCCGCTCCGGCAAGCGGGTCGTCGACACCTCACGGCACAGCCTGCTCAGGCAGCTCGACACCTCGCTGGAGCGGCTCGGCACCGACCACGTCGACCTCTGGCTGGTGCACACCTGGTCGGACGAGGCACCGCTCACCGAGACGCTGTCCGCCCTGGAGTGGGCCGTGGCGACGGGGCGGGCCCGTTACGTCGGGGTCTCCAACTTCAGCGGGTGGCAGAGCGCCCGTGCATTCTCGCTGCTCGAGCAGGCCCGGGTTCCCTTGGTGGCCAACGAGGTCGAGTACTCCTTGGTCAACCGTTCCGCCGAGCCCGACCTGGTCGACGCCGCCGAGTCGCTGGGGTTCGGCATCCTGCCGTGGTCACCGCTCGGCCGGGGCGTGCTCACGGGCAAGTACCGCTACGGGGTCCCTGCCGACTCACGCGCGGCGTCCCGCGACTTCCCGCGGTTCACCGCCCGCTACCTCGACGACCGCAGCACCGGCATCGTCGAGGCCCTGACGATCGCAGCCAAGGGCCTGGAGGTCAGCAGCACCGAGGTCGCGCTGGCCTGGGTGCGGGACCGGCCGGGGGTGGTCAGCCCCGTGGTGGGGGCGCGGACCACGGCGCAGCTGCGCACCTCGCTCGCGAGCGAGAACCTCGAGCTGCCGCCCGAGCTCGTGGCGGCGCTGGACGAGGTGTCCGGCTGACGCAGGTCAGCCCGCGTCAGCGGTCGTCGTCGTCGTCGTCGTCGTCGTCGTCGTCGTCGTCCTCGTCGTCCGAGGTGTCGGGACCGTCCGAGTCGTCGTCGTAGTCGGCGTCGTCCAGCCCCGAGTAGACCGCCCCGTCGCCGTCCTCGTCGGGATGGCCGTCGATCTCGTCGTCGTCCGAGTCGTCATCGTCGTCATCGTCGTCGTAGATGTCCAACGGCGTCATCTCGCCGTAGGCCTGCAGGAGGGCGTCGTCGTAGGAGGCGAACGCGTCCGCGACGTCGTCGTAGGCCGCGATCACCGAGGGGTCGTCCTCCCCCCGCTTGGAGGCCGAAGCCTCCAGGTGTCGCTCGAAAGCGGCCACGAGGTCGGCCAGCGCGCCACGCGGATCTGCGGTCATGTGCAGACCGTAGCGGGTTCTGGGCGACAATGACGTCGATGGTTGAGTACGAGTACCGCGTCGTGAGCTTCACGCGCGGTGATACCCGGTCCGACATTCGGCGTGCCCTCGTGGAACACGCCGAGTACGGCCACTGGGAGCTCCACCGGACCCGGATCTACCTCGGGGGCGTGCAGCGGACCTGGCTGCGGCGCAAGATCATCCGCGCGCCACGTCCGCGCTGACCGCCGCCCGCGCCCGACGGGTCAGCAGGACTCCCAGCCAGAGCAGCCCGACGCCGATGAGGCCCGCGGGGACGGGGTCGCTGCCGGTGAACGCGAGGCCTGCCGGCAGGGCCGAGGCCGGCTCCTCCCCCCGGTGGTGGGCCGCGCCGTGGGCGGACTGGTCCGCCGTGGCCCCCGCACCGCCGACCGGCGGTGCGGCCGCTCCGTGCGGGCACGGGACCACCAGGTCGCTCAAGGGGACCCCCGCGCCGGTGAGCTCCTTGATCAGGTCGCGGTCGAGCACGACGAGGGTGGTCTGCACGGGCACGACCTGACGCGTCACCCGCACGCACGCCCCCAGGAGTCCCTCGATCGTCGCGTCGACCGACACGACGTGCTCCCCGGCGGGGACGACCCCCTTCGGGCAGGGGGCGAACACCTGCGGGAACTGCTTCACCAACGGGGAGGAAAGGTCGATCCCCGCTGCGCTGAGGTCGACCTGCACGGCCGGGGAGGACGTCCCGGTGGGGATGAGGCACACGGTTGCCGCTGGGAGAGTCGACGACGGCACCCGAGCTTGGGCCACCCCCTGGTTCGGTCGACCCCGAGCCGTCCGTGGTCGAGGCGCCGGACGGGCTCGAGCCGCCGGACGGGCTCGACGTACCGGACGGGGACCTGGTCGGACCGGACGCGGGGCCGCTGCCCGTGGTCGCCGACGAGGGGCGGCCGGGGGCGTTCGATGACGCCGACCCGGTCGGGGCGGGCGTGGACGTCCCGGGAACCGGCAGGCCGAGTCCACCCGTGACGCCCCCGACGGGCGTGGTCACCGCACCGACCGCGGTGCTGACCGGCTCGGGCAGGCCGAGGGCCTGCGACATCGGCGCCGTCATCGTGAGGACGGCTGCACCCACGCCCAGGGCAGCGACAGGGCGCAGGGCGAGCAGGAGGGGGCGACGCCGGGTCATGGTGGCTCCTTTGCCGGACAAGGCGGGTGGTGTCCGGTCAACGAAGCGAGGACGCGGAAGGCTACGGGTGGGTAGCCGCCCGGCAGGAGCGGTGCGGTACGGCGCGGAGCAGGCCCCGCGCCGTACCGGCACTCAGCAGGTGGCGATGAAGCGCTGCAGCACCTTCGCGCCGAACTCCAGGGCCGACACGGGCACCCGCTCGTCGATGCCGTGGAACATCGGCGCGAAGTCGAGGTCGGCCGGCAGCTGCAGCGGCGCGAAGCCGTAGCCGGTGATCCCGAGGGTGCTCAGGGCCTTGTTGTCGGTGCCACCGGAGAGGCAGTACGGGAGCACCTGGGCGCCCGGGTCCTCCGCGAGCAGGGCCGCGGTCATGGCCTCGACCAGCGGGCCCTCGAAAGGCGCGTCGAGGGCGATGTCGCGGTGCACGACCTGCACCTCGACGTGCTGACCGGCGAGCTCCTTGATGGTGGACAGCAGGTCGTCCTCGTGGCCCGGAAGGAACCGGCAGTCCAGGGCCGCGCTCGCGCTCTGGGGGATGACGTTGTGCTTGTAGCCGGCTTCGGACATGGTGAAGTTCGCGGTGTCCTGCAGGGTGCCGCGGACGAAGCCCTGCGCTCCCCCGAGGTGGTCGAGCAGCTCGTCGAGGTCCTCGTCGGAGTAGCTCGAACCGGTGAGGTCGCTCAGGCCGTCGAGCAGCTCGCGCACCGAGGCGATGAACTCACGGGGCCACTTGTGGGCGCTGATCCGGCTGATCGCCTCGGCGAGGTGGACGATCGCGTTGTCGGGGTTCGGGACGGAGCCGTGACCGGCCCTCCCGGTGGCGACCAGGCGCAGCCAGAGGATGCCCTTCTCGCCGGTCTGCACGAGGTAGGCACGGGTCTGCGCGCCGTCCTTGGCGGGGACGGTGACGCTGTAGCCACCGACCTCGCTGACCGCCTCGGTGACGCCGTCGAAGAGCTCGGGCCGGGTCTTCACGACGTAGTGGGAACCGAAGACACCCCCGGCCTCCTCGTCGGCGAAGAAGGCGAAGACGACGTCGCGCGGGGGTTTGGCGCCGCGGCGGGCCAGGTCGCGGATGTTGGCCAGGATCATGGCGTCCATGTCCTTCATGTCCACCGCGCCGCGACCCCAGATGCACCCGTCGCGCAGCTCGGCGCTGAGCGGGTCCACCTGCCAGTCGGCGGCGTTCGCGGGCACGACGTCGAGGTGTCCGTGGATGCACAGCGCCGGCCGGTCCCGGTCCTGCCCCTCGATGCGGACGAGCACGCTCGTACGCCCCGGGTCGCTCTCGACGACCGTGGGCTCGAGGCCGACCTCCCGCAGCTGGGCGACGACGTACTCCGCCGCCTCCCGCTCCCCCGGCCCGCTGCCGTCGCCGTAGTTGGTGCTGTCGATCCGGATGAGGTCGCGACAGATGCGCACGACCTCGTCCACTGGGCTGGTGACCTCGCTCATGGTTTCCACCCTAGGCGTGAGCAGCGTCCGATATGCGGCGGCGTGGGCGGGTTTCCTTGGGACAGGAGCCGATTCACGGGCGCCCGGAACTGCGTGCTATCGTTCCGGGTCGCGGCAGGCACTCCCCGAGAGGGCCTGTGCAACACCTTGTCCGGGTGGCGGAATGGCAGACGCGCTAGCTTGAGGTGCTAGTGCCCTTTATCGGGCGTGGGGGTTCAAGTCCCCCTCCGGACACCAGCAGCACCCCCACTGGTCGCAGCGCGATCCTTCCTCGGCTGAGAGGAAGGCGCCTCCCAGTCGGAACTGGAAGGCGCCCCCACCTCGTGGTGCGAGACCGGACAGCCTCAGGCGGTCAGCAGGCACTCACCGCGTCGACGTGGAAGCCCTGGTCGGTGACCCCGGCGTCGGAGACCAGTCGGACCGACCCGACGCTGGTGGGGATGCACGGCGAGGTCTGACCCAGCGGGTGGGTGCCGTCGTACTTGGCGAGCTCGTTGCCGTTGGCGTCGTAGACGTAGACGTAGTCGTAGCCCGCCTCGGTCTCGAGCTGGTCGAAGTGGAACGCGAACCCGGCGCTGCCGTTGTCGAACGTCCAGGTGCAGTCGCCGTTGTTGCCGTACGGGTGCGGGGACTCGAAGGGGATCTGGGCGTTCGGGTTGCTGGTGCACGGGGGCGGCGGGGGCGTGCCGGGGGCGCAGCCTGCGTGCACGCCGACGGCGTCCCAGGCCAGCCCGACGGCGGCGGCGGTCGCCTGACGTGCCTGCTTGTTCGGACCGCCCTTGGTCTTGGCTCCTGCCGAGGTCACCGTGGCGTTGCGCGCGTCACAGAAGTTCGCGTACTCCGTCAGGCTGGTGAAGCCCTTGTAGAAGACCTGCTCGGCCGCGGCCAGACCCAGTGCCGGGACGCTCACCCCGCAGTCGGCGGTGTGCGCGTGCCCGCTGGTGTTGTTGGGGATGCACCCTGCGTTCTTCCCACCGTTGACGGCGAGGTAGTACGCGTGGTTCGGGATCCCGCTGTTGGTGTGCACACCACCGTTGTCACTGGTGCCGGTGTACTTCTCGGAGTAGTGGTCCGGGTCGCCGTCGTCCTGCGGGTCGCCCATGTTCCGAAAGCCCGGGTTGGCCCCGCCGTAGACCCCAGCGGGGATGACGTCCTCACCGATGAGCCAGTCCGGCTTCACCGAGGGGTCGAGACCCTTGCTGTCGGCGTAGAACTCGGCGGTGTTGCCCATCATGTCGCTGAACGACTCGTTCAGGGCACCGGACTCCCCCTCGTAGATGAGCCCGGAGGTGAACTCGGTGACCCCGTGGGTCAGCTCGTGGCCGACCACGTCCAGGCCTCCCGACAGGGACTTGCAGGCCACGCCGTCGCCGTCACCGTAGGTCATCTGGGCGCCGTCCCAGAAGGCGTTGCAGTAGCCCTTGTCGTAGTGCACCGTCGAGATGATCGGCATACCGGCGTTGTCGATGCTGTTGCGCCGGAACGTGTCACCGTAGAAGTCGTCGATCAGGTTCGCGTAGTAGTGCGCGTCGACGCCCGGCGGCTGGCTCGGGCTCGGGTTGAGCGGCACCTTGAGGTCCCACACGTTGTCGGGGTCCGTCATGATCACGCCCGGACGGGTGGTGCCGTTCTGCGCGTCATAGGTCTTCTGCCGGCCGTCGGCGGTGACCAGCTGCCACAGCCCTCCAGCCTGCTGGGTGGTGTCGATCGACTTGGTGTCGTCCTTGACGCCGACGCCCTGGCCTTCCATCAGGGCGTCGTAGCTCTTCAGGACGGTCCCGCTGGAGGCGTCGACCCACTGGACGCGCCGCGCGTTGGCGCCCTTGGTCTCGACCTCGTAGAACAGCCGACCGTTGCGGGGGTCGAGCTTCAGCCCGGCGGCACGAGCCCCCGGGAGGGACAGGGCCCGGGCAGCAGCGGCGATGGCCGCTGCCTTGGTGAGCTTCACGGAGTTGGTCGGCTGCAGGGCACTGAAGTGCGCGCCGATCACGGCAGTCTGCGCGCCCGTCGCGTCCTTGAGGACCGTGACCTGGCCCCCGAGGACGTCGGCTCCGGCCACCGTCTGCTGGTAGTGGGTCTGGACCGTGCCGTCCGGGTAGCTGGCGGTCCACGTCTGGTGGACGTCAGCCGGGAGCTGATAGGCCGCTGCGGCCTCGTCGCGCAGTGCGACCGGGCCGTCGGCTCCCTCGCCGATGTTGTCGGTGCCAGTGACACCGGGGACGGCCGAGGGGGACGCCTGTGCTGGGGCCAGCAGGGTGCCGGGCACCAGGAGGGCGCCTGCTGCCATGGCGGCCGCCACGGCGATGCGTTTCTGGGACATGTGCGGTACTCCCGGGATGTGGGGGGAAAGGGTCGACTCGCACCGAGTGGGCGTGGGCCACCCACCTGACTAGCAAGACCTCCCCGCACGATGGCCCTTGGCCGGTGCCTTTTTACCCTGACCTGAACCTTCTCTGGGCTCCCCCAGAAGGGCCGCGAAGTTGCCCTTGACCAATCCGTCCTGGTCGACCTCCCGGGACTCGACCCCGGGCCGCGTGGTGACAACGCCCCATACGGGCCTCGTCCGTTCGGCCGGGATGCCTCCTGAACGTGGCCGACCTGCGGCGCGGCGCAGCATCTGTGCTGCGGGACCGTCCTACCTTCAAGGGGTGAACAGCCGCACGGCCCACCGGTCCTCAGCCCTCCACCACCCTCGCGTCCAGCGCTCCAGCCAGGGTGGCTGGGTCTGGGCCTGCTCCTGCGGCGGCGCCTCGTGCCGCACGAGCCGCGAGGTCACCCCGTGGCGGGTCGCCCTGATCGGTGCGCTGAACCACTCCTCCGCCCTCGCTCCCTGAGCCGACGGCCCCTCGCGCCCCGGCCCCTGCCGAGGCGCCCCCTGACGAACTCCTGAGCACGGTTCCGTGCCCGGAGGTTGGCAGCACGCGCCAACTCCGCCATTGTTCGGGGACACGCCAAGCCATGGAGGAGCGTCATGAAGGTCGGGATTCCCCGCGAGGTCAAGAACAACGAGTACCGCGTCGCCATCACCCCGTCGGGGGTGCACGAGCTCGTCGTGAACGGCCACGAGGTGTTCGTCGAGAAGGACGCCGGGGTGGGCTCCTCGATCCTCGATGACGACTTCGTCACCGCGGGGGCCAAGATCCTCGACACCGCCGACGACGTGTGGGGCACCGGCGACCTGATCCTGAAGGTCAAGGAGCCGGTCGAGTCCGAGTACCACCGGATGCGCGAGGGCCAGACCCTCTTCACCTACCTGCACCTCGCGGCCGACCGCGCGCTCACCGAGGAGCTGGTCCAGCGCAAGGTCACCGGCATCGCCTACGAGACCGTCGAGCTGCCCGACCGCTCCCTGCCGCTGCTCGCCCCCATGTCGGAGGTTGCCGGACGGCTGGCGCCGCAGGTCGGCGCCCACACGCTGATGCGCGCCCAGGGTGGCCGTGGGGTGCTCATGGGTGGGGTGAGTGGCGTGTATGCGGCGAAGGTCGTCGTCATCGGCGCCGGGGTGTCCGGCATGAACGCTGCCGCCATCGCGCTCGGCATGCAGGCCGAGGTGCTGCTCCTGGACCGCGACGTCTCCAAGCTGCGGCACGCCGACGCGATCTACCAGGGGCACTGCCAGACCGTCGCCTCGAACTCCTACGAGGTGGAGCGCGCCATCATCGACGCCGACCTCGTCATCGGTGCGGTGCTCGTGCCCGGCGCGAAGGCTCCCAAGCTCGTGACCAACGAGCAGGTCTCGCGGATGAAGCCGGGCTCGGTGCTCGTCGACATCTCCATCGACCAGGGCGGCTGCTTCGAGGACTCCCGGCCCACGACGCACGCCGACCCCACGTACGCGGTGCACAACTCGGTCTTCTACTGCGTCGCGAACATGCCCGGTGCGGTGCCCCACACCAGCACCTACGCCCTCACCAACGTCACCCTCCCGTATGCCGTGCAGCTGGCCAACCAGGGGTGGCGCTCGGCGCTGACCGCGAACCGTCCCCTCGCCCTCGGGCTCAACACCCACGACGGCCACGTCACGTACGCCCCGGTCGCGGAGGCGCACGGGTTCGACTCGGTCGACCTCGCAGAGGTGCTCTCCGGGTCCTGATCCCCTGCGGGTGGTGGTCGCCGGGTGCTTGTCGGCACTGGCGGATAGGTTCGGAGCGTGCTCCTCGCTGATGTCGTCGCTGCCTCCCACGCGGCCACCGCCACCCGCTCACGGCTGGCCAAGACCGCTGCTGTCGCCGACGCGCTGCGTGCAGCCGGGCCGCAGGACGCCGCCACCGTGGCCGCCTACCTCTCGGGAGTGCTGCCGCAACGTCGCATCGGCGTGAGCTGGCGCGGCCTGACCACCCTGCCCGCGCCAGCGGCAGAGCCATCGGCCACCGTCGCCGAGGTCGATGCGGCGCTCACCGCCATCGGGGCGATCTCGGGGGGCGGGTCGGCGGCGACCCGCGCCGCCGCAGTGGTCGGGCTGTTCGAGCGGCTCACCGAGGACGAGCAGGTCTACCTGCGTGCCCTGGTGACCGGGCAGGTCCGGCAGGGGGCCCTCGACGGCGTGATGCTCGCGGCCATCGCCGCAGCGTCCGGGGTCCCGGAGGCCGAGGTGAGACGGGCGGTGATGCTGGCCGGGTACTCCGGGCCGGTGGCCGCCGCAGCCCTCGCCGGAGGCAGTGCCGCCCTCGCCACGATCGGTCTGGAGGTGGGCCGCCCGGTGCGTCCGATGCTGGCCGCATCCGCGCCGGACATCGAGGCCGCCTGGGAGCAGGTTGCCGCGGCCGCCCCCAGCTCCGGGCCCGCAGCACCCGCCTCGGTCGTCGTCGACGGCAAGCTCGACGGCATCCGCCTCCAGGCTCACCGCGACGGCGACGACGTGCGCCTGTTCACCCGGTCGCTCGACGACATCACCGATCGTCTCCCCGAGGTGGTCGAGGCCGTGCTGGCCCTCCCGGCCCGGCGGCTGGTCATCGACGGTGAGGCCATCGCCCTGGACCCGGCGGGTCGCCCACGCCCGTTCCAGGAGACGGCGTCCCGCACGATGAGCAGCACCGGTGTCGACGAGCTGCGTGCGGCCGTGCCGGTCACGCCGTACTTCTTCGACCTGCTGCACCTCGACGGCGAGGACCTGCTCGACCTGCCGGCCACCCAGCGCTTCGCCCGGCTGGTCGACCTCGTGCCGCCGGCGTGGCTGGTGCCCCGCACGACGGTGACGTCCTCGGCGGGAGCGGCAGAGTTCTTCCACCGTCTCGTGGCGGACGGCCACGAGGGCGTGGTGGTCAAGTCACCGTCCGCGCCGTACGCCGCTGGTCGTCGCGGTGCGGGGTGGGTCAAGGTGAAACCACGGCACACGCTGGACCTCGTGGTGCTGGCCGTCGAGTGGGGTAGCGGCCGCCGCGAGGGTTGGCTGTCCAACATCCACCTGGGCGCTCGCGACCCCGGCACGGGTGGGTTCGTCATGCTCGGCAAGACGTTCAAGGGGATGACCGACGAGATCCTGACGTGGCAGACGGCCCGCTTCCTCGAGCTCGAGACGGGCCGCAAGGGCCACGTCGTGCACGTCCGCCCGGAGCAGGTCGTCGAGATCGCCTTCGACGGCATCCAGACATCGTCGCGCTACCCCGGCGGCATGGCCCTGCGGTTCGCCCGCGTCATCCGCTACCGCGACGACAAGACCGCCGAGGAGGCCGACACGGTCGACACGGTGCGCTCCCTGCGCGGCTGAGCGCCTGCTGCCGCCACGACCGGGCCTCGACCGGGGCCTCGACCGGGGCCACGGTTGGTACGACCGGGTCAGTGGCGGACCGGGGCGCCGAGCACCTGCAGGGCCGTGTCGGCGTGCCGGTCCATGCTCCACTCGGTCTCGATGACCTCGATGATGCGGCGGTCGGGGGCGATGACGAAGGTCGCCCTCCTGACGGGAGTGAAGTACTTGCGGCGCACCCCGAAGGCCGTGGCGACCTCGCCGTCGAGGTCGGACAGCAGCGGCATCCCGAGCGACTCCTTGGCGTCGAACTCGGACTGCGCGTCGACGGTGTCCATGCTGATGCCGACCGCCTGGGCGCCCGCTGCAGCGAACTCGGCGCTCAGGTTGCGAAAGCGACAGGCCTGCTTGGTGCAGCCGCCGCTGAGTGCCGCAGGGTAGAAGAAGAGCACGACGCTCCCCTCCTGCAGCAGGCTGACCAGGCTGCGACGTCGACCGGTCTGGTCGCGGAGCTCGAACTCAGGGGCGAGCTCTCCGATGCGAAGCGACTTCAAGGGGGCCTCCAGCTGCGGTCGGTCGGGTCGGCCGCGTGCAGGATCCGATGGTGACCCCGGCGCGTGTGCCCGTCATTCGCCCTGCCTTGACACCCGGATTGGTTAACATAGGTCACCTATGTAAAGTGGTCGACATGAACCCCAGGGAGACGGTCGCCAACGACCTCCTGCGGTCGGCGGCCCGGTTGTCCCGATGGGCCTCCCGGCTCGCGGCGTTCGACGTCTCGTACGCCCAGGCGCGGCTCCTCGCCCTGCTCGACGAGCTCGGCCCGGCCCGCGTCAGCGGGTTGGCCGAGGCCGACCACTGCAGCCAGCCGACGATGACCACGGCCCTGCAGCGGCTGGAGTCCCAGGGCTGGGTCCAGCGGGTCCCCGACCCGGTGGACGCCCGGGCCAGCCTGCTCTCGCTGACGCCTGCGGGGCGCGACACGCTCGAGCAGATCCGCGCGGCGCGTGCCGCGGTCCTCTCCCCCACCCTCACCACGCTCGACGAGGTCGAGGTCGCGCGCCTGCGCGACGCCGTCGTCGTCCTGGACGACCTGCTCCGTCGGGCCGCCCACACCACCGCCCCGACCACCGACGCCCCGCCCCCACCCACCCGAAAGGACGCCTGAACTCGTATGTGGCGCCAACCCAGGACCGTCTGGTCCGTCGCCTTCGCCTCCGTCATCGCCTTCATGGGAATCGGCCTCGTCGACCCCATCCTCAAGCCGATCGCCGACGACCTCGGGGCGAGCGCCTCGCAGGTCTCCCTCCTGTTCACCAGCTACATGGCCGTCATGGGCGTCGCGATGCTGGGGACCGGCTGGGTCTCCAGCCGCGTCGGCGCCAAGCGGACCTTGCTCGTGGGCCTGCTCGTGATCATCGTCGGCGCCGGGCTCGCCGGTGCACAGGACTCCGTGGCCGGCATCGTGGCCTTCCGCGCCGTCTGGGGCCTCGGCAACGCGTTGTTCATCGCGACCGCCCTGGCCACCATCGTCAGCGCGGCCCGCGGGTCGGTCGGCCAGGCGATCATCTTGTACGAAGCCGCGCTGGGCGTCGGCATCGCCACCGGTCCGCTGCTCGGTGGGTGGCTGGGCGGGCACTCGTGGCGCTGGCCCTTCTGGGGTGTCTCGGCCCTCATGGTGGTGGCCTTCGTCGGCATCGTGACCACGCTGCCGGCGACCAGGCCGAGCGGTGCACGCACCAGCCTCGGTGCCCCCTTCCGGGCCCTGTCGCACCGTGGCCTGCTCACCGTCGGCATCACCGCGCTGCTCTACAACTTCGGCTTCTTCACGCTGCTCGCCTTCGCGCCGTTCCCGCTGGACATGGACGCCCACGGGGTGGGCCTGGTCTTCTTCGGCTGGGGCGTCCTGCTGGCCTTCACCTCCGTCGTGGTCGCTCCGCGGCTGCAGCGCCGCTTCGGCACGCTGCCCGGCATCGTCGGCGCCCTGCTCGGGTTCGCGGTCATCCTCGCGGCGATGGCCCTGGGGACCGAGCACAAGCCGGTCCTGGTGGTCGGCGTCATCCTCTCCGGAGCGCTGCTCGGCATCAACAACACCCTGATCACCGAGACGGTCATGAAGGTCTCGCCGGTCGAGCGCGGGGTGGCCTCCGCCGCCTACAGCTTCGTCCGGTTCGGCGGCGGCGCCGCCGCGCCGTACCTCGCCGGAAAGCTGGGTGAGCGCTCGGTGCACCTCCCCTTCTGGATGGGCTCCGGCGCGGTCGTCCTGGCCGTCGTCGTCCTGCTGACCGCCCGCCGCGAGGTCGAGGCGACCGACGGGACCGCCGGGCACCCGACGAGCGAACGCACCGTCGAGGAGCGTGACCTCGAGGCGACCGCCGTCACCGTCGGCGACGCCTGACCCGGCGGCACTCCCGCGCCCCCTAGGCTGGCGCCGTGCTCGAGCAGATCACGGCGACCCGGTACGTGACCCCCCTCAAGGAGGGCGGGTCACTTCCCGGCATCGTCGAGGCGGACGACCTCGGCACCTACGTGCTGAAGTTCCGCGGCGCCGGCCAGGGGCTCAAGGTCCTGGTCGCCGAGGTCCTCGTCGGGGAGCTGGCCCGGGCCCTGGGGCTCGACGTCCCGCGGCTGACCGTGGTGGACCTGCAGTCGCCGATCGCGAAGTACGAGGCCGACGAGGAGGTCCAGGACCTGCTCACCGCGAGCCTGGGGCGCAACCTCGGCATCGACTTCCTGCCGGGCTCCTTCGGGTACGACGGCTCCCGGCCGCCGCCCCCCGAGGTGGCGGCCCAGGTCCTGTGGCTCGACGCCCTCACGGCCAACGTCGACCGGACGTGGAGCAACCCGAACCTGCTGGTCTGGCACCGCAAGCCGTGGCTCATCGACCACGGCGCAGCGCTCTACTTCCACCACGGCTGGCCCAGCCGCGGCGCCGACCCCGACCGTTTCGCCGCGCAGCCGTTCGACGCGAGCAAGCACGTCCTGCGCGACGTGGCGGCCGACCCGAGGGCGGCGCACGAGCGGCTGGCACCGCTGCTCACCACCGACCTGCTCGACTCCGTCACCGCCCTGGTGCCCGACGAGTGGCTCGAGCCGGCTCCCGGCCTGGAGTCGCCGGCCACCGTGCGCACGGCCTACCGCCAGCACTTCGAGGCGCGGGTGAGCAGCCCCGACGCGTGGTTGCCCGGTGGCGCGTCATGACCCGCCACGGCTACCAGTACGTCACGCTGCGCTGCGTCCCCCGCGTCGAGCGCGAGGAGTTCGTCAACGTCGGCGTCATCCTCTACGCCCAGGGCGCCGACTTCCTCGAGGCCGCCTACCGCGTCGACGAGGAACGGCTGCGCGCCCTCTTCCCCGGGGTGGACGTCCAGGCCGTGGAGGACGCGCTGGAGACCGTGTGCCAGGTATGTCGCGGGGTGACCGGCGGAGGCCTGCCCACCCTGGGGGGCCTCGGGCGACGGTTCGGCTGGCTCAGCGCCCCGCGCAGCACGGTGGTGCAGCCCGGTCCGGTCCACGGGGGCCTGACGGACGACCCGGACCTCGCGCTCGCGACCCTCGTGGAGCGCCTGGTCGGCTGATCGGGCCGGCTTCGCCGCTGGTCAGCGAGCCGGCCGCGGAACATTTCCCAGCCAAACACGCCATACGGTGGGGAACATGGGGTAGCCCGACTTATAGGGTCACGCCATGAGCGTTCCCGCCACCGGCGCTGGGGCCGCCAGACGCAAGGAAGCGCTGGTGGGCCTGGCCTACCTGCTCCCTGCGCTGGTCGTGTTCGGCGTCTTCATCTTCTGGCCCTTGGTCAAGTCGGTCCTGCTGTCCGTGCAGGGCACCGACATCCTCGGCAACGCCAGCGGTTTCGTGGGCATGGTCAACTACTCGCGGCTGTTCTCCGACCCGGAGTTCCTCACCGTCCTGTGGGTGACCTTCGCCTTCACGATCCTCACCGTGCTGCCGAGCATCGCCATCGCCTTGTTCATCGCCCTGCTGCTCCAGTCGCGGATCAGGGGGGTGCGCTTCTTCCGCACGGCGTTCGCCCTGCCGTTCGCCTTCTCCGTGGCCACCGCATCGGTCATCTTCGGGGTCCTGTTCAACCCGGCCTCGGGCGTCCTCAACGGGATCCTGTCGCAGTTCGGGATCGGCAAGGTGCAGTGGCTGACCAACCCCGAGCTCGCCCTGTGGTCGGTCTCCGGGGCCACGGTCTGGATGCAGATCGGCTACAACCTGCTCGTCCTGTCGGCCGGGCTCGGAGCCCTGCCCGAGGACGTGCTCGAGGCGGCACGACTCGACGGGGCGTCCGGCCTGCGGCTGCAGCGCTCCATCGTCATGCCGCTCATCACGCCGCAGCTGTTCTTCCTGGTCGTGGTCGGCACCATCCACTCGCTGCAGAGCTTCGGCCAGATCCGCATCCTCACCGTGGGTGGGCCCGAGGGGCGCACCACCACACTGGTCTACTCCATCTACGAGCAGGCCTTCGCCAACAACAACTCCAACTACGGCTACGCCTCGGCGCAGGCGATGGTGCTGCTGCTCATCGTCCTGGTCATCACCGCGGTGCAGTTCGGTGTCCTCGAACGGCGGGTGTTCTACCGATGAGGGGTCGTCGTCTCAACGCGGTGCTGACCTACACCGTCCTCGGCGTGATGTTCCTCGTCGTGCTGTTCCCGGTCTACTACGGGCTCGTCGGCTCGTTCATGGGAGAGCGCGACACCAACAGCTTCCCGCCGGCGCTGTGGCCGAAGAACGGCATCTTCCCCGAGAACTACACCAACGCGCTCAACATCATCCCGCTCGGCAGCCAGTACCTCACCAGTGTCGGCCAGACCCTGGGGATCATGGTGGGCCAGCTCGTCACGAGCATCCTGGCCGCCTACGCGTTCGTGTTCCTGCCGCTGCGTTGGCGCGGGCTCTGGTTCGCGGTGTTCCTGTCGACGATGATGATCCCGTTCGAGTCGATCATCATCCCGAACTACCTGCTCATCTCCAGCCTGGGCCTCAAGGACACCATCGCCGGACTGACCCTGCCGTTCCTGGCGACCGGGTTCGGGACGTTCCTGCTGCGGCAGTCCTTCCTGTCCTTCCCGATGGAGCTGCGCGACGCGGCGAGGGTCGACGGTGCCGGCCACTTCCGGTTCCTCGTCTCGATCCTCGTTCCGCTGTCCCGTCCGAGCCTCGCGGCGCTGGGCATCTGGTCTGCCCTGTCCGCCTGGAACATGTACTTCTGGCCGCTGCTGGCCACCGAGGACCCTCGGCACCAGACGATCCAGATCGGGATCAGCCAGCTCCAGTCCTCCGACGGCGACACCCCCGGCATGGTCCTCGCCGGGGTGATGCTCGCCCTCTTCCCCACCCTGCTGCTCGTCATCTTCGGGCAGCGGTTCATCGTCCGTGGGCTCACCACGGGTGCCGTCAAGTGATGCGCAAAGGAGTACGAGACGTGTTGACTACGAAGACTTCCACGGGCCGGCAGAGGGGACTTCGGTATGCCCTGCCCGCCGGGCTCGCTGCCGTGTCCCTGGTCCTCGCCGGGTGCGGCGGGGGCGGCGACGCCGGTTCCGAGGGCGGCGTCAAGGCGCCGGCCGCGGACGCCCTCTCCAAGGCCGACGGCGTGACGACGGTGTCGTTCTGGCACGCCATGGACGGCAAGAACGCCGAGGAGCTGACCAAGCTGGTCAACGACTTCAACGCCGCCAACCAGGGCAAGATCGAGGTCAAGGCGACGTACGCCGGCAAGTACGACGACGCGATCACCAAGTACAAGGCCGCGATCCAGAGCAAGTCGACGCCCGACGTCATCCAGACCTACGACATCGGCACCCGCTTCATGATCGACGCCAAGCAGACGGTGCCGATGCAGGCCTTCATCGACCGCGACAAGCTCGACGTCAGCGACCTGCAGCCCAACATCACCGGCTACTACTCGATCGACGACAAGCTCAACTCGATGCCGTTCAACACCTCGATGCCGGTGCTCTACTACAACAAGTCGCTGTTCAAGAAGGCCGGCCTCGACCCCGCCAACCCGCCGCAGGACCTCGACGCGCTGCGTGCGGCTGCCGAGAAGCTGTCGAAGAAGAACGGGGGCCCGGCCGACTACGGTTTCGGCGCCGCCATCTACGGCTGGCTGCTCGAGCAGTTCATCGCCACCGACGGCAAGGAGTACTGCGACCAGGGCAACGGCCGCGACGGCAAGGCCACCAAGGTCAACTTCGACTCGCCCGAGACCGTCAAGGTCGTCACCTGGTGGCAGAAGATGGTCAAGGACGGCCTGGCCGCCAACACCGGTCGCGACACCAAGGCGGCCCAGGCTGCCTTCAAGTCGGGCCAGCTCGCCATCAACCTCGAGTCGACGGGCCAGCTCGGCGGCTACACCGACGCCGCCAAGCAGGGCGGCTGGGAGCTCGGCGCCGCGCCGTACCCGCACATCGCGGCCGGCACGACCGGCGGTCCGATCATCGGTGGGGCCTCGTTGTGGATCAACGGCGTCAACCACAAGGACGCCAGCAAGGAAGCAGCCTGGCAGTTCGTCAAGTACCTGGCCGACCCCAAGGTCCAGGCGACCTGGCACACCGGCACGGGCTACTTCCCGATCAGCAAGGGCGCCCTCGACCAGCCGGTCGACGTCGCCTACCGCAAGGACAACCCGCTGTTCGACGTCGCCATCAAGCAGCTCCAGAACACCGAGCTGAGCAAGGCCACCCAGGGCTGCCTGCTGGGCGTGATGCCGCAGGCGCGCAAGGCGTCGGAGGACGGCCTGGAGTCCGCGCTCAACGGCGCCGACCCGCAGGAGGCCATGACCAAGGCCGCCCAGTCGATCGAGCCGCAGATCAAGTCCTACAACGACTCGACCAAGTAACGGCGAGTCAGCGCACGTCCCGCTGCGGCGGGCGCAGGGCCCAGGCGGCCACTGCGCCCGCCGCAGCGACGTTCAGGGAGTCCACTCCCCCGGCCATCGGGATCGTGACGGTGAGGTCGGCGGCCTCGAGCGTCCGGCGTGACAGGCCGTCGCCCTCGGTACCGAGGACCAGCGCCAACCGCTGCGGCGGGTCGGCGGCCAGCTCGTCGAGGCTGACGGCATCGTCGGCCAGGGCCAGGGTGGCCACCGTGAAGCCGAGCGCGCGCAGCTCGTCGATGCCTCCCGGCCACGGGTCGATCCGCGTCCACGGCACCTGGAAGACCGTCCCCATGGAGACCCGGATCGCCCTGCGGTACAACGGGTCCGCGCACCTCGGCGTCACCAGGACGGCCTCGACGCCGAGCGCCGCGGCAGAGCGGAACACTGCGCCCACGTTGGTGTGGTCGACGATGTCCTCGAGCACCACGACCCGGCGGGCGTCGCGGACGACGTCGGCCACGGTGGGCAGCACCGGCCGTTGCATCGAGGCCAGTGCCCCGCGGTGCAGGTGGAACCCCGTGAGCTGCTCGATGACGTCGTGCTCACCGACGAACACCGGGACGCCGTCCGCCTCGGCCTGCTCGACGAGGTCGGCGAGGTCGGTCAGCCAGCGCTGCGCCATGAGGTAGCTGCGCGGCCGGTGGCCGGCTGCCAGGGCTCGACGGATCACCTTCTCGGACTCGGCGATGTAGAGCCCCCGTTCGGGCTCGGTGCGACGGCGCAGGGCCACGTCGGTGAGCGAGACGTAGTCGGCGAGCCGTTCGTCGCCGGGGTCGGTGATGTCGTGTGGCACGGCCAGCAGGCTAGGACACCAGGGCCCGGAGGATGACACTGACACCGGCCACCACGCAGAACGCCAGCACCGCGCGCCGCAGCCGCTCGCGGTCCAGGCGGGCCCGCGCCGGCGCCGCCGCGGCATACCCGAGGACGGTGAAGGGGACCCACACGAGTCCGACCAGGAGCTGGTGGCGGGTGAACTCACCTGCCAGCGTGAGGCCCACCAGGGCCATCGCCGTGCCGACGAGGAAGAAGGCCGCCAGCGTGGCTCGCAGGCGGGCGGGTCGCTCGTGCTGCAGGACCAGGGCGAGGTAGGGGCCGCCGATGGCGGCGGCCGTGCCGGCCACCCCGGCGAGGGCTCCGGCCACGGCGGCGTTGCGTGGGGTCGCTCGCAGGTCCACCGCCCAGACCGAGGCGGCCACGGTCAGCAGGATGAGGCCACCGACGACCACGGAGATCGCCTGGACCGACAGGACAGCGACGATCGTGACCCCCACCGGCGTCAGGACCAACCGCGCCGCCAGCGCCCACCCCAGCGGCCGCCACGCGATGTCCCGCGCGCCGTGGGTGAGCTGCACGACGGGCAGCGCGAAGCTCGTGGCGAGCAGTGCCCCAGGCATGAGCTCCGGGCTGAAGACGACGACGAACGGGGCTGCGACCACAGCCATCCCGAAGCCGATGGAGGACTGCACGAAGGCACCGGCGAGCAGGGCCAGTCCCAGGGTCAGGACCGTGGTCCACTCCATCAGGTGAACCAGATGATCTTCACGATCCCGACCAGGCCGACCACGAGGATCACACCGCGCAGCACCACCGGGGGCAGCCGACGGCCGATCTTCGAGCCGACCCAACCGCCGGCGAACGCACCGATGGCGATGAGCCCGGCCGCGCTCCAGCTGATCTGGTCCCACGCGACCACCATGAAGGTGATCGCGGCGACGGCGTTGACGATGGTGGCCAGGACGTTCTTCAGGCCGTTCAGCCGCTGGATCGGGTCGGTGGTCAGCGCACTCAGCAGCCCCATGAGGATCACGCCCTGGGCGGCGCCGAAGTACCCTCCGTAGAGGCCACCGACGAGGACACCGGCGACCAGCGCCGGTCCGTGCCAGGCGACCTGCGCGCCGACCCCGTGGGTTCGACGCTCGGCGGCCCGACGGTTGAGCCATGGGCCGAGCACCACGAGCAGCAGCCCGAGCCCGATCAGCACCGGGACGATCGCCGTGAACGCCTCGGGCGGCAGCACGAGCAGCAGGACCGCCCCGACGACGCCACCGACCAGCGACGCCGGCACCAGGCGGCGCAGGATCGGACCGGCGCCCTTGAGCTCGTGCCGGTAGCCGTGCACCCCGGTGATGCCGCCGGCGACCAGGCCCACGGTGTTGGACACGTTGGCCACGACCGGCGGGAACCCGAAGAACAGCAGGGTCGGGAAGGTGATGAGGGTGCCCGAGCCGACGACGGTGTTGATGGTGCCTGCGCCCAGGCCCGCGAACAAGATCCCGAGGGCTTCTAGAACGGACACCCGTGCACCCTAGCGACGTGCCCGGGCGGCGTCGGCAGCGGTCCGGCTGCCGTCGCGCCCGCCCTCACTGCGTCCCGACCGACGCGTGCGCCGCCCCTGCGTGCAGGGACGGCGCAGCGCCTGAAGGTATGGCGTGGAGTCAGGCGACCGGCCCGCGCGGACCGTCCTCCTCCGGGGTCGCTGCCGGGTCGGCCGGCGGTGCCGCCGGCGCGGGGGGCGCCTCGAACTCGGGGACGGCGTCGGCAGGCGGCGGCACCGGCGGCTGCACCCGCTGCACGGGGTTGGCGTGCTCGGTCGCCTCCCGGCTGGCCCGACCGGCTTGGCCCCGGGCTTCGGCGAGGGCCTGCATCGGGTCCTCGAGCGTGGTCTCGTCGAAGGCGTCCTGCAACGGGCCGGGGTCGACCCACGCGTCGTCCTCACCGTCGTCCAGACGCGGCGCGTCCGCCTGGCCCAGTGCTCCGCCGATGCCGCGCAGGGCGTCGGTGAGCTCGCTCGGGATGATCCACATCTTGTTGGAGTCGCCGCGGGCGATCTGCGGCAGCACCTGGAGGTACTGGTAGGCCAGCAGCTTCTGGGTGGGCTTGCCGCGGTGGATGGCGTCGAAGACCTGCTGGATGGCGCGGGCCTGGCCCTGGGCCTCGAGGATGCGCGCCTGCGCCGAGCCCTCGGCCCGCAGGATCTGGCTCTGCTTCTCACCCTCGGCGGTGAGGATCGCGGACTGCTTGGTGCCCTCGGCGTACAGGATCTGGGCGCGGCGCTCGCGCTCGGCCTTCATCTGCTTCTCCATCGACTCCTGCACCGACATGGGCGGGTCGATCGCCTTGAGCTCCACGCGGTTGACGCGGATGCCCCACTTGCCGGTCGCCTCGTCCAGGACACCGCGCAGCTGGGCGTTGATCTGGTCGCGGCTGGTCAGCGTCTGCTCGAGGTCGAGCGAGCCGATGACGTTGCGCAAGGTGGTGACGGTGAGCTGTTCGATGCCCTGGATGAAGTTGGCGATCTCGTAGACCGCGGACTTCGCGTCGATGACGGAGTAGTAGATGACCGTGTCGATGTTGACGACCAGGTTGTCGGACGTGATCACGGGCTGCGGCGGGAACGAGACGACCTGTTCACGCAGGTCGACGTTGGCCCGGACCTTGTCGACGAACGGCACCAGGAAGTGGATACCGCCCTCGAGCGTGCGGGCGTAGCGCCCGAGCCGCTCGATGATCAGGGCCGTCTGCTGCGGCACGATGCGGACGGTCCGGATGATGACGATCGCCGCGAAGACGACCAGCAACACCAGGACGATGAAGCCTGCCGAGAAGTCCATGAGCTACTCCCCTGTCTGGGACAGCGTCTCGTCGGCGACGATCGCTATTGCCCCTTGGATGGACACGACGCGGACCTCTTGGCCCGGCATGTACTTCGACCCGCCGTGGACGACCCTGGCCGACCAGGTCTCCCCCGCGAGCTTGATGCGTCCGTCGGTCTCGGTGACGGTCTGGAGCACCCGGGCACTTCGGCCCACGAGGCTGATGGCCCCGATGGTGTTGCCCGGGGCCGCCTCGTTGAACTTGCGCTTGACCCACGGCCGCACCCCGACGAGCAGCCCGACCGCGACCAGGACCCCGACCACGATCTGGACGGCGAAGCCAGCCCCGAACGACGCCGCGACGGCCGAGGCCAGCGCGCCGGCGGCGAGCATGATGAACACGAAGTCCACGGTTGCCGCCTCGATGGCGCCCAGGATCAGCGCGACGCCCACCCAGGCAAGCCACGGGTTGTCCCCGAACCAGTTCATGGCTCCCCCTCTCTGTGTTCAGGTAACTCTAGGACGAAGAGGGGTCCTGCAGCGTTCCCCCCACGCGGGCGCGGGCGGTCCATCTGTCGCCGCGGCGCTCGAGCTCCAGCGGCATACCGAACGTGGCGGACAGGTTCGCCTCCGTCAAGGTGATCTCGACCGGTCCCTGCGCGACGACCCGTCCCTCACGCAGCAGCAGGACGTCGGTGAAGTTCGGTGGGATCTCCTCGACGTGGTGGGTCACCAGTACCAAGGCCGGTGCGTCGAGGTCGGCGGCCAGCTCACCGAGGCGGCGGACGAGGTCCTCGCGGCCACCGAGGTCGAGCCCGGCCGCAGGCTCGTCGAGGAGCATGAGCTCGGGGTCGGTCATCAGGGCGCGCGCGATCTGCACCCGCTTGCGCTCCCCCTCCGAGAGCGTCCCGTAGGTGCGGTCGGCGAGGTGGTCGGCGCCGAGCGCCTGCAACAGCTCGAAGGCGCGTGCGTGGTCGAAGGTCTCGTAGGTCTCGCGCCAGCGGCCCACCACGCCGTAGGACGCGGTCACGACGACGTTGTGCACGATCTCGTCACCGGGGATCCGGTCGGCGAGGGCGGCCGAGGCCAGGCCGATGCGCGGCCGGAGCTCGAACACGTCGACCGCGCCGAGCACCTCACCGAGCACGCCGGCCACGCCCTGGGTGGGGTGCATCCGCCCGGAGGCGAGCTGCAGCAACGTGGTCTTGCCCGCGCCGTTGGGCCCGAGGATGACCCAGCGTTGGCCCTCCTCGACCTCCCAGGTGAGGTCGTCGAGAAGGGTCGTGTGGCCACGGACCACACTCACCCCGGCGAACTCAAGGACGTCACTCATGGGACCGGACCCTATCGGCTTAGCATGATCGGGTGTCCGAACTGCCTGCCTGCGTGCGCCTTTCGTTGTGGACCACCCACGCCTGGGCGACCGGCGCGTCGCTCGAGACCGCAGTGCGCCGGGCGCTGCCCGACATCGACCACGTCGATGGTGACCTCGACCGACTCTCGGTATGGCGCGAGCTCGGCGAGCAGGCCCTGCTCGTCGCCCTGCCCGCCCCCGGCGACCTCGCCGGCCTCCCCCGCGCGTCCGGTGACGCGCTGGGTGCCGCCGCAGCTGGTGGTGAGGCCGTGTTCGTGCCCGCGCTCGGCGGGATGCTCGTGCCGTCCATCTCCTCCTTCGGTGACGACGTCCGCGGCGGTCTGGACGTGGGCACCCGGGTCGACTGGACGGCATACGACTCCGAGCCGGTCCCCCGGCACCGGGTCGAGGCGTTGGACGCCTCGCAGCTCGAGCGGCACCTGCGTGAGGAGCTGCGGGTCGTCACCGAGCACCTCGACGCCCTGGGCGGACAACCCTTCGCGGCCTCGGCGGCCCGCGCGCTGGCCGATGCGGCGCTCGGTGGGCGCTGGGGTCTGCCTTCGGGCCTCCCTGGTCGGGCCGCACAGGTGATCACCCTGGCCGGGACCGTCGCCCACGTCGTGGATGTTGCGCTCGCCGCGGGAGACGGCGCCCTCAATGCGTCGACGGCGGCCGCACGGCACTCCCTGCTGCTGCGGCTCCAGCGGGCCGCCGACCGTGCCCTCGCCGACGCCACCAACGCCGCGTGTGCGGTGCTGGCGGGCTGGCGGCCCTCCTAGGGCGTGTTGGCAGAGCTGGTTCGGCCGGTTCTGGTCACGGGTGCTGCGGAAGCCGATCGGCGTACGGTGCTGCACATGAGGCGTGGTGTGGTGGTGGTGGTTGGTCTGTACGTGTGCGCAGCCCTGGGCACTCGAGCAGCCGAGGCCGCAGGCCTGCGTCGATGCGAGTGCTCGCAGGGATGCTGGTGCCGAGGACCCCTCCTCAGCGCCTTCCGCTGGGTGATGCCGCTCGGGCACCGATAGCCGGCGGAACTGCGAGGATGCACCCGTGGAGCTGTCAGGTGCCGAGCTGTCGCGTGACTTCTACGACACGCTCATCGCCCCGTCGATCGCGTTGCGCTGGCCGGACCTGCCACACGCGGCCGGGCTGTTGGGCGGCGGCTCGGAGGTCCTCGGTCTGGATGATGCGATGTCGCGAGACCATGACTGGGGGCTTCGCCTGAACCTCATCGTCGCGCCCGACATGATCGACCGTGTCGATGCCCACCTCGATGACGTCCTGCCCGAGAGCTATCTCGGACGCCCCATCCGGTTCGCGACCACGGGGGACCCGCACCCGCGTCATCGGGTTCGGGTGGAGGATCCCGAGTCGTTCGTGGCCTCGCGGACCGGTGTGCTCGACACCAACGCCCTGTCGGTCCGCGACTGGCTGTCCCTGACCGGTCAGGCCGTCCTCGAAGTGACGGCCGGCCCGCTGTTCGCGGACACCTCGGGACAGCTGTCCGCGGCGCGTCGGGCACTGACCTGGTATCCGCAGGACCTCTGGGTCCACGTGGTGGCGACCGACTGGACACGCATTGCCCAGGAGCTGCCCTTCGTCGGACGTACGGCCGACCGCGGGGACGATCTCGGGTCACGCGTGGTCACAGCACGGCTCGCGGACGCGGCCATGCATCTGGCGCACCTTCTCGAGCGACGTTGGCCCCCCTACGCCAAGTGGGCCGGCACCAGCCTCGCCCACCTACCGCGCGGCCACGAGGTGGCCGAACCACTGCTTCGTGCCCTGGGTGCCGGGGACTGGCGCATCCGTGAGGACGCACTGGTGGACGCCCTCAGATCGCTCAACCGACTCCAGCACGAAGTGGGACTGCCCACGGTCGATGACCCCGTCGAACCCTTCTTCGACCGGCCCTACCGAGGAGTCCGCGATGACGTGGTCGCCCTGCTCGAAGCATCGGTCACCGACCCCGCGGTCCGGTCCCTGCCCCGCGGGGTCGGGTCCGCCGAACAGTGGAGCCACAACGTCGACGTCCTCGTCGACCCCGTTCGGCGGCGGGCACTGCCCAGCAACTGATCCCTCGGTATTCGGATTGACGCGACACGAGCGCGTCGGAGAATGGCGTCATGGTGTGTCAGTTGGTCGCCCTGACCTTCAGCTCGCCCGGCCCGGAGCGTCTCGCCGTGTTCTGGGGTGGTCTGCTGGGCCAGGACGTCACGATCGTGCGGGGCGCACCGTCACTGGCGGCGACGACCGAGGTGGGGTTCAGCCTGCGATTCGTCGCCGGAGCCGGTGAGAAGAGGGGGCCCAACCAGATGCACGCGGACCTGTTACCGACCTCCATCCACGAGCAGGCGTCCGCGGTCCACCGAGCGCTGGAGTTGGGCGCCCGGAACGTGGATGTGGGCCAGGGACCGGACGCCGAACACGTCGTCCTCGCCGATCCCGACGGCAACGAGCTGTGCATCCTCGAGCCCGGAGGCCGCTTCCTGGCCGGCTGCCCGTTCTTCAGCTCGTTGGCCGGAGGCGGTCTCGCCGAGGTCGGCTACTTCTGGCGCGATGCACTGGCCTGGAACCTGGTGTGGGACCAGGACGGTGAGACCGCGGTCCAGGCGCCCACCGGAGGCCCCAAGATCACCTGGGGTGGCGAGCCGGTGGCGCCCAAGCTCGGCAGGAATCGGCTCCACCTCGACCTCGCGCCCTGCGCCCCGTCAACCATCGATGTCGAAGTCGAGCGCCTGTTGGCACTAGGGGCTACTCGCGTCGACGCCGGCTGCGCGGACGGCCTGGGCATGGCTGACCCAGGGGGCAACGAGTTCTGCGTGGTGGGGTGACCAGCATGGACACCTACCGGGTCCCTACAGACACGCGACTCCGGTGACCTTCGACGAATTCGGTTGCGCCGTGGGCGAATTCGTTGTGGACAACCCTTCCCGACTCGTTCGAACACCTGTACGATGTAGGTATGTCGACCAACCCACTCGTCCAGGCCCGGGAGTCCCGGCAGCTGGAGTTGTGGGAGCGCACCGCCGCGGTCGCGGGACGGTTGAACCGCGCCCAGGCCGAGCTGGTGCAGATCGCTGCCGAGCTGATCACCGACCGGCACTGGGGCGACGGCGGGTTCAAGACCCCCGAGCACTACCTCGTCGTCCGGGCCGGACTGTCGCCCGGGCACGCCTCGGACATCGTGCAGGTCGCGAAACGACGCACCGAACTGGTTGAGGCGTCTGCCGCTCTGGATGCCGGTGAGCTGTCGCTGGACCAGGTCGCCGTCATCGCCCGCAACGTCCCACCCGGCTACACGACCTCGGTGACCCACCTGGCCCGCAACGCCACCGTCACCCAGCTACGCCGAGCCACCTCCCGCCACGGCTTCCCCGCGACCACACCCCCACCAGAAGGCACCACTCCCGCTGACGCCGATGGTGAGGCCGTCACCGCCTCCGATCCGCGCGCTCGAGGTGCAGCGCGCCCACGACGCAGCACGGGACGCGGCCGTCGGAGCAGCGGGCGTGCGCCCGGGCAGACCTGTCGATGTCCTACGACAGCGACGGCCGGTTCCAGCTGCGGTACTCCGCCCCCGCCACCATCGGCGCCCTGGTCGAACAAGCCGTCAAGGAAGCCAAGGACGCCCTGTTCCTACGCCGCCGCGACACCTACACCGCCAGCACTAGCGACAGCGCCACCGTTACCGGCAGCGAGCCGGTGCCAGCCACCAGCAGGGACGCGCAAGACCCTAGGGCCGGCCTGCCGACCTACGCCGACGCGCTGGAGGAGATGGCCACCCGCTCCCTCGCCTCGGTCACCTCGACCAGTCGGGCGTCGCGGTACCGGGTCTACCTGCACCTGTCCACCGACGGCGCCTGGATCAACGGCGGCCACGCCATCCCCCTACGCCTGCTGACCCGGTTCATCAGCGACGGGAAGGTCCAACCCGTCTGGGAAACCGAAGGCCGACCGGTCTCTGTAGGACGGTCCATGCGGATCCTGCCCGACCGCACCCGCCGCCTGATCACCGACCGCGACCGCGGCTGCCGGTTCCCCGGCTGCCCCACCACCCGCTTCGTCGAGATCCACCACCTCAACCCCTGGGCCGACGGCGGACCCACCGACGAACACAACCAGGCCAGCCTCTGCACCATCCACCACGACGCCATCGACCGCGGCGACTACACCATCACCGGCGACCCCACCCACCCCGACGGCCTCACCGTCACCAACCGGTACGGCCTACCCATCCGACCACCCCAACCAGCAGAAACCGCCCCACCACCCGAAGGTGACCCACCCATCCCCACCGACACCTACCACCCACCCAGCGGCGGACCCATCCGCTGGACCGACCTCGAGCTCCCACCCGACACCGACCTGCCAACCCACACCCCACCCCTGGACCCACTCCCCGCCCGGCCACCCCACGCCGGCCGCGACTGGTGACGCCGGTCAGCCTCGAAGGTTGCGACGCCGCCATACCACCGCGGCGCTCGGGTTCCCGGAACTGTCCGATTCGGTGTCCACCACCTCGAACCCTTCGCGTTCGTAGAACGCACCTGCTCGTCCGTTGCCGGCAAAGTGTTCGACCAGCACGTGGTCAGTCCCTGCCGGAAGCCCGGCGATGGCTCGTTCCAGCAGTTCGACCCCGAGCGAACGCCCGCGATGGGTCGGAGCCAGATAGAGCTTCCAGATGACTTGCTCGTCAGCGATCTCGCCCGTCTCGGCCACACCCACGATGCGACGGTCGTCCACGACCACCTGAACTCGTCCTGCTGCTACGGCCCGACTGATGCGCTCGCGGCCCCACCATGCCAGCTGTGCCTCAGCAGCATCGCTACCGAGTATCGGGGAGTAGTGCTGCACGATGACCGTGGATCCGAAAGCGAGGATGGCGTCCACGTCATCCGGTTCTGCAGTCCGGACCTGCGCGTCCATGCGATCCCGCTCCCATGCCTAGAGAGTGCGAACTGGCCTCCGACGACAAGCATGCCGGACGCGAGCTCGGATCCTGCCCGCCGCAGATGCTCAGGCGTCGAGTTCCCGGCGACGCAGGACGTCCGCGTACACCTGGTTGGTCTGCTCGCCGATGCTGGCCCACGAGAACGACTCGACTGCGCGCCGCCGACCAGCCTGACCCATCTGGCGGGCACGCTCCGTATCGCTCACCGCATCGGTGAGCGCCGCCGCCAGGTCGTCGACGAACTTCTGCGGGTCGAGCGGGATTCCGCTGCCGTCCTGGTGCTGCTCGATCGGGACCAGCCAGCCGGTCTCACCGTCGACAACGACCTCGGGGATCCCTCCGGTCGCGGTCGCCACGACTGCTAGCTCGCAGGCCATCGCCTCGAGGTTGACGATGCCGAGCGGCTCGTAGATGGAGGGACACGCGAACACCGTTGCGGCAGAGAGCAGGGCGATCACCTCGGCACGGGGCAGCATCTCGGCGATCCACACGACACCGTCGCGGGTGGCCTTGAGCTCGTCCATGAGGCCCTCGACCTCGGCGAGGATCTCCGGGGTGTCCGGAGCGCCGGCACAGAGCACCAGCTGGACATCCGGCGGCAGCTGGGCCGCAGCCCGCAGCAGGTAGGGCAGGCCCTTCTGACGGGTGATGCGCCCGACGAAGACGACCGACTTGGCCTCGGGATCGATGCCGTGGCGGCGCACCGTGTCGGAGTCCTCGCCGCGCTGCCAGAGCTCGGAGTCGATGCCGTTGTGGACGACCTTGACCCGCTCCGGGTCGATGTTCGGATAGCTGCGCAACACGTCCTGGCGCATGCCCTCGCTCACCGCGATGACGGCGTCGGCACCCTCGTAGGCGGTGCGCTCCATGAACGACGACAGGCGATAGCCACCCCCGAGCTGCTCGGCCTTCCACGGGCGCATCGGTTCCAGGCTGTGGGCCGACACGACGTGGGGCATGCCACCGAGCATCGACGCGACGTGCCCGGCGAAGTTGGCGTACCAGGTGTGGGAGTGCACGAGGTCGGCCCCGACGCAGTCGCCCGCCATCGCGAGGTCGACACCCATGGTCCGCACCGCCGGGTTCGCGGCAGCGAGGTCCGGCAGGTCGCCATACCCGGTCGTGCCCTCCTCGACCACCGGCACACCGAACGCTCGCACCCTCGTGTCGATGTCGCCACGGTCGCGCAGCGCCCGCACGAGCTCAGCGACGTGGACCCCCGCCCCGCCGTAGATGTTGGGCGGGTACTCCTTGGTCAGGATGTCGACTCTCATCTTGATGAGCGTAGTAGTGGAACGGATTTGCGGACAGGTCTCGCCACAGGGGCGACCATTCCCTAGGGTCGGTGTCATGCCGTACCGTCGCGGGGTTCCCAGAGGTTCTTGCCATCGTCCTTGCAGGCGGTGAGGGAAAGCGGCTGATGCCGTTGACCGCCGACCGGGCCAAACCAGCGGTGCCGTTCGGGGGGATCTACCGGCTCATCGACTTCGCGCTGAGCAACATCGTCAACAGCGGCTACCTCAAGGTCGTCGTCCTGACGCAGTACAAGTCGCACAGCCTGGACCGCCACGTCACCAAGACCTGGCGCATGTCGACGATGCTCGGCAACTACATCGCGCCCGTGCCCGCGCAGCAGCGCATCGACAAGAACTGGTACCTCGGGTCCGCCAACGCGATCTTCCAGAGCCTCAACCTCGTCCACGACGAGAAGCCGGACATCGTCGTCGTCGTGGGCGCCGACCACGTCTACCGCATGGACTTCTCCCAGATGGTCGCCCAGCACATCGAGACCGGTGCCGGCGTGACCGTCGCGGCGATCCGGCAGCCCATCGCCCTGGCCGACCAGTTCGGCGTGATCGAGGTGGACGACGGCGACCACCGCAAGATCGGTGCCTTCCTCGAGAAGCCCACCGACGCCAAGGGGCTGCCCGACTCCCCCGACGAGGTGCTGGCCTCGATGGGCAACTACGTGTTCGACACCGACGTCCTCATCGACGCCGTGACGCGGGACAACGACCGGGAGGGCAGCCGCCACGACATGGGCGGCGACATCGTCCCGGCGTTCGTGGACGAGGGTCGTGGCTACGTCTACGACTTCAAGGACAACGTCATCCCGGGCGCGACCGAGCGCGACCAGGCCTACTGGCGGGACGTCGGCACGATGGACTCCTACTGGGACGCGCACATGGACCTCGTGTCCATCCACCCGGTCTTCAACCTCTACAACTACGACTGGCCGATCTACACCGACTACGGCCCGTTCCCGCCGGCCAAGCTCGTGCACGGCTACATGGGCAAGTTCGGCGAGGCGCACAACTCCGCGGTCTCCCCCGGTGTCGTCATCTCCGGGGCCGTCGTCACCAACTCGGTGCTCTCGCCGCGGTGCCACATCCACAGCGGCACGACGATCGATGACAGCGTCCTGCTCGACGGGGTCGAGGTCGGCCGCAACTGTGTCATCAAGAAGGCCATCATCGACAAGAACGTCATCGTGCCCGAGGACACCAGCATCGGCGTCGACCACGACCACGACCTCGAACGGGGGTTCATGGTCACCGAGTCCGGCCTCACCGTCGTCGCCAAGTTCCAGAAGGTCACCCAGTGACGGGTCCGGCGCGGCCCATCCGCATCGGGGTCCAGCTCCAGCCCCAGCACGCCGAGTACGCCGCCATCCGGCGTGCCTGCGCGCAGGCAGAGGAGATCGGCGCGGACGTCATCTTCAACTGGGACCACTTCTTCCCGCTGTACGGCGAGGCCGACGGTGCCCACTTCGAGTGCTGGACGATGCTCGCCGCCTGGGCCGAGGCCACCGAGCGGGTCGAGATCGGCGCACTCGTCACCTGCAACAGCTACCGCAACCCCCAGCTGCTGGCCGACATGGCTCGCACCGTCGACCACATCAGCGACGGCCGCCTCATCCTCGGCATCGGGTCCGGGTGGTTCGAGCGTGACTACGACGAGTACGGCTACGAGTTCGGCACCGCTGGTGGTCGCCTCGACGCCCTCGCCCGCGACCTGCCGTTGATCCGTGACCGCTGGTCGCGGCTCAACCCCGCGCCCACCCGCGACATCCCGGTCCTCATCGGAGGTGGTGGCGAGAAGAAGACGCTGAAGATCGTCGCCCAGCACGCCTCGATCTGGCACGGGTTCGGCGACCCCGAGACGGTGGCGCACAAGCACGCGGTCCTCGACCGGTGGTGCGCCGACCTCGGACGAGACCCGGCCGAGATCGAGCGCTCTGCGGGCGTCTCCCCCAAGCCGGGCCGCCTGCCCGAGGACGTCGCCGACTACGCCGCGGGCGCCCAGGCCCTGCACGACGTCGGCACGCGCCTGTTCACCGTCGGCGTCGGCGGGCCGTCCTTCGACCTCGGGCCCTTGCGGGACCTGGTCGCATGGCGAGACTCGCACCTCGAGGGCTGAGACCGGTCGGTATCGTCCGAGGGTGCCCGACGTGATGCCGCAGACCCTTCTCGTGACCATCTCGGGCGAGGACCGGCCCGGCGTCACGAGCTCCTTCTTCGACGCGATCGCCGATGTCGGGGCCGAGGTGCTCGACCTCGAGCAGGTCGTCGTCCGGGGCCACCTCACCCTGGCGATGCTGCTCGCCTCCGGCGACGCCGAGGAGCGGCTCCGAGCGGTCATCGCCTCCGTGGGCACCAGCCTCGACCTCAAGGTGAAGATCAAGAAGGGCACCGGCGACAGCCGTCCACGGCGCAGTGGACGCGCAGCCGTCGTGGTCCTCGGCGCTCCGCTGCGCGCCAGCGGCGTCGCCGCCATCACGGCGCGGATCGCCTCGCACGGCGCCAACATCGACCGCATCCGACGGCTTTCGCGGTATCCGGTGACGACCGTCGAGTTCGACGTGTCCGGCGCCGACGTGGACCGGCTGCGGCGCGAGCTCGCCCTCGAGTCCAGTGTGCACGGCCTGGACATCGCGGTCGCGGCCGGCGGCCTCGCCCGTCGCGGCCGACGGCTCGTCGTCATGGATGTCGACTCCACCCTCATCCAGGACGAGGTGATCGAGCTGCTCGCGTCGCACGCGGGTCGCGCGGCCGAGGTCGCCGCGGTGACGCAGGCCGCCATGCAGGGCGAGCTGGACTTCGCCGACAGCCTGCGTGAACGCGTGGCAGCCCTCGCCGGCCTGCCCGTGTCGGTGCTCGACGAGGTCCGCGCCGCCGTGCAGTTCACCCCCGGCGCCCGAACGCTGGTGCGAACGCTCAAGCGGCTCGGCTTCACCGTCGCCGTGGTCTCCGGGGGGTTCATCGAGATCGTCGAGGAGCTCGCCCGCGAGCTCGACATCGACCACGCCCACGCGAACCGGCTCGAGGTCCGCGACGGCCTGCTCACCGGCCGGGTCGTCGGCGAGATCGTCGACCGGGCGGGCAAGGCGGCTGCGCTGCGCCGGTTCGCCGCCGCGGAGGGCCTGCCGCTGTCCCGGACCGTGGCGATCGGCGACGGGGCCAACGACCTCGACATGCTCGAGGCCGCCGGCCTCGGCGTGGCCTTCAACGCCAAGCCCGTCGTGCGGGAGCAGGCCGACACCGCGGTCAACGTCCCCTACCTCGACGCGGTCCTCTACCTGCTCGGGATCACCCGCGAGGAGATCGAGGAGGCGGACGAAGCAGACGGCACGCCGACCCCCGCTCCGCCGCTCCCCCACCCCTGACTCCTAGGCTGGTGCGATGGCCTCGTCAAAACGTCGTGCGACACCGACCCTCCTGATCATCGGGGGCGCCGAGGACCGCGTCGGCAAGGCCACCGTCCTGCGCCGCTTCGTCCGACTGGCCGGCGGGCGCAAGGCCAAGATCGTCCTGGTCCCCACCGCGTCCTCCTTCCAGGACGAGGTGACCGAGGCCTATACCGAGGTCTTCACCCGGCTCGGCGCGCCCGCGCCCTCCGTCGTCAACCCGCAGTCGCGACAGGACGCCCACGACGAGGCCCTGGTCGCCCTCGTCGACGAGGCCACCGGCGTCTTCCTCAGTGGCGGCAGCCAGCTCAAGCTCAGCCAGCGGCTGCCCGGCACGCCGCTCGGTGAGGCGCTGCACCGAGCGCACGACCGCGGGGCCGTGGTCGGCGGCACGTCGGCGGGTGCCTCGATCATGAGCCGGTTCATGATCTCGATGGGCGACGAGGGCATCACCCCGCGACAGCGCCACAGCCAGCTCAGCGCCGGGCTGGGTCTGTTGGACGGGGTCATCATCGACCAGCACTTCGCCCAGCGGTCCCGCTACGGGCGCCTGATGGCCATGGTCGCCGCCTCCCCGAGCCTGATCGGCATCGGGATCGACGAGGACACGGCCATCGAGGTCCGTGACCGATCCGGGTTCACCGTCCACGGCGCCGGTGCCGTGTTCGTGCTCGACTGCCGTGAGGCGGTGTCCGACGCCCCGGACGCCCGCCGAGGAGCGCCCCTGATGGTCTCGGGTGCAGTCGTGCACTCGCTGCCTGCAGGCGCTACGTTCGACCTCTCCGAGGTGCGGCTCGTCGACTTCGTCGAGAAGCACGCGGACGCCGCGGTGGCCCTGGCCTCCGCGAAGGCCTGACCGGCCCCACCCCAGCCCCACCCGCTAGGAGATCCCATGGCCGATCGCCCCACGCCCACCCGGCCTGCAGCTCCCGAGCTGTCGATCGTGCAGTCGCGGGTCTACCGCGGCGGCAACATCTGGTCCTACAGCCCCGCCATCCACCTGGTCGTCGACCTCGGCGTGCTCGAGGACTACCCCACCGACACCATCGAGGGGTTCACCGACCAGCTCGTCGAGCTGCTGCCGGGCCTGCAGAACCACACCTGCTCACGCGGCGTGAAGGGCGGCTTCATCGAGCGCCTGCGCGAAGGCACCTGGGTCGGGCACGTGGCCGAGCACGTGGCGCTGCAGCTGCAGCAGGAGGCTGGTCACGACCTGCGTCGCGGCAAGACCCGCGCCGTCAAGGGGCAGCCCGGTCAGTACAACGTCATCTACGACTATGCCGACGAGACCGTCGGCCTCGCCGCCGGCACGCTCGCCGTCCGCCTGGTCAACCACCTCGTCCGCGCCGAGGAGGACTTCGACTTCTCCGAGGAGCTCGACCTGTTCCTGCGCCGGGCCCAGCGCTCGGCGTTCGGTCCCTCGACGGGCGCCATCGTCGAGGAGGCGGTCGCCCGCGACATCCCCTACATCCGGCTCAACAGCGCGTCCTTCGTCCAGCTCGGCCAGGGTGTCCACGCCCAGCGGATCCGCGCGACGATGACGTCCAAGACCGGCGCGCTCGCCGTCGACATCGCCGGTGACAAGGACATGACCACCCGGTTGCTCGCCTCGGCCGGCCTGCCGGTGCCCAAGCAGGAGACGGTCCGTACCGCCGATGGTGCCGTCTCGGCCGCCCGTCGCATCGGCTTCCCCGTCGTGGTGAAGCCGCTCGACGGCAACCACGGCCGCGGGGTCTGCCTCGACCTGCAGTCCGACGAGGAGGTGCAGGCCGCCTTCGTCACCGCCGAGGGCGAGTCCCGCCGCGGGTACGTCATCGTCGAGTCCCTGGTGGTCGGCCGCGACTACCGCTGCCTCATCGTGGGCGGCAAGATGCAGGCGATCGCCGAGCGGGTACCCGCCCACGTCGTCGGTGACGGCACGCACACCGTCGCCGAGCTGGTCGAGACCACCAACGCCGACCCGCGCCGCGGGGTCGGGCACGAGAAGGTGCTGACCCGCATCAAGGTCGACGAGGCCGCCATCGGCCTCGTGCGTGCCCAGGGCCACGAGATGGACTCGGTCCCCCCCGAGGGCCAGATGGTCAAGCTGGCGCTGACCGGCAACATGTCCACGGGAGGCATCTCGGTCGACCGGACCTTCGACGCCCACCCCGACAACGTCGAGATCGCCGAGGAGGCGGCCCGGATGATCGGGCTCGACGTCGCGGGCATCGACTTCATCTGCCCCGACATCGCCTCACCCGTGCGCGAGACCGGTGGCGCCATCTGCGAGGTCAACGCCGCCCCCGGGTTCCGCATGCACACCCACCCCACGGTCGGTGAGCCGCAGTTCATCGCCAAGCCGGTCGTCGACCTGCTCTTCCCTCCCGGCTCGCCCTCGCGCGTGCCGATCGTCGCCGTCACCGGCACCAACGGCAAGACCACGACCTCGCGGATGATCGCCCACATCTTCAAGGGCATCGGCCGCAAGGTCGGCATGACCTCGACCGACGGGATCGTCATCGACGAGCGCCTGGTCTACAAGGCCGACGCCTCCGGTCCGCGCTCGGCACGCATGGTCCTGCAGAACCCGCGGGTGGACTTCGCGGTGATGGAGGTCGCGCGCGGCGGCATCCTGCGCGAGGGGCTGGGGTACGACCGCAACGACGTCGCCGTCGTCACCAACGTCGCTCCCGACCACCTGGGCATGAACGGCGTCGACACCCTGGAGCAGCTCGCCGACGTCAAGGCCGTCATCGTGGAAGCGGTGCCCCGCAACGGTTTCGCGGTGCTCAACGCCGATGACGACCTGGTCCGCAAGATGCGTCGACGCTGTTCCGGCGGGATCGTCTGGTTCTCCCTGCAGCCGCCCGGCAGCAAGGTGCGCGAGTTCATCGAGGACTACTGCCGTCGCGGTGGCCGGGCCGTCGTCCTCGACCACACCGAGCGCGGCGACATGATCGTCATCAAGCACGGGCGACGCTCGATGCAGCTCGCCTGGACCCACCTGCTGCCGGCGACCTTCGGCGGCACGGCGAAGTTCAACGTGGCCAACGCCATGGCTGCCGCGGGCGCGGCCTTCGCCGCCGGCGCCGGGCTGCACGAGATCCGCCAGGGCCTGCGCACCTTCACGACGAGCTACTACCTCTCCCCCGGCCGCATGAACCTCGTCAACGTGCACCACGTCGACGTGTTCGTCGACTACTGCCACAACGCCCCCGGCATGCGGGTGCTCGGTGAGTTCGTCGAGGGGTATGCCGCGCAGAAGGCCGGCCAGTCCGACCTCGGCAAGGTCTCGCGGATCGGCATGGTGTCCACCGCGGGTGACCGCCGCGACGACGACATGCGCGAGCTCGGTGCCCTCGCCGCCCGCCACTTCGACGTGGTGGTGGTGCGTGAGGACGAGCGCAAGCGGGGTCGCCCGACCGGCGAGACCGCCGCCCTGATCGCCGAGGGCGCCAAGGCCGAGATCGGCAAGGACGGCATCCGCTGCCGCCAGGTCGAGACCGTCCTCGACGAGGTCGAGGCGGTCCGCCACTGCATGGCGCGGGCCAACCCGGGCGACGTCGTGGTGCTGTGCGTCGACCAGCACGCGGAGGTGCTCGGCGAGCTCGAGCAGATGACCCAGCACGCCCAGGCCGGCGCCCACAACCAGCAGGGCATCGGCGACCCCGACCTCGACCCCGCCGAGATGCAGGTCGAGGCGCAGGCCTCGGGTCAGGATGCCGCCGCGAGCAGGGCCTCGGAGGTCGAGCCCGCCACCAGCTGAGGTACCCGCCTCAGGCCTGGCGCAGCTGCGCGGCATACGCGTGCAACGAGCGCTGGTAGCTCAGGCTGTCCTCGTCGCCGGCGTGGTGCAGCAGGGTGTCGACGAGGTCGGCGACCGCCTCGGCCGCCCGACCGCTGTCGTAGGCCGCGAGGGCCCGGAAGGCCTCGATCGCCACGCTGCCGGGGCGCTCCCGGGCGAGCTCGGTGAGCAGCGAGTGCGCGAGGTCCGGCTGGCCGGTGACCCGCAGGCTGGACGCGAGCTGGATCCGGGCACGGTGCCGGTGCGGCTCGCGCAGGCCACTGGCCAGGGCGTCGCGGTAGAGGTCGATCGCCTCCTCCTCGCGCCCGGCGGCATCGAGGCTGGCCGCCAGCTCGTAGACCAGGCGGGGGTCGCCCGGGCGGGAGGCGCGCAGCGAGGAGGCCGCCTCGATCCGGGCCAGGTCGTCGGACAGGTCCCAGAAGGCGGCGATCTGCGACTCGAGCTCGTGCTCGCCCCGGGCCGCCACGACCTTGCGGCGGATGTCGGCCTGGCCGTCGGCCACGGCGCCCTGTGCGGCCAGCCAGGCGGTGACCTGGGACCGCTCGGCGTGGCACATCAGGGCGACGACATCACCGTCGGAGGCGCCGGGCACGAGCGCCTGGAGCCCACCGAGCTCGGTCTGGTAGGAGTCGATGTCCGCGACGCCGGCGCGGGCCAGGCCGGTGCGGAGGTGGCCTTCGAGCTCCGCCATGGTGCGGCCGCGCAGGTAGTGCTCCTTGTGCGCTGCCACGACCCGGTCGGCGCGCAACCCGGCGATCTCGCCGATCGACTCGAGCAGGTCGTCGGTGCGGTCGCCGGCGAGGCCGAGCCCGAGGTGGACCTGGCCGCCGGGGACCTTGAGGCCGTGCGCCACGTCCATGAGTGCCTCGAGGCCCGCTTCGTTGTGGGCCAGGTCGACGATGACCGTGATGGCCGTGCCGTCCTCGCGGGGCAGCGTGTAGGTGTTCATCCGACCGGGGTTGAGCCGGTCGTCCGGCGCGAAGGACTTCAGGCCCTCGACCACTGCCGCGCGGGGCAGGCCCAGGCCGAGGGCTGCGGCTGCACCGGCCAGGGCGTTGGCGATGTTGTGGACCGACAGGCCCGACAGCGTGGCCGGGACGTCGAGAATGCTCACGAGGCGGTCGGGGTCCTGGCCGTTCTCGAGCACGGTGATGTCGCCGTCCAGGACGGTGATGGCGCGGCCACCGGCGTCGAGGGCCTCGCGCACCGCAGGGGCGTCAGCACGCAGCGAGAAGACCCAGGGCCGCGCCCTGGTCCCCGAACGCATGGCCCACACCCGCGGGTCCTCACCGTTGAGCACCGCCCACCCACGGGGCTTGGTGACCTTGGTGACGATCGCCTTGACCTCGGCCAGCTGGTCGACGGTGTCGATCCCGTGCAGGCCGAGGTGGTCGGCGGAGACGTTGGTGACGACGGACACGTCGTTGGCCGACACGCCCAGCCCCTTGAGGAGCAGGCCGCCGCGGGCCGTCTCGAGGACGCCGAGCTGCACCCCGGGAGCGGTCAGGACGCCGCGGGCGCCGGCCGGGCCGGAGTAGTCACCGCCCTCGATGACCTCGCCCTGCACCACGATGCCGTCGGTCGAGGACCACGCGGTGCGCAGGCCTGCGGTCATGCCGATGTGCCCGAGCAGCCGGGTGGTCGTGGTCTTGCCGTTGGTGCCGGTGACCGACACGACGGGGATCGTCGGGGTGATGAGCTCGGGGCGGTCGCCGGGCTCGGCCGCGGCGATCTGGGCGCCGAGCACCGCCAGCTGGTCGTCGCCGTCGAGCCAGGACGCCAGGAGCGGGGCCACCCCCTCGCCGAGGGCACGCGCCCGGCCGCGGCGGCGCCATACGAAGGCCACCACGACCTGCGCGGGGTCGCTGCCGGGACGGGACCGCACCCCGAGCCGGGTGGTGCCGCTCGCGGCGGCGAGGCGGCGGGTGGCGCGCTCGACCAGCCGCATGACGAACCGCTGCCGCTGCTCGGTGCCCGGCGCGCCCGGTCGGGAGCTGCGCAGCCCCACGGACCGGGCGATCGTGACGAGGTCGGCCTCGGCGGCGGACAGGTAGCCGGGCAGCTCGAGGCTGACCTTGATGGCGGGCTTGGCGAAGTAGAGGTTCGGGCCCTCGAGGACCCGAACCTCTGTTGCGGAGACGGCAGGTGCGAAGACGGCAGGGGCGGACGTCATGCGGCGAGCCTAGTAGCGGCTCACCGACCCGGCAGACCAGGCGTCACTGCCCCATCGCGTGGACTCCACCGTCGACGTGGACGATCTCTCCGGTCGTGGCCGGGAACCAGTCGGACAGCAGCGCGGCGCAGGCCTGGGCGGCGGGTACGGCGTCCTCGACGTCCCACCCGAGCGGGGCGCGGTTGTTCCAGATCTCCTCGAACGTCGCGAAGCCGGGGATGGACTTCGCTGCGGTCGTGCGGATGGGGCCGGCGGCCACCAGGTTGCAGCGGATGCCCTTGGGGCCGAGGTCGCGGGCGAGGTAGCGGTTGGTCGACTCGAAGGCGGCCTTGGCCACCCCCATCCAGTCGTAGACCGGCCAGGCGTACTTCGCGTCGAAGGTCAGGCCGACGATGCTCCCGCCGTCCTTCATCAGCGGCAGGGTGGCCACACCGAGCGACTTGAGCGAGTAGGCCGAGGCGTGGATGGCTGTCGACACGTCCTCGAAGGTGCCCTCCAGGAAGTTGAAGGCCCCCTGCGGCGCGAACCCGATGGAGTGCAGCACCCCGTCGAGGTGGTCGACGTGCTCGCCGAGGCGCTCCGCGAGGGTGTCGAGGTGCTCCTGGTCGGTCACATCGAGCTCGACGACCGGTGGCGTGGTCGGCAGCCGCTTGGCGATCGTCTGGGTGATCTTGAAGGTGCGGCCGAACGACGTCAGCACCACCTCGGCGCCCTGCTCCTGGGCGATCTTGGCCACGTGGAAGGCGATCGAGGAGTCCATGAGGACACCGGTGATGAGCAGCTTCTTACCCTCGAGCAGCATGGCGGGTACTCCGATCTGGTGGGGTCAGTGGTGGTGCCGGTGGTGCTGGTGGTGCCTGGCGAGCTGGTGGCGTCAGTGCCCCATACCGAGTCCGCCGTCGACGGGGACCACGGCGCCGGTGATGTATGCCGCCTCGTCCGAGGCGAGGAAGCGCACCGCGGCGGCGACCTCCTCGGACTGGCCGAAGCGTCCTGCGGGGATGCTGGCCTGGTAGGCCTTCTTGCGGTCCTCGGGGAGGTCCTGGGTCATGTCGGTCTCGATGAAGCCCGGCGCGACGACGTTGGCCGTGATGCCGCGACCGCCGAGCTCGCGCGAGATGGAGCGCGCCAGGCCCACGAGCCCGGCCTTGCTGGCGGAGTAGTTGGCCTGCCCGGGTGAGCCGTAGAGGGCCACGACGCTGGAGATGAAGATGATCCGCCCGCGCCGCAACCGGATCATGCCCTTGACGGCACGGCGGGCGCAGCGGAAGGCCCCGGCCAGGTTGGTGTCGATGACGGAGTCGAACTCGTCGTCGCTCATCCGCATGAGCAGCTGGTCGCGGGTCACGCCGGCGTTGGCCACCAGGACGTCGACGGGGCCGCCCAGCAGCTCCTCCGCCTGGGCGAACGCGGCGTCGACCGAAGCGGTGTCGGTGACCTCGCACCGGACCCCCTGCAGCCCCTCCGGCGGCTCACCGGAACGATGCGTGACGACCACGTGGTGGCCTGCCTCGGCGAGGGCGCGGGCGATGCTGAGCCCGATCCCGCGGTTGCCTCCGGTGACCAGGACGTTGCGGTCTGCCATCGATTCCTCCGTGTCGTCCGTGCTCGGCCTGCCTCTGCGCGCGACCCTATCGACTACCGATGGGTACACCGCATCCCCGGCGGCTTATCGTGGACAGGTGCACCGTTCACGCCGCCACCACCCCGAGGAGCCCGTCGTCCAGTCGGTGACCTCGGCCCCGGCCAACCTCGCCGACGAGCAGTCCGGCCGGATCAAGCGCTACCTGTTCACGATGGGGATCCGCACGGTGTGCTTCATCGGCGCCGTCCTGACCGCGACCTCTGGTGCGCCGTGGTGGGTATGGGGCACCCTGGCCATGCTCGCGGTGGTGCTCCCCTACGTCGCGGTGGTCATGGTCAACGCGGTCGCCCCCCGTGGCGCCGGACGCGGCTCGGCCCCGGTCACCCCCCGGGGCGACGGACCGGCCCGGCTCGGTCGCTGATGGAAGGCGGGCGCTGATGGAGGGCATGATCTGCAGTGCGAAGGCCTGTCGCGCGACGGCGACCTGGGCGCACCTGTGGAACAACCCCACCTTGCACACCGCCGACCGCCGCAAGGTGTGGCTCGCGTGCGAGGACCACAAGACCTCGCTCGGGGAGTTCCTGTCGGTGCGGGGGTTCCTCGTCGAGACGGTGCCCGCTGACGCGATCCCCGCCACGGCCGGCTGACCGGGTCGTCAGCCGCCGATGGCGGACATCGGGCGGTCGGGCTGGACGAAGCCGTCCGAGCCGATCCCGTGTCCCGGCGCCTTGCGCCACATCTCGCCCTGGATGAGCCGGGCGAGGTCCTCGTCGCTGGCGCCGTCGCGCAGCGGTCCCCGCAGGTCGGTCTCGGCCTGGGAGAACAGGCAGTTGCGGACCTGGCCGTCCGCGGTGAGGCGGGTGCGGTCGCAGGCTGCGCAGAACGGGTCGGTGACGCTGGCGATGATGCCCACGGTCTGCGGGCCGCCGTTGACCAGGAAGCGCTCGGCCGGAGCGCTGCCGCGGGCTGCCTGCGGCAGGGGCGTGAGCGTGAAGCGCTCGCCGAGCCGCTCGTGCAGCTCCTGCGAGGACACCATCGTCGAGGCGTCCCAGCCGTGCTGGGCGTCCAGCGGCATCTGCTCGATGAACCGCAGCTCGTACCCACGGTCGAGGCACCACTGCAGCAGGTCGGCGACCGAGTCGTCGTTGATGCCGCGCATGGCGACGGCGTTGACCTTGACCGGCACCAGCCCGGCGGTGGCCGCGGCCTTGAGCCCGGCCTCGACGTCGTGCAGGCGGTCGCGGCGGGTGAGGTCGGCGAACTCCTTGGGGTCGATGGTGTCGAGGCTGACGTTGACCCGGTCGAGGCCGGCGTCGGCCAAGGGCTGGGCGAGGCGGTCCAGCCCGATCCCGTTGGTGGTCATGGCGATCCGCGGGCGGGGCTCCAGCGCTGCGATCCGGCGCACCACGTCGACCAGCGACCGCCGCAGCATCGGCTCGCCACCGGTGAGGCGGACCTGGCGGATCCCCAGCCCCACGAACACGCCCACGACCCGGACCAGCTCGTCGTCGGACAACATCTCCGGCTTGGCCAGCCAGGGCAGTCCCTCGGCGGGCATGCAGTAGCGGCAGCGCAGGTTGCACCGGTCGGTGACGGACACCCGCAGGTCGCGGGCCACCCTCGCGTAGCGGTCGGGCAGGCCCACCAGGCCTTCGGGCACGGGCGTGGCACCGCGCACGGTCGGGAAGGGGAGGCCGGTCATACCCCCCAGCCTAAGCCGGGTACCGTGATGACGTGCTCAGGGTGCTCATTTCGCGGCGCTGGCTGGGAGCCCTGGCAGCGGCGCTCGGCCTTGCCGTCGCGGGTTACCTCCTCGGTCAGTGGCAGTGGCACCGGTACGAGGCGAAGGCCGCCCGGGCGGATCGCATCAACTCCCACTACGAGGCTCCTCCCCAACCGCTGACGAAGGTGCTCGGCGCGGCGCCGATGCCCTTGTCGCAGGAATGGACCCGGGTCACCGCCACCGGCCGGTATGCCGCCGACCAGACCGTGCTGGTCCGCAACCGCCCCCACGAGAGCACCTACGGCTACGAGGTGCTCGTGCCGTTCACCGTCGAAGGTGGTGGCACCGTCGTGGTCGACCGCGGCTGGGTGCAGAACGCCAAGACGGCGCAGCTGCTGCCCGCGGTCCCGCCCGCGCCCACGGACGAGGTGACGGTGACCGGGTGGTTGCGGCGCTCGGAGCCGTCCCTGGGTCGGACCCTGCCCGCCGGGCAGGTCGCCAGCATCAACCTCGCCGAGGTCGCCCATGAGGTGGGCGAGCCGTTGCTCGGCGCCTACGTCGTGCTCGAGGTCGAGCGGCTGCCCGACGGCAGCGCCCCCGCGCGCCCGACCGCGCTGGAGGCTCCTGACACCGATCTCGGCCCGCACCAGGCATACGCCTTCCAGTGGTGGATGGCGATGGTCGGTGGGTTCGTGCTCGTGGGGTTCGGCATCCGCCGCGAGTACCGCGAAGGCCTCGAGGCCCGGGCCGTCTCCAGTGGGGGCGCCGGCGCAGGCGCCGCTCCCCCGCGCCGGCCCAGGAAGACGCGGATCTGGGACGAGGAGGACGGCTGAGCCCCCCGGGTGGGGCTCAGGCGGGGACGTCGGACTCCTGGTCGGCGAACTGCGTCGTGTAGAGGTCGCTGTAGACACCACCACGGGCCATCAGCTCGCGGTGGGTGCCACGCTCGACGATCCGGCCGTCGTCGACGACCAGGATCTGGTCGGCGCCGCGCACGGTGGACAGCCGGTGGGCGATGACGACAGCCGTGCGGCCACGCAGCGCGGTGTCCAGGGCGCGCTGGACCGCGGCCTCGGACTCGCTGTCGAGGTGGGCGGTCGCCTCGTCGAGGACGATGAGGCCGGGGCTCTTGAGCAGCAGCCGCGCAAGGGCCAGCCGCTGCTTCTCACCACCGGAGAGCCGGTGGCCGCGGTCGCCCACGACGGTGTCGAGCCCCTCGGGCAGGGCGCTGACGAGCGGCCAGACCTGGGCGGCCTTGAGCGCGGCCACCACCTCCTCGTCGGTGGCGTCCGGGGCGGCGTACGCGAGGTTGGCGCGGATGGTGTCGTGGAAGAGGTGGGCCTCCTGCGTGACCATGCCCACGGTCGCGGACACCGAGGCGGTCGTCGCCTGGCGCAGGTCGAGGCCGTTGACGCGGACCGCACCGGCGCTCGGGTCGTAGAGGCGGGCGAGCAGGGCGGTGATCGTGGACTTGCCGGCCCCCGAGGGTCCGACCAGGGCCACCAGCTGGCCGGGCTCGACCTCGAACGCGACCTCGCGCAGCACCAGGCCGGAGCCCTTGCGGTCGCCGGCGGCGACGCTCTCCAGGGACGCCAGCGACACCTCGTCGGCCGAGGGGTAGCGGAACGCCACGTCGTCCACCTCGATGCGGACCGGGCCGGCCGGGATGGGCCTGGCGTCGGGGCGCTCGGTGACCAGCGGCTTCAGGTCGAGCACCTCGAAGACCCGCTCGAAGGAGACCAGGGCGGTCATCACGTCGACGCGCACGTTCGACAGAGACGTCAGGGGGCCGTAGAGGCGGGCGAGCAGCGCCGTGAGGGCGAGCAGGGTGCCGACGGTGAGCGTCTGGTTGACCGCCATGATGCCGCCGAAGCCGTAGACCATGGCGGTCGCCAACGATGCCACGAGGGTGAGTGCGACGAAGAACACGCTGCGGTTCAACGCGATCCGCACCCCCATGTCACGGACGTCTGCCGCCTGGCCGGAGTACTCGCGGTCCTCACGGCCCGGGTCGCCGAACAGCTTGACGAGCAGGGCGCCCGCGACGTTGAAGCGCTCGGTCATCCGCGACCCGAGGTCGGCGTTGAGGTTCATCTGCGCGTGGGTGAGGCCGGCGAGCCGCCGACCCATGACCCGGGCGGGGATGAGGAAGAACGGCACGAGGGCCAGTGACGCGAGGGTCAGCTGCCAGGACAGCGACGCCATCGCCGCGATGATCAGGGTCAGCGAGACGGCATTGCTCACCACGCTGGACAGCACCGAGGTGAAGGCCTGCTGTGCGCCGATCACGTCACTGTTGAGGCGCGAGACCAGCGCGCCGGTCTGGGCGCGGGTGAAGAAGGCGATGGGCTGGCGCAGCACGTGGGCGAACACCTCGGTGCGCAACGCGTAGATGAGGCCTTCGCCGATCCGGCTGGAGTACCACCGTTGGACCAGGGTGAGCACCGCGTCGGCCACCGCCAGCACGGCCACCACCAGCGCCAGCTCGATGACGACCGAGCGGTTGCGCGGGGTGATGCCGTTGTCGATGAGCTCCTTGAGCAGCAGGGGGGTGGCGACCACGAGGGTGGCGCTGACCACGACCAGGACGAGGAACACACCGATCTGCCGCTTGAAGGGCAGGGCGTAGCCCATCACCCGGCGCGCGGTGCCCGGGGCGAGCTTGCGGTCCTTCACCGAGCCGTCCCGCGTGAGGGAACGCATCGCGCTCCAGCCAGACATGCTCACAGTTGATCTCCTCCAGTCACGCGGTGGAACGTCCCGCCACCACCACGACATTCCCCAGCATGACCGCCACCCCTGACAACGCCGCGCCCGAGTGGCCTCGACGGCAGACCGCGGGCCGCCAGCCGTCTCAGCTGCTCGCGGCGGCCCGCGCCTGGCCGAGCCCGCGCAGGAGGACGGCCTGCGTCTCGCGTTCGCGGCGCAGCTGCCCCTCCCGGTCGGCTGACTCCGCAGAGCGCAGCAACGGCTTCAGGGCTCGCAGCGCGCTCTCGGGAGCAGCGAGCAGCGCGGACACGAGGTCTGCGGTGGTGGCGTCGAGCTCGTCCCGGGGCACTGCCACGTTGGCCAACCCCGTCGCCACCGCCTCCTGGGCACCGACGAACCGTCCGGTGGCACAGATCTCCAGCGCCCGGGCCGGCCCGACGAGGGCCACGAGGGGCTGGGTGCCGCCGAGGTCGGGCACGAGGCCCAGCGACGTCTCCCGCATGGCCAGCTGGACGTCGTCCGCCACCACCCGCAGGTCGGCTGCCAGCGCCAGCTGGAACCCCGCCCCGATCGCGTGCCCCTGCACGGCGGCCACGACGACCGCGCCGGCCTCGGCCCACGCCGTGAACCCACGCTGGAAACCGGCGATCGTCTCGGCGGCCTCGTCGACGCCTCGCGCCGCGATGTCGAACAGGTCCGGCTCCCCCTCGGGCCGCGTCCGGGGGTCGCCGGCCACGACCGAGAGGTCGAGTCCCGCCGAGAACGACGGCCCGCGCGCGTTCAGCACGACGACGCGGACCGACGGGTCCAGCGAGTCCGCCACCTGCGCCAGCGCCAACCACAGCGACGGCAGCTGGGCGTTGCGACGAGCCTCGTTGTCGAGCGTCACCGTCAGGACCGGCCCGTCCCGGCTCGACCAGGAGGTGCGGGTGGGGACGGGTCGCGTCGGTGCCGGGGGTTCGGGGGTCGCTCACGCGGGCAGGTTATCGGCCCGCTCGAGGACGAGGTGGGCCATGGCCCCCGTCTGCGACAGGGCACCCGGCACCATCGAGACCCCCGCACGTCCGCAGTGCTGGGCCATGCGGTCGCGCAGGATGCCCTCGGCGACCATGAACGAGACGGCGACGGTGCGCTCGATCTCGTCGGGCATCGTGCGCAGCACCTGCTCCATCGTGGCCCCGCCGTCGAGGGCGGCCACGCCCCAGCGTCCCCAGCCCTCGCGCGGGTGGTCGGCGATGGTCCGGCCCACGGTGGCGACGGCTTCGCTGTCACTGGACCCGGCGGCATACAGGACCACGGCGGTGGAGGGGTGGGGCTTGATGCCCCCTGCCGCGAGCAGCTCCTCGGCCGCGGCGAGCAGGAGGTGGTGCGGTCCGAGGGCCTGCGGCCACGCCGACCAACGAACCGGAGTCGGCGATCATCTGGTTGACGGCGGCCGGGACGTCGACCTTGGCGTGGTAGGCCGGGGTCAGCAGGACCGGGACGACCACGGCGTGCCTCCCGATGCCGGCGGCGGTCTGCCGGGGGCTCGGCGCGTGGTGGTCGAGGTATGCCGTGTGGACCGGCCGGTGGGGCGCCAGCGTGCGGACGCGGTGGGCCAGGGTCTCGACGCCCTTCGCGTGGCGCGGGTCGGGTGACCCGTGCGCGAGCAGGACGATGTCGGTCACGGTGCTCATCGTCGGGACGCTACTCCCCCGCCAGGTCGCCGAGGCGGTGGCGCACCGACACGACGTCCCCCACGACGACGACCGCAGGCGCCTTGACCCCGGCTCGCTGAGCATCGGCGGCGGCGTGTCGCAGGGTCGTGACGGTGGTCCGCTGCTCGGGGGTCCACCCGCTCTCGATGAGGGCCACCGGCGTGTCGGGGCGGCGCCCGGCGTCGATGAGGGCGCGCGCGGTGGACTCCAGCCGGGTGACGCCCATGAGCAGGACGAGGGTGGCATCCGGCGCCGCATCGGCTGCCGCACGCAGGACCTGGTCGGCGCCGTCGTGGGCCGAGGCGACGACGAACGAGGCCGTGATCCCCCGGTGGGTGACGGGGATGCCGGCCGCCGCGGGGACCGACACGGCCGAGGTGACACCGGGCACGACCTCGACCGGGATGTCGTGCTCGGTGCAGTGCAGGGCCTCCTCGCCGCCACGGCCGAGGACGAACGGGTCACCCCCCTTGAGGCGGACCACCCGCTTGCCCAGGGAGGCGTGGTGGACGAGCAGCTCGTTGATGCGCTCCTGGCTCACCGGGTGGTTCCCCGGGGTCTTGCCGACATCGACGACCTCGACGTCGGAGCCCAACGTGGCCAGCAGTCCTCGGGGACCGAGGCGGTCGGTCACGACGACATCGGCTGCGGCGAGCAGGGCACGACCCCGGACCGTGATGAGGTCGTCGGCACCGGGGCCGCCACCGACGAGGGCCACCCGCCCGACGTTCGCCGGGCCGGTGGCGGGTCGCACCCGGCGGACCGGCAGGGTTCCGCTGTCGAGGGCGGCGAGGACCGCATCGCGCACCGCCGTCGCGCGGCGGGGGTCCCGACCAGCCGTCACCGCCACGATGAGGCCTTCGCTGGCAGAACCCTCGGAGCCGCGGGCGACCGCGGGTGTCCACGCGCTCGAGGCCGCGGCGTCGTCGGCGCGCACGCACCACACCCGGGCGGCGTCGGCCTCGCGGGAGACCTGGGCATCGACGACCGCGTCGCCGGTGGCGGCGTGGACCAGCCAGGCGGCCTCGGGCAGCACCAGGTCGCCGACGGCGAACTCGCGCTCGTGCCAGGTGATCTCACCGCGGTCGACGAGGTCGGACACGTCCTCGCAGACGAAGGGGGCGATGACCTCCACCACTGCACCGGCGTCCACCAGTCCACGAGCCCGTCGGGCTGCGACCGGCCCGCCGCCGACGACGACCGCCCGGCGGCCGGCCAGGTCGAGGGTGAGCGGGTAGGCGGGCGCGGTCATCAGATGCCCTCGCCGACGCTGCGGTCAGGCGCGTCGGCCATCCCCGCTGCCAAGGTCGAGCCGTCGCCCTCGTCGATGAGCAGGAAGGCACCGGTGCGGCGCAGGCGACGGTAGTCGTCGATCGCGACGTCCTCGGCCAGCCGGAGGCGCACCCGGCCGATGGCGTTGAGCCCCAGTCCATCTGGTGCCGCCCGATGCTCCATGGTCTCGATGTCGAGCTGGTCCACGACGTCCTCGACGAGGGCCCGCACCGTGCGGGTGCCCACCCGCAGCAGGACGCGGTCCCGCTGGCGGACGGGGCGGTCGTCGAGCACGGCGATGGTGCCGGCGAGGGAGCGCGTCGTCAGGCTCGGCTCGTCGGCCGCGGCAATGAGGTCTCCGCGCGAGACGTCGAGGTCGTCGACGAGGCGCAGCACCACGGACTGGGGTGCGAAGGCCACGTCGAGCTCCTCGACACTGCCGTCCGCACGCGCCCGGTCGATGGCGGCGACCCGGGTGCGGGCGCCCGACGGGAGGACGACGACCTCGTCACCCGGGCGGACGACCCCGGAGGAGAGTCGACCCGCGTAGCCGCGGTAGTCACGGTGCGCGTCGCGCTGCGGCCGGATGACGTACTGCACCGGCAGGCGCAGCGGCTGGGCCGCCGGGTCGGAGCCGACGGGGACCGTCTCGAGGTGCTCGAGCAGGGTCGGGCCGGTGTACCAGGCAGCGCGGTCGGACCGGTCGACGACGTTGTCACCGAACAGCGCGGAGACCGGCACGGACACGACGTCCTTGATGCCGAACCGCGTTGCGTGGCGGTGGAACTCGGCAACGATCTCGTCGAACCGGGTCTGGTCCCAGTCGACGAGGTCCATCTTGTTGACCGCCACGGCGACGTGGCGCACGCCCAGCAGCCCGGTGACGGCGAGGTGGCGGCGGGTCTGCTCGACGACACCGTGGCGGGCGTCGATGAGGATGAGCGCCAGCTCGGCCGTCGAGGCGCCGGTGACCATGTTGCGGGTGTACTGCACGTGCCCGGGGGTGTCGGCCAGGACGTAGGAGCGGGTCGCGGTGGAGAAGTACCGGTAGGCCACGTCGATGGTGATCCCCTGCTCACGCTCGGCGCGCAGGCCGTCGGTGAGCAGGGCCAGGTCGGTGGCGTCCAGCCCGCGCTCCCGGCTGACCCGCTCCACGGCATCGAGCTGGTCGGCCAGCACCGACTTGGTGTCGTAGAGCAGTCGTCCGACGAGCGTCGACTTGCCGTCGTCGACCGATCCGGCCGTCGCGAGCCGCAGCAGGTCGTGTCGGCGCGGCGGGGCCTGCGCCCCCGGTGCAGTGGTCACGGTCCGCTCGGTTTCCTGGGTCGTCGTCATCAGAAGTACCCCTGCTTCTTGCGGTCCTCCATGGCGGCCTCGGACATCCGGTCGTCGGCCCGCGTCGCACCGCGTTCGGTGAGCCGGGACGCCGCCAGCTCGAGGATCACCCCGGCCACGTCCGTGGCGTCGGAGTCGACGGCACCGGTGCAGCTCATGTCACCCACGGTGCGGTAGCGGACCTGCCGGGAGTGGACCTCCTCGGTGGGCCCGGGGCCGCCCCACTCCCCCGGCGAGAGCCACATGCCGTCGCGAGCGAACACGTGGCGCTCGTGGGCGTAGTACAGGTCCGGCAGCTCGATGCCCTCACGCTCGATGTAGCGCCAGACGTCGAGCTCGGTCCAGTTGGACAGCGGGAAGACGCGCACGTGCTCACCGGGGGCGTGCTTGCCGTTGTAGAGGTCCCACAGCTCGGGCCGCTGGCGACGCGGGTCCCAGGCGCCGAAGGAGTCGCGCAGGCTGAAGACCCGCTCCTTGGCGCGCGCCTTCTCCTCGTCGCGTCGCCCGCCGCCGAAGACCGCGTCGAACCGTCCGGCCTCGATGGCACCCAGCAGCGGCACCGTCTGCAGCGGGTTGCGGGTGCCGTCGGGACGCTCACGCAGCCGGCCGTCGTCGAGGTAGTCCTGCACGTGGGCGACGACGAGCCGCACCCCGAGCCGTTCGACGGTCTCGTCGCGGTACGTCAGCACCTCCGGGAAGTTGTGCCCGGTGTCGACGTGCAGGAGGGCGAACGGCAGCGGCGACGGCGCGAACGCCTTGAGCGCCAGGTGCACCATGACCACGGAGTCCTTGCCCCCGGAGAACAGGATGACCGGTCGCTCGAACTCCCCCGCCACCTCGCGGAAGATGTGGATCGCCTCCGACTCGAGGTGGTCGAGGTGGTCGAGGGTGTACTGGTCGGGCAGCGCCCGTGCAGCGGTCGTCGTCATGTGTGCAGCCCGCATTCGGTCTTGTCCTTGCCGGCCCAGCGGCCGGCCCTGGCGTCCTCGCCCTCGGCGACGGGGCGCGTGCACGGCGCACAGCCGATCGAGGCATACCCCTCCTGGCGCAACGGGTTCAGGAACACCGCGTGCTCGTCGACGTAGCGGTCGACGTCCTCGTCGGTCCACCCCGCGATGGGGTTGAGCTTGACCATCTCGCGCTGGTCGTCCCAGCCGACGATGCCGATGTCGGTGCGCGTGGGGGCGTCGGCGCGCCGCATGCCGGTCGCCCACGCCTGGTGGGTGGACAGGGCCCGGTTGAGCGGCTCGACCTTGCGCATCGCACAGCAGGCGTTGGGGTCGCGGTCGTGCAGCCGGGCGCCGTGCTCGGCGTCCTGCTGGGCCACGGTGAGCAGGGGCAGGATCGTCCGGATCCTCAGCGGCAGCATGGCGTCGTAGGCGTCGCGCGTGCCCAGCGTCTCGGCGAAGTGGTACCCGGTGTCGAGGAAGAACACGTCGGCACCGGGGATCGTCGTCCCGACGAGGTGCACGAGCGCCACGTCACCCATCGACGAGGCGATGGTGAACCGGTCGCCGAACGTCTCGGCGGCCCAGCGCAGCGCCTCACGGGCCAGCTCGACGCGGGCGTCGTACGAGCCGCGGCCGGTGGTCCGTGCCTCGGCGTCCTCCAGGGCGGCGAAGCGGGCCGCACCCTCCTGGGCAAGGGCGCGCAGTGCGTCGGCGCAGTGCGTCCGCGTGCGTCACGGTCATGAGGACCCTCCTTGCTGGAGCTCGGCTTCTTCCCGCAGCCGTCCCGGGATGCGGCTGGTGTCGACCGTGGCCAGCTGCACCGAGAAGACGCGGGCGCAGGCGTTGCAGCGCCACCCTCCTCGAGGCTCCTCCACGGGGCGCAGGTCCTCCTCGGCGCAGAAGGGGCAGTAGTAGATGACGCTCGCGCGCTGGCCGTCGCTCATCGCAGGTCGTCCTCCTGCGCCCGATGCGCCCAGTGGGCGAAGGACTCCGCGCCGGCGCGCTGCTCCAGGAACCGCCCGGCGAGCCGCTCGACGTAGTCGGGCAGGTCCTCGGCGCGCACCTTCAGGGCGCGGGTCTTGCGGGCGAGCTGAGGCTCCGTGCCGAGGCCGCCACCGAGGTGGACCTGGAAGATCTCGACGAGGGTGCCCTCGTCGTCGGTCTGCACCATGCCCTTGAGCCCGATGTCGGCGACCTGGGTGCGGGCGCACGAGTTGGGGCAGCCGTTGATGTGGATCGTGAACGGCACGTCGAACTCCGGCAGCCGACGCTCCATCTCGGCGATGACGGTGCCTGCACGGGCCTTGGTCTCGACGAGCGCGAGCTTGCAGAACTCGATCCCGGTGCAGGCCATCACGCCGCGACGCCACTCGCTCGGCTCTGCGGGGAGGCCGACCTCGGCCAGGGCAGCTGCGACGTCGCCGGTGCTGGCGCCGGGCACGTCGAGGACCAGGAGCTTCTGGTGGGCGGTGAGCCGGACCCGCCCGGACCCCCAGCGCGCGGCGATGTCGGCGACCTTCGCGAGCGTCACCCCGCTGACCCGTCCCGCCACCGGCGCCACCCCGACCCAGTGCAGTCCGTCGTCCTGGGCGTGCACGCCGACGTGGTCGCGACGGTGCGCGGACGGGGCCGGGGGTGCCGGGCCGTCGAGGAGCGGGCGGTGGAGGTAGTCGGTCTCGAGGATGTCGCGGAACTTCTCCGGACCCCAGTCGGCCACGAGGAACTTCAGGCGGGCGCGGTTGCGCAGCCGGCGGTAGCCGTGGTCGCGGAAGATCGACACGACGCCCTTCCAGACGTCGGCGACCTCGTCCAGGGGCACCCATGCCCCGAGGCGCTGCGCGAACATCGGGTTGGTGGACAGTCCCCCGCCGACCCAGAGGTCGAAGCCGGGACCGTGCTCGGGGTGCTGGACGCCGACGAACGAGATGTCGTTGACCTCGTGCGCCACGTCGAGGCTGGGTGACCCGGAGATGGCGGTCTTGAACTTGCGCGGGAGGTTGGAGAACTCCGGGCTGCCGATGTAGCGCTCGAGGATCTCGCGCACCGCCGGGGTGCCGTCGAGCACCTCGTCGGCCGCGATGCCGGCCACCGGCGACCCGAGGATGACCCGCGGGGTGTCGCCACAGGCCTCGGCGGTGGTCAGCCCGACGGCCTCGAGGCGCTCCCAGATGGCGGGGACGTCCTCGATGCGGATCCAGTGGAGCTGGATGTTCTGGCGGTCGGTGATGTCCGCGGTGTCGCGCGCGTACTCGGTGCTGACCTCGGCGATGGTGCGCAGCTGCTCACCCGTGAGGGCGCCACCGTCACTGCGGACCCGGAGCATGAAGTACTCGGCGTCGAGCTCGGACGGGTCGAGGGTCGCGGTCCTGCCCCCGTCGATGCCGGGTCGGCGCTGGGTGTACAGGCCCCACCAGCGCATGCGTCCGCGCAGGTCCTCGCCGGAGATCGAGGCGAAGCCGTCGCGCGAGTAGATCTGCTCGATCCTGGCGCGGACGTTCAGGCCGTCGTCGACCTGCTTGAACTCCTCGTTGGGGTTCAGCGGGGTGCGGTCGCCGTCGGCCCAGGCACCGGTGGCCTTGCCGGCTTGGCGCTGCGGGCGGGTGGTGGTCTGCGTCACGCCATCAGTGTGGCAGTTTGCTTATGGATTGCATAACTGTCCATTATTCGACACCACCGCCTACCATCTTGGTAGGACATGAGGGGAGGTATGGCGCGGCCGCCCACCCAACGACCAACGGTCAGTCGGGGGTCAGGCGGGAGTCAGGCGGGGGTCAGGCGAGGGAGATGAGGTCGAGGTAGTCCTGGCCCCAGTGGTCCTCGATGCCGTCGGGCAGCAGCAGGATCCGCTCGGGCTCCAGGGCCTCGACGGCACCCTCGTCGTGCGTCACGAGGACGACGGCGCCCTTGTAGGTGCGCAGCGCCCCGAGGATCTCCTCGCGCGAAGCCGGGTCGAGGTTGTTCGTGGGCTCGTCGAGCAGCAGGACGTTGGCCTCGGACACCACGAGCATGGCCAGCGAGAGGCGGGTCTTCTCCCCACCGGAGAGCACGCTCGCGGGCTTGTCGACGTCGTCACCACTGAACAGGAACGAGCCGAGCACCTTGCGCACCGCCGTCTCGCCGAACGAGTCCGGCGCCGCCGACTTCATGTTGGACAGCACGGTTCGGGAGACATCGAGGTTCTCGTGCTCCTGGGCGTAGTAGCCCAGCTTGAGGCCGTGACCGGGCTCGACCTCGCCGGTGTCGGGGGCGTCGGCGCCGGCGAGCATCCGCAGCAGGGTCGTCTTGCCCGCACCGTTGAGCCCGAGCACGACGACCCGCGAGCCGCGGTCGATCGCCAGGTCGACGTCGGTGAAGATCTCCAGGCTGCCGTAGGACCGGGACAGCCCGGTGGCCCGCAACGGCGTCTTCCCGCACGGGGCGGGGTCGGGGAAGCGCAGCTTGGCCACCTTGTCGGTGGTCCTGGCGCCCTCGAGACCGGCCACCATGCGCTCGGCCCGCTTGATCATGTTCTGGGCGGCGACGGCCTTGGTGGCCTTGGCCCGCATCTTCTCGGCCTGCTCCATCAGGGCAGCGGCCTTCTTCGTGGCGTTGGCGTACTCGCGCTTGCGGGCGCGCTCGTCGGTCTCCCGCTGCTGCAGGTAGGGCTTCCAGCCGACGTTGTAGAGGTCGAGCTCGCCCCGGTTGGCGTCGAGGTGGAACACGCGGGTCACCACGGCGTCGAGCAGCTGGACGTCGTGGCTGATCACGACCAGGCCGCCCTGGTAGCTCCTGAGGTAGTCGCGCAGCCACCCGATCGAGTCGGCGTCGAGGTGGTTGGTCGGCTCGTCGAGCAGCAGGGTCTGGGCGCCCGAGAACAGGATGCGCGACAGCTCCACCCGGCGGCGCTGGCCGCCGGAGAGGGTCGCGAGCGGCTGGCCGAGGATGCGCTCGTCGAGCGACAGCGCACTGGCGATGGTCGCGGCCTCGGACTCGGCGGCATACCCGCCGGCAGCGGTGAACTCGCCCTCGAGCCGGGAGTAGCGACGCATGGCCTTGTCCCGGGTCTCGTCGTCGGCCGAGGCCATCGCCCCCTCGGCCTCGCGCATCGCGGTGATGATGCGGTCCAGGCCGCGCGCGGACAGGATCCGGTCGCGGGCGAGCACGTGCAGGTCGCCGGTGCGCGGGTCCTGGGGGAGGTAGCCGACCTCGCCGGTGACGGTCACGCTGCCGGCGGCAGGCTGCCCCTGGCCCGCGAGGACCTTGGTCAGGGTGGTCTTGCCGGCACCGTTGCGGCCGACGAGGCCGACCCGGTCGCCGGGGGCGATGCGGAACGTCGCGCCGTCGAGGAGGAGGCGGGAACCAGCACGCAGCTCGATCCCACTGGCGGCGATCACAGACATACTCCAGACACGATTCAGGGCGGAACAGGCAGTTCAGCGTGGACTCGCGCCGAACCCGTGCGGCGGTGCAGGGGCGGTCACGATCGCTTCGTCGACGGCTCGCCGTGCACAGGTTGCGCCGGCGCCGCACAGCGGCTGAGATCACTAGTCTAGCGGCGTCGCTCGACCCCCGAGTGCACGACCGAGGCCCCGGAGGTCAGATGAGCTTCAACGACAACGTGCAACTCGACACCTCACAGGTCGGGTCCGGCGGCGGGGGCGGCCGCGGGGGCATGGTCGTCGGGGGCGGCGTGGGCGGACTCATCCTGCTCATCGTCGCCCTGGTGTTCGGCATCAACCCCAGCGACCTGCCCGGCGGCACGGGCACCGATCCCGGCGTCGGGGGCGCGGGTCAGGTCGAGCCCGGCGGGAGCACGGACCCCAACGCGTTCGCCGACTGCAAGACCGGTGCCGACGCCAACCGCAGCGACACCTGCCGCATCATCGCGACCGTCAACTCGGTGCAGGCGTTCTGGGCCGAGGAGCTCCCGCGCTACCGCCGGGAGTACACCCCGGCCAAGACGATCATCTACACCGGCTCGACCCGGTCCGCCTGTGGCACCGCCTCCAACCAGGTCGGCCCGTTCTACTGCCCCCTCGACACGAGGGTCTACATCGACGCGAGCTTCTTCCAGATCCTGAGCGACCAGTTCGGTTCCAGCGGTGGACCGCTCGCGCAGGAGTATGTCGTGGCGCACGAGTACGGCCACCACCTCCAGGACATCCTCGGCCTGCTCGACAAGGCCCAGCAGGACCCCAAGGGCGCCAACAGCGGCAGCGTCCGCCTGGAGCTGCAGGCCGACTGCCTCGGCGGCGTGTGGGCCAACCACGCGACGGAGACGACCGACGCCCAGGGCGTGGCGTTCCTCAAGCCGCTGACCGACCAGGACATCCAGGACGCGCTGTCGGCCGCGTCCTCGGTCGGTGACGACCAGATCCAGGAGAAGACCCAGGGCCGGGTCAACCCCGAGTCGTGGACCCACGGCTCCGCCGCCGCACGCCAGAAGTGGTTCACCACCGGCTACCAGACCGGCGACCTCAACAGCTGCGACACCTTCTCCCCCGCCACCGTGGAGTAGGGGTCAGACGTCCTCGATGGTGATGCGGACGGCCCGGCCCCGCTTCAACGCGTCCTCGAGGACGGCACGGCGCGGGTCGGGCAGGTCGTACAGGTCCCGGTGCGGCAGCGCGTCGAGGTGGGCCAGCCGGGGGTCGTCGAGGACGGCCCGCACCAGCGCCTTGTCGCCGCCGACGACCAGACCGGTGGCGCTCCCCCGCGGCAGGATCCGCAGGGTGTGGTCGGCCACGGCCCGTACGAGCTCGTCGGCCTGGTTGCCGCGACGCCGCGCGAACCGTTGTTGCGACCAGCCTCCCGCTGCGGTCCGCGACTGCACGTGCCGCTTGCCGACCTTGGACTCGGTGAACGCCGACCCACGAGCCAGCCCCACGGCATACCCGCCCCGACGGATGAGCAGCACGCCGAGCGGGTCGTGGGCGAACTCCTCGCGCGACGAGACGTGTTGGCGTGCCTCGGGTTCGGGGTTGTTGGCCGCGAACCGCTCGAGCCAGCCGTCGAGGCGCTCCGGGGAGACCTCGACGACCCGCGTGCTCACCGGTCGTTCTACCGGCTCAGAGGTTGAAGCCGAGGGCGCGCAGCTGCTCGCGACCGTCGTCGGTGATCTTGTCCGGGCCCCACGGCGGCATCCAGACCCAGTTGACGCGGTAGGACGCGACGAGGCCCTCGAGCGCCTGCTGCGTCTGGTCCTCGATGACGTCGGTGAGGGGGCAGGCCGCTGAGGTCAGCGTCATGTCGAGGACGGCGTGGCGCTGCGCGTCGACGGTGATGCCGTAGACGAGGCCGAGGTCGACGACGTTGATCCCGAGCTCGGGGTCGACGACGTCGCGCATGGCCTCCTCGACGTCTGCGACGTTGGGGGTGGCGGTGGTCGTGTCGCTCATCGTGTCTCTTCCTTCGTGGTGCCGGGTGCGGTGCCCGGCTCGGCAGTGGTCCTGGTGTCGATGCCTGCCTGGTGCAACGCGTCGGTGAACGCCATCCATCCCAGCAGAGCACACTTCACCCGGGCGGGGTACTTGGAGACCCCTGCGAAGGCGACGCCGTCGCCGATGACGTCCTCGTCGCCGGGGTCCTGGCCCTTGGAGGTCAGCATCGCGCGCATCGCCTCGTGGGTCGTCATCGCCTCGGCCACCGTGTGCCCGATGACCTCCTCGGCGAGGACGCTGGCGGACGCGGTGGAGATCGAGCAGCCCATGGCGTCGTAGGACACGTCGCGCACGACGGCCTCGCGGCCCTGGCCCTCGACGTGCACCCGCAACGTCACCTCGTCACCGCAGGTCGGGTTGACGTGGTGCACCTCTGCGCCGAACGGCTCGCGCAGCCCGGCGTGCAGGGGTCGCTTGGAGTGCTCGAGGATGAGCTCCTGGTAGAGGTCCATCAGCTCGCCACCCCGAACACGTCCGGCACGCGGTCGAGCGCCGTCAGCAGCGCGTCGATCTCCCCAGGCGTGGTGTATGCCGCGAGGCTGGCTCGCGTGGTGGCCGCCGCCCGCAGTCGACGGTGCAGGGGCCAGGCGCAGTGGTGCCCCACGCGTGCCTCGACACCCTGGTCGTCCAGCACCTGGCCGACGTCGTGGGCGTGGACGCCGTCGACGACGAACGAGACGGCGCTCCCCCGGTCGACACCGTCGACCGGTCCGACGACGCGCACCCACGGACGTTCGGCGAGACCCGCGACCAGACGCTCGGTCAGGGCCTGCTCGTGGGCGTGCACACGGTCCATGCCGAGCTCCTGGAGCCACTCGATGGCGGCTGCGAGCCCGATGGCCTGGGCGGCGTTGGGCGAACCCGCCTCGAACCGCTGCGGCGGCGCGGCATACGTGGAGCCCTCCATCCGCACGGTCTCGATCATCGAGCCTCCCGTGATGAACGGCGGCATCGCCGCGAGCAGGTCCGGGCGACCCCAGAGCGCGCCGATGCCGGTGGGCCCGTACATCTTGTGTCCGGAGAACGCGGCGAAGTCGACGCCGAGGTCCTCCACGTCGAGCGCGAGGTGGGGCGCGGACTGGCACGCGTCCAGGACCGACACGGCTCCCACCGCACGAGCGGCGTCCGCCAGCCGGCGCACGGGGTTGACCGTCCCCAGGACGTTGGAGACGTGGGTGAAGGCGAAGACCTTGGTGCGCTCGGTGAGCAGCTCGTCGAGCGCCGGCCCGTGCAGGCCGTCGAGGTCCAGGCGTCCCTGGTCGGTGACCCCGACCCAGCGCAGCGTGGCGCCGGTGCGGTGCGCCAGCTCCTGCCACGGCACGAGGTTGGCGTGGTGCTCCATCTCGGTGATGAGGATCTCGTCGCCCGCACCGAGCGTCAGCCTCGGGTCCTTGGCCTGGCCGGCGACCGAGTTCGAGAAGCCGTAGGCGACGAGGTTGAGCGACTCGGTGGCGTTCTTGGTGAACACCAGCTCGTCGACCCCGCCACCGACGAAGCCCGCGATGGTGGCCCGGGCCTGCTCGTAGCGGTCGGTGGCCTCCTCGCTGAGCTGGTGCGCGCCGCGGTGGACGGCGGCGTTCACCTCTTCGCTGAAGGCTCGCTCGGCATCCAGGGCGCGGGTGTGCCGCTGCGAGGTCGCCCCGGAGTCCAGGTAGACCAGCGGTCGGCCGTCCCGGACGGTGCGCGCCAGGATCGGGAAGCCGGCCCGGATCTGGGCCAGCTCCCCGTCACTGAAGGTGGTCGAGGACATCTGCGTGGGTCGCGTCGCCGTGGTGGTCAGGGGACTCAGGCCGACGCGCCGACGTAGCGGTCGTAGCCCTCGGCCTCGAGGCGGTCGGCCAGCTCGGCGCCACCCTCCTCGACGATCTTGCCGTCGACGAAGACGTGCACGAAGTCGGGCTTGATGTAGCGCAGGATGCGCGTGTAGTGCGTGATGAGCAGGACACCCACGTCGGTGTTCTCCTTGGCGCGGTTGACACCCTCGGAGACGACGCGCAGCGCGTCGACGTCCAGGCCGGAGTCGGTCTCGTCGAGGATGGCGACCTTCGGCTTGAGCAGCTCCATCTGGAGGATCTCGTGGCGCTTCTTCTCGCCACCGGAGAAGCCCTCGTTGACGTTGCGCTCGGCGAACTCGGCGTCCATGCGCAGGTCGCCCATGGCGGCCTTGACGTCCTTGACCCAGGTGCGCAGCTTGGGGGCCTGGCCGTCGATGGCGGTCTTGGCCGAGCGCAGGAAGTTGCTCACCGTGACACCGGGCACCTCGACGGGGTACTGCATCGCCAGGAACAGGCCGGCGCGGGCGCGCTCGTCGACCTTCATCGCCAGCACGTCCTCCCCGTCCAGGGTGACGGTGCCACCGGTGACGGTGTACTTGGGGTGGCCGGCGATGGAGTAGGCCAGGGTCGACTTGCCGGAGCCGTTCGGGCCCATGATCGCGTGGGTCTCGCCGGACTTCACGGTGAGGTCGACGCCACGGAGGATCTCCTTGGTGCCGTTCTCGGTCTCGACGGTGACCTGCAGGTTGTGGATCTCGAGTGTGGACATGCTCAGCGCTCCAGGTTCTGGGGGGTGGTGGCGACGTAGACGTCGTCGCCGTCGATCTTCACGGAATACACGTTGATGGGGACGATCGCGGGCGGACCCGACGGCTGGCCGGTGCGGATGTCGAACCGGGAGCCGTGCAGCCAGCACTCGAGGGTGCAGCCGTCCAGCTCGCCCTCGGACAGCGAGACGTTGGCGTGGCTGCACATGTCGTCGACCGCGTGGACGCTGCCGTCCTTGGTGCGGACCAGGGCCACGACCGTGCCGGCGATCTCTGCCGCCGCGGCACCGACCTCGGGCAGCTCGTCGAGTCGGCAGACCCGGACGAACTCCTCGTCGGGCACGAGCTCGGCAGCTGCGCTCACCGGGCGACCTCGAGCAGCTGGTCCTCGAGCAGCTGGTCCTGGGCCGTGGTGCCGCCGAGCTCGGTGTCGATGGCAGCCATCAGCCGCTCGGAGACCTCGGGCACGCCGATGCGGGCCACGACGCTGGCGAAGAAGCCGCGGACGACCAGCCGACGGGCGATGTCCTCGGGGATGCCGCGGGTCTGCAGGTAGAAGAGCTGCTCGTCGTCGAAGCGACCGGTCGCCGAGGCGTGACCCGCTCCGACGATCTCGCCGGTCTCGATCTCGAGGTTGGGGATCGAGTCGGCCCGGGCCCCGTCGTCGAGGATGAGGTTGCGGTTGAGCTCGTAGGTGTCGGTGCCCTCGGCGCTCGCGCGGATGAGGACGTCACCGACCCAGATGGTGTGGGCGGTCTCGCCCTGCAGGGCACCCTTGTACTCCACGTTGGAGTGGCAGTGCGGCGCCTCGTGGTCGACGAAGAGCCGGTGCTCCTGGTGCTGCCCCGCGTCGGCGAAGTAGACGCCGAGGCCCTCGAAGGACCCTCCGGGACCGGAGTAGCGCGCGTTCGTCGAGACCCGGACGAGCTCGCCACCGAGCGTCACGACGATGTGGCGCAGGCGCCCGTCGCGGCCGATGAGGGCGTCGTTCTGCGCCACGTGGAGCGCGGTGTCGTCCCACTCCTGCACGGTGACGAAGGTGAGGTCAGCGCCGTCGCCGACCCGGATCTCCACGCCGGCGGTGTGCTCGCCGGTGCCGCGGTGCTCGAGGATGACGGTGGCCCGGCTGTGCCGGCCCGCGTCGACCACGAGGTGCGCGTTGTCGCGACCGCCGTGGCCCGTGACGCGGACGAACACGGGCGCGTCGAGCTCGGCCTCGGCCGGGATGGCGACGTGCAGGGCGCGCTCGGTGCCGGTCCACGCAGCCACCGCAGCGCGGTCGGCCGGGCGGTAGGCGGAGCCCACCCGCTCGTCGTCCATCGCGAGCTCGAGGAACTCGACACCCGCGGGGGCCTCGGTCTCGACGGTGACGGCACCGTCGGCGCTGCCCTCCGCGGAGAAGAGGCCACCGAGGCGGTCGACGGGGGTGAACCGCCACTCCTCCTCGCGGCCACCGGGGACGGGGAAGTCCGCGAGGGCATACGAGGTCTTGCGCTCGGCGCGTGACTGGTCGGGGACGAAGGCAGCGGCGGAGTCCGTGTGGGCTCCGGCGGCTGCGGTCTTCGTGGGGGACTTCTCGGCCAGAAGGCTCATCAGCCTACGGCTCCTTCCATCTGAAGCTCGATCAGGCGGTTGAGCTCGAGGGCGTACTCCATGGGCAGCTCACGCGCGATGGGCTCGACGAACCCGCGCACGATCATGGCCATGGCCTCCTCCTCGGTCAGACCGCGGGACATGAGGTAGAACATCTGGTCCTCGGACACCTTGGAGACCGTGGCCTCGTGACCCATCGTCACGTCGTCCTCGCGGATGTCGACGTAGGGGTAGGTGTCCGACCGGCTGATCGTGTCGACCAGCAGCGCGTCGCAGACCACGCTCGAGCGGGAGCCGTGGGCGCCCTCGAGGATCTGGACGAGACCGCGGTAGGACGTGCGGCCACCGCCACGGGCCACCGACTTCGACATGATCGTCGAGGAGGTGTTGGGGGCGGCGTGCACCATCTTGGCGCCGGCGTCCTGGTGCTGGCCCTCGCCCGCGAAGGCGATGGACAGCGTCTCGCCCTTGGCGTACTCGCCGAGCAGGAAGACGGCCGGGTACTTCATGGTGACCTTGGAACCGATGTTGCCGTCGATCCACTCCATCGTCGCGCCCTCGGCGCAGGTCGCGCGCTTGGTGACGAGGTTGTAGACGTTGTTGGACCAGTTCTGGATGGTCGTGTACCGCACGCGGGCGTTCTTCTTCACGATGATCTCGACGACCGCGGAGTGCAGCGAGTCCGACTTGTAGATCGGCGCGGTGCAACCCTCGACGTAGTGCACCGAGGAGCCCTCGTCGGCGATGATCAGGGTGCGCTCGAACTGGCCCATGTTCTCGGTGTTGATCCGGAAGTAGGCCTGCAGCGGGATGTCCACGTGGACACCGGGCGGGACGTAGATGAACGAGCCACCCGACCACACGGCGGTGTTGAGCGCGGCGAACTTGTTGTCGCCGGCGGGGATCACCGAGGTGAAGTACTCGCGGAACAGGTCCTCGTGCTCGCGCAGGCCGGTGTCGGTGTCGACGAAGATGACACCCTTCTCCTCCAGGTCCTCACGGATCTGGTGGTAGACGACCTCGGACTCGTACTGCGCGGCGACGCCACCGACGAGGCGCTGCTTCTCCGCCTCCGGGATGCCGAGGCGGTCGTAGGTGTTCTTGATGTCCTCGGGAAGCTCGTCCCAGGTGGTGGCCTGCTTCTCGGTGGACTTCACGAAGTACTTGATGTTCTGGAAGTCGATGCCGGTGAGGTCCGAACCCCAGTTGGGCATGGGCTTCTTGCCGAACAGGCGCAGCGACTTCTCGCGCAGGTCGAGCATCCACTGGGGCTCGCTCTTGCGGGCGGAGATGTCGCGGACGACGTCCTCGTTGAGGCCTCGCTTCGCGGTGGCGCCAGCGCTGTCGCTGTCGGCCCAGCCGTACTCGTAGCGGCCCAGGTCCTTCAGACCGGGGTTCAGCTCCTCGATGTTGGTGCTCATCGCGTCGACCTTTCGGTGGTGGTGCCGGGGGTGGTAGCGGTGGTGCTGCTGACCGGCGTGGTGGGAGTTGTGGGAGTGGTGGGGGGATCGCTCGCCCGGGGTGCGTGGCTCGCGGGGCCTGCGTGCTGGATCGTGCTCGTGGGGATGAACGTGGTGCAGACGTGGTCGCCGTGCGCCAGCGTCGCCAGCCGCTGCACGTGGACCCCGAGCAGGCGCGAGAACGCATCTGTTTCAGCGTCACAGAACTGCGGAAATTCCCGGGCAGCGCCCTGGACCGGGCAGTGACCCTGGCAGAGCTGGATGCCGGTGAACGGGCTGGCGCCCCCCGGCTCCCCCACCGGGCGGGCGGAGGCGGCGAAGCCGTCACGGGTCAGGGCGCCCACCAGGGCGTCCACCTGCGCGGCCCGCGAGGAGCCCGCGGCGGCGAGCTCGCCGGCATACCGCTGCTCGAGCTCGTGCACGCGCTGCTCGGCGAACCGGCGCACGGCGTCCTCGCCGGCCTCGTCGGCCAGGAAGCGCAGCGCCTCCATCGCGAGGTCGTCGTAGTCCGACTCGAGGGCCTGGTGGCCGGTGTCGCTGATGACGTAGGCCCGGGCCGGGCGCCCGCGACCGCGGTGGCCGGCGGACGGGCCGTGCTCACGCTCGACGATGAGGCCGGCGTCGACGAGGTTCTCGAGGTGGCGGCGGACGCCCGGAACGGTCAGGCCGAAGTCCTCGGCCAGCGTCGCCGCGGTCACGGGTCCGCGCTCGCTGATGGCCTGCAGCACCCGGTCGCGCGTGCGCGACTCGAGCACCTGGGGGGCCACAGCGATATTCACAACGCCCATGTTACGTAATTGCGGGGCCCCACCGAAAGCAAGGTCCGCCTAACCTCGCCCGGGAGGTGCGCGCCGACCCTGCCCTCCTGCCCCGCAAAGCGGGGGTTGCTCGGCGACACAGGACATATATGCACCGGTGACACCGAAGATCCCCCGCTTCGCCGTGTCGCCGGACACCTGGCAGCCCGGGGAGCGAGGCGTATGGCGCGGCTCAGTCGAGCAGGCCCCGCTCACGGGCGACCGCGACGGCCTCCCCACGACCGGCGACCCCGAGCTTGGCGAGGATGTTCGAGACGTGGACGCTGGCGGTCTTGGCGCTGATGAACAGCTGGGTGCCGATCTGCTTGTTGCTGCGGCCGAGGGCCACGAGGGTGAGGATCTCCTGCTCGCGGGCCGTCAGCGCCTCACCGAGCCTGGACACCGGACGGCTCGTCGCCCGCCCGCCACCGGTCGCGCGGATCTCGGCCCGCAGGGGTTCGGCCCCCAGGCGCTACGGCGACCTCGAGCGCCGCAGCGAGCTCGGCGGACGCGTCGACGTGACCGGTGGACCGCAGGGCCACCCCGAGCCGGGCCCGGGACCTGGCGGTCTCGTACGGGTGGCCGTAGGCCTCGAAGGCCGCGACGGACCCGCGCCAGGCCTCGACGAGCTCGGACGGGTCGACGTCCTCGCCCCCGAGCCACCGCAGCCGCAGGGCCTCTGCCCGGGACCGGGCCAGCCAGGCCGTCGACTCCGGTCCGGCGTGGACCGGTCGGGTCACGGCGTGGTGCCAGACCTGCAGGTTGGTCTCGGCCAGGGCGGCCCCACGGGCCAGCAGCGCGCGGCGCTCGGACGTGGGGGCGCGCTGGACGTGGTCGGCCAGCTGGCCGAGCAGCAGGGTCCCGAGGCGGAGCTGCCCCTGGAAGAGGCGGTACCAGACCCGGGACAGCACCTCGACGACCTCGTCGTGGACGGCGATCGCCCGGTCGAGGTCACCTGCGTGCCCGTGCAGGTCGACCGCGGCGGTGCCGGCGATCAGGGCCACCAGCCCCTCCACCTCCCACCACGGTCGGGTCGCCTCGAGCTCCGACAGGGCGGCACGCTCGCCACGACCGGCCGCGACATACATCCGGGCCGCTCGCAGCGAGGCCCCCGCCGGCTCGGGCGGGTCCTCGCCGTCGACCGCCAGGATGGCCAGCGACTCGTCCCAGCGACCGCGCTCGTAGGCCGCGATCCCGGCGAGGAGGCGACCGTCGAACGCGTACGGGGCCCACGGGCGACCCGCGGACCGAGCCCGTTCGACGCCACGGCGGTAGACGTCGACCGCCTCGTCGAGGCGTCCGGCCCGGTGGTGCAACCACCCCAGGTGGTGGAAGGCGCGCGCCTCTGCGGCGTCGGGCGTCCGGGAGGTCTCGATCAGCGCCTCCAGTGCACGACGCGACCCCTCGGGGTCTCCCGCCTGCTCGGTGAGGCGCGCGGCCACGACCTGCACCTCGTCCGCGACCCGGCCCAACCCGGCGCTGCGGGCGGTGGTGACGGCCTCCTGCACCAGGACCAGCGCCTCCTCGTCGCGTCCACGGTCGACCAGCGCCTGGACCCTGGCCGCGAGCACGAGGGCGCGCACCCGGGGGTGCTCCCCCTGCGCGGAGTCGAGCAGGACCAGCCCCTCCTGCGTCGCCGCCAGGGTGTCCAGGGTGCTCTCGGTGACCCGGGCCGCGGTGGCGAGCGCGGCGAGCAGCTCGGCGCGCCCGGCCGGTTCCGCCGTCGGGGGCCGGCGGTCGAGCCGCTCCCGCAGCAGCTCGAGCGCCTTGTGCACCCGGCCCACCGCGGTGGCCGCCGTCGCGGCGCGCAGGGTCACGCTGTCGAGGTCGGCGTCCGGGGTGGCCTCGGACATCAGCGCCAGGGCGTGGTCGAAGTGGCGCCAGGCCTCCTGCGGCCCGGCCATCCGCAGCGCCGAGTCCCCCGCGTGGACGCTCGCCTCACGCGCGACGTCCCGCTGCCCGGCCGCCGACGCGTGGCGGGCGAGCTCGGCCCACGAACCCAGCGCGCGGTCGGCGGTGAGCGCGGCGGCATACCGCTCGTGCGAGCGCACCCGCTCCCCCGGCAGCAGGTCGTCGTACACGGTCTCCCCGAGCAACGCGTGGCGGAAGGCGTACCCGCCGCTCTCGAGCGGCACCAGCACGTGGTGCTCGACCGCGTCGCGCAGGCCGGCGTCGAGCTCGGGCTCGGGCAGCGCAGCGACGCTGGCGAGCAGCTGGTGGGTGACCTGGCGCCCGGCGGCCGAGGCCATCCGCACCACGTGCTGACCAGCGGCGCCCAGCTGGTCGAACCGCACGAGCAGGAGTCGTGACAGGTCCTCGGCGAGCCCGGTCCGACCGACCGCCGAGGCGGCCACGAGCTCCTCGGCGAAGAACGCGTTGCCCTCGGCCCGTTCCACGACGGCACGCACGTCGCTGTCGGCCAGGGGGCGCGTCTGCACGGCGTGGACCAGCTCACGCACGTCCGCGTCGGGCAGGGGCGGCAGGTCCAGGCGGTCGACCTGCGCGAGGCGTGACCAGTGGGCCAGCGTCGCACGCAGGGGGTGACGCCGGTGCAGGTCGTCGCTGCGGTAGGACGCGACGATGCTCACCGTGCTGGTGAAGCCCCGGGTGAACAGCAGGCTCAGCAGGTCGCGGGAGGACTGGTCGGCCCAGTGGACGTCCTCGACGACGACGAGCAGGGGGATGGCCGCACCGACCTCCTCCAGGGCCGCGTGGACCGCGGCGACGAGGTCGCCACGGTCGGCAGCCCCCGGCCCACCGTCGTCGGCAGCCCCCGGCTCGGCCGTCGCCGGGTCGGAGGCTTGCGCCCGGTGCCCGGGCAGGAGCCGTGCCAGTGCGGGGTGGGCGTTCACGGCACGGTCGACGGCGTCGGGCGCCAGGGCCTGGAGGCGACCGAACACCTCGAGGAAGGGCAGGTAGGGAAGCGACTGGCCCGCCTCGCTCAGGCAGTGTCCGACGAGCACCGTCCAGCCGTGCTCGCGGGCGGTGCGGGCGACCTCGGCGAGCAGCCGGGTCTTCCCGATGCCGGCGTCGCCCGACAGGACCACGCTGCCGTGGTCGGCTCCCGACCCGTCGACACCGGTGAGCGCGACGAGGCGACGGACCTCGTCGGCCCGCCCCACGAACAGGCTGCTGCCCGCAGCGTCCAGACCCACGCCGACGATTATGGCGGAGCGCCCTGCCCCGGCAGGGCCTGCGGCCAAGGCGGCGGCTGCGGCTGCGGTTGCGGCCACCTCAGGCGTGCCGCGCGGTGCCGTGGCGGTGGTGCAGGCGCGGCGAGTGCTGCAGGACCCTGGCCACGAACCCGTGGTGGCGACGGGCCCGCCCCACGGTGGGCAGCCCGACGGACAGGGTCTCGCGGCGGTAGGCGACCTCGGCGGCGACGGACAGGGGATCGGCGGTGATGCTCATGGTGTGCTCCTCGGTGGGTGGTGCAGCGCGGGTGGCGCTGCGACTGCTCCTACGCTGCGCGGCTGAGGTGGCCACCCACATGGGGCAGATGCCCTAGCTCCGGCAGGGGCGTCCGGCAGGCCCCTCAGACCGAACCCCTGGCGCGCCGACCTACACTCGGGCCGTGCCACCGTCAGTCGCCGTGACCGGCCTCGCCAAGCGCTACCGCGATGTCGTCGCCCTCGACGGCGCCACCTGGTCGGCGCAGCCGGGGCAGGTCACCGCGGTCCTGGGCCCCAACGGCGCCGGCAAGACCACCATGGTCGAGTGCTGTGAGGGACTGCGCCGTGGCGACGCCGGCGAGGTGCGGGTGCTCGGCGCCGACCCGTGGCACGCCAGCGCCGACCACCGGGCGCGGGTCGGGGTGATGCTCCAGGACGGGGGGCTCCCCAACGCCGCCCGACCCCTTCCCCTGCTGCGTCACCTGCGTTCGCTGTATGCCGCCCCGGCGCCGCTGGACGACCTGGTCGGCCGGCTCGGGATCGGTGACTTCGCGACCACCGCCGTCCGGCGGCTGTCCGGCGGCCAGAAGCAGCGGGTGGCCCTGGCTGCCGCCCTCATCGGGCGCCCCGAGGTCGCCTTCCTCGACGAGCCCAGCGCCGGCCTCGACCCGCACGCCCGGCTCGATGTCTGGGACCTCGTGCGGGAGGTCGCCGACGCCGGCGCCGCCGTGGTCCTGACGACGCACTCGTTCGAGGAGGCCGAGCGCCTCGCCGACCACATCGTCGTCGTCGCTGCCGGTCGGGTCGTCGCCGAGGGTTCGCTGGCCGAGGTCACCGAGGGCCAGCGCCTCGAGGACCGTTACTTCGCCCTCACCCGCCGGCCTGCCGCATGAGCGCCGCCGCACCGGCCGGTGCGCGGGTCGTCGCCCAGGCCCGCTTCGAGGCCACCACGCTCCTGCGCAACGGCGAGCAGCTGCTCGTCGCCCTCGTGCTGCCCGTCGCGGTCCTGGTCGGGCTGGTGTCCACCACCGGCATCCCCGTCGGTGACGGCCGCCGGGTGGACCTCGTCGTGCCCGGCGCCCTCGCGCTGTGCGTCATCTCCTCGGCCTTCACCGGCCAGGCGATCTCGGTCGGCTTCGACCGCCGGTACGGCGTGCTGCGCCTGCTCGGGGTCTCCCCCCTGGGTCGCACCGGGCTGCTCGTCGCCAAGGCGACGGCCGTCCTGGCCGTGATCGCCCTTCAGTTCCTCGTCATCGCCGGGGTCGGGCTGGCGCTCGGCTGGGAGCCGCGCTGGGGCGGCATACCGGCTGCGGTCGTGTCCACGCTGCTGGGCACGTGGACGTTCGTGGCCCTGGCCCTCCTGCTCGGGGGCACGCTGCGCGCCGAGGGTGTGCTCGCGCTGGCCAACCTGGTGTGGCTCCTCCTGCTGGCCCTCGGCGGGGTCGTGGTCGCCGGCAGCGAGCTGCCCGACCGGTTCGCGCCCGTGGTCGAGCTGCTGCCCTCGGCGGCGCTCGGCGACAGCCTGCGTGCGGCGCTCGTGGACGGGGCCGCGAGTCCGGCCCACTGGGCGGTCCTGGTCGTGTGGGGTGCGGTCGCGACCGGGCTCGCCCGACGGCTGTTCCGCTGGAGCGACTGAGCCGACAGCTCGCGGCGAAACGCCACCACGGTCGCGGCCAGGGCCAGCGCCCCGAGGACCCAGAAGGCCTCCCAGACCACGAGGTGGCGCCCGCCGGCGTCACTGCTGGCGGTGCCGGCCGCGACGCCCCGCAGCACGGGGACGATGTTCGAGATGACGTGGCCGACCATGACGGCGGCGCCGAGCTGCGCCGGCCACGACAGCCACGCGCGGTGGCGCAGCTTGCCGGCCCGCTGGTCCGGACGGAGCAGCCACGCGGTCATCGCGCCCGCGAGGCACAGCGGGATCGCGATGAGGTCGATGACCAGCACGGCGACATCGACGCGCCCGGAGGCGCCCGGCGGGAGGAGCGCGGTGCCACCCAGCGCCCAGTGGGTGTGGGCCAGGGCCAGCAGGAGCATCCACGTCGTGCTCACCCGCCAGGCGTTTCGCGTCATGGCTCCAGTCAGCCAGCCCGGGGCGGCCCGGACCATCGGGTGCCTCCCCCAGCGTCATCAGGGTTCCCCCTGAGACGTACCCTCGTCAGGTGACCGCAGCACCCGTCTCGACGCCTCCCTCGACCGCTCACGCGGCCTCGACCGGGTCTGTCTGGCTCCCCCGGATCCTGGCGTTCAACCTGGTCGTCGAGGTGCTGATCGTCGTCACCGGCGGGCTGGTGCGCCTCACCGGCAGCGGGCTGGGCTGTCCCACCTGGCCGCAGTGCGTCCCGGGGTCGTACACGCCCGTGCCGCACCAGGCGGAGGGCTTCCACCGCTACATCGAGTTCGGCAACCGCACCCTGACCAGTCTCGTGAGCGTGGCCGCGCTGCTCGCCGTCATCGCCGTCTGGCGCTGGGCCGACCGCCGTCGTGAGCTGCTCGTCCCGGCGTTCGTCGTCCTCGGTGGGGTGGGCGTCCAGGCCGTCCTCGGCGGGGTCACCGTCCTCACCGGCCTCAGCCCCCTCACCGTCGCCGCCCACTTCCTCGTGTCGATGGTGCTCGTCAGCGCCGCGTCCTTCCTCTACTACCGGGCGCAGGAACCGGCCGGGCCCCGCACGCTCACCGTGCACCCCATGGTCGAGCGCCTCAGCTGGGTCACCTGCGCCGGCGCCGCGGTCGTGCTCGCCCTCGGCACCGTGGTCACCGGCTCCGGGCCGCACTCCGGCGACGCCGACGAGCCGGCCCGGCTGGGCCTGGACCCGCGCACCGTCTCGTGGTTGCACGCCGACGCCGTGATGCTGTTCGTCGGCCTGGTCGTGGCGACCTGGGTCGCCGCCCGCCTCACCGGCAGCAGCTCAGCACCCGGTCGCGCCTGGGCGGTGGTCTTCGCGGTCACCCTGCTGCAGGGGGTCGTGGGCTACACGCAGTACTTCACCGGCCTGCCCTGGGCCGTGGTCGTCGTCCACATGCTGCTCGCGACCCTGCTCGTCGTGGCCCTCACCCGCGCCGTCGTGCGCCAGCGGACGACCTCGACCTGAAGCTCTGGCGCCCATGACGACCGGGGGTGCACAATCCAGACATGGAAACGGTCCGGGGGCCCCTCAGTCGTCGCTTCGCACTGCGCCTTGCCCTGGTCCTGGTGGCGATCTTCGCGTTCTGGCAGGCCTCCCAGCCGAGCGCGGCCTGCAGCCAGTACGGACCCGGCAACTACGTGGACGCGAACATGCCCCTGGCCGTGGGAGGGACCCCGATCGTCTGCACGGGGTGACCGGCGAGCCGCTCACGCTGAACTCCGGGGGCAGCCACTTCGTCTCCCGGTGAGGAGGTCCACCGGGGACCTCCCTCACCGACAAAGAGGTCAGTCATGAAGTCACCCACGCGCCTTGCCGCCGCCACAGGGGCTGTCGTCGCTGCTGTCGCCTTCGGCTCCACCGCCGCTCTCGCGAGCGGCAGCTCGTCCGACCACAGGAAGAACGACGACCCGATCCTGCGAGCCGGCGTCGTCGGCAGCATGACGGACGACCCGGTGCTGTTCGGCGTCAGTCCCGGGGCAAGCCCTGGGTCATCGACGAGGGCAAGGTCAGGCTGTGGCGAGACGGCTCGCTCCGGGTCGAGGTGGAGGGACTGGTGATCCCGGGCGTGGGCAACCCGGTGCCCCAGCTCAGCGCGAGCGTCGTCTGCGGTGGCGCGGTCGTCGACCGCACGTCGCCGGTGGCGTTCGACACCATGGGAGACGCCCGGATCCGGGCGAAGGTCATGCTGCCCGACCGGTGCCTGGCCCCTGTCGTCCTGTTGAACCCGAACGACGCCGCGGCGGCCTACATCGGCGTGAGCGGCGGCTAGGAGCCGGCCGCCAAGGGCAGCCGAGCCGCGCTGCGGCTCGGCTGTCGCGGCGTGTCAGCGCAGCGGGAGGTGGAACAGCGGGTCGAGCGCGACGCCGAGGAACAAGATCCCGACGTAGGTGATGGAGAAGTGGAACAGCCGCATCGGGCGCAGCACGCTCGGGCCCTCACCGGTCCTGGCCGCCCGCAGCAGGCGGTGCGCCTCGGTGAGGAACAGGGCACCGGTCGCGAGCGCCGTGACGAGGTAGAGCCACCCCATCGGGTGGACCCAGACGAGCAGCAACGACGCGGCGACCATGGCCCACGAGTACGCCACGATCTGGCGCGCGACCACCACGAACTCCTCCACCACCGGCAGCATCGGCACGTGGGCGGCGGCGTAGTCGTCCTTGAACTTCATCGACAGCGGCCAGTAGTGCGGCGGGGTCCAGAAGAAGATCACGAGGAACAGCACGACCGCGGACCACGAGACCGAGTTGGCCACGGCCGACCAGCCGATGAGGACCGGCATGCAGCCGGCGGCGCCGCCCCAGACGATGTTCTGGGCGGTGCGCCGCTTGAGCAGCATGGTGTAGCCGACGGCATACATGACGATCGCACCCAGCGACAGGGCGGCCGAGAGCCAGTTGACGACCAGGGCGAACCACACGGTCGACGCCACCGTGAGGACCGCCCCGAAGACCAGCCCCTCGCGCGGCGTGATCTCGCCGGTGACCATGGGGCGGTTGCTGGTGCGGTGCATCTCCGCGTCGATGTCGCGGTCGTAGACGCAGTTGAACGTGTTGGCCGCACCGGCACTGAGCGCGCCACCGACGAGCGTCGCGACGATGAGCCACAGCGACGGCACCCCGCCCTCGGCGAGGAACATCACCGGCACGGTCGTCACGAGCAGCAGCTCGATGATGCGGGGCTTGGTCAGCGCGAGGTATGCGGCCGCCTTGCGCCGACGCGGCATCGGGGACGCGGAGATCCGGGCGGTCGGATCGAGTGCGGTCACGGCGTCCTTCGCGGGTGCTGCTGGGGGTCTGAGGGGCACGGCGAGTCTATCCCCGTCCGGGGGCAGCCGAACGCCGGGACTGGATGCGACGGTGGTCACGCTCAGGACTAGTCTCGTTCCGAAGCCGCGAGCCGCCTGTGCAGCACCAGTGTGAGGAGAACCATCCGTGCCCAATCCCACCCGTTCCACCAAGGCCACCGCCGCGAGGAAGCGCAGCACCACGCTGCGCCGTCCCGTCGCCCGCAAGGCCGGCTGGACCGACCTCGACGTCCGCGCGGTCGACACCGCGCGACTGCTCGCCGCAGACGCGGTGCAGAAGGTCGGCAACGGTCACCCCGGCACCGCCATGAGCCTCGCTCCGGCCGCCTACCTGCTCTACCAGAACGTCATGACCCACGACCCGGGCGACGCCGCCTGGCTGGGCCGTGACCGGTTCGTCCTGTCGGCCGGTCACTCGAGCCTGACGCAGTACGTGCAGCTGTACCTGTCGGGCTACGGCCTGGAGCTGGACGACCTGAAGTCGTTGCGCACGTGGGGATCCCTGACCCCCGCCCACCCCGAGGTGCACCACACCACCGGGATCGAGATCACCACCGGTCCGCTGGGTTCGGGCATGGCCTCCGCCGTCGGCATGGCCATGGCGCAGCGTCGCCAGCGCGGGCTGCTCGACCCCGACGCGAAGCCGGGCGAGAGCCCCTTCGACCACCACATCTGGGTCATCGCCTCCGACGGCGACCTGATGGAGGGCGTGACGGCAGAGGCCAGCTCGCTCGCCGGCCACCAGGAGCTCGGCAACCTCACCCTGATCTACGACGCCAACCAGATCTCGATCGAGGACCAGACCGACATCTCGTTCTCCGAGGACGTCGCCGCGCGCTACCGCGCCTACGGCTGGGACGTCGTCGACGTCGACTGGCGCGGAGACGGTGACGGTTCGGCCTACGTCGAGAACGTCGACGCCCTGCTCGCCGCCCTGGAGAAGTCCAAGAAGGGCAAGCGCCCCACCCTCGTACAGCTGCACACGATCATCGCCTGGCCGGCTCCGACCAAGCAGGACACCGGCAAGTCGCACGGTTCCGCCCTCGGCGACGCCGAGATCGCCGCCACCAAGGAGCTGCTCGGCTTCTCCCCCACCAAGACCTTCGAGGTCGACCGTGCGGTCCTGGCCCACACCCGGCTCGCGGTCAAGCGCGGCAAGGCGGCCCACAAGGCGTGGGACAAGCGGTATGCCGCGTGGCGCAAGGCCAACCCGGACCGTGCGGGCCTGCTCGACCGGCTCGTCGCCGGCGACCTCCCGGCCGGGCTCGACGCCGCCCTGCCGGTCTTCGAGGCCGACTCCGCCAAGGGCATGGCGACCCGCGCTGCGTCCGGCAAGGTGCTCACCGCCCTCGCCGACGTGATGCCCGAGCTGTGGGGTGGCTCCGCCGACCTCGCCGAGTCCAACAACACGAGCATGGAGGGCGAGCCCTCGTTCATCCCGCGCAGCCGCCAGACCCGCGAGTGGAAGGGTGGCCCGTACGGCCGCACCCTGCACTTCGGCATCCGTGAGCACGCCATGGGCATGATCCTCAACGGGATCGCGCTCGAGGGGCTGACCCGCCCGTACGGCGGCACCTTCCTGGTCTTCTCGGACTACATGCGCCCGGCGGTGCGACTCGCGGCGATCCAGCAGCTGCCCGTCACCTACGTGTGGACCCACGACGGCATCGGCCTCGGTGAGGACGGGCCCACCCACCAGCCGGTCGAGCACCTCGCCGCGCTGCGCGCCATACCGGGCCTGGACGTCGTCCGCCCCGCGGACGCCAACGAGACCGCGGTGGTGTGGGCGCAGGTGCTGCGCAACGCCCGCCCGGCAGCGCTGGCCCTGACCCGCCAGAACGTCCCCGTCCTCGACCGGTCCGTCCACGCGAAGGCGTCGGGGGCGGCGAAGGGCGCGTACGTCCTCATCGACGGCGGCAAGGACGGCAGGTCCGCTCCGGACGTCATCCTCATCGCCACCGGCTCCGAGGTCGCGATCGCCCTCGAGGCCCGGGAATCCCTGGAGCGCCGAGGCGTTGCAACTCGTGTGGTGTCCATGCCGTGCCGTGAGTGGTTCGAGCAGGCCGGCAAGGCCTACCAGAACCGCGTCCTGCCGCCCGAGGTGCGGGCCCGCGTCAGTGTCGAGGCCGCGGTCTCGATGGGCTGGCACGACCTCGTCGGTGACGCCGGTCGCAGCATCAGCCTCGAGCACTTCGGCGCCTCGGCGGACTACAAGACGTTGTACCGCGAGTTCGGGATCACGCCGGCGGCCGTCGTCAAGGCGGCCAAGGACTCCCTCAAGGACGCCGGGGCCACGGCACGCAGGAGCGCCGCACCCGCCGTCAACCAGACCCGGCCCCGCGCCGCGGTCCCGCCCACCAAGGCGACCGACACCACCACCAAGCGCAGCGCCGCGACGAAGAGCGCTGCCTCCAAGGGGAAGTGAACCCACATGACTGACCACGCACTCAAGGCCCTCGCCGACCAGGGCGTCTCCGTATGGCTCGACGACCTGTCGCGCGAGCGGATCGAGACCGACAACCTCAAGGACCTCATCGACCGGGGGGTCGTCGGGGTGACGACGAACCCGTCGATCTTCCAGGCCGCGCTCGCCAAGGGCGACCGGTATGACGCGGACCTGCGCCGGTTCGCCGCCGACGGCAAGACCGTGGACGAGACGGTGTTCCTGCTCACCACCGAGGACGTCCGCAACGCCTGCGACCTGTTCCTGCCGCTGTACGAGTCCACCGACGGCATCGACGGGCGCGTGTCGATCGAGGTCGACCCGAGGCTGGCGAAGGACACCGGCAAGACGGTCGCCGAGGCCAAGAAGCTCGTCGAGGCGGTCGACCGCCCGAACGTGCTCATCAAGATCCCCGCGACCGTCGAGGGCCTGCCGGCCATCTCGCAGGTGCTGGCCGAGGGCATCAGCGTCAACGTCACCCTGATCTTCTCCCTCGACCGCTACCGCGGCGTGATGAACGCCTTCCTCACCGGCCTCGAGCAGGCCCGCGAGAAGGGCAAGGACCTGTCGAAGATCCACTCGGTGGCCTCGTTCTTCGTCTCCCGGGTGGACAGCGAGGTCGACAAGCGACTGGACGACCTCGGCACCGACGAGGCCAAGGCGCTCAAGGGCAAGGCCGCCGTCGCCAACGCCCGGCTGGCCTACCAGGCCTACGAGGAGGTCTTCTCGACCCCGCGGTGGAAGAACCTCGAGGACGACGGCGCCCACGCGCAGCGTCCGCTGTGGGCCTCCACCGGGGTCAAGGACCCGGCCTACGCCGACACCCTCTACGTCACCGAGCTGGTGGCCCCCCACACGGTCAACACCATGCCCGAGAAGACCCTCGACGCCGTCGTCGACCACGGCGAGGTCACCGGCGACACCGTCACCGGCAACTACGCCGACGCCGCCCAGGTGCTCGACGCCCTGGAGGGCCTGGGCATCTCCTACGCCGAGGTCACCGCCCAGCTCGAGCGCGAGGGTGTCGACAAGTTCGAGGTCGCCTGGGGCGAGCTGCTCGACGAGGCCCAGAAGGACATCGACCTCGCCCGCGCCGACGTGGAGCAGGCCGACCGGTGAGCGCCCTCGGTGTGGTCGCCTCCGGCCCTGCCGCGGACGCGATCACGACATCGGTCCCGGTGCTGGTCGAGGCGCAGTTCGCGAGCAAGCTGTTCGCGCAGGACCCGACGCTGTGGGGCCCCGACGCCGAGGCCGAGTCGGCCGTCCGGCTCTCGTGGGTGAACCTCGCCCGCACCTCGCGGCCGCTGATCGGTGAGATCGCCGCGTTGCGTGACCAGCTCCGGGGCGAGGGTGTCGACCGGGTCGTGCTCTGCGGGATGGGTGGCTCGTCGCTCGCACCTGAGGTCATCTGCGCCACCGCCGGGGTCGACCTCGTCGTCCTCGACTCCTCGCAGCCCGACATGGTCCGTGACGCGATCGTCGAGCTCGACCGCACCGTGGTCGTCGTGTCGAGCAAGTCCGGCTCCACCGTCGAGACCGACTCCCAGCGGCGCGCCTTCCGGGCGGCGTTCGAGGAGAAGGGGATCGACCCCACCAGCCGGATCGTCATCGTCACCGACCCCGGCAGCCCGCTCGACGAGCAGTCACGCGCCGACGGCTACCGCGTCATCAACGCCGACCCCGACGTGGGCGGTCGCTACTCCGCGCTCACCGCGTTCGGCCTGGTCCCGTCGGGGCTCGCGGGGGCCGACATCGAGGCGCTGCTCGACGACGCCGAGGCCGTCGCCGACGTCCTGTCGGCAGACGACGACGCCAACCCGGGCCTGCGCCTGGGTGCCGCCATGGCTGCCACCGACCCGTTGCGCGACAAGCTGGTGCTCGTGGACGACGGCTCCGGCATCGTCGGCCTGCCGGACTGGGCCGAGCAGCTCATCGCCGAGAGCACCGGCAAGCAGGGCACCGGCATCCTGCCGGTCGTGGTCGGTTCCGAGGAGGACCCCGAGGTCGCCTGGCCCGACGCCGACATGACGGTCGTCCGGCTCAAGGGCGACGACGAGGACCCTGACAGCCCCGACGAGCTGGTCCAGGCCGACCGCTCCGACATCGCCGTCAGCGGCCCGCTCGGGGCACAGCTGATGCTCTGGGAGGTCGCCACCGCCGCCGCCGGCCGGCTCCTCGGCATCAACCCGTTCGACCAGCCCGACGTGGAGAGCGCCAAGAAGGCGGCCCGCACCCTGCTCGACGAGGGTATGGGCGCGGCCGACGAGCCTGCGGCCACCGACGGTGCCGTGGAGATCCGCGCCCTCGGGGGCGACTGGCTCGCAGGCGCGACCACGGTGCCGCAGGCCCTGGCGGCCCTCGTCGGCCAGCTCGACCCCGACCGCGGCTACCTCGCGGTGATGGCCTACCTCGACCGGATCGCCGACGCGGAGCTGGCCTCCGTGCGGCCGGGACTCGCGCGCCGTACCCACCGACCGGTGACATTCGGCTGGGGTCCGCGGTTCCTGCACTCCACCGGCCAGTTCCACAAGGGTGGCCCGGCCACGGGTGTCTACCTGCAGGTCACCACCGCACCGCACGAGGACCTCGCGGTCCCGGGCCGCGAGTTCAGCTTCGGCGACTTCGTGGCCTCCCAGGCCGCCGGGGACGCCCAGGTGCTGGCCGAGCACGGACGTCCTGTCCTGCAGCTCCACCTCACCGACCACGACACCGGGCTGGCGCAGGTCCGCGACGCGCTCTCCGCCGCCGGTGCCGGCTCTGGCGACCACGCGGTCGCCCGCGATGACCCGAAGGGCAGTGCATGAGTCCCACCCGAGTGACGCAGGACAACAACCCGCTGCGTGACCCGCGTGACAAGCGCCTCCCCCGCATCGCCGGCCCCTGCGGGCTGGTGCTGTTCGGGGTCACCGGCGACCTGGCCCGCAAGAAGCTGATGCCCGCGATCTACGACCTGGCCAACCGCGGGCCTGCTGCCCCCGGGCTTCTCGCTCGTCGGCTTCGCCCGGCGCGACTGGGCCGACCAGGACTTCGGCAAGATCGTCTACGACGCGGTCAAGGCCCATGCGCGGACCCCGTTCCGGGAGAGCGTGTGGCGCAACCTCGCCGAGGGCTTCCGCTTCGTGCCCGGCACCTTCGACGACCCCAACTCCTTCGACCTGCTGGCCGAGACGGTCAAGTCGCTCGAGGACGAGCGGGGCACCGGCGGCAACCAGGCGTTCTACCTGTCGATCCCCCCGGGGTCGTTCTCCACGGTCTGCGAACAGCTCGAGCGTTCGGGCCTGAGCCGCCCCGCGGGTGACTCGTGGCGCCGCGTCGTCATCGAGAAGCCGTTCGGCCACGACCTCGAGAGTGCCCGCGAGCTCAACGACATCGTCGAGAGCGTCTTCCCGGCCGACTCGGTCTTCCGCATCGACCACTACCTCGGCAAGGAGACGGTCCAGAACCTCCTGGCCCTGCGCTTCGCCAACCAGATGTTCGAGCCGGTCTGGAACGCCAACTACGTCGACCACGTGCAGATCACCATGGCCGAGGACATCGGCATCGGGGGCCGAGCCGGCTACTACGACGGGATCGGCGCCGCCCGCGACGTCATCCAGAACCACCTCCTGCAGCTCCTCGCGCTCACCGCCATGGAGGAGCCGGTCTCCTTCGCCGCCGAGCACCTGCGGGCCGAGAAGGAGAAGGTCCTTTCGGCCGTGCGCCTCCCCAAGGACCTCGGCAAGGCCACCGCGCGCGGGCAGTACGCCGCCGGGTGGCAGGGCGGCGAGGAGGTCGGGGGCTACCTCGACGAGGACGGCGTCGCCCCGGGCTCCCGCACCGAGACGTATGCCGCCCTGAAGCTCGAGATCGACTCGCGGCGCTGGGCCGGCGTGCCGTTCTACCTGCGCACCGGCAAGCGTCTCGGCAAGCGGGTCACCGAGATCGCCGTGGTGTTCAAGAAGGCGCCCCACCTGCCGTTCAACGACACGGCGACCGAGGAGCTCGGCCAGAACGCCATCGTCATCCGTGTGCAGCCCGACGAGGGCATCACCATGCGCTTCGGCGCCAAGGTCCCCGGCGCCCAGATGGAGGTGCGCGACGTGACGATGGACTTCGGCTACGGCCGGGCCTTCACCGAGTCCAGTCCCGAGGCCTACGAGCGGCTCATCCTCGACGTGCTCCTCGGGGACCCGCCGCTGTTCCCGCGCCACGAGGAGGTGGAGCTGTCCTGGAAGATCCTCGACCCGGTCGAGGCGTTCTGGGCCAAGCAGAAGGGGGCCGTGGAGCCCTACCTCTCGGGCGGCTGGGGACCAGCCAGCTCCGACGAGATGATGCACCGCGACGGACGCGTCTGGAGGATGCCTTGACCACCCCACGAAGTTCTCCACTCGTTCCTCGTTCCGATACTTCGCGGGGACCCCGGGAAAGCAGGAACGCACAGTGATCATCGACCTGCCCAGCACCTCGACCGTGGCGATCAGCAAGAAGCTCGTCGCGCTGCGCCAGGACACCGGCGCGATGGCCCTCGGCCGGGTCCTGACCCTGATCATCGTCGTGGACGAGCAGGAGGCCGACGCGGCCATCCAGGCCGCCAACGACGCGAGCCGACAGCACCCCTGCCGCATCATCGCCGTCGTGATCGGCAACAAGCGTGGCGCCTCGCGCATCGACGCCCAGATCCGGGTCGGTGGCGACGCCGGAGCCAGCGAGGTCGTCGTGGCGCGGTTGTACGGCGCGCTGACCGAGCACGGCCGCAGCGTCGTCACGCCGTTGCTGCTGCCCGACTCCCCGGTCGTGGCCTGGTGGCCGTGCGATGCCCCGGCCAACATGTCCAAGGACCCGATCGGCTCGATGGCCCAGCGCCGCATCAGCGACGCGGCGCAGGCCAAGAACCCGCGCAACGCGCTGCTCAACCGGGCCCAGACCTACGCCGGTGGAGACACCGACCTGGCCTGGACCCGCGTCACCCTGTGGCGCGGCCTGCTGGCCGCCGCCCTCGACCAGCGACCGTTCGAGCCGGTGACCGAGGCCATCGTCACCGGGGGTAGCGACTCGCCCTCGACGGACCTGCTCGCCGGCTGGCTCGCGCAGACCTTGCGCTGCAAGGTGACTCGCGCCCGCAGCCGCGCCGGGACCGGCATGATCAGCGTCCGCCTGGAGCGTCGTAGCGGTCCCGTCGACCTGGTCCGACCCGACGGCACCGTCGCCACCCTGACGCAGCCCGGCCAGCCGGTCCGGCGGATCACCCTCGCCCGGCGGGGCACGGCGGAGTGCCTGGCCGACGAGCTGCGCCGCCTCGACCCCGACGACATCTACGAGGAGACCATCCGCAAGGGACTGCCCCGCGTCGGTCGCAAGGGCGTCACCGCCAGCGAGGCCGTCCGCGACGGTGAGGCGCCGTCGACGCAGGAGGCAGCGGCCGAGGCGCGCAAGGTCGCCCGGGTGCACAGCAAGGCGGCCAGCGCGGCGATGGTGCAGGCCCCCGACCCCGAGCAGAAGCCCAGCAGTGAGGCGACGGTCAAGAAGGCAGCCGCCGTGAAGCTGGCCAAGGCCACCAAGGCCACCAAGGCCACCAAGGCCACAGGACAAGGCCAGCGCCAAGGGCAGTGCGAAGGTGACCTCATGACCGGTTCGGCACGCATCGTGGTCCACCCCGACAAGCAGGCGGTCGCCGATGCTGGCGCAGCCCGGCTGGTCACCGCCCTGCTCGACGCGCAGGCGGAAGGCCGTGCCCCGCACGTGTCGCTGACCGGGGGCTCGCTCGGCTCGGCCATCGTCGCCTCCCTGCTCGAGCTGCCCGCCCGCACCGCCGTCGACTGGTCACGGGTCTCGGTGTGGTGGGGCGACGAGCGCTACCTCCCCGCCGGCGACCCGGACCGCAACGACACCCAGAGCGACACAGCCGGCCTTGATGCGTCTGGGGCTCGACCCCGCGCACGTGCACCGGGTGCCCGGCCCGGACAGCAGCGAGTCTGCGGAGGACAGCGCGGACACCTACGCCTCGGCGGTGCGCGACAGCGGTGGCGGCGAGTTCGACGTGATGATCCTCGGTGTCGGCCCGGACGGCCACGTCGCGTCGCTGTTCCCGGGGCACCCGGCGCAGCTGACGAGCGATGCGATCGCCGTCGCCGTGCACGACTCGCCCAAGCCCCCGCCGGACCGGGTGTCGCTGACGCTGGAGTGCCTGAACCGCTCCGACCGCGTCTGGTTCCTGGTTGCCGGCGCGGACAAGGCCCAGGCCGTGCGCCACGGGGTGGACGGCGCAGGACCCGAGCTCTCGTCGGCGGCCCAGGTCAAGGGTCTGCGGGAGACCGTGTGGCTGATCGACTCCGACGCGGCGTCCGAGCTCCACTGACCCTCCCGTGACCCTGTGTCAGGGCGGCGGCCGGGTCACCCGGCTGCGGCCACGGCCTCCGGCTCGTCCGCCAGCTCGCGCAGGTAGGTCGCGAACCCGCCGCTGACCCGCCCCTCGAGGCGACCGGCCGTCTGCACCCGGGTCGAGTCCGTGGCGACCCACGAGGCCCCGGTCGCCTTCACCGCTGCGGCGAGCAGGACGTCCTCGTGCAGTCCGACCCCCGGGAACCCGCCCACCTCGACGTAGCGGGAGGCGCGGACCCCGAGGTTTGCCCCGTGCACGTGGGGGTGCCCGTCCCGCAGCCGGTGTCGACGCGCCCAGCGACCGAGCACGTGCGCGTCGACCTCCACGGGCTCGACCGTGCCCAGCACCAGGTCGTGTCCGCCGTCGGCGAGGTCGGCCTGCGCCAGGAGCCAGTGCGGTGGAACCATGCTGTCGGCATCGGTGCTGGCCAGCCAGAGCCGGCTCGGGTCAGCAGTCCGGGCCAGCACCCGGTCGGCGCCCGCTGCACGGGCGGCCCCGACGCACCCGACCGAGACGACGAGCGTCTCGACCCCGGGGTGCTGGGCCGCCAGGGCCGCAGAACGGTCGACACAGCGGTCCAGCACGACGAGCACGACCACCTCGACGTCCGGCCGGGACTGCCCGAGGGTGCGTCGCGCCGCGTGGACCGACTCCAGGCAGCCGGCCAGGACCCGTTCCTCGTCCCGGGCGGGAACGACCACGGCCATCGAGGTCAGCCGGCTCATGCCAGGCCTTCGACCGACGCGGGGGTGCGCCAACCGCCGGCAGCCAGGACGTCGACGCGGAAGTCCTCCTCGACGTGGCTCGCCACGACCTGCAGCCCCGGGAGCGCCACGGCCGCGGCGTGCACGGTGTCACCGTCCAGGGGCCAGCCCTGCACGGGGTGGCGCCAGTGGCACAGCAGGAGCAGCCCGTCCTGGGCCAACGAACCCACACTCCGGCGCAGGGCCAGGTCGAGCTCCTCGGGCTGCCAGAAGTAGCCCACCTCGGACAGCACCACGAGGTCGAACGAACCGGACGGCCACTGCTGCGGGGACCGCAGCTGCTCGATCACCACGTCGGCGTGCCCGGCCAGTCGCGCGCGCGCCCGGCGAACCGCCTCGGCGCTCAGGTCGGTCCCCACCACGCTGCTGGCCCGCTCGGCCAGCTCGGCGGTCAGCACCCCGGTCGAGCAGCCGACCTCCAGGACGCGACCGAGCTGCTGGCGCGGAAGGACGGCCAGGGTGACCGCGCGCTTGCGGCGCTCGTACCAGCGCGTCTCGAAGCCCCAGGGGTCCTCGGATCGTTCGAACATCGCGTCGAACGCCGCAGCGGTGTCGCTGCCCTGGCCCCCGCCGGGGTCGGATCGCAGGAACACCTCGTAGGGGCGGGTGAACCGCGCCAGGACGTGGGCGGGCAGCAGCACCTCGTCGCCCGGCTCCGGCGAGAGGGCGGCCGTCTGCGACGGGTGGCACGCCTGCGCCAGCGTGCGACGGTCCTGCTCGTCGTCACCCAGCGCCAACCGCACGACGGGATCGCCGGCCAGGTCCTGGCTGGTCCCCCAGTGCCACAGCCACACGGGGTACTCCAGCAGCGAGGCCCCCACCGCGCCGGCGACCTCGGCGGCCACCGCACCTGCTGCCTCGTGGTCGGTGTGCCCGTCCCGGCGCCACGGCGCCGCGACGACGGTGGCGGGTCCGACCACTGCCGACAGCGAGTCGGCGAGGGCCGCACGGTGCTCGGACAGCGCTCCGTCGGGCAGGCGCAGGAGGACGAGACGGGCGGCGGGGTGCACGGCGCGCAGCGCCGCGGCCACCTCCTCCTCCCGGATCCGGGCGAGGCGCGCAGGCGGGTGCGTGGGCGACCTCGGGTGCGAGCCCTCACCCGAGGTGGCCACCACCAGGGTGGTGGGGCGGCCCAGCGCCGCAGCGCTGGCCAGCAGCCCGGCCGCGGCCAACGACTCGTCGTCGGGGTGCGCCGACAGGACCACCAGGGTGCAGCCCTCCGGCAGGAGGTCCTGTGCCGAGACAGGATCGGCGAGCTCCTCGAGGGCGGCCGCCCAGTGGTCCTCGGGGGTTCCCGGGGCGTGCGGGTCGAAACCGCGGGCGGGTGCCGTGGTCACGACGACGTCCGCGCGCCGGGAGCGGGCGGGGTGCTGGCGGCGCCCAGCCACCGACCGAGTGCTGCCCGGCCCAGGGCTGCTTCGTCCCGCTCGGCGTGGTGCTGGCGCAGGTAGACCGTGAGGTCGGCGGTCCTCGCGGCGTGGGCCGCGTCGGAGGTCAGGGGCCCCGGCCCGAGCGCGTGACCCACCCGCGTGAGGACCTCCTCGGCGGTCGCGGCCACGACGGCGCGCACCCGGGATGCCAGCAGGGCACCCGCGTCGCCGTCGGCCCGCCCGGCGTCCACCTCCGCGGCCGCCTCCGCCAGGACCGCCCTGGCCGCGTGCAACCGGGCGTCGACCGCACCGAGGTGCATCAGCGCCACCTGGTCGGGCTCGCGGCGGCCACACGCCACGGCGAGGGTACGAGCGAGACCGACGGCGGCGCCGTACCAGCAGGCCGCCACCCCCATCCCGCCCCACGCGAACCCGGGACGCTCGAGGTACCAGTCGTCCTCCCCCACCGGGGTGGCCGGCACCCCGTCGTAGTGCGTCGCGACCGAGACGAGGTCGCGCAACCCCCGCGAGACCCAGCCGCGCGGGTCGTCGTGCGTCGCGCCCGGGTGGCCGAGGTCGACGACGAACGCCCTGCGGGCGGTGTCGGAGGTGTGGGCGGTGACGACGGCGTGGTCGACGTGCTGGGCGAGCGAGCACCAGGGCTTGGTCCCGTCGAGGCGGTAGCCGCCGTCCTGCGTCCGCGTCGCCTCGAGGCGGGACCCCGGGGCGTGGGCGGCCCAGACCCCGAAGGTGGAGTCGGCGGCCGGCGGGGCGAACCCGCCCTGGTCGAGGATCGCCAGCGCGTCGAGGTGCGGCTCGACGACCCTGGCGACGGTCAGGTCGACGGCGGCGAGGGAGGCCAGGGTCGACCACAGACCCCGGGTGTCGCCGCGGCCCGGTAGCGGGACCGCTGCCAGCTCGGGTAGCAGGGCGAGGGCACGCGGCACGTCTCCGGCGGCAGCCGAGGCCGCGGCGAGCAGCGTGGACATCCCGGCCGGTGCACCGTCGGGAGCACCGTCGGGGACGTCACCGCCCAGCGAGACCCATCGTGGTGCGGTGGCGGACGGCTGGGGAGCCACGGGCGTCTCCTCGGGTGGGGCGGGCTGCAGACGAGCAGTCGTCGGAGGTCGCCTACCCACCGTCGTTGTGCCCCCTGCACGGACAGGCAAACGTGCTGATCACCGACCGGCTCCGGGGCCGGCTGAGGGGCCGGCGTCCCTGACCGGCGAAAGGCGCCTCGGACCGTGGTCCGGGCGCCCTTCGAGCAGGTCGTGCCGGGTGCTACTGGATGAGCTTGCGGTCCCGCAGCGTGGCCAGCGCCTCGTCGAGGATGGCCTTGCCGTCGGCGTCCGAGCGACGCTCCTTCACGTAGGCGAGGTGCGTCTTGTAGGGCTCGACCTTCGGCGGTGCCGGCGGGTTGGCCTCGTCCTGACCGGCCGGGAACCCGCAGCGCGGGCAGTCCCAGGTCTCGGGGACGGCCAGTCCGGGCTCCTCGGCGAAGCTCGGGCGGGTCTGGTGTCCGTTGGCGCACCAGTAGGAGACGAACACGCGCGGAGCGGCGTCGCCGCGCTCCGCCTCGCCCATGGGTCCGGCGCCGACTCGGCTGCCTCGGATTGCGTTGCCACCTGCCATGTTGGAGTGCTTCCTTTCGGGTCAGGCGGAGAAGCGGTCGATGAGACCGATGCCGACGATGCAGGCGAACCACAGGACGCCGACCGCGACGGTGAAGCGGTCGAGGTTGCGCTCGGCGACGGACGAGGAGCCCAGCGAGGTGGACATGCCACCACCGAACATGTCGGACATACCGCCACCCTTGCCCTTGTGGAGCAGGACCAGCAGGGTCAGGATCAGACCACCGATGACCAGCAGGACCTGCAGGCCAATGCGTACGGCTTCCACGGTTCACCCATCTTCGTCGACAACAGTTCGCCACCGAAACGGCAGCAGCGGTCAGGATACCTTCTCGCCGCGCCGTGCTGAACCGGCCGCGCCGGATCGACGGCGAGAAGCACCCGCCGTCCCGAGCCGGACCCGGGGCCGGGGCCGGGGTCAGTCGGTCTTGTGGTGGTCGCGGTAGCGGCAGATGGAGGAGAACTCCTCCGCCACGATCGACGCGCCACCGACGAGGGCGCCGTCGACGTCCTCCTGGGCCATGATCGCCGCGACGTTGTTGGCCTTGACCGAGCCGCCGTAGAGCACCCGGACCGCGTCCGCGAGGTCGCCGGAGTAGAGCTCGGCGAGCTTGGTGCGGATCGCCGCACAGACCTCCTGGGCGTCCTCCGGGGTGGCCACCTCACCGGTGCCGATCGCCCACACGGGCTCGTAGGCGATGACGACGGTCTTGGCCTGCTCGGCGGTGACGCCGGCCAGACCTGCCTCGACCTGGGCCAGGACGTGGGCCACGTGCTCGCCCGCCTTGCGGACCTCGAGCCCTTCGCCCACGCAGAAGATCGGGACGAGTCCGTGCCTGCCGGCCGCCTTGAGCTTGGCGTTCACGACCTCGTCGGACTCGGCGTGGTGCTCACGCCGTTCGCTGTGCCCGACGGTGACGTAGGTGCACCCGAGCTTGGCGAGGAAGGCCCCGGAGATCTCTCCGGTGTAGGCGCCGGAGTCGTGTGCGGAGAGGTCCTGCGCACCGTGGCGCAGCTCGAGACGGTCACCGTCGATGAGTGTCTGCACCGAGCGCAGGTCGGTGAAGGGCGGCAGGACGACGACCTCGACGGCCGTGAAGTCGTGCCGGCCGTCGCGCAGCGTCCAGTCCAGCTTCTGCACCAGGTGGGTGGCCTGCAGGTGGTCGAGGTTCATCTTCCAGTTGCCCGCCATGAGCGGGGTGCGGCCGGAGGTCTTCGCTGCCATGAGGTTTCGTCCTTGGGGTGTGCCGGTGGGCCGGGCGGTGCGCCCGGCCCACCGAGGGTTCGTTGGTGAGGGCTGGTTTCAGCTGCCGGTCTCGTCGAGCACCGTCAGGCCCGGGAGCTGCTTGCCCTCGAGGTACTCCAGGCTGGCGCCGCCACCGGTGGAGATGTGGCCGAACTGCTCGTCCGCGAAGCCGAGCTGGCGCACCGCGGCGGCGGAGTCGCCACCACCGACCACGGTGAGCGCGCCCTTCTCGGTGAGCTCGACCAGGGCCGCCGCCACGGCGGCGGTTCCCGCGGCATACGGCTCCATCTCGAACGCGCCCATCGGGCCGTTCCAGAACACGGTCCGGCAGTCCTTGAGCTTCTCGGCGAAGAGCACCCCGGACTCCGGACCGATGTCCAGACCCATCCGGTCGGCCGGTATGGCGCCGGCCGGCACCACGTCGTGCTCGGCGTCCGCCGAGAACGCCGTCGCGGCGACGATGTCGACGGGCAGGATGATCTCGACCCCGCGCTCCTTGGCCTGGTCGAGGTAACCCTTGACCTTCTCCACCTGGTCGGCCTCGAGCAGGCTCGTGCCGACCTCGTAGTCCTGGGCGGCGAGGAAGGTGAACACCATGCCACCGCCGATGAGGAGGCGGTCGGCGGTCTGGAGCAGGTTGTCGATCACGCCGAGCTTGTCGGAGACCTTCGCACCTCCGAGCAGCACGGCATACGGGCGCTCGGGGTCCTCGGTGAGGCGCTTGAGCACCCCCACCTCGGTCTCGACGAGGCCGCCGACGGCCGACGGCAGGAGGCGGGCCACGTCGTAGACACTGGCCTGCTTGCGGTGGACCACGCCGAACCCGTCGGAGACGAAGACGTCGGCGAGCCCGGCGAGCTGGCCCGCGAACTCCGCGCGCTCCTCGTCGGTCTTGGCCGTCTCCCCCGCGTTGAAGCGCAGGTTCTCCAGGAGCACCACGTCACCGTCCTGCGCGGCGTCGACCGCGGACCGGGCGCTCTCCCCCACGGTGTCCGTGGCGAAGGTGACCTCGCGGTCGAGGACCTCGCCGAGGCGGGCTGCCACCGGTGCCAGGGAGTACCTGTCCTCGGGGGCACCCTTCGGCCGCCCGAGGTGGGCGCACACGATGACGCGTGCACCCGCCTCGGACAGGGCCCGGATCGTCGGGGCGGACGCGCGGATGCGGCCGTCGTCGGAGATCACCGGCGAACCGGTGTCCGCTGCCTCCAACGGCACGTTGAGGTCAGACCGGACGAGGACGCGCTTGCCGCGCAGGTCGCCCAGCTCGGCGAGGTTCAGCATGGGGTCAGAGGGTCTTGCCGACGAGGGTGACGAGGTCGGCGAGGCGGTTGGAGTAGCCCCACTCGTTGTCGTACCAGCCGATGACCTTGACCTGGTTGCCGATCACCTTGGTGAGGCCGGCGTCGAAGATGCAGGACGCGGGGTCGGACTCGATGTCCTTGGAGACGATCGGGTCCTCGGTGTAGACGAGGACGCCCTTGAGCGGTCCGTCGGCGGCCTTCTTGATCGCGGCGTTGACCTCCTCGGCGGTGGTGTCCCGGCCCGCCTCGAAGGTGAGGTCGGTGGCCGAGCCGGTGGCGATCGGGACGCGCAGGGCGAAGCCGTCGAGCTTGCCCTTCAGCTCCGGCAGGACCAGGCCGATGGCCTTCGCGGCGCCGGTCGAGGTCGGGACGATGTTGAGGGCGGCGGCGCGGGCGCGACGCAGGTCCTTGTGCGGGGCGTCCTGGAGGTTCTGGTCCTGGGTGTAGGCGTGGATGGTCGTCATCAGGCCCTTGACGATGCCGAACTCGTCGTTGAGGACCTTGGCCATCGGGCCGAGGCAGTTCGTCGTGCAGGACGCGTTGGAGATGATGGTGTGCTTGGAGGCGTCGTAGTCACCGTCGTTGACACCCATGACGATGGTGATGTCCTCGTTGGAGGCCGGCGCGGAGATGATGACCTTCTTGGCGCCACCGTCGATGTGCGCCTTGGCCTTGGTGGCGTCGGTGAAGAAGCCGGTCGACTCGATGACGACGTCGGCGCCCACGGCAGCCCAGTCGATCTTGGCCGGGTCGCGCTCGGCGAAGACGCGGACGGTGTTGCCACCGGCGGTGATCGACGTCTCGTCGTAGGTCACCTCGCCGGGGAAACGGCCGAGGATCGAGTCGTACTTGAGCAGGTGGGCCAGCGTCTTGTTGTCCATCAGGTCGTTGGTGGCCACGACCTCGATGTCGGCTCCCGACGCCACGACGGCGCGGAAGAAGTTGCGACCGATGCGGCCGAAGCCGTTGATGCCTACGCGAACAGTCACTTTGCCAAGTCCTTCTCAGATGGGGACGGTGTGCCACGTGACGCGGCACGAGGAGTCGCTTCCGAGCCTATGGGATGGCAGCCCCCGGCCGACAGGACGGTCCGGGGTACGGGCCGGTAACCCGCCGGTGAACCTGCTGACCGGTCCTGCTGGTGGACCTACTGGTCGCCGCCGAAGAGGTCGCGCGTGTAGACCTTGTCGGCGACGTCGGCGAGCTCGGCCACGACGCGGTTGGCGACGATCACGTCGGCGGCGGCCTTGAACTCCGCGAGGTCGCGCACGACCTTCGATCCGAAGAAGTGGTCCTCGGGGATGCCCGGCTCGAAGACGATCACCTCGACGCCCTTGGCCTTGATGCGCTTCATGATCCCCTGGACGCTGCTGGCCCGGTAGTTGTCGGACTCCGCCTTCATGATGAGGCGGTGGATCCCGACGACCCCGGGGCGGCGCGCCAGGATGTCGTTGGCCACGAAGTCCTTGCGCGTCGCGTTGGCGTGGACGATCGCCTCGATGAGGCTCTGCGGCACGTCCTGGTAGTTGGCCAGCAGCTGCTTGGTGTCCTTGGGCAGGCAGTACCCGCCGTACCCGAACGACGGGTTGTTGTAGTGGCTGCCGATCCGCGGGTCGAGGCCGACACCGTTGATGATCTGGCGGCTGTCGAGGCCGTGGGTCGCCGCGAAGGTGTCGAGCTCGTTGAAGAAGGCCACCCGCATGGCGAGGAAGGTGTTGGCGAACAGCTTGATCGCCTCGGCCTCGGTGCTGTCGGTGAGCAGGACGGGCACGTCGTCCTCGAGGGCCGCCTCGGTGAGCAGGTCGGCGAACCGCTGGGCCCGTTCGCTGCGCTCCCCCATGACGATCCGCGAGGGGTGCAGCAGGTCCCACAGGGCCCTTCCCTCACGCAGGAACTCGGGGCTGAAGACCACCGAGTCGAGGCCGAGCCGCTCGGACACGTCGCGGGTGAACCCGACGGGCACGGTCGACTTCACGACCAGGGTGGCCTCGTGGTTGTGCGCCGCCGCGTCCTTGAGGACGGCTTCGACGGAGGAGGTGTTGAAGTAGTTGGTGTCGGGGTCGTAGTCGGTGGGGGTGGCCACGACGACGAACTCGGCACCCGCATACGCCTCGGCGGGATCGGTGGTGAAGGTGAGGTCGAGCTCCTGCGAACCCAGGGCGGCCTCGATCTCCTGGTCGTGGATCGGGCTGCGCCCCTCCTGCAGCCCCGCGACGCGGGCGGCGTCGATGTCGAGGGCCACCACGGGGTGTCGGCGGGACAGCAGCACCGCGATGGAGAGTCCGACGTAACCGGTGCCGACGACGGCGATCCGTGTCATGCGTCGAGCATGTCGGGGGTCAGGTTGGCGTCCGTCCCGGCGATCCCGAGGTCCTGGGCCCGCTTGTCGGCCATCGCCAGCAACCGCCGGATCCGTCCGGCGACGGCGTCCTTGGTCATCGGCGGCTGGGCCAGCTGGCCGAGCTCCTCGAGCGAGGCCTGCTTGTGCTGCAACCGGAGCTCACCGGCCTCGCGCAGGTGGTCGGGGATCTCCTCGCCGAGGATCTCCATGGCGCGGTGCACGCGGGCCCCGGCCGCGACCGCCGCCCGGGCAGAGCGACGCAGGTTGGCGTCGTCGAAGTTGGCGAGCCGGTTGGCCGTGGCGCGGACCTCACGGCGCATCCGGCGCTCCTCCCACGCGAGCACCGCCTCGTGGGCGCCGAGCCGGGTGAGCATCGCGCCGATGGCGTCACCGTCGCGGATCACGACCCGGTCCACCCCCCGCACCTCGCGGGCCTTGGACGAGATGCCCAGGCGGCGCGCGGCACCCACGAGGGCCAGGGCTGCTTCGGGACCGGGGCAGGTGACCTCCATGGCCGAGGACCGACCGGGCTCGGTCAGGGAGCCGTGGGCGATGAAGGCACCCCGCCACGCCGCCTCCGCGTCGCAGGCCGAGGCGCTGACCACCTTGGGCGGCAGCCCGCGCACCGGGCGTCCCCGCGCGTCGATGAGGCCGGTCTGGCGAGCCAGGGCCTCACCGTCCTGCACCACGCGCACGACGTAGCGGCTGCCCTTGCGCAGGCCCCCCGCTGCCAGCACGAGCACCTCGGACGGGTGCCCGTAGAGGTCGCCGATGTTCTTGCGCAGTCGCCGCGCGGCGTTGGCCGTGTCGAGCTCGGCCTCCACCACGATGCGTCCGCCGACGATGTGCAGGCCGCCGGCGAAGCGCAGCGTCGCCGCCACCTCCGACTTGCGGCAGCACGGTTTCGTGACGTCGAGTCTGCTCAGTTCGTCCTTGACCCGCGCCGTCATTGCCATGCCGTCATCCTGCCATCCCGCCGTGGTGCTTCGGTGAGGTCCGTGGACCCTGCTTGAACTGTGCTGTCATCGGGGCGTCGCCCGGCCGGGGTGCCGTCACCCGAAGATGTCACGGTACGCCGCAGCCAGCCGCAGGGTGTCATGGTGGCCCGGGGCGCCGCGCTGGGCCACCGGCGCCACGACGACCTGCGCGCCCAGACGCGCCGCGGCCTCGCGCAGCTGGTCCTCGTCGTCGACGGCGCCCGGGTCGGCCAGCACCACGTCCAGCCGCAGGCGGGGCGCGTGGTCGGCCAGCGCCTCGACCTGCCGGGCGCACGAGAACCCGGCGGTCTCCCCCGAGTGCTCGAGGTTGAGGGTCAGCAGCCGGTGGGCGGCGGTGTCGTGGAGCGCGTCGCGCAGGGCCGGGACCATGAGGTGCGGCATCACCGAGGTGAACCAGGAACCGGGTCCGAGGATCACCCAGTCGGCCTCGCGGACGGCGTCGATCGTCTCGGCGGCCGACGGGGGGTTGGCCGGCTCGAGGGCGATGCTGCGCACCCGGCCACGGGTGCTGGCCACGGCGACCTGCCCGCGCACCGTGTCGACGCGCTCGGGGTCGTTCTCGTCGGTCCCGGCGATCTGCGCGGTGATCTCCAGCGGCACCGCGGCCATGGGCAGGACCCTGCCGCGCGCGTTCAGCAGGCGGCCGACGAGGTCGAGGCCGGCGACGGGGTCGTGGTGCAGGTCCCAGAGGGCGGCGATGAGCAGGTTGCCGAGGGCGTGGCCGGCCAGCGGCCCGTCCCCGCGGAACCGGTGCTGCAGGACGTCCCGCCAGGTGTGCCCCCACTCGGTGTCGTCGCAGAGGGCGGTGAGGGCCATCCGCAGGTCCCCCGGTGGGAGGATCTCGAACTCGTCCCGCAGCCGTCCCGACGAGCCACCGTTGTCGGCGACGGTGACGACGGCGGTGATGTCGTCACACACGAGCTTGAGGGCCTCCAGCGAGGCGGCGAGGCCGTGCCCGCCGCCCAGGGCCACGACTGCGGGTCCGTTCATTCCTGCCCCAGGTCACGGTGGACGACGAAGGTCGCCACGTCGTCGCCGGCCAGCCTGGTCCGCAAGGCCTCGGCGACCGCGACCGAACGGTGCTTGCCGCCGGTGCACCCGACGGCGACCGTCGCATAGCGACGTCCCTCGCGGACGTACCCGCCGACGACGGGCTCCATCAGCGCGACGACCCGGTCGACGAACTCGCCCGCCCCCTCCTGCCCGAGGACGAACTCCGACACGGGCGCGTCCTGTCCCGTGAAGTTGCGCAGCTCGGGGATCCAGAACGGGTTGGGCAGGAAGCGCATGTCGAACACGAAGTCGGCGTCCAGCGGCACGCCGTACTTGAACCCGAACGACATCACCGCGATCCGGACCTTGGGGCCGGAACCGCTGTCGGCGAAGACCGGGTGGACCTTCTTCGCCAGCTGGTGCACGTTGAGGCCGGAGGTGTCGATGACGACGTCGGCCACCGAGCGCAGGTCGGCGAGCATCTCCCGCTCCCGGACGATGCCGTCGAGCAACCGGCCCTGACCCTGCAGCGGGTGGGGTCGGCGCACCGACTCGAAGCGGCGGACCAGCGCCTCGTCGGTGGCGTCGAGGAACACCAGGTTGGGGTGCCAGTCGCGCAGCCGCAGCTCGTTCAGCGCGGTCTGCAGGTGGGCGAAGAACCCGCGGGCGCGGACGTCCACGACCGCGGCGATCCGTGGCAGGTCGGCCCGGCGCCCCACCCCGCTGGCCAGGTCGGCGAGCGAGACGAGCAGGTGCGGGGGCAGGTTGTCGACGACGTACCAGCCGGAGTCCTCCAGGACGTTGGCCGTCGTCGAGCGTCCGGCACCGCTCATCCCGGTGACGATGACGAGCTCGGCCCGGGTGCTCGAGTCCTCGCCCGTGGTGGAGTCCACCGGGCTCGAGTCCTCGCCCGTGGTCGCGTCGTCCGCCCCGGTGGAGCCTGTCCCTGCCGCGCTGGTCACTGCCCTGCTCCGTCCTCGTCGATGATCTCGCCGGTCATGAGGTTGACCGCCGGGGTGCCCGACTCCTGCGTGGCCAACTCTGCCGCAATCGTGGCCGCGAGCGCAGGCCCGATGCCAGAAACCTCGGTGAGCTCCTCGGCGGTGGCGGCCCGGATCTTCTTCACGGACCCGAAGTGGCGCAGCAGGGCCTTGCGGCGCGTCTGCCCCAGGCCGGGTATGCCGTCGAGGACGCTCGCGGTCATCGCCTTGGAGCGGCGCTGGCGGTGGAAGGTGATGGCGAAGCGGTGCGCCTCGTCGCGCAGCCGCTGCAGCAGGTAGAGGCCCTCGCTCGTGCGCGGCAGGATGAGCGGGTAGTCCTGGCCGGGCACCCACACCTCCTCGAGCCGCTTGGCCAGCCCCACCACGGCGATGTCGTCGATCCCGAGTGCGGTGAGGGCAGCCCGGGCGGCGTTGACCTGCGGCAGGCCACCGTCGACGACGACGAGGTTCGGCGGGTAGGCGAACCGCTTGGGCTTGCCGGTGTCGGGGTCGATGCGCTCCGGTCCGGACTCGGGGTCGTGCCCGAGCTCGAGGTCGCTGGACTGGTCGCGCTCCTCGAGGTAGCGGCTGAACCGGCGGGTCAGCACCTCGTCCATCGCCGCCGTGTCGTCGACCTCCTCCCCCCGGATGACGAACCGGCGGTACTCGCTCTTGCGGGCCAGTCCGTCCTCGAAGACCACCATCGACCCGACGACCTGCGAGCCCTGGATGTGGCTGATGTCGTAGCACTCGATCCGCAGGGGGGCGTCGCCGAGGTCGAGCGCCTCCTGCAGCTGCTGCAGGGCGACGCTGCGGGCCGTGAGGTCGCCCGCGCGGGCCAGCTTGTGGCGTGCGAGGGACTGCTTGGCGTTGCGGTGCACCGTCTCGAGCAGGGTCTTCTTGTCGCCGCGCTGCGGCACCCGCAGGTCGACCCCCGAGCCGCGCAGCGCTCCGAGCCACAGCGACACGGCGGCCGGGTCGTCGGGCAGCACGGGGACGAGGACCTCCCGTGGCACACCCTCACCGGACTCGCCGCCATACACCTGCTGCAGGAGGTGGCCGACGATCTCGGGGAGGGTCTCGGCGTCCATCTCGGCCACCCACCCGCGCTGGCCGCGGACGCGGCCCCCACGGACGTGGAACACCTGCACGGCGACCTCGAGGCCGTCGTCCTCGAGGGCGAAGACATCGGCGTCGGTCCCGTCACCGAGGACCACGGCGGACTTCTCCAGGGCCTTGCCGAGGGCCACGAGGTCGTCGCGCAGCCGAGCTGCCTGCTCGAACTCCAGCTCCTTGGAGGCTGCGCCCATCCTGCGTTCGAGCCGCTTGACGAAGCGGCTGGTGTTCCCCGCCATGAAGTCGCAGAAGTCCTCGGCGATGGCCCGGTGCTCCTCGGGGCTGACCCGCCCCACGCAGGGGGCCGAGCACTTGTCGATGTAGCCGAGCAGGCAGGGCCGCCCCACCTGGCCGGCGCGCTTGAACACCCCCGACGAGCAGGTCCGCACCGGGAACACCCGCAGCAACAGGTCGAGGGTCTCGCGGATGGCCCAGGCATGGGCATACGGGCCGAAGTAGCGGGTGCCCTTGCGCTTGGAGCCGCGCATCACCTGGGCGCGCGGGAACTCCTCCCCCAGCGTCACCGCCAGGTAGGGGTAGGACTTGTCGTCGCGGTACTTGACGTTGAACCGGGGGTCGAACTCCTTGATCCAGGAGTACTCGAGCTGCAGCGCCTCGACCTCGGTGGACACGACGGTCCACTCGACGCTGGCCGCGGTCGTGACCATGGTGGCGGTCCGTGGGTGCAGGGCGGCGAGGTCCTGGAAGTAGGAGGAGAGCCGGGGCCGCAGCGACTTGGCCTTGCCGACGTAGATGACCCGCCGAGCCGAGTCCCGGAAGCGGTAGACCCCCGGGTCGACCGGGATCTCCCCCGGCGCAGGACGGTAGGTCGAGGGATCAGCCACGCCACCACTCTAGGGAGCACCACCGACCCCGCCCGAGCCGGTCCCGCGTCGAGGATGCGCCCCGACGGCCCGCGAGGTGTGCCCCGCGAGGACCGCGGAGCACACCCCGGCCGACGCCGTTGTCGGCTCAGGCGACGGAGATGCCGTCGCCGTCGACGGTGACCTTCTTCTCCGGCAGGGGCGAGGAGGCCGGGCCGTTCTTCACCGCCCCCGTGGTGATGTCGAACTTGCTCCCGTGGCAGGCGCAGTTGATGGTGCCGTCGGCGACGTCGGCGACGACGCACGACTGGTGGGTGCACACGGCGCTGAACGCCTTGAAGTCCCCGGACGTGGGCTGGGTGACCACCACCTTCTGGTCGGCGAAGATCTTGCCCCCTCCCACCGGGATGGTCGCCTTCGAGATCACGTCCTTGACGGCCTCGGTCGCCGCGGACGAGGCACTGCTCACCGCGGTCTTGGTGGCCTCGTCGGCCCCGCCGCACCCGCTGAGGGCCACGGCGCCGACGCCGATCCCCGCGGACGCCAGGACCACCCGGCGACTCGGACCGGGCCCGGGCAGGGCGTTGGTGGGTTCGTCGCCGGTGTGGGTCATGGGTACGCCTTTCGGTGGGATGGCCCCTCGCTGAGGACAGACTCGTGGCCCCGAGTATGCAGCGCCACACTGTCTATACGAGTGAACGGCCCGTCGGGTTCGGTTCCCGAGGGTGCTTTTCCGGTTTCGGTACGCGGTGTCGGGACCGCCCTGTTTCGGCAGGTCAACCGGTGAGACCTGTGGTAACGACACGATCACGCCTGACCCCGATTTCCCCAATCGCGCGACTTCCGGGGTCATAGTCTGCACACACCCCATCCGGGGACCGTGGTCGCCGCTGTGACCAGCCGCTTCCACGGGCACCATGTGACTTCAGGAGGACTCTTGCGTTCCTTGTTCAAGATCGGCGCGCCCCTCGTGGTGGCTGCGCTCGCGCTGAGTGCCTGTGGCGGCACCACCAACGACGCCGGAGCCACCAGCGGTGGCAAGGCGTGCGACCTCAAGATCGGCTTCTTCGGTGCACTGACCGGCGACGCGGCCAACCTGGGCATCAACATCAAGAACGGTGCCGAGCTCGCCGTCAGCCAGTACAACGAGAAGAACGCGGACTGCAAGGTCACGCTGGACTCGTTCGACAGCCAGGGTGACCCGTCCATCGCCCCCGGACTGGCCCAGAAGGCCGTCGGTGACAAGAAGCTGGTCGGCATCGTCGGCCCCGCCTTCTCGGGTGAGTCCAAGGCAGCCGACCCCATCTTCGAGCAGGCCGGCCTCAACACCATCTCCGCCTCCGCCACCAACCCGGCGCTGTCCGAGAACGGCTGGAAGACCTTCCACCGCGTCCTCGGCAACGACGCCACCCAGGGCCCGGCCGCGGCGAAGTACATCAAGGACGTCCTCAAGGCCGACAAGGCGTTCGTCATCGACGACTCCTCCGAGTACGGCAAGGGACTCGCGGACATCGTGCGCAAGGACCTGGCCGGCGCGGTGGTCGGCAACGACTCCATCCAGGTCAAGCAGACGGACTTCTCCGGCACCGTCACCAAGGTGAAGGCCTCGCAGGCTCCGGCAGTCTTCTTCGGCGGGTACTACGCCGAGGCCGCGCTGATCGTCAAGCAGCTGCGCTCGGCCGGGTACACCGGCACGTTCGTCGCCGCTGACGGCGTCAAGGACGACGGCTTCATCAAGGCCGCGGGCTCCTGCTGCCGATGGCGCCATCATCACCTGCCCGTGCCTGCCGCCCGACAAGGCCGGTGACTTCGCTGCGCAGTTCAAGGCCGCGTACAACTCCGACCCGGCGACCTACTCCGCGGAGGCGTACGACGCCGCCAACGTGTTCCTCGCCGCGATCAAGGCGGGCAAGACCGACTCTGCCGACATGACGGCCTTCATCGGCTCGTACGACGAGAAGGGCATCACCAAGCAGATCAAGTTCGACGCCAAGGGCGAGCCCTCCGAGGTCTCCGTCTGGGCGTACAAGGTCGAGGGCGGCAAGATCGTCCCGGACCAGGAAATCAAGTAACACCCCGCGGTAGCGGCCAGGACCCTTAGCAAAACGGGTCCTGGCCGCTACTGTCTTCCCGTCCGGACCAGGACGAGGGCTACGGCAAGGGCGACGTCCGGATCAGGACGGTCGCCGCGACCCGGCGCGTCCTCTCACACACGGAGGCCCCATGGATCTTCTGCTCAACCACTTCTGGGAACTCACGATCACGGGTCTGGCGATCGGTGCGATCTACTCCCTGGTGGCTCTCGGCTACACCCTCGTCTACGGCGTGCTGCGGCTGATCAACTTCGCGCACTCCGAGGTCTTCATGTGGGGCAGCTTCGCGGCTGTCTGGCTGCTCATGGCCCTCGGTGCCGGCAAGGCCTCCGGACTGGGCCAGATCGGTTTCATCGTCATGGGGTTCATCGGGGCGATGTCCGTGTCGGCGATCGTCGCGCTGCTCCTGGAGTACTTCGCCTATCGCCCGCTGCGCAAGCGCAACTCCCCACCGCTCATCGCCCTCATCTCCGCCATCGGTGCCTCGTTCGCCCTGTCGGAGCTGATGGGCCTGCGCGACAAACCGTTCAAGTGGTTCAGCCTCGACGACGACCTCGCCGCCTACGTCGGGCGTCCTCGCGAGAACCTCCCCCTCACCCTGAACGTGGAGACGACCCGGCTCTTCCCCGTCTTCAACTACCAGGTCACCAACATCGACCTCATCGTCCTCGGGTCCGCGATCGTGATGATGGTGATCCTCGACCAGTTCATCAAGCGCTCACGGCTCGGGCGCGGCATCCGCGCCGTGGCCCAGGACCCGGAGTCCGCGGCCCTCATGGGCGTCAACCGCGACCGCGTCATCCGCCTCACCTTCCTCATCGGCGGGTTGATGGCCGGCGCCGCGGCGATGATGTACCTGCTCAAGATCGGGGTGACCCGCTACAACGCCGGCTTCATCCTCGGGGTCAAGGCGTTCACCGCCGCCGTCCTCGGTGGCATCGGCAACCTGCGGGGCGCCCTGCTCGGTGGGTTCATCCTCGGGGTGGCCGAGAACTACGGGTCCGCCCTGTTCGGCACCCAGTGGAAGGACGTCGTCGCCTTCGTCCTCCTGGTCGTCATCCTCTTGTTCCGTCCCACCGGCCTGCTCGGTGAATCGCTGGGGAAGGCACGCGCATGAACGTCCTCTACAACGTCTTCCACACCATCGGCGAGTGGTTCCGGGGTCTGCCCCGGTGGGCCCGGCTGGCCCTGCTCATCGTCGCGGTGATGCTGGTCTACCTGCTGCCGATCATCAACCCGCCGCTCATCACGACCACCGACTCCGACTTCGGTGCCGTGCTGTTCACCTGCGCGATGTACGCCCTGGTCGCGATCGGGCTCAACATCGTCATCGGGTATGCCGGGCTGCTCGACCTCGGCTACATCGGCTTCTTCGCCATCGGCGCGTTCACGGTCGGTGTCCTCGGCTCGTCCCACGCCAAGCTCCCGCTGCTGCTCTGCATCCCCATCGCCATGGGGGTCACGATGCTCTCCGGCATCCTGCTCGGCGCACCGACGCTGCGGGTCCGCGGCGACTACCTCGCCATCGTCACCCTCGGGTTCGGTGAGATCATCCGGCTCGTCCTGCTCAACACGGAATGGCTCAGTGGGGCCCGAGGCATCTCGAACATCCCCTCGCCACCGAGCTGGGCGCTGTTCGAGATCCCGCACATCACCTGGCAGGGGCTGACGGCGTTCGTCGACCTCGAGGACACGACCACGTTCCTCAAGTTCAGCGTGACCGACTCGATCCCGTACTACTGGCTGGCCCTGACCCTGGTCATCATCGTGCTCTTCCTCGACTGGCTGATGCAGAACTCCCGCGTGGGACGGTCCTGGGAGGCCACCCGCGAGGACGAGGACGCGGCCGAGCTCATGGGCGTCCCGACCTTCCGGTTCAAGCTGCTGGCGTTCGCCACCGGCGCGGCCATCGGCGGTCTCTCGGGAGCCTTGTTCGCCACGAAGCAGGCCTTCATCAACCCCGACAACTTCACCATCATCTACTCGGTGCTCTTCGTCGCCATGGTCGTCGTCGGCGGCCAGGGGAACCGCTGGGGTGTCATCGTCGCCGCAGCGCTGCTGACCTACATCCCCGAGAAGTTCCGCTTCCTGTCCGACGCCCGTTTCCTCCTGTTCGGCCTGGCCCTGATGGCGCTGGCGATCTTCCGTCCGCAGGGCCTGCTGCCACCGCGACGCACGGTGCGGGCCAACAAGGCGGAGCACGATACCGAGGTCGCACCCGAAGGAGCAGGACATGTCTGAGCCGAACGCGACCCAGCCGGGCCCGGCGGCCATGGCCGGCGGTGACGCCGGGGAGGCACCCGACACCTCGGTGAACATCCGCGTCGACGCCGTGGACCACCTTCCCGGCGGCAAGATGCTCGAGGTCGACGACGTCACGCTGCGCTTCGGCGGCGTCACCGCCCTCGACGGGGTGTCCTTCCACATCAACACCGGAGAGATCCTGGGCCTGATCGGCCCGAACGGTGCCGGCAAGACCACCTGCTTCAACGTCATGACCGGCGTCTACCAGCCGACCTCCGGCACGGTCCGGTTCATGGGCGACCCGCTGGGCAACCGCCAGAAGTTCCAGATCACCAAGCTGGGCATCGCGCGCACCTTCCAGAACATCCGGCTCTTCCACAACATGACGGCCCTCGAGAACGTGCTCGTCGGCGCCGACGCCCACCACACCAGTGGCATCGTGTCGGCGCTCCTGCGCCTGCCCAAGCACCGTCAGGAGGAGGCCGAGGGGCTGGACAGGGCCCACGACCTGCTCAAGTTCATGGGGCTGGAGAAGCGGGCCGACGAGCTGGCCCGCAACCTCCCGTACGGCGACCAGCGCCGGCTCGAGATCGCCCGGGCGCTGGCCACCAACCCCAAGCTGCTGTGCCTCGACGAGCCCGCCGCCGGCTTCAACCCGGCCGAGAAGAGGCGGCTCATGGAGCTCATCCAGAGCATCCGCGACCAGGGCTACACGGTGCTCCTCATCGAGCACGACATGAAGCTCGTCATGGGCGTCACCGACCGGATCGTGGTGCTGGAGTTCGGCAAGAAGATCGCCGAAGGCCTGCCCGCCGAGATCCAGGACAACCCCGCGGTCATCGCCGCCTACCTGGGAGTTGATGAAGATGCTTCTTGAGGTCAACGACCTGTGCGTCAACTACGGACGCATCGAGGCGATCCGCAACATCTCGTTCACCGTCAACGAGGGCGAGGTGGTCACGCTCATCGGGGCCAACGGCGCCGGCAAGACGACGACCATGAAGACGGTCTCGGGGTTGCGCCCGGTGCGTCAGGGCACCATCAAGTTCGAGGGCCAGGACATCACGTCGATGCCCGCCCACGAGCGTCCGGTGCTCGGCATCGCCCAGTCCCCGGAGGGTCGCGGCTGCTTCGTCGGCATGACGGTGCTCGAGAACCTCGACATGGGTGCCTACGCCCGGCCGGACCGCAAGTCCCCCAAGATCAAGGAGGACCGCGACCGGGTCTTCGGCCTGTTCCCGCGTCTGGCGGAGCGGCGCAGCCAGGTCGCCGGCACCATGTCCGGCGGTGAGCAGCAGATGGTCGCCATGGGGCGCGCCCTGATGGCCAACCCGAAGCTGCTGCTGCTCGACGAGCCCAGCATGGGACTCGCACCGATGCTCATCAAGCAGATCTTCGACATCATCACCGAGATCAACCAGCAGGGCACGACGGTGCTGCTCGTGGAGCAGAACGCGGCGCAGGCCCTCAAGCGCGCCCACCGGGCGTACATCCTCGAGACCGGGGAGATCGTCCGCGAGGGCACCGGGGTCGACCTGTCGAACGACCCCGCGGTCAAGGCTTCCTACCTCGGCGGCGACGTCTGAGGGAACCGGTGCTGCCGGACGTCCGCGACGGACGTCCGGCAGCGTCGGTGGTGCTGGCGTCGGTGGTGCTGGCGTCAGCTCCGCTTGGCTGCGGCTGAGCGCGGTGCCCTGACAGCCGCCTTGACAGCCGACTTGGTGGCGGCCGCCTTCTTGGTGGTCGTGGTGCGGGCTGCGGCTGCTGCCGCCGTGCGCTTGGCGGGGGCCCTACCGGGGGCCTTGGCCGCCGCGGTCTTGGCCGCCGCGGTCTTCGTCGCCACGCTCTTCTTCGCCGCGGCCGGCTTCGCTGCGCCGGCCCTCGCCCGGGTGGCCTTGGTGACGACCGCGGCCTTCTCGGCCCCGGCCTTCGCCACGGTGGCTCCGGTCGGGCGAGCGGTGGTGCGCGCGCTCTTGGCGAGCACCGGGCCCAAGAAGCGCCCCGTGTGGCTCGCCTCGACCTCCGCGACCTCCTCCGGGGTGCCCTCGGCCACGACCAGGCCACCGCCGTTGCCACCCTCCGGGCCCATGTCGATCACCCAGTCGGCGTTCTTGATGACGTCGAGGTTGTGCTCGATGACGATGACGCTGTTGCCCTTGTCGACCAGCCCCTGCAGCACCTCGAGCAGCTTGCGGATGTCCTCGAAGTGCAGACCCGTCGTCGGTTCGTCCAGGACGTAGATGGTGCGTCCGGTCGAGCGCTTCTGGAGCTCGGAGGCGAGCTTGACGCGCTGGGCCTCGCCGCCGGAGAGGGTCGGCGCCGGCTGGCCGAGCCGGACGTAGCCGAGGCCGACGTCGTTGAGCGTCCGCATGTGCCGGGCGATCCCGGGCACCGCGGCGAAGAAGTCGGCGGCCTCCTCGATCGGCATGTCCAGCACGTTGGCGATCGTCTTGCCCTTGAAGTGCACCTCGAGCGTCTCGCGGTTGTAGCGGGCGCCGTGACAGACCTCGCAGGGGACGTAGACGTCCGGCAGGAAGTTCATCTCGATCTTGATGGTGCCGTCACCGGAGCAGGCGTCGCAGCGGCCACCCTTGACGTTGAACGAGAACCGTCCGGGCTGGTAGCCGCGGATCTTGGCCTCGGTCGTCGTCGCGAACAGCTTGCGGATCGCGTCGAAGACCCCGGTGTAGGTCGCCGGGTTGGACCGTGGGGTGCGGCCGATCGGGCTCTGGTCGACGTGGACGACCTTGTCGAGGTTGTCCAGGCCCTTGACGGTCTTGTGCCGCCCCGGGACGTGCCGGGCCCCGTTGAGCTTGTTGGCCAGGACGTTGTAGAGGATGTCGTTGACGAGCGTCGACTTGCCCGAGCCGGAGACGCCCGTGACTGCCACGAGGTTGCCGAGCGGGAACGACACGTCGACGCCGTGCAGGTTGTGCTCGCGGGCACCCACCACCGTGACCTCGCGCCCCTTCTCCTGAGGGCGCCGGGTGATCGGCGTCGGGATCTCCAGGCGACCGGAGAGGTACTTGCCCGTGATCGAGTCCGGGTGCTCCAGCAGCCCCCGGACCGGACCCGAGTGGACCACCTCACCGCCGTGCTCGCCGGCACCCGGACCGATGTCGACGACCCAGTCGGCGGTGGCGATGGTGTCCTCGTCGTGCTCGACCACGATGAGCGTGTTGCCGAGGTCGCGCAGTCGGGTCAGGGTCTCGATGAGCCGGTGGTTGTCCCGCTGGTGCAGGCCGATGCTCGGCTCGTCGAGGACGTAGAGGACCCCGACCAGCCCCGAGCCGATCTGGGTGGCCAGTCGGATGCGCTGGGCCTCGCCGCCGGACAACGTGCCGGCGGGACGGTCGAGGGAGAGGTAGTCGAGGCCGACATCGAGCAGGAAGCCCAGCCGCGCCTCGATCTCCTTGATGACGCGCTCGGCGATCTGTCGCTCGCGCACGGTGAAGTCGACGTCCTGCAGGAAGGTCGCGCAGTCGGCGATGGCCAGCGCGCAGATCGCGGAGATGCTCTGCCCACCGATGGTGACGGCCAGGGACTCGGGCTTCAGGCGGGCGCCCTCGCACACCGGGCAGGGCACCTCCCGCATGTAGCCCTCGTAACGCTCCCGGCTCCATTCGGAGTCGGTCTCGGAGTGGCGCCGCCGCACGAACGGGACGACGCCCTCGAAGCCGGTCGTGTAGGACCGCTCGCGACCGTAACGGTTCTTGTAACGGACGTGCACCTTGTAGTTCTGTCCGTGCAGCAGGGCCTCCCGGGCCCGGGCCGGCAACGCGCTCCACGGCACGTCCATCGAGAACTTGAGGTCCTCGCCGAGCGCGGTCATCACCCGCTGGAAGTACTCCGCCGACCCGCTGCCCTGCGCCCAGGGGGCGATGGCGCCCTCGGCCAGGGAGAGGTCCTCGTCGGGCACCAGCAGCTCCGGGTCGACCTCGAGCTCGGTGCCGAGCCCGCTGCACTTGGGGCACGCGCCGAACGGGCTGTTGAAGGAGAACGACCGGGGCTCCACCTCGTCCATCGACAACGGGTGGTCGTTGGGGCAGGCCATCTTCTCGGAGAACCGCCGCTCCCGGGTCGGGTCGTCGAGGTCCTTGTCGACGAACTCGACGACGAGCACCCCCGCAGCCAGGCCGAGCGCGGTCTCGACCGAGTCGGTGAGGCGGCGCTTGGCCCCGGAGTCGGCGCCCTTGGCGACGAGGCGGTCGACGACGACGTCGATGGTGTGCTTGATCTGCTTCTCGAGCTTGGGGGGCTCGGTCAGCGACACCACCTCGCCGTCGACGCGGGCCCGCGAGAAGCCCTTGCTCTGCAGCTCGGTGAACAGGTCGACGTACTCCCCCTTGCGGGCGCGCACGACCGGTGCCAGCACCTGGAACCGGGTCTTGTCGGGCAGCTCGAGCAGTCGGTCGACGATCTGCTGCGGGCTCTGGCGGGTGATCGGCTCGCCGCAGGTGGGGCAGTGCGGCCGGCCCGCGCGGGCGAAGAGCAGGCGGAGGTAGTCGTAGACCTCCGTGATGGTGCCGACGGTCGAGCGCGGGTTGCGGTTGGTCGACTTCTGGTCGATCGACACCGCCGGCGACAGGCCCTCGATGAAGTCGACGTCGGGCTTGTCCATCTGGCCGAGGAACTGCCGAGCGTAGGCGGACAGCGACTCGACGTAGCGGCGCTGGCCCTCGGCGAAGATGGTGTCGAAGGCGAGCGAGGACTTGCCGGAGCCGGACAGCCCCGTGAACACGATCAGCGAGTCACGAGGGAGCTCGACCGACACGTCCCTGAGGTTGTGCTCGCGGGCCCCACGGACGACGAGCTGGTCGTGGTGGGGGCGGACGGGGGGTGTGGAGGGGTGCACTGCGGTCACGCGCTTCATGCTAGGTGCCCGCACTGACAGCCGCTGCACGGGCGCCTACGGTGAGGGGATGACGAGCACCCCACCGCCGACCCCCATCGGGGAGTACGCCGTCCTCGGCGACACCGAGACCGCCGCCCTCGTGAGCCGCCGTGGGTCGATCGACTGGCTCTGCCTGCCGCAGTTCGACTCCCCGGCCTGCTTCGCCGCCCTGCTGGGGGACCGCGACCACGGGCGCTGGGTGCTCGGTCCCGCGGGCCCGGCGCGCAGCACGCGGCGCTACGTGGAGAACTCCTTCGTGCTCGAGACGATCCACGAGACGGACACCGGCACGGTCAAGGTGCTCGACCTCATGCCCATCGGCGACGGCAGGGCCGACATCATCCGCAGCGTGCAGGGCGTGCGGGGGACGGTGCGGATGCGCCACGAGTGGGTCGTCCGGTTCGGCTACGGGAAGGTCCGCCCGTGGGTGTCGCGCGACCTCGGCCACCGGCTCGACAGCGAGGTCATCACGGCGATCGCGGGGCCCGACCTGCTCGTGCTGCGCGGCACCCGGCTCCCCGCACCCGAGGACGGACACCACGTCGACGAGTTCGACCTCACGGCCGGGCAGACGCACACCTTCTCGTTGACCTGGTCACCCTCGCACGAGCCGGTGCCGGGACCGCTCGACATCGACTCACGGATCCGCGAGACCATCGAGGTGTCCAACGCCTGGGCGCACCGGTGCAGCTACGAGGGCCCCTACCGCGAACAGGTGGTGCGCTCGCTGCTCACGCTGCGGATGATGACCCATTCGCGGTACGGCGGGATCGTGGCGGCCCCCACGACCAGCCTGCCCGAGAACTTCGGCGGCGAACGCAACTGGGACTACCGCTTCTGCTGGCTCCGCGACGCCTCGCTCACCCTCGAGGCGCTCGTCGCCTCCGGGTATCTCGAGGAAGCACGGCTGTGGCGCGACTGGCTCATCCGGGCGGTCGCCGGCGACCCCGAGGACCTGCAGATCATGTATGCCATCGACGGCTCGCGCCAGCTCCCCGAACGGACCCTGGACCACCTCCCGGGGTACGCCGGCTCCACCCCCGTGCGGCTCGGGAACGCCGCCGTGGACCAGCGCCAGTCCGACGTCCTCGGCGAGGTGATGATCGCCCTCGACGAGGCCCGGCGCGCGGGGCTCGAGGTCTCCACCAAGGGATGGGCGATGCAGCGGGCCCTGGTGGACGACCTCGCGAAGCACTGGGACCAGCCGGACAACGGCCTGTGGGAGATCCGCGGCCCGTCGCGGCACTTCACCCACTCGCGGGTCATGGTGTGGGCGGCTTTCGACCGGGCGATCCGCATGGTCGAGGAGCAGGGCCTCGAAGGTCCGGTCGAGCGGTGGCGCGAGGTCCGCGACGCGGTCCGCGCCGAGGTGCTCGACCGCGGTTTCGACTCCGAACGCGGCACCTTCACCCAGCACTACGACACCCGCGAGGTCGACGCCTCCTTGCTGCTCATCCCGGTCGTCGGCTTCCTGCCTGCCGACGACCCCCGTGTCCTGGGCACCATCAAGGCGGTCGAGAGCGACCTCCTGCGCGGCGGCTTCCTGCTGCGCTACCGCACCGAGTCGGGCGTGGACGGCCTGTCCGGCGACGAGCACCCGTTCCTGGCCTGCTCGTGGTGGCTCGTCAGCACGTATGCCGCGTGCGGCCGGGTCGCGGACGCGCGGGAGCTCATGGATCGGCTCGTCGGCCTCATGAACGACGTGGGGCTGGTGTCCGAGGAGTACGACCCGGCCAACAACCGCATGGTCGGCAACTTCCCCCAGGCGTTCTCGCACCTCGCCTTCATCGGCGCTGCCCACGCCCTGGCTGCTGCGGAGGCGCGTGCGGCGGAGGCGGTCACAGGGGCGGCCGAGGGCGAGGTGGCCGACTAGCGTGGCCGACGTGACCCCGGACCCCGACGCGACCCCGGACGCTGCCGTCCACGCGCTCCTGGCTGCCCACACCAGCAGGCTCCTCGAGACCGCCGCCCGGCTCGACGACGTGTCCGGGCCCTCGCTCTGCGACGGGTGGACCCGCGGCCACGTGCTGAGCCACCTCGCCCGCAACGCCGAGGCCATCGGCCGCCTCGCCTCCTGGGCGGTGACGGGCGAACGCCAGGAGATGTACCCCGGTGGCAGCGGTGCGCGGGACGCCGAGATCGAGGCCGGCGCCGGTCGTGGACCAGCCGAACAGGAGCTCGATGTCCGGACCACGGCGCGCTCTCTCGTCCCGGCGCTCGAAGCGCTCGAGGGACCGTTGGCCGCCGAACGGGTGGAGATGCGGGGCGGGTACGAGGTGCCCGCCCACCGGCTGCCGTTCTTGCGCCTGCGGGAAGTGGTCTACCACCATGTCGACCTCGATGCCGGCTTCACCTTCGACGACGTCGAGCCCGAGCTGCTCCGCGCGTTCGTCGGGGATGCCGTGGACCGTCTGGCGTCCGGGAGCCGACCTCCGGCAGTGACGTTGCGCACCGACCAGGGCGACTCGTGGACCCTCGGCGAGGGGACGACGACCGTGAGCGGGAGCCTGGGCGGGCTGCTGCTGTGGCTGGCTCGCCGGATCGCGACGGGCATCAGCAGCGACGGCGCGCAGGTGCCTGCGCTACCGCGCGGCGCCTGACCGCATCATCTGCTCAGGATCGTGGCCCCGGTGACCCCGGCGCGCCGGGCGATCGCGACCGCAGCGAGGGCCGAGTGCACCTTGAGCTTGTGCAGGATGCTCTGGACGTGCGTGCGCACGGTGTTGGGTGAGACGTGCAGGAGCTCGCCGATCTCGGTGCGGCTCATGCCGTCGACGAGGCAGCCGAGGACCTCGAGCTCACGCGTGGTGAGGTCGCGGATGCCCTGGACGAGCTCGAGCGGGGTGCGCTGGTCCCGTGAGAACGACACGAGGACCCCGGCGAGGAGATCGGCCGGGATGCGGGTCTCGCCGCGGGCCACTCCCTGGACCGCATCCACCAGGTCTTCGGGCGTCACGGTCTTGGCGACCCAGCCGCGTACCCCCAGCTGGACGGCTTCCACGATGCGGTCGGAGGCGTCGAGGCCGGTGGCGACGACCACTCCTGCGGCGGGGTTGAGGCGCAGGGCCTCACGCGCCAGCAGGAGGCCGTCCTCGCCCGCGAGGTCGAGGTCGAGGACCAGGACGTCGTACTCCCCCTGGGCCAACAGGCGCATTCCGGATTCGAGGCTGGTCGCCGTTCCGGTGACCAGCACGCCCTCGAAGTCGCCGAGACAGACAGCGAGGGCATCAACGAAGACCTCATGGTCATCGACGACGATGACGCGGGTGGGGGCAGGCATGGTGCCACCCTCTCGCCTTTGCACCCGTCCCCCCACCGGCTGGCGCTGGAGAACCCCCTACGTCAAAAGGGTGAACTTTCGCGGTGTCCCGGAACGACGCACGACAGGTCGTGCGTCGTTCCGGGCCAGCCGGAGGGACGAGCCGGGCGGGCTCAGCGCAGGTGCACCGGCCACGACTCGTGCGAGCCGTGGGTGGACATCAACGCTGCAGCCTGCAGCCGCGAGTGGACCCCGAGCTTGGTCAGCAGGTTCTGGACGTGCGTGCGAGCGGTGCTGCGCCGCACCCCCAGGGCCTCGGCCATCTCCTCGGTCGTCTGCCCTTCCATGATGCAGCGCATGACCTGCCACTCACGGTCGGTCAGGAACTGCAGCGCCCACAGCGGGTCCGCCGTGGTCTTCTGCGGGCGCAGGGCGCGCTGCAGCAGTGCCGGTTCCACCGCGAGCTGGCCACGCACTGCGCGGTCCAGCATCTCGATGATCTCGACGATCGGCTTCTCCTTGCCGACGTAGCCGGACGCTCCCTCGGCGATCGCGCGACCGACCACGGCGTGGTCGGCCTCGGCCGAGAGCATGACGACCTTGGTCTCCGGCGAGATCTCCCTGATCTGGTGAATCGCCGCGACGGAGTTGCCGCCGGGGAAGTTCACGTCGAGCAGGCAGACCTCGGGACGGTGCATCGCCACTGCGGCGATGGCCTCGTCCGGCGTACCGGCCAGGGCGACGACGTCGTGGCCCCTGGCACCGAGGGCGAGGCCGAGGGCCTCGAGGAGAAGGAGATGGTCATCGCAGACGACGATCCTCATGATGCAACCACCTGAAGGGTCGGGAGCGCGGGAAGCGCTTCGCGGTCGGACACGGACGACTCGAGGCAGATGTCGGCGATGACGCCGCCCTCGTCGGCTGTGTAGAGACGGAAGGACCCATTGCAAGCAGCCACCATGGCTCGCGTGGTCGTGAGTCCAAGCGATGTGACAGAGGCGATGCGCCCGAGACCGGGCCCGTCGTCTCGCACAGTCACGTGGACGCCGGCGCCATCGGTGTGGATGGCCACGGTGACGTGACCCTCCACCCCAGCTGCCCGGACGGCGTTGTCCAGGACACACGCGAGCGCGCGCCCCAGAGCTACCGGTCGCGCCCAAGCCTGCGGCGCACCCACGACATCAATCGTGATCGGGCACGAGGCGGTCACCTGTGCCCGGTCGATGGTCCTACGGACCACGGTGGTCAGATCGGTGTCGACGACGTCGTCCTCGGACGCGTCGGCAAGCACCGTCTCGACCAGATCGGCCAGCCAACGGGCCTGGCCTTCGATCAGTTCCAGCTTTCGTGCGTTGTCGCCACTCTCGGTACCCGAGAGGAGCAGGATGGCGGCCAGCGGTTGCCTCAGGTCGTGCAGCAGCGCTCTGACCGTGTCGATCTCTCTACCGGCGACTGGGCGCGGGTAGTCCTGCAGTGTTGAAGCCATGTCGTATCCCTCACCAACCCGCGGATGGGGGACTGCACCCCCTGTGAGGCCCCCCGTACTTCCGCGAACGGGTCAAACGTATGACATCAAAAAGCGGAGCAGCAATAGTCAATAGGAACTAGGCGAACGACGGAATCGTCGCGATTGCCTCTCCTGGCAGCAGAATACGTGGCATGACCTACGACGGACATGTGAAATCTACCGGTTCAAGTGAAAAAAGGCCACTTAAGCCTTCTCACCATCTGGAAGACCTCCGTCTCAAAGATGGGCAACAACGCCTATCTTCTGGTATGTCAGCCGCACCGGCGCACAGCTGCTCATCGACGCTGCGGACGAGGCCGATCGTCTCCTGGAGCTCGTCGCCCAGGGTTCCGGGCGGCTCGACGACCGTCGTCACCACCCATCAGCACTGGGACCACCACCGAGCGCTGCCCCAGCTCCTCGAGGCCACCGGGGCGACGAGCATCTGCGGCACCGACGACGCGGCAGGTCTGCCCGCTCCCCCGGACCGCACGGTCGACCACGGTGACCAGATCGCGTTCGGGGACGTGGTCCTGGACGTCATCCACCTACGGGGGCACACCCCGGGTTCGATCGCCCTCGCCTACGACGACCCGTCGGGCCACACCCACCTGTTCACCGGGGACTCGCTGTTCCCGGGCGGAGTCGGCAACACCAGGGATGAGGGCCAGAGCTTCGCGTCGCTCATCGAGGACGTGACCACCCGGGTGTTCGACGTCTACGGCGACGACACCTGGGTCTACCCCGGCCACGGTGACGACACGACCCTCGGCGCCGAGCGCCCGCACCTGCAGGAGTGGCGCGACCGCGGCTGGTGAGACCCCTCGGACCGGACGCGGTGCCGCTCACTACAGTCGCGGGCATGGCCACGACGCGAGCCCCGGTCTCCCCGTTGCTGCTCGTTCTCACCGCCGTCGTGTCCGTGCAGTTCGGCGGGGCCCTGGCCGCGACCCTCGTGCCCGAGATCGGGGCGGCCGGGTCGGTGACCCTGCGGCTGCTGTTCGCCACCGCCATCCTCTGGGGCCTGGCACGACCCACCCTGCGCGGACACTCCCCCGCAGCCTGGCGCACCGTCATCGCCTTCGGGCTCGCGCTGGGGCTGATGAACCTCGCCTTCTACGCGTCCCTCGAGCACCTGCCGATCGGGGTGGCCGTGACGGTCGAGTTCCTGGGGCCGCTGACGTTGGCCACCGTGCTGGCGCGGCGCGTCCGAGACCTGGGGGCCGTGGTCGCTGCCGCGATCGGGGTGGTCCTGATCTCCCGGGCCCTGGAGGTGCCGCTGGGCTCCGTCGAGTGGACCGGCCTGGGGCTCGCGGCGGCGGCGGGAGCCTGCTGGGCCGCATACATCCTCGCCAGCGGTAGGGCCGGCCGCGAGTTCGCGAGCTTCGACGGCCTGGCCCTGGCGATGGCGGTCGCGCTCGTCGTGACCCTGCCGCTGGGAATGCGCAGCGTGCCCGACTGGAGTGGCGAGGCCGTGGTCAAGGGGCTCGGCATCGCCGTGCTGTCATCGGTGCTCCCCTACTCCCTGGAGCTCGCCGCCCTGCGGCACCTCAGCGCCCGCGTGTTCGGGATCCTGCTCAGCCTCGAGCCGGCCGTGGCGGCCATCGCCGGCTTCCTCGTGCTGCACCAACGACTCACCGGCCGGCAGCTGCTCGGTATGGGTCTGGTGGTGCTCGCCAGCGTCCTGGTGCTGGGGGCGGGGCAGCGCAAGGACCCGGCAGCGGCCACCGGCTGACGCGCGCTGGCCTGCTGCCGGCACGAGGCCGAGCAGCAGGCCACGGCGCCCGGGATGCCTCCCGAGGTGCGGTCAGGCGCTGGCAGCGCCCTCACGGTCGTCCTTGCGCGTCTTGAGCAGGCTCGCCACCGTGGTGACGCCGAGGATGACGACGATCGCGCCGAGCGAGACCGAGATCGGGATCTCCGGGGCCCACTCGATGTGCTGGCCACCGTTGACGAACGGCAGCTCGTTCTCGTGCATGGCGTGCAGGACGAGCTTGACGCCGATGAACGCGAGCAGCACCGCCAGGCCGAGGCTGAGGTAGACGAGCTTCTTGAGCAGTCCACCGATGAGGAAGTACAGCTGGCGCAGACCCATCAGCGCGAAGAGGTTCGCGGTGAGGACGAGGTAGGGCTCCTTGGTGAGCCCGTAGATCGCCGGGATCGAGTCGAGGGCGAACAGCAGGTCGGTGGTGCCGAGCGCCATGATGACGATGAACATGGGGGTCGCGAGCTTCTTGCCGTCGACCTGGACGAACAGCCTGGCGCCGTCGTACTCCTTGGTCGCCGGGAAGCGGTGCTCCACCCACTTCATGAAGCGGTTCTCCTCGTACTCGTCGTCGCTGCCCTCGCCCTCCCTGGACAGCTTGACCGCGGTGTAGATGAGGAAGGCGCCGAAGACGTAGAACACCCACGAGAAGTTGTTGATCGCCGCAGCTCCGACGGCGATGAAGATGCCGCGCAACACGATGGCGATGATGATGCCGATGAGCAGCGCCGACTGCTGGAGCTTCGCCGGGACCCCGAACCGGGCCATGATCAACAAGAAGATGAACAGGTTGTCCACCGACAGGGAGTACTCCGTCAGCCAGCCGGCGTAGTACTCGGTCATGAACTTGGCGCCGGCCTGGTCGTGGGTGAAGTACCAGACGCCGAGTCCGAAGACCACTGCCGCACCGATGTAGCCGGCCAGCGCGGTGCTGACCTCACGGGTCGTCGGGACGTGCGGGCGGCGGGCGACGACGAAGACGTCGAAGAGCAGGACCGCGGCCATCAGGCCGATGGTCAGGTACCAGAGCCAGGGGGGAACCTGCATCTCCGTGGCAGTGGTGGCAACGAGCGTGGTCACAGCAGAACCTTCCGGTCACGAGGGTGTGGCCGGAGGTCTCTCCCGCCCTGGCAAGGCGTGGACCGGTTCCCCGGGCAGTGCGCCGAGCGGCCGGAGGCCACACGAGCGCTGCCGTGATGACGAGGACACCGCGTGGGGATACTCCCCTCCGATGAACAAAAGCACCGTACATCGGGGGGACCCGGCCCTCCGATGAACAAAAAGCACCGTACATCGGGGGGACCCGGCCCTCCGATGAACAAAAAGCACCGTACATCGGGGGGACCCGGCCCTCCGATGAACAGAAACCACGCCGGACAGCAGTGCCGTCGGTGAGGTCCGCCGACCATCCTCCCAGACTTTCGTCGGGGTGGAGGACGCGGGAGCCCGCCCCGGTGTCGGCTAGAGGGTGGCGGCGGACATCTGCCGCAGCTCCTTCTTGAGGTCACCGATCTCGTCGCGCAGCCGGGCCGCGAGCTCGAAGTGCAGGTCCGTCGCGGCCTGGTGCATCTGTGTCGACAGCTCCTGGATGAGGTTGGCCAGGTCGTTCGCCGGCATGCCGCGCACCCGGTCGGTGGCCACCCCGGCATCGGCCTGGACGGTGCCGCGTCCGCCGCGACCGCCACCCTTGCCCCGGGACTGGCTGCGTCCGGAGCCGATGAGGGCCTCGGTGTCGGCGTCCTCGCGGTTGAGCAGGTCGGTGATGTCGGCGATCTTCTTGCGCAACGGCTGCGGGTCCACCCCGGCGGCGAGGTTGTAGGCGATCTGCTTCTCCCGGCGACGGGACGTCTCCTCGATCGCCTCTGCCATCGACGGGGTGATCTTGTCGGCATACATGTGGACCTGGCCCGACACGTTGCGAGCGGCACGCCCGATCGTCTGGATGAGGGACCGCGCGGAGCGCAGGAACCCCTCCTTGTCGGCGTCGAGGATGCTCACGAGCGAGACCTCGGGCAGGTCGAGACCCTCGCGCAGCAGGTTGATCCCGACGAGCACGTCGTACTCCCCCATCCGCAGCTCCCGCAGCAGCTCGACGCGGCGCAGGGTGTCGACCTCGCTGTGGAGGTAACGCACCCGCACCCCCTTGTCGAGGAGGTAGTCGGTGAGGTCCTCGGCCATCTTCTTGGTCAGGGTGGTGACCAGCACCCGCTCGTTCTTGGCGGTGCGCTCCCCGATCTCGTGCAGCAGGTCGTCGATCTGGCCCTTGGTCGGCTTGAGGACGACCTCGGGGTCGATGAGCCCGGTGGGACGGATGATCTGCTCGACCACACCGGTGCTCTGGGCCAGCTCGTAGGGGCCGGGCGTGGCCGACAGGTAGACGGTCTGGCCGATCCGGTCGAGGAACTCCTCCCAGCGCAGCGGCCTGTTGTCCATGGCCGAGGGCAGCCGGAACCCGTGGTCGACGAGCTGGCGTTTGCGCGACATGTCGCCCTCGTACATCGCCCCGATCTGCGGGACCGTCACGTGGGACTCGTCGATGACGAGGAGGAAGTCCTCGGGGAAGTAGTCGAGCAGGGTGTTGGGGGCGGTGCCGCGGGCCCGGCCGTCGATGTGCATCGAGTAGTTCTCGATGCCGGAGCACGAGCCGACCTGGCGCATCATCTCGACGTCGTAGGTGGTGCGCATGCGCAGCCGCTGGGCCTCGAGCAGCTTGCCCTGCTTCTCGAAGGTGGCGAGCTGGTCGGCCAGCTCGAGCTCGATCCCGCGGATGGCGCGCTCCATCCGCTCGGGACCGGCGACGTAGTGCGTCGCGGGGAAGACGTACATCTCCGTCTCCTCGCGCATGATCTCGCCGCTGACGGGGTGCAGGGTGTAGATCCGCTCGACCTCGTCGCCGAAGAACTCGATGCGCACGGCGAGCTCCTCGTAGACCGGGATGATCTCGACGGTGTCGCCGCGCACCCGGAAGGTGCCGCGGGTGAAGGCCAGGTCGTTGCGGGTGTACTGCATCTGGACGAACCGCCGGAGCAGCTCGTCGCGGTCGACCTCCATGCCCACCTTGAGCCGCGCCATCCGGTCGACGTACTCCTGCGGGGTGCCGAGGCCGTAGATGCACGAGACGGACGCGACGACGATGACATCGCGCCGGGTGAGCAGCGAGTTGGTGGCGCTGTGCCGCAGCCGCTCGACCTCCTCGTTGATCGAGGAGTCCTTCTCGATGTAGGTGTCCGTCTGCGCGATGTACGCCTCGGGCTGGTAGTAGTCGTAGTAGGAGACGAAGTACTCGACCGCGTTGTTGGGCAGCAGCTCGCGGAACTCGTTGGCCAGCTGGGCCGCGAGGGTCTTGTTGGGTGCCATCACCAGGGTTGGCCGCTGGACCTCCTCGATCAGCCAGGCGGTCGTCGCGGACTTGCCGGTGCCGGTGGCACCGAGGAGCACGGTGTTGCGCTCGCCGGCGCGCACGCGCTGGGCGAGGTCGGCGATCGCCGTCGGCTGGTCACCGGCCGGCTTGAACTCGGAGACGACCTCGAACGGGGCGACCGTGCGCTGCAGGTCAGTCGTGGGACGCATGGGTCAACCGTATGCCTCGCCACCGACACGCGCCCCCGGCCCATCCCTGCGGGGTCTCACGATCCGGTGAGACACGGCTGCGTACGTCGCCACCGCCACGTTGACTGGGCCGGTGGAACCCACCCGCCCCGCCGTGGACGAGGCCGTCGTGGTCGGCTCGCGCCGCCGGTGGAGCATGCTCGGAGCCACCACGCTCGCCCAGGCCGCCTCCGCGGTCGCCGTGCACGGGGCCGCCTTCCTCATCCCGGCCCTGGTGACCCGGGACGGGCTGACGCTGGCGCAGGCCGGGTTGGTGGCCGCCGCCCCCGTGCTGGGCACGATGCTCACCCTCGTGGCCTGGGGAGCGGTGGTCGACCGCCACGGCGAACGGCTCGTGCTGCTGGTCGGTCTGGCAGGCACCGCCGCCGCCTCGCTCGCGGGGGTCCGCGCCCCCGGGACCACCACCTTGGCGGTGGCGCTCTTCCTCGCCGGCGCCGCTGCGGCGTCGGCCAACGCCGCGAGCGGCCGGGTCATCGTCGGGTGGTTCCCTCCGGCACGCCGTGGCCTCGCGATGGGTGTCCGGCAGATGGCCCAGCCCCTCGGCGTGGGGGTGGCCGCGGTGAGCATGGCCGTCGTCGCGGACACGCACGGCGTGACGGCTGCGCTCTGGGTGCCCGCGGCCGCCGCCGCCCTGGGGGTCGTCCTGGTCGCGGTCGTGGTGCTCGACCCGCCCCGCCCGCCGCGCAGGCAGCAGGCCGCTGACAGCCCCTATGGCGCCGACCGCTACCTGCCGCGGGTCCACGGGGTCTCGATGCTGCTGGTGGTGCCCCAGTTCGTGGTGTGGACCTACGCCCTGGTCTGGCTGGTGTCCGAGCGGGACTGGTCCCCGGCTGCCGCCGGTGTCCTCGTGGCAGTCACCCAGGTCGCGGGGGCGCTGGGTCGCATCGGTGTCGGCCAGCTCTCGGACGTCGTCGGCAGCCGGATGCGCCCGCTGCGCTGGGTGGCCTACGCGGCGGTGGCCTCCATGGCCGCTCTCGGCGTCACCGCCCACTTCGGCTGGGGTGCGGCCGTCGTCGTCCTCGTCGTGGCCTCGACCGTGACGGTGGCCGACAACGGCCTCGCCTTCACCGCGGTGGCGGAGCGCGCCGGGCCGTTCTGGAGCGGTCGGGCCCTGGGGCTGCAGAACACGGGACAGTTCGTCGTCGCCGCCTGCGTGCCGCCCGTGGCCGGTCTGGTCGCGGCCCACGCCGGGTATGCCGCCGCCTTCGGTCTGGCGGCCGTGTTCGCCGCCGCTGCCCTCCCCATCGTGCCCGTGCGCGAGGAGCGCGACCTCACCTGAGCTGCGCTGCAGCGACCGCCACCCCGCCCAGCCCGCACAGCACGGTCACCGCAGCGACCTGCGCCATCGGGGGGAAGGGCGAGTAGCCGCGGTCGTCGTCGCCGAGCTGGTGCAGCCGGCGGCGCACGGAGACGACCAGGCCAGTGCTCACGAGCATCGCGGTCCCCGCGGCGGCCGCAAGCACCGGGAGGTCGCGGCGCAGGGCCACGACGACCAGTGGCACGAAGCTCACGAGGGCCGTCACGGCGGTCCGCTGCCACGCCAGGGCGGTGCGTTCGGGCTGCAGCGCCTCGCGCTGGGGGATCGGGCTCACCGCCGGGTCAGCTCGACCAAGGCCAGGGTCACCGTCAGGGCGGCGAGCAGCACGACCCCACCCGCCAGGAAGGCGAGGGCACGGGGCGACGGCAACGGTCGGCTCAGCCGCAGCGCGCGCTCGACCCGGGCCCAGGCCCGGACGGTCCGCAGGGCCAGGGCTCCGCCACCCAGGCACGCAGCGGCCCCGACGAGGGCGGTCCAGGCCGGGAGGGTGTCGAGGCTGGCGAGGGACACCATGGCGACACCACCGCCGACGAGGGCCAGCGCCGTACGCATCCACGCGAGGGCGGTGCGTTCGTTGGCGAGGGAGAACCGTGGGTCGGGCTCGTCGCCCACGCCGTACACGCTGTGCGGGGCTCGGTGCTCAGCCACGCGCGGGGACCCATTCGGAGGCCTCGGCCCAGGCGCCGACCCGGTCGTGGACGGAGTCGAACCACGGCTCCTTGGCCTCGGCGTACTCGTCGACCGTGCCGACGGTCGCTACGAGACGCTGCTTCTCCGCGGCGTACTCGGCGCGGGCCGTGGTGTCTGCGCGCATCCAGTCCCGGAACATCAACGCCCAGCGCCACCCCTCGCTGTCGACCTCGCGGACGTGGATGTTCGCGACCCGCGCGGGGTCGGCGTTGACCCAGGAAGCGCTTGGGCCACACGGTGCCGTCCTTGCCGTTGTCGTGCCACTCCCCCGGTGGCCGCGGGAAGCCCGCCCGGCGCAGTCTCTCCAGCACGGCGTGGTCGTCGACGTCCTGCAACGACCGGACGCCGACCTGCACGTCGATCACGTCCTTGGCGACCAGGCCCGGGACGGCGGTGCTGCCGATGTGGTCGGCGGTGACGAGGACGTCACCGAACGCCCTGCGCAGCCGACCGAGCAGGCGGGCCGCCTGGTCGGGCCACGTGGGGTCCGGGTCGTGCAGGACCGGCTCCTCGGAAAGCCGCGACCGCCTGCCGGCCCTCACGTTGTGCTCGAAGGGGACGAGACGATCGGTCCACAGCCGGTCGACGGCGAGGACGAGCTCCTCGCGCGAGCCGTCGTTGTCGAGCCAGGCGTCGGCAGCCGCCCTCCGCTGCGCATCGCTGGCCTGGGTGTCCATCCGGCTGCGGGCCTGCGCCTCGGTCATGCCGCGGGTGCTCGCCAGGCGCTTGGTCCTGGTCTTCTCGTCCGCACCCACGACGACCACCAGGTGGTAGCCGGACCCCATCTGCTTCTCGACGAGCAGGGGCACGTCGTGGACCACGACCGACACCTCCCCCGCCTCCTCGGCCAGCTCCGCCGTCCGGGCGGCGATGAGCGGGTGGGTGATCGCCTCGAGGTCCTGGCGGGCCCCGGCGTCGGCGAACACGATCGCTCCGAGGGCGGCCCGGTTGAGCCCGCCGTCCTCCTCGAGCACGTCGTCACCGAAGCGCTCGGCCACGGCAGCCAGTCCGGGCGAGCCTGGCGCGACGACCTCGCGCGCCAGGACGTCGGAGTCGATGACGACCGCGCCAAGGATCGAGAACCGTTGCGCCACGGTGGATTTCCCGGAACCGATGCCCCCGGTGAGGCCGACGAGCAGCATGCCCGTCACTCTAGCTGTCGACGGTCCGTCCCCTGGGCGACTCCGAGCACCTCAACCGGCCAGCGAACCGCCGAAGATCTGCCAGGCCAGCAGCGACTTCGCCACCAGGCTGAGCACCAGGTAGGTCTTCTCCCCCGTGGCGTAGTCCGCCCACCGGCCGACCTTGCGGTACTGCAGGTACTGGTTGAGGCCGAAGCTGAAGAAGAGCACGGCCTGGACCACGACGATCCCGTAGACGAAGCCCGGGACGGTGGCGGAGCCGACGATGTTGACGGCGATCGCCACCCACGGCGCCAGACCGACGACGGTCCCGAACCAGAACGGCAGCATGGTCGTGCGATCGCGGCCGGGTGGGTTCATCCGCTCCTGGAGCCAGCCGAACAGGATCATCGCGATGTTGGCCCCGGCCACGGCGATCACGGTGGAGATGCCCGTCAGCCCGGAGTAGAAGCCGATGAGGATCACCATCAGCGTGGCGCTGATGGAGTACTCGACCCACCGGAACCGGTTGATGCCTCGACCCAGGTCACGCTCGTACACCCCGCGCAGCACCGTCGCGGTCAGCAGGTGGTCCACCGCCGCCAGGGCCAGGAAGGCGGCCACGGCCCAGCCGATCCGCACCTCGAAGAGCGCCTCGGGTGCAGGAGCCGTCGACCCCGGCGGCCCTTGGGGGAAGTTCGAGGTGACGGTGATGGCGAAGCTGCCGGCCAGGACGGCGACCGCCACCGCCTGTCCCACGTGGAGCACGGTCAGTGCGACGTTCCAGCGCCGCAGGTTGGCCAGGCGTGAGGAGGTCAGCCCCGAGGCCTCGGTGTCGGTCCTGGTCATGGGGCGCTCCTGCCGTCGGTGGCGAGGCGGGCGGGGAAACCGCCCGTGGCGATCGGTGACCACCGGGTCGGGGTCAGCCGCAGGATCGACTTGCCCTGGTCGAGCATCGCCTGGCGGTACTCGTCCCAGTCGGGGTGCTCACCGGAGATGCAGCGGAAGTAGTCCACCAGCGGCTCGACCGAGTCGGGGGCGTCGATGACCTCGCAGTCGCCGTCCACCTGCACCCAGGCCCCGCCGAAGTCGTCGGACAGCACCACGACGCTCACCTGCGGCCGGCGCTTGGCGTTGGTGGTCTTGGCCCGCTCGGGGTAGGTCGAGACGACGATCCGCCCGTCCTGGTCCACACCCCCGCTCACCGGGGACGCCTGCGGACGGCCGTCCTCCCGGGTGGTGATGACGATCATCTGGTGGCGCGGCCGGACGAAGTCCAGCAGCCCCTCGAGGTCGACCGTGGTGTTCGTCGCGATGCTGCGTGCCATGGCCCCACGCTACCGGCAGCAGCCGAGAGGCCCGGCTCCCCCTCAGGGGAACCGGGCCTCTCGAAGCCGTGCCCACGGCATACCGAGGTAGGCCGTGGGCGTGGGCTCAGTTGCCGGTGAGCTTCTCGCGCAGTGCGGCGAGGGCCTCGTCCGAGGCCAGGGTGCCCTCGGACGCCGGGGTGGCCGGGCGGCTGCTGCTGCTGTTGCTGCTGCTGCTCCCGAGTCGCTGTCGGACGACGAGGAGGACGAGCCCGAGTCGGAGGAGTACGACGTCGACGTACCGACGTTCGCGGCAGCCTCGGCGTCAGCCTTGGTGGCCTCCTCGACCTGGGTCTTGTGGGCCTCCCAGCGGGTGTGGGCCTCGGCGTACTGCTTCTCCCACTTCTCACGCTGGGCGTCGAAGCCCTCGAGCCATTCCTGGGTCTCGGGGTCGAAGCCCTCCGGGTACTTGTAGTCACCCTTCTCGTCGTACTCCGCGGCCATGCCGTAGAGGGTCGGGTCGAACTCGGCGACGGGCGCGCTGTCGTCGTTGGCCTGCTTGAGGCTCAACGAGATCCGGCGACGCTCGAGGTCGATGTCGATGACCTTGACGAAGATGTCGGAGCCGACCGTGACGACCTGCTCCGGAAGCTCCACGTGGCGCTCGGCCAGCTCGGAGATGTGGACCAGGCCCTCGATGCCGTCGTCGACGCGCACGAACGCGCCGAACGGGACGAGCTTGGTGACCTTGCCCGGGACGACCTGACCGATCGCGTGGGTCCGGGCGAAGTGCTGCCACGGGTCCTCCTGCGTCGCCTTGAGCGACAGGGAGACACGCTCGCGGTCCATGTCCACGTCGAGAACCTCGACGGTGACCTCCTGACCGACCTCGACGACCTCGGACGGGTGGTCGATGTGCTTCCAGGACAGCTCGGACACGTGGACGAGACCGTCGACGCCGCCGAGGTCCACGAACGCACCGAAGTTGACGATCGAGGACACGACGCCGGAGCGGACCTGCCCCTTCTGGAGCTCCTTGAGGAACGTGGTGCGCACCTCGGACTGGGTCTGCTCGAGCCAGGCACGGCGCGACAGGACCACGTTGTTGCGGTTCTTGTCGAGCTCGATGATCTTGGCCTCGATCTCCTTGCCCACGTAGGGCTGGAGGTCGCGGACGCGGCGCATCTCGACCAGGGAGGCGGGCAGGAAGCCACGCAGGCCGATGTCGAGGATGAGTCCACCCTTGACGACCTCGATGACGGTGCCGGTGACGACGCCGTCCTCTTCCTTGATCTTCTCGATCGTGCCCCACGCGCGCTCGTACTGCGCACGCTTCTTGGACAGGATCAGCCGACCTTCCTTGTCCTCCTTCTGGAGGACCAGGGCCTCGACCTCGTCGCCGACCTTGACGACCTCAGAGGGGTCGACGTCGTGCTTGATCGAGAGCTCGCGGGAGGGGATGACACCTTCGGTCTTGTAACCGATGTCGAGCAGGACCTCGTCCCGGTCGACCTTGACGATGATTCCCTCGACGATGTCGCCGTCGTTGAAATCCTTGATCGTCGCGTCGATCGCGGCAAGCAGTTCTTCCTCGGTGCCGATGTCGTTGATGGCAACCTGAGGGGCGGTCTTTTCGACCGTGCTGGCAGTCATGTAGTAGGAACTCCGTTGGTGGACAGTGAATAGAAGTGGTGTTGTGCTCACGCTCGCGACCGCCCGGAAGGCGACACGACGAAGCGCGCACACGAATGTGCTCCCCTACCCTACCGAGGCCGTCCCCACACGGTCAAAAACACGAGAGGTCCCCTGGTGAGCGAGTACGCGCAGTCCAGCCGCCGCGACGCGGGAGCGCAGGAGACCGCGGCCGCGAACCGGTCCTGGTGGGACGCCGAGGCGGGCGAGTACTACGCCGAGCACGGCACGTTCCTCGGTGACGCCGAGTTCGTCTGGGGACCCGAGGGCTGGCGCGAGGAGGAGCTCACCCTGCTCGGCGACGTGTCGGGGCGGCAGGTCCTCGAGATCGGCGCCGGGGCCGGGCAGTGCGCCCGGTGGGTTGCCGCGGCCGGGGGAACGGTCGTGGCCACCGACCTGTCGGCGGGCATGGTGCGCCAAGGCCTCGACCTCAACCAGAGGTCCACCCCTCTCCAGGCGGTGCCGTTCGCCCAGTGCGACGCGGTGGCACTCCCCTTCGCCGACGCCAGCTTCGACCTGGTCTTCACCTCGTACGGCGCCGTGCCCTTCGTGGCCGACACCGCCCTGCTCATGCGTGAGGTGGCCCGGGTGCTGCGTCCCGGCGGGCGTTTCGTGTTCTCCACCACGCACCCCTTCCGGTGGGTGTTCCCCGACGACCCGGGCCCGGCGGGACTCACCGTCGGGCAGTCGTACTTCGACCGCACCCCTTATGTGGAGAGCGACCCCGACGGTGCGGCGACGTATGTCGAGCACCACCGGACGGTGGGCGACCGGGTCCGAGAGCTCGTGGCCGCGGGCATGTTCCTCGTCGACCTCGTCGAGCCCACCTGGCCGGAGCGCAACGACCAGGCCTGGGGCGGGTGGTCACCGTTGCGCGGCCGGCTGTTCCCCGGGACGGCGATCTTCATCTGCTACCGCCCGTGACCGACGACTGCCTGCGCCGCAGGTAGGCCCAGGCGAGCAGCGCGCACACCAGGCCGTTGGCTGCACCCACGACGATGTCGCTGAGGTGGTGCATGCCCCGGTAGAGACGAGCCCACCCGACGAGCAGCGGGACCACGAGGAGCACGGTCGTGACCAGCCGGCGCAGCATGGGCCGTTCGATCCCCTGCGCGAGCAGGGCGAAGCTGACGTACAGCGCAGTGGCGGCCCCCATGTGCCCGCTGGGATAGCTCGAGGTCGGTGGGGCAGGGTCGAGGTGCGCGACCTCGGGCCGGGACCGGCCCACCACGGCGGTGGCGATCACGAAGACGGTGGCCTGCAGAGAGATGGCGATCGCGGGAACGACCGCCAGCCACCACTGGCGGGTGCGCCACCACAGCAGGCCCACCGCCAGCACGCACACGCCGATGATGATCTCGGTGTTCCCGATCCGCGACCACACCATCGTCACCGAGTTCCAGGTGTCTGTCCGCGCCCCCTGGACCGACTCGCTGAGGGACTCCTCCGCCCTCAGGCCACCCAGTGGTCCGGTGATGAGGAAACCCAGCCCCACGATCACGGCCCAGAGCGCGACCGCAGGGGCTGCGGCGCGGACCAGCACGTCGCGGATCGCCGACCTCGCGGACGGTGTCGAAGGGTCGTCGGCGTATCGCGTCAGGAAGGCCATGATCTCTACTCCGGGTCCGGGGAGGTGCGTCCGGTCGGGCGCCTGGTCGGGTCGAGCCGGGCCGCCTGCTCGGGGGCCAGGCCGCTGCCCGGGTCCACGGCGGGCCGGCCGCGTTGGAGCCGCCAGGCACTGAACAGCGCCGCCATGGCGGCGGTCCAGGCCGCTCCGAGGATGAACCCTGCCACCACGTCGGACACGAAGTGCGCCGCCAGGGCCACCCGGGAGAACCCGATCGCCAGGACCATGACCGCAGGCGCCGGCGATCGCGGGCCTGCGCCACCGCGGGGCGATCACCGGGAGGAACACGAGCAGCAGCACGGCATACCCCGTCATCGCGGCCTGGGCGTGGCCGCTGGGGAAGCTGGCGTTGGGGAGGTGGACCAGGGGGTGGTCGACGACGGGCCTCGGACGGTTGACCGCGGCCTTGACGACGCTGTTCAGCAGGGACGACCCGAGGCCGGTCACGACCACGAAGGCGGCCAGCCGCCACAGGCGTCTCCACAGCAGCCAGCCGGCCACCAGGCCCAGGGCCACCTGCCAGGCGAAGGCGGACCCCGAGTCGCTGAGGAACCGCATCAGGCTGACGAAGGTGGGGTGCGCCAGGGCGTACTGGTGCAGGCTGTCCCGGGCGCCCTGGTCGGCGTCGGCCAAGGGCTGCCACCGGTCCTCGACCAGGACGAGCAGGAGCACGAAGGGCACGGCCACCGTGGCCAACGCCGCTGCGACCACCAGCAGGCGCGTACGCCGGCCCTGGGTGTCGCGCGGTGAGCCAGCCGAGAGATCAGTCGTCACGGGTCACGTCCTTCCGAGCCGCCGGCCCGACACCGGCCTGACCGAGAAATCGGTGACAGGCTAGCTGACCTGCGCTTTTCAGTCCCGCCCTCCTGCTGTTCGGCGTGCGGATGGTGCCGGTTCGTCCTAGCGTTCTGCCGGCGGCGACCCCGGACCCGGGCGCCGCGCCAGGAACTCGACGAGGAGGAACCGTGGCGTCAGACGTCGAAACAGGACGCATCACCACCGACATCCCGGCCAGGCTCGACCGCCTGCCGTGGGCCCGGTGGCACTGGATGGTCGTCATCGGCCTGGGGACCGTGTGGATCCTCGACGGGCTCGAGGTGACCATCGTCGGCTCGATGTCGGCGGCCCTGAAGCCCGCCGACACCGGCCTCGGGCTCAGCAGCTCCGACATCGGCATGGCCGGGGCCGTGTACGTCGCCGGAGCGTGCCTGGGCGCGCTGTTCTTCGGGCAGCTGACCGACCGGTTCGGTCGCAAGAAGCTGTTCCTGCTCACCCTCGGCGTCTACACGTTCGCCACGGTGCTGACGGCTTTCGCCCCCAACCCCCTCTGGTACTTCATCGCCCGCTTCATCACCGGTATGGGTATCGGTGGCGAGTACGCGGCGATCAACTCGGCGATCGACGAGCTGATCCCCAAGGCCTACCGCGGCCGGGTCGACATCGCCATCAACGGCTCGTTCTGGATCGGGGCCGCCGCAGGGTCGCTGCTGACCATTCCCCTGCTCGACCCCAAGCTCCTCGACCCGGCGCTGGGGTGGCGTCTCGCCTTCGGCCTCGGTGCGGTGCTGGCCGTCGGGATCCTCGTCGTGCGCCGCCACGTGCCGGAGAGCCCGCGGTGGCTGTTCATCCACGGCCGCGAGGACGAGGGCGAGAAGATCGTCCGCCAGATCGAGGGGACGGTGGCCGAGGAGACCGGCCGCGACCTGCCCGACATCGACGACGACCCGATCACCATCCGGCAGCGGCGGACGATCTCCATCCCCGAGATCGCCCGGACCGTGTTCACGCTCTACCCGCGCCGGACCGTCCTGTGCTTCTCGCTGTTCGTGGGCCAGGCGTTCCTCTACAACGCGTTCTTCTTCACCTACGGCGACAGCCTCACCACCTTCTTCGGCGTCAAGCAGACCGGGTGGTACATCGCGATCTTCGCCCTCAGCAACTTCGCCGGGGCCATGCTCCTCAGCCCGCTGTTCGACTCCGTGGGACGGGTGCGCATGATCACCGGCACCTACATCCTGTCGGGCATCCTGCTGGCGGTCGCGGGGTTCAGCCTGGGCAGCCTCACCGCGGTCACGCTGACGATGTTCGGCGTGGTGATCTTCTTCTTCGCCTCGGCGGGCGCCAGTGCCGCCTACCTCACGGCGAGCGAGGTGTTCCCGCTCGAGACGCGAGCGCTGTGCATCGCGTTCTTCTACGCGATCGGGACGGCCGCCGGTGGGATCAGCGGTCCCCTGCTGTTCGGCAAGCTCATCGAGAGCGCCGCGGAGTCCAAGGACATCAGCGGCCTGGCCGTGGGCTACTTCCTCGGCGCGGCCCTGATGGTCCTCGGTGGTCTCGCCGAGGCGTTCCTCGGGGTGAAGGCCGAGGGCCAGTCCCTGGAGAGCATCGCCCAGCCGCTCACGGCCGAGGAGGCCGACGGCCCGAAGCAGCCCGAGCCCGCCAGCGTCTGACTCCTCCGCCCGTTCGCCACAGCCGCCGCAGGGTGCGGAAAGGGCCCGACCGGACTTCCGGTCGGGCCCTTCTGCACTGCGAGTACGGGTCGAGCCTGGTTTATCGGGTGACCCTGGTTTATCGGGTGACCTTGGCCTCGCGGCGTCCGCCGCCGACGCTCAGGGTGAGGAACAGGCCGAGCGCGATCAGCAGGATGCCGAGCCCGATTCCCACGAACGTGAGCGGGCCGCCGATGAAGCCCGAGCAGGGAGCCCTTGCTCGACCAGTCCTCGACGTTCTTCTTCACGGTCGCGTCGCTGTAGCCGATGGTGCCGAGCGTCGTGGCGACGTCGTCGTAGCCCGCGGCGACGAGCGACTTCTCGACCTGCTCCTGGCCCTTGATCAGGACACCGGTGTTGGGCTCGACCCACAGTGTCCGGATGTTGCCGTACATCACCTGCGCCGCGACGTTGCCTTCACCACCGGCCTCGAAGATGGCCTTCGGGACGTCGCGCTGGGCGACCTCGGTCTTGTCGATGGTCTGCCGGAAGACGTAGGTCGTGAGGCCGTCGATCTTCTCCTCGCGGACGTACCTCATGTCCGTCGCCTTGCCCAGGTCGCCGTCCCACCACTGGTAGGTCTTCTTCTCCAGGCCGAACGGGAACTTGAAGAAGTTCCCCTGGTGCTCGATCGGCACGGTCTTGTCCGGGTTGTCGAGGTCACCCGCCGACTTGTAGTCGCCGCAGCAGTTGCTGGCGGTCCCGGTCTTGCGCACGAAGGACACTCCCTCGTTGCTGTAGCTGAGGTCGGTCCACTGACCGTTGATCTCCGCCTGCGACCGCACCGTGGTCTGCCAGAAGGCCTGCTCGTCCTGCTTGTTCTCGGCCTTGACGCGACCGGGGATGCCGATGACCTGCCGGGTGCTCCGGAGGCTGACGTTCTCGAGCTTGTCGAAGACCGCGGAACCGTCGACCTCGTGCGCGTAGAGCGCCGACATCCCGGATCCCTCGGAGATCGAGGTGGACCGCTGGTCGAGCTTCACGGTGGCGAGCCGGTCGTACAGGACGGGCTTGGCTAGGATGCCGATGCCCAACAACAGAACTCCCAGAACTGTGGCAACGCTGCCCAGCACTCGACGCATGTGCGGATCTCCTTGAGATATGAGTTGGCTGGACCCTACCAGCGGGTAGCCTCTGCCCGAGGGACATCGTTCGAAGAGGAGCTCATGCGTCGCTGGTTCACCGGAGGTGACCGCACCCTCTGGCTGTTCGTCGGCGCGGTCACGGCCAGCGCCTCGGTCCTGCTCGGATTCCTCGCGGCGCGGGGATCCTGGTATGCGGACGACCTCGACTTCCTCATCCATGGCGCCCGCGGATTTGGCATAGCCAACCTCCTCGCACCGGTCAACGACCACATCGCGCCCGGCCTGCGCCTCACGTATGCCGTGTTCGCCGCAGTCGCGCCGCTGAACTACGGCTTCACCGTGGTCGTTCGAGCGCTTCTCTGGGCGGTGGCCGTTGGCCTCATGGCCGCCTTGGTGCACCGAGTCTTCCGCGACGCGCGGGCCACCGCTTTGGGGACCCTCGTCTATGCGTTCTCCCCCTTGGCCATGCCGTCGTTCATGTCCTTGTCCAGTGCCGTCAACAACCTCCCAGCCCATGTGCTGGGGCTCATATCGCTGCACTACGCGCTGGACTGGTTTGAGCGCCGCCGGTGGGTGGCCCTCGCCGGTGGCGCCATCGCGCTGCTCGGCTCGATGCTCTTCTGGGAGAAGTCGGCGCTGGTGTTGGCAACCGGTCTCGCCCTCGGGCTCATGCGCGTCTCGCAATCATCCAGGACCAGGCGGCTCCTCGGCTGGCTCCTAACCCAGATGGGCGCTCTCGCGGCCTTCGGAATCTTCTATCTCGCTCGCAGCAACTCCAACGGTGGGGCCTTCCCTCCTGCGAGCACCGTGGTTCGACTGGTGGTGGAGTCCCTGCGACGGTCGGTCCTCCCTTGGTTCGCAGGCGGCCCATGGGCATGGCAACCGAGCAGCCCTCCGTACTTCGGCTTTGCTGCGCCACCGCCGGTGGTGGTGGGTATCGGGATCGGTGTGGTGACGCTGTGTCTGGCGGTGTGTTGGCGTCGCGCCCGACCGGCCTTGTGGTTGTGGGGCGCGCTCGCGGCGTACCTCGTGCTCACGGTGTTCGCCGTGGCCTACGGACGGTTTGCCACCTTCGGCGAGACGCTGACCATGCACTACCACTATTGGTCCGACGCCTCGATCCCCATGAGCCTTGCCGTCGCAGGCACGGTGGCTGCCGTACGGCACCTGCCTAGCAGGTGGCCGGTCGCCGCTGGGGCCCTCATCACCGCCGGCTGGGTAGTCGTCGCAGCGGGCTCCTACGTCGGTTTCGCGGAGTTGTGGGGCCGTAACCCTTCAGGGGCCTACGTGTCTCGGCTGGCCTCGGCCCTGGCAGAGCGTGGTGGGACGAACTTGTGGGACACGGCCCCCCCATCGGACGTCATGCCGGCCATCAGTAACAACCGCCGCGTGAGCGGGCTTGCACAGCTCCTGGGAGCAGACGCGCAGTTCGGACAGATCGGTAGTGAGCCCTACCTCGTCGCAGACGACGGCAGTGTGGTGCCGTCCCGTTTCGTTGAATGGGGGTCGGCAATCGTCCCCGCCAAATGCGACCTGACGCTTCACCGACATCAGACGGTAGCCGTGCCGCTGAGCGGCACGCTGCCCGCCGGGCGCTGGTTCGCTCGGATGGACTACCTTGCCAACCCGCAGGCGGAGGTGCTCGTCGAGCTCCGAGCCCGGGACGGTGCTACCACCGCGCTGCGCAGTGGCAGCACCCCGTGGCCAGCTGGCCTCTCGACGGCCTACCTTGCAGCGGACGACGAAGGCGCCGGCTCGGAGATCGTCCTGACCACCGGTGACAAGGAAACGAACGTCTGCATCGGCTCAATCAGCATCGGCCTCGTGGAGCCCGCACCGTGAGCGCCCCGCAGCCGGTTTCGCAGGTACGGAGAAGGTTCCCGGGACTGGACGGCTTGCGAGCCGTCGGAGCCCTCCTGGTGCTGATGACGCATGTCGGCTTCCACTCAGGAGCCTCACTGAACTCCGCGTACAACGGAGTGCTCTCGCGGATGGACTCCGGGGTCGCGATTTTTTTCGTGATCTCCGGTTTCCTGCTCTACCGTCCGCATGCGGTGCGTTTGGTCACCGGCAACGCTGTTCCAGCCGTGCGCCGCTACCTCTGGCACCGAGCCGTACGGATCCTGCCGCCGCTATGGCTGGCAGTCGTCGGCGCCGCACTATTCCTGCCCCACGAAGGGAGCGTCCGCCCGGCCAACTTTGTGCAGCACGCTCTCCTCATCCAGATCTACACGGAAGGCAACCAAGCCAACGGGCTCACCCAGATGTGGAGCCTCTCGACCGAAGCCGCGTTCTACGTCCTCCTCCCCCTTTTCGCCTGGCTCATGGCACGCCGAGCGCGGCGGCTGCGAAACGCGCAGCTACGCACCGCAGTCGGGCTGCGGTTAACGGTACTTCTGTCCACCCCGCTTTTGGGCGCGGCGTGGATGGCCCTCGCCGCCACGCGCGCCGAGCCGTTGTGGGGGGTGTGGCTCCCGGGGTACGTCGGGTGGTTCGGGCTTGGTATGGCGCTGTCCCTGTGGAGTACCGCACGGGGCGCTGGGGTTCTCGGCCGGACCTGGCTCGACGACCTCGCGCCGCGCTCGTGGACCGTCTGGGCCCTGGCTGCCGCCCTCTACCTCATCCTCGTGTCACCGGTCGCTGGGCCGTACGACCTCAGCCCGGCCGCGCCAGGGCAAGCAGCCATCAAGAACCTGTTCTACGGCGCCCTGGGGGCGCTCGTGGCGCTTCCTGCGGTGGCGGCACTCACGCCGGCGGACGACCCGCGCGAGGTGCAGGCCCTCGGCGGGCGGGTCGGCAAGGTGCTCGGCGACCTGTCGTACGGGGTCTTCTGCTACCACCTCATCGTCCTCGGGCTCGTCGAGCGGGCCATCGGATTCGAGATCTTCACGGGCCGGTTCTGGAAGCTCCTGCTGCTCACGGTGCCAGCGAGCCTGCTCGTGGCAGCCGCCAGCTTCTACGGGATCGAGCGACCACTCATGCGCATCACCCGTCGCCGTGAGCGGGTGCCAGCCCATGTCACGGAGAGCGCCAGCCCCACCGCCGTCACTGCCCCGAACTGAACGACGCTGCTGTGCACGCCGGCATCGCCGGAAGGCCACGGCGACGCGACGGCGAGCACGGTGGCGACCAGCATGGCGGTGGTGAGAAGGGCACCCGTCACTGGTCGATGCCCGACGTAGCGACCAGCAGCGAGCGCGACCACAGCAGCCAGGAGCCCTGTCCAGCCGTAGGCCACGACGACGACCGCCAGGGCGAGCCAGGAAAATGAGGGAGATCGGTGCGGCGGCAAAGCGGCGGCGCCAGGTCGGCGTCGGCTGGACACCATGAGTGCGGCCACAGCGAAAGCCAAGAGACCACCCGTGCCCAGACCGAGCCGGTAGTACCGATCAGGGCCGAAGGAAGCGTGCAGCGATCCCGACGAGGCGGCCGGGACCACCCACCCCTGCTGCCAGCCGTTGACCCGCACCGGCGTGAACGGTCGTCCGTGGTCGTCCGTCGCGGTCCAGCCGATGTTGAAGTTCTGCGGCACCGACAGCACTGAGACGCCTGCGGCCCTCTCCAACGGCACGGTGAAGCTGGTCCCGCTGGTGCGGCGCACGGCCGGACGGACCGTGCCGACCGGGTCCGCCACTCGGCCGGGCCCTGCACCGGTTGGAGTGTGGTCGGTCGGTGGGTCCCGTTCGAGCGCCAGCGACAGCTCGACCGGACGGAAGGCGCCGCTGGCCGCGGCATCCAGTCGGAAGCGACCGTCTGGGACGCTGACCCTGCTCGAGTCGCACAACGACCACGACAGGGGGCGGCCCTGGAGGACGGCTCCGACCGTGCCGGTCACCGTCGTTGCATGGGTCCGCCCGGCAACGCTCAGCTGGGGTCCAAAGCCGCATGGGGCCCCTGTTCGCTCCGCATCCGGTACGGTCCGCCCGAGGCCTTCGGCGCCGGCGACGATGACTTCGGAGACCCCAACGGGCAGGACGCGCGCCAGCCCAGTGGAGTCGATCGTCCGCGCAGACGAGTCGGCTAGGAAGCGGACAGCGATGGTGCTGACCGGCTGCGTGGGCCAGGACACCCTGCTCTCGCGATCCACCGTGAGAATGAGCGGGGCGCCGCTGTCCAGAGTGGCCTCGACCTTGGTCGGGCGTGACGCTGCGAGGTACTGGTCCACCTGGAGCTGCATGCCGTCGCTGCGCACCGTCTTGGGGAGACGTATGGTCAGGCTCGGGTCGGAGTCGTCGCCGGAGGCGACCCACCCCGTGCCGAGGTTGCCGTCGACCGCAGCACCCGGGCGCCCCGCGGGGGCCGTAACGGCGCGGCTGCTGGCGGTCGCCCTCACCGGGTTCAGTCCGTCGACGAGCCCATCGGCGGCCGTCCCGTCGAGAGCGACCACGGCGCCGCGCATGGCCAGATTCGCCGCGCCACCTGCGTCGACACTGCGGTGGATGCCGGTGGCCTCCTCGGGATCACGGGTGAGGTCGGGGTCGCACAGGGGACGCGAGCCGACAGTGATGCACGGCACGGTCCCCGGCGGCGCCGCCCGAAGGAGGATCGAGCTCGGGACCTCCGAGACGGGTGCAGGGACGACCAGCGAGGAGCCGAGGACGACTCCGGGGATGGAGATCTCCGCGATGCCGACGCCGTTGACCGGTGTACCCGGTGCCACCGTGGTCACGGTCACCCGCAGACGGCCGGTGCTGCCTGCCGGGACGGGCAGCGGCTGCGGACGCTCCGATGGGTCGACCACGGCGGTGATCCGGCCCCGGTCCGTCTGCACCTGAATTGCCACCGGGGGCGCACCCAAGGGGTCGCGGTGGCTGAAGGTGATGGTCGCCCCGCTCGCGTCACGCGGCGACCTCAGGTCAAGCTCGAGCCACTCGTCGACGGCCGTCCCGTAGCGCCCAGAAACCCAGGCGGTCGACGGGTCCCCGTCTACCGCGGCCGCCGGACCGGTCCCTGGACCAAGCCTCAGGGTGGCGGCGGCATCGGCGGCAGAGGACGAGGCAGTCACCCGGGACAGGTCGCCGTCCCACGCGCGAACGGTCTGGGGCGACGCCGGGTCCGCGACGTAGTCAAAGACCCGGCGACCCGACCGCCCTGGATCGTCGGCCGCCATCACCGGGGAGCTGTTGTCGCTCGCCCGGCCGAAGAACACCTCGCGGCGCCGATTGCCGTCCGTGACCACCGAGGTCGATCCGGCCAGCTGGGATCGCAACGCGGCACCGTCCGACCCAGTGACCGTCATTGCCAGCTCCGGGTGAGCAGCGAGGACCGCACCGACGTCCTCTGCCCCTCCGGTGACCTGGCCGACCGCTCCCACAGCCGCCTGGGTCGCGTTCGCGGTGCCGCCGGTGTCCACCACCTCCACGCTCGGATAGGGCAGGCGCGTGTGCGACTCCTGGGTCACCCCAGGTTGTTCGGCGAATGGGTTCACGCGCGGGCCAAAGCTCGCGATCACGCTCATCCCGGACTGGGCCAGCGCCTGGTGGACCAGGGCCTGGATGTTGCGGGTCGCGTCCCCGCGCAGGTCGTTACGTACCACGAGGTATCGCACCCCCGCCGAGCGGAGCGCGGCTGAGAGCTCGGGCCCTCCGCGGCCGGAGCTGAGGCCGGCCTCCACGCTGTCGAGGAACCGCGTCGCACCTGCGGACCCCAGGGGGACGGCATCGCGCACGGCGAAGGGGCGTCTGAGGAGCGCCTGCAGCGGTTCGTCCTTGGTCGACCCCCAGGTGAAGTCGGCGAAGCTGGCCGCCGGCACGACCAGAACCGCTCCCGGTCCGGGTTGGGCGTCCAGCCAGCCTGCCGCCTGCCGCCAGTGGTCCGGGATGGCGGCGTAGCCCTCGGGCCGCGCGAGCGACCCTAGTAGCGCGGGCGTGGTCGAAGCCAGCAGCAGCGACGTGCTGAGCACGGGGACGAGCCAGCGCGGCGTCCTGACCCGGCGCGCGAGGCGCGATGCCTGCGCGAGCGCGTGCACGAGACCGAGCACCAAGGGGACCCGCACAACCAGCTCGAACTTGTGCGTATTTCGGAACGCCGCGAAAGCACCGTCCAGGGCCTCCTGCACCGGGCCCGCCGCCACGGAGTGCGCCGCCCCGGTGTGCCCGATGGTGACCAGCGCGAGTCCCATCACGACGGAGAGGCCCAAGAAGCGCCGCTCGGGGCAGGAGCGCGACGAAAGGCCCAAGAGGCCGACGAGCGCGACCGTGGCAGTGATCGCGATCAGGGTTCCGGTGGTCACGAGGAGCCACATCCCCGGCCAGCTGGGACCGGCAGGCCCGGTGAGGTACGCAAGCCATGGGGTCGTCCCAGCCAGTCCCTCGAACGGGCTGGCAAAGGCCGTCGTGACCGGCGCGTTCTCGATCCAGTCGAGGAAGGGCGGGCTGTACCTCCCCAACAGGACCAGCGGCACCAGCCACCACGTCGCCATCGCCATCACGGCGGCGAACCAAGCAAGCGCCAACCTCACGGTCTGTGCTCGTAGCCCACGCGTGAGGAACCACAGTGCGGGCAGGACGAGGGTGGCACCCGACGCGACGGCGTTCACCCCGCCCACGAAACCGAACGCCACGGCCGACGCCGTGATCCGCCACGACCAGGACCGTGGACGGGGGATCGACCAGGGGCAGCAGCACCCAGGGCGCCACGGCCATCGGCCACACTTCGACGGAGGTCACGGCCACCTCACCCAAGAAGCGTGGTGAAAGGGCGAAGAACAACGCCCCGGCAAACCGCGCCCACGGAGTACCGACGCGGAGCGCGGTCGCGAGCCGCCACATGCCGAGGAAGGCCGTGGCCAGCACCACAGCCCACCAGAGGCGCTGAACCACCCAGTGGGGCGTGCCCACCGAGACCAGGAGCCAGTGGAACGGCCCGACCGGGAAGAGGTAGCCGTACGCCTGGTTCTGCAACTGACCGAAGGCACCCTGGGGGTCCCACATGTGCAGGGCTCGGAGAAGGAAGGCACCGGGGTTCGCCGTGAGGTCGAGTTTCGTGTCGGGGACGATGCGTCCTGGCTGTTGATGGAAGGCGACCGCGGCGAGCAGCAGGCACCCACCACAAGGCGAGCGCGCCAGACCACGCGTTCGGCGCGCCCTTCGCGCCGTCGCTGCTCACCCTGCGGGTTCACTTCTTCTCCACGACGATCACGGCGTTCCAGCACGCCACCTCACGTAGCCACGGAACCCGGACCACCCAGTGCGCCCAGCGCGGGTGGTACCGGGGCAGAACCTCGACGACGCGTATCCGGTCCTCGCGCACCGCCCGCCGTAGCCAACGGTTCATCCGGGCCACGGAGCAGGCGAACAAGGAGACCCCGAAGTCGTTCTTGGGGCGGTGTCCCATCCTTGCGGCATACCGGTCGGCGGCGCGGCGACCACCGAGGTAGTGCCACGGGGCGGTCTCGTGCCCTCCCCACGGTGACAGCCACGGGGTCCACGAGATGACCACGACCCCGCCGGGGCGGGTGATGCGCAGCATCTCCTCGGCCATCGCCTCAGGATCGGGGACGTGCTCGAGGACGTTGGAGGAGTAAGCGCAGTCGATGACGTCGTCGGCGATCGGGAGCTGCAAACCCGAACCCCTCACGGCGTTGGTGCCGACCACTCCGCGAGCGGTGAGCTCACCGGCGTCGGGTTCGATCCCGGCGTACCGGGCGCCTGCGTCGCGGAAGGCGTCGGCGAAGTACCCGGGACCGCCACCGACGTCCACGACATCGGCCCCAGCGAGGTCGAACCAGCGCGCTGCCTCGGCGACCGAGTCCGCAGCAAGCAGGGAGTAGAACCGGTCAGGGTCGCTCTGCTCGACCAGGAAGGCACGGAACAGCGCCACCGATCGCCGCAGGCTTCCCCGCGGGGGTGCCTCGGGTCGACGGTGTGGCGTTCGCGACAGGTCTGCGGTGCCGTCCCCCTCGGGGGGACTAGATTTCTCCATCAGCCCACCCCTGAGCCGCGACGGAGCGACTGTGCGCATTGCCTTCTTGAACTGGCGTGACTCCACGCACCCCGAGGGTGGCGGCGCGGAGCACTACGCGGAGACCGTGGCCGGCGGGCTCGTGGCACGAGGCCACGAGGTGACGCTCTACTGCGCCGCCCACGGGGACGCGCCGTCGGCCGAGACGGTGGGTGGCGTGCGCATCCGTCGCCAGGGGGGGCGCCTGGGGGTGTATGCGGCCTCGACCCGCGCCCTGCGCGCCGACGAGCGGGCGCACGGCCACTACGACGTCGTGGTCGACGTGCAGAACGGCGTGCCGTTCCTCTCGGTGCTCGCCACCCGGTCGCCGGTCGTCTCGCTGGTCCACCACGTGCACCGCGAGCAGTGGCCGGTCGTCTTCGGTCCCGTGGCCGCCCGGATCGGCTGGCTGATCGAGTCGCGGCTGTCGCCGAGGGTCTACCGCGGACGCCAGTACGTCGCGGTGTCCGAGCGAACCCGTGAGGAGCTCGGTGGGCTCGGGGTGCAGGCCCGACACATCGCCGTGATCCACAACGGCACCGACGAGCCGGTCGCCCTCGACACCCCGCGGCGCCCGGACCCGACGATCGTCGTGCTCGGCCGCCTGGTCCCCCACAAGCGGGTCGAGCACGCCATCGACGTCCTGGCGCGGCTGCGGCCGACGACCCCGGGCCTGCGGCTGCGAGTGATCGGGCAGGGCTGGTGGCACGACGAGATCGCCGCCCATGCCGAGGCCTCCGGGGTGGCCGACGACGTCGACCTGCTGGGCTTCGTGCAGGACGGCGTCAAGCACGCCGAGCTCGCGGGAGCGTGGCTCGCGCTGGCGCCGAGCGTGAAGGAGGGCTGGGGTCTGTGCGTGGTCGAGGCAGCCAGCCACGGGGTGCCCACCATCGCCTACGGCAACGCCGGCGGACTGTCCGAGTCGATCGTCCACCAGCGGACCGGGGTCCTCGTGGAGGACCTCGACGAGATGACGCACGAGGTGGCGCGCCTGCTGGCCGACCCTGTTGCTCGTGAGGAGATGGGCGAGCACGCGCGCGACTACTCCCGCCAGTTCACCTGGGAGGGAACCGTCGGGTCCTGGGAACGTCTGCTGCTGCATGCGGCACGCGGAAGGGCGCCGGTCGCGATGACCGACGCCCAGTCGCTGACCGTCCGGAGCTGACTCAGCCGCCGTAGGGAATCAGGGTCTGGGGGTCGACGATGTCCTTCGGGCCGGTCTGCACCGCGGTGGTGTCGTCTGGGGCGGAGGTGTTGACCACGGTCACGATGGCAGCCGCTGCGGCGCCACCGCCCAGCACGATGCTCAGCAAGGTGACGGCCGCGGCCGACTCGATGGCACCGCGCTCACCACGGCGAAAGAACTGCATGACCTGGGCCTCCTGGTGGTGATGTTGCGAGGATGTTACCCGCTGGTTGCCTACCCGGCGCACTTCTGCAGAAACTTCTGCGCGTGTCCCCGACCACAGGGACGTTCAGCCCCCGGTCCTCGACCAGACGGTGAACTCGGGGGTGCGCAGCACCAGCTCCAGTCCGGGGTGGTCCTGCGGCAGCCGGCCCACCGTCCCCTGCCACTCGACGACGACCGAGATGCCGAGGCGGTCCAGGACCTGCGGGTCGACGCGGCCGGCCACCCACTGCGCCGCTTCTGGCGGGTCACCCCCACCGACGGTCAACACCTGACCGTCCCGGGCGACGGTCAGGTCGAACGACGAGCGCACCTCGCGGTCGAGTGCTCGGGGCAACGGGTCGAGAAAGGCCTCCCCGCCGGCCCAGGCCGGGTTGCGCAACGGTTGCCAGGGCAGCACGAGGACAGCGCCGTCTCCCGGGAGGTGGTCCACCGCACCCACCACCTGTTCCCAGCTGGCCGGGTAGGCGACCGGGCGGTAGGACCGGCCGACCTCGCTCGGGAGGTCGGGGACGGCGAGCACGGTCAGGGCGAGCACCCCGAGGACCAGACCGACCCGGGGCGCCGCTCCCGGTTGTCGTGCGGCGGTCCATGAGCTGGCTCCAGCCACGGCGATGCCGGCTCCCAGCGCGCAGGCCAGGGCCGACAACCCGAGCAGCCGGTGGGTGTCCCGGAAGATCGCCACGCCCGGCACCGCCTGCAGCGCGGTGAAAGCCGCCAGACCGGGCCCGGTCGAGAGCAGCAGGACCAGCCCGGTCGGCACGAGGTAGAGCAGCCCGAGCTGGGTCGCCACGCTGCGCCGTCCGCGACGGGCCAGCACCACGGTCCCTGCGACTGCGAGAAGCAGGAGCGCCAGCGAGGCCACCACGGGCAGCACGTCGAAGCGGGACGACGGCCGCGCGCCGGGCGCCCAGATGCCTCCGAGCATGAGCACCGAGCCGATGGTGCCCAGCGCCGAGTCTGCGCCCACGGCGAAGGCGGGGGCGCCGTCGGGGTCCGCCACCGCGGGCGGACCCACGACAGCAGCGACCAGCCAGGGCAGGCACCAACCCAGCGCGGCCAGGGCGACGGCGGTCAACCAGCCCCTCGACCGGCGCACCGGTGTGGCGGCGCTCGCGGCCAGTGCGACCACGGCGGCGACCAGTCCCCCGAACGGGGTCAGGGCCGCAGGAAGCGCCGCCAGCACCACCAGCGCCAGCCGTCGCGGCCCGGTCGTCCGGTGACGCACGGCCACGACGATCCATGGGGCCATGCTGTAGGCGAGCAGCGTCGGCGGTTGGCCGACCAGGAGACGTTCGGCGACATAGGGGTTCCAGACCGCCACCGCTGCGCCGCAGGTCATGGCGGCGACGCCGTGGCGTCGCAGCAGCACCGCCACCCCCACGCCTGCCAGCACGAGGGCCGCGAGGAGCATCACCTGCTGCTGCAACGCGGTCGGGACCGCCCACGCGAGCAGCGTCGTGACCGCGTCGAGCGGAACAGCTCGCGCACCGGCACCGGAGTCACCGAGGCTCTGCGGGCTCCATCGCGGGTCGGGGACCGCCACGAAGTCGCGGTAGAGCAACCAGCCGTGACCCCACGACCCGGCGCACACCCAGACCGCGAGCCCGATGGTCACCGCCAGCGGTGACACCAGGGGCCGGAGTCCGGCGACCCGGTGCATGCGGACGGCGTCGGTCCGGGTCAGTGGGCGGCGTCGTGCCAGGACCGGCCGACGCCGACGCTGACCTCGAGCGGGACGTCCAGCTCCATGGCCCCACCCATCTCGCGGCGCACCAGTGCCTCGACGTCGTCGCGTTCGCCCGGGGCGATCTCGAGGACCAGCTCGTCGTGGACCTGGAGCAGCTGGCGCGACCGCGCGCCCGACTCGGCCAGCGCCCGGTCGACCCGCAGCATCGCGAGCTTGATGACATCGGCGGCCGAGCCCTGGATCGGGGCGTTGAGGGCCATCCGCTCGGCCATCTCGCGACGCTGGCGGTTGTCGGAGGTCAGGTCGGGCAGGTAGCGGCGCCGTCCCAGCATGGTCTCGGTGTACCCGGTCCCGCGGGCCACGGCGACCACCTCGGCGAGGTAGTCGCGCACTCCGCCGAACCGGGCGAAGTACTCGTCCATCAATCCCTGCGCCTCGCCGGTGGAGATGGTGAGCTGCTTGGAGAGCCCGAACGCCGACAGGCCGTACGCGAGGCCGTAGGACATCGCCTTGACCTTGGAGCGCATCGCCGAGGTGACGTCCTGCGGCTCCACGTGGAAGACCCGCGAGCCGACGAACCGGTGCAGGTCCTCCCCCGTGCGGAAGGCCTCGATGAGCCCTTCGTCGCCGGACAGGTGCGCCATGATGCGCATCTCGATCTGGCTGTAGTCGGCCGACATCAGCGACTCGTAGCCCTCGCCGACGACGAACACCTCCCGGATGCGGCGGCCCTCGTCGGTGCGGATGGGGATGTTCTGCAGGTTGGGGTCGGTGGAGCTGAGCCGACCCGTGGCCGCGATCGTCTGCTGGTAGGTCGTGTGGATGCGACCGTCGTCGGCCACCGACTTGAGCAGCCCCTCGACCGTCACCCGCAGCCGTGAGGCGTCGCGGTGCCGCAGCAGCGCCTCGAGGAACGGGTGCTCGGTCTTGGCGAACAGGTCCGTCAACGCGTCGGCGTCGGTGGTGTACCCGGTCTTGGTGCGCCGCGTCTTGGGCAGGCCGAGGGTCTCGAACAGCACCACCTGGAGCTGCTTGGGCGACCCGAGGTTGATCTGGTCGCCCCCGATGGCGTCGTAGGCGTCCTGCTGCGCCTCGCGCACCTTGGCGGCGAAGTCGGCCTCGAGCCCGGTCATCGTCGCCGTGTCGGCGCCGATCCCGACGCGCTCCATCCCGGCGAGCACGTGCTCCAGGGGCAGCTCGACGTCGCGCTGCAGGGACGTGCCGCCGGTCGCCTCGAGCTGCTCGGCCAGCGATGCCGCGAGGTCGAGGACCGCGCGGGCCCGCACCATCGCGTCCTGCGCCCCGGTGTCCTGGTCGGCACCGAAGTCGAGCAGTCCCTGGCCGGTCTCGGCAGTCTCGGCCCGCAGCTCGCGACCCAGGTGGCGCAGCACGAGGTCGGACAGGTCGTAGGACCGCTGGTCGGGCCGCACGAGGTAGGCCGCGAGCGCGGTGTCGGTCTCGATGCCGTCGACCGCCCAGCCCCGGGCGGCCAGCGCCAGCAACGGTCCCTTGGCGTCGTGCAGGACCTTGGGTCGGGTCGGGTCGGCCAGCCAGGCGCCGACCGCAGCCTCCCCGGCCGGGTCGAGCGCGGTGAGGTCCACGTATGCCGCCGCGTCACCGTCCGTGGCGAGCGCCAGGGCGGTCGCGTCCCCGGTGCCGCGACCCCAGGTGCCCACGACGTGCGCGCCGACGCGGGCTCCGGCGGCGGCATACTCCGCCAGCCACCCGGCCACCTCGTCGGGGGCGAGCACGCTGCCCTCGAGGTCGAAGCCGTGCTCGGCCTCCTCCTTGGGCGCCTCGAGGTACTCGAAGAGGCGGTCGCGCAGGACCCGGAACTCGAGGCTGTCGAAGACGGTGTGGACCTGGTCGCGGTCCCAGTTCTGCCGCTCGAGCTCGTCGATGGTGACCGGCAGCTCGAGGTCGGTGAGCAGGTGGTTGAGGCGCCGGTTGCGCAGGACGCCGTTGAGGTGCTCGCGCAGCGACTCCCCCGCCTTGCCCTTGATCTCGTCGGCGTGGGCGACGACCCCCTGGAGGTCGCCGTAGAGGCCGAGCCACTTGGCGGCCGTCTTGGGGCCGACCCCGGGGACCCCGGGGAGGTTGTCGCTGGTCTCCCCGACGAGGGCGGCCAGGTCGCTGTAGCGCGCCGGTGCGACGAGGTACTTCTCCTCCACCGTCTTGGGGTCCATCCGCCAGACCTCGGAGACGCCGCGGACCGGGTAGAGCAGGGTGACCTGGTCGGTGACCAGCTGGAACGCGTCACGGTCACCGGTGCAGATCACGACGTCCATGCCCTGCGCCGTGGCCTGGGTCGTCAGGGTCGCGATCACGTCGTCGGCCTCGAAGCCGTCGAGCTGCACGTGGCGGATCTTCAGGGCGTCCAGGACCTCGCGGACCAGGGCGACCTGCCCCTGGAACTCGCTCGGGGTCGCCGAGCGGGTCGCCTTGTACTCGGCGTACTCCTCGCTGCGGAACGTCTTGCGGCTGACGTCGAAGGCCACCGCGAGGTGGGTGGGCTGCTCGTCGCGCAGCACGTTGATCAGCATCGACGTGAAGCCGTAGACCGCGTTGGTGTGCTGACCGGTGCTGGTCGAGAAGTTCTCGACCGGCAGCGCGAAGAAGGCCCGGTAGGCGAGGGAATGTCCGTCGAGGAGCAGGAGGCGACTCACGCATGGCAGCCTATTGGTTATGAGTGACACCTCTGCGACCGCCGACGACTTCGCCCCGGCCCTGAAGGCCATGCAGGAGATGAACCCCGACTCGCTGCTGCACCGCATGCAGATCGAGGTCGTCGAGGGCACGCCCGACCGGGTCGTGGGCCGGATGCCGGTGGCCGGCAACACCCAGCCCTACGGGCTCCTGCACGGCGGCGCGTCCGTCGTCCTCGCCGAGACGCTCGGCTCCATCGGTGCCGCACTGCACGCCGGCCCCGAACGGGTCGCCGTCGGCCTGGACATCAACGCCACCCACCACCGGGCCGCACGCTCCGGGATGGTCACCGGCACCGCCACCGCGCTGTCGCTGGGTGGCACCCTCGCGTCGTACGAGGTCGTCATCACCGACGAGCAGGACCGGCGGATCTGCACCTGCCGCATCACCTGCCTGATCCGGCCGGCGGCGCCCGGCTCCTGATCCCCACGAGGACCCTCCGCACACCCTCGCGCCAGACCCTCGCGCGAGCCTCGGCGAGGGCAATGTCAGGGCTCGGTCAACACCCGGTCAAGAGCCGGTCAACTCTGCCCAGAACCCGTCCGTTGGTCCCCCGCCCAACGGCCCGAACGGCTGACGACGGCGCCGTGACCGGCGGGGGACGATCGACCTCGTGCCCCCCAGCATCCTGCGCAGCCGCACTGCCGCTGCCACCGGCTCCCGCCCGTCACCCCCCGCCGAGGCCGGGTCCTCACCCGACCCGAGCACCGAGCCCGCCCGGGCGAAGGTCACCCGCCGCAGCGCCGTGAGCGCGGCGGCGGCGGCGGCGGTCGACGCCGTCGCTCCCGCTCAGGCCCGACCCGCCTACACCGCCCCCACGCTGGCCAACCCGATCACCCAGCGGCCCCTCCCCCAGCAGCTGGCCAAGCCCCCGGTCACCGAGCTCGACCCCTCGCCTGCCGCGGTCGACCGCGCATACGCCCCTCGCAAAGCGGTGAGCTTCCTCGCCACCGCCGCACCGACCACCGCTGCTGCGGCCACTGCAGCGCCGCCCAGCCCCGCCCTGCACCTGGCCCGCCGTGCGTCGTGGGGCGCCACCCCTGCGCTCGTCGCCGAGATCACGTCCCAGGGCCTGACGGCGTGGGTCGACGCCCAGCTCAGTCCGCTGACAGCGGTGCCGGACACCGACCTGGAGACCTTGGTGAACACCCAGTGGCCATTGCTGCGCATGTCGATCCTGGGCGTCCACGACCGCTACTACCCCAACAGCACCGGCGACCTCGGATACGCCGCCATCCAGGCCTACCTCGCTCGCGCCATCTGGTCGAAGCGTCAGCTGCTCGAGGTCATGGTCGACTTCTGGACCAACCACCTCGTCGTCACCGGGCCGTGGGGCGATGCCTGGGACAGCGTCCACCGCTACCAGTTCGACGTGATCCGCAGGCACGCCCTGGGCCGCTACGCCGACATGCTGGTCGCCGCAGCAAAACACCCGGCGATGCTCCAACAGCTCGACAACGCCTACTCCGGCAAGCGCGCCCCGAACGAGAACTTCGGTCGCGAGCTCCTCGAGCTGCACACCGTCGGCGTCGACGGCGGCTACCGAGAGTCCGACATCCGGCTGTCCGCCCTCGCCGTGACGGGGCTCTCCACCGAGCCCGAGTCCGGCGAGTACCTCTGGCGGGAGATCCGACACTTCCGCGGGCGGCTCTCGATCCTCGGCTGGAGCCACGACAACAAGCTCCCCAACGGTGCACCGGTCGCCGAGTCCTACCTCAACCACCTTGCGCGGCACCCGAAGACGGCGCGACGGATCGTCACCAAGCTCGCCGTGCGGTTCGTCTCCGACACCCCACCGACTGCGCTCATCGACAGGTTGGCGCAGGTCTACCTCGCCAACGACACTCGCATCGCGCCCGTCCTGCGCGCCCTGCTCACCTCGACGGAGTTCGCCGCCTCCGCAGGTCAGAAGACCAAGCGCCCCCTGGAGAACATGGTCTCCACCGCCCGCACGCTCGGCGCCGCCCCGGGTGCCGACACCCCCGCCTGGCTGAACGACCTGCTGTGGATGGCCCAGAGTGCGGGCCAAGCACCGATGGGGTGGCCCGCGCCCAACGGGTATCCCGACGTGGCCGCCGCCTGGACCGGCGCCGGTACCACCCTGACCACCTGGAACTTCCACATGCACCAGACGTGGGCCGCTTCCGACCCCAAGGTCACCAAGGTGAAGTACCCCCCGCTGCGCGACCTGCTGCCGGCCACCGCACCCACGACGTATGGCGCGTACGTCGACGCGCTCACCCAGCGCCTCGTCCAGGCGAAGCTCCCCACGGCCAAGCGCGACGCGATCTGCGCCTTTCTCGACAAGGCAGCCACCTCCACCCTGTCGCCCAACGACGCAGCCCTGGGGTGGCGGCTGCCCTACGTCGTCGCACTCATCCTCGACTCCCCCGAGTTCGCAACCCGCTGAGGCCCCCATGACCCACCCTGCACTGCCGTACCGAAGCTCCAACCCCGTCGCAAGTACGGGTACGCGCCCGGCCGTCCCGGGGACCAGCACCTGCGGCTGCCCCGAGTTCGCCCAGGTCAGTGGCCCGAGCGGACTGTCCCGCCGCGGGTTCCTCGCAGCGTCCGGCCTGGGTGCGGCAGCGTCGTTCGCGCTCGGTCGTCGCCCGCGGAGGCTGTCACCCAGCTGACCTTCGCCGACGCCGGGTACACCGGCGACACCCTCGTCGTGCTGTCGTTCCGCGGTGGGTTCGACGGCCTCAGCGCGGTTGCGCCGGTGGGCGACCCCGACTACTACGCGGCACGTCCCAACATCGCCGTCCCGCAGGCGCGAGGACTGGCGCTTGACTCGAGGTTCGCCCTGCACCCTGCCCTCGCGCCGCTGCTCCCGCTGTTCACCGCCGGACGGCTGGCCATGGTGCACGCCGTCGGCCAGCCGAACCCCACTCGGTCGCACTTCACCGACATGGAAGAGATGGAGCGGGCGGCCCCCGGGTCGTCGCTGCGGACCGGGTGGCTCGACCGCATGGTCGGGGCCACGACCACCCCTGGACCGTTCGCTGCAACCTCGCTCGCGTCCACCAGCGCACCTCGGTCACTGATGGGGCCCACCGTGGAGCTCGCGATGCGCAGCATCGACAGCTTCAAGCTCGCCGGCGCCTGGGATGCCAGCGAGATGTCCCGGTGGACCAAGGCCCTGAGCGCCCTCCACGTCGATGCCCCCGCCCAGCTCGCGGACCCGGCGACGACCGCCCTGAGCACGGTCGGCACGACAACAACCCTGACCAAGACGGCCTACACCCCGTCCGGCGGCGCGGCATACCCGAATGGCGCACTCGGCAGCGCCCTGCGCGACGCCGCCCGCCTCGTCAAGGCCGGTGTCGGTCTACGTGCGGTGACCATCGACTCAGGCAACTGGGACATGCACGCCAACCTCGGCCGCTCTGACGGTGGCTGGATGTACAACCAGCTCACGGAGGTCGGCCGGGCGCTGGCGGCGTTCCACACCGACCTGGGCGCTGCCGGTGACCGGGTCACCCTCGTCACGCTCTCCGAGTTCGGTCGTCGCGTCGCCGAGAACGGCTCCGGCGGCGTCGACCACGGGTACGGCAACGTCTCGTTCGTCATGGGCGGCGGCATCAACGGCGGCAAGGTCTACGGCACCTGGCCCGGGCTGACCGCCGACAAGCTCGTCGCCGGCGACCTCAACGCCACCACCGACTACCGCATCGTGCTCGGTGAGATCCTCGAGAAGCGCTGCGGCCTGCAGGCCAGCACGGTGCTTCCCGGCCTCCCTTCGACCCGGCTGGGCATCGCCAGACCGCTGAGCTGACCGACGCGAAGCTGCCTGGCGACGTGTGGCGCTGACAGGCGACGTGTCGCGGTCAGCCCGCGAGGCGGTTGGACGACTGCGCCCGCGCACGCAGCGAACGGCGCCGGTGCAGCAGGGCCTCGAGCGAGTGGGTGCGCTGCTCGTCGGCGCCCAGGCGGCGCCGCAGCGCGGTGACGGTCGTGATCCGCCGCACCACCTGCGAGTTGAACCCCAGTCGCGCGAAGAAGCGGTTGGCCTCACGGTGCTGGGCCGGGACGTTGCAGCCGATCTGCTCGCAGCCACGTGAGTCGGCGTAGACGGTCACGGCGCCCATGAGCATGCGGGCGACCCCGTGCTTGCGGGCGTCGGGGACGACGTAGAGCTGGTCGATGGTGACACCCGGCGCCTCGGTGAGCGCGGAGAACGGGCTGGTCGCGGTGACCGCGAACCCGACGGCGCGACCATCGGCCATGGCCACGAAGGCGCAGACGTCCTCTCGGCCCAGGGCAGCGGTCACGCGTCCCTCCGACGCGGTGCGGGCCGCGACCTCGGGGCTGACGCCGGCCTCGACACGAGCGGACATCCACAGCTCGGTGAAAGCCCGCTGCTCGTCGTCGCCCACACGTTTGACACTGATCGCGGGACGGCTCACCGGTTCCTCCATCATCGGACGGTCTGACTCGTGTGTGCGCGGCTCCCCCGAGGACCGCTGGCGGGTCCACGAACCCACCAGAACTAGGACTCTAGAGCCAGCGCGGTGAAATAGTGAAGCCTTCAACAGAACTGCAACCACAAGTTAATGGGCTTGCTTGCGACGGCTGGTATTTCGTCGCGGCGAGCACGATATCCGGGCTCCGTTCGCACCTCCGAAGAGGGTCAGAGCTCCTGCTCGAAGACGTAGTCGTCCTCGTACCGGTCCCCCACCAGGAACCGCTTCGTCCCCACCCGGGTGAAGCCGCTCTTGGCGTAGAACCGCTGGGCGCGCTCGTTGAGCTGGTTGACCCCGAGCCAGGCGCCGCGCGAGCCGCGACTGCGCGCAGTGTCGAGCGCCGTCGTCATGAGCAGGTGGCTGGCGCCGGCGCCGTGGTGGTCGGGCAGCACGTAGATCTTGCTGAGCTCCGAGGTCGGTCGCAGCCTCAGGGCGGTGCGCACGTCGGGGTCGGCGGGCTCCCCCGTCACGAGCATGGCGTACCCGGTCGCGGTGCCACCGTCCTCGGCGAGGAACAGGTCACGCGCCGGGTCGGCGAGGTACTCCTCGAAGCGCTCCTGCGACAGCACGTCGGCCACGAAGGCCGCGATGGCCTCCTGCGTCGTGTGCGGTGGGCAGGCCAACGCGAACGTCGCCGCGGCGACGTCCGCCAGCGTGTGCGCGTCGACCGCAGTGGCCGCGCGCACCACGACCGCCACCGATCAGGCCTTGTCCATGCCGCTGACGACCGCGTCGGCCACCTCGCGCATGCCCAGGCGCCGGTCCATCGCGGTCTTCTGGATCCACCGGAAGGCCTCGGCCTCGGAGATCTTGAGCTTCTTCATGAGGATGCCCTTGGCGCGGTCGACGGCCTTGCGGGTCTCCAGGCGCTCACCGAGGTCGGCGACCTCGCTCTCGAGCGCCTTGACCTCGGTCCACCGGTGACGGGCGATGTCGATGGCCGGAGCGAGGTCTGAGGCCGTGAAGGGCTTGACGATGTAGGCCATCACGCCGGCGTCCCGGGCCCGCTCGACGAGCTCGGTCTGGCTGAACGCCGTGAGCATCACCACCGGACAGATCTTCGCGGAGCCGATCTCCTCGGCCGCCGTGATGCCGTCCATGACCGGCATCTTCACGTCCATGATGACCAGGTCGGGGCTGAGCTCCTTGGCCATCTCGACCGCCTGCTCGCCGTTGCTCGCCTGCCCGACGACCTCGTAACCGAGCTCGGCCAGCATCTCGGCGAGGTCGAGGCGGATCAGGGCCTCGTCCTCGGCCACGAGGATGCGCGTGGGGGCTCTGTTGGTCGTCGTCGTCGTTGACTGGGTCTCGCTCACGAGGACGAGCCTAGGGGACGCACGTTACCGGGACGTTGCGTGCCCAGATCAACGCAGCGACGGGCTCACACCTACGCGATTCGGGGGATGTGCTGCTGTACTGGCCGCTCCTAGCGTCGGGCAGTCACCCATACCGCACGAAAACGGCGGTCGGTCCACGATCTCGTGACACAGAGCTCGCAACCGCCGGAAAGGGATACGTATGAGGCGCATCATCAAGATGTGCGCGACCGCGTCCGCCGTCGCCCTGTTCATCGGCCTGGCGACTGCGCTGGACCCGCCGAAGGCCCAGGCCCTCCCGCCCCGGCCCAACATCCTGTTCCTCCTCGTGGACGACATGCGCAAGGACGAGCTGCCGCCCCTGACGTTCCGAAGCGACGGCAGCTGGCTGGACTTCACCTCCGCCGCGGTGGCCGTGCCGATGTGCTGCCCCAGCCGCGCCACCATCCTCACGGGCCGCTACTCCAGCGAAGTCGGCGTCCGGACCAACAGCGAGGGCATGAACCTCGACGACCGCAGCACCGTCGCCACGGTCATGGACGGTGCGGGCTACCGGACGGGCCTGGCAGGCAAGTACCTGAACAACTTCCCGTGGACGCGGCCGAACACGTACGTGCCGCCGGGCTGGGACTACTGGCGTGCCGACGGCTCAGCTGCCCGGGCTGCCGAGTCCAAGGGCTACTACACGGCCGACTACCTCACCGTGGCCACCACCAACTTCATCGACAGCACCCCTGCGGGCACGCCGTTCTTCATGTACGTGGGATACAACCAGCCGCACCTGCCGGCCAAGCCCCCGAAGCGGTATGCCACCGCCCCGGTCAGCCTCGCCCCGTGGCCGCCCAACTTCAACGAGGCCGACGTCTCCGACAAGCCCCCGGCCATCCGCGCGCTCCCCCTCGCCACCCAGGCCACCACCTCCCGGTGGCTGCAGGAACGGACGAACAAGGCGCGCTCGTTGATGGCGGTCAACGACAGCATCACCTCGATCCTGGCGCACCTGCGTCAGAAGGGGCTGCTGGACAACACGCTCGTGGTGTTTGCCAGCGACAACGGCTACGGCTTCGGGTCCCACCGGGTGGAGTCGAAGGCATTCCCCTACGAGGAGCTGGTGACCATGCCGTTCTTCGTGCGCATGCCCGGTCGCCCGGCAGGCACGGTCGCCGCACAGGTCAGCCTGGTGGACCTCGCACCCACCTTCGCCGACTTCGCCGGTACCACGATGCCGGTGACGCGAGGTGTCAGCCTCAAGAACGTCATCACCGACCCGCGGGCGACCCTGGCACGCACCTGGGTCTTCATGGAAGGACCGCGCCGGGCCAACACCTGGCAGGCGGTCAAGAGCCGCGAGGCGAAGTACATCGTCTACGACAAGGGTTTCAAGGAGTACTACGACCTGGCCGCGGACCCGTACGAGCTGACCAACCGCGCCAGCGACCCCGCATACGCCAGCCGGGTCTCGGCGGCGCAGGCAGCCCTCACCGCTCTCCGACCGTGACCTCGTAGGTGAGGATCTCGGTGCCGTTGCCCTCGTCGCCGTTGTCGGGGGCGACGCGCATCGTGAGGTGGTCGCCTGCCGCCGTCATCGTGAAGGGGTTGCGTGTGGCCACGTGCCCAGCGGTGGACCACTGCTGGAACGGGATCTCCCTGGTGACCTGATGGGTCCTGAGGTCGATCAACGCCACTCCCCCGAGCTCGTAGGTGGCCGCCGATCCCCCTGCGGCCGGTGTCTGGGGAAGGTTGGTCACCCCCGCGCAGAGCATCTTCCTGGCGGGGACGTACTGGCAGTCCTGGTAGTCGATGAAGAAGTTGGGGTTGTCCCAGGTCTTGAGCTGCCGGCCCGCGAGGTTCCACTCGGCGAAGCGCCGCGAACCCCAGGTGTTCCCGACCAGGTGGCCGGTCTGCTTGTCCAGGACGATCCCGCCGAAGTGGTCCTTCACTTCGAACTGCTTGCGCACGTCCAGCGTTGTGGCATCGACGCGGTAGATGATGGCGCTGGAGTCCGGGCGGTACTGGGCCACCGGGACCCACACGTTCTTGCCATCGAAGTCGATGCCGCCGGGGTGGTACATGTCGCCCTCCCCCAGCCTGATGTCCTTCTGCAGGTGGCCTTTGCGGTCCATGACGAACAGGTGGCCCACCCCCTTCCCCGCGGTCCGGTCGTAGCCGCCCCGTGGAGTCGGGTACTTCACGGTCGGCTCGAGGATCTCGACCGAGGACAGGAAGATGTGGTTCGGGGTGATGGCCATGCCCTCGGTGTGGAACGTGGGGAAGGCGAGCTCGAGCTTGCCGGTCAGCTGCCACTCGGTGCTGCGCGTGACCTTGCCGAAGGTGTCCGCGAGGTTGGTGCGCACGGTATGGCGGTCCCCGCTGTCGGCCGCGTGGGCAGTCGCGACCGCTGCCCCGCCAAGGACGAGGGCGACCACGGCGGTCAGGGCGGACACTCGGGTGGGGATGCGCTTCATGAGAACCTCTCAAGTGGGGGAAGGCCTGGGCGTCGCGTGAGGCTACGCAGCCCAGGTGAACGGCAAGGCTCGGGCAGCAGCAGGTTGCCTGAACGGCAGCCGGATGGGAAGGAGGGCGGCCACCCGATGAGTCGTCCCACGTCGTCGACCGACCAGTCGGAGCCGACGTCCCCTCACAGTGCCAGCACCGTCGTCGGCGTCTACCTGGCTCAGCACTGCCGGGCACTGCTGGAGGGCGATCATGGCGTGCGCCGTGGTGACGACGCCGGGGTGCACACGACCCGGGTTGCCAGCCGGCGAGTCCGCAGCGTCTTGCGGGTCTACGGATCGCTGTTCGACCCAGGCGCTGCACGGGCCCTCGACCTCGAACTGCGTTGGTGGGCCTCCAGACTGGGCCCCGTCCGTGACCTCCAGGTCCTGCAGAACCGACTCGACGCCATGGTGGCCGAGGTCGACGCGGGACTGCCCATGGGCCCGGCCAAGAGCCGGATCGACGACGAGCTCGAGCGCGCCCGACGTCGACACTGGGAAGACGTCCAGGCAGAGCTGCTCGGTGAGCGCCACTCCGCGCTTCTCGCCGAGCTCAAACGCTGGGGCACGCAGCCACCGTGGACGGCGCAGGCTGGTCGCCCCGCCTCCGCACTGGTCCCCCGGGCCGTGGGCGCTGACCGCACGGTGGCCAGACGGCTCACGAGGGCGGTACGTTCCGGCGACGCCGAAGACCTGCACCACGCCCGCAAGGCAGCCAAGCGCGCCCGCTACGCCGCGGAAGTGGTCGCAGCGATCACCGGTGAGCACGCAGTGAAGGACGTGAAGCGCTACGAACAGCTCCAGGACCTGCTCGGCGAGCACCAGGACAGCATCGTGAGCGCCGCACTCCTGCGCCGCCTTGGCGCGGAAGCGGCTCCTGGCGATGACGGTTTCGGCTTCGGCATGTTGTACGAGCGTGAGCAAGAACGTGCCCGCGAAGCCCGCTTGGCAGTTCGTCGCATGGCCCGTCGGTACCGCTGATCATCCGGCGTTCTCATCCGCTTCGCAGCAATTGCTGCATGGTGGCAATCTGCGCGGTCTGGCGGTCCACCATGGCCTTTGCCAACATCGTGACTTCGGGGTCGCTGGTGATCAGGAGGATCTCCTGCGCCATCATCACCGCGGTTTGCTCATGCTCGACCATCGTGGTCAGCCACATCGTGTCGAACGCCGCCCCCTTGGCCGCGTCCATGTTTTCCATGTCGTGGTCGGACGTCATCCCGTCGTGTTCACCGCCGCGGCCCATGGAGGATGCGGTAGGGGCGCCCCACTCGCGCAGCCAGCCGTCCAATGTCCGGAGTTCGGCATCCATTGCCGCGTGGCTCTGCTCTGCGAGGCTCTTTACCTCCGCCGAGGCTGTGGGGCTGTCCAAGGCCAGTTCGGCCATCCCCACGGCCTGGTCGTGATGGGGAATCATCATCTGCGCGAAGAACACGTCGTCGGCGCGGCTGGCCAGGGCGGTCGGTGCTGACCGGCTTGAGCTTGCGGAGTCGTGATGGCTGCCGTCGGAGCCCTGGTCCCTTCCGCTTCCGCCGCCACAAGCGGCCAGGAGGATTGCAGCCATCGTGGCCCCGGTCACGGTCTTGAGGCGGCGCATTGGTCGCACAACTCACTCTCCTTGCTGCCCCCATCAACACGACCTTCGGAGGCTCCCACGGCAAACCTGGACGAGGAGGAAGCGCTAGCCGATGTGGATCCACTTTGCGGTCGACGGGACGCCGGCACCGTTGACGATGAACAACATGTACCAGCCTGCCACTCCCACGGTCGCCGAGGGCGAAACTGCAGTGAGTCCGGACGCGGCCGCCGTGGTGCTCAACGTGACGATCCTCTCGTCGAAGTTGATGGTGTGGGTTGCGGCGCCTGTCCTGATCAACACGGCCTTGCTGGTGGTGTCAGGTGTTTCGATGGTGAAGGTCTCTCCGTGAGCTACCTGCGAGGGCGCCGAGGTGATGGTCGGCGACTGTGCAGACAGGTAAGGGGGCGAGAAGACCTCGTCGGTGTTTCCGCCGCCACCGACGCCAGTGTCTCCAGCGGAGAACACCCGTCCATCGGGCAACAGGACTGCCGAGGAGTGATAACCGCGACGCATGGCCTGCGGTGCCAGCGTCTCCCACGAGTTGCTGCTGGGGGTGTATCTCAGTGCCGTGTACAGCGGACCTGTGAAGTTGCCTGACGAGTTGCCGCCCACACCCACGACGGAGCCGTCCGGCATGAGAACCGGGCTCATGTGGGTGCGACCTTGCGGCAGTGGTGCCAGCGCAGACCACCCTGCAGTCGGATTGGCGGCGTCGAAGGTCTCTACTGCGGTCGTCGCCACGCCAGCGACGTTGCCCCCCATGAGCATGACCTTCGTCGATCCGGATGCCGGTCCAGGCAACAGGACCGCGCCCTCACCACTGCCGTGCTTCATCTTGGGCTTGGCGTACGTGGTCCACGTCCACGTGCTGGGGTCGAGGATCGCAGTGGTACTCGAGGTCACTTCGAGGATCTTGCCGTTCGGCAGGACCCACTGGTGTGGATAAAGGCCTGACGGGTGCAGACCGCCGACCTTCTGCAGTGTCCCTACGTTCTGCCCGGTCGGCGGAGGCGTCCAGAGCTCCATGTTGGGGTTCTTGGCGCCGTTGATGTCGAACCCGCCACTGATGAGGACGGAGCCGTTGGGAAGCAAAGTCGTGGTCGGGTAATAACGGCCCGTCACGCTGGCCGGCTGCGGAGTCCAGGTCAGACCTACCGGGTCGAACAGCAGGATGTTGTTGATGCCCCTGGCGCCCTTGGCATGGCCGCCAACAACCAGTATTCGGCCGTCCTGCAGGGCGGTCGTGGACCCGCACTCCACATCTGCTGGCGGGTCGGTTTCCGTCGCCTTTCCAGTCGCCGGGTCCCACACGTAGCCCTGGGTCGGTCGTAGCGCGCCGAATGCCAGGACCTTGCCCGTGTACAGCTGCACCGAGTGGACGCCGACGACCCGGGCGCTGGCCCCTGATGGCGTGAACGGCGCCGACCACGATCCGAGCGACGCATCAACGGCCGCGGACTGTGCGGGCGCGGCCGCGCCGGCCTGGGGTGCGACGCCGGAACCGGCGAGCACAGCAGCGGCAAGGACGCCAACAAACCAAGACGACTTCAGCATGTCCGGTACCGCACTTCCGCAGTCGTGACCCAAGGGTGGCCTGGTTGTCCACGAGTCTGGCGAGGCCGCGGACGCCCCACCTCACCCAACAGACGTATCAGGCTCAACCCAAAACGAGGGTGCAGCCGTAGGCGCCGACATCATGGGTGGCCTTCACCCCTGTGGACGGCACGTGTGTCACCGCTTCGGGTCGAGTCCTCGCCGCCGGAGACAACAGTTACGGACAATGTGATGTGGGTGGCTGGCGCGATGTCATCGCTGTGGCGGCCGGTTCCACCCACACCCTGGGCCTTCGCGGCAACGGCCTGGTCCTCAGCGGCGGGAACAATGCAGACCACCAGTGCGAGGTCCACCCCTGGACCGGCATCCAGCCCGCCAGATAGTCGGACCACCTCAGACGGAACCATTCCGCCCACCGACGCAGGGAGCTGCACACCACCGCGAGCCGGGCGTCCTGTGTGCACTCTCCTGCCGATCAGCATGCGCGACGGCGGTGGCCACCTGCCTGACGTGAGGACGCATGCCGGCGCCCTACCCCTTGGTCGCCACCACCGTGTATCCCTCAGCCTCCGGGTCGAACGTGCTCGTCTCGACCCGTAGTCCGACGCTGTGCAACTCAGATCCGAGATCGTCGTACCGGTACGGCCAGCACGACAGCAGTTCCGAGCGGACAAGCACCGACCCATCCGCCGTGACCTGCGCGACAGCGATCTCGATGTGGTGCTCCTGCTCCCAGTGCGGCGCGATCTCCCAGCGATAGATGACGAGAGCATCGCGGCCATTCCGGCGGACCAGATGGTCGCGGATCTCCAGCCGGGAGCCGCCCGCGCGCACGAGTTCCCAAGTGCGGGAGGTGAGAACCAAGCGTCCCTCAGGGCGCAGCAGCCGCGACATGGATTCCAGCGCAACCAACCTGCCTCTCGCCCCTTCGGCATGATGCAGCGAGTTGCCGACGCAGAACACCATGTCGAAGCTGGCGACGTCGAAATGGTCGGTCAACTCGTGCCAGTCAGCTCGGACCGTCCGCAACGGGGCGCCGTGCTCCTCAGCCAACTCCTCAGTCCGACGAACCATCGCTGCGCTGGCGTCGGTCGCGACAACCTGCATGCCGAGACCGGAGAGACCAACCGCCAGCTGCCCAGTCCCGCATGAGCAATCGAGGACGCGGGCGTCTGACGGAAGGAGACCGATGACGTCATCGAACGCCGCGGCGAACTCGGCGGGCGTCAGCTTCGCGTCCGACATGAGCCACTCGTACACCTCGGCAAGCGCGACATACCCCGTCACAACGACTACCTCCGTCAACGGCAGACCCAAGGTGGCAGACCAGTACATCAGTGGGGCGAGTCAGTCACCACCGCTTTTCCGTGGCGTAACCGTCCCCCATGCCGATGTCGCCGCGGCACGCGTCCCGGGCGAGAACGACGACACTCTGCGCCCCGTCCGCAGCAGGACCGAGCCGTCCGCAGCACGACCGAGCCGTTCGGTCACGGTCGTCAACTCGGCGTCGCGACCCACCAGTTCGGACGACCTGGCCACGTCATCCGCCTCCCGCGATCGCCGCCGGCGACGAAGACCGCAGCCGGGTGTCCTGGCGCAGCGTCTGCCCCGGCGAGTGGTTGGCTCGTCGGCGTGCGCCGTTCCGCGAAGTCGCTCGGCGACCTCCCGACCGGCCGACCGTCCACAACCTCATCGTGCCACGCCTCGCGGATCGGAGCGGGCATTAGTTTGGGCGCATGAGCGGTGAACGAGATCTTGCTGCGTTGCTCGGCACCATGGAGCCAGAGCTGGTACCTGGCCGGTACGTCTTCACGACGATTGCACGAGTGCCGGAAGCTGCCGACCCGGTGGCGCTCGTCCGCGAGGCGGAAGGGGTGTCCCTGGTGTTGGACCAAGAACAGGCGGACCGACTCGGCCTCCCCTACGAGTACATCGCAGCCATGATCACCCTCCGCGTTCACTCATCGCTGGAAGCTGTCGGCCTCACTGCGGCCGTCGCCGAACAACTGGCTACCGGGGGAATCAGCTGCAACGTCGTGGCGGGCTACTTCCATGAGCACCTGTTCGTGCCGATCGACAAAGCTGACCTGGCAGTGGACCTGTTGCGGGACCTCACCAAGGGACAGGCATAACGGTTCGGCGCCGGTCAGACCCTGGGCCTGACCACCCAGTTCTGCGGGCTACTGGTCACTGGTACGGGTCGGTGATCGTCCGTAGGTCGGTGAGGGCATCGTGGAGCTGTTGCATGCGCTCAGCTCCGAGGTGTGCGCGCCACTCCTCTTCGATGCGCTCCTCCTCCGCCCGGGCGTAGGGGATCACCGACTTCGCGCGAGCGGTCATGCGCACCAGGCGTGCCCGTCCGTCGGTGGGGTCAGCCACGCGCTCGACATAGCCGGCGCGCTCGAGCTTGTCGACCAGGGCGGTGGCCGTCTGCTTGGCGATCTGGGCGCGTTCGGCGAGCACGCTCAACCGGGTGCCGTCAGGGTCGATGCCCATCATGAGGCGGCTCTGCGCGATGGTTGCGTCATCGAAGCCACGCTTCTGGAGCGCCTCGAAGATGCGGTTGGCGGCTGATCGCGACGCGATGAACATCAACAGACTGGCCGGTAACTCGCGCTCCATGGAGTCCCTTCCCAAAGTCCCATGATCGAACTATATTAGTTCGTTGATAGGACTAGTTTAGCCTTGGGGGCGTCATGGACGCGAAACACGACACGGTGGTCGACTTTTGGTTCGACCCGGTCTGCCCCTACTCCTGGACTGCCTCTCGCTGGCTGTGCGACGTAGGGCTGCGCAGGCAGCTGACGGTTCGACACCACGTCATGAGCCTCTACCTCCTCAACCAGGACCGCACCGACATCGCGCCGGGCTACCGCCGCACCGTTTCGGCGAGCCGCGGGCCCGCCAAGGTCGCCACGGCAGTGGCGACGCGGTGCGGGCCGGAGGCGCTGGCCGACTTCTACACCGCCTTCGGCCAGCGGGTCTTCGACGTATGGCGCCGCCCCACCGCTGCCGAGTACCGCGAGGTGATCAGTGCTGCCCTTGCGGACGTGCGGCTGCCCACTGAGCTCGTGGACGCCATGGAGTCCGAGGAGCACGACGCCGCCATGCGGGTGAGTCACGACGCCGGGGTGGGTCTCGTCGGGGGCGAGGTCGGGACGCCGATCACCTCCATCGACGGCGTCGCGTTCTTCGGCCCGGTGCTCAATGCAATCCCCCGCGGGGAGCACGCGGACCAGGTCTTCGAAGGGGCGCGGTTGCTCGCCGGCTACCCGCAGTTCTTCGAGCTCAAGCGCACCCGCGTGCAGCCCCCGGTCTTCACGTGACCGAACCGGTGGCTCCCGGGAGGAGCCGGTGCTTCCTGAAAGGAGAGAGTGATGGCAACCCTGACGACAACCGAGACAGACGATCTGTGGGCAGGTATCGACGACCAGCGAACCACGACTGCCGACCTGCTCGAAGGACTCACGCCCGGGCAGTGGGCGCACCCCTCGCTGTGCGACGGCTGGACGGTGCGACACGTCGCCGCACACCTCACCATGCAGCAGCAACGAGTGCGGGATGCCTTGGCGTTCATGGTCCGTCACCCCCGGATGCTGCGGAGCGTGGCGCTGAACGACTTCATCCTCAAGGCCGCGATCCTGCAGGCGGAGGGGCTGTCGAACGAGCAGATCATCGCGGGCATCAGGAACGGCATCGGCTCACGCCGCCACAACCCCGGCCTCACTCCCCTGGAGACCCTGACCGACATCCTCGTGCACAGCCAGGACATCGCCATCCCCCTTGGCGTGGACGTCCCCATGCGACCCACACTCAGCGCCCTGGCCGCGAGCCGTCGGTGGGACACCCGCGACACCTGGCTCGCCAGCGTCAACCGACGACTGCCGTGGGCCAGCTGCCGGCTCACCGCCACCGACACCGACTGGAGGCGCGGGCAAGGACCCGAGGTGACCGGCCCGATCGGTGCCATCCTGCTCCTGCTCACCGGCCGGACCGCCGCTCTGGAACAACTCGCCGGCGAGGGGGTGAACTCCCTCCGCCTC
>CAVSUT010000011.1:0-14808 GCA_963731235.1 uncultured Actinomycetota bacterium | reverse complement strand
AGGTTCAGTGGTCCGAACCGGTGCAGCACCCGGCCGTGCGCCGTCTTGCCGTAGCCGACGGACAGGATGATGGCGTCCCGCTCGTCGCCCTGGACGCGTTCGAGGTTCTTGACGAAGAAGCGTTCGCGCCGGTCCTCGTCGAAGAAGTCGCCGACGCCTTCGGCTTCGCGCAGCGCCTTGCGGAGCGCGTCGTCGACGCGGGTGGCGTGCTTGATGCCGAGGGCGATGACGCCCAGGGACTCCTGGGGACGGGTGCGGGCGTGCTCGAGCACCAGCTCGACGACGCGCTCGACCTCGGCCTCGGTCGACTCGATGGCCTCCTCACCGGGCACGACGACCCCGGACCCGTCGATGGACTCGAGGCGCACGACGGCGTCGGTGCCCGTGCCGGGGAAGGTGACGAGCGAGCCGTCGTACATCTCGCGGTTGGCGAAGGCGACGAGGCGCTCGTCCAACGAGCGGTAGTGCCACGACAGGTGACGGGTCGGCAGTGCGGCCGTCAGCACGTCGAGCACCGACTCGAACCCTTCGGTCAGCGTCTCGGAGTCCGGGGCCAGGTCCTCGTCGACCGCGGAGGTGAAGAAGTTCGTGGGCGGGAGCTGACGCTCGTCGCCGGCGACGACGACCTGGTGCGCTCGTGAGATGGCCGAGATCGCCTGGGCGGGCGGGATCTGCGACGCCTCGTCGAAGATCACCACGTCGAACCAGCGGCCCGGGGGCAGCACCGACGCCACCACGAGCGGGCTCATCGCCCACGCGGGCTTGGCGGCGGTCAGGACCTCGCCGGCCTTGGGCAGCAGCTCGCGCAGCGGGCGGTGGCGCCGCGACTTGCCCGCCTCGGCCCGGACCAGCGCCTCCTGGTCGGGGTGGTCCGCCAGGACCTCGCGCAGCTTGCGAGCGGCGCCGGCGCGGACCCGGTCGGCGCTGGCGGTCAGGTGTGCGTGGTCGGCGGCGACGTACTCGGCGGCGACCCGCTGGAGCTGCGCACCGTCGTGGGCGCCATACCGGGAGTCGCGCACGACGAGGTCCTCGGACAGCGACGTCCACCACACGAAGTCCAGCTCGGCCGCCACGTCGTCGGGCTCGACGCCGCGGCGGGCGAGGTCGTCGACGAGCGGTCCCATTCCGGCGGCGCGCAGCGCGTCGAGGGCACCCAACACCCGCGGGACCACGGTGAGGCGGTCGGGCCGGGCGGCGAGGTCGCCCATCCGCTGCTGCAGCTCGGACAGCGGCGTGCCCATGAGGTCACCGCCGGCAGGGGTGGGAGCCAGCCGCTCACCGAGCCAGCGCAGGTCCTCTGCGAGGGACTCGTATGCGGCCCGCGCCCGGTCCAGGTCGAGCGGGAGCTCGGGGCGGCCACCGGCACCGGCCATCGCCTGCCAGGAGGTGCGCTGCTGCGCGGCGTCGACGAGGGCGCCGTGCAGGTCGGCCGGCGGGGGGCCGGGACGCAGCAGGGAGCGGGCCTGGCGACGCAGGCGGTAGCGGGAGTACCAGCCGAGCTCGACACCGTTGCTGGTGCGGTAGGCCTTGGTCCCGGTGGCGGCCACGAGGTCGCCGAGCGGGATGTCGAAGACCTCGGGGCGGAACACCTCGAGGGTGTTGCGGACCTGGCTGACCGAGTCGAGGATGACGCCCCAGTCGCCCACGCGGTCGGCGCGGGGCAGGTTGACCTCGGAGAACACCTCGATCATGGTCTGCTCGACGTCCTGGAGCTGGCCCTCGGCCAGGGAGCTGGTGATCTCGCGAGCGCGGACCGCCTCCTCGGAGGTCGGGATGCGCGCGCCGAACCACGGGTCGGAACCCTCTTCGGTCGACCAGGCGCCGAGCGAGGCGGCCTCGGTGAGCTGGCGGCCGAGCTCCTGGACCCGGCGGCGGTCCAGCCCGGCGAGCTGCTCACCGCGCACCCGGACCCGTGAGGTCGGGGAGTGCTTGGCGGCGCCGAGCGTGGCGATGGCCTCCTGCGCCTCGTGGGCGGAGACGCCCCAGGGCTGACGCGCCTCGTGCAGGGCCTTGGAGTGGGCGACGAGGGTGGCGCGCCGGTCGACGAGGTCACGCTCGATCTCGGCGGTGTCGGGCTCGGTGGTCGTGGTGCCGCGATCGAGGGAGCTGCCGAACTCCCGTGCCAGGCGTCGCTTGTTGCTGGCCCCGTCGTAGGCGTCCAGGACGAGGTCGGACAGGCCCACGCTGTGCAGGCGTCCGAGCACCGCGTCGATGGCTGCGCGCTTCTCGGCGACGAACAGCACCCGCTTGCCCTCCCCCGCCAGGGTGGCGATGAGGTTGGCGATGGTCTGCGACTTCCCCGTGCCGGGTGGGCCCTTGATGACGAGGTGGGCGCCCGAGCGGACCGCGTCGATGGCGGCCTGCTGGGTGGAGTCGGCGTCGAGGATGAGCAGCTCGTGGGAGGGGTCGGCGTCCGCGGGGAACTCGGGCACCTGGGTGCGCACCGAGCGCAGCGCGCCGGGGTCACCGGCGAGGGCGGCGACGACGTCGTGGTCGGCGAGCGAAGTCCCTTGCGCTGCAAGGTCGGCCACCATCGGGAGCTTGGCGTAGGAGAAGGTGCCGACGACCAGTCGCGGGGTGATGGCGAAGTCAGGGATCCCCTTGCAGAGCTGCTTGAGCCGCTCGTAGACGGGGTAGGGGTCGAAGGTGCTGCCGGAGGTGGCGAGGTCCTCGAGCGCGTCGGTGTCGAAGTCGATGCCCTGCTCGGAGCGCAGGTAGTGCGCCAGGACGGGGTTGAACTCGACGTCGCTGCCCAGGTCGAGGTCGAAGTCCTCGCGGGCGGCGCCGGTGGGCTTCAGGACGCACGAACGCAGCAGCACCGGAGCGGCCGGGGGCCGGGCTGCCCCGCGGACGGTCCACGTCGCCATACCGATCGCGATGAACCCCGCGGCGATGCCTCGCTCCTCGGAGAGCTCGACGGTCTTGGACCGTATGGTGCGTGCGCGCCGTCGCGCCTCGTCGAGGGCGGCGGGCTCACGGACGAGGTCGGACAGGCGGGTGGGCCGGCCGGCGAGGAGCATGGCGAGGCCGCCGGGGTGGGTGGTGGTGAGGTCGAGGGTGCCGGTGGGCAGGTCGCGGTACCAGAGCAGGGTGTTGCGGCCGCCGAGGTCGACCAGGTGGCGCTGCCACGTCTTCACGGCCGCGGCGACGCGGTCGCCCCGGGGGTCGGGGTCGGCAGCCGGGGCGGCGGGGGTCTCGTCGGTCGGCTGGGTCACCTGTGCAGGCTAACGAACCCTGCTGTCGGCCGGGTCCGCGGTCGACGGCAAGTGGTCCCCCGCCTCGCCGGACCGGTCCGGTGCGCCGTCCACGGGGTCGTGGTCCGGGTCGTCGCCGGGTCCGTCCGCGGCCGGGTCAGGACCGCGGAGGAAGGCGGCAGCGAGCCCGATGAGGACCGCGACCACGGCGGCACCGAGGCCGAGGGCGGCATACCCGACCTGGCCGACGACGACGCCGGCGAGCGCGCCTCCACCACCGGCGGCCAGGCCCATCGCGAGGTCGGAGGCGCCCTGGGCGCCGGCGCGTTCGGCGACCGGGACGGCGCTCGAGATCAGGGTGGAGCCGCTGACCAGGGTGCAGGACCAGCCGACCCCGAGCAGGAACAGGCCGAGGGCCAGTCCCGGCGACCAGCCGGTGGGCGCCTGGGCGGCGAGCAGGGTCGCGGCGAGCAGGACGACCGAGCCGATGCCGACGACCGGCCGTCCGCCGAAGCGGTCGACCGCCATGCCGACGACCGGCGACAGGGCGTACATGCCGAGGATGTGGATGCTGATGACGAGGCCGATGAGGCGCAGCGTGGAGCCGCCGTGGTGCATGTGCAGCGGCGTCATCACCATGACGCTGACCATGGTCATGTGCCCCAGCGACAGCGCGACGAGCCCCAGCAGCGCTGCGGGCCGAGTCCTGATCACCCGTATGCCGCGCACGACCGACCCGTGCGGGCGTTCCACCTCCTCGTGGGGTGCGGCCTCGTGGGCCCGTTGCCGGGCGAGCAGGAGGGGGTCGGGCCGCAGCCGCACGGTCAGGAGCAGCGCGGCGAGGACGAACCCGGTGAGGGCGAAGACGAAGGCACCGGTCAACGACGGCAGGTGCAGGGCGTCGGCGGTGTCGGCCGCGAGCCCGACGAGGTTCGGGCCGAGGACGGCGCCGATGGTCGTCGCCCAGACGACGATGCTCAGGTCGCGCCCGCGGTGGGTGTCGTGGGCGAGGTCGGCGGCGGCATACCGGGCCTGGCTGTTGGCGGTGGTCGCGCCACCGAAGAGCACGCTGGCCACGAGTAGCAGCGGGAAGTTGCGCACGACTCCCGCCACGATGAGCAGGGCCGCGCCGACGATGCCCAGGGCGTAGCCCATGACGAGGCCGGGTCGGCGGCCCCGCTGGGCCATGACGCGGGCCATGGGGACGGCGATGAGTGCCCCGCCGAGCACCTGGAAGGTGCCCCCGAGCCCGGCGAACTCGGCCGAGCCGCTGATGTCCTCGGCGAGCAGCGACCCCACCGCCACCCCGCTGGCGACGCCGACACCGCCCAGCATCTGCGAGCCGACGAGGGTGCTGATGGTGCGGCGCTGGACCCGCTGGTCGGGGGTGCCGTCAGCCGGGGCGCCGGGCGGCGTGGAGGGGGTGTGGCTCACCCCGGCAGGCTAACCCGCCGGTCAGCTGAGGTCCGGCAGAGGCATGGACGCGGTGTTGATGCAGCCGGCAGGTTTGCCCAGCCGGTAGAGCCCGCCGCGGTCGCCGACGGCCATGCCGCTGGGGGACGCGCTGGAGATCATGGGGTACATCTGCTGGGTGTTGGTCGTGACATGGGCCAGGCCGAACGCGTGGCCGAGCTCGTGCAGCAGCAGGTTGGTCCGGCGGGCGCCCGTGCCGAACCCGGGCTTGGTCTGCGCGAGCATCTGCGGGGTGTCGATGACGACGAACCCGCGCAGCGCGGCCGCGGTGTAGGTGGTCTTGCCGCTGACGGTGCGGGACACCCAGGCGGCGTAGAGGCCACCCTCACCGAGGACCGAACCGCTGAGGCCGTAGTTGGTCTTGCTCGGGCTCGTGTAGGCGATGACGAGCTCGGCGGTCTGCTTCGGCATGGAGCCGACCTGCGGCACCTCGGTGGTGAATCCCTTGTAGGAGAACGTCATCCCGGTGTAGGTCGCGATGCGGCTGACCGCGGTCTTGGTCTCGGCGAGCACCGCTGCCCGGTCCGCGGTGGGCACGGAGGCGAGGTTGACCTTCCACGTCACGCCGGCCTGGCAGCCGTTCCAGCGCATCGGCACCTTGGTCCCGTTGGGGAGGGTGACGTACATGAACTGGTAGGTCGCGGTGGCGCCGGTCGCGGCCTGGGGGGTGGCAGCGGTGACCGCGGCGGCGAGGCCCAACGGGGCCACGACCGCAACGAGGGCAGCGAGGGGTTTGCGCATGGAGCGTCCTTCAACGAGGTCGAGCGCTCCGGGGGGCGAGCCGCTCTGTGCGCAACGCTAGGTGGGTCGGCTGGCCCTCGGTCAGCCGGTCCGGCCGGGTCTGGCCCGAACGGGTGAGGAGGAGGCAGTCGGGCGTCGGCTACCGGACCACCATGACCGGGCAGGCCGCTTCGTGGATCACGGTGTGGCTCACCGATCCGAGGAGCAGACCCATGAAGCCACCGCGTCCCCGGCTCCCCAGGACCAGCAACCCCGCGTGCACTCCGCTGAGCGCCAGGACGTGCCCGGCCTCACCGAAGAGGACCTCGGTCTCGATCTCCAGGTCGGGGTGGAGGGCGAGGACCCGGTCACGGGCGGCGTCCAGGATCGGCAGGGCGCGCTCCCGGACGGCGTGGGTGTGCTGGTTTCCCGCCGCGGAGTCCTCGACGTAGGCCCAGCCCTCGGGCGAACGGAGCCGGCCCACGGTCACGATGTGCAGCGACGCCTGGGCCGTCGCGGCCACCTCGGCGGCCTGCTCCACCGCGCGCTGCGACGCATCGCTGGCATCGACCCCCACGACCACCGGGTGGGTGGCGTCGGGGTGCACGTTCGACTCCCCTCGGACGACGACCACCGGGCACTTGGCGTGGGCGGTGACGGTGTATGACGCGGAGCCGAGCAGGCCTGCGGCGACCCGTCCCCGTCCCCGCGAGCCGATGACGACGAGCTCGACGTCCCTGGACGCGATGACCAGCTCGGCTGCCGGGGAGCCGATGACGACCGCGCTGTTCACCAGCGACGCGTCGGTGACCTTCTCGGCCCGCCGCACACCACGGTCCAGCACGGACTGCGCCTCCTCGCGGACCTCACGAGGGAGCGCCTCGGCGTTGTACATGGGCTCGAGGGGCACCGACGCCATCTCGACGCAGTACACGACGGACAGCGGCACCTGTCGCCGATGTGACGCTGCGGCAGCCCAGTCGAGGGCGACCTCCGCGCCGGGTGACCCGTCGAAGGCCACCAGGATTCCCCGCCCGATCGTCCCGTACCCACCAGTCATGACGTCCTCCTGTTCATGGACCCGGTGGGCCAAGGGGCGCACCACCTGCGCACGGTGCGCGGCCCACCGGGTCACTCCCATCGTGGGGTGGCGTCGGCGCCCGCGTCAGGGCCCAAGGTCCCGCTCGTCCCTTCGGTCGGTCATCGCGGCGGGCATCCCCGCGCCGGGCGGTCCTGCTGGACGATCAGGGTGACCCATCCACCGAGCCGCTGCGACGCGCAGCGTCAAAGCCACCCGACAGAGGAGCCCCATGTCGCCGCTGCGTTCCCTGTCGTTCGCGGTGGTGGGCCTGGTCGCTGGTGCGCTGGCGTCCACGAGTGCCACCGCCGCTGAGCTGTCGGGCCGCGCAGGTGCTGCTCCCCCCGTTTCACTGGTGAAGCCGGCCACCATCGCAAGCCTTCCGCCGTTGGTCTACGACGCGCATCGCGGAGGGGGCTTGGAGGTGCGGGAGAACTCGCTGTCCGGGCTGACGCGCATGCTGGGCTCTGGCGCCGTACAGGTCCTCGACCTCGACACCCAGGAGCTCGGCGACGGCACTGTCGTGCTCATGCACGATGCCACGCTGGAGCGCACCACCAACGCGACCGGCGCAGTTCGGACCAGGACCGCCTCGACCTGGCCCGCCGTTCGGCTGGACACCGGTGCCTGGCTCCGTCCTGCGCCCGCACCCGAGCCGGCACCGACGCTCGAGGAGGCGTTGGACCGCTTCGGCGGCAGGGTGGTGCTGACCGTCGAGGCCAAGTCGCCGGCATCCCTCGCGACCATCGCAGAGCTCATCCGGGGACGCGGGCTCGTGGAGTCGGTCTTCGTCAACACGAACGACCCCGCAGTGGCCAAGGCCGTCCATGACCTCGGCCTGCACAGCCACCTCTGGCGATCCGCCGGCCAGATGCGCACCGACGACCCGACCCGCTGGCAAGGTTTCGTCGATCTCCTCGACATCGACATCTCCGCCTCGGATGCCCTGATCACCCGGGCCGTTCGGTCCGGGGTGCCCCGGGTCTGGGCGCACACGCTCGTCACCCGGCCGCAACGTGACAGAGCCCTGCGGCTCGGGGTCACCGGCATCGTCACCGACGACCCGCTCTACCTCCTCGGCCGGACCTCGACGTTTCCCGCCTCGCCCACCGAGATCGTCCTGACCAGCGTCCCGCCGAACGTGCAGGCGGGCGACCGGGCCACGATCAGGCTGCGGGTCGGTGCAGCCTCGAGCGGGCTCGTGCCAGGTGCCGCCGTGGAGGTGGACGGGGCCGCGCGCGGCACGGCGCGAAGCCTCGGGTCAGGGTCGACCCCGGTCGTCGTCACCACGAGCCGCGCGGTGCCAGGCACCTACTCGTTCCGCGCGTCGGTGGCCGCTGGCAGCAGCATCGACGGCCGCACCTGGCCGGCCGCATCGCACACCAGTGGCCTTGTCGTCTCGCCCGAGGACCTCGCCCTCACCCCGAGCATCACGTCGGGTTCGTCGCGCGCGATGCGCCTGAAGGTCATCACCCGGGACTCTGCCGCCACGTACTACCGGGGACCACGCAAGGAAACCGGGACTGAGCGCACGGTCCTCGGCCTCAGCCACGCGCGGGTCACCGTGGAGGTCTACAAGGGGACGACCACATCAGGCCGTCCGCTCGTCAGCCTCACCAGAGCCGCGGTGGACACGGGCGTGCCCGGCAACGGCGACGGGTCCGTGTCTTTCGGATGGAAGGCCCTGGCAGCCGGGCGGTACACGGTCGTCGTGCGTCAGAGCAGCGCCTGGTACACCCGCACTTCGACAACGATGGGGATTGCGGTCTCGTAGTCCTCCACGGCCCGTTGGTGACCATGCCCCATCGAGCCAGGCGTACGCAGCTTCGGTTGCACCCAGCCGGCGGCGAGTCGACCTTGGCGATCGGTCCTGGAGTCCTGGAACGCACTCCCCATCCAGTGGGCTAACCTTCCTGTCGCACGGTTTCGGCTGCTGCTGGTCACCACGCGACCTACAGCCTTCGACAGCGTGGCACCCCGCCCTCGTAGCTCAGGGGATAGAGCACCGCTCTCCTAAAGCGGGTGTCGGCAGTTCGAATCTGCCCGAGGGCACCACCACGTTTTCGCAGGTCAAGGGGCCTTGTTTAGCCCTCGCCGTCGCTTCCCGACTCTGACGATTCTGGCCGCTGGGTGCCCATTGGGTTCCCAAGAGCCTTGTTGACCCGGTCCAGGGCCGCACGGTCGGCGTCCGTCCCCATGAGGTGCCCGTAGGTGTCCAGCGTCAGCTTGGCCGTCGAGTGACCGAGCCAGGACGACACCGTCTTGATGTCCACCCCGGCTGCGATCCACAGACTTGCCGCCGTGTGGCGCAGGTCGTGCGGACGCCGCCCAAGGCCCGTCGTGTTCCAGTGAATCTGCCGCCGCCAGTTCTGAGCATGGAGGTATCCGCCTTCGGGCGCGGGAAAGAGCAGGTCGTTCGGCTCCTTGGCCTCCGCAGCCTTCATAACCACTGGCAGGACCAGTTCCGACAACGGCACCATCCGAGACCGGCCGCTCTTGGTCGTGGCCCGCTCGATGACCGCACCGGTCAGCCCGGACTGCGGGATGGACCGCTTGACCACGATCCCGGGATAGGGAACCGACACCACGTCTCGGACTCGCAGCCCGCGCAGCTCGCCGAATCGCAGACCGGTCAGCGCCAGGACCAGGGTGATGTCGGCACCTCCGGGCGACAGCTTGCCCTGAGTGTCGACCACGTCCAGGAGGGCAGCAACGGTGAAGGGGTCGACCTCCACCACCTTGCCCGTCCTCGAGTCGGGGTGCGGCAACGGCACCATTTCGGCTGGCGACAGTTGGAGGCGTCGGGTCCGCACGGCGTAGCGAAACAACCCCCGCAGAGTGGTTCGCACCCGTGCAGCAGTCCGCACGGATCTCGACACAGCCAGGTCGACGAGGAACCGCTCGACCAAGGGTGGTGTGACCGAGGAGATCGGGAGCTTCCCAAAGGCCGGCACGATGTGGACTCGCAGCGCGCTCTCGTCCGACTCCCAGGCCCGCACCGATACCTGGCCCTTCCTCGCCTCTCGAAACTCCTCGGCCAGCTCGCGCACGGTGATCCGGCCAGCAGCGGGAGCGACGAACTCGCCAGAGTGCAGCAGCCGCTTCTGCTCGACCTCCCACCGCACCGCATCGCCGCGTCGATCGAAGGTCCGATCAGCCACGACACGGCTGCGGTACTTCACCTGCACCCGCCACTTGCCGTTGGGGCGCTTGATGATCACGCCGGTTCCTTCTGCGACTCCAACCACGCCAGCAGGTCCTTCGGCGTCCAGAAGCAGCGCTTTCCGATCCTGATCGCCGGGGCGAACCGCCCGTGGTACCGCAGATGGTTCAGCGTTCCCACGCTGATGTGGCACCACGACGCCGCCTCATCCGGAGACAGCAGGATCGGAGCGCGGACGTCGTCCTCTTCGTTCATGGTGTTCCTCCCTTCATGCCCTCTGGCTACAACCTCATTTGATCCCGGTGGTTTCTGCATGGCCATCCTTCGTTGCTGTTGTGTGGACAACGGCCGCTGTGGGGGCACCATGCGACCCGACGTCAATCGAGTAGGATTGAGTCCTATTCGGAGGTGCTTCATGAGGACGACTCGACAACTGAGCATCACGCTTCCCAACGAGATGGCGGACACGTTGGCGGAACGCGTGCGCTCGGGTCAGTACGCCAGTGAGAGCGAAGTGATTCGGGACGGGCTGCGTACCTTGTTCGCCCGTGACGCCGCGGTGGAGGCGTGGCTCCAGGACGAGGTGGCCACGGCTTACGACGCCCTGGTAGCCGACCCGTCCCGTGGGATCACGGGACGGGACCTCCGAGAGAGACTCTCGGCCCGAGACGCCAGCCGGTGAGTCTGCGAGTCGTCTTCGCGCCCGAGGCGGAGGCTCAACTCGGCGAGCTGTACGACTACATCGCTAGCCGAGCCACGGCCGGGGTTGCCGGCCGCTACGTGGACGAGCTCATCGACTACTGCGAGGGCTTGGCGGTCTTCCCGACCAGAGGGTCTGCGCGAGACGACATCAGGCCGGGCCTGCGCACGACGAGCTACAGGAAGCGAACCGTCATCGCGTTCGCCGTGTCCGGGGAACAGCTGATGGTCGTCGGCATCTTCCACGGTGGTCGTGACTACGAGTCGGCCCTGGGACTCGACTACTGACCGCGCCAGTGGGGGCGCCGGGTGAGTGACCCCGGCGAACGCCGGTCGACAATCGCCAAGGGTCGCCTCACTGATCAGTCGGCCCCTCTTTCCGTCTGCCCACCTCGCCACCCCTCGCTCACCCCACTGCCTCCGCCCGCCCCCACTCCCGGCCGCTTCCCATCGCCGTCCCCGGGCCATCCCGACCCTCGCCCGTCGCGCCCCTCTCGTCCACCACCAATACCCTGCTCCACACGTCTGGCACCAAGGTGGTCACGGTGGTCGTCGATGGTGCCCCCGCGGCGCCGTTGTCCGACTGTGACGATGTCGATCCGTCGGATGACGCTGGGTGCCGGGTATCGCTATCTGATGTCTTCGGTCGCGCGGATGGACGCTGCCGGCCCGGCGTCGAACCTGACGGCGTACTACGCCGCCAAAGGCACTCCGCCGGGACGGTTCCTGGGCGCGGGGCTGGCCGGGCTCGACGGCGGACGCGGCGTGCCAGCGGGGTCAGCAGTGTCGGAAGAAGGCCTGTTCCGGATGTTGGGGATGCTGCAGGACCCCGTCACCGGGGATCCGCTCGGGCGCCCGCCGCGGGGCAAGCAGATGGTGTTCGTCGACCACCTCGGGCGGGTCCGAAGGGCGCCCAAGAGTCGTCGCCGGGTTCGACCTGACCTTCTCGGTGCCCAAGAGCGTGTCGGTGGCCTGGGCGTTGGCGGACGAGCCGACCCGGGCGCGGATCCACGCTGCGCACCGGCGGGCGTTGGACGCGGTGATCGCCTATGGCGAGGCGCAGGTGTTCGCCACCCGAACAGGCCACGCTGGCGCCGTCTCCGAGGACGTGCGGGGCATCGTGGCAGCCGCCTTCGACCACTGGGACTCCCGCGCCGGAGACCCGCAGCTGCACACCCATGTCGTGGTCCTCAACCGCGTCCAAGCAGTGTCCGACGGCGCGTGGCGGACGTTGGACTCCAAAGCCCTGTTCCGGGCCGCGGTGGGCATGTCCGAGCTGTACAACGGCCTGCTCGCCGACGAGCTGACCCGCGACCTCGGGTGGCTATGGACGCCGGAGGCCCGGCGCCGCTCCCCGGTGCCGAAGTGGGAGGTCGACGGCGTACCAGCCGAGCTGCGTGAGGAGTTCTCGCAACGGTCCAGCGCGATCGAGACCGCCAAGGACCAGCTCGTGCAGGAATTCGTCGCCGCCCACGGGCGGCCCCCGTCGGCCGGAGATCCTCAAGCTGCGCCAGCAGGCCACCCTCGCAACCCGCCCGGACAAGCACGTCAAGGCGCTGACCGAGCTCATCAACCGATGGCGGGAGCGGGCCGCGTCTTCGTTGGAGTCGACCAGCAGCATGGGTCGCCCGCCTGGCGGGGCGACAAACCCACAAGCTGGTCACCGCGCCGGCCTGGAGGAGGGGATGCTGCCGACCTGCCCGCTGTGGTGGCCGACACGGTTGCGGAGGCGCGGGCCACGTTCACCCGGGCCAACCTGCTCGCCGAAACCCACCGCCAACTGGCCGGCGTCCGGTTCGCCACCCCCGCCGACCGGATCAGATCAGCGAGCACGTCGCCACGCTCGCCGCAGAGATCGGTGATGCTCACCCCGCCCGAGGACCTGCTCCCCAGAAGTCTGCGTCGCCCAGACGGCTCGTCGCATGCTGCGGGCCAGCAACAGTGAGGTCTATGCCAGCCAGGAGCTCCTCGACGCCGAGGCCCGACTGCTCGAGGCGGGGCGCGCCACCGACGGCCCTGCCGTCGGCCAGTCCGTCGCCGCCAGCTGGGGCGGATGGTCGCACCCGGGAAGGAGCACGTGCTGGCCGCCGAGCAGGCGACCGCGGTCGCCGCCATCGTCACCTCCGGGCGGCGCCTGGACGTGCTGGTCGGGCCGCCGGCACCGGGAAGTCCACGACGATGGCGACGGTCCGGGCGGCGTGGGAGGCCGAGCACGGGGCCGGGTCCGTGGTCGGGCTCGCCCCGTCCGCTGCGGCCGCCGAGGTGCTCGCCGACGCGGTCGGAGTGCCCACCGAGAACACCGCGAAGTGGATCGCCGAGAACCAGCGCACCCTCGATCGGCGCAAGGCGTTGGAGGGGTATGCCGCGAAGCTGGCCGGCGCCTACCCGTGCCCGGCCACCCGGCGGCTGGAGCAAGCGCCAGAGCCGAGTACGCGACATACCGGCGCTGGTCACTGCGGCGGGGGCAGCTGGTCATCGTCGACGAAGCGTCCCTGGCCGCCACCAAGGACCTGGACCACATCACCGCCCACGCCCGCCAGGTCGGGGCGAAGGTGCTGCTCGTCGGCGACTGGGCCCAGCTGTCGCCGGTACAGGCCGGAGGCGCGTTCAAGCTCCTCGCCGACGACCGCGGCCCCGACGCGCCCACCCTGCACGACGTCCACCGCTTCGCCCACGAGTGGGAACGCGACGCCTCCCTGCAGCTGCGACTCGGAAACACCGACGTCGCCGACACCTATGGCCCACGGGAGGGTCGAGTCCGGGGCACGCGAGGACATGCTCGACCTGCTCTTCGACGCCTGGCGCACCGACCAAGCGGGCAGGTCCTCGCTCATGCTCGCCGCCGACACCCAGACCGTGGCCGACCTCAACGCCCGCGCCCGCGCCTACCGGCATAGGCCGGACAGGTCACCGCCGGACGGGGTGGGGATCGCTGACGGCACCACCGCCGGCGTCGGCGACGTCATCGTGACCAGGCTCAACCAACGCGCCCTGACCACCGGCCGCGGCTGGGTCAAGAACGGCGACGACTGGATCGTCCGCCAGTTCGCGATGACGGTTCCCTAGAAGTGGGCCGCGCCGGCGACGGGGCCACCGTGGTCCTTCCCGCCGACTACGTGCGCGAGCACGTCGAACTGGGATACGCCTCCACCGCCCACCGCGCCCAGGGCCGAACCGTCGACACCGCACACGCCTACGTCACCTCGACCACGCGCGCGAACCCCTCTACGTCATGGCGAGCAGGGGACGGTGACGTGACCCCTCCGGATTGGTCCACCCGTTGTGAGAGTCCAAGAGCCCACACTGTGGGTGAGGAGGACGATCACGATGAAGCGACACCGGCACACCCCCGAGCAGGTGGTCCGCAAGCTGCGTGAGGGCGAGCGGATACTCAATGATGGCAAGGACCTGACCGAGGTGCTGCGTACCTTGGAGATCTCCGAGGCGACGTGGAACCGTTGGCGATCTCAGTACGGCGGGATGAAGGCCAGCGAGGCCAAGCGGCTCAAGGAGCTGGAGTCCGAGAACGCCCGGTTGAAGAAGCTCGTTGCGAACCAGGCGTTGGACATCGACATGCTCAAGGAGCTGGCCGAGGGAAACTTCTGACCCCGGACCGTCGCCGTCGTGCCGTGGGGCATGTGCGGGAACGGTTCGGGGTTTCCGAGCGAAGGGCGTGCCGCGTCGTCGGCGCGCACCGGTCCACCCACCGGCTGCCTCGACGGGCCCGACCCGATGAGGAGTCCCGGCTGCGTGCCGAGCTGCGGGCGATTGCACGCCGGCATCCACGGTGGGGCTGGCGGATGGCGTACAGGCTGCTGCGCCGCGACACCACCAAGGCGTGGACGTCGGTGAACCACAAGCGGATCCAACGCCTGTGGCGGCAGGAGGGGCTGCGCCGGCCGGTCCGCACCAGGAAGCGCCGACGGGTCAACCCCGACACCAACGAGCGGCTGCGCGCCGAGCGTCCGAACCATGTTTGGGCGCTGGACTTCCAGTTCGATGAGACCACCGACGGGCGTCGTCTGAAGTCGCTGCACGTGGTCGATGAGCACACCCGCGAGGCGTTGGCGATGCGGGTCGGGCGGACCTGCACCTCTGATGAGGTCGTCGACGTTCTCACCGGGCTCGTCGGCCTCCGCGGTGCACCTGAGCACCTGCGGATGGACAACGGCCCGGAGATGATCGCCTGGGCGTTGCGCGACTACTGCCGCACCGCCGGAACCCGGACCGCGTTCATCGAGCCCGGCTCGCCATGGGAGAACCCGTTCGTCGAGTCGTTCAACAGCCGCGTGCGCGACGAGCTGTTCAACATCGAGGAGTTCGCCACGCTGCTCGAGGCCCAGGTTGTTGTCGAAGCCTGGCGGATCGAGTACAACACCTACAGGCCGCACTCCTCCCTCGAAGACCTCACCCCGGCGGAGTACGCCGCGACCTGGACCAGCCCCAACCAACCAGCACTCTCATAGCGGGTGGACCACATC
>CAVSUT010000010.1:0-38832 GCA_963731235.1 uncultured Actinomycetota bacterium | reverse complement strand
TCACGATGGGCGCCGGCGGCGAGCCGGGCTGCCGCAGGACCGTGACCCGTCCGTCGGCGACCACCGCGAGGGGCGTGGCGCCGCCGGCGGCCCACGGGTCCGGGGCGGTGGAGTGGGCCTTGGTGGCCTCGGCGGCGGCATACGCCCGCCCTGCCATCGCGATGAGCACGCCCAGCGGAGCGACGGACGGGTCTCCAGCGAGCAGCACCGCGTCGCGCAGGTTGGCAGGGCCATCGGTCTCCGGGTGGTCTGCCGGCAGCTGGGCCCCGGTGAACACCACTGGTACGCGCCGGGCGTGGCCCAGGTCGGTGAGGTAGGCGCTCTCCTCCATGGTGTCGGTGCCGTGCGTGACGACCACACCGGCCACGGAGTCATCGGCACACAGCTGTCGGACCCGTTCGCTGAGCGAGGCCAGCAACGACAACGTCATGGCATAGCTGCCGACGCGGCAGAACTCCTCCACCCGGACTTCTCCGCGCAGGCCTGCGATGTCCACGAGCTCGGCGCCGGGATCCACCGCCAGCAGGTCACCCCGGTGGGACTGCCGCGACGCGATGGTGCCCCCGGTCGTGAGCACCACGATCATGGGCACCCCACGGGCACCACCGTCGCCATCAGCGCCCGCTGATCCGGTCCGCCACTCGGGCGATCGGGGACGTGGTGGAGGAACCGGCGTTCTCCTGCCGGTCGGCGGCCCGGTAGGCGACGTACAGGCCGCGGACCCCCAGCCAACGCAACGGCTCGGGCTCCCAGCGGCGCACCCGACGGCCGACCCACGGCAGACGGGTCAGCTCCGTGTCCCGCTCGAGGATGAGGTCAGTCAGCGTGCGTCCGGCCAGGTTGGTCGCCGTCACGCCGTGCCCGACGTACCCGCCGGCCCACGCCAGCCCCGTCCGGCGGTCGAGGTCCACGGCCGCGCACCAGTCGCGCGGGACCCCCAGGACGCCGGACCAGGTGTGTTCGATCGGCACGTCACGGGTCGCGGGGAAGTGCTGGTGCAGGATGCGGACCAGCTGCTCGAGGGTGGCCTGGCGCGTCTCCCCTCCGCCGTCCCAGCGCGAGCCGTAGCGGTAGGGGATGCCGCGGCCGCCGATGGCGATCCGTCCGTCCGCCGTGCGCTGGAGGTAGCTGAACGAGTGCGCCTCGTCGCCCACGAGCTCGGCACCACGCCAGCCCACCTGCTGCCACACGCTGTCAGGCAGTGGGGCGGTGACGAGCATGCTGCTGTTCATCGGCAGCCACAGGCGCGGACTCTCCACCGAGGAGGTGAAGCCCTCCAGGGCCCGGACCACGTATGCCGCGCGGACCGTGCCGTGGACGGTGACCGCCTCGTGCGGCCGGATGTCGGTGACCTCCGTGCCCTCGTAGATGGAGACGCCCAGCCGCTCGACGGCGGCGGCCAGTCCGCGCACCAGCTTGGCCGGTTGGATGCGCGCGCAGTGCGGGCTCCACAGCGCAGCCCTGCCGTCGGCGATGCGCACCCGGTCGGCCAGGCCGTCGGCGTCGAGCACCTGCAGGTCCTGCTCGCCCCACCCCTGGCGTCGTAGGTCATCGACGCGACCGAGCATGCGCTCGGCCTGGGCCTCGTTCGTGGCCACGTGGAGCAGGCCGTCCTTCTGGATGTCCGCCTGGATGCCTTCGTCCGCCGCCGCGTCGATGACGTGGTCGACCGACGCGAACATCTCCTTCTGCATGGCCACGGCGGCGGGCCACCCGTGCGTCTTCGCATAGCGACGGAGCTGGCCAGGTGGCTCCGAGCTGAGCCAGCCACCGTTGCGTCCTGACGCCCCGAAGCCCGCAAACTCCTTCTCCAGCACCGCGATCCGCAGGTCCGGCTGCGCCTTCTTGAGGTAGTAGGCGGTCCACAACCCGGTGTACCCACCGCCGACGATCGCCACGTCGACGTCGGTCGAACCCGGCAGCGCCGCCCGGCGCTCCGGCAGGCCGAGCGCGCGGTACCAGAAGGAGACGTCGCCGTTCTCGAACCCCGAGGCGCGCTGCATACCCGAGGCGCGCTGCATACCCGGGGCGCGCTGCTTGCCCGACGCGTGCGGCATACCCGGCGTCATCACAGCTCCTTGACGCCCTCGTCCACGTACATGTCCGGGCCGTCGGGAACGGCGACGCTCTCCTGCGGCGCCCAGGCCACCCGCACCCGGTCGCCACGGTCGGCCGACGTCGCCAACCGCATCGCCTCGCGCACCAGACCCTTTTCGCCCCAGGGGAACTCGAGGACGACCTTCCGGGCCGCCCCGAGGTAGACCACCTCGACGACCGTCGCCTCCAGGACGTTGTGACCGGCGGGGGCGGCCTGGCCGTCCGTCAGGATGTGGATCCGCTCGGGCCGGACCACGACCGCGCCCGACCTCCCGGGCTGCACCCGGTCGCGCCTGTCGTCGAGGACCAGCTCGAAGTGATCACCCTTGAGCGTGCGACCGTCCTGGCTCACCTTGCCCCGCAGGACGTTCGAGTCACCGAGGAACTCGGCGACGAACACCGTGCTCGGGCTCTCGTAGAGCTCGTCCGGGGTCCCCACCTGCTCGATCCCGCCATCGTTGAACACCGCGATCCGGTCCGAGAGGGCCAGGGCTTCCTCCTGGTCGTGGGTGACGTAGACGAAGGTGAGGCCCAGCTCGCGGTGCAACCGGGTGATCTCGGACTGCAGCTGCTCACGCAGGTGCTTGTCCAGTGCCCCGAGGGGCTCGTCCATGAGCAGGACGCGCGGGTTGTAGACGATGGCCCGGGCGACGGCGACGCGCTGCTGCTGACCACCGGAGAGCTCGCGGGGCAGGCGAGCGGCGTAGTCCTCGAGGTGGACCGTGGCCAGGGCCTCCTTCACCCGTCGGTCGATGTCCGCCTTGGGCACCTTGCGCTGCTCGAGCGGGAAGGCGACATTCTGCGCCGTGGTCATGTGGGGGAACAGCGCATAGTGCTGGAACACCATGCCGATGTCACGCTTGTGCGCCGGCATCCGAGCGACGTCCTCGCCGGCGATCAGGATCTCCCCCGACGTCACCGACACGAAGCCGGCGATCATGTTCAGCGTCGTGGTCTTGCCCGAACCACTCGGGCCCAGGAACGTCATGAACTCGCCGGGGGCGATGTCCAGGTCGACGTCCTGCACCGCGGGCTTGGCGGTCCTGGGGTACTGCTTGACGAGGCCTCGCAGGCTCAGCGCGACGCCCTGGCTGGTGGCAGCCGCCTCCACACCGTGGCTCTCGGGGAGGGCCCGCTCCTGCGCAGGGTGGTGGTCGGCGGGAAGGGGCTGGGTCATCTCGGTCCTGTTCGTCTCAGGCATGGGCAGTGGCGCCTCTTCAGGCACGGTCGCCGCGGCGCACGAGCTGCGGCAACAAGATCAGGGAGGTGGTCACGACGAGCACCAGGGTGGATGCCGCCGCGATCGTGGGGTCGGTCTCGGAGGTGACCGAGGTGTACATCCGCACCGGCAGGGTGCGCATGTCCGGGCTCTGCAGGTACAGCGCCACCACCACCTCGTCGAAGGAGGTGACGAAGGCGAAGACGGCTCCCGACAGGACACCGGGCAGGACCAGCGGCAACGTCACGCGCCGCAGCCTCGTCAGTGGGGAGGCTCCGAGGCTCGCGGCCGCCAGCTCGAGCCGGTCGTCGAAGGTGCGCAGTGCCGAGCTGACGGTCACGATCACGAACGGCAGGGCGAGCACCGTGTGGGCGAGCAGGAAACCCCGGAAGCTGCCGACGAGCTGCCACCGCAGGAACACCCCGAACGTGGCCACGGCGATGACGATGAGCGGCACGATCATCGGCGCCAGCAGGAGGCCGTTGACGAACGACTTGGCCGGGAACCGGCCGCGGACGAGGGCGACCGCTGCCGCGGTGCCGAGCACGGTGGCCAGGACCATGACGGCCAGCCCGAGCTTCACCGAGGTCAGCAGGGCGTCGCGCCACACCGGCTCGGTGAGGAAGGCCTGGTAGTACCGCAGCGACCACCCCTGCGGCGGGAAGGCGAAGCTGTCACGGTCGGTGAAGCTGAGCGGGACCACGATCAACGTCGGGATGACGAGGTACACGCCGACAAGGACCACCATGAGCTTGGTGAACCACGACAGCCGGCGGTCGGTGTCGAGCATCTAGTCCTCCGATCCTGTCGTGCCGAGGGCCTCGGACGGCTTGACCACCCGCGACATGAGCGCGAGCAGGATGAGCGTGATCACGATCAGGACCGCGGACAGGGCGCCGGCAGCACCGAAGTCGAGCAGCCGGTCGATCTTGGTCGCGATGAGCTGGGAGATCATCGCCTGTCGCGGCGAGCCCAGGATCTGGGGCGTGATGTAGAACCCCAGCGACATGATGAAGACCAGGGTGATGCCGGCCACCACCCCCGGCATCGACAGGGGGAGGTAGACCCTGCGGAAGGCCACCCGCATCGGTGCACCGAGGCTGACCGCCGCGGTCATGAGACGCACGTCGATCTTGCTCATCGTCGCGTAGAGCGGCAGCACCATGAACGGCAGCAGCACCTGGGTCATGCCGATGGTCACCCCCGTGGTGTTGCGGATCAGCGACAACGGGCCGACGCCGATGGCGCTGAGCAGCGAGTTGACGACGCCGGTGTCCTGCAGCAGGACCAACCAGGCGAAGGTGCGTGCCATGAGGGAGGTCCAGAACGGCAACAGCACCAACGCCATGAGCACCGCCCGGGCCCGCGGGCTCACCTTGGTCATCGCGTATGCGTAGGGGTAGGCCAGCAGCAGGGTCACCACCGTCACGATGAGCGACATGACGATCGTCCGGGTCAGGATCGTCACGGAGACGCCATCGGTGAGCAGGCGCTGGTACTTCTCGAGCGAGAAGCTCGGCGTCATGAAGCTGCGGTAGAGCAGCTGCAGGACCGGCCACACCATCACCACCAGCAGCAGCGCGAGGGCCGGCAGGACGAATCCGGCCGGCCCCCGCACCACTCGGCGGCGAGCAGTCGCGCGCTGATCGCTCATCGGAGCCTCAGCCCGCCGCCCAGGCGGTCCACTTCTCGGTGGCTGCGTCCTGGTTCTCCGCCCACCAGGCCTGGTCCTGCACGATGCCCTTCTCGGCGATGCCGGGCTCCGTGGACAGGAACGACTTGATGAGCTTGTCCACGGTGGGCTTGGCGTCGGAGTTGATCGGGGAGTAGGGGATGGTCTCGGTGAGCTTCGCCTGGGCCTCGGCTCCGGTGGCATACGCGATGAACTTCATCGCGGCCGCCTTGTTCTTGGTCCCCTTGGGCACCATGAAGATGTCGTAGACCGCCATGTTCTCGTTCCACTGCGGAGCGAACGTCGCGCCGTTCTTCACCGCGTTGTAGCCGCGACCGGTCCAGGCCAACAGCATGTCGACCTCGCCCTTCTCCATCATCTGCTGGCTCTGCGCACCGGAGTCCCAGAAGATCAGGTCCTTCTTGATCGTGTCGAGCTTCTTCTCGGCGCGGTCGTAGTCCAGGGGGTAGAGCTGGTCCTTGGCGACCCCGTCGGCCAGGAGCGCTGCTTCGTAGCCCCCGCCCTGGGCAGCGTTCTGCAGGGCGCGCTTGCCGGGGAACTTCGCCGTGTCGAAGAAGTCCGCCCAGCCCTGGGGCGGGTTCGGGTACTTCTTGGTGTTGTACATGAGCACGTAGGAGTACGTCATGGACGGCACCGCGCAGTCCGAGACGAATTCCTTCGGCATCTTGGAGGTGTCGATGACCGAGAAGTCGAGCTTCTCGGCGTACTTGTCGCAGTTGCCGATGGCGAAGAACGGGTCGGCGTCCACCACGTCCCACAGCACGTTGTTGGACTCCACCATGGCCTTGATCTTGGCGTAGTCCGTCGGGCCGTCCTGCTTCATCTCGATCGAGTTGGCGGCCGTGTACGGGTCGGTCATCGCCGTCTTCTGCGCCTCCTGGTAGGCGCCGCCGAAGGAGACGAACGTCAGGGACTTGGTCTCGCTCGCGGGCTTGGACGCGGAGTCGGAGCCGCCACCGCAGGCCGCGAGACCCAGGGCGAGGGTGCAACCCGCGCCCACCACGGCGAACTTTCGAGCAATCATGGACGGCCTCTTTCTCGCGAAGACCCGCAGGTGGGGTGCTGTTCGGCCGACGTTAGTGGCCGGGCGGCGCGGGCACAATATCCAATATCCACTTTCTTGCCCTGCGGTCGAACTCCGCGCCGAGCGGCTCCGCGCCGCCGCGCGGCCGGCCGCGCCGCCGCGCCGCCGCGCCGCCGCCTGCCGACCCCAGGCCTCAGCCCTCGGTCGTGCCCTCACGCACCATGGCGCCGGTGATCTCGTCGATGGCGTGCTGCCGGTGCTCGTCGAGCAGGCGCACCACCGTCTCCACGTCCCCGCCCGCGACAGCCTGGACGATGCCTGCGTGCTCGGCGCGCACGCGGTGCCGGTTGGCGGCGTCGGTGTAGTAGAAGGACCGGTAGACGTCCGTGGCGTCCCAGAGGAGCCGCACGAGGTTGGTCAGGCGCGGCATACCCGCTCCCTCGACGAGCAGGAAGTGGAAGCGCCGGTTGGCCGCCGCCATGGCCGCGTAGTCCTCGTTGTCGCCGGCGTCGTCGACCTCCCTGGCCGCCTTCGCCAGGGCGGCGACCTCCCCGGGGCCGAACCCGGGGATCGAGCTCCGGGCTGCTTCGGTCTCGAGGAGCTGGCGGATCCGGTAGGCCTCGCGCAGGTCGTCGAGGTCGAGGCGGGTGACCGAGTAGCCGTGGTGAGGCAGGTACTCGACCTGCCCTTCACCCTGCAGGATCTTCAACGCCTCACGCACCGGCACCCGGCTGACGCCGAGCCGCTCGGCCACGATCGCCTGGGCGATCGGCTTCCCGGGCTTGAGCTCACCCGAGGCGATCGCACGCCGCAGCTCGGCGAGCACCGCCTCCTGGGCGGTGGGCGGCCGCCGGTAGGGGGCTGCGCTCACGAGGAGATCCCCGGAGCAGCCTGGGTGTGCGTCGCGTCGGCGGCGCCGCGATCAGCGGTGCCGCCTGCTGCGCCGTCCTGCCCGAGCACCGGTGGTCCACAGCGGTAGGCAGCAGGGGTGCGCGAGAGCCGGATGGGGTTCGCGACGGTGGCGACAGTGGGAGGGAACACCACCCCATCCTGTCGGAGGTCGGCCGGCGGCGTGACCATGCTCGGCACCTGCACCACCGGGTCGAGCCCCAGCTCGGCGGCCAGCGCGAAACCCTGGTCCACGGTGTTGATCGGTCCGCACGGCACCCCACGGTCCATCAGGAGGGCGAACCAGTGCTCGGCCGGCTGTCGGCGGAGCCGACCCTCCAGCACGGCGCGGAGCTCCGCGCGGTGGGCCACCCGTTGGTCGTTCGTCGCGAAGCGCGGATCGACGGCTGTCTGCGGCAGGGCGAGCACGTCACACAGGGCCCTGAACTGGCGGTCGGTCCCGACGGCCAGGACGAGCAGGCGGTCCTGCGTCGGGAAGACCTCGTATGGCGCGATGCTGGGATGCTGGTTGCCCATCCGCTCGGGGACGACACCCGCCCCGACGTAGCCCTGCGCCTGGTTGACCAGGGCTGACAGCAGGGACGACAGCAGGTTCACCTCCACCTGCTGGCCCTCCCCCGTGCGGGCCGCATGTCGTACCGCCGCCAGGATGCCCACCGCCGCGTGCAGGCCGGTGATCACGTCGACGAGGGCCACACCGACCTTGGTCGGCTCGCCCTGCGGATCACCCGTGATCGACATCAACCCACCCATGGCCTGGACGAGGAGGTCGTAGCCGGGGAGCGCGGCTCCGCCGCCGGACCCGAAGCCGGTGATGGAGCAGTAGACCAGCCGCGGGTTGGCGTCCCGGAGGGTGTCGTAGTCGAGTCCGAGTCGCGCCATGACCCCGGGACGGAAGTTCTCGACCACCACGTCGGCTCGTTCCACGAGGGAGCGCGCGGCGGCCCTGCCCTCCTCGGTCGCCAGGTCCACGGCGATCGAGGACTTGTTGCGGTTGACCCCCTGGAAGTAGGTGGCCTGCCCGGCCGCCCACGGTGGCCCCCAGGCCCGGGTGTCGTCTCCTGCTCCGGGGCGCTCGACCTTGACGACCTCGGCACCGAGGTCGGCCAGCAGCATCGTCGCGTAGGGCCCGGCCAGGACCCTCCCGAAATCGGCGATGAGCAACCCGTCCAACGCGGCACCGGTCGGTTGCGGGCCTGCCGGCGCCGGTTGAGGAGAACCCATGAGGATAATGTATCCAGTCCCCACTTCTCTGGCATAGTGCCTCCCACCATCTGTTCGTGGAGGACCAGCACGGGCCTCGACGGGCGGCCGTCGCCCCTTCCCGCGAGGAGACCTCCGTGACCCAGGCCCGCACGGTGACCGGACCGGCTTTCCCCCACCTCTTCGCGCCCCTGCAGGTCGGCCCGCTGCTGCTCAAGAACCGGCTCTTCTCCTCCGGGCACGACACCGTCATGGCCGACCACGGCCACGTCACCGACCAGCTGGTGGCCTACCACCGAGCGCGGGCCGAGGGCGGCGCCGGCCTCATCGTCCTGCAGGTGGCAGGAGTGCACCCCACTGCGCGCTACACCTCGCACATGCTCATGGCCGACTCCGACGACTGCATCCAGGGGTACCGCCGACTCTGCGACGAGCTCAAGCCGCACGGGTGTGCCGTCTTCGGCCAGCTCTTCCACGGCGGCCGTGAGACGACTGCCTCGGACGACGGTTCGCTGCCCGTGGCCTATGCACCGTCCAGCGTCCCCAACGAGCGGTTCGCCGTCATGCCCCGCGCCCTGGACACGGCCATGATCACCGAGATCGTCGAGGGCTTCGGCACGGCTGCCGCCCGGTTGCAGCGCGCCGGCCTGGACGGCGTCGAGCTGGTGGCCTCGCACGGCTACCTGCCGGCCGAGTTCCTCGACCCCGACGCCAACCGGCGCACCGACGAGTACGGGGGCACCCCGCAGAACCGCGGCCGGTTCCTGCGCGAGTGCCTCACCTCGATCCGCAGCCACGTGGGCGCCGACCTGGTGGTGGGGGTCCGGGTGTCCACCGAGGAGGACCCGGACGACCCCAGCCGTCAGGCCGAGCTCCTCACCCTCCTGCGTGACTGCGCGCACGAGGGCCTGCTCGACTACGTCAGCGTCGTCCTCGGCACCTCCGCCACCTTGGCGGGCTCGGACCACATCGCCCCGCCCATGACGCGACCGGCGGGCTACGTCGCGCCGTATGCAGCGCGCGTGCGGGCCGCTGTGCCCGTGCCGGTGATGGTGGCCGGCCGGGTGAACCAGCCCCAGGAGGCCGAGGCGATCATCGCCGGGGGCCAGGCCGACGCGGTGGCCATGACACGGGCCCTGATCTGCGACCCGGACCTGCCGCGCAAGGCCGCCGAGGGGGACACCGACGGCATCCGGGCCTGCATCGCGTGCAACCAGGCCTGCATCGGCCACTTCCAGGCCGGCTACCCCATCTCCTGCATCCAACGCCCTGAGACCGGACGCGAGATCCGCTTCGGCACCATTCGCCGCGCGCCGACCCCCCAGCGGGTCGTCATCGTCGGAGCCGGCCCGGCGGGGATGAAGGCTGCCATCACGGCAGCTCGCCAGGGGCACGACGTCGTCCTGCTCGAGAAGGAGTCCAGGCCAGGCGGACAGGTACGCCTGGCCGAGAGGCTGCCCGGACGTGCCGAGTTCGGCGGGGCCGTCACCAACCTCCTCGCGGAGATGGAGCCGCTGGGGATCGACCTTCGCACGTCGACACCGGCGGACCGGGACCTCGTCCTCGGCCTGCGGCCCGACGCCGTGGTCGTGGCCACCGGGGCAGTGGCCCGCGACCTCGACCTCGAGCTCGGGGAGGGCGCCTGCTGCGTCAACGCCTGGGACGTCATCGCGGGAGCGGAGCTACCGCGGCGGGGGCGGGTCGTCATCGCCGACTGGCGCTCGGACTGGGTCGGGCTCGGTACGGCCCTGCTCCTCGCCGAGCGTGGCCACCGGGTGACCTTGGCCGGGTCCGGCTACCACCCGGGTCAACGGATCCAGCAGTACGTCCGCGACGAGATGCTGGCCGCCGCCGCCAGGTCGAAGATCGACGTGATCCCGCTGGTGCGCCCCTTCGGCGCGGACGACGACACCGTCTACCTGCAGCACGTCCTCACCGGCGAACCCGTGCTCGTCGAGGACGTCTGCGGGCTCGTCCTGGCCCAGGGCAGCACCTCGGTCGACGCGCTGGCGCGCGAGCTGCGCGACGACGTCCCGGTGCACCTCATCGGTGACGCCCTCGCGCCGCGGACCGTCGAGGAGGCCGTCCTGGAGGGGCTCGTGGTGGGCGAGGCCCTGCTCAGCGGTCGAGCACCTGCTCAGCGATAGGCAGCGTGGCCCGTCAGCGCCTGCCCCACCATGAGGGTGTGCATCTCCACCGTTCCCTCGTAGGTGAGCACCGACTCGAGGTTGTTCGCATGGCGCATCACCGGGTACTCCAGCGAGATGCCGTTCGCGCCGAGGATCGTGCGCGCCGTACGACAGATCTCGATCGCCTTGCTGACGTTGTTGAGCTTGCCGACGCTGACCTGGTCGGGGCGCAGCCCGGTGCTGTCCTTGAGCCGGCCGAGGTGCAAGGCCAGCAGCGTGCCGTTGGTCAGCTCCACCGCCATCTGGGCCAGCTTGTTCTGCGTGAGCTGGAAGGCGGCGATGGGGCGCCCGAACTGCTCCCGCTGCGCGCTGTAGGACAGCGCCGTGTCCAGCGCGCTGCGCGCGGCGCCCATGGCTCCCCAGATGATGCCGTAACGAGCCTCGTTCAAGCAGGACAACGGCCCCTTGAGGCCGGTCACCTCCGGCAGGACCGCGTCAGCCGGTAGACGCACGTCCTCCAGGACCAGCTCACTGGTGATGGAGGCGCGCAGCGACATCTTGTGCTTGATCTCCGGCGCCGAGAAGCCCGGGGTACTGGTCGGGACGACGAAGCCCCGGATCCCGCCGTGCTCCTCACCGGCGTTGGCCCACACCACGGCGACATCGGCGATGGAGCCGTTGGTGATCCACATCTTGGCGCCGTTGAGGACCCAGTCGTTCACCGTCCTTCCTGGCGCGCGTACGCATCCCGGCGGGGTCGGACCCTGCGTCGGGCTCGGTCAGACCGAAGCAGCCGATGGCTTCGCCGGTGGCCATCTGCGGCAGCCACTCCTGCTTGTGCTCCTCGGAGCCCCAACGCCAGATCGCGAACATCGCCAGCGATCCCTGCACGGAGACCAGCGAGCGGATGCCCGAGTCGGAGGCCTCGAGCTCGAGGCAGGCCAGGCCGTAGTCCACGGCGCTCATCCCGGCGCAGCCGTAGCCCTCGAGGTGCATGCCCAGCAGGCCGACGGCGCCGAGCTCCTTCGCGAGCTCGCGGGCCACGGGCAGCTCGCCGCGTTCGAACCAGTCGGCGACGTAGGGGTCCACGCTCTTGGCGCAGACCTGGCGGACGGCGTCCCGGACGGCTTTCTCGTCGGCGCTGAGGAACTCGTCGATCTGGACGAGGTCGAGGGGGTTCGGCTTGCTGCGGTTCTGCATCATGGTGGTCGCCTTCAGTGCTCTCTGGTCTGGTCGGTTTCGCGCGGCAGGCCCCAGGGGTTGGCATCCTGCAGGGCCGGCGGGAGGGCAGCCTCGGGCACACCCTGGTAGGACACCGGTCGGGTGAACCGGTGGAGGGCGTGCGCTCCGACGCTGGTCGCGTCGGGGCGGCTCGTCGCGGGCCACGGCCCGCCGTGGTGCATGGCATCCGCGCAGGCGACGCCGGTCGGCCAGCCGTCGACGATGACCCGACCCGCCTGCGCGGCCAGGCGGGCCACGAGCGGGGCCAGGTCCGGGTCCGCGGCCTCGTCAGCGTCACCGGCGCCCGCGCCGGCGCCGAAGACCGACCCGGCCAGCGAGGGCTGCAGGCGGGCGAGGATCTCCACGGCCTGGTCCACCGTGTCGTACTCCGCGACCAGCGCGGCCGGCCCGAAGCACTCCTCGAGCAGTCGTGAACCCGGCTGCAGGTCCTCGGCGTCGACGCGCAGCACCGCGGCGCAGGCGGCATACCCGTCCTCCGGGCTGGCGCCGACGGCAAGGGCCTGCGCGCCGGCGCTCGCCAGACTGTCCACTCCCTCGCGGTAGGCCTCGGCGATGCCCGCGGTCAGGAGCCAGGCCCCCTCGTGGCTGCGTACCTGCTCACTGACGGCCTCGGCCGCCCCGCAACCACGGGGGACCAGGAGCAGGCCGGGCTTGGTGCAGAACTGCCCCGCCCCGAGCGTGAACGACGCCACGTAGCCGGCTGCCACCTCACCGATCCGCTGCGCCCCGGCCGGCGTCACGACGGCCGGGTTGACCGTGCCCATCTCCGCGAAGACCGGGATCGGCACGTCCCGCCGTGCGGCGCGCTCGACCAGCGCCAGCCCACCTCGCTGGGAGCCGGTGAAGCCGACGGCTGCCACGCCGGGGGCATCGACCAGCCCCAGGCCGGCATCGAACCCGACCACGGTGCCCAGGATCCCGGTCGGCGCCCCGGCCGCCTCCATCGCTTCTCCCGCCAGCTCTGCGAGCGCAGCCGCCAGTCGCGGGTGCGCAGGGTGCGCCTTGACGACGACGGGGCATCCAGCGGCGATCGCCGAGCACGTGTCGTGCCCGACGGTGCCGAACTGGAACGGGAAGTTGCTGGCGCCGAAGACCGCGACCGGACCGAGGGGGACGTTCACCCGCCGCAGGTCCAGCCCCGCACCGTCCGCGGACCGCTGGATCCGGGCGCCGAGCCATGCGCCGTCCGCCGCGACCGCGCCGTAGTAGCGGGCGTTCGCGGCCGTCTTGGCCAGCTCACCACGCAGCCGCGGCAGGCCGAGCGCCGTCTCCTCCTCCGCGATGGCCACGAGGCGGTCGGCCGAGGCCTCCAGTGACGCGGCCAGTGCGTCGAGCCATCCCTGGCGCTGCTGTCGGTGAGGCGGAGGCCACCGCACCCGCGGCACGCGCGGCCGCGGCGACCGCGGCCTCGACCTGGGACGGGGTCGAGTGGTCCGGACCCGTGGTGGCCGCCCCGGTCCGTGGGTCGTGGCTCGGGTCGTAGCCGAGGTCCTGGCCCAGGGCGGCGCTCATGCGAGCTCCCCGATGGCCGTGGCGACGACATCGAGGCCGTCGACCAGCAGGTCCTCGCCGATCACCAGCGGGGGCAGCATGCGGATGACGTTCCCGAACGTGCCGCACACCAGGGTCAGGACCCCCTGTCGGTGACAGGCTGCAGCGACGGCCGCGGCCGCCTCGGGATCGGGCTCCAGCGTGCCCGGCCGGACCAGCTCGAGGGCCATCATGGCGCCGCGACCGCGCAGCTCGGCCACGGCAGGGGACTGCGCCACGACGGGCTCGAGGCGCTCCCGGACGACGCGCTCGATCCACTGGGCGCGGCCCACGAGGTCGTGGGTCTGCACCATCTCGAACACCCCCAGCGCTGCGGCACATGCCAGCGGGTTGCCGGCGTACGTCCCGCCGAGCCCGCCGGGGGCGGCACCGGCCATGATCTCCGCGCGGCCGGTCACGGCAGAGAGCGGCAGCCCGCCGGCGAGGGCCTTGGCGGTGACGACCAGGTCCGGCACGAGACCCTCGTGCTCGCTCGCGAACAGCGTCCCGGTCCGGGCCATCCCTGCCTGCACCTCATCGGCCACGAAGACGATCCCGTGCCGACGGGCGAGCTCCTGCACCCCCGCGAGGAACCCGGGGGCGGGCACCACGAAGCCGCCCTCCCCCTGGATCGGCTCGACGACGATGGCGGCGATGGTCTCGGCCCCCACGCGAGCCAGGAGCTCCTCGAGGGCGGCGAGCGCCTCCTGCGCCGCGTGCTCGGGGCCGGTCGGCCAGCGCAGCGGGTAGGGGAACGGGGCGCGGTGCACATCCGTCGCCAGCGGGCCGAAGCCGGCCTTGTACGGCTTCTCCTTGGCCGTCATCGCCATCGTGAGCAGGCTCCGGCCGTGGTACGCGTGGTCGAAGACCACCACCCCGGGTCGGCCCGTCCTGGCACGCGCGATCTTGACGGCGTTCTCGATCGCCTCGGCGCCGGTGCTGAACAGCGCCGTCGTCTTCTCGTGGTCGCCGGGAGTGTGCTCGTTGAGCCAGTCCGCGACCTCGACGTAGCCCTCGTACTGCGTGACGAGGAAACAGGTGTGGGTGAAGCGGGCGGCCTGCTCCTGGACCCGGGCCACGACCTCGGGGGCGCTCGCCCCCACGCTCGTGACGGCGATGCCCGAGGCGAAGTCGATGAGGTGGTTGCCGTCGACGTCGACGATGATCGCGCCCCCGGCGCGCTCGACGAACACCGGCAGCGTCCTGCCCAGCCCCGGCGGGAGGGCGCGGTCCCGTCGCTCCTGGAGCGCCCGGGAGCGCGGACCCGGGAGCTCGGTCACCACCCGGCGCCGCTGCTCCGGCTGGGAGTCGTGGCGTTCGCCGGCGGTCGGGAGGGTGGTCTCGACAGTGCTCATGGATGGGTGCCTCTCGGTGTCGTCCGAGTCCCCACGGTAGGAGACCCGGGACGCCACGCATATTGGCTATGGTGCACAGGACGCACTCAAACGATGCACTGTGCACTCGACAAGGGGACTCCATGCCGACGCTGCGTGACCTCACCCGGGCGCTGGGCGAAGGGCTGGCCCCGGTGTCCCCGCGAGCCGGTACCGGCCCGGAGGTGACGGGCGTCCACGTCAGTGAGCTCGTCGACCCCACCCCGTACCTCACCGGCGGCGAGCTGCTCCTCACGACCGGTATGCCGCTCACGGGACAGGGCGCCCAGGCGCGCGCCTACGCGGCACGCCTGGTCCGCCACGGCGTAGCCGGGCTCGGGCTGGGCCTGGGGCCGTTGCACGACGAGGTGCCGGCGTCACTGGTGCGCGCCTGCGAGGCGACCGGGCTGCCGCTGTTCACCGTCTCCGCGCCGACCCCCTTCCTCGCCGTGGCGCGCGCCTACTGGAACCAGCTGGCCGACGCCGGTCAGGCCGAGCTCAACGCCTCGCTGGGCGCACACCGGAACCTGGTGCAGGCGGCGGCCCAGCGCGACCCCGTGTCCGCAGTGGTGCGCACGTTGGCCTCGGCCGTCGAGGGCTGGGCAGCACGGCTCTCCCCCGACGGCCGGGTGATGGAGGTCTGGCCGCGGGCGCGCCGCGCCACCGCCCGCCAGCTGCAGGGGGAGATCGAGCGACTGCGCTCCGCTGGGCCGCACTCCTCGGCGACCTTTCCGCTCGCGGACGAGGACGTCGTCGTCCAACCACTGGCGCGCGGGGGCCGCCTCGTGGGCTTCGTCGCCAGCGGATCCCCCCGCCCGACCCGCCAGCACGACCGGCAGCTCGTGCTGGCGGCGTGCGCCCTGCTGAACCTCCAGCTCGACCAGCGCCACCAGGCCGTGGCCCGCGCCCGGATCCAGCGGGCCTGCGTCCTGCGACTGGTGCTCGGTGGGCACGTCGACGCAGCGCGGTCGCTGTCGGCTGACCTCGGTCTCGAGACGGTCCCGGTGCGAGCCCGCCTCGTCGCGGTCGCCCTTCCGGCCGCCCTGACCGCTGACGACCTCATCGACCGCTGGGACCAGGTCGAGTCAGCCGGTCCGACGTGGTCGAGCCAGGAGGACTCCGTCCTGTGGGTCCTGGGCACCGAGAAGGCCGCCGAGGCCGTGCTCGCCGACCTGCGCGCCCTCGCCCAGGACGAGCCGGGGGTCACGGCGGTGACCGGCCCCGCTGTCCTCGTCGAGTCGCTGCCCGCCCAGCAGGACGCACTCAGCGGCCAGCTCGCCCACTGTCCGCCCGGCCAGGTCGCCGCGGTGGGTGGGGCCCTTGGCCCGGGGACAGCCGAGCACCACCTGCGGGCGCTGCAGGCCTACGAGCGGGCAGACCTGGTGGGGACCGTGGCGGCCTACCTGCGCCACCGGGGCAACGGGGAGCGGGCCGCTGCGACGCTGGGGGTGCACCGCAACACGCTGCGGCACCGGATCACGTTGGCGGCCAAGGTGACCGGGGCCGACCTCGACGACCCCGACACCGCCAGTCGCCTGTGGCTCGTTCTCCGTGCGGCGGGACTCGCCCAGGACCTCTGACCCCGGGGTGCGGCCTCAGGCGCTGTCGACGACCGAGCCCATGAGTGCGGCGACCGTGTCGGTGTGCGGGAAGACGTTGTTGTGCGAACCCACGAGCACGTGGGCACGACCGCCGGCGCCGGCCCGCGCCGCGAGGTCCTCGAGCCACGCGGCCGGTGCGAAGGAGTCCGCCTCCCCGGCTGTCGTCGTCAGGGGCACGCGCAGGTGGGGCACCCGCTCCTCCGGACGGTGACGCAGACCTGACACGACGATCCGCACGACGTCGGTGCGCACCCGGGCGAGGTTCTTCAGGACCACCAGCTCGGTGGGCGGGTCCTTGCGCCAGGCCGTCAGCGCGGCGGGGACGAGGTGGTGCAGGCGTCGCTGCCGGGGCTCGAACGTGGGGCCGCCCATGACCAGGGAGTCCACCCACCCTGAGTCCTGGAGCGCCAGGACGACCTCGAGGGCCACCTGCGCCCCGGTCGAGTGCCCCAGCACGACCCGCGGGACGTGGGGGGTGAGCAGGGTGCGCGACAGGTCGGTGAGCCACTGCTCGCCCGCGGTCGACAACCCCGGGATCGTCGGCCTGACCCGGCGCCGGCGACCACGGAAGGCCAGGGCGTCGAAGACCACCACCTCCACGACCGCCCTCGGCCAGCGTCCGGGCCAGCGGCAGGAGGTAGCGGGGCAGCCCCAGGCCGGGAAAGACGAGGACGCTGCCGGTCACGGCCACCCCGTCCGGCGGGGAGAACCACAGGGAGCGCACGGGACCGGCGGCGAGCTCGTGCCAGCGCACACCCTCGACCACCACGGACTCCGCCTCACGTGCAGTCACCGGCCCACCTCTTCTCGCAGGTCACCCTTCCACACGGGCTCGCGGTGCAGACTGTCCGGGTGAGCAACACCGAGCCCGCACCCCAGGAGACGGTCTGCGCGGACGGACCGGCAGCAGCCGCCGTCGAGGTGCTCGAGCCCCGGGACGTGCCGCTCGGCGGCCCTCGGGCGATGACCGTGCGCCGCACCCTCCCCCAGCGCGAGCGCTCGCTCATCGGCGCATGGTGCTTCGCCGACCACTACGGCCCGGACGACGTGGCGGCCTCCGGGGGCATGGACGTGCCGCCGCACCCGCACACCGGGCTGCAGACCGTGAGCTGGCTCTTCGCCGGCGAGGTCGAGCACCGCGACAGCCTGGGCACCCACGCCGTGGTCCGCCCCGGCGAGCTGAACCTCATGACCGGCGGGCACGGCATCGCGCACTCGGAGGTCTCCACCGCCGGGACCACGGTCCTGCACGGGGCTCAGCTCTGGGTCGCCCTGCCGGACGCAGATCGCCACGCGCCCAAGAACTTCCAGCACTTCGTTCCCACTCCGGTCCGGGTCGACGGCGCGATGCTGTCGGTGTTCCTCGGCACCCTGGCCGACCAGACCTCACCGGTCGAGACCTTCACCCCCCTGCTCGGGGCGGAGGTCGTCCTCGACGCGGGGGCGACGATCGAGCTCGCCCTCGACGCGGCATACGAGCACGGGGTCCTGGCCGACAGCGACGGCCTGGTCGTCGGCGGCACCGACGTGGCCCGCAGCGCCCTCGCCTACCTGCCCACCGGGCAGGCGCAGCTGACCCTCACCAACCGTGGCGACCAGCCCGCGCGGGCACTCCTGCTCGGCGGACCACCCTTCGAGGAGGAGATCCTCATGTGGTGGAACTTCGTGGGCCGCACCCACGAGGAGATCGTCACGGCCCGGGAGGAGTGGATGGCCCACTCCGAGCGGTTCGGCACCGTGGAGGGGTATGCCGGGGACGTCCAGCACCTGCCCGCGCCGGCCATCCCGGCCGTTCGCATCCGCCCACGCGGCAGCGCCTCCCGCAACAGCTGACCCGAGCACCGCACCCGATCGGTCACACTGGGGCCATGAGCCCCGCTCCCGACGACCGCACCGCCCGCCGTCGACCGTTCCTCGTCCCGTTCCTGCTCGGCCTGGGCAGCCTGATCCTCGTCCGTGAGGGACTGCAGAAGCTCGTGCCGGGAGTCAGCTACTGGATCGTGTTCCTCGCCGGGCTGGCGGTCGGCTTCACCGTCTTCACCGTCGCCGAGCGCCTCATCGCCCAGCGCAACGCCGCCCGGCAGGAGGGACCGCGATGAGCCACGGCAGCCACGCCCCCACCGGAGCCGTCCTCGTCACCGGCTGCTCGTCGGGCATCGGCGCAGCCACGGCGGACTTCCTCGTCAAGGCCGGCCACACCGTCTACGCCACCGCCCGTCGCACCGAGACGCTGAGCGAGCTCGAGGCTGCCGGCGCCCGCACCCTGGCCCTCGACGTCACCTCCGAGGACTCGATGGTCGCGGCGGTCCGAGCGGTGGAGGCCGAGCACGGCCGGGTCGGCGTGCTGGTCAACAACGCCGGGTACGGCGAGTACGGCACCATCGAGGAGACCGACCTCGACCAGGTGCGAACGATGTTCGAGACCAACGTGTTCGGCCTCTCCCGGATGACGCAGCTGGTCCTGCCGGCGATGCGCGAGGCCCGCGCCGGACGCATCGTCAACATCGGCTCGATGGGCGGCCGGTTCACCTGGCCCGTCGGCGGCTACTACCACGCGACCAAGTACGCCGTGGAGGCCATCACCGACGCGCTGCGCAACGAGGTCCGGCCCTTCGGCCTGCACGTGAGCCTCATCGAGCCCGGACTGATCAGGACGCGTTTCGAGGAGACCGCGCTGACCTCCGCGGCCGCGACGGAGGACGACACCTCCCCGTATGCCGCGCTGCTCGCTGCCAGCGCGAACGCCACCGCCAGCGGTTACGCCAACCCCCGGCTGGCCGCCGGTCCGGAGTCCGTCGCCCGGGCCGTGCTCAAGGCGATCGAGTCGAGCAGCCCCCGCTCGCGGTACGTCATCACCCCCGCAGCCCGCGCCATGATCGCCGCGCGCACCCTCGGCGGCGACCGCGTCTGGGACGGGATCGTCCGCCAGCAGTTCAAGGCCTGATCGCCACGCAGACCCCGAGCCCGTCGCCCGACGCGCCTAGACTTCCGGCGTGCAGTTCCTCAACGGTCTCCAGCCCCAGTTCGACCTGACGTACGACGACGTCTTCATGGTCCCGAGCCGCTCGGACGTCACGAGCCGCCTCGACGTGGACCTGTCGACGGCCGACGGCAGTGGCACGACGATCCCGCTCGTGGTCGCCAACATGACCGCGATCGCGGGTCGTCGGATGGCCGAGACGGTCGCCCGCCGCGGCGCGATCACGGTCATCCCGCAGGACATCCCGGTCGACGTGGTCACCGAGGTGACGTCGTGGGTCAAGACCCGCCACCTGGTCCACGACACCCCGATCACGCTGTCCGCCCACGAGACGGTCGGCACCGCCCTCGGCCTGCTGCCGAAGCGGGCGCACGGCGCGGCCGTCGTGGTCGACGAGTCGGGCAAGAAGCCGATCGGTGTCGTGACCGAGGCAGACCTCACCGGGGTCGACCGGTTCACCCAGGTGCAGGAGGTCATGTCGAGCCAGCCGGTGCTGGTCACCGACGGCACCGACCCCGAGGAGGCGTTCAACCTCCTGGCGACGACGCACCACCACATCGCCCCGGTGGTCGACGACGCCGGCAACCTCGTCGGCATCATCACCCGCGCCGGCGCCCTGCGCGCCCGCCTCTACTCCCCCAACACCGACAGCCGGGGCCGGCTGCGCATCGCCGCCGCCGTCGGCATCAACGGTGACGTCGCCGCCAAGGCCACCGCCCTGCTCGACGCCGGGGTCGACCTGCTCGTCATGGACACCGCCCACGGCCACCAGGAGAAGATGCTCGACGCGCTCAGGGCGGTGCGCGCCCTCGACCCGCAGGTGCCGGTGGCTGCGGGCAACGTCGTCTCCGCGGCAGGTGCCCGCGACCTCATCGAGGCCGGTGCCGACATCGTCAAGGTCGGTGTCGGCCCCGGGGCGATGTGCACGACCCGGATGATGACCGCGGTCGGCCGTCCGCAGTTCTCCGCGGTCCTCGAGTGCGCTGCCGAGGCGCGCAGGCACGGCAAGCACGTGTGGGCCGACGGCGGCGTCCGCCACCCCCGCGACGTCGCCCTCGCCCTGGCCGCCGGCGCCTCCAACGTCATGGTGGGGTCGTGGTTCGCCGGCACGCTCGAGAGCCCCGGCGACCTCTACACCGACGAGCACGGCCGCCGCTACAAGGAGTCCTTCGGCATGGCCTCGAGCCGCGCGGTCCGCAACCGCACGGCGACGGACACGCCGTACGAGCGGGCCCGCAAGGCCCTGTTCGAGGAGGGCATCTCCTCCGCGCGGATGTTCATCGACCCTGCCCGGCCCAGCGTCGAGGACGTCCTCGACCAGATCGTGGCGGGGGTGCGTTCGAGCTTCACGTATGCCGGGCGCGCGCACCATCGAGGAGTACGCCGAGCGGGCGGTCGTCGGGATCCAGAGCACGGCGGGGTTCGCCGAGGGCCGACCGCTGCACACGTCCTGGTGAGCAGGGGGTCCACCCGTGGTTGCCACCGTCACCCCGCTGTCGGCCCCTGTCGCGCCCGACGAGGCGCTGCGACGCATCGCGTTCCTGCTGGAGCGGGAGCGGGCCGGCTCCTACCGTGTCGAGGCCTTCCGCAAGGCCGTCGTCACGGTGCGCGAGACGCCTGAGGACGAGCTCGCCTCCCGGGCCGAGCTCGGGACGCTGCAGGACCTCCCCGGGATCGGCAAGTCCACCGCCGGCGTGATCGCCGAGGCCGTGTCCGGCGAGCTGCCCGCCTACCTGAACACGTTGCAGGACAAGGCAAAACCACTCGTGACCGGTGGTGAGGACCTGTTCGCCGCCCTGCGCGGCGACTGCCACTCGCACTCGAGCTGGTCGGACGGCGGCAGCCCCATCGAGGAGATGGTGCTCACCGCGGTCGAGCTGGGTCACGAGTGGCTCGTCCTCACCGACCACTCCCCCCAGCTGCGCGTCGCGAACGGCCTGACCGTCGAACGACTGACCAAGCAGCTCAAGGTCGTCGACGCCGTCAACGCCTCGCTCGGCGACGGGTTCCGGCTGCTCAAGGGCATCGAGGTCGACATCCTCGACGACGGCGCGCTCGACCAGACCGAGGCGATGCTCGGGCGGCTCGACCTGGTGACGGCCAGCGTCCACTCCAAGCTGAAGATGAACGCGGGGCCCATGACCAAGCGGATGGTGACCGCGGTCTCCAACCCCCGCGTCAACGTCCTGGGCCACTGCACCGGCCGGCTCGTGGAGGGCGGTCGCGGGACACGGCCGCAGTCCGAGTTCGACGCGCGCGCCGTCTTCGAGGCCTGCGCCGAGCACGGCACCGCGGTGGAGATCAACAGCCGCCCGGAGCGCCAGGACCCACCGGACGACCTCCTGCTGCTCGCCCTGGAGATCGGCTGCCTGTTCGCCGTCGACTCCGACGCGCACGCCCCGGGGCAGCTGGAGATGAAGGCCTACGGCTGCGAGCGCGCCGAACGCCTCGGGGTCCCCTACGACCGCATCGTCACCACGTGGGACGTCGAGCGCCTGCTGGCGTGGACCAGCGGGGAGTCGGACCGGGGCGGGACATGACCGGGCACGGCACAGGCACTCCGCAGATCATCGTGGACGACACGTCCGGGGTGGCGCCGTTCGAGCAGGTCCGCGACCAGTTCGCCGACCTGATCGCCACCGGCGCCCTCGCGGAGGGTGACCGTCTCCCCACCGTGCGCGGCCTCGCGGGCGAGCTGCAGCTCGCGGCCGGCACCGTGGCCCGGGCCTACAAGGAGCTCGAGGCCCAGGGGCTCGTGACGACCCGCAGCCGCGCCGGCACCGTCGTCGCGCCGCACACGCAGTCGGTCGACATCGGGCTGCGCCGTTCCGCCAGGGAGCTGGCCCAGCGGGCCGTCGACGCCGGACTGGACGACGGCGAGGCGCTGGCGATCCTGGGCGAGGCGCTGCGCGAGGCGCGACGCTGAGCACGGTTGGCCGGAGCGGGGACCTCGTTTTGGAGTTCGCGGCATACAACCTCTATGCTTTCCGAGTCCTCGACGGATCCGAGCTGCTGCTCGCTAGCGGCGAGGGACCGATCGTTCGGTCCCCATCGTCTAGCGGCCCAGGACCCCGCCCTTTCACGGCGGTAGCACGGGTTCGAATCCCGTTGGGGATACGCATCACCAGCACCATCTAGGCCCCGTAGCGCAGTTGGTTAGCGCGCCGCCCTGTCACGGCGGAGGTCGCCGGTTCGAGCCCGGTCGGGGTCGCTCGAGAGCACAGAGGCCCACACGAGAGTGTGGGCCTTTGCTGTGTCTCGGGGGCACCCGCGCCAGGACGAGCCGCCGAACCGAAGTCCTGCCCGGCGGGCACGATGACCACCAGGGCGGCGGTGAGGGACAGCACCGCCGCGGCGATGACGACCTCGAGGGCCAGCCCCCGACGCAGCCGCGAGACCGCGAGCACGTCAGGCACGACCGGGCGACTCGGACAGTGCCACGACCCCGGACCGGGCGGCCCCGGCTCGTCGCGGTCGGGGCGACGGGCCCGCCACGGGCACGGGCGCGGGTGGCGTCCGGGTGCGGAGAGGTTGCGCTGCACCCAGCGCCGCGCCACGTTGCCCATCAGGACCAGGCCCAGGACCCCCACGAGCTTGGCGTCCAGGACGCGCCCGTACTGGTCGCCGTGAGGGCCCCGAGCGCGCCGACCTCGCGCCACGCCAGGAACGTGCCGCTCAGCACGATGACGGCCACGCAGGTCAGCGCCAGCCGGGAGAACTGCGGGAGCACCCGGGCCAGGTCCTCGCCCTGTGCCGTCGACGTGAGGCTGACCGTCATCAGGACCAACCCCCCGATCCAGACGGTCATGGCCAGCAGGTGCACGATGTTCACACCAACGGCCAGGGCGGGCGCGGGTCCGTCGGCGGCGTGCCCGGCCAGTGCCCAGGTGGACACCAGCGCGAGGCTCAGCATCCCCGACAGGGCCAGACCGACAGCTCTCGGCGTGCGCCCCTCCGACTCCATGGCCCGCGACCGCGCCAGGGAGGCGACCAGCGAGATGCCGAACGCGACGACGAGGTAGAACCGCACGGCGTAGAGGCGGTCGAAACGTCGCGAGTGGGTGTCGAGGTCCCCGGGCGCGGCCCAGATGGCGCTCAACGGCTGCCCGCTGGCCCAGACCCCCTGCAACAGCATGCCGGCCACGGTGCTCCCGACGAGCAGCGCCAGGCCCCCCACAGCATCCGGCGAACGCGGGCGTGGGACAGCCCTTCCCTCCATAGAGCGAGCACGACCAGCAGCAGCCCGGACCCAGGATGAGCCCGGCGAAGCTGAACGCCCTGACCCAGCCGAGCAGCATCCCCGCGAGGGCGTTCTGCGTGTCGGGTGGTTTGCCTCCCGTGACTGCGCTGGGAGCACCGATGGAGAACTGGAACGTTCCGGCGACGGGTGGGTGTCCTCGGAGCTGGTGCGCCAGTTGACGGTGTAGGTGCCGTTGCGCAGGCGTGGTGGCAGTGACACCTGCAGGGTCTTGCGTTCCGCTCCGGGCGCCTGGACCGCGCCGACGATCGACCGGCTGCATGTGGTCGTCGAACAGCTCGACCGAGCTCGCCTCGACGTCCAGCGGGTCGTCGAAGCGCAACGTGATGCTCGTCGGCGGGGCAGGCAGCACCGCACCCGGCGCCGGGTCGCTGGACTGCAGCTCGGCATGGGCCGACGCGGAAGCCGCGCCGACCAGCAGCAGGCCCAGCGAGGCAACGAGCACACCCAGCACCCGGAGGGTCTTGCCTCCGCGATGGATCCCCATACGCACCTCCTCGGGTGCCCGCACCGGTGGCGCCGTGGCGGCCACCTGCCGAGCGTAGCCAGACCGGCCCCGAAAGCACCGCCCTCACGGTGAATTTCACCCCGAGGCCCACCTCCTGGTCTTAGTACCATCGTCCAATTGCATGAGGGGCTCGACCTGTGAGCCGAAACCCCGAGGTTGTCCCGAGATCCGCGAGTCACGATCTGGGCATGACCCACGTCAGCCCTCGCCGAACCCGAGCCAGAGCCGGAACCAGGGCCCGAACCAGGGCCCGAACAGGACGCACGGTCCTGGCGGTCGTCCTCGTCGTCCTCGCCTCCCTGCTGGGTGCCTGGCGGGTGGCTGCCATGACCGAGTCCCGAACGGGGACAACGGAGTTCACCCTGGGTCACATCACGTATGACGTCGCGCACGCGGAGGCGGTCAACGGGCTGACGCCACAGGACCTCTCCGGCATGGGACACGGCATCCAGGGCCTGGTCGCCGATGACCAGGCCATCGTCCGGGTGAGCCTGGTCCTGCACGCCGACTCCTCAGGGGGATCGTTCGACCCCGGGACGCTGCGGCTGGTCGCAGCCGGTTCGAACGGCCAGGTGGCACCGGTGGGTGGCTCCCTGGCACCCGGGCACCTCGGGCCGAACTCCACGATCGAAGGCGCGGTGGCCTTCGTCGTCCCGCGCAGCGGCGCCGATTCAGCCTGGCCCCGCCCTCCCACACTCGCGCCATCCCGCTGCTCACGGTCGACAGGGCACCCGCCGGGGCCGGCGCCGCGGGGCACGACCACCACACCGACCCGCCGGCCACCACCGGCACCGCCACACCTCGCTGAGGAGCGCACCATGGACACCACGCCCCGTCTCTTCGCCCGGTCCGGGCACCTGCGCCCCGACGTCGCGCTCGCCGCGGTCATGACTGTGGTCGGCTCCGGCTGGCTCGCGTGGCTCGGCCTGCGCAGCGGCGCGCTGCCGGACCAGGGCTCCCTCGGGCCGGCGGCCCTGGCCACAGCCCTCGCGAGCGCGCCGGAGACCCTGCTCGCCGTGCCGGTCACGTTGGCCCTGCTGCGAGACCGCGGCGACGAGTCAGGCGCCTCCCCCACGACCCGGGTGATTGCCAGCTCCCTCGTCGCGGCGGCGACCCTGTCCGGCGGCAACCAGCTGCACGCCCTCTTCGCCGGATCAGCGTCCTCACAGCTCGCGGTCTTCGCGCTCGTGGGCGACGCACTGAGCCTGCTGACCGTCCTGCTGCCGACAGCCGTCTGCGCTGCGCTCATCACGCGGCACCGCGGGAGGCCACGCGACGCCCGGCGCTCGCGCACGACCCTCGTGGCGGTCCTGGCAGCCGCGGTCGCGGCAGCAGCCTCGCTCGCGGCGTCTCCCGCGCAGGCCTCGAGCTCACCATCGTCGGGATGCCTGTCGGGCGGTCCCGCCGACAAGACCTTCGACGTCTCGGCCCTCGACGTCAACATCCCCGTCAACCGCTTCGGCGACCACGACCCCAAGGGCAAGATGTACGCCCTCACCAGCCGGGTCACGGCCATCCGGGACCAGGAGCGCTCGCAGCAGGTGGCCATCGGCCTGCGCGATGACGCCATCCAGCCACTGGTCGTGCGCGCCAACGAAGGCGACTGCGTCGAGGTCTCCTTCCTCAACAGCGCCTCCGGGGGGACCTACGGCCTGCACATCGACGGACTGGAGTTCACGTCGTCGTCCTCGGGTGACGCAGTCGGCGCCAACCCCTCCTCGGCGGTCGCCCAGGGGGTCCGGACCACCTACCGCTTCGCCGTTCCCAACGACCCCCGCATGGAAGGGGCGCACTACATCCACCCCGGGCCGGGTTACCGGTCAGCTGTCGACCACGGCCTGTTCGGCGCCCTCGTCGTCGAGCCGCCCGGCTCCACCTACTGGAACGCGAGCGTGGCGGGCCAGCCGCTGGAGTCCGGTTGGGAGGCGATCATCAAGCCCCTGGGCGTCAACGCCTCCTGCGACCCCGGGAGCCACACGGCAAGCTGCGGCTTCAGGGAGGCAGCCCTGCTGCACCACGAGATCGGCAACGACAACGAGAGCCTGACCGACAAGACAGGTCACACCGTGCCCCAGGTCGACGAGCTCACGGGCAGCTACCGCCCCGGCGGTTTCGCCCTCAACTACCGCTCGGAGCCGTTCCGCAACCGGTTGCTCGCCTTCGGCCAGGAGAAGTCCCACGCGTACAGCTCCTACACGTTCGGCGACCCGGCGACCCCCATGCCCCGGGGCTACCTCTCCGACCCCACGAAGATCCGGCTGCTGCACGCCGGCGGCGAGAAGTTCCACATCTACCACCTGCACGGCGGCGGCGACCGCTGGCGCTACAACCCCGTCGCAGACACGACCTACAACTACGCGGACACCGGTCTGCGCAAGGATCCCTGCCACCGAGCTGTCACCCTCCCAGCGACTGGACTCCCAGGCCATCGGCCCGGGCGAGAGCTACAACCTGGAGATCGAGGGAGGCGCCGGCGGCGTCCAGCAGTCCTCCGGCGACTTCCTCTTCCACTGCCACATCGCCAAGCACTACGTGAGCGGCATGTGGAGCTTCTGGAGGGTGTACAGCACGCTGCAGCCCGACCTCGTGCCGCTCGCCGACCGGCCGGTCCCGGCGGCCGGCGTGGAGGCCGCCGACCTGATCGGGCGGAAGTTCAACGGTGTCACGATCACGGCGGACAACCTCGACGCGTTCGTGCGCCCCCAGCTGCCGCCGGCAGGCGTTCCTCGCGACGGCCAGGACGCGACCGTCTGGGACTGGAAGGTCTCGGGCACCCTTGACGCGCCGCTCTACCTCGGCGCCCCTGCCGACCCGACGCTGTTCGCGGACTCCGCGAAAGTGGTGCCCGGCCAACCCAACCTCCTGGCCGTGGACGCGGGGAACCTCGTGGGCACCCGGCCGAAGATCCTGTTCGACCCCACCAACGGTCGACCGGCATACCCCCTCTTCCGGCCGCACATCGGTCAGCGACCTCCCTTTACGCCGTCCGGGCACACCGGGGCTCCTTGGCTCGGGAACAACACCGACCAGGCACCCACCAACAGCGCCGACCCCTGGGCCAACCGCCAGGACGGCCTCTGTCCGAAGGGGCGCACGTTGCGCACGTTCAACGTGGTCGCCATCACCAAGCCGATCCAGCGCACACCGAGCGTCGTCGACCCCGAGGGGAAGATCTTCGTGCTGGCCCACGACAAGGATGACGTGTACGCGAACCGAAAGCCTTCGGACCCCTTGGCGATCCGCGCCAACCAGGGTGACTGCGTGGCCGTCACCCTCACCAACGAGATCCCGAACGCCAGTGCCTTCGACGGTGTCTCGAAGACGACGATGCACATCCACCACGTGCAGTTCGACGTGCAGGGTTCTGACGGCGTCAGCGCCGGGTTCGCCTACGAGCACTCGGTCCGCCCCTACAAGCAGTACGACTACACCCTGACCGAGGCGGCAGCCGCCGGGTCCTCGACCCTGCGCCTGTCCAACGTCGACAAGTTCGTCGGCACCGACGCCAACGGCAACCCGACCCACCCGTTCATCGCAGTCGGTGAGGGCACCGAGGGGATCGACATCGTCCAGGTGGCGTCCATCGACCGGGCCACGAACACGGCCACCCTGGTCGAACCACTGGCCAACAGCCACGCGGTCGGCGAGAACGTGGGCAGCGAGTTCATCCAGTACCGCTGGTACCCCGACGTGGTCCTGGACAACATCTTCTGGCACGACCACGTCGACGGGATCCACGGCTGGGGTCACGGCCTGGTCGGCCAGCTCATCGTCGAGCCGGCCGGGTCGACCTACCACGACCCCGCGACCGGCAAGGAGGTCGACTCCGGCACCCTGGTCGACATCCACACCAGCCAGGCAGTGGCACCCGGATGGGTCGGCGGCAGCTTCCGCGAGCTGGCGCTGTGGACCATCGACGACAACGACCGCTCCGACTACTCGACGCTCAACCTGCGCGCCACACCGTTGTCGGCGCGCGGCGACTCGGCCAACCGGTTCAGCTCGTACAAGTACGGAGACCCCAACACCCCGTTGCCCAAGCTGTACCCCAACGACCCCCTCGTGGTTCGCACGATCAACGTGAGTCCGACCGTCGACACCCTGCACTTCCAGGGTGCGCGGACCCTCCTCGAACCCAGGTACCGCCACGACGGCACCCCGGACGGTTCGGTGATCGACACCATCCACTACGGCGTCAGCGAGAAGTTCACGTTGATCTTCAACGGACAGCAGGAGTCGCAGCGCGTGCGACCCGGCGACTACCTCTATGGCAACGGCCTCGACTACCGCATGCAGCAGGGTGCCTGGGGTCTGGTCCGGGTCCTGCCGGGTCTCGTGCCGACCCTGCAACCCCTCCCCAGCGTCAACACGCCCACGAACACGTACACGCCCCCCACCACGACTGGCCAGGCCCCGCCCAACGGCACCGGTCCCGGAAGCCCGTGCCAGCCCGGGGCGCCCAGCCGGCAGTTCGCGGTCAGCGCGATGGACGTGCCGGGACAGAACAACGGCGCACGGGCGGCCTACGTCCCCAACGCCGACGTGTCAGCGGTGCGATCCGGCGCCAAGAAGGCCGAGCCCCTCGTTCTGCACGTCGTGGCTGGGGAGTGCGTCACCGTGCACGTGAGCAACTTGCGAAGCACGACCGTCGGATTCTCGGTCAGCAAGCTCGACCGTGAGGCCGGTTCGGGTGGCGTCAACATCGGGTTCTCGTCCCAGCAGAACATCGCGCCCCAGGGCACGCGGGACTTCGTGTACTGGGTACAGAGCGACCGGCTGGGGATGGCCAGCATCTCCGACCTGACGGGCTCGGGAACGATGAAGCAGGGCATGTATGGCGCAGTCGTGGTCGCTCCGGCGAGCACGGTCTCGGGCCAGGTCACCACCTTCACGGACCCGGTGAGCGGACAGCCCCGCGACATCGGCCCCCAGGTGCTGGTCCACGTCCCCGGTGCGGAGGTCCCGCACTACCGGGACTTCAGCGTGATCATGGCCGACGACGACGCCGCCATCGGTCAGGACTTCATGCCGTACCCGACCAACGCCACCACGGGGAGGTCGCTGGTGAACTACCAGGCTGCCCCGGCGGGCGACGGACCGACGGCGTTCCGCAACCCCGGTAGCGTCCCGTGGCTGACGGCCCTGGCCGGGGATCCGGTCGTGGTGCACGCCATGGTCAGCCCGGGCAGCGAGAACGCCCACGTCTTCACCTTGGGTGGCCTGCGCTGGTCCGAGGACGACTTCGTCGCCAACTCGAACTGGACGACGGCGCAGGGCATGGGGCCGTGGGAGACGTTCACCGCCACGATCGTGGGAGGGGCGGGCGGGAGCCAGCAGGCCTCGGGTGACTACTTCTACGGTGATGCGCGCAAGCCCTTCACCCAGGTGGGTCTGTGGGGTCTCCAGCGGGTGCTGCCCGCCGAGAGCACCGGCTGCGCCATACGCAGGGTCGACAACAGCCCATGCTGAGCCTCCACCCAGTCGCCCGGTGGTCGACGGGGCGCACCCAGCTCAGGCGGTGGGTGCGCCGGCGCGGACGGCCGCCAAGAGGGAGTCCGGAGGATCGCCCTTCAGAACGAACTGGTCTGCGCCGGCGAGGAAGGCGGCCCGCTCAGCCATCGATCGGGACCAGCCGGTCAACACGACGACCCGCGTGCGGGGGGACGTGCGCACGATCTGCCGAGTTGCCTCGAAACCGTCGAGGCCAGGCATGGACAGGTCCATGACAACGACATCGGGCGACGTCTGCTGCGCCATCCGGACGCCCTCGGGTCCGTCGGCAGCCCCACCGCAGACCTCGATGTCACGCTGGGCCCGGAACAGCGTGAGCAGTCCCAGGCGCACCGGGGTCGAGTCGTCGACGACGAGGACTTTGATCATGGGAAACCCCTGCATGGGTGTGCCTGGCCGGGCTGCCCCTCGGCGACTTGGGGACAGCGTGTCCGCCCTTCCTCGGGGAGACCTCGGGCTCGGTGCCGAGCGCTCATCCGCGTGGGGGCGAGGCCACGAGGGGCTCGCCTTCGAGGTATCCCAGTCCTGAGGTCAGGACAAGGGGAACTGAGGCCCGGACCTCGACCCCACCGCCCGGCACGCTGACGACCTCCAGGGTGCCGCCGAAGTCCCTGAGGGTGTCGGCGAGGAGTCGCAGACCGACATGGCCCGGATCGCTGACCGGACCAGCGAGCCCCACTCCGTCGTCGCTGATCGTGACCAGCGCCCGCGGCCCGACCACTTCGGCGAGCACCTGCACGCTCGTGGCGTGGGCGTGCCGCACGACGTTGCGCAGGGCTTCACGCGCGACGCGGTAGACCAGCTGGGCGGCCTCCACGGGAGCCGCGGCGATCCCCGGGTCGAGCCGCACCTGCACGTCCACCCCGCTCTCCCGCACTCGCTCGGCCAGCTCGTCGATCGCGGGAGCGAGGCCCCCCCTGGCCAGGTCCGCGGGATAGATGTCGGTCAGCAGCCCACGCAGTGCTGTCACGTCGCGCTGCAACCCATCACGCACCGAGACGAGGACCCGGCGCGTGTCCTCGTCCCCGGGAGGGATCGCGTCGATGACGGCTGGGAGGGTGTACCCGAGGCCGGTCAGGTCCTGGACGAGCCCGTCGTGCAGGTCCGTGGCGATCCTGCGCCGCTCGAGGTCCGACGCCGACAGCGCGTGGCGCAGCATGATGTTGCGTTCGTGCTGCGCCCTGTTGACCCGGCGCACCAGCGTCCTCACCAACGGCAACAACGCGAGCTGGAACAGCGCCAGGGCACCGAGGGCCAACCACGACAGCTTGGCGACGATGTCACGGTTGTCCGCGCGCATCCGGTCGGTCGACCAGTAGGACTCGAACACCATCGGTTGGCCGTCGGCGTCGTGGGCGCCGGCATACACCTCCAGCAGCTGGTGGCTCTGGCGCTCCTGGACGTTCTCGACCTTGGTGAGGTCCGACACGGTGGCCGTGACCTCCTCGGTGTCGAAGAGCTCGACGACGTCGGCGTCCAGGGGATACCGCTTCCCGACCAGGGCGGACTCGTCGGACCAGATCACCGTGCCGTCCCGACCCCACAGCTTGACGTGGACGATGGAGCCGTCGCGCAACCGCGCCTGCATCAGGGTCGCGAACACCTTGGTCTCCGCCGGGTCTCCGTGACGCATCTTGGAGTCCACCATCGGTGCCGCGACGCTCTGGGCGAACGCCGCGCCACGCACCCGCGCCTCACCCAGGGCGATGTCCGAGGCCAAGGTCTGTGCCACCAGGACCACAGCGACCCCGACGGTGACGAGCACGACCAGGCTGGAGATGAGGTAGCGCTTGACCGCGAAGCCCAACGACACCCCACCCGGCCGGGTCCGCCACGAGGCGACGGTTCTAGTGAGGTTCATCGAGCTGGATCAATCCGCGTCGGTGCGCCGTCACGACGGCCTCGAGCTGGGTGTGGGCATCGAGCTTGGACAAGATGTTCTTGATGTGGCCGCGACAGGTCAGCAACGAGATCCCCAGCCCGCGGGCGATGACTCCCGCGTCCTGGCCAGCCGCGAGACGGGCGAGGACGTCTCGTTCGCGAGACGTGAGGGCGGCGTGGGGAAGGGGGTCTTCGGTCGATGCGCCCATCAGGTAGCGCACGAGGCTCGGGTGGACCAGGAAGTCGTCCCGGCGGGCCGTGCGGATCGCGCCCAGGAGGTCGCCGAGCTGACCGTCCTTCGGCAGCAGGGCGCAGGCGCCGGCCGCGACGGCCCGCTCGAGCAGGCCACGGCTGACGTGCCCCGTCAGGATGATCACTCTGGTGAGCGGTGCCCGGGCCAGCAGCGTGGCAGTGGTGTCGATGCCGTCCGCGCCGCGAAGGCGGACGTCCATGACGACCACGTCGGGTCGTAGCTGGTCGGCGAGACCCAACGCCTCGTCGGCGTCTCCCGCGGTCGCGACGCAGGTGAGGTCGGGCTCCCTCGCGATGGCGACGGCCACCGCGTCGGCCACGGTGCCGTGGTCGTCCACGACGAGGACGCGAGTCGTCAGGTCGCTCACCCGAGACGCCACCTCCCCAAGGTCACCGCGGACGCCCGCCTGAACGGCACGCCGAATCCCCCCGCCCCCACGCGGTCACTCCCAGTATCGGCAGGTCCGCCGCCGAGAGCCATAGCCCGTGTGAACCATCATCGCGGCCTCGGCATCACGTCAGCTGCGCAAACCGCCACCAACCAGGACGAGAGGGCGCGGCCGCAGGTCGTGCCGCCCCAGATTGGGGGTTCGGTCACCCCGAGCCTGCCCGAGTGCCGCAGTCGCTGCGCGAGCCACGATGGTCGTGACGAAAGGGGGCGGCCATGATGGATGACGACAGGGTCGAGGACACCGGGGGCGCAACCACCACCCTGCGCGCGACACTCTGCGGCCGGACCACGCTCTCGGCGCACGGCCAGACCCTCGGCCCGCGACAGCTCGGCGGCGCCAAGCCACGACACATCCTGATGGCACTCCTGCTGCGCGTCGGCCAGCCGGTCACCAAGGCCCAGCTGGTCGAACACCTCTGGGGCGACACACCGCCCGCAGGAGCGCTGAGCACGCTCGAGGGGTATGCCAGCCTGCTCCGCAAGCGCATGGAGCCCCTCCACCCCGGCCAGGACAGCCCCATCCGGACGGTGCCTGGCGGGTATCTCGCGGACCCCGCACTCATCGACGTCGACACGCAACGCTTCCACCTCCTGTGCGACGCAGCCCGGCGCCCCGGCCGACCACGAGCCCAGGCCCTGCAGGACTACACCAGCGCGTTGCACGTCGTGGAGGGTGGCCTGCTGCCCGACGAAAAGGCCCAGCTGTGGCTCGACGAGGAGCGGCGAAGCCACGAGGCCGCCGTGGTTCGGGTCATGGTGGAGGCCGCGGCGCTCGCCTTGGATGCAGACCAGCCGGGCCTCGCCGAGCACTGGGCGCGCACGGCACTGGACAGGGACGCGTTCGACGAGACGGCGTGGAGGGTGCTGCTGGAGTCGCTGGAGGTCCGCGGTCAGCACGCCGACGGGGTGCGCGCCTACGACTCCTGCCGCCGACTGTTCGCCAAGGAGCTCGGGTGCGCCCCCGGGCCGGGGATCAGGGCTGCGTTCAGCCGGCTGCTGGCCGGGACACAGCAGAGCGACGAGGCAGGTCTGGGAAGCCTCGTGCAGGCCCTCATGCGGGTGTATGCCGAGGCGTCCCCACCGCGGCCCTCCATGGCCCCGAGCGCGTCGGGCGCCGGGCCCCACTGCGCTCGAGGATGCGTGCCGAGTGCTCGACTCGCTCCTCGTGGCTGCGCGAGCCAACTACCGGCTGCGCCTCGTCGCCTCCGCCTGAACGAGGCCCGAGGTGACCCCGAGGTCGGCTGGACATGATGCGTTCGTACGGCACACCCGGTGTCGGCGACTTGGGCGGGATCTGCGGACCGCGTCCGTGACCACGGAGGTCGACATGAGTACACAGCCTCGGACAGGGAACGTCGGGCCCGCTGCGGTCCCCGACCCCACACCACCCCGGGCCAGGGTCCGGAGTCGACGACGCAAGCTCGTCGGCGCGACCTCCGTCGCAGCCGTGCTGGCTGTTGCAGGAGTGGGCACGCTGGCGACCACGGCGCAGGCCGCCCTCGTCACCGGCACCCTGGTGGCGCAGAACCTCACCCGTCCCGGCGGTGGCGCCTTCCTGCCCGGTGGCGGTGGCCACTTCTGGGTCAGTGACGGCGTGCTCGGGCCTGTGCGAGACGCTGCCCGCCAGCGCCACCACCACCAAGTGCAACGGGACGGCCAAGGGCGGTCAGGTGGTCTACGACTCCACCAAGAGCCTGGTCTACCAGGCGGACGGGTCCACCAAGACCAACCAGGTGCTGCGCTTCCTCTACACCGCCACCTCCGACGGCCTGAGCGCCGGGACCACCCTGCAGGTGCCCAACCAGACCGCGGTCGGTGGAGGTTCCGGCGGTGGCCGCGCCCAGGGCATCGCCCTCGGCACCGGCCCGGACGGCAACGAGCGGCTCTTCGTGGGCTACCTCAAGTCCGGCGACATCATGCAGGTGCTCAACCCCTCCGGCAAGGACCGCAACGGCGCAACCGTCGCCCCCACCGTCACCAAGGTCGGATCCACCTCCGACGGGCGAGGCATCAACGCCCTCAGCTTCTTCTCCTCCACCGATGCCGGCGGCGCCGCCCACCACGACCTGTACATCGCCGAGTCCGGGGGCGCCGGGATGTCGGTCATCAAGGACATCGACGGCACGGGCGGCCGGCCGGCGTGCGGTGCCTCGCAGTGCACCGCCACGACGGTGGCCGGTGCCAGCGGAGCCGCGCTGTTCAGCTTCCCGGGTGGGCTCGCCAGCGACGGCAAGATCCTCTACATCGGCGACGCCCCGCGCAACACCCCGTCCCAGGTCCTGACGTACAACCCGCTGACCGGCGCCAAGGACGTCTTGTCCACGGACATCAGCCCGGCGTACACGTCGTCCTTCGACGGGGTGCGCCGCACCCAGTACCAGAACATCACCGGGGTCGCCGTCGACCCTGCGACCCTCGACGTGTACGTCGGTGACGACCCGAGCTTCCCCCTGGCCACGCCGGTCAATGCCCAGGGGCACGAGTGGAAGGTCGCCGGGACGGCGTCACAGCCCGTCATCACCGCGGTGTCGCCGTCCACCGGGGACGTCGCCGGCGGGCAGGCGGTCACCATCACCGGCAAGAACCTCGTCAACGCGGTGGCCGGCTCGGCCGACCAGACCGCGTTCGGCACGACCGTCAAGTTCGGGACCTTGCCCGGCACCGGCGTCACGTGCACGGCCGACGGCACGTCGTGCACCGCCACCGCGCCGGCCTCGAGCGGGGCGGGTGTCGTCGACGTGCGGGTGACCAACGCCGAAGCCCAGACCAGCGCGAAGGTGGCGGCCGACCAGTTCACCTACACGGCTGCCGCACCGGCACCCGGCAGCCCGGTCGTGACCAGCATCAGTCCCGCCACCGGGCTCGCCAAGGGCGGCACCACCGTGACCGTGAAGGGCTCGGCCCTGGTCAACCCGGACGGCACCGCAGCAGTCAGCTTCGGAGCCAGCCCGGCGACCGGCGTCAGCTGCCTGCCGGACGGCTCGCAGTGCACTGCGGTCAGCCCACCCGGGACCAACGGCTCGGTGGTCGACGTGCAGGTGACCACCGGCGTCGGCACGAGCACCGCGGTGGCCGCCGACAGGTTCACCTACCTGGCGCCGATCGGGACCCTCTACAGCTCGGGCATCACCGCACCCAAGGGCGGCGTGACGTGGATCCCCGACACCTCGACGAGCGCCGGAGGGCACTACTGGGTCTCCGACCACGGCAACGGCCTGTGCCGGCTCGACCCCGTGCCCGGCACCACCGTGAACGCCCCCAACGTCGCAGCCTGCGACCCGGGCTTCACGATCGGCTCCCCCGGTCAGGCGGTCTACGACCCCAGGACCAACGCGGATGGCACCCACTGGGTCTACGTGCCCGACAACGCAGTTCGCAGCCCAGGGGTCTGGCGCCTCACCCTGCACCCGAACACGGCCACGATCGACTCGCCCGTCGGGATGGCCCCCGGTCTGATGGAGAACCTGAAGACCAACGCGCTGGCCCTGGACCAGGCCCACGACGCCCTCTATGTCGGTGACCTCGTGGACGGCAACATCCGCCGCATCAAGGGCATCCAGGGTGACCCACGGTCCCAGACCGTCGACGTCGTGGCGACGACGCAGGCGCAGAAGGTGGGCGGCGGCGCCGCCGGTCGCGGCATCAACGGCACGATGGCGCTGCTCGGCAACCGGATCTTCCTCCCGGAGAACAACGCCGCGACGTACTTCGACACCACCTCGGCCTGCGCGAACCCCACGGTCGACCCCAACCCGGCTCCGTGCCAGACGACGACCATCGACTTCCTGGCGACCCCCGCCCCGGTCTTCATCGCGGGAGTGGCGGCCGACGCCAAGCACGACGTGGTCTACATCTCGGAGTCCCCCGGCACGGCCAACGCCACCGTCTACCGGTTCGACGCCTCCACGATCACGGCGGCCACACCCGGTGGTTCGGCGGGCATCGTGTACGTCACCTCGGGGAAGGTCCCGGCGGCAGGCACACCGGAGGCCACCGTCTACTGCTCGCTGACGTGCACCCGTCCGGCAGACCCGGCTCTCACGCCGGGAGGGACGACGGGCTTCCCGTTCGCACAGGGGGTGTATGTCGACCCGAGCAACTCCGACCTCTACGTCACCGAGGACGTCACCGCTGGAGCGCGGTCCGGCCGGGGCCACGCGTGGGTGGTGCCGTACATCCCCTGAGTGGGAGCTGGACCGAGTGAAAGACCGTGCTGCCCCGCATCCTCTCGGTGCGGGGCAGCACGACGTCCTGCGTCGCGGTCAGCTGCTGACCGCGATGATCACCTTGCCGCGCACGTGGCCACCGGCGTTCAAGGTGAAGGCGTCGGCCGTCTGTGCGAGTGGGAAGACCTCCGCGACCGGGACGGTGAGCTTGCCGGCGTCGGCGAGGTCCGCGAGGGCGGCGAGGTCGTCGGGGTTCGGACGCACCCAGAGGTACAGCCCACCACTCTGGGCGACCTCGGCCTCGACGACCGAGCCGTGGCGTCCGCCGTCGGCCAGGACGGCCCGGGTGGTGTCGAGCACCCCGCCGACGAAGTCCGCGACCACGTCGACGCCCTCCGGCGCGAGCTCACGCACCCGCTCGGCCAGCCCGTCGCCATACGTCACGGGCTCGGCACCCAGCTCGCGCAGGAAGTCGTGGTTCCGCTCCGAGGCCGTGCCGATCACGCGGGCCCCGAGGGACTTCGCGATCTGGACGGCGAGGATGCCCACGCCACCGGCGGCGGCGTGCACCAGCACGGTGTCACCGGACTTCGTGCCGAGCCGGGTGAGCAGCTGGTATGCCGTGAGCCCGGCGAGCGGGAGGCCGGCGGCCTGGTGCCAGTCGAGGGCCTTGGGCTTGCGAGCCACGGTGCGGGCAGGCGCGGTGACGAGCTCGGCGTAGGTGCCGCCGTGGACCCAGTCCTTGCGGGCGTAGGCGATGACCTCGTCACCGACCGCGAACTCGGGGGTGTCGTAGCCGACGGCCTCGACGACGCCGGAGACGTCCCAGCCGGGGATGGCGGGGAGCTCGACGTTCATCATCGGGTCGAGGTAGCCGGCGACGATCTTCCAGTCGACGGGGTTGACCGAGGCGCTCCGCACGCGGATCAGCACCTCGCCGGGGCCGACCTTGGGGTCCGGGACGTCGGAGAGGGTGAGGACGCTGGGGTCGCCGTACTCGGCGTAGGTGATGGCCTTCATGCCGGGGAGAACCTCGTTGCCGAGGCGCCTCATTCCGTGGAGGGCCTCGATGTGAGCAGCATCGCCCCGATCGGGCCGAGGCGAGAGGTCAGGCGATGCGGCGCACCCGGTTGACGCTCAGACCGTTCTCGTCGAGGAGGTCGCCCATCTTGTCGGCGAAGTCGACCAGGTGAGGCGCTGCGAGGTGGGCGTCGAGGTGCTCCCCGGAGTGCCAGTTCTCGTAGAAGGTGAAGAAGCTGGGGTCCTCGACGCCTTGGTGCAGGTCGTAGTTCACGTAACCCTCCTCCTGGCTGGTCGGCTCGATCAGGGCCTCGAGGGCGGCCCGCAGCTCCTCGGTCCTGCCCTCTGCCGCGCGCATGTAGGCCACCACGGTCAGCAGGTCGCGGCGCTCGTCGGTCGGTGTGCTCATTGGTTTCTCCCCAGGTGGACGAAGTCGATTTCCTGGGTGACGATATTCGACATGGGCCCGCGCCACCAGACTGCTGTCGAGATGGCCGAGGCCGCGAGCGCGTGGCTTGGTTCGCTGTCGCCGGAGCAGCGCCACGACGCGCACGGCACGGCCCCTGACCACGACGACCCGCTCGATCAGGAGCGTCGGCGGTGGTTCTACACCCCCACCGACCACGGGGGCCTGACCCTCCACCAGCAGCGTCCCGCGCAGCAGCGCGCCGCCATGAAGCTGGTGGCGACGGGGCTGTCGATGGCGGGCTACGTCACGGTCGCCACCACGATGGGGCTGGAGAACGTGCTGGACCGCGTCGAGGGGTTCGTGACCCGCTTCGACCGGGAACGGGGCCGCGACCCGGGGCTGTACTACCTGCGCGTCTTCGGTGAGCCCGGCGGCGAGGGCCCCTGGGGGTGGCGCTTCGGCGGGCACCACGTCTCCCTCAACAACCTCGTGGTCGACGGTGAGCTCGTGGCCACGACCCCGTGCTTCATGGGCGCCGACCCCGCGTCCGCCCCGCTGCTCGGTGACATCGTGGCCAGGCCGCTCGCTCGGGTCGAAGACCTCGCTCGCGAGCTCGTCCACTCACTGGCGCCGGACCTCGCGGCCCGTGCGGTCCTGCTGGACAAGGCGCCCTCGGACTTCGTCACCGCCAACCGCAGCACCATCGCCGAGGGCGACCGCGTCGTGCCGCTGGCGGGAGTGTGGCGCGACGAGCGGTTCGCCGACGACGTCGAGCAGGCCAAGCTGCAGGCGCTCAGCGACGCCATCGACGAGGCGGCCGGCCTCACGGCCGATGACCACCGCGCGGTCGAGTACACGACTGCACCCAAGGGTGTGCCCGGCAGCTCGCTCGACGGCACCCAACGCCAGCTGCTCCTGTCCCTGCTCGGCACGTACTTCGACCGCGTCCCCGAGAGCGTCTCGCCGCTGTCGTCGTACGACGACGCCGCGCTGGACCAGGTCCACTTCGCCTGGGCCGGCCCCACCGGCCCGGGGCTGCCGCACTACTACCGGGTGCAGGGACCTCGGCTGCTGATCGAGTGGGACAACACCCAGCGCGGCGCGAACCACGCGCACTCGGTCTGGCGCGACCCCGAGGCCGACTTCGGCCTCGACGTGCTGGCGCAGCACCGGGCCCGGCACCACTGACCGGCGTCACGGCAGCCGCGACCATGGGCTATCATGATCCGGTCGCGACAGGCCTCCTGAGGGTAGTAACCGCAGGCAGACCCGTCGCGATGGCATGTCAATCACCACCACGGCCAGGTAGCTCAGTTGGTACGAGCGTCCGACTGAAAATCGGAAGGTCGGCGGTTCGACCCCGCCCCTGGCCACCA
>CAVSUT010000009.1:0-39933 GCA_963731235.1 uncultured Actinomycetota bacterium | reverse complement strand
GTGGAGCCAAGGGGACTCGAACCCCTAACCCCCTGCTTGCAAAGCAGGTGCGCTACCAATTGCGCCATGGCCCCCGACGTGCGGGATGTGACTACGAGGGTGAGTCCGTCGCCTCGGCCCAGAGGTCCTTCTCGGCCTGCTGGTCCTTGAGCTTCTTCTGCACCGCGGCAGCCCCGATGACGGTCGCAATGAGGAGCAGGATCTTCTTCATCGGCGGTTGCCTTCCCTCGCAGAGCAAACCGGCGGGGATCGGGATTGGTGGGCCTAACAGGACTTGAACCTGTGGCCTCTTCCTTATCAGGGAAGCGCTCTAACCGTCTGAGCTATAGGCCCGTGAGCCCAATCTCCGCTGCGCCACGGAGGGTGGCGCGAGGCACGAGGTTACATGACAGGGGTCCCCCCCACCAAAACGGTTCCCGCCGACCCGGTGGCCGCGCCGAACCGGTGCCCCGACACGGGCAAAGCGGGGGTTGTTCGGCGAAACCAGGACGGTGAAGTCCTGTGTTGCCGCGCAACCCCCGCTTTGCGGGGAGGGACCGGGGAAGCGACAGCAGGTATGCCGCGGAGCCGGCTCTCAGTCGTCGGTGAGGGTCAGCTGCAGGCCGCCCACCAGGGCCGAGCAGATGTTGTAGAGGAACGCTCCGAGCGTGCTCAGGGCGGTCAGCAGGATGACGTCGATGACCCCGATGACGATCGACAGCGACAGCACCCGGCCGAACCCGAGGAAGTCCATGATGTCGAACGGGTTCTGGGCGTCGTTGAAGATCGTCCCGACCAGGCGGTTGACCTCGGAGAAGACACCCATGCCCGACAGGATCATCCAGAGCACCGCGACCATGACGACGCCGGCGATGCCGAGGGCGACCGAGATGAGGAACGACATCTTCATCGCCGACCAGGGGTCGACCCGCGAGACGGTCAGCTTGACGCGTCGGGCGCGGGCGACGCCGGCCGTCGTGGCGCCGGCCCCGGGACGGGCCGAGGTGCCCGCCCGGGAAGCGCCGGCAGCGTCGACGTTCCTGTTCATCGCACCCGACTCCTGCCCCCCGGGGCGGGAGGGACTCGTCTGGCCTGCCGTGCTCACTCGTTACCTCCGCTGGCGTCTGTCCCGGTCGTCTCGGGGGCGTCCGGTGTCTCGTCGACACCTTCGGCAGCCACTGGCGCGACCTGCTCGTTCCCCGACGACGGTACGGCATCGGTGGTCGCGGGGTCGCCCACCGCACCCGGCGTGACCAGATCGGCATCGACCTCGTCGACGGTGCGCTCGGGGTTGCGTGCCACGGCCACGACCGAGTCGCTGTTGCCCGGGCTGGCGAACTTCATGCCCTGGGTGTTGCGCCCACGACGGGTGACCGGGCCGACCGGCATACGGACGATGTTGCCCTTGCCCATGATGACCAGGACCTCGTCGTCCTCGCTCACCGTGAGGGCGCCGACCAGGTCGCCGTTGCGCTCGGTGATCTTCGCGACGGCGACACCGAGGCCGCCACGGCCCTTGGCGTTCCAGTCCGAGGACGGGCTGCGCTTGGCCATGCCGTTCTCGAACACCACGAACACGTCCGGGTCCTCGCCCTCGTGGACGACGCTGAGCGACAGCAGCGAGTCGTCGCCGCGGAACCGCATCCCGGTCACCCCGCTGGTGGCGCGGCCCATGGGGCGCAGCTGCTCGTCGGTGGCGTGGAAACGCACCGACTGGGCCTTGCGCGACACCAGGAGCAGGTCGTCGGTCTGCGACGCGAGGTCGGCGGCGACGAGCTCGTCGCCGTCCTTGAGGTTGATGGCGATGAGGCCACCGCTGCGGGGGGAGTCGTAGTCGGCGAGACGGGTCTTCTTGACCAGGCCGTTCTTCGTGGCGAGCACGAGGTAGGGCTGCTGGCCGTAGTCACGCACGTCGAGGACCTGCGCGATCTTCTCGTCCGGCTGGAACGCCAGCAGGTTGGCGACGTGCTGGCCCTTGGCGTCCCGACCGGAGTCCGGCAGCTCGTAGGCCTTGACCCGGTAGACCCGGCCGAGGTTGGTGAAGAACAGCAACCAGTGGTGCGAGGTGGTGGTGAAGAAGTGCTGCACCATGTCGTCGCCGCGCAGCGAGGCCCCGCGGACTCCCTTGCCGCCGCGGCCCTGCGACCGGTATGCGTCCACGCGGGTCCGCTTGGCATAGCCGCCGCGGGTGATGGTGACGACCACGTCCTCCTCGGGGATGAGGTCCTCCATCGACATGTCGCCGTCGAAGAACTCGATCCGGGTGCGTCGGTCGTCGCCGTACTTGTCGACGATCTCGGCGAGCTCCTCGGACACGATCGTCCGCTGCCGCTCGGGCTTGGCGAGGATGTCCTCGAAGTCGAGGATCAGGGCCTCGAGGCGGTTGTGCTCGTCGATGATCTTCTGGCGCTCGAGGGCGGCCAGGCGGCGCAGCTGCATCTCGAGGATGGCGCGGGCCTGGATCTCGTCGATCTCCAGCAGGGCGATGAGCCCGTCGCGCGCCGCCTCGACGGTCTGCGACCGGCGGATCAGGGCGATGACCTCGTCGAGGGCGTCGAGCGCCTTGAGGAGTCCACGCAGGATGTGGATCTCGTTCTCGGCCTTGCGCAGGCGGAACTTCGTCCGACGCTGGATGACCTCCATCTGGTGCTCGACCCAGTGCCGGATGAACGCGTCGATCGGCAGCGTGCGGGGCACCCCGTCGACCAGCGCGAGCATGTTGGCGCCGAAGTTGGTCTGCAGCTGGGTGTGCTTGTAGAGGTTGTTGAGCACGACCTTCGCCACGGCGTCGCGCTTGAGCACGATGACCAGGCGCTGGCCGGTGCGACCCGAGGTCTCGTCGCGGATGTCCGCGATGCCGGAGAGCCGGCCCTCCTTGGTGAGCTCGGCGATCTTCTGCGCGAGGGTGTCGGGGTTGACCTGGTAGGGCAGCTCGGTGACCACGAGGCACTGGCGGCCCTGGATCTCCTCGACCTCGACGACCGCGCGCATGATGACCGAGCCACGACCGGTGCGGTAGGCCTCCTCGATGCCCTTGCGGCCCAGGATCAGGGCGCCGGTCGGGAAGTCCGGACCGCTGATGCGGGCCAGGACCGCCTCCTGGACCGCCTCACGGTCGGCGCCGGGGTGGGCGAGGTACCACTGGGCGGCGTCGGCGACCTCGCGCAGGTTGTGCGGCGGGATGTTGGTCGCCATGCCGACCGCGATGCCGGAGCTGCCGTTGACGAGCAGGTTGGGGAACCGGCTCGGCAGGACGGTCGGCTCCTGGGTCTTGCCGTCGTAGTTGTCGCGGAAGTCGACGGTCTCCTCGTGGATGTCGCGGACCATCTCCATGGCCAGGTGCGCCATCCGGCACTCGGTGTACCGCGGAGCCGCCGCCGGGTCGTCGCCCGGGGAGCCGAAGTTGCCCTGGCCGTCGACCAGCGGGTAGCGCAGCGACCAGTCCTGCACGAGGCGGACGAGGGCGTCGTAGATCGAGGAGTCACCGTGCGGGTGGTACTGACCCATGACCTCGCCGACGACGCGGCTGCACTTGTTGTAGCCCCGCTCCGGACGGTAGCCACCGTCGTACATCGCGTAGACGACGCGGCGGTGCACCGGCTTGAGCCCGTCGCGCACATCGGGCAGCGCGCGGCTGACGATGACCGTCATCGCGTAGTCGATGTAGCTGCGCTGCATCTCGGCGTTGAGGTCGATCGCTTCAGTGCGGTCGTACTCGATCGGCGGTATCTCAGTCATGAAAATCCTTGCGTATCAACGAGGGACGGTGACGTTCAAAGGGAGGCGCTGCGGGGGGCGGTGGGTCGCCGGGCGACCACGCGCCATACCCATCAGATGTCGAGGAAGCGGACGTCGCGGGCGTTGCGCTGGATGAAGCCGCGGCGACTCTCGACGTCCTCACCCATCAGGATCGCGAAGATCTCGTCGGCTGCGGCGGCGTCGTCGAGCGTGACCTGGAGCAGCACGCGGTGGTCGGGGTCCATGGTCGTCTCCCACAGCTCCTGGTAGTCCATCTCACCCAGACCCTTGTAGCGCTGGATCCCGGCGTCCTTCGGCAGGCGCCAGCCCTGGGACTGTCCCGCCGTGAGCATGGCGTCGCGCTCACGGTCGGAGTAGGCGAACTCGTGGGCGTGGTTGCTCCACTTGAGGCGGAAGAGCGGCGGCTGCGCGAGGTAGACGTAGCCCTCCTCGATCAGGGGGCGCATGAACCGGAACAGCAGGGTGAGCAGCAGGGTCCGGATGTGCAGGCCGTCGACGTCGGCATCGGCCATCAGCACGATCTTGTGGTACCGCGCCCTGGTCTTGTCGAAGTCCTCGCCGATGCCGGTGCCGAACGCCGAGATCAGCGCCTGCACCTCGTTGTTGGCCAGCACCTTGTCGATGCGGGCCTTCTCGACGTTGAGGATCTTGCCCCGGATCGGCAGGATCGCCTGGTTGTGCGGGTTGCGACCACGCACGGCCGAACCACCGGCCGAGTCACCCTCGACGATGAACACCTCGGAGATCGAGGGGTCCTTGCTCTGGCAGTCGCGCAGCTTGCCCGGCAGGCCACCGGACTCCAGCAGACCCTTGCGCCGGGTGGCCTCACGCGCCTTGCGGGCGGCCATGCGGGCAGCGGCCGCCTGGATCGACTTGCGGACGATGTCCTTGCCCTCGTTGGGGTGGGCGCCCAGCCAGTGGCCGAACTCGTCGGTCATGGCCCGCTGGACGAAGCCCTTGACCTCGGAGTTGCCGAGCTTGGTCTTGGTCTGGCCCTCGAACTGCGGCTCACCGAGCTTGACCGAGACCACCGCGGTCAGGCCCTCACGGATGTCGTCGCCGGTGAGGTTCTCGTCCTTGTCCTTGAGCAGGTTCTGCTTGCGCGCGAAGTCGTTGACCAGCTTGGTCATCGCCGCACGGAAGCCCTCCTCGTGGGTGCCGCCCTCGTGGGTGTTGATGGTGTTGGCGTAGGTGTGGACCGACTCGGAGTAGGCGTTCGTCCACTGCATCGCCAGCTCGAACGACAGCTGCCGCTCGGTGTCCTCGGACTCGATCGAGATGATCTCGGCGTGGACCGGCTCGGCCTTCTTGGAGGTCACCAGGTGGGTGACGTAGTCGACCAGGCCGTTGGCGTAGGTGTAGCTGATCTGGCGCGGCTTCTTCTCCGACGCGTCGACCGCGTCGACGTCGTCCTCCGAGGCCTCGGGGACGCGCTCGTCCGTGAGGTTGATCGTCAACCCCTTGTTGAGGAACGCCATCTGCTGGAACCGGGCCCGGATCGTCTCGAAGTCGTAGGTGGTCGTCTCGAAGATGTCACCGTCGGCCCAGTAGGTGATGGTCGTTCCGGTGCGGTCCGAGGGCTCCATCTTCTCCAGCGGCGCCGTGGCCTCGCCGTAGGCGAAGGACACCCGGAAGACGTGGCCCAGCTGGTGCACCTCGGCGTCGAGGCGGCTGGACAGGGCGTTGACCACCGAGGATCCGACACCGTGCAGGCCACCGGACACCTTGTAGCCACCGCCGCCGAACTTGCCGCCGGCGTGCAGCTGGGTGAGGACGAGCTCGACGGTGGACACGCCGTACTGGTCGTTGTGGCCCGTGGGGATGCCGCGGCCGTTGTCGACGACGCGCACGCCACCGTCGGCCATCAGGGTCACGTCGATGGTGTCGGCATACCCGGCGAGCGCCTCGTCGACCGCGTTGTCGACGATCTCCCACACCAGGTGGTGCAGGCCGCGCTCGCCCGTCGAGCCGATGTACATCCCGGGCCGCTTGCGGACGGCCTCGAGGCCCTCCAGGACCGTGATCGCGCTGGCGTCGTACTCGGTGCCGGCGGGCACGCCGGCGAGCTCGGCCTCGGCCGCCAGGCGGGCCGCCTCGGCCTGGGCCGCCGTGAGGTTCTCGGCGACGTGCTCGGGGTGCTCCGAGGGGGGAGTTGCGCTGGGGGTGCTGTTCGGCGTGCTCTCGTGCGGCGTCTGGTCAGACTCGGACACGGTGCTCCTTCTCCGGTGGGGCAGGCCGCTCGGGGGTCGCCCCGACACGCCGCTGCACCCTGCTCATGACACGCGGCCAGTCTGGAAGCCCAGCCGGCCGCGATTTCACCTCACAGTCTACCGGGCGGGGAAGGGCCACAGGGCGTCAGGAGGCCCGTGAGCCGGGATTTGACCGAAAACAGGGGCAGGTTTGGAGTCCCGGTACACCACCCGGTCCCTCAGTGCCGGATTTCGCCGTTTCCCTGAGAGGTCGATAGGGGTGCCGCTCGGCGCCAGGCGGAGGGCGCGCTGCTCACAGCTCCAGGGTGCGCCGGAACAGCTCGCGCACCGGATCGGGTATGCCGTGCTCGGGCAACGTGACCTCCGCACCCTCCGGAGGGCACGCCACGTGATAGGTGAAGGCGTCGGGGATGGTCCGCCCGGTGGGGCCGGCGGCCAGGCCGCGCAACCCGTCGTCGGCGAGCAGGGAGCGCCAGGCGGTGGCGTCGGAGGCAGGCAGCTGGGACAGGGCAACGGTCCGGGTCTGCCGCATCCCGGCAAGACCACCCGTGCGCCGGACCTGCACGAGCTCGTCACCGGGGGCCGGGCCCGGGGCAGGAGCCGGGGGCGGCGCAGGAGCCGGACCTGGAGCAGGTGCCGGGGGCGGGGCGGGGACCGGGGCCGGGCTCGCACCGATCGGCACCCCCACCTGCGTCCAGGCCTGCTCGACCGCGCCCACCTCGCTGGACCCCGCGCCGTACCGGGCGGTGGCGGCAGTCACGGTGAGCCCGGCGAAGGTCGCGAAGTCGCAGTCGGCGGCGATGCCGTCACCGGTGAGGGTGTCGTACCAGATCTGGCCGGGGGCCTCCCAGGCGTGGCCGCCGATGGCGCTGGCCGTGAGGTAGAACGCGTGGTTGGGGATGCCGGAGTTGATGTGGACCCCGCCGTTGTCGTCGGTGGTCTCGACGTAGTCGGCCATCGTCGCCGGCTGCGGGTCCTTGCCGAGCCGGGGGTCGTCGTACGCCGTGCCGGGTGCCTTCATCGAGCGCAGCGCCACGCCCCGCACGGAGTCGGTGAACAGGCCGGCGCCGATGAGCCAGTCGGCCTCGTCGGCGGACTGCCCGGCGGCCCGCTGGCGCACCAGCGACCCGAACACGTCCGACACGCTCTCGTTGAGGGCGCCCGACTGGCCCCGGTAGGTCAGGCCGGCGGTCAGCTCGGTGACCCCGTGGGTCAGCTCGTGCCCGATGACGTCGACACTGACGGTGAACCGGTTGAACACCTCGCCGTCCCCGTCGCCGAAGACCATCCGGGTGCCGTCCCAGAACGCGTTGTCGTAGTCCTTGCCGTAGTGCACGGTCGCGAGCAGCGCCAGCCCCCGGCCGTCGAGCGAGTCCCGGCCGAAGACCTCGGAGTACAGCGACCAGGTCTGGCCGAGGCCGTCGTACGCCTCGTCGACCGCGGCGTCCCCGGTGGCCGGCTCGCCCTCGCGCCGGACCGTCGTCCCGGGCAGCGTCTCCCGGCCGGCGGCGTCGTCGATCACCCGCTGCGGTCCAGTGCCGTCGTCCGGCCCCGGAGCGGGACCTGGCTCGGCCGCGGGAGCCAGCGGGCCCGCCGCACCGGTGTGGCGTCCCTGCCGGTGGGCCCGGTGCTCGACATCGCGGCGCAGCGTGTGTTCGGCGCTCGAGCCGGCGTGGCCGTCGGCCTCGGCGAGCGCCTGCAGGAGGTAGGGCGGGACGATGCCGCAGCGTGGGGATCTGGACAATTCGCTCATGGGTCCATGGTGCTCGGCCCCACCGACAACCGCCAGAGGAACCCGTTGCCGGCAGCTGCCCCACCACCGGAGCCTGCGCACGGGCTGACCGTCCTCAGAACCGGATGACCTGCCGGATGGCGCGGGCCGCAGCGAGCTCGTCCATCGCCGTGTTCACCTGGTCCAGCGTGATCGACGAGGACACCAACGCCTCCACGGGCAGCCGGCCCTCACGCCACCACTGCGCGAAGACCGGGATGTCGCGGCTCGGGACGGCCGAACCGAGGTAGCTGCCGATGACGGTCCGCGCCTCGGCGACGAGCTGCAGCGGGGAGACGCTGGCCCTGGCATCGGGGTGCGGAAGACCGACGGTGACCGTGCGACCGCCGGGAGCGGTGGCGGCCAGGGCTGCCTCGAACGCGCGTGCACTGCCGGCTGCCTCCACCACCACCTCCGCCCGGATCCCGCTGTCGGCGAGCTCACCGGGATCCAGCACCCGGGTCGCTCCGAGCTCGAGGGCCCGGTCGCGCTTCGCGGAGACGCCGTCCACGGCGATGACGTCACCGGCGCCGAGGGCGACCGCGGTGAGCAGTGCCGCCATACCGACTCCGCCGAGGCCGACCACGAGCACGGACTGGCCGGCCTGCGGTGGGGCGGCGTTGAGCAGGGCGCCTCCGCCGGTGAGCACGGCGCAGCCGAGCACCGCAGCCACGTCCGGTGGGACGTCGTCCTCCACGGCGACCACCGAGCGGGTGTCGAGGACCGCGTGCGTGGCGAAGGCCGAGACACCGAGGTGGTGGTGGACGGGGACCCCGTCTCGCGACAACCGTCGGCCGCCCCCGAGCAGCTCACCCGCGCCGTTGCTCACCGAACCCGGGCCGCAGGGCATCCGCCCGCCGGTGGCGCAGCCGGCGCACTCGCCGCACCGGGGCAGGAACGTCATGACCACCCGCTGCCCCACCGCCAGGTCCTCGACCCCGTCACCCAGCCCACGCACCCGGCCGGCGCCCTCGTGACCGAGCAGCATCGGTACGGGTCGGCTGCGGTTGCCGTCGACGACGGACAGGTCGGAGTGGCAGACCCCGGCGGCCTCCATCTGCACCAGCACCTCGCCGGGTCCGGGACCCTCGAGGTCGAGCTCGCCGACGGTGAGCGGGCGGGTCCGCGCCCACGGGCCGGGGCGGCCGACCTCCTCGAGGACCGCGCCGGTGATCCTCATGCCCGCGCGAGGACCGCGTCGTCCAGCAGGTCGCGGACCACCGCGGGGATGGGCACGGCGGTCCGCGTGTCCCGGTCGATGTAGACGTGCACCCAGTGGCCCAGCGCGGCCGGCGCGGCCGCCTCGGCATCGAACAGGCCCAGGGCGTAGGTGATGCTGCTGCGGCCCACCCGCTCGACCCGGACCCCGACCTCCAGCGGGCGGGGGTACTCCAGCTCGCGGAAGTAGCGACAGCCGGACTCGGCGACCACCCCCAGCTCGGGGAGCGCCATCACGTCGATACCGGCGGCAGTGATGAGCCAACCGTTGATCGCCGAGTCGAAGAGCTCGTAGTAGACCGCGTTGTTGAGGTGCCCGTACATGTCGTTGTCCGACCACCGCGTGGTCGCCGCGACCACGTGGTCGAAGTGCGCCCGGGTCAGCGAACGGGGGTCCTGCCCCGGGGCGGAGCCCTCGGTGGCGGGGCGGTCAGCGTCGGCCGTCATGGCTCGATCCTAGGCAGCGTCCGCACGAGGGCGCCGATCGCGAGCACACGCACCGGCCGGGGGCGCCCTCAGCCGTAGGTGTCGCGCGGACCGGGGCCGGTGCTGCGGCGCGGACCCTTGGACCACGACGGCGCACTCGGCCCGACGATCTTCAGCGCGCTCACCGTGCCCTTACCCACCTCGCCCTCGAGCCGGCCCATGATCGCGGACTCCAGCAGCTTGAGCTGGGTCGTCCACGCGGTCGAGTCGGCCCGCACCGTCAGCACGCCGTACTCGAACGTCACCGGGATGCAGTGCTGGGCCACCTCCTCCCCGACGATCTGCGGCCAACGCCCCATCACCGACCCCACCGCGACATCGACCTTCCAGCCGCGGTCGGACAGCAGCCGGTCCATCTGGTCACCGAGCAGCAGCGGGTCGCGCCCATCACGAGGTGCTTTGGCGGGTTCGCCCGGCCGGCGGCGGCGCATCGGTTTCAGCCCGGGACGAAGTCCCTTGTCCCTGGCGGCAGCCCGCGCTCGCTGCAGCGCTGCGCTCGCCGCGTCCTCGACCGACCCGGCGCCCTCGACCGAGCCGACCCCCTCGACCGAGCTGACCCCCTCGCCCGGCTCCTCGTCGGGCAGGTGGCCCGGCACCTCACTCACGCAGGCTCACCTCACCCAGGCTCACGACATACGTCCGCCCGGCCAACGTGCTGGGGACGTCGGCGTCGACCGCCGCGGTGATGAGCACCTGCTCGCAGTCGACCACCATCGCCGCCAGGCGCTCGCGGCGACCGGAGTCGAGCTCGGCGAAGACGTCGTCGAGGATGAGGACCGGGTCGTCCCCGAGGTCGTGGCGCAGGAGCTGGTATGCCGCCAGCTTCAGTCCCAGCGCGAAGGACCAGCTCTCGCCGTGGCTGGCGTAGCCCTTGGCCGGCAGCTCACCCAGGGACAGCACCAGGTCGTCGCGGTGCGGTCCGGCCAGCGACATCCCGCGCTCGATCTCGCGGTCGCGCAGCTCGTCCAGGGTGGCGAGGATCTCGCTGCGGAGCTGGTCGATCTCCGGCACCTCACCGGCGGCCAGGGAGGCCGAGGCGGCTTCGCGCAGCGAGCTCTTGTAGGACACCCGGGCGTCGGACTGGCCGGCGCTGACCTCGTCGTAGGCCGAGGTCAGGTAGGGGCCGAGGTCACGCAGCAGGCGGAGCCGGGCATAGAGCAGCTGCGACCCGACGGTGGCCAGGTGCTCGTTCCAGATGTCCAGGGTGTGCAGCGCCGAGGCCCGGGCGTCGTCGGCCGGCTCGTCCGTGGGTCGCGGTGGGGGACGACGCTGACCACGCCGCAGCACCGGGGCCGCGGACTTCAGCAACGCGTTGCGCTGCTTGAGGATCTTGTCGTACTCGCCGCGGACACCGGCCCACCGGGGCTGCCTGGCCACCAGCAGGTCGTCGAGGAACTTGCGGCGCTCGGACGGGTCGCCCTTGACCAGGGCCAGGTCCTCCGGGGCGAACAGCACGGTCCGCAAGGTGCCGAGCACGTCACGGGGCCGGCCGGCCGGCGAGCGGCCCAGGCGGGCCCGGTTGGCCCGGCCCGGGTTGAGCTCGAGCTCGACCATCGTCTCCCGGCCGTCGCGGACCACCGCTCCCCGGATCACCGCCTGGTCGGCGCCGAACCGCACGAGCGGCTGGTCGGTGGCGACCCGGTGGCTGGACAGCGACGCGAGGTAGCCGATCGCCTCCACCAGGTTGGTCTTGCCCTGGCCGTTGAGGCCGACGATGGTCGTGACGCCCGGCTCCAACGGCAGGTCGGCCGTCCCATAGCTGCGGAAGTCGCAGACGGTCAGGTGGCGGACGTGCACGGTCGACCGATCAGGGGCTCAGGGGCTGGGTCAGCTCGACTTCTTCGTCGAGCTTCGGCCCGTGGAACCCGTGCCGGAGGAGGGACCGGCGCTGGCGGCCTTGCGGCCCTTGGCCGCGGCCTTCTTCGCACTGGTGGTCGGCTTCTCCTTCGGGGCTGCCTTCGCCGCCACCGCCGACTCGTGCTTCGGGGCACCGTCGGCGCGCAGCTTCTCACCCTCGGCGACCGACATGACCTGGTGTCCACCGAAACCACCACGCAGCGCCGCGACCGCCTGCATCGTCGGTGACTCCTGCTGGCGCGAGGCGAACCGGGAGAAGAGGGACGCCGAGATCACGGGCATGGGCACCGAGTTGGCGATGGCCTCCTCGACGGTCCAGCGACCCTCACCGGAGTCGACGGTGTAGCCCGAGACGTCCTCGAGGTGCGGGTTCTTCTCCAGCGCGTCGACCAACAGGTCGAGCAGCCAGGAGCGGACGACGGTGCCGCGGGTCCAGGCCTTGAAAGCGCCGGGGACGTCGGTGACGATGTCCTTGGCTTCGAGCAGCTCGTAGCCCTCGGCATACGCAGCCATCAGGCCGTACTCGATGCCGTTGTGGACCATCTTCGTGTAGTGGCCGGCGCCGACCTTGCCTGCGTGGACGAAGCCCTCCTCGCGGGGACCCTCCGGGCGCAGGGCGTCGAAGATCGGCATGGCCTTCTTGACGTTGGCAGCGGTGCCGCCGACCATCAGGCCGTAGCCGTTCTCGAGCCCCCAGATGCCGCCGCTGACGCCGCAGTCGACGTAGCCGATGCCCTTGGTCTTGAGCAGCTTCTCGTTCTCGAAGTCGTCGGTGAAGCGGCTGTTGCCCCCGTCGATGACCAGGTCGCCCTTGTCGAGCAGGTCACCGAGCTTGGCGATCGTCTCGCGGGTGGGTGCACCGGACGGCACCATGACCCACACGGTGCGGGGAGCCTCGAGCTTCTTGACCAGGGCCGCCAACGTCTTGACGTCGGAGACAGCCGGGTTGTGGTCGAAGCCGACCACCTCGTGGCCCGCGCGGCGGAGGCGCTCGCGCATGTTGCCGCCCATCTTGCCGAGGCCGATCAGACCGAGCTGCATGTGACGACGCCCTTTCGTGGGGGGTGGTGCGGCGGGTCCACAGGCGAGGGACCGCAACCGGACGAACGGCAGACCACGCCGCGTGCGTAGATCAGGCTACGCCCGGCGCTGGTCAGCTCGCGAAGCGCACCGGCATGAGGACGTAGCGGTAGGAGGTGTCGGCCTCGCCGTCCTGCTCGTCCTGGCCGGACAGCACCGCGGGACGCGACGCCTGGGTGAAGGACAGTCGCGAGAACGCCGTCCCGACGGCGCCGAGGCCGTCGAGCAGGAACTGGGGGTTGAAGGCGATCTCGATCTCCGGCCCGGTGAGCGTCGACTCGACCGCCTCGGACGCCTGCGCGTCGTCACCGGTGCCCGCCTCGATGGCCACCTGGCCGTCGGTGAAGCGCAGCCGCACCGGGGTGTTGCGCTCGGCGACGAGCGCCACGCGCTTGACCGCCTCGATGAGGTCGGAGGTCTTGATGACTGCTTCGGTGTCGACGCTGGACGGGAAGATCGAGGTGACCTTCGGGTACTCACCGTCGAGCAGGCGGGTGGTGGTCCGGCGCTGGCCGGCCTCGAAGCCGACGAGTCCGTCACCGCCGGCGGAGGATCCGAGTGCGACCTCGATGGAGCCGGAGGCGCCGAGGGCCTTGGCCGTCTCGGACAGGGTGCGCGCCGGGACGAGCGCGAGGTGCGTCGCGTCGGTGGCCTCGGGGTTCCAGGTGAGCTCGCGCATCGCCAGCCGGTAGCGGTCGGTGGCCAGCAGCGTCATCTTGTCGCCGTCGATCTCCACGCGGACGCCGGTGAGGATCGGCAGGGTGTCGCCACGGTCGGCGGCGATCGCCACCTGGGCGACGGCCTGGGTGAACACGTCGCCGGCGATGGTGCCGCTGGCGGTGGGGGACGTCGGCAGGGTGGGGTAGTCGTCGGCCGGCATCTGCATCAGGCTGAAGCGCGAGGACCCGCAGGTCACCGCCACCTTGTTGCCGTCGGTGGCCACGTCGACCGGCTTCGAGGGCAGGTTGCGCGAGATGTCGGCGAGCAGCCGGCCCAGCACGAGCACGGTGCCACCCTCGGCGACATCGGCGGCGACGGTGATCTTCGCCGACACCTCGTAGTCGAAGGCCGACAGCGTGAGGGTGCCCTCCTCGCTGGCCTCGAGCAGCACCCCGGCCAGGACCGGCACGGGGGGACGGGCTGGCAGCCCGCGGGCCACCCAGGTCACGGCGTCGGCGAGGACCTCACGTTCGACCCTGAACTTCACCGTCGCTACCTGCCCTTTCACGTGCGGCTCTGCCGCCTGAATCCCACAAAATGTGATTGCGCACTGACCCTAGTGCTCGCGCTGCGGTCGGCCAACCCGGATCGGCCTTTCGGATTCTTGTCGTTCCCGGTTGGCTGTCAGGGGGGTCGGGGCAGGGTTGGTGCTCGGGGCTGGATCTGTGAGTTGAGGGATCTCGTCATCGTTGTAGGGGGTGTGCACTCTGTGGACAGCGCCCGTTGTCGCAGGTCAACGGGTCCGTCGGGCTGTGCACGCCGGGTGGACGCGGCGGCGGACAGACTGGTCCCGGCTGTGGAGGCCGTCTCGCCGCGCACACCCTCTCCACACGACACTCCCGGCCTGTCCCCAGCTCGCTCGGTGTGTCGTGCACCGGTTGTCCACAGGTTGTCCACCGGTGTGCAGGGCCCTCATCCGAACAGATGAGAGGGCGGCGGCCCGCATCGATACCCACAGACTTGTCCACAGGTGTGGACCACGGGGTCTGAGCCGCGATTGTCGGCTTTGCCGTGCGTGGACGCCAGCCGTTCCGTGCTCACGCGACGTGACGGCCGGTCATGTGTCGGGAGGGTGAACAGGTGCGCACAGCTGTGGAGGGACCTGTGGACAACTGGCATCCCCTTGGGGACGACGCGTGGACGGGTGGCTGGTTCGGGATCGGTCAGGGCCGGGACGCGGCGCTGTCAGGCAGCCAGGACCAGGTGGCGGGAGATGCGCACCATCGCGGCGAAATACGCGTCCCGATCGGTCACCGAGTCCGGTCCCAGCTGCCCGAACACCTCGGTGGACAGGGCGCCCATCACCAGCGACCAGGCCGCCAGACCCGCCATCAGGGTGGGCGCGTCGACGCCGCTGCCCTCGAAGAACTCGGTCTGCACCATGGCCCCCACCGCTCGGTCGGCCAGCTGGCGGACCTCGGCGTCGGTGTCACCTGCGTCCCGGTCCGCCAGCCGTCCCGCTCTCGTCGCGTCGGCGAGGAGGCGGACGAGCAGGACCTGGACCCGGGTGCCGGGCTCGGTGGTGCGTTCGGCGGGGGCGACGTAGTCGGGTACCGGTGAGCCGTAGACGAGGGCGTACTCGTGGGGGTGCGCCAGGGCCCATGCGCGCAAGGCATGGGCGATCGCGTCCCAGCGTGCCCCCAGGTCCTGCGACGGTATGGCGCCGTGCGCCTTCTCGACCGCGTCACCGAGGGAGGTGTAGGCGGCGACGATGAGCAGGGTCAGCAGGTCGTCGCGGTTGGCGACGTAGCGGTAGAGGGCGGAGGACACCATGCCGAGGTCGCGGGCGATGGCCCGCAACGACAACGCGGCCGCGCCGTCGTGCGCCAGGTGGCGCCGCCCGACCTCGAGGATCTCCTCCTCGAGCGCTGCCCGGTTGCGCGCCCGGATCCCGCGCGTCGAGGGCGTGCGGGGTGCGATGGGTTCGGGAGGCGGGTTCGGGGGCCGGGTCCGGGGTGGGCATGCCGCCATCCTGTCATTGAAGAGATCAGGTGTCACGAATGTGAGCACTGCTCTTGACTCGCTGGTCTCTCAGGGTGTGTACTCGATGCAACAGAGAGCAGTGCTCACACTTGAGGATTCGAAGGAGCTGGTGGTCGTGGCGCGGTACGTGGTGCTGGGAGCAGGCGCGGTCGGGCAGAACACCGCCAAGGAGCTGGTGGCCGGCGGTCACGAGGTGCGGCTGGTGTCCCGGTCGGGGCGGGGAGCTCATCTCGACGGGGTCGAGGCGGTCAGTGCGGACGCGACCGACGTCGACCGGGTGACCGAGCTGGCGCGTGGCGCGCAGGCCCTGGTCAACGCGCTCAACCCGCCGGACTACTCGGCCTGGCAGCGCGACTGGCCGCCGCTGGCGGCCTCGGTGCTGACCGCGGCCGAGCGCACCGGTGCCGGCCTGGTCATCGTGGGCAACCTCTACGGCTACGGTCCGGTCGACGCGCCGATGACCGAGCGCACCCCGCTGCGACCCAGCGGGCCCAAGGGCGCCCTGCGCGTACGGATGTGGGAGGACGCCCTCGCGGCGCACGCCGCCGGGCGGGTCCGGGTCACCGAGCTTCGGGCCAGCGACTACACCGGTCCGGGCATCGGTGCGCGGACGAGCATGCTCCAGGAGCTCGTCGTCACCCCTGTCGTCCGGCACCGCCCCGTCTGGCTGCTCGTGGGGGACCCCGACGCCGCCCACACCTGGACCGATGTGCGCGACACGGCCCGGCTCGCCGCGGTGCTGGCCCAGGACGAGCGGGGGTGGGGACGTGCGTGGCACGTCCCGAGCGCACCGGCGCGGTCGATGCGGGCGGTCGCCGGTGAGGTCGCGGCACTGGTCGGGCGCCGACCCGGTGCGGTCCGCGCCATACCGGCTCCGGTGGTGCGCGCCATGGGACTGGTCGTGCCGTTCCTGGCCGAGCTGGCCGAGACCCGCTACCAGTTCGACCGGCCGTTCGTCCTCGAGTCGACCGAGACCGAGCAGGTGTTCGGGCTGCAGGCGACCCCGTGGGAGCAGACCCTGGCCGACACCGTGGCCTTCGTGCGCGACCCGGCAGCGACGTCGGGTCTCAGCGCGACTGCTGCTTGATCCGGTTGGTGAGCTCGGTGACCTGGTTGTAGATCGCGCGACGCTCGGCCATCAGCTGGCGGATCTTCTTGTCGGCGTGCATGACGGTCGTGTGGTCCCGACCACCGAACTGCTGGCCGATCTTCGGCAGGGACAGGTCGGTGAGCTCCCGGCAGAGGTACATCGCGATCTGGCGAGCCGTGACCAGGACCCTGGAGCGGGAGGTGCCGCACAGGTCCTCGATGGTGAGCCCGAAGTACGCCGCGGTCTGGGCCATGATCGTCGCGCTGGTGATCTGGGAGCCCTGCTCGTTGGGGATGAGGTCCTTGAGCACGATCTCCGCCAGGCCCATGTCGACGCTCTGCCGGTTGAGGCTGGCGAAGGCGGTGACGCGGATGAGGGCGCCCTCGAGCTCGCGGATGTTCGTCGAGATCCGGCTCGCGATGAACTCCAGCACCTCGTCGGGGGCGCTCATCCGCTCCTGGATGGCCTTCTTGCGCAGGATGGCGATCCGGGTCTCGAGGTCGGGCGGCTGCACGTCGGTGAGCAGGCCCCACTCGAACCGGCTGCGCATCCGCTCCTCGAAGCCGGACAGCAGCTTGGGGGGCAGGTCGCTGGTGATGACCACCTGCTTGTTGGCGTTGTGCAGGGTGTTGAACGTGTGGAAGAACTCCTCCTGCGTCTGCACCTTGCCCTGCAGGAACTGGATGTCGTCGATGAGCAGGACGTCGACATCGCGGTAGCGACGCTGGAAGTTGCTCGCCTTGTCGTCCCGGATGCTGTTGATGAAGTCGTTGGTGAACTCCTCGGAGTTCACGTAGCGCACCTTGACGTGCGGGTAGAGGTTGCGGGCGTAGTGCCCGATCGCGTGCAGCAGGTGGGTCTTGCCCAGCCCGGACTCGCCGTAGACGAACAAGGGGTTGTAGGCCTTGGCCGGCGCCTCGGCGACCGCGACCGCCGCCGCGTGGGCGAACCGGTTGCTCGCCCCGATGACGAAGGTGTCGAAGGTGTACTTCGGGTTGAGCCGCGTCGCCGACTCGTCGGTGATGCTGGGCACCTCGTCGCGCGGACGGCGCTGCGACGGGGCGAGACCCTGCGCGGCCTGCTCGTGCGAGGGGTCCGGCCGTTCGTCGGGGTCGATGCGGTGAGCCGGCTGGCGCGCGCTGGGGGCCCAGCCGTTGCTGTCCCCGGCGTCCCTGGTGCTGTCGCCGTAGCCGGGGTCGCGGAAGCTCGCCGCGGGGTCGCCATAACCCCCGGCGTAGGGCGCGCTGCTGGCCGGACGCTGGTCCGGCAGGCCCACGGTGTCCTCGACGTAGTGGTCCTCGTCCAGGGACGGGTCGACGGTGACGGCCAGCTGCACCTGGGTGCCGAGCTGGGAGGACAGGGCGCGGGTGACCGCATCGCGCACGCGCTGCTCGACGACGTCCTTGGTGTAGTCGTTCGGCACCTTCACCAGGGCGGTCCCGTCCAGCAGGCCCGAGAGCCGGGCCAGGGTGAGGAACGCGCGTTCGCGGGCGGGGAGACCGTCGGCGTCGAGGGTGGCGATGGTGTTCTGCCAGATCTGAGCAAAGTCCAGATCTGCGTCACTCACTGAGCCCACATCCCTTTCGACGGTGTCCGCGGTTGCTACCCTGTCGCAGGGTCAGTCGCAGGGTGATGGTGCCTTGTCCACACACTTATCCACAACCTGTGGGTACGGCAGAGGGACGAGGACGGACGCTAACAAGGTCAGGGCCCGGGGAGCAAGCCACACCACAGAAATTTTGCCGCCAGCAGGAAAAGATCGGTACTCGGCACGGCGTGTCGCCGTCGCGATGGTGGTGTCGCGCTGCTAGTGCGAGGTGGCCGGTCCAGCCGACCCCGGCGGGTGGGCTGGTTTGACCGGCCGGTTGGCGCTCGCGTACCTTGGAGCAGGCCTGTCGGCCGTTTTCGCATGCCCGTGACACCCCGAGACCACCTCCTCCAGGAGCTGGTCGCGGCGCGGGCTTCCGATTGCGGCCGCCACGCCGCCCCCAGCACTCAGCAGGCCAACCGGGCCTGACCAGTAACGGAGAACCTCGTGAGCAAGCGTACTTTCCAGCCGAACAACCGTCGCCGGGCCAAGACCCACGGCTTCCGCCTGCGGATGCGGACCCGTGCGGGTCGCGCCATCCTGTCGGCACGCCGCGCCAAGGGCCGCTCCGAGCTCTCCGCCTGAGGCAGTCCCTGTGCTGCCCGCGGGGCACCGGCTCCGTACGAGCTCGGAGTTCTCGGCAGCGCTGAGGGGCCCTGGTGGAGCCCGCGCGGGCTCCCCGCTCGTGGTGGTCCACTCAGCACGAACCGACACGCGTGCGGGACAACCGCCGCGGGTCGGTTTCGTCGTCTCCAAGGCTGTCGGTGGAGCCGTCGTGCGCAACCGGACCAAGCGTAGGCTCAGGGCGCTGATGGCTTCACGCCTTCCCGTCATCCCTGTGGGCACCGATGTGGTGGTCCGAGCCAATCCTGCTGCAGCGCAAGCGAACTCGACCCAACTCGCCGCCGACCTCGACCGGGTGCTACCGAAGGTCCTCGCTCGGATGGGAGCTGGTCGAAGGTGAAGAGCGTCGGCAAGGTCCTCACGGCCCCGCTGATCGGGCTCATCGTCCTCTACCAGCGGTTCGTGTCGCCGATGCGCCCGCCCACCTGTCGCTACTACCCCTCCTGCTCGGCGTACGCCGTCACCGCCCTCCGGCGATACGGTCCCCTCAAGGGAACCTGGCTCGCCGCGAAGCGGTTGGGCAGGTGTCACCCCTGGAGCGCGGGGGGCGTCGACCACGTGCCAGCCCGACCAGCCCAGCCCGAACTCCAGCGGTAGGGCACCAGACCTGCCAGCCGAGCGGCATACGCAGCGCACGGCCGGAACCATCGGTGGGACGTCAGATCGACGGCCCACCACCAGATTGAGGACACCATGAGCTTCAGTGATCTGATCTACCCGTTCGAATGGATCGTCTCGTGGATCCTGTTCGGCTGGCACTACCTGTTCACCAGCATCGGGATCCCGGGGGACTCGGGCCTGGCCTGGGTGATGTCGATCGTGGGTCTCGTGGTGGTCATGCGGGCCGCGATGATCCCGTTGTTCGTCAAGCAGATCCACGCCTCGCGGCGCATGCAGCTCATCCAGCCCGAGATGCAGAAGATCCAGGCCAAGTACAAGGGCAAGAGCGACCCGGACTCCCGTCAGGCCATGACGGCCGAGACGATGGACCTCTACAAGCGGACCGGGACCAACCCGTTCAGCTCGTGCCTGCCGATCCTGCTCCAGTCGCCGTTCTTCTTCGGACTGTTCCGGGTCCTCAACGGCCTCGAGGGGATCGCGAAGGATCCCAGCAAGCAGATCGGCCCGATCACCAGCGACCTGGCCTCGCAGGCCGAGCAGTCGACGCTCTTCGGTGCCCAGCTCTCCGACAAGTTCCTCGGCAGTGGCGACCTGACCGTCCAGATCGTCACGGTCGTGCTCATCATCGCCATGTCGGCGAGCACGTTCACCACCCAGCGCCAGCTGATGATGAAGAACATGCCGGCCTCGGCGCTGGACAACCCCTTCGCCAAGCAGCAGAAGATGCTGCTCTACCTGATGCCGATCTTCTTCGCCATCTCGGGTGTGAACTTCCCGATCGGTGTCCTGCTCTACTGGTTGACCACCAACGTGTGGTCGATGTGCCAGCAGTTCTACGTCATCCGCAAGATGCCGGCCCCCGGTTCGCTCGCGGAGAAGGCCATGCAGGAGCGTCGCGCCAAGCGGGGCAAGCCGGTGGAGGAGTTCCGGATCAAGGGTCTGGACCAGGCCGAGGAGGTCGAGGCTCCCAAGCCCACCGGCGGCCAGCGCCAGCAGCCCAGCCGCAAGAAGAAGAAGAAGGGTCCCGCAGGCCCGGCCAAGCCGGCTGCCGCGAGCTCACCCGTGCAGGAAACCAAGCCGCAGACCGACAACTGAGAGCGATGACCATGACTGAGCAGCACGACACCGTCGTCGACCAGACCAGCCAGAGCACGCCAGCAGACCCCGCCGCCACTGACGAGGCCGCGAACGAGGCCACGAACGAGGCCAGAACGAGGCCGCGACGAGGTCACCGACGTCACCGGGGCTGACGCGACCGACTCGACCGACACCGACGCGACCGACACCTCTTCGACCGATGTCGGCGACGGCACCGGTGAGCCCGCCCCGGGCGTCGAGGCAGCCGAGGGTGAGGCGTCCGGTACGTCGACCCGCCGACGTCCGGCCAAGACGGCCGACCTCGAGCGCGAGGGTGAGGTCGCAGCCGACTTCCTCGAGACGCTCCTCGACATCGCCGACCTCGACGGTGACATCGAGGTGGACGTCGACGGCGACCGCGCCGCGGTGTCCATCGTCGACTCGGACGAGGGTCGCGTACCCCGTCGCCTGGTGGGTCCGGATGGCAAGGTCCTCGAGGCCCTCCAGGAGCTCACCCGCCTCGCTGTCCAGTCCGCCACCGGTGAGCGCAGTCGTCTGATGCTCGATGTCGCCGAGCACCGGGCCGAGCGACGCGCCTCCCTGGTGACGATCGCCCAGCAGGTCATCGCCGAGGTGAAGGCCAGCGGGGAGAAGGTGGCCATGGACCCGATGACCGCCTTCGAACGCAAGGTCGTGCACGACGAGGTGCTCGCAGCCGGTCTCGCGTCGGAGTCCGACGGTGTCGAGCCACGCCGCTTCGTCGTCGTGCTGCCGGGCTGACGCCACGCAGTTTCACGTGAAACGGCGCCGTGGGCGCCCGCGCACGGGCGCAGGACCGGAACGCCGGACCTGCGCCCGTGGTGCATTTCCGCACCGGAGCCGCGGCCCATACGCTGGACCGCCACAGGCGCGTCCCGACCGAAGCCAAGGTGCCCATGACCGACTCCACTCCGCCCCCAGCGACTGCTGACGACGTCCTCGTCGCGCCACCGGCGCCACCGGCCTCGGCCGCGGTGTTCGGCGAACGGGCGCCATTGGCGGACCAGTTCGCGGCGATCCTCGCCGACACCGGTGTGTCCCACGGTCTCATCGGCCCGCGAGAGGTGCCGATCCTCTGGGACCGGCACATCCTCAACTGCGCGGTGGCGCACGAAGCCTTCCCCGTCGGCGCCGAGGTCGTGGATGTCGGTTCGGGTGCGGGGCTGCCCGGTCTGGCCCTGGCCATCGCGCGCCCGGACCTGCACCTGCACCTCGTCGAGCCCATGCTCCGGCGGACGACCTGGCTGTCCGACGCCGTGGCGGCCCTGGAGCTGACCAACTGCACGGTGCATCGCGGCCGCGCCGAGGAGTTCCACGGGGTGCTGTCGGTCTCCGTGGGCCACGGCTCGCGCGGTGGCCCGCATCGACAAGCTGGCTCGGTGGACCTTTCCCCTCCTCGCGGACGGCGGCACCCTGGTGGCGCTCAAGGGCAGCAGTGCCCAGGACGAACTGGATGCCACGAGCGCAACGCTGCGCAAGCTGGGGATGGTCAGCTCTGCGGTCCGTACCTATGGTGAAGGCCTGGTGGAGGTGCCCACGGTGACGGTGCAGCTGGGCGTCCGTTCCCGGCCTCCGGCCAAGGCGCAGCGGCGCCGGAAGTAGCACCTGCAGGCGCGGCGCCACGCGTTTGGAGCCGCGCCCTCGCGTAGGGTTGGATGATGCCCATGGCCAACCAGGTGACCGCGTGACGACAGCAGCGATCCAGCTGACCCGGGGTCTGGGCTGGCCCGAACGTCAGGCAGGACCCACCGGCGCGGTGGGGTGGCCGTGCACCGGTCGGGATGGTGGCAGCCCGGACCAGGGTGCTGTTTCACGTGAAACAGCGCCGTACCCGGAGGCGAGCGCCGAGCCGACCGCAGCGCCCGGTGCTGGGCCGATCGTGGACCTGACCGCTGGGGCCGCTGTGGACCCGACCGCTGGGCCCACGGTGGACGCGACTGCTGGGGCGACCGTGGAGACGACGGACGAGACAGCGGCCGCCCACGTCGGCGATGCTGCCGCGGCCGAAGAAGCATTGGCCGCCGTGGTTTCACGTGAAACAGACCACCGCGAGGACCGAGCGGCCTCGGTGCCCCACGCCGACCACGACACGCCGCTGGCACGCGCGGTCGCCGAAGACGCCCGCAAGCGCATCGCGCTCACTGGCCGGGTGTTCCCGAAGCCGGCGGCGACCCGCGTGCTCACCGTGGCGAACCAGAAGGGTGGCGTCGGCAAGACCACGACGACGGTGAATGTCGCTGCGGCGCTGGCGCAGGCGGGCCTGACCGTGCTCGTCATCGACATCGACCCCCAGGGGAACGCCAGCACCGCGCTGGGGATCGACCACCACGCGGAGGTGCCGAGCATCTACGACGTCCTCGTCGAGGGGACGCCGATGCTGGATGTCGTCCAGGAGTGCCCGGACATTCCTGGGCTCTGGTGTGCGCCCGCCACCATCGACCTGGCCGGCGCAGAGATCGAACTGGTCTCCCTCGTCGCCCGGGAGACCCGGCTGCAGCGCGCCATCGCCGCCTACCTCGTGCAGGTGGAGTCCTCGGACCAGCCCACCCCGGACTACGTGCTCATCGACTGCCCGCCCAGCCTCGGTCTGCTGACGGTCAACGCCTTCGTCGCGGCCCAGGAGGTCTTCATCCCGATCCAGTGCGAGTACTACGCGCTCGAGGGGCTCTCCCAGCTGCTCAAGAACATCGAGCTGATCCGGAACCACCTCAACCCCACCCTTCACGTGTCGACGATCCTGCTCACGATGTACGACGGGCGGACCCGGCTGTCGGCGCAGGTGGCCGACGAGGTACGGAGCCACTTCCCGGAGCAGGTCCTGCGCAACACCGTGCCTCGATCCGTGCGGATCTCCGAGGCACCCAGCCACGGGCAGACCGTCATCACCTACGACCCCAACTCCAGCGGCGCGCTGTCCTACCTCGGGGCTGCCTCCGAGCTTGCCGACCGCGGGGTCGCCGCCACCGCCCCCTCCGTCCCTGCGCAGAACTGACAAGGAAACCCTCACATGAGCGAGAAGCGTCGCGCCCTCGGCCGGGGCCTGGGTGCCCTCATCCCCAACGCCCCGACGTCGCCGGCCCCGAGCCGCCCGGTCGATGTGTTCTTCCAGGACCAGCGCCCCACCTCGACGGTGGAGCGCCCCCACGAGCCTTCGTCGGGAACGGACGACCCGGACGGGGACCTGGGCCGGCCCAACGCCGAGAACGAGGACGGCCGGGTCCAGAACGGTTCCGGGGCCAGCGACACAGGCGAGGACTCAGTCGAGGACACGGGCGAGGACACCGTAGAAGGAAGTCAGGACGAGGCCACCCCCGAGGGCGCCGAGTCGCAGGACCAGCCCGGGCAGGAGCGCGACGACCGCGGTCTGGCGCCGGTGCCGGGAGCCTCGTACGGCGACCTGCCGGTGGGCTCGATCCGACCCAACCCCAAGCAGCCGAGGTCGGTCTTCGACGAGGACGCGATGGCGGAGCTGGTGCACTCGATCAGCGAGATCGGGGTGCTCCAGCCGATCGTCGTCCGACCCATTCCTGCAGGTCAGGGGCCTGACGAGCTCGACAACGCCCCCGAGGGTGTGGTCTACGAGCTGATCATGGGTGAGCGCCGGTGGCGCGCCTCGCAGGAGGCGGGCAAGGCGACCGTCCCGGCGATCGTCAAGGAGACCGACGACGACGACCTGCTGCGGGACGCGCTCCTGGAGAACCTGCACCGCAGCCAGCTCAACGCCCTGGAGGAGGCGGCGGCCTACCAGCAGCTCCTCGAGGACTTCGGGTGCACCCACGACGAGCTCGCCGGCCGGATCGGCCGGTCCCGGCCCCAGATCTCCAACACGCTGCGGCTGCTCAAGCTGCCGCCCCTGGTCGCCCGCCGCGTCGCCGCGGGGGTCCTGTCCGCCGGGCACGCCCGGGCGCTGCTGTCGCTCGATGACGGCGCCAGCATGGAGCGCCTCGCCCAGCGGATCGTGGCCGAGGGCCTGTCGGTCCGCAGTGTCGAGGAGATCGTGACCCTCGGCGGCGACCAGGACCGCACCACACCGCGCCGACCCCGGGCCGGCAACCGCCACCCCCAGCTCGACGACCTCGCCGCCAGGCTGTCCGACCGGTTCGACACCCGCGTCAACATCGCGCTGGGTCAGCGCAAGGGCAAGCTCACCGTCGAGTTCGCCTCGGTGGAGGACCTCAACCGCATCGTGGACCTCCTGGGCGTCGACCGCAGCTGACCGGCACGCGACGCCCGTCCGGGCGATGTTTCACGGGAAACATCGCCTGGGGGCGCCCGGACGTGGGAGGCCCGACATGGCGAAACCCGCTGCGCCGCAAGCGGATTCGCGCGAAGCAGGCGAGCTCGAGAGCGGGGCTCAGCGGTGGGCGGCGAGGTAGGCGCGCAGGTCGCCCAGGTGCAGGACACCGGTCTTGGCGGTGTCGTCGTCGCCGAGGTAGAGGCGCTGGAGACTGATCAGCACGGCTTCGGCGAGGGTGTCACGGAACGCGGGGTCGGCCAGTCGCGCAGCATCGGCCGGGTGCGACAGGTAGCCCGCCTCGATCCGGACCGCCGGCATGGTGGTCTGCTGCAGCAGGGTCCAGGACCGGCCGTGCGACCGGCAGTTGGCCAGACCGGTGCGGGCCACGATCTCGCGCAGCACGAGGTCGGCCATGTGCTCGCCGATGGCTGACCACGAGGTCGTCCGGTCCCGTCCGAAGAAGAAGGTGGCCACCCCACTGGCATCGGCGGCGTCGTGGGAGTCCGCGTGCAGCGACAGGAGCAGGTCGGCGCCAGCGGTGTTGGCGATGGCAGCGCGCTCCTCCTCGGTCGGGCAGGTGTGCTCGGTGCGGGTGTAGACGACCGCGACGCCGATGGCCGTCAGGCGGCCCTCGATGCGGCGGGCGAGGTCCATGACGAGGTCGGACTCCACGAGTCCGTGGGCCGTGGCGCCCGGGTTGTCGCCGCCGTGGCCGGGGTCGAGGACCACGGTGCGGCCACTGAGGTTGTGTCCGGAGCGGCGGACGCGCTCCCGCTCCCGCAGCACGTTGGCCGAGCCACCCGAGACCGATCGGCGCAGGTCGTCGAACGCCCGCAGCGTCTCCGGCCCCACCGAACCGTCCCCGGGCAGGCCGTAGGCGCGCTGGAAGCTGCGCACGGCGCGCTCGGTCTCGGGTCCGAACCGTCCGTCGACCCGTCCCGAGGCGAAGCCGAGGGTGTTGAGCCGCTCCTGCAGGGCCACGACGTCCTCGCCGCGCTGCAGGTGGCCGGGGGTGTGCACGAGGATGCGGTCGCCCAGCGACCACCGGGCGCCGTCGATGGCCCCGAAGGTCTCCACACCGACGACACCGTCGACGATCAGGCCCTTGTGCTGCTGGAACGCGCGGACGGCGCGCAGGAGGCCCTCGTCGTACAGCTCGGGGTCAGGAGAGCCGGGTATCAGCTCGACGAGCTCGGGCAGGGCTTCCGAGGCCAGCGAGGCGAGCCGGGTGCGGACGTCGGCGACGTCGGGTCCGCGGCTCCCGAGGGCGAGCAGGCCGTTCTTGGTGCCGGACACGCAAGCCACCTCACAGAGGGGTTCGGGACCGCGTCGGAGTCGACATCGGTGCAGGTCAGAGGGGGTCTGGCGACGAGTTCCGCGGTCCTGGCACGGCCTGGGGACGAGGTCGGACCGCGATGACGACGCGCTCGGGGGCGGGCGCGGCGGGCCGTGCAGGCACAGACTCTAGGTCAGTCGGGCGGGTTCATCCAACCGAGCCGGGAGGTGCGCCGGCTCTGGTTCGGGCACCGTCCCGTACCCGGAACGCAGGAGCCGGCCGACCCCGCTGGGGACGGCCGGCCACCTGCGGGACTCAGTTGAGGTAGTCGGCGAGCTCGCGGACGAGCTTGGGCTTCGGCATGGCGCCGACGAGGGTCTTGACGACCTCACCACCGACGTACACGTTCAGCGTCGGGATGCCCGTGATGCCGTAGCGCGAGCTGACCTGCAGGTTCTCGTCGGTGTTGAGCTTGACGATGTCGATCTTGTCGGCGTGCGCGATGGCCAGCTCCTCGAGGACCGGGGCGACAGCGCGGCACGGGCCGCACCAGGGTGCCCAGAAGTCCACCAGGACCGGCTTGTCGTTCTGGAGGACGTCGGCCTCGAAGGTGGCGTCCGTGGTGTCCTTGATGGCTCCCACTCGGGGGCTCCTTTCGGTGGTGCTGCGGTTGGGGGTTCGTGCGGTCGGGTCAGTGGGTGAGCGCGGGCTCGTCGCTCGGCACGGGTGCGTCGGTGAGCGCGGCGTCGGTTGCCGGGGCGCCGGCGTGGTCGCGGTCGGCGAGGTAGCGCTCGGCGTCCAGGGCCGCGGCACAGCCCGAACCAGCGGCGGTGATGGCCTGGCGGTAGGTGTGGTCGACCAGGTCACCGGAGGCGAAGACGCCGGGGATGTTGGTCAGGGTGGTCCGGCCCTGCACGAGGACGTAGCCGTCGTCGTCCAGGGACACGACGTCCTTGACCAGCTCGTTGCGCGGGTCGTGGCCGATGGCGACGAACAGGCCGGTCACCGGCAGCTCGCGCGTCTCGCCGGTCACGGTGTCGCGCAGCGTGACCCCGGTGAGCTTGTCCTCGCCGTGGATGGTCTCGACGGCCGAGTTCCAGGCGAACTTGATCTTGTCGTTGGACAGCGCCCGCTCGGCCATGATCTTGGAGGCTCGCAGCTCCTCGCGGCGGTGCACGATGGTCACGGACCTCGCGAACTTGGTGAGGAAGGTGGCCTCCTCCACGGCGGAGTCGCCACCGCCGACGACGGCGATGTCCTGGTCGCGGAAGAAGAACCCGTCACAGGTGGCGCACCAGCTGACCCCGTGGCCGGACAGCCGCTTCTCGTCGGGCAGGCCGAGCTCGCGGTAGGCCGAGCCCATCGCGAGGATGACGGCGTGGGCGCGGTAGGTGTTGCCTTCGGCGTCGACGACGGTCTTGACCTCGCCCTGCAGGTCCACGGACTCGACGTCGTCGGTGATGATCTCGGCGCCGAACCGCTCGGCCTGGGCGCGCATGTTGTCCATGAGGTCCGGGCCCATGATGCCGTCGCGGAAGCCCGGGAAGTTCTCCACGTCGGTGGTGTTCATCAGCGCGCCACCGGCGGTGACGGCTCCCTCGAACAGCAGCGGTGCGAGGTTGGCGCGGGCGGCATACACGGCGGCGGTGTAGCCCGCCGGGCCGGAGCCGATGATGATCAAGCTGCGGATGTCGTCAGGTGCGGTCGTGCTCACGCGAGTACAGCCCCTTGTGGTCGAGAAGGAGGTTCACCGCTACATACGGTGCCGATGTCTGCAACCGATCGTAGGGCCTGGATGTTCCGCGACCGTACGCGGCAGGCCGCGTGGCACGGCCGGTTCGCAGGTCAGGGCAGGGGGACCGGACCCACCATGGCGGTGGCGTGGGTGGCGTCACAGTCCGGGTCCACGGCATACACGCTCTGACCGGTGTCGCTGCTCACGACGGCGACCACCGCGGGGCGGCCGTCGAAGGTGCCGGCATCGGCGCTGACCGGCATCCACGTGGCGACCCCGAGGGCGGTCAGGCACGCGCGCAGGGCCAGCTCGTTGGTGGCCGTGTCCTTCAGCTGGGAGTCGCTGGACCCGGCGGCGGCCCGGTCGAGGACGGAGCGGGCCTGCGTGGTGAGCCCGGCGGAGGTGTATGCCGTGCCGCTGGTGGCCAGGGCGACCGGGCCGGTGGCGCTCGACGCGCGGCTGCCGGCGTCCGGGAGGACGGACTCGGGCTCGGCCGAAGGCGCTGAGCCGGCCTCTGAGCCGGCCGCCGAGTCCGCCGAGCTGGCGGAGCCGGTGCCGCTCAGGGAGGCCATCAGCTCCCCGGGCCCGGTGCCGAGCATGGCCGGGACCGCGACGGCCACGGCGGCGACCGCTGCGGCGACCAGTCCGATCTTGGGCCAGGACGACCGCCGTCGGCGGAGTGGGACGACGGTGTGGTCGTTGCCAGCGCGAGCCTTCTGCTCGGCGGCGATGGAGGCGTTGATGCGGTCGACGAGGTCTGCCGGCATCGGCCCCGGGTCTCCGAGCCCGGCCAGCAGGGCGCGGATGCCGGTGGGGTCGTCCCGGTCCTCCGGTCGCCCCGACGGCACGGGTGGGGTGGTCACCACGAGAACCTCCGTACGGGTCGGGCCGTGACACGGCGGGGCGGGGGGCTTGCAGGACGGGGGGAGGCGGGGGTGCCCGCGAGGCGGGCGCGACGGCGGCTCCATGGGTACGACGTCACGGCTGCCCCGATCGTTCCCGGAGCATCGCCGCCATCGCCTCGCGGCCCCGGCTGCAGCGGGACTTCACGGTGCCCTCGGCGACGTCGAGGACCGCGGCCGCCTCGAGCACCGACAAGCCGTGCATGTCGACGAGCACCAGGGCCATCCGCTGGCCCTCCGGGAGCCGGTCGAGGGCGTCGCGCACCTCGAGCCGGGTGTCCACGGAGGCGTGCGCATCGTGCTTGTCGGCCAGCTCGTGCTCGGGCAGCGGGGAGACCGGCTTGTCGCGCCGCAGCCGGTCCAGGCAGGCGTTGACGACGATGCGGTGCAGCCAGGTGGTCACGGCGGCGTCCCCGCGGTAGGACCCGGCCCGGCGGAACGCCGAGATGAAGGCGTCCTGCACGCAGTCGGCAGCGAGCTCGGGGTTGCGAGTCGTCCGCAGGGCCACCGCCCACATCCGGTCCCGGTGGCGACGGAACAGCTCTCCGAAGGCGTCCGGATCTCCGGCGAGGTGCTGGCGCAGCAGCTCGCGGTCCTCACGTTCCCGCAGCGGTGTGGTGCCCATGGGTGTCCAGGTCCGCCGCGCGCGGCTCAGCGGACCGTGACCTCGGCCAGCGTCGCCCGGAACCGTCCGTCGGCGACCTGCGACACCTTGGTGAACCAGACGAACACGTACTGGCCGTCCGCAGGGTCCTTGGCCTTGACGGTCACGGTGCCGTCCTTGCCCTTGCTGGTGCCGAGCTCGGTCGTGTTGTCGAGGGTGCGGTCCTCGCCGACGTAGACGGTGACGTCCGAGGCGCTGGGCAGGACCAGGTCGACCTCGGAGATCTTGCGGACCTGGCCGAGGTCGATCCGGATGCCGACCCCCTTCTTCAGGCCGCCGAGGTTGGCACTGGCGTAGCCCTCGGAGCTCCAGAACGTGTCGCTCTTGCCGTCGAAGACGCGCGGGGCTTCCCCGTTGCGCTCGGCGTTGTCGCCCTCGGGGTCGAAACCGGTGGCACTGAGGACGGCGAACGCCTCACCACCGCTCGTCGTGGCGGAGGGACCCTCGGTGGTGGTCTGGCCCGGGGTCACGGTGGCGGTCGGGCCGGTGACCGTGACGGTGCTGCCCGAGGGGTTACCGAAGCCGAGGTCGGTGCCCGCCCCGATCCGGGAGGCGCCCCAGGCACCGAACCCGAGGGCCACCACGAGGAAGGTGGCCACGATGGCCAGCACGATCTTGGACTGGTCGCGCCCACCCTGGGTCATCTCGGGGGACAGCATCGGCAGCGGCGGGTCGAGGGGCGCGGAGTCCTCGACGAGGGCCTCGTCGAGGCTGATGCGGCGCTCCTCGGCGCGCTCGGCGGCGGCCTCACGGGTGGCCTTGCGCTCGGCGGCCTTGTCGGCCGCGGCCTTCGCGAACGTCCCCACCTTGTGCGCGGCGACCCCCGCGGCGGCACCGGCGGCGGTCCCTGCCGCGCCCAGTGCCGAGCCGACCCCGGCTGCGGCACCCGCCGGCCCGGCCGGCGCACCTGCCGGCACCCGCCGTGGCACCTGCCGCACGGTCCGCGGCACCGGTCGGGAGGGTCTGCGTCGTCTGGTCCGCGGGCGCCGCGAACGGCTGGGTGTCCTGGTCGTACGGCGCGGGGCCGGCTTCCGCTGCCGCCTCACCGGCCGCCTCACCAGCCGTCTCGCCAGCCGGCTCACCGGCCGCGGTGCCACCAGCCGCCGTGTCACGGGGCAGGTCGCCGACGGGCAGGGCGATGGTGCGGTCGGTGCCGTCGGCCGGGCGCGGCGAGCTGCCGCCGAGGCCGACCACCTGGGTCGGCGCCCACGGCGCGATCTGCGAGGCGAAGTCGCCGGGAGTGAGCGGGCCCTGGTCGTCGTTGAGGGTCAGGCGGCACAGGGCGTCCAGGTCGCCGGGCACGCCGGCGGCGATCTCGGACGGTGCTGCCACGCCACCCACGACGCGGGGCGCGCTCTCCACCCCGGGCACGGGGGTCGGCAACGGCCAGCGGCTGGTCAGCGCGGCATAGGCCAGGGCGACCACACCCACGGCGTCGACCCGGGCGGCGCTCGCGGAGTCGAGGTCGTCGTCGAAGGCCATGGCGGCCGAGGTGGCCACCCCGCGGACCTTGATGGTGCCGTCGGGGGCACGCAGCACCGAGTGGGGGGTGAGGCGCAGGTGGTGCAGGCCCCGGGAGCGGGCCGCTTCGAGACCGGTGGCCGTCTCACCGGCGATCCGCCGGGCCTCCTCGGCGGGCAGCCCGCCCTGCTCGAGGATCTGGGCGAGGGTGTGCGCCTCGGGGAGGGCCTCCTCGACGTAGAACGCGGTCCCGTCCGAGCGCCCGACGTCGAGCACGCGGACCAGGCGGTGGTTGTCGAGTCCGGCTGCGCGGCGAGCGGCGTCGAGGGTGGCGGCAGCGTGCGGGTCGTCCTCGCCGAAGCAGACGACGACCACGTTGCGTTCGAGGGTGGTGTCGTGGGCCGACCAGCGTTCGGCGTGCGCCAGCTGCTCCAGCCGGCGCTGCACGGCGTACCGGTTGCCCAGCACCGTCGAAGGCCCCACCCCGTGCACGCTGCCTCCTCCTGGTCTGACGATCCGGTCGCCGCTGTGCTGCGGTGTCATCCTAGGGTCTGCGCCTCAGGAGGGGCGACGACGCAACCGACGCACGACGGGGTCGAGCAGCTGGGACGCCTCACGCACCCGCAGGGCGTGGGCCAGCCCGAGGGCGATGGAGGCGAAGACCACGCCGGCCACCGCCACGACCACCAACCGGCCCGCGAAGCCGGTCTCGGTGAGGCCCTGGCCCAGGCGCAGGACGAGCCAGCCTGCAGCGGCGGCGAGCAGCGAGGCGAGGGTGAGGCGGACATACACCCGCAGCGCGGAGGAGAGCCGCAGCGCACCGAGCTTGCGGCGCAGCAGGACGAACCCGAGGAGGGCGGCGAGCAGGTTGCTCACCGTCTGGCCGAGGCCCACGAACACCCCTGCCTCGTCCGGCCGGGTCACGAGGATGGCGATGTTGAACCCGGTCGCGACCACGGTGACGATCAGCTGCAGCACGAACGGCGTGCGGGCGTCCTCGTAGGCGTAGTAGACGCGCTGGACCAGGTAGAGCCAGCCGTAGGGGACCAGGCCCAGGAGCATCGCCATGAGGACGTGGGCCACCCCGCGGACCTGGGCCGGCTCGTTGCTGTAGAGCAGGACCCGCAGCACTGGTTCGGCGAGGAGCAGGCCGCCGATGGTGGCGGGTACGAGCAGCACCGCCGGCATGCGCATCCCGCGGGCGAGGTCGTCGACGACCTCGCCCACGCGTCCGGCGTGCACCGACCTCGAGACCCGGGTGAACAGCGCGGTGACGAGCGAGACCGTCACCAGGGAGTGCGGGAGCATGAAGAAGAGGAAGGCGGTGCTGTAGGAGTACTTGTCGGTGCTGCCGGTCAGGACCCGGGAGGTGACGACGAAGCCGAGCTGGCTCACCGCCACCGCCGCGAACGTCCACAGGGCGACCTTCGACGCGGACCGCAGCCCGACTCCCCGGAACCCCCACACCGGGCGGAACCGGAAGCCGATGCGACGTAGTGGGAGCACGAGCGCGAAGGCCTGCGCGGCGACCCCGAGGGTGGCACTGCCGGCCACCAGCCAGATCATCGTCGGGGTCCACGCCGACACCCCCGCTTCTGTCGGCAGACCAGCGAACAGGAACGCCCCGAGGCCGAGCATGCTCACGATGTTCGCCAGGGCCGGTGCCCACATGTATGCCGCGAAGTGCCCGCGGGCGTTGAGCACCTGTCCCAGCAGCGTGTACAGCCCGTAGAAGAAGATCTGCGGCAGGCAGATGAACGCGAACGCCGTGCTCAGTGCCAGGGTCTGGTTGGTCCAGCGCGAGGTGGCGTTGATCTGGACGAGGAACGGCGCGAGCGCGGTCGCGGCCACGGTGGCGCCGGCCATGAGCACGATCGACAGGGTCAGCAGCCGGTTGACGAACTCGTCGCCACCGTCGTCGTGGTGGGCGGCCTTGGTGATCTGGGGGACCAGGACGGCGTTGAGGACACCGCCGGCGAGCAGCAGGTAGAACTGGTTGGGCAGCGTGTTGGCCACGTCGAAGGCGTCACCGGTCACGGCGAAGCCCATGACGGCGGCGAGCATGAGCGCCTTGGCCATCCCCAGGATGCGCGAGACCACCGTGCCTGCGGCCATCACCGCGCTCGACCGCGCCAGGCTTCGCTCGCTGCCTGCAGGGGTGTCGGACATCTGCTCGCTGCTGCCCTGCGGGGTCTCGCTCATGCGCGTGCCTCCGCGGCCCGGGGGTCGGCACCAGGGCCGGGGGTGGAGCGGTTCGGACGCCGCCTGACGGTGCGCACGATACCGAGGAGCAGGACCAGGGCTGCGACGCCACCCAGGGCGAGGTAGACCCAGTTGCCGGTGGGGGTGACCCGGACCTGCACATCGGCGCCCTGGCCGACGACCGTGCCGTCGGGGGTGGTCAGCGTCGTGCGCAGCGGCACGAGACCGGCGGCGAGGGCGGTCACGCTCACGTTGACGGTGGCCCGGCTGCGTGGCCCGATCCGCAGCACCGACGGCTGGCTGTCGATCTGCAGCCGGGGGTTGGACGCCTCGACGGTGAGCTTGATGTTCTCCACCGGCACGTCCAGGTCGTTGGTCACGGTGATCTGCAGCCGTCCGGAGTCGGCGAGGAAGTTGATCGTGCTGGCGCTGACCTTCACCGCGGCCGTCGTCTGCCGGGTGGCGGCGGTGACGCGGCCGCTGAGGGTGTTCCAGGCCGTCGGGGCCGTGCGCCACCGCGTCGAGAGGAGCTGCTCGGCCGCCCGGGTCCAGGTACGGGCGAACTCGTCACCGTCGTCGCGGATCTGGGCGACCCCCCGCACGGTGCGCAGGGTGCGCTCCAGCGCGGCGATGCGGGCGCTGGTGAGCACCGGGGTCGTGCCCGCGGTCGAGGGGGCGGTGGGCCTGGTCACCGGCGCCGCCTGCGTCTTGGCCGTCCGCCCGGCGGCGACGAGCTGGTCCCCGGTGGTCGACGGGGTCAACCAGGGCAGCGACTGGACGGTGTCGAAGAAGCGCCTGGCCGCCTCGGGGTCGGGGTTGAACGAGCGCGGCGCCACGACGAAGACCGAGCGCCCCGACGTGCCCGGCAGCTCGCCGAGCAGGGCGGCCGAGTCGGCGATGAACTGCTGCGTGCTCAGCACCGACTCCTGGGCCGAGGTGGTGCGGCCCAGCAGTGAGCTCAAGGAGTCGTCGTAGGCCAGCAGCGGCAGGCCCGTGGTGCTGCGCTGCGCCGACCCCGGTGTCAGGCCGTTGGGCCCGGCCGGCAGGGCGCTGCTCGAGGTCACCTGCCCGGCCAGCGCAGGATCGCGGAAGAGCTGCCGCAGCCCCGACTCGGCCCGGGCGGTGTAGGTGCCGTCGGCCGGCCAGGCGATGTCGGCGCGACCCCCGAGCACCGTCGCGACGTCGGCGGAGCGGTCGACGAGGTTGCGGACCAGACCGGTCGCCCCGGACTGCCCGGCGACGGCCCCGATGTCGGCGTCGGTGTCGGGCAGGACCCACGGCGTGTGGGGCCCCGCCTGCTCGGTGATGCGCTCCTCGGTGACGGTGCGCAGGGCGCGCTCCTGCGTCCCCGTCGCCCCGGAGCCGATGGGGTCGGGCAGCAGGCTCGGCGTGAGGCTGGGGTCCAGCGCCCAGGTGACCGGGGCGTCCTGCGTGGCGTCGAGGACGCGGATGAGGCGGGAGGAGGCATCCAGCGCCGAGGTCCAGGCCTTCTCCCGTGCGGGGCCACTGGCCCCGAAGAGGGCGGGGTCGGGGTCCAGCGTCAGCGGGACGGCCCACGAGATCGACAGTGGCTGGTACTGCTTGACGCGCTGGTAGCCGGCGAACGTCCGCACCACGGCGCCCGCGGACTCGACGCTGAGCGGCACTGCTCCGTACGTCGCGTCGGCTCGTCGGGTCGAGAGCCCACCGATGCTGACCCGGAAGCCGGCCGCGGTGCCGGGGGCGATGGTGCCCTTGAGCCGGGTCTGGCCGACGACGTCACCCTGTGCGGGGTCGGTCCGGCTGGCCCAGTCGCGCACGGCGGCGCGGGTGTTGGCGAGGGTGCCTGCCACGACGCGGACGGTGGGCCGGGCCAGCGGGGTCCCGCCGTCGTTGCGGATCGTCCCCGTGACCACGAGGTCCTGCCCGGGCGCCACCACCGCCGGGCTGACCCCCGTGAGCTGCACGACCGCCTTGGCGGGAGTGGTCGCCGTGGTGGCGGCTGGGGGCCCGGCGGGTATGGCGTGGACGCTCGCCTCGGCCGCGGCGGACGGGGCGAGCACCGCGGGCAGCACCAGCGCTGCCGCGGCGAGCACGCGGCATACCGGGACTCCCACCATCACCCGTCTCCGGCCAGACGGTGCCAGGCCTGCCTGGCGATGCGACGCTCGTTGGGGAAGGTGAGGTGCTCGTGGGCCTCGCGCAGCGGCAGCCACGCCACGTCGACGGCCTCGTGGTCGGGGTCGTTCTCGATGGTGAGCCGGCCGCCGGTGGCTTCGAGCAGGTAGTGGTGCACGAACTTGTGCACCCGGTGGTCGTTCGTGGCGAACCAGTAGTCGATGGTGCCGAGCTCGGCGAGGACGCGACCCTGGATGCCCGTCTCCTCCGCGACCTCGCGCTCGGCGGTCTCGGGCAGGGTCTCGTCGTTCTCGCGGTGGCCCTTGGGCAGGCACCACTCGATCCGACCGGCCCGGTTGCGACGGGCGATGACGGCGATGCGGGCGACCCCGTCGTGGACGTCCACCACGATGCCCCCGGCGGAGCGTTCCTCGACCGAGGGCAGACGCGCGCGGCTGGGGGCCAGCCGTTCGGGATCGCGCGTGGGGGAGGTCACCCGGTCACTCTAACGAGCGCCTAGGCTTGTCCCTCGTGTCCACCGCAGATCCCCGCGAGCCGAAGGCCGGGCCGCCGCGTGCCGTGCCCGAGCTGTCGGAGCTGCTGCGGGCGGCGACCGCCCACCTCGCCCCCGTCGTGCCCCTGCTCACCGAGCTCGGCGACCTCTTTGCCGCCGCAGGCCATGAGCTGGCCCTGGTCGGCGGCCCCGTCCGCGACGCGTTCCTCGGGCGCGTCTCGCCCGACCTCGACTTCACCACCAGTGCCTCCCCGGACGAGTCCCTGGCGGTCCTTCGGCCCTGGGCCGACGCCCACTGGGACATGGGCCGCGAGTTCGGCACGGTCGGGGTGCGCCGCGGCGAGCACACCATCGAGGTGACGACCTACCGCGCCGACGCCTACGACGGCCAGACCCGCAAGCCCGTGGTCGCCTTCGGGGACAACCTGCAGGACGACCTGGTCCGCCGCGACTTCACCGTCAACGCGATGGCGCTGCGGCTGCCCTCGATGGAGTTCGTCGACCCCCACGACGGCCTGTCCGACCTCGCGGCCCGTCGGCTGCGCACCCCCGGCACCCCAGAGGTGTCCTTCGGCGACGACCCGCTGCGGATGATGCGCGCCGCCCGGTTCGCCGCACAGCTCGGGGTCACCGTCGCGCCCGAGGTGCGCTCGGCGATGCAGCAGATGGCCGCGTCGATCGAGATCGTGTCGGCCGAGCGGGTGCGCGACGAGCTGGTCAAGCTGCTGCTCGCCCCCACGCCCCGCCCCGGCCTGCGGCTGCTGGTGGACACCGGCCTGGCCGACCACGTCCTGCCCGAGCTGCCGGCGCTGCGGCTCGAGATCGACGAGCACCACCGCCACAAGGACGTCTACGAGCACTCGCTGACGGTGCTCGACCAGGCCATCTCGCTGGAGGGCCCGGCCGACGGGCCGGAGTCGTCGGTCCCGGGGCCGGACCTGTGGCTGCGCCTCGCCGCCCTGCTGCACGACATCGGCAAGCCGGCGACCCGGCGCTTCGAGGACGGCGGCGGGGTGTCCTTCCACCACCACGAGGTGGTCGGGGCCAAGCTGGCCGCCAAGCGGCTCAAGGCGCTGCGCTTCGACAAGGACACGGTCAAGGCCGTCGCCCGGCTCACCGAGCTGCACCTGAGGTTCCACGGCTACGGCGACGGCCAGTGGACCGACTCGGCCGTCCGCCGCTACATCACCGACGCCGGACCGCTGCTCCCGCGCCTGCACCGCCTGACCCGGTCGGACTCCACGACCCGCAACGCACGCAAGGCCGCCCAGCTCTCACGCACCTACGACGACCTCGAGGTGCGGATCGTCGCGCTCCAGGAGGCCGAGGAGCTGGCCAGGGTCCGCCCCGAGCTCGACGGGAACGAGATCGCGGAGGTGCTGGGCATCCGCCCGGGACCGGTGCTCGGGAGGGCGTACTCGTTCCTGCTCGAGGTGCGCCTCGACCAGGGCCCGATCGGGCGGGACGCCGCGGTTGCCGCCCTCCAGCAGTGGTGGGCGCAGCAGCCGGAGGCGGCCGAACACGGCTGAACGGGGGCCGAGTCGGGTCCGGGTAGCGACGAGTTGCTCCAACGCGCTTTGGGAGCGATGGCCCGTGGTTGCCCCATGTTGGATACTCTGGCGGCCGTGTCCAGTGATCAGCTCGCTCCCCGGGGATGACGACTCCGTCACCACCGGTGAGGGCGTGCCCGCAGGCTCCGGGGGCGAACAGCAGGAGCCGGCCGTGTCGCGGTCGTCCCGTCGGAGCCGGGCCGCCGGCCTGGTCGAGGTGCGGCACTGGCCGATCCCGGTGCTGATGCTCGTCGACGTCGCGATCCTCGTCATCATCCTCGTGCTGCTCGCCATGAGCCGCTACGAGCAGAAGTCGTCCATCGTCAACCGCGAGGGTCTGGGCCTCGCGCTGCTCCTGGGCGCCTGCGTCTACCTCGTCACCTACGCGCTGCTCGTCGCGCGGCGCTGCCGGTGGGGCACCACGGACGAGGTCGTCGGCCTGGCGGTCGTCGCCATCTTCCTCATGTCGTCCCTGAGCGCTGCCTCGATCCTCACCCAGCCGGCGATGCTGCCGTTGTCGGTCGCCGTGACCGCCGCACCGTGCGCCGCGTGCGGCTGGCTGGTCCTGCGGTATGCCGCGGTGCAGTTCCACCGCGCCCGCAAGCGCCGCCAGGGTCGGTCCGGCCGGCGCGCCCTGGTCGTCGGTGCCGGCTGGGGTGGTCGCCAGGCCATCGCCATGATGCTCGACGACGCGGGCAGCGTGCTGCACCCCGTCGGCCTCGTCGACGACGACTCGGGCAAGCGCCACCTCGGCATCTCGGGCATCCGGGTGCAGGGCCGCATCGACGACCTGCCGGAGCTTGCTCGGCGCCTCGGTGCCGAGGTCGTCCTGCTCGCGGTCCCGTCCGCGTCGCCGGCCCTGGTCCAGCGCGTCATCGACCTGACCCACCAGGCCGGCGCCGACCTGCTGGTGCTGCCCTCCCTGGACGAGATGCTCTCGGCCCAGGGGGTCTCCGGTCCCACCCGCGAGGGCATCCCGGGCGGCGTCCGCATCGACCTGCCGCGACAGGCGTTCCGCCCCGTGCTCCTGGACGACCTCCTCGGTCGCGGCGCCGTCGAGATCGACGTCGACGCCATCGAGTCCTACCTGAAGGGCAAGGTCGTCCTCGTCACCGGTGCCGGTGGCTCGATCGGGTCGCAGCTGTGCCGCGAGATCGTGCAGTACCAACCCTCGCGACTGGTCATGACCGACCGCGACGACAGCCTCCTGCACGCCGTGCAGCTCTCCGTCGACGGCCGCGGCATGCTCGAGTCCGAGGACCTGGTCCTCGGCGACCTGCGCACCCCGGGGTTCATCGCCGACCTCATCGGTCGCCACCGCCCCGACGTCGTCTTCCACGCCGCCGCCGTCAAGCACCTCACCCTGGCCGAGCGCTACGCCTCCGAGGCCTTCCTCACCAACGTCGCTGCCACCGGTGACCTGCTCGCCACCTGCGTCGAGCAGGGCGTCAGCCGGTTCGTCAACATCTCCACCGACAAGGCCGCCGACCCGGCGAGCGTGCTGGGCTTCAGCAAGCGGATCACCGAGCGGCTCACCGCCTCCTTCGGCCGCAAGGCGGGACCGTCGTCGCGATACATCTCGGTGCGTTTCGGAAACGTCCTGGGCTCGCGCGGTTCGGCGCTGACCACGTTCGCCGCCCAGCTCGCCGCCGGGCGGCCGCTGACGATCACCTCCTCGGAGATGACCCGCTACTTCATGACCGTCCATGAGGCCTCCCAGCTCGTCCTGCAGGCGGCGGTCCACGGGCGCAGCGGCGAGGGCCTGATCCTCGACATGGGCAAGCCCCACAACATCGAGCAGCTGGCCCGCCGGTTCGCCGCCCTGCAGGGCTTCCCGCCGCCGACCGTCGTCTACACCGGCGTCCGCCCCGGCGAGAAGATGAGCGAGCGGACGCTGGCCAGTGACGAGCCCGACCACCGGCCGTTCCACGAGCTCGTCACGCACGTCGGCATGCCGCTCATGGCCGATGACGTGCTCGTCGACATCGACCGGGTGCGCCGCGAGCTGGCCCTCGGCCGGTCCATCGACCTGCACGCGTGGCTCAAGGCGGTGGCGTACGCCGCCGAGCCGGTCTCGGTCTCCAGCGGCCGGGCATGACCGCAGCCCTCGTCTGGGCCCTGGTCTCCTGCACGGCGCTCTCGGTGCTGGTGGTGCGCGGGGCACTGCCCCTGCTGCGCCGGCACAGCGTCGTCGACATCCCCGCCGACCGGTCGCTGCACGTCGTCCCGACGCCGCGCGGCGGAGGGCTCGGTGTCGTCGCCGCGGTGCTGGGCGCCGTGGTGCTCGTGGCCGCGATCGGGCCGGACGCCGTGCAGGGCCGGGTCTCGGAGCTGTTCCTCGTGCTGGTGCCGGTCGTGGGGTTCGGGCTGGTGGGGTTCGCCGACGACCTGTGGTCGCTGTCGGTGCGCTCCCGACTGCTCGTACAGACCGCCCTGGCCGTGGTGTGGAGCCTGTCGGCCGTCGAGGTCACGGGGAGCGGGTACGCGTGGGTGCCGATCGTCCTGCTCGGCACCATCGCGATGGTCAACATCACCAACTTCATGGACGGCGTCAACGGCCTCGTCTCCGGCCACGCCGTCGTCGCCGGGCTCTGGTACGCCGTTGCCGGGGTCCACTACGACGTACCGGCTGTGGCGGTGCTGGCCATCGGGGTCGCTGCCGGAGGGCTGGGCTTCCTGCCGTTCAACCTGCCCCTCGCCAAGGTGTTCCTCGGCGACATCGGGTCCTACGCCCTCGGGGCGGCCTGGGCGGTCCTGGCGACCTGGCTCGTGCTCCTGTCGGTGCCCACCGAGGTGGCCCTCGCGCCGCTGTTCATCCTCGTCCTGGACGCCGGGGTGACCCTGGTCCGCCGGATGTCGCACGGCGACCGCGTCTTCGAACCCCATCGGCTGCACGTCTACCAGCGCGTGGCCCACGCGGGCTGGTCGCACTGGGCCGTCGCCGGAATGGCCGCCGCGGCGACCGCCGCCGTGTGCCTCCTGGCGCTCCCGGCCCTGCTCGGCGTCTCGCGCCCCACCCGTGGCGCGATCCTGGTCGCCGACGTGGCGCTCGGCCTGGCGTACCTCGCGCTGCCGCGCCTGGTCGGTGGCTCGGCCCGGTGGGGTGCCGCTCGCGGGGCCGTCCCGCTCGAGGTGGTCGTGGCCGACGAGGCGGTGCTGGCCGACGAGGTGATGGGCGACGAGGTGCCGCCCA
>CAVSUT010000008.1:0-45840 GCA_963731235.1 uncultured Actinomycetota bacterium | reverse complement strand
ACGGTTGGTGGAGACCAGGGCGCTGACGGAGGGCAGTCGGGCTGCGGGCGAGGGCAGGCCCACCGCGGACAGGACGGCGTCGAGGCGGCGCGTGTAGGTGTGCGACTCCCAGATCCGGCCCTGGGCGGTGTGCACCGTCTGGTCTCGCAGCTCCGGGCTGTTGACCAGGGCCCGCAGCGTCCAGCCCGCCTCCTCGGAGGTGGCCACCTGGAGCACCTCGTCGGCGGGGAAGAACTCGGCGATGGCCGGGCTCGGCGTGGAGACCACCGGGGTGCCGCAGGCCGTGATCTCGAAGATCCGCCGGGCACACATGCTCGGTGAGCCGATGACCGAGTTGACGTTGAGGAAGACCTTGTACGCGCGGTACGCCGTGAGCATCCGCGGGTAGTCCAGCGAACCGACCACGCGGCGGTCCAGCGGGGCCGGGAACTGGTAGCGCTCGTCGCCGCCGAGGTAGCGCGAGAACACCTCGAGCCCGGTCTCCATCCGCGACGAGACGGCCTCGGCGGCCCCCAGCAGCAGGTCCATCTGCTCGCGGCGCTCGGGGTACTTGTGGGCGAAGTACATGCCGCCGAAGCCGATGTCGCGGCTCTGGTGGCCGTCGCCGGGCCGGATCGGGTTGTGCAACGACTGCTGCGCGGCGAACGGCAGGACGCCGACCCGGTCGTGGCCGAGGTCGCGGTGGTAGTCGGGGACGCGGTCGGAGTCGGTGGTCCACACGTGGTCGAACAGGCGGGCGGTGTCGAGGAAGTCCGCGTAGTGGACCGGGTCCTCCTTGTTCCAGAAGACCGTCGGCACCCCGTGCTCGCGACACCACTGCACCAGCTCGACGATGGCCGGGCGCGGAGCCGAGGTGCCCGTGAGGTGGTACTGCCACGCGTCCCCGTTGCCGTGCCAGGCCGACTCGACGAACAGCAGGTCCAGCCGCCGTGGGGAGTCCACCTGCTCGCGCCACCGGTCCGGGAGCAGCGCGACCTGGTCCCACTCGTACCCCAGGGCCAGGCTGGTGAAGTCGTCCAGGACCACCCCCACCCGCAGGTCGGGCCGGCGTGGCGCACGCTGCGGCAACGGCCACGGCGGCACCTCGAGGGTGCCGTCCGCGACCAGGCGGATGCTGCCGCGCGGGCGCCGGAGGTCCAGGCTGCGCCGCTGCCACCACTGGCGCACCTGTCCCGTGCCGCCGTGCCGCAGGTGCCAGACGGCGCGGCGGGCGTCGGCCACGAACCGGGACGCCCCGGTGGCGGGGGATCCGGGGGCGCCGGCGCCGGGCATGGTCTCCTCAGGGGACGGGAGGGCGTATGCGGCGGGGTCACCCGGGCCGCCCCGGCGTGGCCCTCGGCGCGCGAGGTCACGGTCAACATAACGGACGCGCAGGTCAGAGCCAGCAGGTCAGGGCCACGGACTCGCCCGGCCCGGCTGCGCGCCGCAGTTCGGGAGGAGGACAACCTGTGCGGCACAATGTCCGAATGCATCGCTTCCGGGGGACCGACATCTGGCTCGGTATCCTCGCCGTCGTCGTCAATATCGGTCTGGTCGTCGGGGTCGTCCTCCTGACGACCGGACGACCCACGGTGGACGACCCGACCCCGGCCAAGCAGACGTCGACGACCACGAAGACCACCACCAAGGCGTCGACCACGACGACCACGACGACGACCGCTGCACCGCGTTCGCCCGAGGCCCTGCTCGCCTCCGACGCCAAGGTGACCCTCGCGGTGCTCGGTGACCAGACCAGCGACGGAGAGGCCGAGTGGGTCACGGCGTTCAGCCAGCTCCTCGCCCAGGACCGCAAGGTCACCCTCCACCGGCTCAACCCCGCCGACCCGACGCAGTACACGATCAAGTCGTCGTTCGGCACCTCCGGTCCGGCGACCGACCTCTACAACGGCAGCCGCGCGGACGCCCCCGCCGACTACGCCGCCAAGCGGGTGCTCTTCCTCGTGCCCGTGAAGCCGGACCTCGTCATCCTCAACTACGGCCGCAACGACTCCGCGTCCAACATCAAGGCGCACCTGCAGAGTGCGGCGTCGGCGGTCCGGGCCCGTTACCCCGCCGCGACGGTGCTCGTCACGCTCCAGCCGCCGAGCCTGGACGACCAGGACAAGGCGGTTCGGGCCGCCGCGGCCGCCTGGGCCAGGTCCAGGAACTACCGGACCCTGGACGTCGCCAAGGCCTTCCTCGCCACCGGTGAGCCGAACGCCTTCGTGTCGGGTGCCGACCCCGAGGTGCTCAACTCCCGGGGCGACGCCCTGTGGGGGCAGACCGTGTTCACCCTGCTCGGCGGAACCGTCCGTGTGCCCGAGCCCGCGCAGACCCAGGCCCTCCCGGCCCCCACGACCACCACCCCGTCGACCCTGATCCCGTCGTCCCCGGCGCCCGTCGCGTCGACCCCCCCGCCCGCGCCACCCGTGCCGTCGAGCTCGTCGAGCTCGTCCTCCACTCCCTCGTCGTCGTCCTCCTCGTCAACGTCACCGCCGCCGCCTCCGAACACGACGGACGAGCCGCCCTTCACCCCGACCTTCACCCCGCCCGCGCCCACGCGATGACCTCGGGGAGCCGGGCACACGCATGACGGACCGCAGGGTCTTCGGGGGTCGCCCCACGGTGCTGGGTCACCGTGGGTCCGGCCGCGGCGTGGTCGGCGGCCACGTGGAGAACACCCTCGACTCCCTGGTCGCCGGCGTCGCCAGCGGCCTGCGCTGGGTCGAGCTCGACGCCCGCCGCACCGCCGACGACGTCCTCGTCGTCGGCCACCACCCCACGCTGGAGGCGGGTGACTTCGTCGCCGACCTGACCTTCGACCAGGTCCAGGACCGTGGTGCGGTCGCCCTCGCACCGCTGCTGGCAGCCCTGCCCGACGGCATCGGGGTCAACCTGGACGTCAAGAGCTCCCTCGAGGACGCGCTGCGGCCCCGTGACGCCACGACCGCGGCCCTGCTGGCCCCGCTCGTGCAGGACCTGGTGTCCCGGCGGCCCGTGCTCGTGTCGTCCTTCGACCCGGCCGCCCTGCTCGTGCTCGGGGAGGCTGCCCCGGCTGTGCCCCGGGCCCTGCTCGCGTGGGTCGGCTTCCCGTTGCGCAAGGCGATCCCGGCCGCCGTCCACCTCGGCGTCGAAGCGGTGGCACCGCACTGGACCTCCTTCGGTCCCAACGCGGTGGACCTCGCCCCCACCTTCCGGCCGGCCGGCCATGCCGTGGACGTCGCCCACCGCGCAGGGCTCGAGGTGGTGGTGTGGTGTCCGACCGTCGAGGTGGCCAGCGAGCTCCTCGCCGTGGGGGTCGACGCGGTGGTCGTCGACGACGTGCCCACGACGCTCGCCGCGCTCCGCGGGAAGGCCGACTGACGCCATACGGCGGGGTGGCCCGATCGGGTTTCCCGGTTTGCCCACGTGTGGGAGCCTTGGCCCCGACTGCGTCGGCAAGGGTGGCAACGGGGAGTTCTCCCCATTGGGGGCGGTCCCCTCCCCACCTAGCCTTGCCCGGTGCGGCGGCCCGTCGCTGTTCCCCGAGAGGTCCTGATGCCCACCCTGAAGTACCCGAGCGAGCAGTTCCCCGGTCCGCCCTCGGTCACCGTCGACATCCCCGACGAGTGGTCGCCGGTGCGCGTCCCCGGGACCCTGCTCGCGGCCCGGCGTGCCGAGGAGGGTGACAGCTTCGCCCCCAACCTGGTGGTGCGCGGGTTCACCCGGTCCGCGGAGTTCACCATCGGGCGGGCGCTGGCCGAGCTCAAGGCGTTCGTGACCGAGCGGCCCGACGGCGAGATGGACGAGCCGTTCGAGGTGGAGATCGACCACGTGCCGTTCGTCGGGGTGAACGTGTCGTGGACGGACGACCAGGTCGGTGACGTGGTGCAGGCGCACCTCTTCGCCGGGGCCCGCCGCGGCCAGGTGGTCGACCTCATCCAGGTGACCGGTTCGGTCGGTGGCCCCGAGGTCGAGGCGGAGTACGGCACCATCCGGGAGCTCATGCAGACCGTGCGGGTGACCCGGTGAGCAGCGCCGCGGTGAGGGTGTCCGGGCTGACGCTGCGGGTGGGGTCGGCGACCGACGTGGGCCGCGTGCGCGACCACAACGAGGACGCCCTGATCGCCGAGGGTGCGGTGTTCGCCGTGGCCGACGGCATGGGAGGACACGCCGCGGGCGAGGTCGCCAGCGGCATCGTGGTCGACACCCTGCGGGGCCTTTCCGGGCGTGCCGTGCTCGTGCGCGACGACGTGGCCACCGCGCTCGCCGACGCCAACGAGCAGATGCTGCGGTCGGTGGCCCGCCACCCCGAGCAGAGGGGCATGGGCACGACCGCTGCCGGGCTCGCGGTCGTCGCCGCCGGCGGTTCGGCCCACTGGGCGGTCTTCAACGTCGGCGACTCCCGCGTCTACCGCTACGTCGACGGCCGGCTGCAGCTGGTCACCGTCGACCACTCCGAGGTCCGTGAGCTCGTCGACGCCGGCCTGATCACCGAGGCCGAGGCCGCCCGCCACCCGCTGCGCAACGTCGTGACGCGCTCGCTGGGCTCCGACTCGATGCCGGCGGTCGACCTGTGGGTCTTCCCGCCGCACGTCGGCGAACGCTTCCTCATCTGCTCCGACGGCCTGAACGGCGAGCTCGGTGACGACCAGATCGCGACCCTGCTCGGCGACCACGAGGACCCGCACGACGCCGCGGTGGCGCTGGTCGACGCCGCGGTCGCCGCGGGCGGCCGTGACAACGTCACCGTGGTGGTGGTGGCCCTCGACGGGCGCGAGGACGACGACGACGCCGCCGAGGTCGACACCGCTCCGCGCAGCGAGGTCACCAGGTCCTCGCCGTGACCGAGGTCCGCTTCGACACCCCCGACCAGCCGGGATGGTCCGCCATCTCGGCTGGAGGTCTGTCCGCCCTCGTGCGCGCGGCTGCCTCCGACGAGCTCGTCGCGAGGGTCGTCGAGGCGGCCGGGTCCGGTGAGCTCGACGACGTGCTCGACGCCCTGACCCGCGACGGGGTGCGGTCCGCCCCCGACTTCGTGGCCGTCCAGGTCGGTGACCCGGTCCGTGTGGTCGCCCGCGGCACCGCGTATGCCGTGGTGCCGGCCCCCGGGGGCGACGTCGAGATCCGCGCCGCCCGCCGTGGCCCCTGGGCCGACGAGGACGCCCCCGACGGGGCGACCGAGCTCGTGCTGCACTCCGGCGTCGCGCTGCCCGAGCCCGAGCCGTCGGCCGGCTCCGGGGCCGACCTGTCCACCTGGTTGCCGGACGGTCGGTTCGGTTCCCCCGGTGGGGCGCAGGGCTGGCAGGTCCCGGCCCGGCTGCGCCGCGGCGGGCCGCCGCCCGCGCAGGAGGCCGGCGCCGACGATGCCGACCGCGCTGCCGGTGCCGAGCCCGTCGTGCAGGAGGTCCCCGGCTACGACTACCTGTTCGGCGCACCCGGCTCGACCGGCCCCGCGCTGTTCCTGCCCAACCACGACACCGGCACCCTCCGGGAGCCGCCGATCGGCCGCGCCCCCATGGAGGAGGCCGCGGGGGTGGTCCCGCCGCCGTCGGCGGACCACACGCTGCCCCCGCCGCAGCACACCCAGGCCGGGCGGCCCGAGCTGCCCCACGAACCCCCTGCGCGCGCCGCGGACAGCGTCCTGATCGAGTCGGTGCCGTGGCGGCGAGGGGGCAGCAACATCGCGCCGTCCGAGGAAGCCCCCGCCCCGGCCCCAACCCCGGCCCCAACCCCTGCCCCAACCCCGGCCCCGACCCCGGCCGCCGGCCCCAGCCCCGGCCCCCGCGCCGACCCTGCTGACCCCACCGGACGCGCCCGCGCCCACCCCGTCGGATGCCCCCGCGGTCGAGGAGGCCACCGTCGACCGGGCCAGCCTGCCGATGACGGCGACCGGCTCCATACCCAGGGGTCCCATCGTCCTCGCGGTGCTGTGCCCGGCCGGGCACCCGAGCCCGCCCCACGCGGGCACCTGCCGGGTCTGCGACCGCCAGATCCCGCCGCAGCAGCCGTTCCAGACGCCGCGGCCACCGCTGGGCACGATCCGGCTCTCGACCGGCGACGTCGTCACCCTCGACCGCGGGGTCCTGCTCGGTCGAGCACCCAAGGTCAACGCCGACCTGCCGGCCGCCCAGCGCCCGCACCTCGTGCGGGTGGTCAGCCGGGACAACGACATCTCGCGCAACCACGTCGAGATCGTCCTGGAGGGCTGGCACGTCCTGGTCCGCGACCTCGGGTCGACCAACGGCACCACCGTGACGCTGCCCGGCCAGCAGGCCGTGCGGCTGCGTCCCAGTGACAGCCAGGTCGTCGAGCCGGGCACGGTCGTCGGCATGGCCGACGAGGTCTCCTTCAGCTACGAGGTGCCCTCGTGACGGTGACCGCCCCACCGGAGCTCGACGGGCTGGTCTACCGCGAGCTGGTGGGCTCGGGTGGGTACGCCGACGTCTACCTCTACGAGCAGCAGATGCCCCGGATGCGGGTCGCGGTCAAGGTGCTCAAGGGCGAGGGCCTCACCGACTCGATCCGGCGCCAGTTCCGCGACGAGGCCAACACGATGGCCCAGCTGGCCGACCACCCCTACATCGTCCAGGTCTTCCGCTCGGGCACCTCCTCGGACGGCCGCCCCTACCTGGTCATGAAGTACTACCCGCCGCCCAACCTCGCGCTGCGGGCACGCAACGAGCGGCTCAGCGTCGAGGAGGTGCTGCGCACCGGCATCCAGCTCGCCAGCGCCGTCGAGACCGCGCACCGAGCGGGCATCACCCACCGAGACATCAAGCCGGCCAACGTCCTGGTGAGCCAGTACGGCGCCCCCGGTCTCACCGACTTCGGCATCGCCGGCCAGCTCGGCCACGGTGCTGCGGAGGACGACGAGGACGACGTGGGCGTCAGCGTGCCGTGGGCGCCGCCGGAGGTGCTCTTCGGCCAGTCCAACGGCGACGCCCGGGCCGATGTCTACTCGTTGTCGGCCACCTTGTGGCAGCTGCTCGTGGGCCGCTCGCCGTTCGAGGTCCCCGGTGGCGACAACTCCGCCTATGCCCTGATGCCCCGCATCCGTACCTCGCCGGTGCCGGCCACCGGACGCGCCGACGTGCCCGTCTCCCTCGAGCGGCTGCTCACCCAGGCGATGGCCAAGGACCCGGCCGCCCGGCCGCAGAGCGCCATCGCGTTCGCGCGCTCGCTGCAGGAGATCGAGCAGGAGCAGCGGTTCACCCGGTCGGCCATCGTCGTCCTCGACGAGCAGGGTCAGACCACGCTGGCCGACCACAGCGGCCCGGTGCAGGGCGCCGACGACGACCGGACCCGGGTCCGCACGCCGCAGTCCGTGCAGGGACAGACCCCCCCTGCGCCGCGGCCGCGCAGCGTCGGTGGCACGGTCGCCGTGCACGGTGCGCAGGGTGTGGCGGCGCCGACGTCCCACGCGGCATACGAGCACCCGCCGGTGGACTCGGTCGACGCGGGGGGCACGGTCAGCCGGGACCGTCTCGGCACCCGCACCGCCCCGGCAGCGGCGCCCGCCCCGCAGCCGACGCGCAACCCCGCGGTGACGATGGCGGCGATCGCCGTCGCACTGGTGGCGGTCGTCGTGGGGGCCGCGGTGCTCTTCGGTGGCGGCGACGAGCCCACGGACGTGCCGAGGACGGTCGCGAGCCAGAGCGGCGACGTCGCCCTGTCCGTGCCGAGCACCCCGACCCTGGAGGCGCGGGGGGTCACCGGAGGGGTCGCGTTCGGATGGCAGTACCTCGCCCCGGAGAAGGCCGACCGCTTCTTCGTGCGGACCGCTCCGGGCACCGAGGGCCTGGGCAGGGCCAGGGACGGTGCCCCGCTGGCCGATTCGACCTTCACGGCCAAGGCCGCCAAGGGTGCCCAGGTCTGCGCCCAGGTCAAGGTGAGCCGCGAAGGCCTGACCTCGGAGTACTCCACGCCCGCGTGCGGCAGGGCGAAGTGAGCACGGTGAGCCGGACCGGTGGCGTCACGGTGGAGTTCTGCGGCGAGGAGTACGTCGCCGTGAAGGGCACCCCGTTGACCATCGGGCGCACGGGAGACGTCGAGATCGACGACAACCCGTTCCTGCACCGCAACTTCCTGCAGGTGGTCGAGGACGGCGGGCTGTGGTGGCTCACCAACGTCGGCACCACGCTGACCGCCACGGTCGCCGACAAGAAGGGCCTGTTCCAGGCCTGGCTCAACCCCGGGGCGCGGATCCCGCTCGCCCTGGAGCGGTTCACCGTGTGGTTCACCGCAGGACCGACGACCTACGACTTCGACCTCATCGTCGACACCCCGGCGTTCACCTCGACCGGCAGCGAGGATGTCGAGACCGACAGCACCGGTGAGACCACCGTCGGACGGATCACCTTCACCCCCGACCAGTTCCTGCTCGTGGTGGCGCTGTGCGAGGGGCTGCTGCGACGGTCGTACGCCGCGCCCGGCCAGATCCCGTCGTCCGCCGTCGCAGCCGCCAGACTCGGCTGGAAGGTCACGAAATTCAACCGAAAACTGGACAACGTGTGCCAGAAGCTCGCCGATGCTGGTACTCGTGGACTGCACGGGGGCCCGGGGAAGCTCGCGAGCAACCGCAAGGCACGTCTGGTCGAGCACGCGTTGTCGACCCGTCTGGTGACCGAGGGCGACCTCGCGCTGCTCGACGCGATCGACCACGAGGCCGAGCAGGCAGCACCAGCACCACCAAGCCCAGCACCATCAGCACCGCGGTCGCCAGCACCGCCATCACCACCAGCACGGGGGCAGTAGGCAGATGAGTCCGGTCTCACGCCGGCGCGCAGGAGTGGCCTCAGGGGTCGTCGTCGCCGTGGCGGCGTCGAGCCTGACGTTCTTCGCCGTCGCCTCCCGGGGCGAGACCGTCCACGAGGCGGACCTCAACGACGGCGGGGTCTGGGTCTCGGCGACCAACTACAGCCAGTTCGCCCGGATGAACAAGGCCGCGCGGCAGTTCGACGCCGGGATCCAGGCCAACGTCACCCCCGGTGCCGGCCTGGACGTGCTGCAGGACGGGACCGCGGTCGGCGGCATCCTCACCACCGGCAACCAGCTCGTCCCCATCGACCCGCTCACCGGTCGGCTCGACTCCACCTCCCCGGTCCAGCTGCCGCAGAAGGCCAAGCCGGTCGACCAGGAGTTCGTGCCGGCCACCGGCGACCTGCGCGGCGGCACCCTGGCCATGGTCGACCCCCGGACCGGCAAGGTCTGGGCCCAGCGCGTGGATGCCCGGGCGCCGCTGTCCGGCCTCACGCTGTCCACCGCTTCCAAGCCGCTGGCGACTGCAGGCGGCGTCGCGGCGATGGCCGTGGACACCTCCGGCGGCGTGCACGTCGTCTCCGCAGCCACCGGCAAGGTCATCTCCGTCCCCGTCGTCGGCAGCACCTTCGGCACCCCGGTCACGGAGAAGGTCGCGCTCGAGGCGAGCGCCGTCGACATCACCGCCGTCGGCACCCGCTGGGTCGTCTACAACCCGGTCCGGGACCAGCTCTTCGCCCAGGGACTGGACCAGCCCGTCCCCGGCGGCGCCGACCGCCGTGGCGCGATGACGTATGCCGCCCTGCAGCAGCCCGGCCCGAAGGCCGAGTCGGTCGCGCTCGAGACCGCCACAGAGCTCAAGGTGATCGGCCTCGGTGGTGACCCCGGCCAGGGGGGCGTGCGGCTCCCGAGCCAGGTCGGCCCCGGCGCCGAGCGGCCCAAGGTCTCCCGGCCGGTCCGTCTCGGGGACTGCGTCCACGCCGCGTGGGCCCAGACCGCCAAGGCCTACTACGGCGTGAACTGCGGCCAGGCCCAAGCAGTCACGGCAGGCACCCTCGACAAGCCGGGCGACGTCCCGCTGCGCGACGGGATGGCGCTGCGCACCAACCGCAACCTCATCGTCCTGAACGACCTCGACACCGGCGACGCGTGGGACCTCGACTCCAAGCCCCTGAAGATCGACAACTGGGACTCGGTCATCCCGCCGAGCAAGACCGACGACGACAACGACGACAAGGACAAGAACGTCGTCGACGACACGACGACGCCACAGCCGCCCAAGGCCGAGCCCGACAGCCTCAAGGTCCGCGCTGGCCGCACGTCCAAGCTGCACGTCCTGGACAACGACACCGACACGGCCGGGTCGATCCTCGCGATCGCCCCCAGCGAGGTGACCCAGCCCAGCGCCTCCGGGGTGACGGCCACCGTCGCCGGCGACGGGCAGTCGATCGACGTCAGCGTGCCGGACAACCCGGACGACCGGTCGTTCTCCTTCTCCTACAAGGTCAACAACGGGACGGCCGCCGCACACTCGCAGGCGACCGTCACGGTCTCGATCATCGGTGACGAGGTCAACAGCGCACCCTTCCTGCGGGAGGGAGCCGCGACGCTGGCGAAGACGGCATACCCCGTCGTGGGTGGTGGACGGCTGCCCGTGTCGGTGATCGGGGACTGGCGCGACCCCGAGAGCGACCAGGTCATCGTGCAGCCCGCAGACTCCGACAGCCTGGTCGACGGACTCGGCCGGCTCGTGGTCCAGGCCCGCGAGAAGGCCGGCGCGCAAGCCGTCCCCTACACCGTCGACGACGGTCGGGGCGCCGTCACCGAGGGCAAGGTCACCCTCGCCGTGCTCGGGCGGGACAGCACGTTCCGGGCCCCGCTCACCCAGCCCGACGTGGTCCGCGGCGTCGTCGGCAAGCCGTTGCAGATCGAGCCCCTCGGCAACGACATCGCCGGCGCCGACCCGGAGGAGCCGGACGCCAGGATGCGCCTGGCCACCGAGGTCCGCCCGACCGGGGCGCTCAACGTCGAGAGCGACCTCGACACCGGCGTGGTCACCATCACCGGCGCGACCAAGGGCAGCTACGAGCTCACGTATGCCGCGCAGGTCGGCCAGGGCGTGGCCCCCGGCCGGATCCGCATCGACCTCATCGACGACCCCGACCCCGACGCCCCGCCGGTGGCGGTGCCCGAGGCTGCGACCGTGCGCGACCAGACGCCGGTGATGTCCGACGTCCTCGCCAACGACTACTCCCCGCGGGCGGACGTCCTGGTCACCCGGAGCGTCTCCGTCGACAAGGACAGCGCCTGGCTGCGGCCGTCGATCTACCAGGGCCGCTGGGTGCGCATCGAGGCGCTCGACCCGTTCGTCGGCGGGACGAAGCCGCGCACCGGCACCGTCCGCTACACCGTCAGCGACGGGAAGAAGTCCGCGACCGGGGAGGTCACGGTCACCCAGCGACCCACCGACCCCAAGGCGCTGCCGATCATCCAGGACGACACCGCCACGGTCCGGGCCCAGGACAGCGTGAGCATCCCGGTGCTGGACAACGACTCGATGGCCGAGGGCATCCCGCTCGTGCTCGACCCCGAGTCGGTCACCGTGCTCGGCACGGGTGAGCCCCAGAACGCCTTCGCCTCCGGCAACCTCGTGCGCTACGTCCCCGACGCGTCCAAGCCGGTCACCGTGGAGAAGGTGGTGACCATCGAGTACGCCGCCTACCCGATCGGCGACCAGTCCAAGGCCCGCTCGGGCCGCGTCTCCGTCACGGTCAAGCCGCTGCCGGGCGCCAGCAACCCCAACCAGGCACCCGTCGCCCGCAGCTTCTCCGCCAGCGTCGTCTCCGGTGAGCCGCTGACGGTGACGGTGCCCGTGTCCGGGGTCGACCCCGACGGCGACAGCGTCACCGTGCAGGGCATCGAGGGCGACGACGGTGGCGCCATCGACCTGTCCCTCGGCCGGGTCACCGGCATCGGCACGTCCACGATCAAGTTCGAGGCCTACCCCCGCGCGACCGGCACCGAGGTGCTCCACTACACGGTGGCCGACCGGTATGGCGCCGAGGGCACCGGCTTCGTGCGCATCGGCGTGGTGGCACCCGGCGACCCGCAGCCCCCGGTGGCGGTCCAGGACGAGGTCCGCGCCGCTCCCGGCAAGACCGTCACCCTCGACCCGACCGAGAACGACCTCATCGCCCGCGGCGACGCGATCGACCTGCAGTACAAGGAGCTGAACGCCGCCGCGTCGTTGGCGCCGTGGAAGGTGGACCTCGACGCCTCGTCCTTCCGCACCGCGGTCCCGCCGGTGGACGCCGGTCCCCGGGTGCTGACCTATGGCATCGACAACGGCGTCTTCGACCCCTCGAAGGCTGCGATCACCGTGCTCCCCGTCCCCGGCGCCACGAACCGGCCGGTCGCGGTCGACGACGTCGCCAAGCCCGAGGCCGGCCAGGACACCGCCCTGGTGGACGTGCTCGCCAACGACCGCGACATCGACGGTGACCAGAGCTCGCTGCGCGTCGACCGCCTGCTGTCCGCCGAGGGCACCATCGAAGGACGGCAGGTGCGGGTCAGGATCCTCGACCACCCGCACACCGTCCCCTACGTCATCCGTGACGAGGACGGCCAGACGGCGATGGCCCTGATCCACGTGCCGACCGGCGACAACGGCCTGCCCTTCGTCGTGAGCGGCTCGCTCATCGAGATGGACAAGGACTCCACCGAGAAGGTGTCGCTGAGCACCTACGTGAAGTCCCCCCGGGCGCGGGTCGTCGCACTGACCACCCCGGACACCCTCAGCGCCTCGCCTGCCGCGCACCTCTCGGTGACCAACGAGGACAAGGGGACCCTGACGCTGCGGTCCACGGGCGGCTACGTCGGGCCCGGTGCCGTGATGCTCGAGGTCACCGACCAGGAGAGCGTGGAGCAGAAGGACTTCCGCACCGCCTACGTCTCCATCCCCGTGCAGATCGGACCCAAGGTCCCGCTGCTCAGCTGCCCCGACTTCTCGGTCAACCTCGTGGCGGCCGGGCGGGCGCGCAACCTCGACATCCCGACGCTGTGCCATGCGTGGCTGCCGCCGGGGATGACCTTCGACCAGGTCCGGTTCGACGTGCGGTGGGAGCCCGAGCCCCGCGGCGTCTCCCTCGACCAGGGCGGCACCGGTGGCCGCAGCGTCACCCTCAAGGCCGACCGCGACGCACCGAGCAGCACCAACGGCCGGGTCCGCATCCAGGCCCGCGGAGCCGACGAGGTGTCCTACGTCAAGGTCAACGTCCTGGGGCTGCGGCCCCCCGTGCGGGCGCCGGTGCCAGCGGTGGCAACGCCGCGACCCCGGCCACCGACGCCAACGGCAACCCGGTCGCGACGACGGCACCGCCTCCGCGGGTGCGCCCGTTCTCGGTGGCCGGGCTCAAGGCCGGCTCCTCGCGCACCGTCGACCTGCGCTCCTACCTCGACTCACCGCTGGACGAGCCGCAGTGCTCCGTCGGCGCCGCCCGCATCGAGAGCGGCAAGGGCCTGACGGCGCGCGCCAGTGGCTGCACCGTGACGATCACCGCGGACCAGGACTCCTCCGGCACCGGCTCGGTCACGGTCACCGTGTCCGACGGCCCCGGCCGGACCGCGGTCGGGCGGGGCACCATCAGCGTGCTGGGCAGGCCGCTGACCCCCACCGGCGTCCGTGCGGTCGCCGACCGGGTCAACGGGGGCACCGCCCGCGTCTCCTGGGCGCCACCGGGATTCGACGGCGGCAGCCCGATCACCAGCTACGCGGTCAAGGGGCGTGGCCCCGGCGCCAGGACGACCTCGTGCTCGGCCTCACCGTGCACGATCAGTGGGCTGCAGGACGGCGAGAAGTACTGGTTCGCCGTGGCCGCCGTCAACGGCATCGGTACCAGCAACCCCAGCCCCGAGACCGGCCCGTCGTCCCCGACACCCGGCCCAACGCGGTCAGCGGCGTGCGCATGGTCACCCGGGGGGACCGCACCCTGACCGTCCGGTGGAACCAGCCGGCCAAGAAGGGCAGCGACATCGTGTCCTACACGGTGAAGTCCACCGACACGACGACCGGCGCGACCAAGCAGGTCAAGACCTCGGCCGGCACGCTGCAGGCCACCCTGACCGGGCTCACCAACAACCACGTGCAGCAGGTCTCGGTCCGGGCGACCAACAGCCTGGGGCCCGGACCGTTCGGCCCCGTCGTCCAGATGCAGTCCGCGGGCACCCCGCCTGCGGTGGGACGCCCCGACGTCCAGCCGCGGCCGCCGGCCGCCGGGTACGACAGCACCAACGTCCAGGTCACCTGGAACGCCGTGTCCCCCAACGGGCCGGCCCTGGTGCGCTACACCGTCTACCGCCAGGTCGGCGGTGGTGGGTGGACCGAGATCGGTCGGGTCTCCCCGGGCACCACGAGGTACACCGACTCCGGGGTCGTCTACGACGGCCGGACCTACACCTACGTCGTCACCGCGACCAACGGCGCCAGCAAGGAGTCGGCGAAGACCAACACCTCGTCGTTCAGCTCCGTCGGGATCCCGCAGGCGCCGGCCCAGCCCCGCGCCGCCACGCCCTCCGCCAACAACGGGGCGACCATCACGGTCGCCCTGGGCAGCTCCAGGTCCGCCGGCTTCACCCGGCTGGAGTGGCGCAGCAGCGGCAGCTCCGGCTTCGTCGACTGCCCCTGCGCCAACGGGTCGAGCCGGCAGTTCACCATCTCCGGGACCGGCAACACCGCGCAGTCCATCAGGGTGCGCGCCTTCAACGGCACGGCCTGGTCGGCCTTCTCCAGCGCGAGCAGCTCGTTCACGCCGTACGGACCCACCAAGACGCCCACCAACCTGCGGCACAGCAGGAGCGGCAAGACCATCACGTGGCAGTGGAGCACCCCGGACAACGGCCGTCCCACCGACCAGGTCCAGGTCCGCGGCGCGGTCGACCGCACGTTCAGCGGCGACCGGCAGTCGGTGTCGTTCACCGGAGCCGCCGGCCGCAGCTACTCCCTGGCCGTCCGCGCCCACACGGTGGCCGGGTGGTCGGCGTGGACCAGCGCCGACAGCGCGGCGATCCCCAGCGACCCGACGGTCACGGTGCTCAAGGGCTCCACCTGCGGCGAGCGCTCCTGCGCCACCGGCAACGGGTCCTGCTCCAGCCCGTCGTGCCGCTGGATCGCCGTCCGCACGGCCAACTTCAGCGGTGGCGTGACCTGCACCTTCCGCGCCAACGGCCGGACCGTCAGCGGCTGGCGGAACCTGTCCATGGGCGGCAACGCCTACAAGGAGAGCGACAACTTCTACGGCATACCGGGAGGCACGGTCAGTGCCACCTGTGGCGGGGTGACGGACACCCTCTCCTGGTAGGGGGCCGGGCCCCGTCCCAGCCCCAGCCCCGCCCCGCTCACCCCGCCCGCCCGTCAGCAGTCCATCAGCAGCAACGAAAGGCAACGCACTCCATGACCGTCACCACAGAGCAGGCCCAGTGGTTCGAGCAGGCGTTCACCCAGATGGTGCAGAACGTCGAGAAGGCCGTGCTCGGCAAGGACCACGTGATCCGGCTGGCGCTGACCTGCATGCTCTCCGAGGGGCACCTCCTGCTCGAGGACTTCCCGGGCACCGGCAAGACCCAGCTGGCCCGGGCGCTCGCGGGCACGGTGAAGGGCACCAACACCCGGATCCAGTTCACCCCGGACCTGCTGCCCAGCGACGTCACCGGCGTGACGATCTACGACCCGAGCACCCAGAAGTTCGACTTCCACCCGGGGCCGATCTTCGCCAACATCGTCCTGGCCGACGAGATCAACCGCGCCTCGCCCAAGACCCAGTCGGCGCTGCTCGAGGTCATGGAGGAGGCCCACATCACCGTGGACGGGGTGCGCCACGAGGCGGGCAACCCGTTCATGGTCATCGCCACCCAGAACCCCATCGAACAGGCCGGCACCTACCGGCTGCCCGAGGCCCAGCTCGACCGCTTCCTGATGAAGACCTCGTTGGGCTACCCCGACCACGAGGCCACCGTCGCCGTGCTCGCCGGCGCCAAGGTCCGGGACCGGGCCGGCGCCCTGAGCGCCGTCGTCACGAGCAGCGTGATCACCGACATGGCGGCGCTGGCCGACGAGGTGCACGTCGACCCGGCGATCCTCGCCTACGTCGCCACGATCGCCGAGGCGTCCCGTCGGCACGTGTCGGTCAAGCTCGGGATGTCGGTGCGCGGCTGCCTGGCGTTCGTCCGGTGTGCCAAGACCTGGGCCGCGAGCCAGGGCCGCACCCACGTCATCCCCGACGACATCAAGATGCTGTCCCACCCGGTGCTGTGCCACCGGCTCCTGCTCACCGCCGAGGCGCAGTTCGCCAACACCACCGTCGACCAGGTCATCACCCAGCTCCTCGGCGAGGTCGCACCGCCCGCCGAGCGGGCCGCCTGAGGTCCCCGAGGAACCATGAGCTCACCCACCGGGTCCCCGCGGGACCCCTCGGTATGGCGCGACGCCGCGCGTCGCCGCCAGGTCCTCGATGCCCTCGACGCCCTCGCCACCCGGGCAGCGGACCTGCGCGAGCGCACCCGTCCGGTGTGGTCGCCGGTGGCAGGCTTCCTGCGGTGGATCTCGCCGCTGGGCTGGGCCGTCTTCGCCCTCGGTGTCGCCGGGTGGGCCGTGGGTCGCTGGACCGGGTGGACCGAGTGGCTGATGATCGGCGCGGCCGCCCTCGTGCTGGTGCTGTGCTGCGTCCTGCTCGCGATCGGGCGCACCCGCGTCACCATCACGACCGAGCTCGAGCCCGTGCGGGTCAGCGTCGGTGAGCCGGCGACGGGTCGGATCACGGTGACCAACGACTCGGCGCGGGGCATGCTGCCGCTGCTGGTGGAGCTCCCGGTCGGGGTCTCGGCCGCCCGGTTCACCCTGCCGCCGCTGGGCTCCGGCAAGGCCCACGAGGAGCTCTTCGTCGTCCCGACCCACCGCCGCGGGGTCATCCCCGTCGGCCCGGCGCGCACCGTGCAGGGCGACCCCCTCGGCCTGGTCCGCCGCACCGAGCGCTGGACCGACGTCACCGACCTCTACGTCCACCCGCGCACCGTGTCGCTGGAGAGCCTGGGCGCCGGTCTGCTGCGCGACCTCGAGGGCGAGACCACCCAGGACCTGTCGATGTCCGACCTGGCCTTCCACGCACTGCGCGAGTACCAGCCCGGCGACGACCGCCGCTACATCCACTGGCGCTCCTCGGCCAAGGCCGGTCGCCTGCTGGTGCGCCAGTTCCTGGACACCCGGCGCTCCCACCTGTGCCTGGTGGTCGACGCCGACCCCGAGCAGTTCCAAGGAGGTGAGGACGAGGCCGAGACCGCCATCAGCGCCGCAGCCTCGTTGGCGCTGCGGGCGATCCGCGACGACCAGGACACCACCGTCGTCTGCCGCGACCAGGCCGCCTCCCGGACGACGGCGTCGCTCACCCTCGACGCCCTGGCCCGGGTCGAGCTCGGGTCCAGCGATGTCTTCGGCCGGTGCACCCAGGCCCTCTCCCTGGCCCCCGACACCTCGATCGTCGTCCTGGTCACCGGTCCGCAGCGCCCGTTCATCCAGGCCCAGCGAGCCCTGGCCCAGTTCGAGCTCGAGGTCAACAAGGTCGTGCTGACCATCGACGCGATGCAGCCGACCGGGGTCCAGCACCTCGGTGGCCTGACCCGGCTGAACATCCGGCGCATCCAGGACCTGCGCGCCGTCCTCGCCAGTGGAGCCCTCGTATGACCGCCACCGCCCCGGGGCGGACCCGGGCCCGCACGTCGTGGACCAGCACCCGGTCGCGGCTGACCGCGTCCGTGCGCCGTGGTGGGCTGCGGCCCGACCGCGCGGCCCTGGTCGACGCGGCCTTCACCGTGCTGCTCGTGGGGCTCGCCCTGGTCGGGTTCCGCACCGACTTCGCCGGGGCCACCTGGGTCCTGCCAGCGGTGGCCGGGCTGGTGCTGGGCCTGCTCGTCACGCACGTCACCACGGCATACCGGCTCCCGCTGCTGGTGCCGCTGGCCGGGGTGACGGTCCTCTACTTCCTCCTCGGCGGGCCGCTGGCGGTCCGCCGCGACCTCGTCGGGGGCGTGCTGCCCAGCGGGCAGACCCTGCTCGACCTCGCCGGCACCTCCGTGCACGGCTGGAAGCGGCTGGTCACGCTCCTGCCGCCGGTGGACACCGGCAGCGGGCTGCTGGCGCTGCCGCTCATCGTGGGCCTGCTCGGCGGGTGCGTCACCTATGCCGTCGCGCGCCGCTGGCCCAGCCCGTATGCCGTGCTGCCGGCACCCCTGGTCCTGCTCGCCCTCGGCATCGTGCTCGGCACCCTCGAGCCGGCCACCCTGGCCGGGCAGGGTGCGGTGTTCGCGGTGCTCGCCATCGGGTGGATGGTCGCCCGAGCCGCGCGTACCCGTGCGCCGCTGCAGAACGGCGCCGGCCAGCGGACGCGGTACGGCATCGGGGCGGCCCTGGTCGGGATCGCCCTGCTGGCGGGCTATGTCGTCGGTCCGCACCTGCCCGGGGGCCAGTCGACGACCCGGCTGGTCGCCCGGTCCCACGTCGTCCCGCCCATCGACGTCGCCGCGTTCGCGAGCCCGCTCGCCGGGTTCCGCAGGTACACCGAGCCCAACCCGGCGGCGCTCTGGGACACCCCCCTGCTGCGGGTGCAGGGACTGGCGCCGGGCACACCGCTGCGGTTCGCGACGCTGGACTCCTACAACGGTGCCGTGTGGGGGGCCTCCGAGCGGGCCAACAGCGGATCGGTCGTCCCCGGCGCGTCGTTCCAACAGGTCGGCAGACACATCTCGACCAGGGGCCCGGGCCGCGAGGTCGACGTCCGGGTCACCGTGCCCGAGGGGGGGTACGGCGACGTGTGGCTGCCGACGGCGGGCACCGTGACCGGGGTCGAGTTCGACGGCCGCCGGGCCGACACCCTCGCCAGCAGGTTGTGGCTCAACATCGACACCAACACCGCCCTGGTCCCCGACCGCCTCGAGCCCGGCGACTCCTACGCCTTCACCGCCTACGTCCCGCCGGCGCCGGACGCCCTGCCGGGTTCGCTCCCCGTCGACCAGGGCTCGCTGACCGAGGAGGTCGACGCGAGCTTCCTCGACGCCAAGCTCGACGCCTTCAGCGGCGACGCCGCCAACCCGTGGGCCCAGTTCGTCGCGATCGCCAGGGCGATGGCGAACGAGGGGGCCTACACCGACGGCGGCACCCCGAACTCCGTGGAGCGCTACTACCTGCCCGGACACAGCCTCGGGCGGCTGTCCCGGTTCGTGGGGCTGGCGCAGCTCGCGGGCAACGACGAGCAGTACGCCTCGACGCTGGCGCTGATGGGCAACCGCATCGGCATCCCCACCCGGGTCGTCATGGGGGCGATCCTCCCCGCCGGCGGGACGGTCCGCGGCCAGGACGTGCACGCCTGGGTGGAGGTCCGGGACAGCTCCGGCCAGTGGCAGCCCGTGCTGACCGACGACTTCCTGCCCGACCGCAACAAGAAGCCCAAGGAGCTGCAGACCAAGGTCGAGGACCGCAAGGTCGGCGCCCTCGTCCCCCCGCCGGCCGGGGTCAACCCGCCCAGCGTCCTGCAGGGCCCGGACCAGGCGCAGAACGCCACCAACCTCAAGAAGCCGCCGAAGAAGCTGTTCGACCCCTCGACCTGGCCGTGGTGGGTGGTGGGGCTGGTGACCCTGGCCGTGGTGCTGCTCGTGCTCGTCGTCCTCTACTGGACCATCCGCGGCCTCAAGGCCTGGCGTCGCCGCCGGCACGCGAGCCGGGGTCCGACCGCGTCCCGGGTGGCCTGGGCCTGGGCCGACCTGATGGCCAGCGCCCGGTCCTACGGGCACCGGCCCCCGCGCCGGGCGACCCGCCTCGAGCAGGCCGCCTCGGTGCAGGCGGCCTCGGTGCCGGGCCGGGTGGACCTGGGTCCGTTGGCTGCCATGGCGAACAGCCACGTCTTCGGACCGGGGGAGCCCTCGGCCGAGGAGGCCGGTGGCTACTTCACTGCGACGACCCGGGCCCGGGCCGACCTGCGCGCCCACGCCGACTTCTGGCGGCGGCTGCGCTCCGACGTCGACCTGCGCCCGCTGTTCACCCGCGGCCCGGCCAGGTGAAAAGGGCACCTCCCCGGTGGGGAGGTGCCCTTCTCACGATCGGGGAGGCTGGGGTCAGCGCTCCTCGGTGCCTGCGATGTAGGCCTCGAGCTTGGCGCGGCCCTCGGTGTCCTCGCGCTGCACCGGCGGGGACTTCATGAGGTAGGACGACGCGGAGATGAGCGCGCCGCCGATGCCACGGTCCTTGGCGATCTTCGCCGCACGGATGGCGTCGATGATGATGCCGGCCGAGTTGGGGGAGTCCCAGACCTCGAGCTTGTACTCCAGGTTGAGCGGGACGTCACCGAACGCGCGACCCTCGAGGCGGACGTAGGCCCACTTGCGGTCGTCGAGCCACTGGACGTAGTCCGACGGGCCGATGTGGACGTTGCGCTCGCCGAGGTCGTGACCCAGGTTGGAGGTGACGGCCTGCGTCTTGGAGATCTTCTTGGACTCGAGGCGGTCGCGCTCCAACATGTTCTTGAAGTCCATGTTGCCGCCGACGTTGAGCTGGTAGGTGCGGTCGAGCACGACACCGCGGTCCTCGAACAGCTTGGCCATGACGCGGTGGGTGATGGTCGCACCGACCTGGCTCTTGATGTCGTCACCGATGATCGGGACGCCGGCGGCCTCGAACTTCGCGGCCCACTCGGGGTCGGAGGCGATGAAGACCGGCAGGGCGTTGACGAACGCGACGCCCGCGTCGATGGCGCACTGGGCGTAGTACTTGTCCGCGATCTCCGAGCCCACGGGGAGGTAGGAGACGAGGACGTCGACCTTGGCCTCCTTGAGCGCCGCGACGATGTCGACGGGCTCGGCCTCGGACTCCTCGATGGTGAGGCGGTAGTACTTGCCGAGGCCGTCGTTGGTGACACCGCGCTGGACGGTGACACCGGTCGGGGGGACGTCGGCGAACTTGATGGTGTTGTTCTCGGAGGAGGCGATCGCCTCGGAGAGGTCGAAGCCGACCTTCTTGGCGTCCACGTCGAAGGCGGCGACGAACTCGACGTCCTTGACGTGGTAGTCGCCGAACATGACGTGCATCAGGCCGGGCACGGTGCCCGACGGGTCAGCGTCCTTGTAGTACTCGACTCCCTGAACCAGCGAGCTGGCGCAGTTGCCGACGCCAACGATGGCGACGCGCACGGATCCCATGGGTTACTCCTTGTGGTTGAGCGGGGTGATCGGTTGGTCGTTCTGGGTGGTGCTGCTCGTGGGGGTGCTGCTGGGGGTGCTGCTGGGGGTGCTGCTCGTGGGGGTGCGGCGCTCGGCGGTGATGAGCTCCTCGAGCCAGCGGACCTCGCGCTCGGCGGAGTCCAGGCCGTGCCGCTCGAGCTCGGCGGTGTAGCTGTCGAAGCGCTCGCGGTTCTTCGCCGACGCGGCCCGGATGTTCTCGAGCCGCTCCTCGAGCCGACTGCGCCGACCCTCCAGGATCCGCAGCCGGACCTCGGCCTCGGTGCGGGCGAAGAAGGCGAAGTGCACGTCGAACGTGTCGTCCTCCCACGCGGTGGGACCGGCCTCGCGGAGCAGGTCCTGGAACCGCTCCTTGCCGTCGGCCGTGAGCTCGTAGACGATCCGCGCCCGCTTGCTGCCGGTCGTGCCCGCGGACGTCCTCGGTCCGGGGACGGCCTCGGCGATCCAGCCCTTCTCGAGCAACGACCTCAGGCAGGGGTAGAGGGTGCCGTAGGACAGGGCGCGGAACGGTCCGAGGGCCGCGTTGAGCCGCTTGCGCAGCTCGTACCCGTGCTGGGGAGCCTCGTGCAGCAGCCCGAGGACGGCGAACTCGAGCAGCTCGGTACGGCGTGCGGCCATGCCTGCTCTCCTTCGCGACGGGATGGGGGTTCAAGGTGACAAACTCGGAGTTTGTCACCTCACCATACACAATCAGATATATCGAGTCGATACATCGCCACGGTGTGGGCGTGCTCGGGTGCTCGTTCTCGCGCCGGGTTGGCCGTTCGGTGGGGCCTCACAGGTTCCGATGCGGCATTCCCCAGGTCAGCGGTCATACTGGTGCGCAGTTGTCGGGGTGGGGCAGCACTCCCACGGGTGTGCCCCAGCCCGTGTTCCATCTCCACCGGGAAGGCCCCATGAGCTCCTCACGTCCGACCACGCCTGGCCAGGCCAAGGCGGGCAGCGCTCGCCGTGCGAAGGGGGCCAAGCCTGCGGGCAGCCGCAAGAAGGTGTGGGCCAAGCGGCTCGGCATCGCCGCCCTGGGCGGGTTCGTCCTGGCCCTCGTCGGGTTCTTCACCGCCTACGCGCTGATCCAGACCCCGGAGCCGAACGACCTCGCCAGCGCGCAGGCCTCGGTCATCTACTACGCCGACGGCAAGACCGAGCTGGACCGGATCAGCGAGGTCAACCGCGAGTCGGTCAAGCTCCCCCAGATCCCCACCGTGGTGCGCGAGGCGCACCTCGCTGCCGAGGACCGGACCTTCTACGAGAACTCCGGCATCAGCCCGACCGGTATCGCGCGGGCGGTCTGGGTCGGTCTGCGAGGTGGGGCCACGCAGGGTGGTTCGACGATCACCCAGCAGTACGTCAAGAACTACTTCCTGACCCAGGACCAGACCTTGACCCGCAAGGGCAAGGAGATCGTGATCTCCATCAAGATCGCGAAGCAGAAGTCCAAGGACCAGATCCTCGAGGACTACCTCAACACGATCTACTACGGCCGCGGCGCCTACGGCGTCCAGACCGCGTCGAAGGCGTACTTCAACAAGGACGTCTCCAAGCTCAGCGTCTCCGAGGGCGCGCTGCTCGCCTCCGTCATCCGCGGACCGTCCTTCTACGACCCGGGCCTGGGTGCCGAGCAGACCCAGAACGCCAAGGACCGCTGGACCTACGTCATGGACGGCATGGTGTCGCAGGGCTACCTGAGCGCCGACGAGCGCGCCAAGGCGAAGTTCCCGAAGGTGGTCAAGTACACCCCGGAGAAGGGCGCCAGCGGGCCGAACGGCTTCATCACCAACGCGGTCAAGGGCGAGCTGAAGAGCAAGCTCAAGCTCACCGACGCCGACATCGACCGCGGTGGCTACAAGATCGTCACGACGGTCGACAAGAAGGCCCAGGACGCGGCCATCGCGGCGGTCAAGGAACGCATGCCCACCGGCAAGGGCACCGACACGCTGCGCGTCGGCCTGACCTCGATCAAGCCCGGTGACGGTGCCGTGGTCGCGATGTACGGCGGCTCGGACTACCGCAAGGAGCAGTTCAACACCGCCACGCAGGCCACCATGCAGGCCGGCTCGACCTTCAAGATCTTCACCCTCCTGGCTGCGCTCTCCCAGAAGGACCCGATCAGCACCAAGACGAAGTTCGACGGCCGGACGCCGCAGTACTTCAAGGAGTTCGAGGACTCCGGTGCGGCCACCGACTTCCTCAAGCGCGGCGGGGTGCGCAACTTCGGCCCGTTCCCGGGGGAGCAGTTCGGCAACATCGACCTGCGCACCGCCACCGGCCACTCGGTCAACACCGTCTACGCCCAGCTCAACATCAAGGTGGGGCCGAAGGCGACGCGTGACGCCGCGGTGGCTGCCGGGCTGCCCTCCAAGGGCCTCGGGACCAACTACGCCAACGTCCTGGGCACCTCCCCGGTGAAGGTCATCGACATGGCCAACGCCTACGCCACCATCGCGGCGAAGGGCCAACGCGTCACGCCGTACTTCATCAAGACCGTCGAGGGCGGCCCGGGCAACCTCGACTACAAGGCCAAGCCCACCAAGAAGGCGGCCTTCGACGCCGATGCCATGGCCGACGTCACCGACGCGATGGAAGAGCCCATCAAGGACGGCACCGCCCAGTACGCGCAGAACCTCGGTCGCCCCGCTGCGGGCAAGACCGGCACGACGACCGACAACAAGGCGGCCTGGTTCGACGGGTTCACTCCCCAGCTCGCCACGGCTGTGGGCATCTACAGCAGCGGCAAGGACGGCGAGGAGCTGTCGATGAACGACGTCAGCGGGGTCGGTGAGCTGACCGGCGCGACCGTCCCGCTGCGGATCTGGACCGACTTCATGACGGCGGCCCTCAAGGGCCAGCCGGTCGTCGACTTCCCGCCCCGCGTGGGGGTCGGCGACACCAAGATCTACACCCCGCCGCCGCCCCCGCCCTCGTCGTCGAGCTCGACCACCACCAGCTCGACCACCACGACGACGACCACGACGACGACGGCTCCGCCCTCGACGACCACCACCGTGGCGCCGCCGTCCCCGACCGCGACGACGAAGACCACGAAGCCTGCGCCGCCGAGTCCCACGACCCGCGGGACGGTCACGTTGCTCGGGAACGGCACGCAGAGCCCCACCACCTCGGCGCCGTGACGCAGAGGCGGGACCTGCTGCCGAGTGGCTCGCTGGCTGTCGCCGGTGGGCCGCTCGGCCGCCATGCCTCGGCGCGGGCGACCTCGTGGCTCGCCACCGTCCTGCCGCTGCTCGTCGCGGTGTCGGCGACGATGGCCCTGTCGGTGCTCGAACGCGCGCACTGCCTCCAGAAGGGCTGGGCCGGTTCCGACCAGTTCTGGCACGCCTGCTTCTCCGACCTGCCCGCGCAGTACCAGATCGGCAACCTCGACCAGGGCCTGGCCGCCTACGTCGGTGGAGAGGGCGCCCGCGCCGACCACCCGGTGCTCACCGGTTCGGCGATGGCGTGGCTCGGTGGGCTCGTCCCGGACGGGGCGTTCCTCGACCAGACCCGCTGGTACTTCGCGCTGTGGGCCCTGTTCGGCACCGTCCTCGCGCTGGCGATCGTCGGCTTCACCGCGGCCTCCCGACCGCGCAACGCCGCGCTGGCGGTGCACGTGGCGCTCAGCCCCGTCCTGCTCCTGGCGGCGATGGTCTCCAGCGACCTGTTCGGGGTGGCGCTGGTCAGTGCCGGCATCTGGGCATGGAGCCGGCGTCACCCGGTCGCCGCGGGGGTGCTGCTCGGGTTGGCCGTGACCGCCCGGACCTACCCCCTGCTCGTCCTGCTCGCCCTGGTGCTGCTCGGCCTGCGCACCGGCCGACTCCCCGCCGTGGGTCGCACGCTCGTGGCTGCCGCGGGCGCCGTGGCTGTGGTGCTGCTGCCGTTCCTGGTCGGTCACCCCTCGGCGATCCTGCGCTCGACCCAGGTCTGGTGGGACAGCGCCGCCGGTCTGGGTTCGGTGTGGATGCTGCCCCAGCTCCTCGGTGCGTCGCTGCCGACCTCCGCGACGACGCTCGCGGCCCTCGTGGCGCTCGCCGTCGCGCTGGCCGCCGGCGCGGTCTTCGCCCTGAGCACCGCGCGTCGCCCGACCCTCGCCGAGGTGTCCCTGGTCCTGGTCGCGCTGGCCCTGCTGTCCGGCAAGGCCTTTCCCGTGCAGTCCTCGTTGTGGCTCGTCCCGCTGGTCGCCCTGTGCGGGGTGCGCTGGCGCGACCACCTTCTCTGGGCGGCCGCCGAGGCGCTGCACTTCGTCGCCGTGTGGCTCTACGTCGCGGGTCTGTCCACGCCCGACCGTGGCCTGCCCGCCGGCTGGTATGCCGCGTTCCTCGTCCTGCGCGTCCTGGCCGTCGGCCACCTGGTGTGGCGGGTCTGGCGCACCGCCGCCGTCCGCCCCGCCGAACCCCTGGTCGAACCCCTGGTCGAGCCGCTGGTCGAGCCGCTGGTCGAGCCGTTGGTCGAGCCCCTCGTGCTCGCGGAGGTGATGTCCGCCGCCCCGACCCTGGACGCCGCGCCCACGCCGCATACCGGGTCCGGGGCTGTTCCCGGGTCCGTCCCAGGGTCCGTTTCCGGGGTCGGCACGGTCGGTGACGGCACCGACGACGTCGACGAGGACATCGACGAGCTCGAGGGCGACTTCGCCGGGGCCAGCGACCAGTTCCTCGTCCGCCTCGCCTGACCGCGCGGCGGGGTCGACGGGCGGCCGGGGGCCTGTGGACAACTGATTCGGTGATGTCGCCCGGTCCCGGTACCCTTGTCCAGTTCCCCCGAGGCTCACCGCACCGGTGCGTCCAGGGGGATCGCACTGCAACCCTCCTGTCACGGAGAGACCGTGACCGCACAGACCAAAGGAGGCGGGTTATCAGCATGCGTCAGTACGAACTCATGATCATCCTCGACCCCGAGCTGGACGACCGCACGGTCGCTCCGTCGCTCGACAAGTTCCTCACCGTGATCACCAAGGACGAGGGCACCGTCGACAAGGTCGACATCTGGGGCCGCCGTCGTTTGGCGTTCGAGATCAGGAAGAAGGCCGAGGGCATCTACGCCGTCGTCAACTTCACCGCGGAGCCGGCCACGGCCAAGGAGCTGGACCGTCAGCTCGGCCTCAACGAGTCGGTCATGCGCACCAAGCTCCTGCGCCCCGGCGCCTGAGCCGCACTGATCTGTTTCTGCACCACCCGTTCCACCAGACCTGACCTACCGAACAGGGGACCCGCTACATGGCTGGCGACACGATCATCACCGTCATCGGCAACATCACCGGCGACCCCGAGCTGCGCTTCACCCCCTCGGGTGCTGCCGTCGCGAACTTCACCGTGGCCTCCACGCCGCGGCAGTTCGACCGGCAGTCCAACGAGTGGAAGGACGGCGAAACGCTGTTCATGCGCTGCTCGGTGTGGCGTGACGCCGCGGAGAACGTGGCCGAGTCCCTCCAGCGGGGCACGCGCGTCATCGTCTCCGGCCGCCTGAAGTCTCGTTCGTACGAGACCAAGGAGGGCGAGAAGCGCACCGTCGTCGAGATGGAGGTCGACGAGGTCGGCCCCTCGCTGCGGTACGCGACGGCGAAGGTGAACCGCACCCAGCGTGGCAGCGGCGGCGGCGGAGGCTTCTCCGGCGGCGGCGCCCAGGGTGGCGGCGGTCAGCAGGAGGACCCGTGGGCGACCGGCCCGTCCGGTGGCCAGCAGGCGGCTCCGCAGGCAGCCCCCCAGAGTGGCGGCCAGCAGGGCGGCGGCCAGCAGGGTGGCGGTTGGGGTGGCGGCGCGCCGTCCTACGACGAGCCCCCCTTCTGACCGGCAGGTCCAGACCACACCGGGTATGCCGCCCCGGCGGGCTCCGCACGGAGCTCACCACACGGCATACCCACCACTGCCTCGCCGGCTGACGTCGGCCGGGCAGGACCAACTCGAAGAACACCATCCCTGGGAGACCAGGGCTCATCCGCGAAGACACTTCGCAGAAGGAGAGCACCACGATGGCCAAGCCCGTTGTGCGCAAGCCCAAGAAGAAGGCCAACCCGCTGAAGGCGGCGAAGGTCGAGAACATCGACTACAAGGACACTGCGCTGCTGCGCAAGTTCATCTCCGACCGCGGCAAGATCCGCGCTCGCCGGGTGACCGGTGTGTCCGTGCAGGAGCAGCGGCTCATCGCCACCGCGGTCAAGAACGCCCGCGAGATGGCACTGCTGCCCTACTCCAGCTCGTCCCGCTGAGCCGGCGAAACCACAGGAGAAGGTCAACTATGAAGGTGATTCTCACGCACGAGGTCTCGAGCCTCGGCAACCCTGGCGACATCGTCGATGTCAAGGACGGTTACGCCCGCAACTTCTTGTTCCGCCGTGGCCTGGCCACCGGGTGGACCAAGGGTGGGCAGAAGCAGGTCGACGCGATCAACAAGGGCCGTGAGGTCCGCGCCGTGAAGACCCTCGAAGAGGCCAAGTCCATCAAGGGCAACCTCGAGAACAAGGCCGTCACGGTCCTCGCCCACGCGGGCACCGGCGGCCGTCTCTTCGGCGCCGTGTCCACCACCGACATCGCCGCAGCCGTCAAGGCTGCCGGTGGCCCGGAGCTGGACCGCCGCACCATCGAGGTCGGCACGCCGATCAAGTCGGTCGGCACGCACGAGGCGCTCGTCCGTCTGCACCCCGAGGTGCAGGCCAAGCTCACGCTGGACGTCGTGGCCGGCTGATCACGCCGCATCCTCGAAGGGCTCGCTCCGTACCGGGGCGGGCCCTTCGTCGTGCGCTCCCTCGGCGGGTTCGCGAGTCGGCGGCAGGCCTGTCCGGTCCGCGGTGGTCGTCCGTTCGGTTGGTAGGGGCGACGATCGAACCCGCCGCCTCCTGTGGCTTTCCTATGCTCCGGCGAAGGCTCCGAACCGGGGTCCCTGATCAGTCGCGTGGGGGAACGTCATGTCCAGCTCGATGCCAGCGTCGGCGTCGTCGCGAGAGCCGTCGCCAGAGCCGTCGACAGAGCCACCGCTGGCGCCGTCGACCGAGCCATCGTCGGGCCCGTCGACAGAGCCGCTGCCGGAGCACGGCGTGCTCGGCGCGTCCGATGCTTCTTCCGTCGAGCTCCGCGGCGCCGGCGCCGAGCAGCTCGTGGCCCTGATGCGGGCCAACGACCGGGGTCACCGACGCGGTCGGGCCATCGCCGTCGTCGCCGCGGTCATCGGCATCGTCGCCCTCGGGACCGGTGGGGTGTATGCCGTCCAGCAGCTCACCGACCGGGGACCGCAGCCTGAGTCGGTGCTGCCCTCGACCGCCGTGGCCTTCCTCAAGGTCGACCTCGACCCCTCGACCGCGCAGAAGGTCGACGCCCTGCGCTTCCTGCGGTCGTTCCCGACTGCCGACCAACAGCTCGGGGCCAGCTCCGACCTGCGCAAGATCGCTTTCGAGGCGATCCAGAAGCAGGGCAGGCTCGGCACGGTCGACTACGCCAAGGACGTCGAGCCGTGGCTCGGCCAGCGGCTGGGGGTCGGCCTGGTGCCGGACGCCACCGCGAAGGAAGGCGCTCGGCCGGTCATCGCGCTGGGCATCACCGACGCCACCGTCGCCGAACGCCACCTCCCGGCGCTGGCCACCGGGCTGGGCCTGCAGTGCCGGGTCCTGGAGGAGTTTGCGGTGTGCACCAGTGGCACCACGACCGCGGCACTGGACGCGGTGCTGACGGACACGGCCCGCGGCTCGCTCGCCGACTCGGCGACGTACCGCCAGGACATGGACGACCTCGGTGAGGACGGCGTCGTCTCGGCGTGGAGCGACTCGGCCAAGGCGGCGCAGGCCGCGAGCACGTTCGGTGCCGTCGCCGGTCGGCAGCTGCCGAACCTCAAGGACGCGGCTGACGCGGGTCGCACCTCGATGGCCCTGCGCTTCGACGGCCCGAACCTGGAGCTGGTGGGTCATGTCAACGGCATCAGGATGCAGCGGGTGCCCCACGGCAACGCCGGGCCGATCGCGGGACTGCCCTGGAACACCCTCGCAGCGGCGAGCATCGCCGAGGCGGGGCCGCAGTTCAGCGCCTCGTGGCCCCGGATGAAGACCGTCATGGGCGCGGCCCTGGGCGCCAAGGAGCTCGACCGGGGACTGGCGCAGGTGGAGAAGTCGCTCGGCATCTCGATCCCGAAGGACCTCGCCGCCGGGCTCGGAAACCAGTTCACGGTGACGTACGGCGGCAACGAACCCGGCAAGGGTCCGAAGGTGGCCGTCGTCGGCGACGGCGACGCCGATGTCCTGCGAAAGGTGGCCACCCACCTGATGGCGTCCGGGAAACAGGGCCAGCCCGGGGTGGGCCCTGCCGGCCGGGGCACGGTCGTGTCCCTGTCGGACGGGTACGCGCAGGAGGTGGCCACGACCCACGGCCTCGGCGAGATGCCGGCCTTCGCTGGGGCGGTCAAGGACCTCGAGGACGCCCAGGTCGCCGTCTACGTCGACATCTCCGGGCTGCGCACGCAGTTCAGGGACGAGCTCGAGCCCACGAAGGTCCCCGCTGCCGATACCTGGTCCAACCTGTCGGCCCTGGGGATCACGGCCAAGGCCGACGAGAGCAGCGCCGACTTCCGGATCCGACTCACCACGAAGTAGGACCGGCCCAGCGCTCGGCGCCCAGCGCCCGTCGCCCAGGCCGACACTCCGACACCGGACGTGTGCATGTCAGGACATAGGCTTGACACGTCTGCGACCTCCTCGTCAGGCTGGGACGCGCACTCCCGACCCTCCCTGAACGGAGCCTCATGCGCATCTGCCCTGCCGAGACCGGCCACGGTCGCGACGCGACCACGCAGGCCGGGGTGCACCCGTGAGCGACAACGCCCGCTGGGTGCGCCCCCTCGGCACGGCGGCCGACCGGGGCTGGGACGTGGTGGTCGACGATGCGGTGCAGGGGTGGCAGCACACCGGCCTGTATGTCGCGCGGCTGGCAGCCGGCGAGCGACGCGACCTCGCAGCGGGGGAGTGGGAGCACGTCGTGGTTCCCCTGTCGGGGTCGGTCACCGTCGAGTCCGAGGGCGATCGCGTCGTGTTGGCCGGGCGGGCCTCGGTCTTCGCCGGCCCGACCGATGTCGCCTACGTGGCGCGGGACCGAGCGCTGGCGGTGGTCGCCCACGACGGCCCGGCCCGGGTGGCTGTCTGCGCCGCTCGCGCTGCAGCGCCGCATACGCCGGCGTTCCGGCACCTGCCGGCCACGCAGGTGCCGGTCGAGCTGCGGGGAGCGGGGATCGCCAGCCGCGAGGTGCGCAACTTCGGCATCCCCGGGGTCCTGGACGCGGACTCGGTCATCGCCTGCGAGGTCATCACGCCGGCAGGCAACTGGAGCTCCTACCCCCCGCACAAGCACGACGAAGAACGCGAGGGCGTCGAGACCGAGCTCGAGGAGATCTACTACTTCGAGGTCCAGGTGTCGGCGGACGCCACCGGTGCCCCAGTGCCGGAAGACGTGGATCCGGTGGGCTACCAACGGGTGTACGGCACCACCGAGCGACCGATCGACGTGCTCGCCGAGGTCCGCACCGGTGACGTCGTCCTCGTTCCGCACGGCTGGCACGGGCCCGCCATGGCGGCGCCCGGGTACGACCTGTACTACCTCAACGTCATGGCCGGACCCGGCGCCGAGCGTGCCTGGCTGATCTGCGACGACCCGGCGCACGGCTGGGTGCGCGCGACCTGGGAGGGCCAGGACGTCGACCCGCGACTGCCCTTGGGCGGGAGCCGACCCGACTGACCCGCTGGGCCCCGGGCGCTGGGCCGGCCTGGGCCACTCTGCCCACGGTGCTGCACTCTGCCCATGAAGCTGCGTGGGCAGAGTGCACTGCCGTGGGCAGGGTCGGGCGTGCAGCCGGCCGGGGGACCGGTCAGGCGGGCGTCAGCGGACCACGAGGGCGATGGCCGAGACGACGGTGGCGGCCAGCACGGCCTGGTTGAACCTCGCCTGGCTCAGCCGTCGCGCGGTGTGCAGGCCGGCCCAGGTCCCGAGCAGCACGAACGGCACCAGCAGCACGGTCCGCTGCAGCGTGGCGGTCGTGAACAGCCCCAACCCGGCGCTGAACGGGATCTTGCAGAGGTTGACCCCGAAGAAGAACAGCGCCCCCGTCCCGAGGAACCGGCTCTTCTCCACCCCGCGCGCCACGAGGTAGAGGGTCATGACCGACCCGGCGGCGTTGGCCGTCATCGTCGTGAACCCTGCCGCCAGGCCCGTCCCCAGCGCTGCCGGCCGCGACCGCGCCACGACCGAGGTGTCCGGCGAGCGCCACTGGAGGGCGAGCTGCAGGGCCGCCATGACGAACAGCAGCACGCCGATCGAGCGCCGCAGCACCGTGTCGTCGACCACCGCGAGGAACCCCGCCCCGAGGGCGAGCCCGGGCAGCACGCTGGGCACCAGTCGGCGCAGCAGGGCCCAGTCGGCATGCCGGCGGTACTTCCACACCGCCACGACGTCACCGGTGATGAGCAGCAGCAGGATCGCGGCGGTCGACTCCTTGGCCGGCATCACGCTGGCGAAGATGGCGATGGAGATGCTGGCCAGGCCGCCGATCGAGGTCTTGGCGTAGCCGACCAGGAAGGCCGCGACGACGAGCAGCAGCACCTCGATCACCATCGGACTGTAGCCGCGCGCCCCGCCCCGCTGCGCTGGCGACCACCACACGCAGGACGTCCGTCGTGGTCATCGCGCACACCGCGTCCGTCGGCGGGGCAGAATCAGGCGCATGGACAGGCGCGTGGCGGTCGCGGGCACGGGACCGGTGTCGGCCGAGGCAGGGGTGGCCGCGGCCCGCGCGGGAGGCAACGCCGTCGACGCCGCCATCGCAGCCATCGTCGCGGCGATGTCCACCGAGCCGGGCATCGTGTCGATGCTGGGCGGCGCGTTCGTCACCATCTGGCCGGCTGGCGGCGAGCCCGAGGTCATCGACGGCAACGTCGAGATGCCCGGCCGCGGCCTGCCCGTCGAACGCCTCGGCACGGGCCTGCGCGAGATCGCCACGTCCTACGGCGGTGGCATCACCCTCTTTGCCGGGCACGGTTCGGTGGCGACCCCGGGCGCCTTCGCGGCCCTCGGTATGGCGCACGAGCGGCACGGGAGCGCGCGCTGGGCCGACGTGCTGGCTCCGGCCGTGGCTGCGACCCGCGAGGGGTACGCCATCGGCGCTGCGGCTGCGAGCTACCTGGCCATCACCGGCGACAGCGTCTTCGGCTGGGACGAGCACACCGCCCCGCTGGTCAAGCACGCAGACGGTTCGACGCCGGCGCCGGGCGAGACCATCACCAACCCCGACCTCGCGCACACCCTCGAGCAGCTCGGCGAACGGGGTGCCGCCGACCTCTACACCGGCGAGCTGGCCGGCCGGATCGCCGCCGACTGCGCAGCGCGGGGTGGGCTGGTCACGGCAGCCGACCTCGCGGCATACCGCGCCGTGGCCCGCACGCCGCTGCGGATGCGGCTGGGCGACTGGGACGTGGCCACCAACCCGCCCCCGTCGGTCGGGGGGCCGATGCTCGCGGTGATGCTGCGGGAGCTCGGCGGGGGCAGCTGGGACTGGGCGAAGGTCGTGGACGTACAACGCCGCGTGCTGGCCTACCGCCACACCGTCCACGACCTGTCGACCGACCTCGAGGAGGACGGCTACGCACTGCTCGAGCGGGTCGAACGCCACGGCCTGGCCGGGCTGCCCACCTCGTCCTCGACGGCACACGTGTCGGCCGTGGACAGTGACGGGACGGTCTGCGCGATCACGGCGTCGAGCGGGTACGGCTCCGGGGCGACCGTGCCCGGCACCGGCATGATGCTCAACAACTGCCTCGGCGAGCCCGAGCTCAACCGCCTCGGCCTGCACGTCCTGCCCTCCGGCACGAGGCTGGCGTCCAACATGGCACCCTCCGTGGCACGGTCCGGCGCGGGGGCCGCGCTCGCGATCGGCAGCCCCGGCGCCGACCGGATCACGACTGCGCTCATGCAGGTGCTCGCCCGGTACTGCCACCACGGCGCCTCGCTCCAGGAGGCGATCGACGCCCCTCGGGTGCACGTGCGGATCCTCGACGACGCCAGCACCCGCGTCGACCACGAGGACGACGACGAGATCGCCGCCGCGGTCGAACAGGCTGGTCTGCCCGCCTTCACCCACGGTCCGATCTCGATGTTCTTCGGCGGGGTGGGCGCCGCTGCCCGTGGAGCCGACGGCGAGCTCATCGCCGCCGGCGACCCCCGCCGCGAGGCCGCGACGCGCATCTCCTAGCGGCCCGGACCGGGTGGGTCCGATGCAGGACAGGTATGGCGCCGAACCCTCCCCCGGATCAGTCGACAGCCCAACGCAGGCCCAGGTGGCCGAACGCCGCGACGAGGTCTGGGTGCTCGGGAAACAGCGAGTGGTCCCGCACGTTGCTCAGACGCGGGCTGGTCGCCGGGTCTCCCGGTCGTTCGAAGATGGCCCAGAGGCTGAGGTCGTCACCATGTCGTGAGGCAAAAGCCACACCGTCGAGGTCCGTCGTCGCGTAGATCTCCGTGGCGATCCTCTGGGTCACGGGGCGAGCGGAGGCGTCCTTGAGCAATGCGGCATCGAAGTCCCGACCCATGAGTCGTGCCGCATCGATGAACCGCGGATACAGGGCCGCGACGCTGCCGGCGGCAGTCGTGTGGCAGAAGGAGCCCTCGAGATCAGCACTACCTGCAGTGCGCTGGTCCAGCCAGGTATAGGGGACCTGACCGGCCGGTGCCGTGGGGTGGAGGTCGTCGTCCTCGTCGTGCGTGATCGATGCCATCGCTGACGCCAGGTCAGGGTCGGGGCGGAGTGCAGCCAAGACCTCGATCAGGCAGGCGAAGAGGCTCGTGGCCGCGTACACGGTGCGGAAGTTGCCGGCACTGTCGTCCCACCGACCGTTGAAGCGACCGTTCGTGGCCCATTGCCACCCCGGCCAAGCCCAGGGCTCCGGTCGGAATGCCACTCGGTACACCCGCTCCTGCGGCGCTTGGACCGAGACCAGCGCGGCAGTCGTCACCGTCGATGACTCAGGCTGCCGACGCGGCCCAGGCACGCGCCGCCGCGAGTACCCGAGGGCCGTCTTCGGCCAGGTCGCCCTCGCGGAGCACCCGTGCCGGGGCGACATCCGCGAGCTGGGGGTTCATGCCCTGAAACCACGCCTGGACGACCTCTGGGCTGTCCTTCTCCCGGAGAACGCCAGCCACGTGGAAGGCAGTACGCAGCCGCTGCATCACGGCAGCTGACGGCGCTCGCTCGCCGGCGGCCCACTGCCGCACGGCTCGGGTCTCCTGCACGCCCCCCAGATAGGCGACGAGTCGCGCCCCGAGCAGCTGCCGCAGTGCATCGACAACTTGGGCGTCCGGGCGACGGACCGAGTCCTGATATGCCTGGAGATCCCCGCGGGCAACGGTGGTGGCCATGTCTCCACGGTCGCACGTTGCCGATCAGAGCACAAGGAGAACACACAACGAATCCCACCCCGGATCACTGAGGCATCTCGACCGCTCTCGGGGGCCGCCCGTGCCGGCACGGCTCAGCGGGCCGCGCCGGTGACGGCCCAGGCGTGGCCGCGGATGCGGGACCAGAAGAACACCGCCCGGATGGCCATGAACCCGGTGAACGCGACCCACAGCACGGACAGCGCGAACGGGACCCCTGACTCGAGCAGCCGGTCACCGTTGAGGTGGACCGCGAGCACCAGCGGCAGGTAGAGCACCAGCGTCGCGACCATGGCCTTGGCCAGCCACCGGCCGTCGCCGGCGCCGATGAGGACGCCGTCGACGACGAAGACGTACCCGGACAGGGGTTGCCCCAGGGCGACGACCACCAGCGCCGCCGCGAGGGCCGAGCGCACGGCCGGGTCCTGGGTGAACGCCGCCGGGATCACCGTGTGGAACGCGAACAGGACGACCCCGAGGACCGCGCCGCCCCAGACGCCCCAGCGGATCATGGTCGACGTGGCGGCCCGGGCGGCTGCCACGTCCCCGGCGCCGAGGGCCTTGCCGGTCAGCGCCTGCGCCGCGATGGCCAGGGCGTCGAGGGCGAACACGAGGAACGACCACACCGTCGCCGCGACCTGGTGGGCGGCCAGCGGCACGTCGCCCAGCCCCGCGGCGACCCAGGTCGTCACGAGCAGGATCGAGCGCAGCGCCAGGGTCCGCACCAGCAGCGGCACCCCTGTGACGGCCGCCCGCAGGACCCGGCCGGGGTGGGCGTGCAGCCCGGCACCGGCCCGTCGCGCATGGCGCACCAGGACGGTGACCAGGCCCAGCGCCATACCGGTCTGGGCGAGGACGGTGCCCCACGCGGAACCGGCGATCCCCCACCCGAACCCGTAGACGAACAAGCAGGTTGAGCACGATGTTGGCGGAGAACCCGACGGCCGAGGCGACCAGCGGGGTCCTGGTGTCCTGCAGGCCGCGCAGCACCCCGGTCGCGGCGAGCGCCACGAGCATCGCGGGGATGCCGAGGGCCGAGATCCGCAGGTAGGTGGTGGCGAAGCCGACAGCCGCCTCGGAGGCACCGAACAGCCGGCAGAGGGGTTCGGCGCCGAGGGCGACGGCGACCGAGGTCAGCGCGCCGAGGCCGACGGCGAGCCAGGTGCCGTCGATGCCGGCCTCGAGCGCACCGCGTTCGCTGCCGGCGCCGACCTGGCGGGCGACGATCGAGGTGGTGCCGTAGGCGAGGAAGACGAACAGGTTGGCCGCGGTCAGCAGGGTCGCGCTGGCGACACCGAGCCCGGCGAGCTGGGCGGTGCCGAGGTGCCCGATGATGGCCGAGTCGGCCAGCAGGAACATCGGTTCGGCCACCAGCGCGAGGAACGCGGGGACGGCCAGGCGCAGGATCTCGCGGTGGGGCGCCGGGTCCCCGACGCCTGCCCCGAGGCCTGCCTCGACGACGGCTTCGTCGTCGCCTCGCCTGCTGCCGTCCCTGCTCACCCGGCCTATTGGACCAAAGGCGCGGGCGAGAGGTGTTCGTGGACCGCCATCCAGACCCCGTCGCGACGGGCGAAGACGATGGACTCCCGCTCGTGCAGCTCCTCGCGCTCGCCGCCGACCTCGACCACCGTGGTGACGTCGTGCGCGAACACCGCCGCGTCCGACCCGAGGACCTGCACGACCTGGTCGGCGGAGGCGCACGAGACGACCGCGAACCCGTCCTCGGCGACCCACTGCTCCCACAGCGCCTCGTACGCCGCGCGCGACCCCAGCCGTTGCGGCGTCGTGTGGAAGACGAACGTCGCCTCCGGCGCGAAGCAGGCGAAGTATGCCGCGCTGCGCCCGCTCGCGAAGGCGCGCACCAGGGCGTCGGCCGCGGTCAGGACCTCGCGCTCGGTCGTCCCGACCGTCTCGGGCGTCTCGACCTGCTCGTTGCCGGTCATCGGGTGCTCTCGCTCTCGGGTCGTGGGGCCATCGCACTGAGCAGCTCGTACGCCACGTGCGAGGCGGCGATGCCGGTGACCTCGGCGTGGTCGTAGGCCGGGGCGACCTCGACGATGTCGGCGCCGACCAGGTTGAGGGTCGACAGGGTGCGCAGGATCGCCAGCAGCTCGCGGCCGGTCAGGCCGCCGGTCTCGGGGGTGCCGGTGCCGGGGGCGAAGGCCGGGTCGAGGACGTCGATGTCGATGGACACGTAGACGGGCCGGTCGCCGACACGGTCGCGGATCCGTTCGGCGACGCCGCGCGCGCCGAGGTCGTCCATCTCCACGCTGGGCACGATCGCGAAGCCGAGGGTGGCGTCGTCGTCGAGGTCCTTCGCGGAGTACAGCGGGCCACGCGACCCGACGTGCAGGCAGGCCTCCTTGTCGAGCAGGCCCTCCTCGGACGCCCGCCGGAAGGGGGTGCCGTGGGTGTACCTCGCGCCGAAGTAGGTGTCCCAGGTGTCCAGGTGGGCGTCGAAGTGCACGACGGCGATCGGTCCGTGGGCCGCGGCGTGGGCGCGCAGCAGGGGCAACGTGATCGTGTGGTCGCCGCCCAGGGTCAGCACCCGGCCGGCACGCTCGAGGACGGCGCGGGCACCGGCCTCGATGGTGTCGACGGCCTCGTCGATGGAGAACGGGTTGACCCCCAGGTCGCCGGCGTCGACGACCTGTTGGGCCGCGAACGGTGAGATGTCCTGGGCCGGGTTGTAGGGCCGCAGCAGCCGGGAGGACTCGCGGATGTGCCCGGGGCCGAAGCGGGCGCCGGGCCGGTAGGAGACCCCGGCGTCGAAGGGGACGCCGAGCACCGCGACGTCCACGTCGGACACCTCGTCGATGCGCGGCAGCCGGGCGAACGTCGGCGGACCGGCGAACCGGGGGACCAGGGTCGCGTCGACCTGGCCGACGCGGCCACCCTCGGTGATGCGGGGCAGGGACGGGTCGACCTTCGCCACGGCAGGGCTGGCGGGGGCGTTCGTGGACGGGATCTGGTCAGGCATCGGCTCGCTCCTCCAGGTCGGCGGCGACGGACTCGTCCATGCCGTGGCCGCGACGGCCCTTGCGGTGGTGCGGAGGCCGATGCGTCGGCGACCACGCGCGGCTCGGCGCCGTCCGACGCGGGGACCCAGCGCGGGCCCTGCGGTCCGAACACGTAGCGGGGCTCCGGCACGGCATACAGCAGGCCGATGTAGAGCACCGCGGCCACACCGATCGCGACCGGCAGGCTGATGTCGATGCCACCACCGACGGCGTTGCGGAACGGGCCCTCGATGAGCGGCGGGTAGTTGGCGAACAACAGGCCTGCGACGGCGGCCGGGATCCACGCGATGATGCCGCGCCAGTTGACCCCGTCGTTGAACCAGTACGCGCCGCCGCGCATGCCGAGGTTGAACACCTGGACGTCGGCGGGGCGGTAGTAGCCGCGACGCACGATGAACCCGATCGTCATGATCACCATCCACGGCGTGGTGCAGATGACGATGGCGCCGATGAACGCGTTGACGCTGCCGATCAGGTCGAACGCCAGGCGCCCCACGAGGATGAAGACGAACGCCAGCAGGCCGATGAACAGCGAGGCCTGCACCCGGCTCAGCCGCGGGAAGACCGAGGAGAAGTCCAGGCCGGTGCCGTACAGCGAGGTGACCCCGGTGGACAGGCCGCCGAGGAACGCGACGACCATGAGCAGCACGGCGTACCAGATGGGGGAGATCTTGATCAGGGCGACGATGTAGTCGGCCTCGCCCGCCACGAGCGTCGCGGTGGCGACACCGAAGATGAACGGTATGAGGGTCATCAGCTGGGCGCCGAAGGTGGCCCCCAGCAACGACTTTCGTGACGTCGCAGCCGGTATGTAGCGCGACCAGTCACCGAGGAACGCCCCGAACGACACGGGGTTGCCCATCACGATCAGCGCCGAGAGCACGAAGGTCGGCCAGAACGCGCCCAGGGCGTAGGCGCTGGGGCCGGGGTCGTAGCTCGGGTCGAAGACCGAGGCGTAGGCGACGATGGCCAGCAGGATCAGCACCGTGTTGCCGACGACGACGATCTTGTTGACCAGCAGCATGAACTGGAAGCCGTAGACCACCACCACGATGACGATGGCGCCGAGCACGGCGTAGACGGCGCCGCGCAGGAAGTCGGAGTCGGGGACGCCGAAGAGCCGGCCGAGGGCACCGACCACGGCGTCGCCGCTGACCCACACCGAGATCGAGTAGAAGGCGATGGCGGTGAGCAGCGACAGGAACGAGCCGACGATGCGGCCACGGACGCCGAAGTGGGCCCCGGAGGAGACCGCGTTGTTCGTGCCGGTCAGGGGCCCGAACAGGCCCATCGGCATGAGGAAGAGCGCACCGACCACGACCCCGGCGAGGGTGGCGCCGACGGCCTGCCAGAACGACAGGCCCAGCAGGATCGGGAAGGTGCCGAGGATGACGGTGGCGAAGGTGTTCGCGCCACCGAACTGGATCCGGAACAGGTCGAGGGGACGCGACGTGCGGTCGGCTGTCGGGGATGGTGTCGATCCCGTGCTGCTCGACCTCGGTGATCCGGGGGCGGGTGGGGTTGGAGGTGCTCATGCGGAGGTCCCTTCCGAGGGGTGGTGCATCGGCGGGAACGCTAGCGCTGAGGTTTACTGCAATGCAATAGTTGTTCACCATGAGAGTCCTTCGGATCGTCGACCTGTCGGTGCCGGTGGGTCCCGGGACCGTGACCTACCCCGGCGACCCGCAACCCGCCCTGGCGGTGCACAGCACGATCGAGCGGGACGGGTTCAACCTGCTCGACGTGCACCTCGGCTCCCAGACCGGCACCCACGTCGACGCGCCGTACCACTTCGAGCAGGACGGGGCCCGCATCGACGAGCTCGACCTCGCGCTCTTCACCGGCCCCGGGGTGGTCGTCGACGCCACCGGCCTCGGCCCGCGCGGGGTGGTGACGTGGGAGCACATCGCGCCCGTCGCCGACCTCATCGGCCCAGGCTCGATCGTGCTGCTGCACACCGGCTGGGACGCGCACTACGGCACGCCCTCCTACTTCGAGAACCCCTACCTGGATGCCGACGCCTGCCGTCGCCTGCTCGACCTCGGGGTGCGCACCATCGGGCTGGACGCGCTCAACCTCGACGAGACGCCGGATGACCGAGCACCCGGGGGTGGGGTTCCCCTGCCACCACCTCATCGCCGGGCTCGGCGGCGTCATCATCGAGAACCTGCGCGGCCTGGGCGACATCGACTTCGCCGACCCGTTCATCTCCGTCCTGCCGATCCGGCTCGAGGCGGCCGACGGGGCGCCGGTCCGCGCGGTTGCTGTAGAACTGGCGCCATGACGACTCGGACGGCCCGGACGCCACGACCGACGGTGGTCCGTGCTCCGGCCGACCGTCCCGGCACCCTGGTCCGCATCGGGGCCCGCCTCCGCGCGGCGCGGCAGGCTCGCAGCCTCACCATCGCCCAGGTCGCCGAGTCGGCCGGGCTGACCAAGGGGTTCGTCAGCCGCCTGGAACGTGACGACGTGTCACCGTCGGTGGCTTCGCTGGTCACGGTCTGCGAGGTGCTGGGGCTGCGCGTCGGCGAGCTGTTCGACCCACCCGAGACCGCCGTGATCCGGGCCGGTCAGGGCCGCCCGATCAACTTCGGCGGCACCGGCACGCACGAGGAGCTCATCACCCCGGGCACCCAGCAGGCGCTGGAGATCATCCACGCCCGGATCGACCCGGGCGGCAACGGTGGCGCCGACCTCTACACCCTGGCCTGCGACGTCGAGTGCGCGTACGTCATCGCCGGGCACCTCACCGTCGTCCTGGAGACCGGTGAGGAGGACCTCGGCCCGGGGGACACGATGACCTTCCCCGGCCGGACCCCGCACACCTGGCGCAACACCTCGGCAGATGCCGCGTGCGAGGTCCTCTGGGTGCTCGCCCCCGCCCCCTGACCGAGAGTCGACCCCGCGCCACCCCCGACTCGACACCCGGCCCAGCCCCGCGCCATACCTCGAGTCTTGGAGCGGCAGACCCTGCCAGGACCGGGTGCGCCGCTCAAAGACCCGCGCAGGTCGTGATCGTGGGTATGCACCGCGCCCCGTCCCGGCAAAAGCCGGGGGCGGAGCCGCGCGCCGGGCAGGATGGACCCGTGACGACGATCGTGTTCCTCCATGCCCACCCCGACGACGAGGCCTCCCAGACGGCCGGGGCGATGGCGCGGGCGAGCGCCGAGGGGCACCGGGTCGTCACGGTGTTCGCGACCGGCGGCGAGCACGGTGAGCTGCCCCAGGCCGGGCTGCCCGAGGGCGAGACCCTCACCCACTGGCGGCAGCGGGAGGCGCAGGCGGCGGGTGCAGCCCTCGGGGTCCAGCGCATCGCGTGGCTGGGCTACCGCGACTCCGGCATGACCGGCTGGGAGCAGAACAGCCACGACGGCGCGTTCCACGGCGCCGACCTCGACGAGGCCGCCGGCCGGCTGGCGGCGATCCTCGACGAGGAGGACGCCGACGTCCTCGTCGGCTACGACTGGCACGGCGGCTACGGCCACCCCGACCACGTGCGCGTCCACGCCGTCAGCCACCGGGCTGCCGAGCTGGCTGCCCGTCGACCCCGGCTGCTCGAGGCGACGATGAACCGCGACCAGATCCGTACCTTCCACCAGGCCGCTGTTGCGGCGGGCCAGGGGGACGGCGACTTCGACCCCGACCGCCCGATGGACGACGGCAACCCGCTGGGCACCCCGGAGGCGGAGATCCACTGGCGGGTCGACGTCACCGGGTTCCTCGCCGAGCGCCGCGCTGCCCTGGAGGCCCACCGCAGCCAGGCGACCGACATCGAGTGGATGCTCGGCATGCCCGAGGAGTACTTCCTGGCCTTCTTCGGTTTCGAGCACTACATCGAGCCGGGGCGCGAACCCGGTATGCAGCCGGGCTGGCCCTTCGACGGCTGAGCCCGTCGGCGGCACGGCCCGGACCCCAGATATCGCCCCACGCTGGCCTCGCCCCCCTCACGGCTCACAGGTGCTTGAGGGCCTCGCGCCGACTGAGCCCGGACAGTCTGTCGCCATACTCCTGCACCGTCGCCCGCACCCACTCCGGGTCGGTGCGTGCGTGCTGCCGTAGCGCCCAGCCGATCGCCTTGCGGATCCAGAAGCTGGCGTCCTCGAGGTTGGGTTCGATGGCGGCGCGTAGCAACCCCACGTCGGTCGTCTCCCGGAAGGTCAGCTGGCTGAGGATCGCGGTGCGGCGCAGCCACAGGTCGTCGTCGGTGGCCCACTCGACCATGACCGGGGTGACCTCCTCGCGGTGGGACCTCAGGATCGGACCCACGCGCCGGGCGGCGATCTCGTCGACGTGGTCCCACCACGCACCGGTCACCACCTGGTGCCGGTAGAGGTCGAGGGTGTCGGGGTCCTGCCACCGGCGGTAGGTGCGGTGGCCGGTGAGGGCCGTTGCGGCATACCGCTCCTCGCGGTGCGTGGCCCCGTCCCAGAGCTCGCGTACGGCGTGCTCCCACGCTGCCCGGTCCGTCGGCTGCAGGGCCGGGTCGGCCAGGACCGGCCGCAGCAGCGCCGTGAGCTCGGGAGCGGTGATGCCGCGGTAGGGCAGCTGCGACTTCATGTACGCCTGCTGGGCCACGGCACGCTCGGGGTCGCCCGCGCCGGCGAGGACCGCGCGGACGGCCTCGACGACGGGCGGGGCGCCGGGCGCGACGGCGGGCGCGGCGATCACGGCTCCGCGTGCGCCGGGTCGGCCTTCGGTGTCCGGACGAAGAACGCGATCGCGACGCCGACCACGGCCAGCGCCGCGCCGACCCCGAACCCCCACCGGGTGCCGGTCGCCAGGGCGGCCGTCGCCGCGGCGCCCTCGGCAGCAGCGGCGGCGGCCCGCCCGGCCATCACGCTGATGACCACGGCGGTGCCGGCAGCTGCAGCCACCTGCTGGAGTGACCCGAGCACCGCACTGCCGTGCGCGTAGAGGTGCGGCGGCAGGACGGACAGGCCCGAGGTGAACACCGGCGTGAAGATCAAAGCGAGGCCGGCGCTGAGCGCCACGTGGTTGGCCAGCACCAGCGCGGCCGGGGTGTCGACGCCGACCCGGGTGAACGCCATGAGGGTCAGCGCCATGACGACGGTGCCGGGGACGACCAGGGGGGTGGCGCCATACCGGTCGTAGGCCCGGCCGACCCAGGGCCCGAGCAGGCCCATGGCCAGACCGCCGGGCATGAGCAGCAGGCCCGTGCTGAGCGCACTGAGGCCCAGGACGTCCTGGAAGTAGAGCGGGAGCAGGATCATCGCGCCCATCAGCGCCATGAAGGAGACGCACATCAGGGCCAGCGCGATCGCGAACGGTGCGAACGTGAGCGTGCGCAGGTCCAGCAGCGGACCGGCGCCTCGCTGCAGGCGCACCTGGCGCCACCCGAAGACGGCCAGGGAGACGATGCCGACCGTCGTGGTCAGCGCCGGGGGGACGGCGGCGGTGCTGTGCGAGCCGGCCCCGAGTCCGCTCAGGCCGTAGACGAGGGCGCCGAACCCGACCGCTGACAGCGCCACGCTGGCCCAGTCGATGCGGGACGGTCGCGGCTCGCCGATGTTGACGAGCTCACGCAGGCCGAGCACCGCGATGACGCCGGCGATCGGCAGCACGACGGCGAAGATCAGCCGCCAGGAGCCGAGCTGCAGCAGGATGCCCGACACCGCCGGACCCAGGGCCGGGGCGACGGACATGACCAACGTGACGTTGCCCATGACCTTGCCGCGCTCCTGCACAGGGACGAGGGTCAGCAGCGTCGTCATGAGCAACGGCATCATCACCGCGGTGCCGCTGGCCTGGATCACCCTGGCGCCCAACAAGATCCCGAACGTCGGTGCGACCACGGCCAGGGCGGTCCCGGTGAGGAAGAGGCCCATGGCCAACGCATAGGCCGACCGCGTGGTCACCCGCTGCAGGAGCCAGCCGGTGACCGGGATGACGACGGCCATCGTGAGCATGAACGCCGTGGACAGCCACTGCGCACTGGTCGCCGGCACGGCGAAGTCGCGCATCAGCCGCGGGATCGCGTTGACCATGATCGTCTCGTTGAGGATGACGACGAAGGTCGCCAGGACGAGGATCCGCAGGACCGCCGTGGTGTTCACCGCCAGAGGACGTCCGGCTGGTGGGTCGAGAGCGGTCGTCGCGCCGCTCGGGGCGGTGGGTTCGGTCACGGGGTCCTCCTGGTCGTGGGGTTCACGGGGGTGGACCGGGGTGCTCCCCAGAACTCATCGCCCTTCGACCCGACCATGGTGCCGGGGACCACCGACACCGCTCAAACCCTTTAGCGCGCCCCCCGCTACCCCGCCCGTTCAGGGCGAGGGGTACGCGGCGGGGTCAGGCCGCGCCGTACCTCGCCTGCGCGCGGGCCCGGGCCTTGACCGCCTCGGTCTCGCGGTCCTTGGGCGGGGCGGCGGTCTGGAGGTGGTCGAGCAGGTGCTGCGTCACGTGGGCGATCTCGGCGACGGCCTCGTCGAACGCGGCCTGGTTGGCCTGGCTGGGCTTGGTGCTGCCGCTGACCTTGCGGACGTACTGCAGGGCTGCGGCACGGACCTCGTCGGACGTCGCCGGGGGCTCGAAGTTGTGCAGCTGGCGGATGTTTCGACACATGCTGGCAGGCTACGTCCGGTATGGCGCGCAGCGCAGCCCCCGTGGCGACCTTTCGTCAAGGGTTGTGCACGGGCTGGACACCTGCCGGACACGCCCGAGACTTTCTGCGGTCCACACCCCGTGGACGGAGGTTCGTGCAGGTCAGCGCTGTGCGCGAGTCGCTGCGCCGGGGAAATCCACAGGGTTATCCCCCGATTGTGCACACGCAGGTCGGGCGTTGCGCACAGGTTGTCCACACTCTCTCCACAGGGCTGGTTTGAGTGGGTGGAGGGACCGCCATACGGTGAGGCGGTCGTGGTCCGGACGCATCGTCCACCGGGCGCAGGACCGGCGCAGAACCGGCACCGAACCGGCACCGAACCTGGTGCCGATCGTGGCGCCGGACGGCAGGTCGAGCGCGTCGGGAAGCTTTGTCGGCGGCCCGTGGTCTACTCGAATCACACAGGTGTTCTTCGTTCTCGTTCGTGGGTCAGGAAGTTGGCAGAGTGTCTCTTGCGGAGCTGAGCACCAGCGCCTTCAGCGCTGGCGGCGACGGGCCGCCGCAGCCAGCCGACCGGGTCCCCCCGCAGGACCTCAATGCCGAGCAGTCCGTCCTCGGCGGCATGCTGCTGTCCAAGGACGCCATCGCCGACTGCGTCGAGGGGCTGCGCGGCACGGACTTCTACCGGCCTGCGCACGAGCTGATCTACGACGCGATCCTGGACCTGTACGGCCGGGGTGAGCCAGCCGACGCGATCACCGTCTCCGACGAGCTGACCAAGCGCGGGGACCTGCAGCGGATCGGCGGGCAGGCCTACCTCCACCAGCTGATCCAGGCTGTCCCCACCGCCGCCAACGCCGGCTACTACGCCGAGATCGTCAGCGAGCGGGCCGTCCTGCGCCGCCTCGTCGAGGCCGGCACCCGCATCGTCCAGCTCGGCTACCAGCAGGGCAACGGCGACGTCGAGGACATCGTCAACGCCGCCCAGGCCGAGGTCTACGCCGTCGCCGACAAGCGCGGTGGCGAGGACTACGTCGCCCTCGGCGACGTCCTCGAGGACACCCTCAACGAGATCGAGGTCGCTGCCGGTCGCGACGCCAGCGAGATGATCGGCGTGCCCACCGGGTTCATCGAGCTCGACGAGCTGACCCACGGCCTGCACCCCGGCCAGATGATCGTCCTCGCCGCCCGTCCCGCCGTCGGAAAGTCGACGATGGGCCTGGACATCGCCCGCTCCGCCGCGATCAAGCACAAGCAGGCCACGGCCATCTTCTCCCTGGAGATGAGCCGCAGCGAGATCACCATGCGCTGCCTGTCGGCCGAGGCGCAGATCCAGCTGCAGGACCTGCGCAAGGGCACCATCGGCGACGCCGGGTGGAAGAAGCTGGCCCGGATCATGGGCCAGATCTCCGACAGCCCGCTGTTCATCGACGACTCCCCGAACATGTCGCTGATGGAGATCCGGGCCAAGTGCCGCCGGCTCAAGCAGCAGCACAACCTCAAGCTCGTCGTGATCGACTACCTGCAGCTGATGAGCTCGGGCAAGAAGGTCGAGTCCCGCCAGCAGGAGGTCTCGGAGTTCTCCCGTGCGCTCAAGCTGCTCGCCAAGGAGCTCGAGGTCCCGGTGATCGCGATCTCCCAGCTCAACCGTGGCTCGGAGCAGCGCGCCGACAAGCGGCCGGCGATGTCCGACCTTCGTGAGTCCGGCTCCATCGAGCAGGATGCCGACATGGTCATCCTGCTGCACCGCGAGCCCAAGCTCGAGGGTCGTGAGGGCGAGGTCGACGTCATCGTGGCCAAGCACCGCAACGGCCCGACCAAGGACATGGTGCTCGCGTTCCAGGGCCACTACGCCCGGTTCGCCAACATGGCCCAGAACTTCTAGTTC
>CAVSUT010000007.1:0-284612 GCA_963731235.1 uncultured Actinomycetota bacterium | reverse complement strand
GTAGGTGCTGCTCACTCCTCGCTGGCGGCCCACCCGGTGACCTTGACGATGCGGCACACGATCACGCGGTGGAAGGGCTTGTCTGCGTACTGCGGAACGGTGCGGGCCAGCCGGTCGGCAAGGTCATCGGTCAGGGAGGACGGCGGGTCCTCCACGTGCTCCAGGTCGGCCCGCACCCACCACAGCTTCGACCAGTCGTCGGTCTCCCAGCGTTCGATGAGCAACGACGCCCGCGGGTCCGCGGCCAGGTTGTCCTCGCGCTGCAGGCGGGATGACGCCTTGGGCTTGACCCGGTCGATCGGCACCCCCACGTGGCCGTCGTCGCTGACGGCATACACCACCGGTTGCGGGTCGGGACCACGCAGCGGGTGCAGCGTGCACAGCACGCCGTGGAGGTGCTCTCGCAGGCGCGACCGTGCCGTCTCCTCGTCCAACTTCATGGCATCGCTCCTGGGGTCCTGGTTCCGGAGGCACGCGGTGCCAGCCGTCGTTCAGGTGGTGAGCCGGCGCTCGAGCAGCGCGATGATGGGCCAGGCGCCCTCGGACCAGTTGGAGATGACGGTGTAGGTGGTCGCCGACGATGGCTCGTGCGCGCTGGCGAACGACACGCCTGCGTCGTGACCCTCGAGCCAGATGCCGTCGCCCGTGGCGTGGAGGTGGAACCCGAGCCCATAGCGCCGGGACTCCTGCGGCCAGTCGCTGTGCGGCCGCACCATCTCGGCGACCCGCTCCGGCGCGATGATCCGTCCGGCGAACAGTGCTTCCCAGAAGGCGCTCAGGTCCGCAACGGTCGAGTAGATCCCTCCGTCGCCGCTGCCCAGGACCGGGAGATGGAACACGTTCGTTCGCAGCCCGTCGATCGACGAGATACCCCAGGGCGGCGCGGCCCGGCAGCTCGTCCGAGCGCAGGAACGCGGTGTCGACCATGCCGGCCGGCTCACAGACCAGGTCCCGGACCAACCGGTGGAAGTCCACGCCACTCGCGCGTTCGGCCAGCAGTGCGAGCAACACGTAGCCGCTGTTGTTGTAGGCGAACCGCTCGCCCGCGCGCGACACGGTCCCGCACCCGTCCAGCACCGACGCATACCGTTCGGTGGTGGTGAGCTCGTGCACCGGCACCGGCATGACGTAGTCGGCGACGTCGCCGAGGGTCTCCTCGTCGAGGTAGTCGCCGATCCCGGACCGATGTGCCAGCAGGTGTTCGACCGTCACGTCGTCCGCGACGAGGGGCAGGTCCTCGCCGAGCAGCGAGCGCGCGGTGGTGTGGAGCGCGAGGGCCCCTTGCTCGACCAGGGACATGACCGTCAGTGCCGTCAGGCCCTTGGTGCCGCTCGCGGTCGCGAACTGCGTCTCGACCGTGTTGGGGATGGCGTGGGCGCGGTCGGAGAACCCGTATGCCGCGCAGAGCTCGGTCTCACCCGCGCGGTCGAGGCGGATCACCCCGGAGAACCCGGTGCGCTCCGCCGCTTCGTCCACCGCGACCTGTAGCGATTCCATCGCTCTGAACCTAGCAACACCCGTGCTGCAGGACGCGTCGCACACGGACGCCGGATCTCCGGCAGTCAGGAGCCGAACCGTCGCTGCAGGTCGGCGTAGGCGATCGCACCGTCGAGGAAGCCGAGCGTTCCGGAGTCCAGCAGCTCGTGGCCGGCGCGTTCGAGCACGCTCATCGCGGTTCGCGCCAGGCTGCCGCCCAGGCTGACCCGTGTGACGCCGAGTGAGAAGAGCGTGGGAGCGTCGATGGTGTTGGCCAGCCCTGCCACGACGTTGAGCGGGCCGGGGATGGCCGCGGCGAGCCGGCGGATCGTGTCCGCCTCGACGACGCCCGGCACGAAGACGCAGTCGGCCCCCGCTTCGACGTACCGGGTCGCCCGTTCGACGGTCTCGGCGAAGGCGTCGCCCTGCGCACCGACGAAGTAGGTGTCCGTGCGGGCGTTCAGCACAAAGGTGCCGCGGGGCGCTGCCGTCCGCGCGGCAGCGAGGCGGTCGACGGCCTCGTCGATGCCGAACAGCTTGCCGTTCTCGGCGTCCTCGAGGTTGGCGCCCACCGCCCCGAGCTCCACGGCACGGGCCACCGTGCGGCCGACGTCCTCGGCGGTGTCGCCGTACCCGGCTTCGAGGTCCGCGGTCACGGGCACGTCGACCGCGTCCACGATGCGACCGACGTGCTCGAGCATCGTGTCGCGGTCCAGGCCTGCTCCGTCCGGGACTCCGCAGGACCAGGCGATGCCCGCGCTGGTCGTGGCGATGGCCGGGAAGCCGACCTGCTCGAGGATGCGGGCGGAACCGGCGTCCCAGGCGTTGGGGAGCACGAAGCCAGGACCCGTGTGCAGGGCGATGAGAACCGCTGCCTTGTCGATCGACACCATGTCGTCCAGCCTTCCGGTGAGCCCACCCCCATGATCGTCCGCCACGGTCCTCCGCAACACCCCATGCCCGGGCGGCCGAGGTCGACACGGATTGGCCACGAGTTCGTGGGGGTTCGGCGCGGGTACGGGGCTGGGCTCAGGAACGCGAGCCGCCCAGACCCGCTTGCCTGGCCATGACCAGATGACCGTGCTGCGTCACCTCGATCCCGCACTGGCACAACGAGATCCGAAGCCATTCCTCGGATACTCGGACAACACCAACCTGCTCAACTGGCTCTGGTTCCACGGAGTCGCCTCGGCGCACGGCGGCTCGACCCAGGTGCACATCGGACCCGGCTCTGGCATCGACCCTCACCACCTGGTGTCCTTGCGGGCGGCTCTGTTCGGAGGCGAGGTCCGGCTCGGGGCCGCGGAGCGCAGCCGGGACATCGGCATCGCGTGGGACGACCCGCGCTCCTTGGCAGAGTTCGCGCCGGACTCACCCGCAGACCCCTGGACCTGGTCGGGTCCAGAGCGCCGAGTCGTGGGTCCCACGTGGGGTGGCAACCTCGAGGTGCTGACGTGGACGATGGCAGTCGGCCGGTGGGTGCTCCCCAACGAGGCGTATGCCGGCTGCGTCCTCGTGCTGGAGTCCTCCGAAGAGCGACCTACCCCCCTGGAGGTGTACCGGATGTTGCGCAACCTCGGGGAGCGGGGGTTGCTGGGCGTCATGCCGGCCCTGCTGTGGGGTCGCCCGCCGGTCGGGGACCACGAGCACCACCCCACCGACGAGGAGGGTCGCGCGGTGCGTGCAGCCCACCGGGCGGCGGTGCTGAAGGCGGTCGGTGAGTACAACCCGGACATGGTCGTGGTGATGGACGTCGACTTCGGCCACACCATCCCGCAGTGGGTGCTTCCGTACGGGGGCCTTGTGAGCATCGATGGGCGGGGCCGCCACATCGATGCCCACTTCGGACCGTGAAGTCGACGGTGGTCGGGGCAACGACGGTGGATGGCTGAACCTCACCGGTCTGAGCCGTCACGCTCCTATGCTCGTCGGATGGCCGTCCTCGGGACCAAGGTGCACGTCCCGGTGCTGCGCCCTGACCTCGTCGCCCGGCCACGACTCCTTGCGCGTCTCGATCCCGGGCGGCAGCCCCGCCTACTGCTGGTGTCGGCGCCGGCGGGATTCGGCAAGACGACCCTGCTCGGTCAGGGACTCGCCACGATCGCCGGCCCGGACGGTCACGTCGCCTGGCTGTCGCTGGACGAGGACGACAACGACCCGCGCCGATTCCTCGAGCACCTCGTCGCGGCGTTCCAGACCGTGGGCGACTTCCCCGAAGCGGTGCAGCTCGTGGGTGCGGGGGTGCCTCGGCCCGATGCCGTGCTGACCAGCCTGGTCAACGACCTCGACCTCCAACCGGGCCGGACGGTGCTGGCCCTGGACGACTACCACGTCATCGTCGCGCCGGAGGTCCACCAGGCGGTGGGCTTCCTGCTCGAGCACCTGCCACCCCAAGCGGGCCTGGCGATCGCGACGCGGGCGGACCCGCCGCTGCCGCTGCCGCGGCTGCGCGCTCGGGGCGAGCTCGTCGAGCTGCGGGCGGCCGATCTGCGCTTCAGCCCCGACGAGGCGGCCGCCTTCCTCACCGACGTCATGGGACTGCAGCTGAGCCAGACCCAGGTCGCGGCGCTCGAAGCGCGGACCGAGGGCTGGGTCGCCGGGCTCCAGCTGGCTGGTCTGTCGCTGCGGGACATCGACGACTCCGCTGGTTTCGTCGACGCGTTCACCGGCAGCCACCGATTCATCCTCGACTACCTCGTCGACGAGGTCCTGCGCCACCAGCCCGAGCCGGTGCGCCGGTTCCTGCTCGACACCGCGGTGCTGAGCCAGCTGAGCGGACCGTTGTGCGACCGGCTCACCGGCGGCCAGGACGGCCGGGCCCAGCTCGAGGCCCTGGACAGGGCCAACGTGTTCATCGTCGCGCTCGACGAGCACCGCCAGTGGTACCGCTACCACCACCTGTTCGCCGAGGCGCTCCGGGCGCGCCTGTCCGATGAGCGACCCGAACGTGTCCCGGTGCTCCACAGGGCTGCCAGCGAGTGGTACGCGGTCCACGGCCTGGCCGAGCAGGCGGTCGGACATGCCTTGTCCAGCAGCGACCCTGTACTCGCTGCCGACCTCGTCGAGTCCGTGCTGCCCGACCTGCGACGGGAACGCCGTGACGTCCTGCTGCGCGGATGGTTGACCGCCCTGCCTGACGACGTGGTCCGCGCCCGCCCCCTGCTCGGCACCTACCTGGCCTGGACGCGGCTCGTGGTCGGCGACCTGCCGGGCGTCGAGGCGGCGTTGGTCGACGCTGAGGGCGCCTTGGCGAGGAACCCACCGGTCCCGGCCGCAGGTGCATCGGAGGCCACGCTCGAGGAGCTGCGCACCCTGCCGGCGACCATGGCCATCTTCCGGGCCTCGGCGGCCCAGGCCCGCGGGGAGACCGGCGCCACGCAGCGGTACGCGCGAAGAGCGCTGGAGGTGACCGGACCCCACGACCACATGGCCAGGGCTGGCGCGCTGGGTTTCCTGGGGCTCGCGGCCTGGGGGAGGGGCGACCTCGAGGAGGCGGTCGAGACGTTCTCCGAAGCGGTGCGCAGCATGGGTGAGGCAGGTGACGTCGCCGACCAGCTGGGTAGCACCGTGGTGCTCGCGGACCTGTGGGTGGCCCTGGGCCGACCAGATGAGGCGCGCAGGCTCCACGAGCGTGCCCTGGCGACTGCCCAGCAGAGCCCGGGTGCCGCGCTGGCCACCGTGGGGGACCTGCATGTGGGTCTGGCCGACGTCCTCGTCGAGCAGGGCGAGCTGGTGGGCGCGGCGGAGCAGCTGGAGGCCGCCACGACGCTGGGCGAGGCTGCGTCCCTGTTGGAGAACCGTTACCGCTGGTATGTCGCGATGGCCCGTCTGCGCCGGGCCCAGGACGACGTCGAGGCGGCCGTCGAGCTGCTCGGGAGGGCGCGGCAGCTGCACCTGCCGGGCTTCTTCCCTGACGTGCGCCCGATCCCGGCCCAGGAGGCGCGGCTGCGCATCACGCAGGGACGGTTGGCGGACGCGTGGCAGTGGTCCGTGGACCACCAGGTGAGCCAGGTCGACGACCCGTCCTACCTCGACGAGTTCGCCCAGCTGACCCTCATACGCTTGTTGTTGGCGCAGCACCGCGCCGACGGCGACAGGGCGCACCTGGACGAGGCGTCACGCCGGCTCGACCGGCTGGTCCCGGGCGCGACCCGCGGCGGCCGCGGCGGCAGCCTCCTGGAGATCCGGGTGCTTCGTGCCCTGCTGCACCACGCCCGCCGCGACCAGGTCGCGGCCGCCGCCGAGCTCGGTGCCGCCCTGCAGACCTCCGCCGCGGCCGGCCACGTCCGCCTGTTCCTGGACGAGGGTGCGCCGATGGCGGAGCTGCTCACCGCGGTCGAACGCCTGCCGACGGTCGGCCCCCGGGCTCGCAAGCTCCAGCACGCGACCCGGCGACCGCCAGCCGTGCCGCCTCCGGCCGGGGGAGCCGAAGGGCTCAGCGAGCGCGAGGTCGAGGTGCTCCGACTGCTGGCGACCGCGCGAAGCGGCCCGGAGATCGCGCGCGAGCTGTTCGTCTCCGTCAACACCCTGCGCACCCACACCAAGCACATCTTCACCAAGCTCGAGGTCAACACGCGGCGGGCAGCAGTGAGCCGGGCCGCCGACCTCGGCCTGCTCTGACCGGGCCTGCCCGGCAGGAATCACCACCTGCATCACATCAGCTGGTGATGCGCCGTCACCACGGCTGTTCCTAGGTTCGAGCCGTCCCCGGAAAGCCCCGCGGCGCACACCAGCAAAGGAACCCAGCCATGACCATCTCCACCGCTCGTCTCGGCCAGGCGGCCGGTATCGCCGCTGCCACTGCCGGAGCCATCTTCGTCCTCGTCCAGATCAACCACCCCGCCACCGTGGGCGCCTCCGCCGTCACGACCGACTGGTTGGTCCGCAGCACCGCCAAGACCGTCATGTCCGCCCTGGCGCTGGCGCGGCATCACCGGCATGTACCTGCGCCAGCACGCCAAGGTCGGTCTTCTCGGCCTGGCGGGGTGGCTGCTGCTCAGCGTGGGGTACCTCCTCATGCTGGGGACCGAGTACGTGGCTGCGTTCGTGCTCCCGACCGTGGCAACGTCCTCGCCCGGCTACGTCAACGACGTGATCGTGACCGCGTTCGGTGGCCAGCCGGTCGGCGACATCGGACCGCTGATGACCGTCTTCGCCCTCATGGGCGTGGGGTATGCCGCGGGCGGCCTCCTGTTCGGTATCGCCACCTTCCGCGCCGGCATCCTGTCCCGCACGGCAGCGCTCCTCCTTGCCGTCGGCAACGTGTCCACCCTGGCGCTGGCCGTGCTGCCTGACTCGTTCAACCGCCCCCTGGCCGTCCCCACCGGCCTCGCCCTGATCGGGCTCGGCGTCTCCCTGTGGCGGGACCAGCGTCAGCAGGCGAGCACCACGCCCGCCACCGCACCCGCCGTCGCAGCCCGCGCCCACGCCGCACTCCGATGACCACCCCGCAGCGGGGTTGGCGCGTACCGGCGGCCCTCATCGCGTTGAGCACCGTCCCGGTCCTGGCCGGCACCGCGCGCGTCGTCGAGCTCGCGAGCGGCCCGGCCGTCATACCGGCCGACGCCCGGTTGACCGCCTCCCCGCTGCCCGTCGTGCTGCACATCGCCTGCGCGGTCACGTACGCCTTCCTCGGGGCGCTCCAGTTCGCCCCTGGGTTCCGCAGCAGGCACCCCGGCTGGCACCGCGGCGCCGGCCGGGTGCTCGTGGTCGCCGGTCTCGGCGTCGCCACCTCGGCGCTGTGGCTGACGGTGTTCGTCCCGCTCAAGCCTGGCAGCGGGATCCTGCTGCTCGTGCTGCGGCTCGTGTTCGCACCCGCCATGGTGGGCTGCATGATTCTTGGGGTGGCTGCCATTCGTCGCCGCGACATCGCGGCCCATCGCGCGTGGATGATGCGGACCTACGCCATCGCGCTCGGCGCGGGGACCCAGGCGTTCACCGAGGGGGTGGGCGGCGCCGTGTTCGGGCACAGCCCGCTGGCCCTCGACGCGTCCAGGGGTGCGGCGTGGGTGATCAACCTGGCCGTGGCCGAATGGGCGATCCGTCGCCCCACCACCACCCACGGTCGGCGACGGGTCGCGGTCGTCGTCGGAGCGCAGCCATGAGCACCCGCTACGAGTTCCGGGTCGAGGGCCATCTCGACCACCACTGGACCCAGGTGCTGGATGGATTTTCTGTCCGCCACCACGGCGATGGGACGACGGCACTGACCGGGCAGGTTCTCGACCAGGCCCACCTGCACGGGCTGCTGGCCCGGTTGCGCGATCTCGGGGTCTCGTTGCTGTCGGTGCAAACGCTGCCCGACGAGCCCGCCGCTCCGGCGGGCGCCTTCGCTGGCATTGCGTGGCCGCAGCACACCGATCGGCTCGTCCTGCGGCCCGCGTCGCCCGGGGATGCTGAGGCCACCTGGCGGTTTCGCAGGCTGGAGCCGGTGAGCCGGTGGCTGACGGAGCTGCCGGGCAGCCTCGACTCCTACCGGGTCACGTTCGACGACCCGGGGCGACTGGCCACGACGCTGGTCGTGGAGCTGGACGGACAGGTCATCGGCGACCTCATGCTCCGCGTCGAGGATGCCTGGGGTCAGAGGGAGGTCGCCGAGGAGGCCAGGCAGCAGCAGGCCGAGCTGGCCTGGGTGCTCGACCCGCAGTTCGTGGGGCAGGGCTACGCGACCGAGGCCGCTCGCGAGCTCGTCCGGATCTGCTTCGAGGAGCTGGCGCTGCGGCGGGTGGTCGCCACCTGCTTCGCCGACAACGTTCCGTCCTGGCGACTCATGGAGCGCATCGGGATGCGACGAGAGCTCCACGCTGTCGGTGATGCACTGCACCGGTCGGCCGGGTGGAGGGACACGTTCGCGTATGCGGCGCTCGCCAGCGAATGGCAGGTCGGGCCGAAGCCGCCGAGCGCCTAGACCTCCCGGCGCTGCCCCCCCCCCCCTCCTCTCTTCTGTCGTCGCTCTCTTCCTCTTCTCCCTCCTTTCTCTCCCTTTCTTTCTGCTGCGCTTCTCCCCGGTGTCCTCGGCTCTCTTTGTCTTTGCGTTCTTTTCGTCGTAGTTCTCGTCTTCTCCATTGTCTCCGTCTTTCTTCTCTCTCTTTCCATCTTCCATCTCTTCCCTCTTCTCTTCATTCCCTTTATCTCTTTCTTTCTCCTTTTCCTTTTCCTTCTCTTCCTTCTCGTTTTTCCTTTTCTTTTTTCTTTCTCTCCTCTTTTTCCCGAGCCTCCTCTTTCTCTCTCTTTCTTTCCTCTTCTCTTTTCCTTTTTTCTCTTCTCCTTTTTTTTTCTTTTTCACTGTTAGAACCGATCTCCTCCTCTTTTTTATCGGCGGAGAGATCTTTCTCTTTTTTTTTTTTTTTTCTTTTTCCTTTTCTCTTTTCTCTCTTCTTTTTTTTTCTTTCTTTCTTTCTTTAAAAAATCTGAGCTGTGCTGGACCGGCGCGCTCAGCCCGCGCCACCCTCCTCGTCGAGGAAGAACAGGCAGTCCGGCCCGGGCCGGCACCACTGGCCACCCTGCTGTGGCGACAGCGGTGCGAGCACGGGCAGAGCGGCCCGGGCCATCACGGTGAGGCTGGGCGCCTCACCCGACGGCAGGGGGCAGCTGGTCTCCACGAGCACCGGGTCGTCGACGGTGACCCCGACCTCGGCCGGCACCGGCCAGAACGCCGACTCCGAGAGGGCGCATGCCCGCACCAGGGATTCCTCCTGCCGGCTGCTGCGCACCTCCTGCCCGTCGTCGAGCCTGTACACGATGTCGGCGGCGGTCACCCGGATGCTGGAGACCGGGTTCTCGGCAGCACCGGGATCGACCATGTCCGTGTAGTCCCCGATCGGGTCCCCGACCAGCACCTCCCCGACGGGAAGCTCCAGGCAGTGCTCATCCGCGGCGGCGCACTGGGCGATCGGCCCCCGCTCCTTGGGGTCCCAGGGCTTGACCGCGACCACCCCGGTGCCCTCGTAGCCGCCGGCGAACCAGATCACCGGGTCGCTGATGCGCAGGGAGCCCAGGACCAGCGGCTCGTTCCCGAGTGCGAGAGCCTGGGTCTCGGCCTTGAACGGACCCGAGCCCTCACGGTCCTGGAGGTCGCGGCGTTCGACCACGGTCCGGGTCGCGGCGGTCTCCCGGTCCAGCTCGAACGTCACCGTGTCGCCGTCGATGCGCACCACGACACGGTCCACGCCGTCGGCGGCGAGGGCGGCGAAGCCTCCCGGGATGTCCTGCGACCTCGCGTCGGCCCACTGCTGCGGCGTCGGGACCAGCGCGCCGTACACGCCCTCGTCCACGGCGTGCAGGTATGGCGCGCAGCCAGCCGCCCCCGTACCCACCAGCAGCACCGCAGCTGCCCCCCAGGCCACCCGCTCCCGTCCCACGACGCCACCCCCTCGCTCACCAACCTAGGCACTGCCGATCGGCGGCGGGAGGGGCCAACGTCCCCCCGGCGGGGGATGCCATAGTGGCGCAACGGAGGCGACGATCACCCATGATGGGTCCACGTGATCGAGGTGCGGGCGATGCGGCCCGACCTGAGAGGAGAGCAGATGCAGGACGAACCGGTCCCGGTCTTCTTCCTGTCCGACAGCACGGGCATCAGCGCCGAGACGATGGGGAACGCGCTGCTCATCCAGTTCCCGGACCTGAGGTTCGAGCGGCGCCTCATCCCGTTCATCGCGACCGCGGACGAGGCTCGCCGGGTGGTCGCGATCCTGGACGAAGCCATGGACGGGCCAGTGACCCCACTGGCGTTCACCACAGCCGCCACGGACGAGGTCCGCAAGATCCTGCACACGTCGAGGTGCCCGATCATCGACTTCTTCGAGATGCACATGGCCAAGGTCGAGTCGATCCTCGGCGCGCCGGGCGTCCGGGTGGCCGCCCGGCTGCACGGGGTGGGCGACATCAAGCGGTACAACTCCCGCATGCAGGCCATCGAGTTCGCCATCGAGCACGACGACGGGCAGAGCCTTCGGGCCCTGGACCGGGCAGAGGTCATCCTCGTGGCGCCGTCGCGGTGCGGCAAGACGCCGACGACGATGTACCTCGCCCTGCAGCACGGCGTCTTCGTGGCCAACTACCCGCTGCTCGACGAAGACCTCGAGACGACCGACCTGCCTCGTCCCATCGCCGAGCTCGGCGACCGTTGCTTCGGCCTGATCGCCACCCCGGCCAGGCTGAGCGAGGTGCGTCAGCAGCGCCGCCCCAACTCGCCCTACGCCTCGCTCGAGCAGTGCACCAAGGAGCTGCGCCGGGCCGACGCGCTATACAAGGCCAACGGCATCCCCGTCATCAACTCCACGACCAGGTCGGTCGAGGAGATGTCCACCCTGATCCTGCAGACCCTGGGTTCCCGACCCCCTCGCGAAAGAAGCCGGACATGAGCAACGTGCTGTGGTTCTCCACCCTCGGAATGACCAACCTCGAGGAGGTGGGCGGCAAGAACGCCTCGCTGGGAGAGATGGTCAGCAACCTCGCGTCGGCCGGCGTACGGGTCCCGGACGGGTTCGCGACCACCGCGGACGCCTACCGTCGGTTCATCGCCCAGCAGGGTCTGTCCCAGACCATCATCGAGCTGATGGCGGGCCTGGACACCGACGACGTGATCGCCCTCGCGGACGTGGGCCGGCAGGTCCGCGCGGCGATCGTGGCCCAACCACTGCCGGACGACGTCGAGGCAGACATCCGTGCGGCGTACGACCAGCTCGTGGACGACAACGCCGAGGCGTCCTTCGCGGTGCGCTCGAGCGCCACGGCCGAGGACCTCCCGGACGCGTCCTTCGCCGGTCAGCAGGAGACCTTCCTCAACATCCGCGGCATCGATGCCGTGCTGCAGGCGGTCCGGGAGGTCTTCGCCTCCCTCTACAACGACCGTGCCATCGCCTACCGGGTCCACCACGGCTTCGAGCACGAGACGGTCGCCTTGTCGGCAGGCGTGCAGCGCATGGTCCGCTCCGACATCGGCGCCTCCGGCGTGATGTTCACGATGGACACCGAGTCCGGCTTCGACGACGCCGTCTTCATCACGTCGTCCTACGGGCTGGGGGAGGCCGTGGTCCAAGGAGCGGTGAACCCGGACGAGTTCTACGTGTACAAGCCCGGCCTGCGCGCCGGTCGGCCGGCGATCCTCAAGCGGGGGGTGGGGGACAAGGCGACCAAGATGGTCTACACCTCCGACGCCGCGGTCGGCAGGACGACCGAGTTCGTCGACGTCGAACCGGCCGTACGGCACCTGCTGAGCCTGACCGACGCCGAGGTCGAGGAGCTGGCCCGGCACGCCCTGGTCATCGAGGACCACTACGGCCGCCCCATGGACATCGAGTGGGGCAAGGACGGCACCGACGGCCAGCTCTACATCCTGCAGGCACGCCCCGAGACGGTGAAGTCGCGGCAGTCGGCCACCACCGTGTCCCGCTACCGCATCAACGAACGCGGTCCGCTGCTGGTCGAGGGTCGCGCTATCGGTCAGAAGGTCGGGGCGGGTCCGGTGCGGGTGCTGAAGTCGGCGGACCAGATGCGCGACTTCGTCCCCGGCGAGGTCCTGGTCGCCGACATGACCGACCCCGACTGGGAGCCGATCATGAAGCGCGCCAGCGCGATCGTGACCAACCGAGGGGGGCGCACCTGCCACGCGGCGATCATCGCTCGGGAGCTCGGGATCCCTGCGGTCGTCGGCGCCGGGAACGCCACCCGTGAGCTCGCCGACGGGCGCGAGGTCACCGTCTCGTGCGCGGAGGGGGACACCGGGTACGTGTATGACGGGCTGCTCGACTTCGCCGTCGAGGAGACCGACATGCAGGCCATGCCGAAGATCCCGGTCGGGATCATGATGAACGTCGGCACCCCCGACCAGGCCTTCTCCTTCTCACGGCTGCCGAACGAGGGCGTGGGGCTGGCGCGGCTGGAGTTCATCATCAACCGGCAGATCGGCATCCACCCCAAGGCTCTGCTCGACCACGAGCAGCTGACCGGAACCGTGCGCGAGCAGGTGGACGCCGCGGTCGCGCCCTACGAGTCGCCGAGGCAGTACTTCGTGCAACGGGTCGCCGAGGGCGTGGCCACGATCGCCGCGGCCTTCGCGCCGAAGCCGGTCATCGTGCGGATGTCGGACTTCAAGTCCAACGAGTACGCGAACCTGGTCGGGGGCGAGCTGTACGAGCCGCACGAGGAGAACCCGATGATCGGGTACCGCGGTGCGTCCCGGTACCTGTCCGAGGACTTCAAGGAGTGCTTCGCCATGGAGTGCGAGGCGCTGCGTTACGTGCGCGACGACATGGGCCTGACCAACGTCAAGGTCATGATCCCGTTCGTCCGCACCGTCACCGAGGCCAGCGGGGTCATCGACCTGCTCGCCGAGAACGGCCTGCGACGTGGTGAGAACGACCTCTCGGTGATCATGATGTGCGAGCTGCCGTCCAACGCCGTCATCGCCGACCAGTTCCTCGACCACTTCGACGGGTTCTCCATCGGCTCCAACGACATGACGCAGCTGACCCTCGGCCTCGACCGTGACTCGAGCCTCGTGGCAGCAGGCTTCGACGAGCGCGACCCGGCGGTGAAGTTCATGCTCAGCACTGCCATCGCGGCCTGCAAGGCCCGCGGCAAGTACGTCGGCATCTGTGGCCAGGGCCCCAGCGACCACCCGGACCTCGCGGACTGGCTCCTCGAGCAGGGCATCGACACCATGTCGCTCAACCCCGACACGGTGATCCAGACCTGGACCCGACTGGGACGACTGGCGACGGCGGCACCGTGATGGGCGGCTGCTAGCCTGACCGCGTGCCGGCGAAGGCCACGCCGCGGGGACCACGGAGCGTGCTGCGCCCTCCGGTAGGGCCGCTGGGGCTCGGCCTGCTCCTGACCGTGGTCGGTGCCATCCCGCTGTTCTGGAACGGGCGGTACTACTTCCGTGGCGATACCCAGATCGCCTACCTGGGATGGTGGTACCACCTGGGCGAGCGCGTGCGCGAGGGTCAGCTGCCCCTCATGGAGCCCCTGGCCTGGGAGGCCGGGAACTATGTCGCAGAAGGGCAATGGGGGCTGTTCAGCCCGCTGACGATCCTGATCGGGCTCCTGACCACGGTCGTGCCGAACGTCGTCGTGTTCGTCACGGTGCTCAAGATCGGGCTGCTCGTGCTCGGCGGCATCGGCACGTACCTGGTCGCGCTCAGCTACCGGGCGCGCGAGCCTTTCGCCATCGTCGCAGGACTGCTCGTGGGGCTGTCCGGCCAGTCGGTGTTCATGGAGTGGCCCTCGTGGGTCAACGGCCAGCTGGGGGCTGCGCTCCTCCCGTGGGCCTGGTGGTTCATCCGCAGGGCCATGGCCGGACGCAGTCCGGCAGGGGCGCTGGTCCTGTGCTACCTGATCACCACCGTGGGCTATGTCTACTGCGCCATGTATGTGGTGGTGATCCTGCTGGCCTGCCTGGTCGACGCGGCGCTGTCCCGCTCCGGACGACAGGTGATGACCGTTCTCGGGCTGTGCGTCTTCAGCGGGCTGGTCGCCGTGGCGGTGTACCTGCCGGGGGTGTTGACCGCGCCGGTGACCATGCGGGACTCGCGCGCCATCGTCGGACGAGGTCCTTTCACCGTGGACCTCCAGGGCCTCTTCTCGTCGATGTTGCCCACGGTGAGGAGGAACTACCTCTTCTGGCTCCTCCCCGCCGTCCTGTGGCTGGATCTGGGCCGGCTCCGCCGCTCGTCCCGCGACCTCGCCGGCGCGCTCGTGGCCATGGTGCTGCTGCTCCTGTGGGTGCTCGGCCCGAGCGCCATCGGGCCGTTGCGGTGGCCCCTGCGGGTGGTTCCGGGCCTGATGGTGCCGCTCGTCGTGCTGCTCGCCGTCGTGGGCTCACGGTGCCTCCCGACACGGGTCTCCCCGTCTCGTGTCCTGCTGTCACTTGCCTGGGTGGTCGCTGCTGCCTACCTCGTGGTGGCACGGGCCCCGGACCAGGGCAAGGAGACCGCTTCTGGCGTGGCGCTGCTGGTGGTGGCGTTGGGGATGACGGCATGGTCCCTGGGCCGTCGGAGTGCGCGCGCGACGGTGGGTGTCGTCATGATCTGGACGGCGATGATGTTCCTGGTCCAGTTCGCCCCTCACCCCTCACCCGCCGCTGCCGACCGACACATGCCGGCGGCGCCGGCGGCGTATGGAGGCCGGATCCAGTCGGCGCGCGGCGACGTGATGGTCCTCGGAGACCCCGGGGCAAAGGTGCCGCGCAACCCGGCCATCGCCGACGAGCTGCTCATCGGTTCGGCGTGGTACCTCGGCTCGAAGGATGTCCAGAACGGCTACTCGACCATCAGGTTCCGCGAGTTCCGCGACAAGTTCTGCCGGACGGTCAACGGCGATACGTGCGCCGGGGCACTGCGCGCCGTGACGTCCATCGAGCCCACGTCAGGTAGGTCGTGGGCAGACCTGCTCTCGGTGAGCACCGTGGTCCTCTATCGCCCATCCTTCCCGGAGATGGACCTCACGACTCCGCCCCCGGGGTGGCGGGTCTCGGAGACGGGGGACTACACCGTGGTCTGGACACGCATCCAGGCTGTCGCGACCGCCGGCGGAGTGGTGGCCACCTCTGACGGCGTCGCCGTGGTCGAGGAGTCCTCGACCGACCGGGCGGTCCGGCTGCGGGTGACCGAAGCAGGGGCAGACGGTGGCACGGTCACCTTCAGCCGCCTCGCCTGGCCGGGCTACTCCGTCGACGGGGCCGAGCTCGTGAAGCCGCTGGGCGGCATACTCGTGCGAGTCGCCGTGCCGCCTTCGCCGGTCGGGTCGACGATCCTCCTGCGGTGGGACCCGCCCGGGTGGACGGCCGAGCTGTGGTCGTGGTTCACGGCCCTGCTCGCCGGCCTGTCCTGGGTGGTCTGGTCCTCGCGCAACGCAGCGACACGCCGCGCCCCGCTCAGGTCGCGGTGAGGAGTCGGGCGCAGAACTCGGTGAGGTCTGCGTTGCCGTCGAGGACGTCGCGCTCGGTCATGGTGTAGTGCTCCTCGCCCGGGACACCGATGTCCTCGATGGCCAGTCCGGCGGCGGTGCCGGCTCGGACGACGCGTCGCATCGACAGGGAGTACCCGATCCCCGGCGGACGCGTCGGCATCGGCAGCCCGGCCACGTGGTACGCGTACTCGAGGTCGTCGTGGGTCCACACGTTGGCTCCGCCGGCGCCGGTCCCTTCGCCGATCGAGACGATGTGGCCGATGCCGTGGTCGGCGATGCCGGCGGCGAAGATGTCCCCGCTGGAGAACGTGTTTGCGTTGACGACGGTGACCACCGGCCCGCGGTAGGCCACGGGGCGGCCGTTGCAGCGGTCGGGGTCGGAGATGGGCAGGTGCTGGGAGTACTCCTCCCCGAGATCCATCGCGGTCCTCACCGATGCGGCCCAGTCGGCCAGGTCGGCGCCGTTGCCGTCGGCTTCGGCCAGCGCCGCGAGGGCCGGGGTGGCCCGCAGCGCGAAGCGGACCGGGTGGATGACCCTCGTGGTGAAGAGCTGCAGGAGACGTTCGGCGACCTCGATGACCCCGCCGGGGTTGGAACGCAGGTCGATGATCAGTCCCCTGCGCGGCATGACGCGCAGGACCCGGTCGAGCTCGTCGAGGAACGCGTCGCTGTGGTCCACCTCGAAGGTCCACAGACGCAGGTACCCGATGGTTCCCTGGCTGCTCGGCAGCTTGCGGGCCGAGATCGCGTCCGGGAAGGCGGTCTGCAGCCAGGCCGTGGCCTTCGCGACGCGGTCGCGGGGCGCCGTCTCCTGCTGCCAGAGCTCGGGTTGGAAGAGCAGCTTGCGGGCTCGTCGCGAGGTCTCGCTGGTGGCGTCCACGGCGCGGCGGGAGCGCAGCTCCACCACGTCCGGCGCGGTCAGCGCCGTCGACGGCTCGACCGCGCGCCACTCGAAGCGGATCGTCCGGTCCGGGCCATCTCGGCTCGTGGCCTCTCGATAGCCGACGTCGACCCACAGCTCGTCCGGCGGCGGCAGGAAGGCCAACGGCCGTTGCGTCATGGTCTCCAAGGCGCGTGCGCGTCGGGCGTCGGGCCGGCCGCCGGTGAGGGTCTCCGCGTACAGGTCGACCGCCCGGGAGAAGGGGATCCCGTTCCAGGTCGAGACCCGGACGCCGGGGACGAAGCACTCGTCGGCGACGGAGTCGCTGACCTTGGTGACCAGGTACGTGGGGGTCTGGTACTCCCCGTAGACCTCGACGAGGAAGGGCAGCGTCGCCACGTATGGCGTCCGCCGGGGGTCGGTGCCGGGCAGGTACAGCTGGGTGTGCTGGTCCCGGAGCCGGTTGATCACCAGGGTGAGCTCGCGCAGGAAGCCGGCCGAGTCCAGATACGGGATCTGGCGGCGCAACGCGAGCAGGGCACGCACCGGGTCGTAGCCGTACAGCGCCTTCTTCTGCTCGTAGTGCACGTAGACGTCGGTCATCAGCAGGCACCACAGGTCGACCAGGTCGTGACGTTGCGGGACGGTCAGCTCGACCGGAAGGTCGGACGGGTCCTGCGGCACGCCCGGCACCTGCCGCAGCGGACGGCCGCGTTGGGCTTGCCGAGTCTGGTCCCGCAGCGGGCTCACAGTCCGAACTCCCGCCGCAGCCGCGCCAGCATCCCCGCCTGGATCGGGTTGCCGTCGAGGGCGTCGAAGTACTCCCGGTCGTGCTCGATCGGCGGCACGGGTGGGATGTGGACCGAGCTGGGGTCCTTCGGCGGACCGGCTCGTCCGGTGCGCCGGGTGTCCGGCATGTCCAGGAACAGCTCGAGGGCGGCGTCCTGCGCGAAGCGCGGCCCCGCCATGGCCCGCGCCGAGGCGTTGGCGATCGCGGCGGACGGGTCGGCCTGCACGGTGTGCAGGGTGTCCATGATGTCCTCCCAGGACCAGGCCCGGGAGGTGTCGGCCGGGTCGGGCAGCGCGACCAGCTTGCGACGCCGCCGGACCTTCACCGGGAAGCTGTCGGGTGCGTCAGCGGCGATCATCAGGTCCCGGTCGCCGTACCGTGGCACGCCGCCCACGACGACGAGCTCGACGTGCAGCTCGGTGGCCGCGAGGATCCGGCGCCAGGCATCCCCGGGTCCGTGCCCGCGCACGACCGTGACGTCGGCGAAGCCGCCCGGCACCAGCTGGCCGATCGGGCGTCCCCAGCACCGCGCCAAGAGGTCGCCGGGGTTCGAGGTGACCATCTGGACGATGTCGCGGTCGCTGACCGGGTAGCCGAGGAGGCGGGCGGCGAGCCGCGCCACCTTCATCTCTCCCAACAGGTTCCGGGTGCCCGACGGACCCCAGTCCGAGCCCAGGCACACGCGCACCCCGCGGGACCGGGCGTCCTCGACGAGGGTGGTCTCCCGGTACAGGACGAGGTTCGACAACGGCGACCAGACGACCCCACCGGCGTTCGGTGTGGACCAGCCCTGCCAGTCGCCCGCGTCCAGCGCGCAGCAGTGGATGCCGATGAACGTGGGGAGGAGCCCGGCGGCGCCCAACAGGTCGGTGTAGTCGCGCCGAACCCGCGAACCGCGCTGGCCCTCGGCGCAGTGGTAGATGAACCCCGAGCCGTTCTCCAGCCGGCGCACCGCGGTGACCAGCGCGTCTGCGGTCTTGGTCACCACCGAGGTGTAGATCAGGTCGCTGCCGGCCTTGCCCTCATGCCCCGCACGCTCGTCGTCGACGTTGCGCATCACCGTCTGGTAGCCCCGGTTCGCCGACGGCCACCCCTGGGCCGACGTCGCGCCACCGGCCATCTCACGCACCTGCACGTACCCGAGGAGAGCCTCCGGGCACGCCTTCGCATAGGTCCACGCGGGCTCGGTGATGGACTCGGTGTAGGAGTCGGCCTGCGTCCAGTGCTTGTTGTGCAGCCACGGCTCGGTCCGCCCCGGCTCGGCCCACAGCGGCAGCGCGTTGTAGGCCAGGTGGTTGTGCATGTCGATGAAGCCCGGCAGCACGAACGAGTCACCGACGTCGACCTCCGGCGCGCCCACGAACCCGCTGAGCCGGCGCTCGCCGAACGTCACGTCGACGATGGCGTCGTCACGGATCCAGACCCGTCCACGCCGTGGGGGATCCGGCGCGTCGCCCACCATCGGCGCGACCTGTCCGGCGATCACCAGCTGCGACACGGGCCCAGCCCCTAGGGCGCCGGCCAGGTGCGGAACCGGGTCGGCACGGTCACGGTGATCGTCGCCCGCTTGGTCTGCGTGTCTGCGCCGGTGCGTCCGGCCCACGCGTCCAGGTCGCCCATCCACGGGGGGAGCCCGGGCGGCAGGTCGATGTCGGGGATCGGCGCGAGGTCGTCGGCCGTGATCGTCGAACCGTAGTGGCGCAGCGGCACCGGATCGTCTGCGGTCACGACACCTTCGAGCACGTCCAGGGCGTCGTTCCACGACTGGCACAGCCGCCCGAACGCCTCTGTCTTGGTGACCGACCCGGACCGGCTGGCCGACTCGGGATACGTCGGGTGGCGGACGGTGACGTATGCGGCCCCGCTCGCCGCACCGAGCGGCGTCGCCCGCCAGGACTGGTAGGCCTGGTCGGCGAGCTGACCCAGCGTGATGATCGCCTCGATCTGCTGGTCCTTGACGATCGCGTCGATCCACCGGTTCCGGTAGCGCGTGATCCCCGGATCGGCGATGTGCCGGCTTCCACCACCCTGGCCGTACACCGAGTACAGGAACGTGTTGACGAACACGTAGCTGCGCGTGACACCGAGCCGAGCCAACAGGCCCTGCGTTCGCTGGCCGGCCTCACCGACCAGGATCCGCCGCGTGATGGTCTCGTGCGTGGCCGGATCCTGACCGATCACCAGGACGCGCGCCGACCCGTCCAGGCGGCCTCGATGGAAGATGGGCCCCCACTCGACCCGGAACGAGTCAGCCGGATACACCGACTCATCCGGATAGCTCAGCACCAGCCGCCGGTACCGGCCGCGATAGCCCGGGTCGTACTCGCGACGCATCGCGCCCTCCTAGCCCTGCCCCCATGATGGCGCCCGGCCGGACGACGCGCCAGAGACGGTGCAGTCGGGAAACGGAGGCGGGTGGTGCTCGACCCGAACGTCCGCGGTACAAAAGGGCATGCGCATCTTCTTCACCGGTGGCAGCGGCAAGGCTGGCAGGCACGTAGCTGCTCACCTCGCCGACCAGGGCCATCACGTCACCAACGCCGACCTGGTCCCGTTGGGTCACCCCGCGGTGGCCGACCTCCGGGTGGACCTCACCGATGCTGGTGAGACCTACTCGGCGCTTGCCGGTCTGGCGACCTTCGACGAGCTGGACCTGCCCGAGCAGCCCACCTACGACGCGGTCGTGCACTTCGCCGCGGTACCGCGGATCCTGCTCACGTCGGACGCAGCGACGTACGCGGCGAACGTCATCAGCACCTACAACGTGTTCGAGGCCGCGACCCGGCTGGGGGTGCGAAAGATCGTGTTCGCCTCCTCGGAGACGACGTACGGGATCTGCTTCGCCCAGGGCGAGCGGCGCCCCCTCTACGTGCCGGTCGACGAGGACCACCCGACGGTCCCCGAGGACGCCTACGCCATGTCCAAGGTCGCCGGGGAGGTCACCGCGCGCTCGTTCCATGCCCGCACCGGGGCCGACGTGTACGGCCTGCGGATCAACAACGTGATCGAGCCGCACGAGTACGCCGAGCTGTTCCCCGCCTTCCTCGCCGACCCGTCGCTGCGGCGCCGGAACCTGTTCGCCTACATCGACGCCCGCGACCTCGGCCAGGTGGTGCAGCGCTGCCTCGACACCGATGGCCTCGGTTACGAGGTCTTCAACGTCGCCAACGCCGACACCTCCGTGGCCGCGACGTCGCAGGAGATCCAGGACCGCTTCTACGACACGGTGCAGGTGCGTCGGGAGATGGGCCGCAACGAGACCTTCTACGCCATCGACAAGGCGCGCGACCTCCTCGGGTACGCCCCACGTCACTCCTGGCGCGACGTCCTGGACGACCCGGGGGCGAACGACTGATCGGTCCCGTGGGACGAGAGGCGTGCGGCCAGGTATGGCGCCGTGGCGCTGTGCTCGGCCTTGGCGACCGCTTCGGGGGTGCCCGTGGCCACCACGCGACCGCCCTCGTCGCCGCCGCCCGGACCCAGGTCGATGACCCAGTCGGCGCTGGCGATCGTGTCGAGGTCGTGCTCGACGAGCACCACGGTGTTGCCGGCGTCCACCAACCGGTGCAGCTGGCGCAGCAGCAACGCGATGTCAGCGGGGTGCAGCCCCGCGGTGGGCTCGTCGAGCAGGTACAGCGCGTGCCCGCGGCGGGCTCGCTGCAGCTCGGTCGCCAGCTTGATCCGCTGGGCCTCCCCACCGCTGAGCTCGGTGGCGGGCTGGCCCAGACGTAGGTAACCCAGGCCGACCTCGCTCAAGGTGGTCAGGCTGCGTGCAGCGGCCGGCACATCGGCCAGGAAGTCGGAGGCTTCGTCGACAGACAGGGCCAGCACGTCGGCGATGTTCTTGCCGCGGTGGTCGATCTCGAGGGTCTCGGCGTTGTAGCGCGCACCGTGACAGGCCGGGCAGGGGGCATAGGTACCGGGCAGGAAGAGCAGCTCGACCGAGACGAACCCCTCGCCCTGACAGGTCTCGCACCGTCCCTCGGCGACGTTGAAGGAGAAGCGGCCGGCGCCATACCCACGCTCACGGGCCTCGGGGGTCGCGGCGTACAGCTTGCGCACCGCGTCGAACAGGCCCGTGTAGGTGGCCAGGTTGGAGCGCGGCGTGCGCCCGATCGGCCGCTGGTCGACGCGGACGAGCCGGTCGAAGGACTCCAGACCGGTGGCGTCGTCCACGTCGATCTCGAGCTCGCTGTCCTGCTCGTCGTCGGGGGTCTGGCCGAGGTGGCGCCGCACCAGCTCGGCCAGCACCTGGGTGACCAGCGTCGACTTGCCCGACCCGGAGACCCCGGTCACCGCCGTCATCACGCACAGGGGCACCTCGACCGAGACGTCCGTGAGGTTGTGCCGGGTGATCCCGCGCAGGTGCAGCCAGCCGTGGGGGGTGCGCTGGGGTCGGTGCGGTGCCTGCGCGCGACCGAAGAGGTGCTCGCCGGTGATCGAGCCCTTGACGTGCTCGAGGCCTGCGACCGGCCCGGAGTAGAGCACGTGACCCCCGTTCTCGCCGGCCCCCGGCCCGATGTCGACGACCCAGTCGGCACGGCGCACGATGTCGAGGTCGTGCTCGACGACGAACAGCGAGTTGCCCGAGGCCTTGAGGGTGTCGAGCACGTCGAGCAGTGGCTTGGCGTCGGCGGGATGCAGCCCCGCGGACGGCTCGTCGAGGACGTAGACGACCCCGAAGAGCCCCGAGCGCAGCTGGGTGGCGATGCGCAGGCGTTGTGCCTCCCCGGGCGAGAGGGTGGTGGAGCTGCGCCCGAGGGAGAGGTAGCCCAGCCCCAGGTCGAGCAGCACCTGCACCCGGGCGACGAGGTCGGTGCAGAGGCGCACGGCCACCTCGGTCGCCTCGCCGGAGTCGGCCGAGGACGTCGCCGCGCCGGCCTCGGTGAGCTCGGCCACCGGACGGAGCAGGGTCACCAGCTCGGTGAACGACAACGCGTTGGTCTGCGCGATGTCCAGACCCCGGAAGGTCACCTCCAGCGATTCCGCGCGCAGGCCGGTACCCCTGCAGGCCGAACACGCGACGCTGCGGACGAAGCGCATCGCCTTGTCGCGCATCATCTGGCTCTTGGAGGTGGCCAGGACGTGGTGGACGTGTGCGCGGGCACTCCAGAAGAGCCCGTAGTAGCCGTGGTCGATGCGGTCGCGCTCGGGCTTGATCAGCACCTTGGGCTGCTCGTCGGTGAAGAGCAGCCAGTCGCGGTCCTTGGCCTCCAGCGAGTGCCAGGGAGCGTCGACGTCCAGGCCCAGCCCGGACACGATGCTGCGCAGGTTGGCGCCCTGCCAGGCGCCCGGCCAGGCCGCGATGGCGCCCTCGCGGATGCTCAGCGACGTGTCGGGCACCATCAGCTCCTCGCTGACGTCGTGCTCTTCCCCCAGGCCGTGGCAGCGCGGACAAGCGCCTGCCACCGTGTTCGGGGAGAACGCCTCCGCCTCCAGCCGCGACGCACCGTCCGGGTACGTGCCGGCGCGGGAGTACAGCATCCGCACCAGGTTGGACAGCGTGGTCAGGGTGCCCACGGTCGAGCGGGAGCTCGGGGCGCCGCGCCGCTGCTGCAGCGCGACGGCAGGCGGCAGCCCGGTGACCTCCTGCACGTGAGGAGCGCCCATCTGCTGCACCAACCGACGGGCGTATGGCGCCACGGACTCGAAGTAGCGGCGCTGCGCCTCGGCGTAGAGCGTGCCGAAGGCCAGCGAGGACTTGCCGGAGCCGGAGACGCCGGTGAAGACGACCATCGCGTCGCGCGGTAGGTCCACGTCGATGTTCTTGAGGTTGTGTTCGCTGGCTCCGCGGACATGGACGAAGTGGTCGTTGGGGTCGTGGGACACGCCCCTTGTCTAGCCGCTGCACTGGTGCTGCGCACCACCGGGGTCGGGTCCACGACGGCAGCACCGGCATCACCCGCATTCTTGCCAGTTTTTTGCCGAACCTTTGCCAGGCAGCCCGGTTGGGGCTTTCGACAACGGGCATCGTGGACACATGGGTACTCGAGTCGTCGCCGTGTCCGCTGCAGCCGTGGTCGCCCTGGGAGGTGTGGCGGGTGCGGGTTCGGCGCAGTCGGTGCCACCGGCCCCCCATGCTGCGAAGGAGAAGAGCGACGGGTTGCCCATCGGACGGCCGGGTCTGCCGGAGACCCGCTCCACCACCCGGCTGCAACCCGGTGTGACGCTGACGCGCATCGAGCGTGGAGCCTTCGACGCCACCACTGCCTGGGTCGTCGAGCTCAGCATCCCCTCCTCGACCTCGAGTCCTGACCCGGATGCGCCACCCCGGTCGGTGCAGGACCACGCCAGTGCCCGGGACCTCGTGCAGCAGCTGGCGGTGGCGGGCTTCGAAGCCCAGGCACAGCCCGTCCGCCAGCCGGCGGTCGCGGACGTGCCAGCGGGAGTGATCGGCTACCGCGTCCGCCTGACCGAGACGTTCACCGGCAAGGCCGACGCCGACGCGAAGGTGGCTCAGCTCAAGAGCGCCGGGTTCTCCGGTCGCTCCTGGTACTCGGGTTGGGACGGCGGCAGCCTGAGCAAGGGGCGATGGACGGTCAACGTGCTGACGGTGGACCCACGGACCTTCCGTGGCCGGCTGGGCGGGACCTTCGGACCCGACCTCGAGAACCGCGAGACGACGACCGCGCTGAGTGCCTACGCCCACGCCAAGGCTGCGGTCAACGCGGGCTTCTTCGTCCTCGACCCCCAAGCAGGGGCGCCTGGCGACCCGGCCGGGGTGGGGGTCTACGACGGGGTCCTCGAGTCGGAGACGATCGCAAGCCGACCCGCGCTGGTCCTGCACGGCAGCGCGCGGCATACGGCGGTGGTCCGTCCGCAGTGGCGCGGCACTCTGCACACGCGCACGCGCACGCTCTCCGTCGACGGGCTCAACCGGGTGCCGGGCCTGATCCGCAACTGTGGCGGCGACTCCTCGGACCAGCCGACCCCCCTGCCGCTGCACGACGTCACGTGCACCGACCCCGACGAGCTCGTCGCCTTCACCGCCGCGTTCGCAGGCTCCACGCCGACCGGTCCCGGTGCCGAGGTCGTCCTCGACCGGCAGGACCGGGTGGTGCGGGTTGCGCGCGAGCGCGGCACGGTGCTCCGTGCGGGGGAGCGGTCGGTCCAGGGCATCGGGAGCCTCGCCGACCCCGTCGCCAACCTTCGCGTGGGTCAGGTCGCTCACCTGCGACTCACGCTGACGACGCCGCAGGGCGGACGGCTGGCGCGACCCGGCGTCAACGTCATCAACGGAGGACCACAGCTGCTTCGCGACGGTGCCCTGCACATCACCCAGGCGCGCGACGGCATGGTGCATCCCGGGGACCCGTCGTTCGCCTACGGCTGGGTGCTGCAGCGGAACCCGCGCACCTTCGCTGGTGTCGACGGGCAGGGCCGCACGCTCCTCGTGACGGTCGACGGACGCCAGCCCGAGGAGCTGGGACTGTCGATCCCCGAGACGGCCCGGGTCGCGAAGGCCCTGGGTATGCGGGACGCGATGAACCTCGATGGCGGCGGTTCCACGGCGATGGCCATCGACGGCCGGCTCATCAGCCACCCTTCCGACGCCACCGGAGAACGCCCGGTCGGGGACGCCATCTACATCCGGTGACCGGTCGCCCGGTCACCGGTGAGTTCGGGCCATCCCGCGCGTCCGAGCAAATACATCGCGCGTGATCTATATTGAGGGCGGGCCACCAGGAGGACCGTTGAAGACATCGCACGCCGCAAGTCCCACGTCCGGAGGATGCGGGTGACCATCGCTCAAGCCCGACTCGTGGGCAACGATCAGGCCGGACAGGACGATCCTGCGATGCAGCTGGTCGACCTTCTGGCACGCAGTGCAACCGGCGATGAAGGCGCCTTCGAGGAGCTCTATGTCGCGACCGCCCCACGGGTCCTCGGGATGGTGCTGCGTGTGGTCAAGCAGCGTGCCCTCGCAGAAGAGATCACCCAGGACGTCTACGCGTATGTGTGGAAGGAGGTTTCCCGCTACGACTCGTCGCGAGGGAGCGCGATCGCCTGGATCCTCATGATCGCCCACCGACGTGCGGTCGACCAGGTCCGCAGCGTGGTGGCCAGCCACGCTCGCGACCACGTCTGGACCAGGAAGACGACCCGGGCACCCTTCGACTCGACGGCAGAGGCGGCGCACGTCTCATTCGAGGCGGCGCGAGTGCGTACGGCTCTCACGGAGCTCACGTCGAAGCAGCGCACCGCGATCGAGCTGGCCTACTTCGATGGCTTGACCTACACCGAAGTAGCCACCCACCTGGACATCCCCACGGGAACCGCAAAGACTCGCATCCGAGACGGCCTGCACAACCTCGGGGTGGCGCTCGCCCTCGCCTGACGCAGGCGCGGGTGAAGTGGCCGGCGGCCCGCGATCACGTGGTCCTCTTGCCGACGGTCAGCAGGATCGCCGAGTCCTCGTTGGCCCGCAGCGAGTGCCTGGTGTCGGGGACGACCAGCAGGTCGCCCGCCGACCCGTCACGCGAGGCGTCCTCGCTCATCAGGGTGACGTGGCCATGGAGGACCTGGACCGTTGCCTCGCCCGGGTTCTCGTGCTCGTCGAGTGCGCTGGCGGCCCGCAACGCGATGAGGGTCTGGCGAAGGACGTTGTCGTGCCCTCCGAAGACGGTGTGTGCGCTGCGCCCGCTGGGCGCCTCGCGGGCGACCTCGAGGTGGTGCCGGGTCAGGGCGGTGAGGGACTCGTGCTGAACCATGCTCAGCTCCGTTCGGTTGGTGGATCGTCGGGTCGCACGTCTCAGCCCACCCTGTCCCAGCCGCGACGCGGTCGGTGGCTGCCGAGCTCGGTGTCGTCGCGGCTGCGGTAGACGATGTACGGACGGGTCAGGTAGCCGACCGGTGCGCTGAAGACGTGCACCAGCCTGGTGAAGGGCCACAGCGCGAACAGCCCGAAGGCGACGAGTGCGTGCAGCTGGAACCCCAGCGGTGCCTGAGCCATCAGTGCCGCATCGGGGTGGAACGCGAGGAAGGAGCGGTACCAGACCGATACGCCTTCGCGGTAGTTGTACTCCCCGCCGATCGTCAGGATCGAACCGGCGATGGTGTTCCACATCCCCAGCACGATCACGACCGCGAGGAACGCGTACATCACCTTGTCCATGACCGTGGTGGCCGAGAACACCGGGCCGACAGTACGTCGTCGGTAGATCAGGATGGCCATGCCCACGACCGTCATCACCCCGGCCAGGAGGCCGCCGGTGACCGCCGCCACGTGGTAGGTGCGCTCGCTGATGCCGGCCCAGTCGGTCCACGCCTGCGGTACGAGCAGGCCGATGACGTGGCCGCCGACGACGCCGAGCATCCCGAAGTGGAACATCGGGCTCCCGATCCGGAGCAACCGGTTCTCGTAGAGCTGTGACGACCGAGTCGTCCACCCGAACTTGTCGTACCGGTAGCGCCACAGGTGACCGACCGCGAACGTCGTGAGGCACAGGTACGGGAAGATCACGAAGAGGAACTCGTTCATGAGCGGGCTCCCGGGAACGACGGCATGGGCATGAGGATGGGTGCGGGTACGGCGCTGGTAGCTGCTCCGGGGCTGAACTGCGGGTTGGCGAACGGCGCGAGGCCGACCTCTTCCTCCGGAGGTCCATCGGCCGCGAGACGCCGCACGGCGTCACGCTCGTCACCCCGCAGAGGCGGCAGGGTGGCGGTGACGGCGTCCAGCAGGTTCGCCCACGGTGAACCCAGGTCCCGCAACGAGAGCCGCAGCAGCTCGAGGCCGGCGCGGTGGTCGAGCAACAGGTCGCGCCCAAGTCCCTGGTCGACGGTGGCGGCGAACTCGAGCACGACGCAGAGGTGGTCGGGGAGCTCGCCGTCGTCGAGCTCGAACCCGGCGCGAAGGTAGGTCTGCTTGAAGCGCAGCAACGCCATCCCGCGCTTGCGGGTGTCGCCGTGGGCGAAGTAGGTGAGGAACAGGTTGCAGCGCCGTCGGGTGTCGAAGGTCTCGACGTAGTCGGTCTGGAGCTCCGGCAGGGCAGTGGCCTCGAGGTGGTCGAGGTGGGCCCGGATGGAGTCCCCGATCGCGAGGGGCAGACCGTGAGAGGCAGACCTGAGCAGGTCGGCACGGGCGAGCTGCTCCTGGTCGGGGTAGTCCAGGAGCAGGGAGACCGTCTGCCACACGATGGTGAGCTGGTCGGCGGGCAGCGTCGGTCTGGGTCGGCGGCTGCTCACGAGTCGGAGCCCGTCGGTGGGAACATCCCGGGTGGTGAGCCCTTCCCGTCCCAGTTGAGCAGGTTGACGCGGCTGCTCTTGTCCCGGGGGCCTGCGAGCGAGTCGGAGGTCTGCCGGTCCTGGAGCATCTGGAAGTTCTCGACGGCGATCGGTGTCGGCGTTCCCGAGCCCTCGCCGAACAGGTCCTGCTGCCCCCCGCCGTACTCCGAGACCGAGCACTCGGTGGACAGCTCCTCCAGGGAGTGGGCTTGCTCGGCGTGTGCCGGCGGGATCACGTACCGCTCGTCGTACTTGGCGATCGCGAGCAGGCGGTACATGTCATACATCTCCTCCTCGCTCATCCCGACCGCGGCCGGGATGCTTGCGTCCGGGTCGCGGCCCATGTTGATGTCACGCATGTAGCAGCGCATGGCGGCGAGCTTCTTGAGCACGGCATCGACCGGTGCGACCTCTCCGGCCGTGAACAGCTCGGCGAGGTACTCGATCGGGATCCGCAGGGCGTCGATCGCTGCGAAGAGGTTGCCCCTGTCCTCGGCGTCCTCACCGGTCTGCGCGACGACGTCGACGACGGGCGACAGCGGCGGGATGTACCAGACCATGGGCATGGTGCGGTACTCCGGGTGCAGCGGCAGCGCGACCCGGAAGGTGTTGATCAGGGCGTAGATCGGGGAGCGTTGGGCCGCTTCGACCCAGTCCCGGGCGATGCCGGCCTGCTCGGCCGCACGGATCACCTCGGGGTCGAACGGGTCGAGGAACACGTCGCGCTGCGCCTCGTACAGCCCCTGGTCGTCCGTGGTGGAAGCGGCTTCGAGCACCTTGTCGGCGTCGTAGAGCATGAGGCCGATGTAGCGCAGCCGACCCACGCAGGTCTCCGCGCAGACGGTGGGGAGACCGACCTCGATCCTCGGGAAGCAGAACGTGCACTTCTCGGCCTTGCCGGTGCGGTGGTTGAAGTAGATCTTCTTGTAGGGGCAGCCCGAGACGCACTTGCGCCAACCTCGGCACTTGTCCTGGTCGACCAGGACGATGCCGTCCTCCTCGCGCTTGTAGATCGCGCCGCTGGGGCACGACGCCGCGCACGACGGGTTCAGGCAGTGCTCGCAGATGCGGGGCAGGTAGAACATGAAGGTCTGCTCGAACTCGAACTTCACCTTGTCGGCGATCTTCTTGAGCATGGGGTCGTGGTGTGCGGTGGCCGTCGAGCCGCCGAGGTCGTCGTCCCAGTTGGCCGACCACTCGATCTTCATGTTCTTGCCGCTGATCAGCGACTTGGGCCGGGCGACCGGGGTGTGTTCCTGCGCCGGCGCATCGGTGAGGGTGGAGTAGTCGTACGTCCACGGTTCGTAGTACTCGCCGATCGAGGGAAGCTTGGGGTTGGAGAAGATCGTCATCAGGTTCTTCAGGCGCCCACCGGCCTTGAGCTTCATGCGGCCGCGCTTGGTGAGCTCCCAACCGCCCTTCCACTTCTCCTGGTCCTCGTAGGTGCGCGGGTAGCCGAGCCCTGGCCTCGTCTCGACGTTGTTGAACCAGATGTACTCGGTGCCCGAGCGGTTGGTCCAGGCCTGCTTGCACGTCACCGAGCAGGTGTGGCACCCGATGCACTTGTCGAGGTTCATCACCATCGCCATCTGCGCCATGACCTTCATCAGTACGTCACGTCCTGGCTGCGCTTGCGGATGATGGTGACCTCGTCACGTTGGTTTCCCGTCGGACCGAGGTAGTTGAACGCGAAGGTCAGCTGGGCATACCCCCCGATCAGGTGGGACGGCTTGACCAGCAACCGGGTCAGCGAGTTGTGGATGCCCCCGCGCTTGCCGGAGGTCTCGGCCAGCGGCACGTCGATCAGCCGGTCCTGGGCGTGGTACATGTACACCGTTCCCTCCGGCATCCGGTGCGAGACGATCGCGCGCGCCACCACGACACCGTTGCGGTTGACCGCTTCGATCCAGTCGTTGTCCTCGATGCCGACCTTGGCGGCGTCCCGGTCACTCATCCAGATGTTCTGGCCACCGCGCGAGAGCGAGAGCATGAAGAGGTTGTCCTGGTACTCCGAGTGGATCGACCACTTGTTGTGCGGGGTCAGGTACCGCACGGTCAGCCCCTCGACCTGCCCCGCCGACCCGTCGGACACGGTGCCCAGCGTCGGTTCCGCGAACAGCGCTGCCATGTTCAGCGGAGGACGGTAGATGGGCAGGCCCTCGCCGAGCTCGGTCATCCAGTCGTGGTCGAGGTAGAAGTGCATCCGCCCGGTCAGGGTGTGCCACGGCTTCTTGCGCTCCACGTTGATGGTGAAGGGGGAGTAGCGCCGCCCGCCGGTCTCCGAGCCCGACCACTCCGGTGAGGTGATCACCGGCACGGGCGGGCCCTGGGTGTCGGCGAAGGTGATCTGCTTCCCCTCGTGCTCCTCTGCGAGGTCGGCCAGCTTGACCCCCGTACGCTTCTCGAGGGTCTTGAACCCCTGCGTCGCCAGGTGCCCGTTGGTGGTGCCGGACATCGCGAGGATGGCCTCGCAGACGTTGACGTCCTTCTTCAGCGAGGGCCTGCCGTCGGCGACCCCGCCACGCACGGGGCCGTTCTTCGCCCGGAGGTAGGCGACCTGCTTGCCGAGCTCGAAGGTGACGCCCTTGGTGGTGGCACCGAGCGTGTCGACCAGTGGGCCGAGCGCGTTCATCTTCGCTGCGACCGCGCCGTAGTCGCGCTCGACCTCGACGAGCTTGGGCATGGTGACACCGGGGACCGGCTCGCACTCGCCCTTCTTCCAGTCCCGGACGACGCCGTGCGGGTTGGCCATCGCGTCCGGGGTGTCGTGGGTGAGCGGCACGGCGACGACGTCCTTGCGGACCCCGAGGTGGGTTGCGGCGAGCTCGCTGAACTTCTGCGCGATCGTCTGCCAGGCGTCCCAGTCGGTGCGCGTCTGCCACGGCGGTGCGATGGCGGGGTTGAAGGAGTGCACGAAGGGGTGCATGTCGGTCGTGTTGAGGTCGTGCTTCTCGTACCACGTCGCTGCCGGGAGGACGACGTCCGAGAAGATGGTGGTGCTGGTCTGGCGGAAGTCGATCGTCATCAGCAGGTCGAGCTTGCCCTCGGGTGCCTCGTCGCGCCACGTCACGTCGACCGGGCGCTGTCCCTGCGGGGTCTCGGTGGCGCGCACCGAGGAGTCGGTGCCGAGCAGGTGCTTGAGGAAGTACTCGTTGCCCTTGCCCGAGGAGCCGAGCAGGTTGGCGCGCCAGATCGACAGGATGCGCGGGTAGTTGCCGGGTGCGTCGGGGTCCTCCCCGGCGAAGTCGAGCCCGCCGGACTTGAGCTGTTCGACGACGTACTCACCGACCGGCTTGCCGGCCGCTGCCGCATCGTCGCTGAGGTCGAGGGGGTTGCGGTCGAACGTGGGGTACGAGGGCATCCACCCCATCCGTGCGCTCTGGGCGAGGACGTCGGCGGTGGACTTCCCCGCGAGCTGGCCCTTGCCGGTGGTGGCCGAGAGCGTGTCGGCACCGAACTGGTCGTAGCGGAACTGGTTGGTGTGCAGGTACCAGTACGCGGTCTGGATCATGTTGCGCGGCGGGCGGTTCCAGTCGAGCGCGTTGGCGATCAGGGTGTAGCCGGTGATCGGGCGCACCTTCTCCTGGCCGACGTAGTGGGCCCAGCCGCCGCCGTTGACGCCTTGGCACCCGGTCAGGTTGGTGAGCGTGAGGAAGGCCCGGTAGATGGTGTCGGAGTGGAACCAGTGGTTGGTGCCGGCCCCCATGACGATCATCGACCGACCCTTGGACTCCTGCGCGTTCTGGGCGAACTCACGACCGATCCGGGCAGCCGTGGCGGCCGGCACGCCGGTGATGGCCTCCTGCCAGGCGGGGGTGTATGGCGACTGCGCGTCGTCGTAGCCCTTGTTGCCACCGGTAGGCCAGGTCCCCGGCAGGGGCTGGTCGCCGTGTGGGCGGCCGACGCCGTACTGGGCGAGGAGGAGGTCGAAGACGGTGGTGACCAGGTGGCCGGCCACGCGGCGGACGGGCACGCCTCTGGGTAGGTCGGAGGCGGCGCCGTCGGGGGTGTCGAAGCGCGGCATCCGGACGACGACCGACTCGGTCGCGGTGTCCAGGAGGGACAGGACGGGGTCGACGCCTTCGAGGTCGAGGTTCCACTTGCCCATGCCGGCCTCGCCGTAGCGGTGACCCAGCGATCCGTTGGGGACGAAGGCATCCCCGGTGAGGGAGTCGACGAGCACGGTCTTGAAGGCGGCGTTCTCGTCGCCTGCGTGGTCGGGGAGGTCGGCTGCGGTGAGGAACTTGCCGGCGGTGTAGCCACCGTCGGCGGACTCGTCGAGGCGGACCAGGTGGGGGAGGTCGGTGTAGGTCTTGACGTACTGCGTGAAGTAGGGCGTCTGGCGGTCGACGAAGAACTCCTTGAGCACCACGTGGCCCATGGCCATCGCCAGGGCGGCGTCGGTGCCGGGCTTGGCCGCCAGCCACTCGTCGGCGAACTTCACGTTGTCGGCGTAGTCGGGGGCGACGGCGATGACCTTCTGGCCCCGGTAGCGGGCCTCGGTCATCCAGTGCGCGTCCGGCGTCCGGGTGACCGGGAGGTTGGAGCCCCACATGATCAGGTAGCCGGCGTTCCACCAGTCACCGGACTCGGGGACATCGGTCTGGTCGCCGAAGACCTGCGGTGAAGCGACCGGGAGGTCGGCATACCAGTCGTAGAAGCTCAGCATCGAGCCGCCGATGAGGTTCACGAACCGTGCCCCGGACGCGTGCGAGACCATCGACATCGCGGGGATGGGGGAGAACCCGGCGACCCGGTCGGGGCCGTACTTCTTGATCGTGTGGACGTGTGCCGCGGCGACGATCTCGCTGGCCTCCTCCCACGTGGCCCGGACCAGGCCGCCCTTGCCGCGCGCCGACTTGTAGGCCTTGGCACGCAACGGGTTCTCGACGATGTGCTCCCACGCCCTGACCGGGTCACCGTCGTGCTGCTTCTTCGCCTCACGGAACATCTGGAGCAGGACGCCACGGACGTACGGGTAGCGAACCCGGGTGGGGGAGTAGGTGTACCAGGAGAACGCCGCGCCACGGGGGCAGCCGCGGGGCTCGTACTCGGGTGAGTCCGGTCCGACCGAGGGGTAGTCGGTCTGCTGGGTCTCCCAGGTGATGATCCCGTCCTTGACGTAGACCTTCCACGAGCAGGAGCCGGTGCAGTTCACGCCGTGGGTGGATCGCACCACCTTGTCGTGGCTCCAGCGGTCGCGGTAGAAGTCGTCGGCCTCCCGGCCCCCGACCTGCGAGATGGTCCGCAGGTCGTCCGAGACGGTCCCCCTGGTGAAGAACCGCCGGGTGCGGACCAGGGCTTCGGTGACCGATCCGTCCATCCCGAGGTCGGACGCTGTCTTCTTCTGTGAAGGGGTCAACGAGGTTCCTGTCCCAGGGCGGCCGTTCGCCGGACGACGGTGATGGTGAGCAGCAGTGCCAGGGCGGCGGTCCCGCACAGCATCCACAGCCCGATGGCGTAGGACTCGGTGCGGCCGTAGACGTAGCCCATGATCAGCGGTGGGACGAACCCACCCAGACCTCCAGCGGCACCGACGAGACCGGTCACGCCGCCGACCCGCGACGGCTCGGTGACCTTGGCGATGAGGGCGAAGGTGGCGCCGCTGCCGGAGCCGAGGGCGGCGGCCATGGCCAGGAAGGCGAGCGTGCCGATGCCCTGCAGCGGCGGCGTGCCTGCCGAGATGCCGGCCCCCACGACGACGACCCCGAACCCCCCGGCCAGCACCGGGATCGGGCCCACCTTGTCAGCGAGCCAGCCCCCGACGGGACGCATGATGACGGCGACGAGCACGAAGCCGGCCATCCGGTTGGCGGCGCTGTCGGGGGTGAGCTGGTGGGCGGTCTTGAGGTAGGCGGGAAGGTAGACCGAGAACGCGACGTAGCCACCGAAGGCGACCGCGTAGAGCAGGCAGGCCTGCCAGGTGATCGGCAGGCGGGCGTTGGCCGAGATCCGGGACGTCAGGGAGGTGGAGGGGACGACTCGGCCCGGCGCATCGCGCAGGACCACCCAGGCGGCGACCGCATACACGGCGAGCACGGCGGCGGTGATGAGGAAGGGCGACTTCACCCCCAGGTTGGCGGTGAGCTTGACGGTGGTCAGGGCGCTGATCGCCGTCCCACCCATGCCTGCACCGAAGATGCCGATCGCGAGACCGCGCTTCTCGGGTGGGAACCAGGCGTTGACGAAGGGGACGCCGACGGCGAAGGCGGTGCCGGCGATCCCGAGGAAGAAGCCACCGAACAGGAGCAGGACGTAGGAGTCGAGGGCGACGAAGGCGATGAAGAGGGTCGGGAGGATCGTCACGCCGGTGATGACCGGGAACATGACCCGCCCGCCATACCTGTCGGTCAGCCCGCCCACGACGATGCGACCGAGCGAGCCCACGACGACCGGGACGGCGACGAGCAGCGCGACATCGGACTCGGTGAGGGTGCCGAGGGAGCCGCTGGTCCGGAACAGGGGGCCGAGCGGACTGATCAGCGCCCACGCCCAGAAGTTCACGGCGAAGCCGATGGTCGCCATCGCCAGCATCAGCCACGGTGATCGGGGTGCCCCATCGGTCGGGCGCTCCGCGGTCGACCGCGTCGTCACGGTCGCGTCCTTCATGCGGGGCTTAAATGGCACACGATGGGTCTCCTCACTGGCCCGCCGGCGGCGGTGCCATGCGAGACCAAGCACAGTGGAAACCGTCGGGGAGGGTGAGTGCCAAAGGTCCCTACCCATCCCGCCCCCGCCTCGCGCGAGTCTTGGAGCGCCTGACCGTGCCATGGCAGGGTCAGGCGCTCAAAGACTCGCGGTCGACGTGCCGGGCAGGTCTGACACCAGCGAGGCTGGCCAAAGGTCACGCGACGCGGGAGAGTCGAGCATGACCGTGCAGCACTGGTCCAGGGCCCGCCACCGGCGACGGCGGGTCCTCTACCTGTCCTCGCCGATCGGCCTGGGGCACGCCCGGCGCGACCTGGCCATCGTCCAGCAGCTCAGGGACATCGAACCCGACGTGCAGGTCGACTGGCTCACCCAGCAGCCCGTGGTGCGGGTCCTGCAGGAGGCAGGCGAGCACGTCCATCCAGCCTCGGCCTGGCTGGCCAGCGAGTCGGCGCACATCGAGGCCGCGTCCGGTGAGCACGACCTGCACGTGTTCCAAGCGATCCGGGACATGGACGAGGTCCTGGTCAACAACTTCATGGTCTTCAACGACGTGGTGCAGGAGACGCCCTACGACCTGGTCATCGGGGACGAGGCGTGGGACGTCGACTACTTCCTGCACGAGAACCCTGAGCTGAAGCGCTTCTCCTACGCGTGGTTGACCGACTTCGTCGGGTGGTTGCCGATGCCTGACCTCGGGGAACGCGAAGCGCTGCTGACCGCGGACTACAACGCCGAGATGCTCGAGCAGCGCGCCCGCTATCGGCGGCTTCGCGATCGACAGGTCTTCGTCGGCAACCCCGAGGACGTCGTCGACGAGTCGTTCGGTCCCGGTCTGCCCGACATCCGCGAGTGGACGACGGCCCACTACGACTTCGCGGGCTACGTCACCGGCTTCGAGCCGCCGACGGCCGAGGAGGTGGCGAGGTCACGACGCGAGCTCGGGTATGCCGTCGACGACGTGCTCTGCATCGTCGCCGTCGGCGGGTCCGGGGTCGGCGAGCCGCTGCTGCGGCGGGTGCTGGACGCAGTGCCGCTGGCCAGGGCTCGCGTCCCTGCACTGAAGTTCCTGGTGGTCACCGGCCCCCGCATCGACCCTGGGTCGCTTCCCGCGGTGAAGGGAGTCGAGGTCCGTGGTTACGTGCCTGACCTCTACCTGCGTCTGGCCGCTGCCGACGTCGCAGTGGTGCAGGGCGGTCTCACCACCACGATGGAGCTGGCCGCGGCGCGGGTGCCGTTCGTCTACGTGCCCCTGCGCCATCACTTCGAGCAGAGCTTCCACGTCCACCACCGGCTGCAGAACTACCGCGCCGGACAGCGCGCGGACTACGACGACGTCAGGGACCCGCAGTGGCTGGCCGGGGCGATCGTCGGACAGATCGGCAGCGAGGTCACTTCACTGCCCGTGGAGTCAGGCGGCGCGAAGCGTGCCGCCACGATGTTGGATGAGCTCCTGTGAGTGACGGCGGCCGGATGAGAGTCCTCGCGCCCGACCTCGAGGGTGACGTCGCGAGCCAGGGTGTGCGCATCCACTTCGAGGTCACCGGGCAGGGCGGCCCGACGATCCTGCTGCTGCCGACCTGGACCATCGTCCACCAACGGATGTGGAAGGCGCAGGTGCCGTACCTCTCGCGGCACTTCCGCGTGGTGTCCTACGACGGACCCGGCAACGGCCGGTCCGACCGGCCGCTCGAGCAGGCGGCATACCACCACGACGTCCAGGTCGGGCACGCACTGGCGGTGTTGGAGGCCACCGGCACTGAACGTGCCGTGGTGGTCGGCCTCTCCCAGGGCGGGGCGTGGGCGTTGCAGCTGGCTGCGCAAGCGCGCGAGCGCGTACTCGGCAGCGTGCTCATCGCCCCGTCCCTGGCCATCACCGACGGCCACCCTGCACGCACCACTGGAGACGGTCCGGCCGGCCTACCGCCCTCGCGCGTGCCCGGTCTCGGGCTGGACCCGGCGGAGCACTGGGCCAAGTACGACCCCGAGTACTGGCGCGACCACTACGAGGACTTCCTGTGGTTCTTCTTCGGGATGTGCTTCCCCGAACCGCACTCCACCAAGCAGATCGAGGACTGCGTCGGGTGGGGGCTCGAGACGACCCCCGAGGTGCTCGCTGTGGAGGCCGGGGCGCCGCGACCCAGCAGGCAGACCATCGAGCAGTGGTGCCGCGCGGTCACGAGTCCCGTGCTGGCGATGCACGGGGACCGGGACCTGATCAGCCCACCCTCGCGCGGGCGGCGCGTCGCAGAGCTCACCGGCGGCGAGTTCGCCGCCCTCGAGGGGGCAGGCCACATCCCGCTCGCCCGAGACCCCGTACGCGTCAACCTGTTGATCCACGAGTTCGCCCTGCGATGCAGCGCGTCGGCGAGGGTGCACTGAACGTACCCTTGCGGGTACGTAACTGATCGGGTACGTTCGAACCATGGACGCGGTGATGCAGGCCCTGGCCGACCAGAGCCGTCGTACGGTGCTGGACATCCTGCGCGACCACCCGGCCACGGCGGGAGAGCTGGCCGACGCCCTGCCGATCGCTCGGCCCGGTGTGTCTCGTCACCTGCGGGTCCTACGGGAGGCCGGGCTCGTCGAGGTGCGCCAGGAGGCGCAACGACGGATCTACAGCCTGCGACCGGAGGCGCTCGTCGAGGTCGACGAGTGGCTGGGGGAGTACCGCGCGCTGTGGCAGCACCGGCTCGATGCCCTGCACACAGAGATCGCACGAGGAAAGAAGGCACGGAGATGAAGATCAACGGGACGATGCGAGCCCTCGACGACAGCAGGGGAGCAGTGCGCGTCGAGGACGTGTACGACACCGACATCCAGGACCTGTGGGCCGCGTGCACCACGCCAGAGCGGCTGGCGCGCTGGATCGCCGAGGTGTCCGGCGACCTGTGGGAAGGGGGAACGGTCCACGCCGTCTTCACCAGCACGTGGAGCGGGCCGGCGAGGATCGAGGTATGCGACGCGCCGCACCACCTGTTGCTCACGACGGAGCCGGGTACGGACGACGAGTCCCAGGTCGAAGCCTGGCTCACGGCGGAGGGGGACACGACCAGGCTGGTGGTCGAGGAGCGCGGCCTTCCGGTCGACGCGCTGCACTTCTACGGGGCAGGGTGGCAGGTGCACCTGGAGGACCTCGGTCGGTCGCTCGCGAGTGACGGCCCCGCACACGCCGGCGGCTGGTCGGAGCAGACGCCGGCCCCGGCCTGGCACGCGCGCTGGACCGAGCTCACCCCCGTGTACCAGGACACGACCGTCGGCTGATCGCTGACGCGTACGTCACGGGCGGTGTGACAGGGGCAGCCCTCACACTGCCCCTGTCACCGCCGGTGGTTACTGCGTCGAGCGCACGTTCTCGGCAGAGGACTGAGCCTGCGACTTGACCTGGTCCGCCGTCGAGGTGCCCTCCTGCGCGATGTTGTCCTTGGCGTCGACCGCTGCTTCCTTCACGCTGGCGGCCGCCTGCTGGGCCGGCTCCTTCAGCTCCTGGGCGGTCTCCTGGGCCACGGACCTGGCCTCGTCCATGAGCGGCTGGGCCTTGTCCTTGAGCGTTGCCGCAGCCTGCTGCTCCTTCTGCGAAGCCGGCAGCATCGAACCCACGAGCCATCCGGCACCCAGGGCGATCAGTCCGGCGGCAAGAGGGTTGCCCTCGGTCTTGCGACGAGCCTTGTCCGCCGCCGCGCCGGGCGCGCGGCCGGCGCCGGAGGCGGCATCCGAGCCGGTGCCGCGCAGGTCGTCGGCTGCGCCCATGACGCGTTCCTTCACCGACGTGGCCGCGCCCGCGACCTTGTCGGCCTGGCGGCGGGCGACATTGGACGGGCTGACGGTCTCAGTCAGGGCGTTGACGTCGCTGCTCAGCCGTCCACGCGTGTCCTCGATCTCCCGACGGATCTGGTCTGGGTTGTTCGTCATGCGTTGTCCTCGTTCCCTTTGAGCGCGTCGGGGATCTCCCGCGCAGTCCTGGTTGTCTGTGGAATTCCCTTGACCTGCTTGATCTCACGGCGTCCCATGGCCGCCAGCACAGCGGCGATCACCGCCCAGACGAGCGCCACGACGAGGCCTGACCACCCTCGGCCGATCTCGTTGCCCAGACCCCACCACACGGCGATCGACAGGAACAGCAGCACGAAGTGGACCGCGACCCCTGCCCCGCCGAGCATTCCGGCGCCCTTGCCCGCCTTGGTGGCGGACTCACGCATCTCCACCTTGGCCAGCTCCATCTCCTGGCGCACCAACGTGGAGAGGTCACGGCTGATGTCGGCGAAGAGCTCTCCGACATTGCTCAGTGATCGGGCCTGGGGGTCGTCCAGTCGGTCCTGCTGGCTCATCGGGCCGACTCGCCCGCGCCGATCCCGCTCACGGCTCCGCTCCCACCCTGCAGGCCCACGGGCTCACCCAGCGATTCCGGGGCGCCATACGACGGGCTGGCCGCGGGGGCCTCGGCTGCTCCGTCGGGGCCGGTCTGGTCCGCGTGGTCTGCCGCGAGGCCTCGGCTGAGGCGACCGCCGACCAGGCCGATCACGGCCGCCGTCGCCAGGAACGTCCCCGGGCGCTGCCGCGCGAACTGCTTCACCTCGGAGACCAGGGAGCCGGGGTCGCGGTCATCGAGCCAGCCGGCGACGTCTCCCATCCGCTGGGACGCCTGCTGAGCCAGGTCGCTCGCGACTCCCTGCTGCTCCGAGCTGCGGGCCATGCCAGACAGCTCTTCGCTCAGGGCACGCAGGCCCTCCGCCACCCTGGTCTGTTGCTGGGCGCTCTGGTCCAGCAGCTGGCTGCGCGTCTGCTGCCACAGCTCCTTGGCCTGCTGGCTCGTCTCCTGGACGACGTCCTTCGCCTCGTCCTTGCCCACCTCGGCCAGGTGGCGAGCGCCCTCCTTCGCCTGTTCTGCGGTCGCGCGCGCCTCGTCCTTGGCAGCGTCTGTGGTGCTGCCGTCCCCGGACGCATCCACCTCGTGCGTCGAGATCGAGGGGGCAGACCCGTAGTCGGGGGCAACCTCGACGGTGCCGAGCTCCCGGGTGTGGTCGTCGTTCGCCGTGCCTGTCGTTCCGTAGGTCTCGCTCATGTCCATCCAGTCCTGTCGAGAGTGCGGGAAGCGCGCGTCGTGCGGCGCGCCACCGGACCACTACCCGCGAACACGTCCCCCAAACGTGGACAAGCCGCCTGACCTGCGCAAAGGCGGCTGCGCAGCCTCAGATGGGTTCGTACGGCTGGGCAGGCTCGACGGCATTCTCGACGGCTGCGCGCACCTGCTGGACGTCCTCGTAGACGCGTTGGGGTGACAGACGCGCCAGCTCCCACTGCAGGCGGGTGGGAGCACTGCTGCGCGCAAGGATCGCCAGCAGCCCGTCCCGCGTGGCGGGGAAGCACCCCGGGGGCAGGAACTCCGCCAGATCAGGGACCTCGTCGGGCGCCCCCGCGGCGGTGACGGTCTGGTCGAGGGGTGGCTGGCCCGTGGTCATGGTGGCTCCTTCGCCGACAGGTGGGGGTCAGCTGCGGGACTCCCTCGTGGTCGCATGGGTGCCCCGCACGAGCGCTGCTCAAACGTTCAACGACGCTGCCCCGCTCCGGTCCAACCTCGTGCGCCCGCATCGCCTCCGTTCGCGACGAGGACGTGTATCGGTGCGACGCGCGGGGTAGGAGGCTCAGGTGACACGTCGACGTGGTGAGATCCGGATCGGTACCTCCGGCTGGCGGTACCGCGGGTGGCGTGGCGACTTCTACCCCGGTGGACTGCGCCAACGTGATGAGCTCGGCTACCTCGCACAACGCGTCAACAGCCTGGAGCTCAACGGGTCGTTCTACTCCCTCCAGCGCCCCGACAGCTTCCGCTCCTGGGCGCAGGACACCCCTGACGACTTCGTCTTCGCCGTCAAGGGCGGGCGCTTCATCACCCATCTTCGCCAGCTCATGGACGTCGAGGTGGCCCTGGCGAACCACTGCGCCTCGGGCATCCTCGCGCTCGGTCCGGCGCTGGGTCCGACCCTCTGGCAGCTGCCGGCGCGCATGGCCTTCGACGAGGACCGGCTGGACACCTTCCTGGCCCTGCTCCCACGCACTGCCGGGGAGGTCGCCGAGCTGGCTGGTCGCCACGACGACAAGGTCCCTGAAGGACGTGCGTTGACCCAGCTCGCCGCCGGTGTCGACCCGATGACTCCGGTGCGGCACGCGCTCGAGCCCCGGCACGAGAGCTTCGCAGACGTCAGGGCGCGAGAGCTGTTGTCCCGTCACGGGATCGCGTTGGTGGAGTCGGACAGCGCCGGCACCTGGCCGAGGTTCGCGGCGGTCACGGGCGACTTCGTCTACGTCAGGTTGCACGGGGAGACCCAGCTGTACTCGGGTGGGTACTCGGACAGCTCGTTGGACGGCTGGGCGGACCGCGTGCGGGCGTGGTCCGACGAAGGACTGGACGTCTACGTGTACTTCGACAACGACGCCACCGGTCGCGCGCCATACGACGCGGTTGCCCTGCTGGAACGGCTCGGCGTGGCGAACGAGGTGCACCCCTGAGGGTTGAGTCGTGGCCCCACGGGGCAAGAGCAGGCATGACCACCCGCGACACGACCAGCCACACGGCAACCTCATCCGAGGCCCCGAACGATGACTCCCCGGACTCCCCGGACTCACCAGCTGACGTCACCAAGGAGTCGTGGCGCTACATCGCCAGGAAGACGCTCCGGGAGTTCAGCAAGGACCAGTGCACCGACCTCGCGGCGGCACTGACCTACTACGCGGTGCTCGCGCTCTTCCCGGCGATCATCGCCCTGCTCTCCCTCGTGGGCCTGTTCGGGCAGGGGCAGCAGACCGTCGACACGCTGCTGGGCATCCTGCGTGACGTCGGCGCTTCGTCCGCGGCGGACACCCTCGAGCCCACGCTCGCGACCCTGGCCGGGCGCAGTGGCGCGGCAGGCGTCGCCTTCGTGGCCGGGCTCGCAGCCTCGCTCTGGTCGGCCTCCGGCTACGTCGGCTCGTTCGGCCGGGCGATGAACCGCATGTACGAGGTCCGCGAGGGCAGGCCCTTCTGGAAGCTGCGCCCCGTCATGCTGGGCGTGACGCTGGTGGCCCTGGTCCTGGTCGCCCTCGTCGCGATGGCCCTGGTCCTCACCGGTCCCGCTGCGCGAGCGGTCGGCGACGCCATCGGGCTGGGCTCGACCGCCCTCCTGGTGTGGAACATCGGCAAGTGGCCGGTCATCGTGGCGGCGGTCGCCCTCGTCGTGGCGATCCTGTACTACGCCACGCCCAACGTGGAGCAGCCACGGTTTCGCTGGATCAGTGTCGGCGCCCTGGTCGCCATCGTGGTCTGGGTCATCGCCTCTGCAGCCTTCGGCTTCTACGTGGCCACCTTCGCCAGCTACGACAAGACGTATGGTGCCCTGGCCGGCGTGGTGGTGTTCCTCCTCTGGCTGTGGATCACCAACCTCGCCCTCCTGTTCGGCGCCGAGCTCGACAGCGAGCTCGAACGCGGGAGGGAGCTGCAGTCCGGTCTGCCGGCCGAGCGGACGTTGCAGCTGCCGCCACGGGACACCCGGACCAGCGACAAGTCCCGAGCCAAGGAGGACGACGACGCCGAGCGCGGACGTCGGCTGCGCGAGACCCGTGGAGGCGACCAGGACGGCAGCTCATGAGTCCGGCGGTCGGTCCTGACGCGGTGCCGCGACGTCCCGTCGCAGTGCCACCGCCGCGACGTCGTCGTCCTGGGTCCCGTCCCGAACCATGTCGATGACGGTCCGCAGGGCACCCTTCAGGTCCCCCTGCGCCAGGTTTCCGAGCGCCGCCGAAAGCCTGGCCCGCCCGGCGTCGATGTCCTCGGTCCGGCGTTCGATGAGACCGTCGGTGAACAGCAGGACGGTGTCGCCGGGCTCGAACCGAATGCGGTGCCGTTCACGGGGGCCGACGACGACGCCCAGTGGGCCACCGTCGGCGTCGGGGAGCTGGTCGATGCGAGAGTCGGCGCGAAGGACGATGGGAGCCGGGTGGCCGGCGTTGGCCACCCACAGCTCGTCCCGGGTCGGATCGAGCAGGAGGTAGACGAGGGTGATGAGCTGTTCGTCTCCGTACTCGGCGAGCATCTGGTCGAGCTTGGTGAGCACCACGTCGGGAAGCGGGTCCACCGCGATGTACGCCCGGACCGAGGCCCGCATCTTGGCCATCGACGTCGCCGCCTCCACCCCACGGCCCATCACGTCTCCAACGAAGACCGCGACCCGCCCGGCGGTCAGCGCGAACACGTCGTAGAAGTCGCCGCCCACCTCGGTGCGACCCGAGGGTGAGTAGTACGCGGCGGCGTCGCAGCCGGCCAGGTCCGGCAGGGTGGGAGGGAGCACCGCCTGCTGCAACCGGACCGCCACGGCCAGCGTCTCGCTGTGCAGCTCGGAGTTGTCGATCGACGTGGCTGCCCTTCGGGCGAGGTCCTCGGCGAACTCCACGTCCGCCTGGGTGTACCGCCGCTGCGACTCCGCACTGACCCAGGTGATCACCCCCAGGGTCCGGCCGCGGGTGATGAGCGGCACGGTCACGGCGCTGTGCAGGCCCAGCTCCCGCGCGATACGAAGGTGCTCCTCGTCGCGGGCCACGGCGACGAGCATCTCGTCGGTGATCTGCGGGATGAGCTCACTTCGACCCGTCCGGATCACCTGCCAGGGGCCGGTGCCGGAGTCGGGGTCGCTGGGGTAACGCTCTGCGAGCTCCTTGGCGAACTCCACCTTGGCCTGGTCGACGTGGGCGACCGCGAGCCGGCGCAACCGGTTGTCCTTCACCAGGTCGATCGCACACCAGTCCGCAAAGGTCGGCACCGCCAGTTTCGCCACCCTTCCCAACGTCGCCTCGTAGTCGAGGCTGCTGGCGAGCTCGGCCGACGCCTCGACGAGGAAGGTCAGCTTGGCCTGACGCTCGGCCGCCTCGTTCTCCGCCTGGATGCGCAGCAGGGCCTGGGCGCAGCTGTCGGCCAGGATGTCGAGGAAGTCCAGCTCGGCAGGCGCCAGCGTGCGCCGCCCCGGGAACGACAGGCCGATGGCACCCAGGGTGCTGGTCGCGGTGTTCAACGGCAGGACGAGGATGGACCGCTCGCCCCGGTCCATCCGCGGCAGGTCCGGGTAGGCGGCGTGGATCGCACTGCGCCCCCTCAGCATGAGCCGGCGCCCCGAGCGGATGACATCGGCCGCCGGAGTGGAGCTGGACAGGGCAGAGCTGGCATACGCCTCCGCGTCTCCAACGGACCCACCCCGCAGACCCATGAGCCGGACCTCGTCCGTTGCGGTCCTCAGGCTGAGCGAGGCGATGGTGGCCCCGACCGCTGCGGCAGCGTGGTCGACCACGATCTGCGTCACGGCGTCGGCACTCGCCGCCTGGACGAGCTCGGCGGTCACGCGGGCCAGCTCGGTGAGCCGGTGATCGAGCGTGGACCCGTCGCCTGGTCCCCGTGTCATGGCCACATGATGGCAGCAGTGGCTCGGGACGGCAGGCTGGTGGGGTGCAGAACCCGTCGCGCCCGGCGCCTCACGGATCCCGTCCCCGAGCGCCGGACTCAGCTGGCGGCGACCACGCCGGACAGGACGCAGAGCAGCGCCACCACCGGGGTCATCAGGATCCGCTCCGGCTTCGATCGAGAAGCGAGGTTCATCCCGATCCCCAGGAAGAAGTACCCCGCGACGACCCATGCGGCGACGTGCACCAACCCCTCAGGGACCCCGGTCGACAGCAGCCCGGCGCGCGCCAGGACCGTCGCTGCGAGCAGGGCGTAGACCCCTATCGAGACGACGCTCCCGACGCGAAGCCTTTGCGGCAGCACCTCGTGCTGGCCGCCCCAGGCGAACCTTCCCAGCGGGGCTCCGGAGGCCAACAGGGCCTGGAAGACCGCCAGCGCCCCCAGCAGGAGGCACACCAGTACAGCGGCGAAAGTGCTCACGCCGCATCGTAGGCGCGTGACGGGGCCGGGGTGTCGCCTTCCCGAGCGTCGGCGATCAGGGGCTGGATGCCGTGGGCTGCCTCAGGGCAGGAACTTGCGGAACGCCCGATGGAACACCTCGGCGCGGCTCCCACCCGGTTCGCGTGGAAGGTTCTTGGTCTCGAGGTAGTCACTGAATCCGGGCACTGCTTCGGACTCGGCCTTGCTGAGCTCGCGGAACCCCATGGACCAGTCGGGATAGCTGCGTTGCGTGACCTCTTCGCGCAGTGCGACGAAGACCTCGCGGTGCCGACGGTCAGCCGTGATCCGCGCAAAGGTCTCCTCGACGACCTGCTCGGGCCCTTCCAGCGTCTGGACGAAGCTCCCGTCCGCATAGAGCAGCATCCCGGTGAGGCCGAGGTCCTGGTTCTTCGTGCGGACCCCGGCGAGGAGCTCGAGGAGCTCGTCCTTGCCGAGCGCGGCGCTGGCGGTGCTGAAGTACGTCAGGGAGAGCACCCCGGACCCCCCATTTCTTTGCGGTTGGACGTCGATTAGATCACGCGGCTCTTGACCAGGAGCCGGGCGAGCTCGATCTCGTGGACGCCCGCCCTGTGAGCTGCCGACTGGAGGCGCTCGGCGGCCGCCCGACCGTCCACGCGGTGGACCGCCATGAGCATGCCGACGGCTTGGTCGATCACGTACTGGTCGAGCAGGCGCTGCGGAGTCTGCTTGGCCCGGCGGACCCCGGACAGGGACAGGTCGGCGTTGGTCACCGCCCCGCCCGACCAGCCGCCGCACTCCTGCGCGAGCTGCTCGTGCAGCCCGTCGAACGTCGAGGCGGTGCCGCCGTAGAAGTTGACCCCGCCGACCACCGTGCCTGCCTCGAACAGCGGGATCGACAGGGTGCTCTCCACCCCGGCCGAGTTCTCCGCCTGGGAGAACAGGCGCCAGGTGTCCTCGTCAAGGGGATCCGAACGGTCGGCCCCGACGATGTCTCCCCGGTTCATCGCCTCCACGCAGGGACCGAAGTCCGCGTACTGCACGGCGTCGAGGGCGGCGACATCCAGGCTGCTGGCCGCCCAGGTGAAGGCCAGCCCGTCGTGAAGGTAGGACAAGGTCAGCCCCAGGCAGTCAGGAGCAATCTCCGAGACCCTGTCGGCCATCGCGTCGAAGCGGGCGTTGAGGTCCTCGTCCTGAAGGCGTGACATCTCGGTGAGGGCGAAGCGGGTTTCGCGTATGGGGTCCACAGGGGTTTCATCCCGTCGTTCGGTGGGGGCGGCGTGCACCAGATCTACTAGAGGTGGTCGGCCTCTGCAACGAACAGGCCCGTGGCCCGGCGTAACTCTTGGCGTCGTTCTGATGCCCGACGTACCATTGGTCCCGGTCAAGAAGTGGCCTTCTCGCTTGAGAGATCCTTGGGTCGTCATGTAGGAGGGGGAGCGGTGGACCCGCACGCCGTGCAGTCGGACGCGCAGACCATGTCGTTCGAGTATGCGTTCGAGCGCCGACGGTGGACCTGGTCGGACCAGCTCCGAGAGCTCTACGGACTGGTGCCGGGCGATGAACCGACCACCGAGATGATGCTCGCCCGGCTGGTCGAAGAGGACCGGCCGGCGCTCCTCGGCAGGCTCGAGGACCTGATGGGTCAGCCCGGGGCGCAGTCCTGCGTCTGCGGGCTGACGGACCAGCACGGTCGTCTGCGTCGGATGATCTTCGTGGGCCAGAGCCGGGCGGACGAGGGAACCGTGGTGCGGCTGACCGGGTTCATGGTGGACATCACCGAACCCTTCCGAGAGACCGCTCGGGCGGCCGTGGCAGCCTCCGCCGAGCACCGGGCCACCATCGAGCAGGCCAAGGGCGCGCTGATGGTCACCTTCGGTGTGGACGAGGACGCGGCATTCGAGCTGCTCCGGTCCTACTCGAGCCAGCACAACATCAAGCTGACGGTCGTGGCGCAGCGCATCGTCGCCGGTGTCGCCGACGGGGCGTTCAGCAGGCAGGAGCCGGTGAGCAGCCTGCTCGACCTCGTGGTCGGGCTCGGTGTGACCTCGGGCTCTGCGGAGGTCGGTGCTTTGCTCCGGGCCCAGCGGGACAGCGCCTAGTGGGCGAGGATGGCGCCATGACGAGCCACACGACCACTGACCAGCCTGCTTCACCGGATGGGCCGCGGCCTCCCCGGCTGATCATCTTCGACGTCAACGAGACGCTGTCGGACATGAGCGTCCTGCAGGACCGCTTCGGTGAGGTGGGCGCACCACCGGCCATGGCGGCGACCTGGTTCGCCGGGCTGCTGCGCGACGGGTTCGCCCTGACCGTCACCGGGGCGAACCCCGACTTCGCCGACCTGGCCGCGACCTCCCTGACGGCGATGTTCCGCTCCGCAGAACTCGACGATGTCGAGGGCGCGGCCGAGCGGGTGATGCAGGGCTTCTCCTCGCTGTCCCTGCATCCCGATGTCGTCGAAGGAGTGCAGGCGCTCGCGGCACAGGGCATCCGGTTGGTGACGTTGAGCAACGGTGCCACCACGGTGGCTCAAGGGCTCTTCGAGCGGGCAGGTCTCTCGAGCAGCTTCGAGCGGCTGCTCTCGGTGCAGGACGCTCCCGCCTGGAAGCCGGCACAGGCCGCGTACCAGTACGCCTTGGACGTGTGCGCCGTCGAGCCCGACGAGGCGATGCTCGTCGCCGTGCACCCCTGGGACACCCACGGAGCGCGTCGAGCCGGGCTCGGGTCGGCGTTCATCAACCGCACGGGGGCCACCTACCCGTCCTACTTCGACCGGCCCGACGTGGAGGCGACCTCGTTGGTCGAGCTGGCCGCACAGCTGGGCCGTCACCACTGACGGCCGTGGTTCAGTCTTTCGTCGCAGGGGACAGTGCGACGCACAGGACTCCCGTGTTGCCCTCCTGGTCGGCGATCACGGTGAGTGAGGGCGCTGCACTGTCGTCGACGACGGTCCCACCCGCGGCGACGGCGGCGGCAACTCGCTGTTCGGCCACCTCGGGTGCCACGTAGACCTCGACGTGGAACCGCTGACGCGCCGTCTCCTGCTCGTCGGCATCCCCGAACCACAGGTTCGGTACCCGTCCCGTGGCGTCCCGGATCTCGTCGCTGGGGGACCCGTGACCCTGAGCCTCGGCGTTCCCGGTCAGCAGGGCGGCCCACACCGGGGCGATGGTCGCGGAGTGCACCGTGTCGAGGCCGAGCTCGACGACGCTGACCGACGCCGGGTCGGCGTCGACCTCGTGGTCGGCGGCGATCTCGGTGATGCGTCGTGCCAGTTCGACGTCCTGCTGGGTCACCCACTCGACGACGTGTTCGGTGCCTTCGTCGTCGCGGTAGATGGCGTCGGTGCTGACCAGCTTGAGGTCGACGTACCCCCGGCCGATCGACACGCTCGGGTGGTGCCCGAGAGCGTCCCCGGCCTGGCCCACCGCGGCGACGAACCGTACGCCGGCGCCGAAGTCGCCGACCAGGTAGCGGGCGTGCAGCCCCTGGGCAAGCTTGCGCCAGTCGGTCAGCTTGGCCTCGGCGATCTCCTCGCCCGTGAGCATGTCCATGCTCGGGGACGATATCCGTGATCCAGCTGCAGCGCCTGCGCTCAGCGGGCACGTGGCGGCGTACGCTGGCAAGCAGGCAGCGTCAACACCTGAAGCGCCCGCCGCGAGGAGGGGATGTGCACCACCGCGTGGCCATCCTCTCCGACCTGGCCAAGGTGATGGCGACCCAGAGCCCGGCCCTGACGCTCGCCGGTCGTCTGTGCGCCTCCGCCGTGACCATCCTCGGTGTGCGGGGGGTCTCGGTGACGCTGGCCTACACCGGGGAGGAGCGCGTCACGCTGTGCAGCACCGATGACGTCGCGGCGCGCCTCGAAGACCTGCAGGAGGTGTTGGGTCAGGGGCCGGGGCGGCGCGCCTACTCCAGCGGGCGGCAGGTCGTGGTCGACCTGGACAGCGAGGTCGACGACCGCTGGCCGCAGTTCGGGGCAGCGGCGCACGACAGTCTGGGCCCGCTGCGCATCTGCGCCGTCCCGATCCGGCCGGACCACGAGATCCTCGGTGTCCTCACAGCCCACCTGGACCACGGCAGGCCCCTGGCCCTCGAGCCGCAGTCGTGCCAGTTCCTGGCGGACACGTTGGGCGCGGCGTTGCTGCGCGACCCGCACGCCGCCGACACCGACATGTCGGGTCCGTGGGCCGAGCGCGCCGCGATCCACCAGGCCACGGGGATGGTGGTCGCCCAGCTGCGCGTGGGCGTCGAGGACGCCTTGGCCCTGCTGCGGGCGCACGCCTTTGCCGCCGAGTCCACGTTGGCGCAGATCGCCGACGACGTGATCCAACGACGACTGGACTTCAGGCACGACGATCTCCGCGACGGGAAGGGCTGACCATGAGGCCACGCACACCCACGCACGTGATTGCCGGGTCGGTCGGCGCGCTCGTCGACGCGGACGACGTCACCGACGGCGTGGCAGCCCTCCTCGATGGTGCCACCGAGGTGATGAAGGCGCAGGCGGTCGGCGTCGTCGTGCTGACGTCGTCCGGGGAGCTCGACGTCCTCGCCACCAGTCACCAGCTCGGCGAGCTGGAGCTCTACCAGGCGCAGTACCTCGCCGGGCCCTGCGCGTCCGCCATCTCGACCGCCACCGTGGTCGTGACCGACCTCGCGGACCTCGGTCGTCGTTGGCCGCAGGCCGAGCCCGTGGTGCGCGCCGCTGGGCACACCGCTGTCCACGTCTTCCCGCTGCGGTGGCACGGCATGGTGCTCGGTGCCCTGAACGTCTTCCACGGCGCCGACACGCCGCCCGCGCCCGACCTGCAGGTCCTCGGGCAGGTCTACGCCGACCTGGTCAGCTCCATGCTCCTGCGGCCGACTCGCCTGACCCGCGAGGTGCTCCATGAGCGAGTCGGGGCAGCGCTGGCCGGGCGCACGCTGATCGAGCAGGCGAAGGGGGTCCTGGCCCACGAGGAGGGCATCGACATGGAGACGGCCTACGCCAGGCTCCGCCAACGCGCGGACGACCAGCAGGAGTCGGTCACGGACGTGGCCCGGCAGGTGCTCGACCAGGCCCTTCGCGGCAAGCAGTCCTGACGGCGTCCGAGGCCAGCGACGCGCGTGGCCGCGACGGCCTTTCTCCGGGAGGGAAGCGAAAGAGGGGCGGACGGGGTTTCGCTCCCGATGGTCCCGATGGTCCCGATGGTCCCGGTGGCCCCGGCTGGAGAGGATGAGGCGTGAGGCTCAGGACGTTGGTCAGGCAGGCGCTCCGGGCGACCCGACCGGTGGACCCACACACCCGACAGGTGCTCGAGGACAGGTGGGCAGCCCTCCCCTCCGGGGTGCGCACGCCGGCGCAGCTGCTGGGACGCCACGCGGTGGGGTGCGAGGGCACCCAGGGGGTGTTTCCGCAGTGCAACCTCACGTGCTCCCCCTGCTACCACTCCAAGGACGCGAACAAGGTGCGCACCGACGGCGCGCACACCCTCGAGCAGGTCCGCAGGCAGATGGGTCTGCTGCGAAGGCTCCGCGGGCCGCGCGCCCATGCGCAGCTGATCGGAGGCGAGGTGTCACTGCTCAGCCCCGATGACCACGCCGCAGCTCTCTTGGCGATGCGCGACGCCGGCCGGGAACCGATGTCCATGACGCACGGCGACTTCGACTACGCCTACCTCGAGAGGCTGGTGCTCGACGCCTCCGGTGCGGTGAGGTTGCGCAGGGTCTCCTTCGCCGCGCACTTCGACTCCATGATGCGCGGACGACGCGGGGTGCCGCGCCCGCGCCACGAGCGCGACCTCCATCAGGCTCGGGCCGACTTCGTCGCGATGTTCGACACGCTCAAGGCCCGCCACGGCGTCCGTTCCTACCTGGCGCACAACATGACGGTCACCCCGACCAACCTCGAGCAGGTCCCGGAGGTGGTCGCCCACGTCACGCACCTGGGCTACCAGATGATGTCGTTCCAGCCTGCGGCCTTGGTCGGGGACGACCGGCGCTGGGGGCCGGACTACCAGGACGTGGACATCGACGCCGTGTGGCGCCGGTTGGAGTCCGGTCTGGGGCAGGAGGTGTCGTGGCGGGCCCTGCAGCTCGGGGACACCCGGTGCAACCGGACGGCATTCGGCGTGATGGTGGGGCAGCGCTGGCACGCGGTCTGCCACGACCAGCACCCGGTCGAGCTGAGGGCCCGTGACGTGTTCCTCGACCACTTCGGTGGCATGAGCTTCGGCGGGACGCCTCCGCCCTTGCTCCTGCTCAAGATCGTGCGGGTCGTGACCCACCACCCCGGTGATGTCGGCGTCGCTGCGCGCTGGTTGCGGTCCTTCCTGTCGCGGGCCGGTGGTGTGCGCCTCGTCCTGTCAGCCGCGCGTCGCGGCCGGATCCGGCCGGTGACGTTCGTGGTGCACAGCTTCATGGATGCCGCCGACGTCGCACCGGCCTGGGAGATGATGCGCGCCGGCATCGTGGCCGACGAGCCGTCGGTGAAGGCGACCCAGGAGCGGTTGAGCGCCTGCACCTATGCCATGGCGCACCCGGAGACCGGCGAGCTCGTCCCGGCCTGCGTGCAGCACTCGGTCCTGGACCCCGCGCAGAACGTCGAGCTCCGCCGTCTGCTGCCCCTCACGGTCCTGCGGTGAGGGGCGGCTGCGGAAGGGCACACAGGCCCACGCCGGTCAGGCGCAGCCCGACGCGCTCCCCGGGGCGGACCTCTGCGCCGAGGTCGGCCTCGGCCCACAGCCGACCCGGACGCGTCGACCCTGCGGCGTCAGGTTCGACCAGGGCCGACTGACGCATGCCGTGGCGCTGGACGGACACCACGCGACCGGCATACACCGCCGCAGGGTCCAGCGGGTCGCCCACCCGCAGTCCCTCCCTGCGGGCCAGCAGCACCACGTCCCCCGTCAGGTGTCGAGAGGCGCGCGGCAACGCCACGATGCCCAGGGGCGAATGGTGCCGGCCACCCTGCGCGTGCCCGGGCACCTCGGCGAACCCACCCAGGACCCGGGCGACGTCGACGGTGGCCGGTTGGGCGTACAGCACGTCGATGTGGGCGACCTGCTGGATCTTCCCGGCCGCCATGACGGCGACGGTGTCGGCCATCGCCGCCTCGTCCATGTCATGGGTGACCATCAGCGTGGTCGGCTCCACGACCGCGCGAACCTCCGCCAGCAGGTCGTGCATGCTCTGGCGAACGCCTGCGTCCAGGGCGCTGAAGGGCTCGTCGAGCAGGAGCACGCCGGGACGAGCGGCGAGGGCCCTGGCCAGGGCCACCCGCTGTTCCTGACCTCCTGACAGGGCGCCTGGGCGCCGGGTCCCCAGGTCGCCCAGGTGCACCATGTCGAGGTAGCGAGCGGCCCGTCGCCGGGACTGGGAACGACCGGACCCTGCGACCCGGTCGGCGAAGCCGATGTTGTCGAGCACGTCGAGATGGGGGAAGAGCAGGGGGCGCTGGAACATCATGGTCATGCCCCTGCGCTCGGGGGGCATGTGCCGTTGGCTGACGCCTGACACGAGCACGTCGCCGGAGTCCGGCGACTCCAGCCCGGCAACCAGTCGCAGCACCGTGGTCTTGCCGGATCCTGAAGGCCCGACCAACGCCATCATCTGGCCGGCGGGGACGCTCAGGTTGACCGAGGCCACGGTCGGAACCGACTGCCCTTGGTGCGTATAGGTCAGGTCCAGCACCTCCAGGACGGTTTCGGGGGTGCCGTTCGGCAGGTCTGCGGAGGGGATGACCCGGGTACGGGTCGTCGGGCCGACTGTCGTGGGCCGGGTTTCGTCACTGGACATGGGGCCTCGCCTCGAGGATGTGCTGCCGGCGACGAGCCTGCAGACCTACGGATCGGATGGGGTGCACGGCCAGGGCGAGCAGGAGGAGCGGGGGAAGGACCGACAGCAGGGACAGGACGGCGACGACCGGTTCGTTTCCGGCGGCGGAGGCTGCGGAGCCGATCAACATCGGTACGGTCACCAGCTGGCCGCCGCCCACCAGCAAGGTGACGGCGTAGTCGGTCCAGCCGACGAGGAAGGACAGGAAGAGCGCCGTGGCGATGGCCGGGAGAAGGGACGGCAGGGTCACCCGGGTCAGCGCCTGGTGCGCGGTGGCCCCGAGGAGGCGGGCCTGCTCCTCCATCGCTGGGTCCGTGGCGGCGTAGCGACTGGCCATGGTGAACACGGTGTAGGGCAGTGCGAACACCGTCAGGATGAGGATCACCGCGACGAGCTCGGGGATCCCGGCCCGCAGGACGAGGCTGTCCAGACCCATGGCGACGGCCAGCGGAGGGATCGCCACCGGACTGACCAGGACCGCCACGGTGGCGGGCCGCCAGCGAGTCAGCTTCCACCCCAACGCCCGCCCAGCCATCACACCGAGGGTGGTGGCGGCCACGGCCACGGCCGCCCCGACGAGCGCCGAACGCCCGAGCGCCGCGTAGGTCTGGGTCCCGAGAACCTCCGCGAAGCCCCGCGTGCCCCAACGCTGGGGGAGGAGCGCCGGGAAGGACCAGCGGTCGGCGAAGGCCCACAACACCAACGGGACCAACGGGACCAGCAACACTGCTGCCGCAGCCAGGACCGGGGTGGCTCCGGCCCGGAGCGGCCGCGTCCTGTGACGGGGGAGTCCAGGAGTCATCGCAGTGCACCGAGGCGACGCAGGAACGGCACGACCGCGCCAGCTGCAGCCAGCGCCATGGCCGTGACGACCAAGGCTGCCGCGGCTGCCTGTGGCCGCGCGGCGAGGTCGATGGAGGAGAAGAGGCGGTAGGCCGTGACCGGGAGGGCTTCGGGTTGCGCCGCCCCCAGCAACCAGGGGACCTCGTAGGAGCCCAAGGTGTAGAGGAAGACGATCAGGCTCGACGCGGCCAACGCGGGCAGGGCCAGCGGCAGCGTGACCATCGTGGTGCGCTGGCGTGCCGTGGCGCCGAGCATGGCTGCTGCGTCATGGTATTGGCGCACGGCGGGCGCCAGGGCCGCAGTCACGACGAGGGCCACGAAGGCTGACTCCTTCCACGCGAACTCGACGACGACGGCCACGGGAACCGGTCCGGCGACCAGGCGTGGCCAGGCCGCTGGGTCTGTCCCGAGCAGGCGGTTCAGCAGCCCCGAGTCCGACAGCAGGAGTCCGACCGCGGCTGCGCCGACGATGTGGGCCACCGGGATCGGGGCGACCGCTGCCATGGCCAGGAACCGGGATCCGCGCCGGGAGCCGACGACCAGGACCGCCAGTGCCAGCCCGACGGCACCCGCGAGGACCGTCGACGTGCTGGCGATGAGCAGGCTGTGGCCGATCCCCGAGACCAGGTCGGGACCCAGGGCCGAGAACGCATCGGTGGTGGCGCGCGGCTGCCCCACCAGCGGCATGAGACCGAACGCGGTCAGCGTGAGGGTCACCAGGGCAGACCCGGTGACGGCCAGGGTGAGGATCAGCGCTGGCAGCACGAGCAGGGCAGGGTGGGCCGCGCGCCCTGCCCTCACTGGTCGGCGCCGAGGACGTTGCGCCGCCAGCCCTCGTCGAGGTGGGGCACCCAGGCCGCGGACAGCTCGGGGTTGGCGTTGCGCGAGAGCACTTGGTAGGCCGGGACCACCTTGGACGTCGGCAGCGCCTCGAACCGGGCCGCCTCCGCAGGCTCCAGCCTGCTCTGGTCCAGCACGGTGAACTGACCCCACCTCGCCGGGTCTGCCTTGGCCACCTGCTGCTGCGGGGACAGGGCCAGGTTGGCGACGACCTTCGCCGCATCGCTACGGCCGGACGTCGAGGGGATGGCCAGGAAGCTGGCGTTCCCGACGGTTCCCTCGGCCAGTGGCAGGATGCGGGTCGTGGCGGGGAAGGTGCCCTTCTCGACGAGGTCGGTCAGGGTCGCGGGGCCGTACGTCATCGTCAGGTCCACCTGTCCGTCCGCATACAGCCTGTCCAGGGCGGCAGAGTCCCGGGGATAGGTCTTTCCGTTGCGCCACAGGTGCGGTTGGAGGTCGGCGAGACGTCGCCACAGCGCAGGCGTGAGCGCGTCGTACGCGGTCGCGTCATAGGTCGACGGGACCTTGGCGTAGCCACCTGAGACCGAGTACAGCGCCTGCCGCACGAACACCGACCCCGTGAAGTCCGGGGGCGCGGGATACGTGAACCGGCCCGGATGAGCCTCGGCCCAGTCCAGCACACCCGCCAGGCTGGTCGGCGGGTCCTTGACCTTGGCCGAGTCGTAGACGAGGGAGAACTGAGCCTTGTGCCAGGGGGACTCGCAGCCCTTGACCGGAGTGCCGAAGTCGTCAGCCAGGAGCGGGTCCTCGGGTGCGGTGAACCGCATGTTGGGAAGGCTGTCCGACCACCCGCACAGCCAGGCGCCGGCGGCGGCACCGGCGGCGAAGTTGTCCCCGTTCACCCAGACGAGGTCGACCGAGCCATCGGTCTTGCCGGCCTGGCGCTCGGAGAGGACGCGGTTCAGCGCGTCCCGGGTGTCGGCGACCGGGACACGACGCAGGGTGACTCCGAGCTCTGCCGCGGCCGGGGTGAGGACGTCATCGACGTAGCGGTTGCCCTGGGGGTCGCCGCCCCACATCCACAACGACACCGTCTGTCCGCGGGCTGCGGTGGCGACCTGTTCCCAGGTCTTGGCCGCGGCGTCCGGGTTGGGGGCTGGGGTCGGAGCGGCACACGCTGTCAGCGCGAGAGCCAGCACAGGCACCGCCGCCCACAGTGGGCGGCGGAGGGTGGGCGTGGGTCCGGCGGGGGCTCGGTTCGGGGCTCGTGTCATCGTTGCTCCGTCGGGATTCGTTGTCCGGCTCGTTTCGGATGTCTGCTCCGGGAACACTTCGGGCACCTCGAGGACTTCCCACCGTGCGATGCTCGGACCGCGAGGACGCATCCAGGCGGTGACGGTGGTCGTCGCGCCTGCTGGGCGCGACGACGAAAGGGACGAGGATCTGTGGGACCGATGGGGGCGTTGGAGCCGGGTACGGGTACGGGTACGCCGGCACCCGGCCGCGCCGGCCGCTGGCGGCAGCACTGGCGCGCCGGTGCGCTGCTGCTGGGCACGGGTACGGCTGCGGTCGTGCTGTGGTCGACGGGGGTCTTGGACCTGGCGCAGCTCAGGGACCGGGTGGATGGGGCAGGCGCCGCGGCCCCGCTGCTGTTCGTCCTGGCCTATGCGGCGGTGACCTTGCTCCCCGCGCCCAAGAACGTGCTCTCCGCTGCTGCGGGCGCCCTGTTCGGGTTCGGGGTGGGACTGGCGCTGGTGTGGGTGGCGGCCATGATCGGTGCCCTGGTCGCCTTCGCTGTCGCCAGGATGGTGGATCCGTCGGCGCTGAGCTGGGCGACCGGACGGCACCGGGAACGCGTGGAGCAGGTCCTGGACCGTCACGGGGTGACGGCGGTCCTGGTGATGCGTCTGATACCGGTCGCGCCCTTCACCGCGGTCAACTACGTGGGCGGTATGTCGACCGTCCGGGTGCGGGACTACGTGTGGGGCACGGGAGTCGGGATCATTCCGGGCACGCTGGTGTACGTCGCGGTCGGCGCCTACGCGCTGGACAGCCCGGCACGACTCGGTGCGGTGCTGGCCGCCCTGATGGCGTTGGTCGTGGTGGGAGGTGTCTGGGCCCGCCGGTTGCGGGGTGGCAGGGCGAGCGAGTCCGGCGGTCCCACGTCCGCGGTCACCACGAGCAGACCTGCCGACCCGGACCGTGAGCAGTAGGCGTGTTCGACTCCCGGATCCGCAGGCACCTCGACGGCCCGTTGGCCTCGCTGGCCGCACGGGTGGACGGCACGGTGGTGACGGCCGACCGCGTGACCCTGGCTGGGCTGGTGCTGGGTCTGGGCAGCGCGGTGGCGGCGGCCTCGCAGCTGTGGTTGCTCGCGCTGGCGCTGTGGTTGGTGTCCCGGGCCTGCGACGGGCTGGACGGGCCGCTGGCGCGGCACCGCGCGGGTCTGTCCTCTGCTGCTGTGGCCGGCGCAGGTGCAGGCGACATCCCGGTGCCGTCCGGGTCCCATGCGGGTGGCTTCCTGGACATCAGCAGCGACTTCGTGGTCTACGGCGCGACCGTGGTCGGGGTGGCCGTGGGTGCCACCAGCGGCGAGGGTGCCTCGTGGCTCCCCTTCCTGCTCGTGCTGCTGGCCTACTACCTCAACGGCACGGCGTTCCTGGCGTTCTCCTCCATCGCCGAGCGCGCCGACCGCCGCATCGAGGACGGCCGCTCCCTCAGCTTCCTCGGCGGCCTCGCCGAAGGGGCCGAGACGATCCTGGTCCACAGCCTCTGGTTGCTGCTGCCGGGGTCGGCGGACGTGATCGCCTTCGTGTGGGCCGGGGTCGTGGGGCTCAGCGCGGCCCAGCGGATGGTGGCCGGCTACCGGTCCCTGCGCTGAGGCGCCGGAGCGCCTAGCGGTCCGAGGCGCGCAGGCGCCATCGACGCACGGTGGCGAGGGCACGGATGGCCAGGGCCGTCCCGGGCTGGGTGAGCCGCTGCTGGACGTCGGCGATGGCGGCGTTCCACGGCCCGTCACCGAAGGTGGGATAGGGGTGTGTGGTGCCGGCGAGGTCCCGGGTCCGCAGGCCCTGCCTGACGGCGAGGGTGAGCTCGGCGAGTGCCTCGCCGGCGCGGGGGCCGACCACCGTGGCCCCGAGGATGCGGCCCCGCTTGTCGATCACCAGGCGGGTGAAGCCGTCGGTCGAACCCTCGGCGATGGCGCGGTCCACGTGTTCGTCGGACCAGTGCCGCACCACGAGCCCGGCGGGCGGACGCTGGGTCCCCACGCCGACGGCGGCGATCTCGGGATGGGTGAACGTCACCCGGGGGACGGCTGTCGTGGACACCTTGCGCCGCAGGCCGAGGATGGCGTTCGAGGCTGCGGTGCTGGCGTGGACGCCTGCCAGGTGGGTGAACTGCGGGTGGCCGGTGAGATCGCCGGCGGCCCAGATGCGGGGGTTGCTGGTCTGCAGCGTGGGGCTGACGGTCACGAACCCGCGCTCGTCGGTGTCGACGCCGGCAGCCTCCAGGCCCATCTCCGTCGTGCGGGGTCGCCTCCCGACAGCGACCAGGAGGTGGTCGAACTCGATCGTGGACCCGTCGTCGAGCTCGAGGGTGCCGTGTCTCCCGCTCTGGCCGGTGACGTTCACGACGCCGTGTCCGGTGGCGACCTTGACGCCGTCGGTGGCCAGGGAGGTGGCGAGGACCTCGGCCGCCTGCTCGTCCTCGCGGGGCACGATCCGGTCGTCGCCCTCGACGATGGTGACCTGGGAGCCGAGCCGGGCGAAGGCCTGCCCGAGCTCGCAGCCGATGCTGCCGCCGCCGAGGACCGCCAGCTGGGCGGGCAGCTGCTCCAGACCCCATACGGTGTCGCTGGTCAGGGGCTGCGCCTCGGCGAGGCCGGGGATCCCGGGCATGGCGGGGGAGGCGCCGGTGGCGAGAACCGCCTGGCGGAACCTCACCTCTTCGCCGTCCACGTCCACGGTCGAGGGGCCTGTGAACCGGGCCGTGCCCTGCCGCACGCGCACCCCTGCGGCCTCCAGCGTCTCGGCAGAGTCGGTGGGCGCGATCCGCGCGATCGCACCGTGGACGTGGGCCATCACGCGGGTGAAGTCCACCTCCACGACCGGGACCTCGACACCGAACCGGGTGGCACGGCGTGCAGCTGCTGCCGCCTCGGCTGCCGCAAGGAGGGACTTGGACGGCACGCACCCGGTCCACAGGCAGTCGCCTCCCGGCGTCTCGCGTTCGACGAGCAGGACCTTTGCCCCGAAGCGGGCGGCGGTCTTGGCCGAGACGATGCCCGCCGTGCCACCTCCGACGACGACCAGGTCCCACGTCAACGGGCTCACTGCTGGTCCTCGTCGACGAGCTCGTCGACGAACCCTCGCAGGCGCGACACCGTCGCGGAGTCGGGGATCGGCCGGCCCGGCCAGTGGGACAGCGCGCGGTGCAGGGCGCGGTGCTCCCCGGCGACCTGCGTGCACTTCTCGCACTCGGCAAGGTGCGACTCCAGTCGTGACACCTCGCCGGGCGTGAGCGGGGCCGAGGGGTCGGCGTCGAGGTACCGCTGGATGTGTCGGGCAGTCCAGTGGCAGGTGACCATCCGGCGCAGCGAGCTGATCATGGGAGCCTCCTTGCGTCGAGGATGGTCGGGCCCAGGTGGCGACGCACGCGGTCCCGGGCCCGGCTGAGTCGGGACATGACGGTGCCGACGGGCACGCCCATGACAGCGGCGGCCTCGGCGTAGCTGAGGTCGTCCACGTCCACGAGCCACAGGGCCTCGCGGAATCGCGGGTCCAGATCGGTGAGGGCCTGGGCGAGCTGGTGGTGCAAGGACTGGTCGACGACCTGGTCCTCCGCGCTGGGCTGCTCCTGCGCACCGAAGGCGGGCCGCGTGCTGCGCAGCGCGTCCCAGTCCGCGACGGTGCCGGGGCGCTGTCGTCGGTGCATGTTGAGGTGGGTGCGCCGCATGATGGTCAGCAGCCAGGCGCGGGGGTGCCGGCCGTCGAACCGCGTGACGGCCTTGTACGCCCTGATCAGGGTCTCCTGTGTCAGGTCCTCGGCGTCCGCGGTGTTGCCCGTCAGCGAGCGCGCCACCCGCAGCAGGACCTCGAGCTCCGGCTCGACGTACTGACGGAACGCGCGGGCCGCGGCTCGCGCGTCGACGTCCTGGCTGGGTTGGGGCACATCGTGGGAACCCGGTGTACTGGTCATGGTCTTCCCATCTTGCCCCTACGGTTGTCGGGAGACCCGACGGCATACCTCCGGGTGCCGGCTGCACCGGGGTGGAAGAGGTGGTCCATGCTCCGGCGGTACACACCTGTGGCGCCCCTGTACGACGTGGTGTCGGGGGAGTGGCCGATCTACCGGGTGGGGCGGCGCCTGGGCGTCCCCATGCTGCGGCTCCGACCGGGCGACACGGTGGTGGACGTCGGCTGCGGGACCGGGCTGAACCTGCCGCTGCTCCGCCGCGCGGTCGGTGCCGGGACGGTCGTCGGGATCGACTCCAGCCCGGCCATGCTCGCCGCGGCCCGACGCAAGGTCGGCACAGGCGGCCAGGGCACGGTGGTGCTCCGAGCGGCGGATGCGCTCGCCATGTCCTCCCTGCGTCAGGACGTGCCGGCCCTGGCCAACGGCGCCGACGCCGTGCTCTTCACCTACTCGTTGTCGCTGGTGCACCCGTGGCGGCAGGCCTGGGAGCAGGCCCTGGCCGTGGCCAGACCGGGCGCGCGCATCGTCGTGGTGGACCTGGCCGCGCCGACGGGAGGCGCCCGGTGGCTCTCACCCTTGGCGCGGCTGGCGTGTGCGTTGGGAGGGGCCGACATCGATGCCCACCCATGGCAGGCGGTCGTCGAGCAGTGCAACGACGTCACGGTCCGTACGGCGTGGGGAGGCCACGTCCAGGTGTGGGGCGGGACCACCTGAGCGACGCCGCTGCGGACCGAGGGCTCGATGACCGACCGGTCCGAGATCGCGTGGGCCCGCGGGATACCCGTCGCCGCACGGCTCCGAGCGATACCCTTGAACCGTGGTCGGTGTCAGCCGACCGGTCGATGGCGAGGACTGCTGCGCGACCGCCCACGGGTGGGCGCCCAGGAGTCGTATGGGGTGGTGCCATGAGCTGGTGGTGGTGGTTGATCGTGGTCGTGGTGGTCCTCGCGGTCCTGGCCGGAGGCTTCCTGCTGATCCAGTCCCGTCGTCGACGCGGCAGGGTGATCGTCGAGTCGGCGCGTCCCCGGCGCGGCAGCGGCAAGGACACGACGTCGTGAGCCGGCTGATGCGCACCTCCACCGTGATGAAACGACCCGTGGTCACGATGGCCGGGGAAGATGTCGCCCAGGTCAAGGACATCGTGTACGGCGCCGGCGGCGGCGCGGTGAGTGGTTTCACGTTGGCCGGCCGAGGTCTGTTCGCCGGTCCGCTGAAACGAGCCCTGCCCTGGTCGTCGGTGGTGGCGCTGGGTCCGGATGCGGTGATGATCCGTGACGAGGACGTGCTCGAGTCCCTCGCGGAGGTGCTCGACTCCTCGGACGACACCGGTTCGCGCGGGGACGTCCTGGGTGCCCAGGTCCTCACCGACACGGGTACCGACCTCGGAACCGTGGTCGACGTCATCCTCGAGGTCACCGGGGCCGGGGGTGACCAGTGCGATGTGGTGGGTTACGAGGTGGAGGCCTCGGAGGCGCTCGGGACCGAAGGTGCGCGGGTCTTCGTCCCGCTGCCCGACACCTTGTCCGCGTCCGGGAGCCACCTGATGGTCCCCGCCAGCGCCCGTGACTTCGTCGCGCACGACCTCGCCGGTTTCGGCGCTGCGGTGCTGGCCTTTCGTCAGCAGCTGGGAGGGCAGCACTGATGCTGGTCTCCGAGACCCTGGGTCGCGAGGTCGTCACGACCAACACCGCAGAGACCATCGGACAGGTCGCGGACTTCGTGATCGACCCTCGTTCGCGCAGCATCGTGGCGATCACGGTGAACAAGTCCAAGCATGGCGACACCGTGCTGTGGGGGGCGGTCAGCGCCTTCGGAGCAGACGCCGTCATCGTGTCGGGCGCTGATGCGTTGGCCGAGGCCAACGAAGCCGTCGCAGCCTTGTCCGGGAAAGCGCGCCGCCTGGTGGGCAAGCGAGTCCTCGACGCCACCGGCGTGGACCTCGGCACGGTGACCGACGTCGAGTTCGACGCAGAGACCGGCAAGCTCGTCACGTTGCGGCTCACCGATGGCGTCGCCGTCGCTGGACAGCTCCTCATCGGTATCGGGTCCTATGCAGCGGTGGTCCATCCCTCGCACCCAGAAGGAGGGCTCGACCCGAGGTGAGCTGCCGCTAGTCCGCCTCGACCACGGCCCACACCGTCTTGGAGTGGGGCTCGACCGTGACGCCCCACTCGCTCGACAAGGCCTCGACGATGGCCAGGCCGCGCCCGCTGGTTGCGCGCACCCCCGAGCCCTGGGGGCCCAGCATCCCGCCGTCCGGCGCGCTGTCGCCGACCTCGACCAGTACTCCCCGGTCCGAGAGCCCGACCGAGAGGACGACAGGCCCACTGGCATGGAGCACGACGTTGGTGACCAGCTCGCTGCAGACCAGGATGACATTGTCCACACCGGGTCCCGCGACCTGCCTGTCTGCCAACCACCGAGCCGCCAGCCTCCTGGCTTGTCTCGGTGATCCCCCTCGTAACGGCAGCGTCCACTCGGCCATGTCGGCGGAGTCGGACCGACTCACCACTGAGCTCCCCGCCGGGTCCTACTCCTCGGGGCGGTGATCGGGTCTGCGGTCGATCACTGCTCCTGCGCCGCAGCCGAGGTCGGCGAAGATCTCCAGCAACAGCTCTTGCGGATCTCGTTCGATCAGCGTCGCCGGGGACCTGTTCATCCCGGTGGCGAGAACGTCGGGCATGTTCTCGAACGCTGAGCTCGAGAGCAGGAGCAGCCGCTCGCCGGGCTGTGGGTACTGCGTCTCGCGGCCGGCGCCGTCAGAGGGAGTGGTCCGGCAACCGTCCGGTCCGAGCACGATCGCCGGCGGAGAACGGCGGGCCACGACGACGACCTCACCATCGTGAGTGCACGCAGCTGCCGCGAAGGCCGCGGGCTCGTCGAGGCCAGCGACCGCATCCCCGGTGTCCGCGATGACCACCTGGGTCAGTCCCCTCCGCAGGTCCAGGCGCGCGAGGCCGCGACTGCACTCCAGCGATGTCACGGTCCAGCCGGTGTTGACCTCGGTGTGCAGGAGGGCGTCACCCACGATGCGGGTCACCATCTCGTCGGGGTCCTGGGCTCCATGAGCCCGCACGAGCGGAGCACCCTGGCATTGCGGCCCGCGTCGCCGGAGACCAGGAACGGCACGTGTCGGGCAGCGCAGCTGCGCCGCGCCCACAGGATGGCGGCGACCGTGGGTGAGGAGATGGTGTCGATGCCCGAGACGTCGACCTCGACGCCTCGACGACCATCGAGCACGGACCTGGCGACCTCCGACCGGAGGCGACTGAGGTCCTCGGTCAGCGAGGCGTCCTGCAGGTGCACCGTCACGGTGGCTGGCAGCTCCCCACCTGGCGCTGGTGGCCGGTGCGGGGCCGCGGTCACGGCGCGTCCTTCAACATGGACCGAGGGTCCCAGCGGATCATGACGAAGGACCTGACGGGAAGTTTGCAGTTTCATGACGAAGTGACGTGTTCGAGTCGCTCGACGACGAGGGTCGACTCGTGCGCTGGCACTATGGCCCTGTGGCCATCACCTTGCTCGTGCTCGAGGACGACGACGGGATCCGTGAGTCCCTGTCGATGGCGCTGGAGGAGGAGGGCTACGCCATCACGTGTCACGAGTCGGCCGAGGCCGCCCTCGAGGATGACGCGACCACCCAGGTGGACCTGATGCTGGTCGACCTCATGCTCGGCGGGATCGACGGGTTCCAGTTCATCCGGGAGATCCGTAAACGTACCGACGTCCCCATCATCGTGCTGAGCGCGAAGGCCGACACCCACGACATCGTCGCAGCGCTGGAGGCGGGGGCGGACGACTACGTCACCAAGCCGTTCGAGCTCAAGGAGGTCAGCGCGCGGCTCCGCGCGCTCCGGCGCCGTCCGTCCGTTCGTCCGGTGCCACCCGAGGTGGACTCGGCTGCAGACACCGCCGTGGTGGTGGACTCCCAGCACGGACCACTGGTGCTGGACGTGGGAGCCGGTGTCGTGCGCCGTGGTGAAGCGCTGGTGCACCTGACGGTCACCGAGTTCCGGCTGCTCCGCGAGATGACCGAGGCCGCGGGACGGGTGCTGAGCCGCCGGGTGCTGCTCGAGCGGGTCTGGGAACGGGGCTACTTCGGTGACGAGCGCATCGTCGACGTCCATGTCCGCAGGCTGCGGACCAAGATCGAGGTCGATCCGGGGGAGCCTGCACTGTTGGTCACCGTCAGGGGACTCGGCTACCGCCTGGATCCTGCATGAGGCGCAGGCCTCGCCCTCTGGGCGTGCGTGCGCTGTCGACCCTGTCGTTCGCTGGTCTGGGCCTGTTGATCTCGGTGGTGCTCGCCACCGGGACCTACCTGACGGCCCGGCACTTCCTCGTGGAGCAGCGGCAGGCGACTGCGGTCAGGCAGGCCTTCCTGGACGCCGCGTTCGTGCGTGACGGCCTGCTGACCTCCGGCGCCCAGGTCAGTGACGTGCTCGACCGGACCTCGCCCCCTCCGGGAGCCGTGGTGGTCGTCAGCCGCGGGGGACGCTGGTACTCCTCGTCCTTGAACGAGGGAGCCGACGGGGTGCCGGAGGCCGTGCAGGCCCTGGTGCGCCGCGGACAGGCAGCGAGGGTATGGGACGACTTCGGCGGTGAGCCGGGCCTGGTGGTCGGGGTGCCCATCCCGTCGGTGCACAGTGACTTCTACGAGCTGTCACCGACGACCGAGCTCGACTCCACGCTCAACACCCTTGCGCTGGTGCTCGGAAGCTTCGCCCTCGTCACGACGCTGGGCGGTGCGCTCATCGGGCGGGCGGCCTCGGCGCGGGTGATGGCGCCGCTGGATGCCGTGGCGACCGCTGCCGCCAGCATCGCGGCCGGGAAGATGAACACCCGCCTGCCAGGGACCTCCGACCCGGACCTCGCCGTCATCGTCGGCTCGTTCAACACGATGGTGGAAGCGCTCGACGACCGTATCCGTCGCGACGCCCGCTTCGCCGCCGACGTGTCCCATGAGCTGCGTTCACCGGTGACCACCCTGATGACCAGTGTGTCGTTGTTGCGTTCGCTGGACGGCAGGACGCCCGAGCGGCGCCAAGCCGCCCTCGACCTCGTGGAGCGCGAGGTGCACCGCCTGCACCGGGCGCTGGAGCACCTCCTGGAGCTCGGACGCCTGGACGGGACCACCACCGGGGCGCAGGAGCTCATCGACCTGGCGGACCTGCTCACGCATTCGCTGGACCAGAGTCATCGGACACCGGAGCTGTTGGTCCGGGGTGCGGGCACGATGCTGGTGCGCGGTGACAAGCAGATGCTGCAACGGGCGTTCGTCAACCTCTTCGACAACGCCGACCTGCACGGCGGTGGGCTGCAGGGGGTCAGGCTCCGACGCAACGCGGACGCCGTCGAGGTCGGTGTCGTCGATGCCGGTCCGGGAGTTCCCCGTGCCGAACACGAACGCATCTTCGAGCGGTTCGTCCGCGTGGGTTCTCGTGGCTCGCGACCGGGTGCTGGTCTGGGGCTCAGCCTGGTTGCCGAGACCATCAGGGGCCATGGCGGAACGGTCCGCTGCCAGGACACCCCCACGGGAGGTGCCACCTTCGTGGTGACGCTCCCTGCCGCAGAGGTCGAGGAGGACCCCTCATGACGCGGGGATCGTGGCTGGGAGCACTTCTGCTCGTGGGGACCTCCGTGCTCGGGGGTTGTGGTGTCCCCACGAGGACATCGGCAGAAGTGATCACGGCCGTCCCCTACGACCTGGGCCGGGGACCCGCGGACCCCGGCCCGACGAGCCGGGTGCCGAGCTCGGCGACGAGCACGATCTGGTGGGTGCGTGGCGACCTGCTGGTCCCCGTGCCCGCGCCCCCGGAGGCGCCCAGCACACTCGCCACCGCCCGAGCCGCCATCGACAGGCTGGCGGGCGGCCCCACCGAGTCGGAGAGGGGCCGAGGACTGTCCACCGCCCTCGGTCCCGATGTCCGTCTGTCCGTCGCGGTGACGTCGAGCGGTCGCGCCACCGTCGACATCGGTTCGGGCGACCAAGCACCCAGCGCGGGTCAGCTACCGCTGGCCGTGGGGCAGCTGGTGCTGACCCTGACGTCCATCCCGGGCATCGACGACGTGACGCTGACCGCTGCGGGAGAGCCGGTCGAGGCTCCCCTTCCCGGCGGGGTCCTGACCGGTCGACCGCTCACTGCCCGCGACTACGCCTACCTGGTGGGCTAGGAGGTAGCCAGCTCGAGCTCGACGGTCACTGGACCTGACGCCGGTCGAGGTCGGCGAAGTAGTCGGTCCACGCCTGGTGCGGTCGCCCGACGACGGCCTCGAAGTCGCTGGGCACGTCGTGGGCGCCGTTGCGGATGCCCTCGTAGATGCCTGCGATGACCGTGCCCATGAACTCGCCGAGCGCCCCCACCCGGTCCCGTCGGTACTCCTCGACCTCCATCGACCGGTAGCCGATCTCGGCACCGAAGGCACGGCCGAGGTGGGCCGCCAGCTCGGCCTGGGTGATCGGCTCCCCGCAGAGGTCGAGCGTCTTCCCGTCGTGTCCCGACGAGGTGAGCAGCGCGGCATAGGCCGCTGCCAGCTCGGCCCGGGTCGTGTACGCGCACCGCCCGTTCCCTGCGCAGTTGGCGATCTCGCCGTGCTCGACGTACGTCGCGACGTACTCGACATCCGGTTCGATGTAGATGCCGTTGCGACCGATCGCCCAGGCCGACCCGCTCGCCCGGACGTCCTCCTCGGTCTGGCGGTTGCTCTGCACGACGGGCGAGAACGCGGTGCCGCTCGGGGGCCCTTGGACGCTCGTGTAGACGATCTTGCTGACGCCGTTGGCGCGCGCCGCCTCGATGACGTTGCGGTGCTGCTCGACGCGTCGCTCGGGAGCGTCCATTCCCGAGACGAGCAGCACGTGGTCGATCCCCGTCAGGGACTGCGCGAGCTCCAGGGGGCGGTCGTAGCTGCCCGGGCGGACCTCGACCCCGAGGTGTTCGGCGTGGGCTGGCGTCCGAGCGAGGGCGACGACGTTCTCGGCGCCGACCTTGGCTGCGGTGGCGGCAACGATCGCGGCTCCGAGCTTGCCGCTGGCGGCCGTGACGGCGATGCGCATCCGGGCTCCCGAGGTGGTGGGTGTGCGTCGCTCAGGACCAGTCGTGCGGTGGGGGCGGCGGCGTGACAGGCACCGTCAGGTGTTGCGCTGGCGAAGGGACTCCGGCACCCGGGTGTCCCCACCGTGGTACCGCCGGTCCAGCTCTTCCACGTCGGGGTCGAGCCCGATCTGCTCCAGCTCCGTGGCGATCGAGTGGACCACGGCGTCGGCGTCCTCGGCGTCGACCTTGCCCTCGCCGCGGACCTGCGCGGCGACGACGGCGTGCGCCGTGCTCTCGTCGACCTCCTGTGTGACGACAGAACCATCAGACATCGTGAACCTCGAATGCTCTCGTGGTCGGCCCCGGGCGGGTCTGACCTCGGCTACCACCACCGTGGCCAATGCACATGACGGGTATGGCGTCGGCCATGTTGCGGCTTCGTGACAACTCGCGCGCCTGGGGTGCCCATGGGTACGGCGCCCCGATCGTCTCTCCGGCAGACGTAGGGTCCGGTCGCGGGATCCGACGCCGGGTCCAGACGGGGGTGCGGCCTCGAGCTGGGCGGCCCGGCAACCCGTAGGTTGTTCCCTTCGGGGCACCGTGCCCCCACGGGAGGACGAGTCATGAGGAGTCGACTGGCCAAGGCGGTGCTGCGGCTCTCGCGGTGGACCGCCGTCGGGGACGTGCCCCGCAACGGGATCCTCGTCGGAGCCCCGCACACGTCCAACTGGGACTTCGTGATGATGCTGCTCATCATGTGGCGCGGTGGCGTCACCCCGCGGGTCCTGATCAAGCACACGTTGTTCAAGGGACCGCTGGGCTGGCTGTTGCCCAAGCTCGGTGGGGTGTCACTCGACCGCGACAACCCCGGGGCCGTGGTGCGCGAGCTCGTGCGGGAGGCGCGCAGCGGGGAGCCCTTCCTGCTCATCCTGGCTGCGGAGGGGACCCGCACCAAGGGCGAGTACTGGAAGTCCGGCTTCTGGCGCATCGCCCGCGCAGCGAACCTCCCGATCTCCCTGGCCTTCATCGACGGGCCTTCCCGCACAGCAGGATTCGGTCCGACGATCGTCGCAGACAAGGACGTGGTGGTGACGATGGACCAGGTTCGCGACTTCTACCGTGACAAAAGGGGCATACACCCCGAGCGGCGCACGGAGCCACGACTGCGCGAGGAACGCGGTGCGGCGGGGGACTCCTCCCTGCGGTGAGGACGCTGTCGGCGCCCTTCCCACGGGCGTCTCCTGAAGTGGTCGGGAGTCGTCATGGAGTTGGCAAAGGTCGGGTGCAACCGCAGGTGCGCCCACCCCGTCCGTGTCAGGGTTTGCCAGATGGAGCTCACCGTCATGGCCGACTGGGATGCCGACCCGGTCTGGAGCAAGCAGGGCATGATCGACCTCGAGACGCTGCCCCTCTCACCCCGGCTGACCGCGGACCTGCTCGCCTGGGCGCGGCGCTGGGAAGAGCTCCATGGCCGCACCTCGAGGGAGCGCGACGATGACTCGTACTCGTCATGGGTCAGCTCTGGTCGGCGGCTGTCCCGGGACCTGCAGCTCGAGCTCGGGTGGGCGTACGACGTCGAGTACGCCCACGACCACGAAGGCTGACAGCTCAGCACCGGGGACCGACTACGCCGACGACGGGTGGGGAGTCGATGCGTCTGCCGTCCCTGACGTCACCGTGCCGGCGGACAGCAGCCGGGTCCCCACTGATCGTGCGACCTCCTGGAGCTCGGTGCAGCCGACGATGTGGAAGGGCGTACGCAGCACGGCCAGCTGCTCGGCGTACCACCACGGGTTGCTCGTGCTCCCGACCAGGCGCGAGGTGTGGTCGTCGATCGCCTCGATCCGACCCAGCGCGCGGGGCGAGCCAGTGCGTCACTCTCTCCGCGGCCGCCTCGATGACGACCTCGGCGGCATACTCCCAGCCGGTGGCGAGGTTGTGCTCGAGGAGTGCGACGGGGTCAAGGTCTGGTGGCGGGGTGAACATCGCCTCCTGGACCTCGACGCTCGAGACCCGGTCCACGCGGTAGGTCCGGACGGCCGCCTCGCCGGACACCGGTCGGGCCAGGCAGAGCAGGTACCACCGGCCGTGTCGCACCACCACGGCCCACGGATCGACCTCGACCTCCCAGGTGCTGCCGGACTCGGAGTGGTACGTCACCCGGACGCGTCGGTGTTCGGCGCTGGCGGTCACGAGGTTGGCCGCGGTCGACGGGTCCGGCCGGGCAGCAGCGCGGTCTGGCGCGGAGGCGGCTGTTCGGCGCACCGCATCGGCCTGCGCCGCCACTGCTTCGGGAAGTGCTCGCATGATCTTGACCAGGGCACTGCCGACCGGGTCGACCGGGTTGCCGGCGTCGTGGTGACCGTCCAGCACCGCCATCACGAGGCCGAGGGCCTCGACCGAGGTGAACGTCAGGGGCGGCAGGCGCAGTCCCCGCCCCACGCGGTAGCCGCCGTACGGCCCGCGGGTGGACTCGACGGGGACACCGGCCTCGCGCAGGATGCCGACATAGCGTCGAGCTGCCCGGGAGGTGACACCGAGCTGCTCACCGAGTCGGTCGGCAGTGATGCCGGGCCTGTCGTGCAGCAGCTCGAGGCAGAGCAGGGCCCGGGCCGTGGGGCTGGTGGTGTCCACGCGTCCAGATTCGCACACCATGCGGAAGCCTTCCGTCCGGGATCGGTGCACTGGACCGGCTGCGCACGACCTTCCGCTGGAAGGCCGCAGGCCTGGACGCCGCCGGGCTGACCGTTCGCGTCGGCGCCTCGTCCCTGACCCTCGGCGGACTGCTCAAGCACCTCGCCGCCTGCGAGGACTACCTGTTCTCGACCAAGATGAAGGGCGAGCCGATGGGGGCGCCCTGGACGGAGATGGACCACGACGGGAGCGAGAACTGGCACTTCAGCTCGGCTGCCGAGGACTCACCGGAAGAGCTCTACGCACTGTGGGACGGCGCGGTGGCCAGGTCCCGCTCGTGGAGGAGTACGGAGCCACACCAGGCACGCCGACCTGCGCCGCTCACTCCCCGGTCGACAGCTCGGCCCAGACGACCTTGCCGTCGGCGACCGCGTCGCACCCCCAGCGGGTGGCGACCGCCTCGACGATGCTCACCCCGCGGCCGTTCACCTCGGCGGCCGTCGGGCTGCCCTGCTCGAACCAGCCGCGCTGCGCGTCGCGCACCGACAGGTGCAGGACGCCCGAGGAATGGTGGATGAAGACGCGGAACGGGGACTCGGCGTGCAGGACGGCGTTCGTGGCCATCTCCGAGACCACGAGGAGTGCGTCCGGCGCGACCTGGTCGAGCCCCCACTGTTCGAGGGTGGCGCTGACGAAGCGACGTGCCGCCGTCACCGCGGCCCCGGTCGGCACGAACACCTCGGTGAGCTGGTCGGTCACGAGGTCGGCCACCTGGGTGCCGGGGTCGTCGGGCAGTGGACGGGGCGAGCCGTAGGTGCTGGGAGCGAGGATCTCGGAGTGCAGCGCGCAGGTCTCGTGGAGCTCGGACAACCCCGTCGAACCGAGCAAGGCTGCGGGGTAGGAGCAGAGCAGGCCGGCCTCCTGGCCGGTGAGCACGCCGTTCCACGCCGCTTCGAGGTGGACCGCTCCGGCGACGTCACCCTCCTCCCAGAGCTGGGTGACCATCTCGCCGAACACCCTCAGCCGGGCGCCGTCGCTGGTGGCAGACGCGACGACTGCGCGCATCCCCTCCTCGAACGCGACGAGGTCGAGCTCACCGGTCGCGCGGTAGGAGTCCAGGGTCCGTCGTGCGTCCCGCAGGTCGAGGCTGCCGCGGGCGATCGCGTCGGCGACATCGACACCGTGCTCGCGCAGTGCCGTGATGACTGCTGCATGGTGGGCGACCGTGGCGATGAGCAGGACGCGGTCCCCGAGCTGCAGACCCTCATGCGTGTAGGCGGCCACCGCCGAGACGATCTCGGCGTCGTGGTCGTAGAAGATCACCGCATGGTCGCGGTACGCCGAGGCGCTGGGTAGCACCCCTGCACTCTACGCCGTGAGGCACCGGCCGAGCAGATTTCTGCCGACTTGTCTCACGGTCGGGACCGGTGGACGGGCCCGGGCGAGCGGCACCAGAATGCATCACTCCCGGTCCCACCCCTGATTGGATCTCCCACGTGCCGTCGACCGACCACTTCATCCGCTTCGAGAGGGTCGGCGAGGTCACCAGGACCGACCGCGGGCTGGTGGCCGAGGTGGAGACCGAACTGCTGCGCATCGACCTGGTCAGCCATGACGTCGTGCGGGTGAAGATGAGTCGCGGTGGGGTCTTCGACGAGTCGCCGACCTTTGCGGTCTGCGTCGACCCGCTGGCCGAGCCGGTGGAGTTCGTGGTGCGGCATGGCGCCGACCGGGTGACGATCACGACCTCGGCGATGGTCGTCTCGTTGTGGCTCGACCCGTTCCGCCTCGATGTGCACCGCACCGACGGCACCACGGTCGTGGAGACGGCCGCCGACGCCCAGGGCCGCTACTGGGCGTACGCCACGCTCAACGACACGTTCACCGTCCGTCGCACCTGCCGGCAGGAGGACGCAGTCTTCGGACTGGGGGAGAAGGCCGGGCGGCACAACCGCAAGGGCCGCGACTTCACGATGTGGAACACCGACGTCCTCAGCCCGACCGAGACCCTCGAGTTCACGGCGGACAAGGAGCCGGGCGACCCACGCGGCGACCGCCACAGTGTCGAGTTCGACCCGTTCTACGTCACGATCCCGTTCTTCTACCACCAGACCTACCCGGCCGGATCGATGGCCGGATCGTTCCTGGACAACGGTTACCGGGGTGAGTACGAGTTCTCGGCGCACGACGAGTACCGCATCACGTTCCACGGTGGCCAGTACACCGAGTACATCTTCGCGGGTCCCGACATGCCGACGATCCTCACGGGGTACACCGCCCTCACCGGCCGGACCCAGCTGCCGCCACTGTGGTCCCTCGGCTACCACCAGTGCCGCTGGTTCAGCTACACCCAGGAAGCCGTCGAGGCGATCGGCCAGCGCCACCGTGATGACGAGATCCCTTGCGATGCACTGTGGCTCGACATCGACTACATGGACGGCTACCGCGTGTTCACCTGGGACACCGACAAGTTCCCGGACGCGCCGGGCATGCTCGAGCGGTTGTCCGACCAGGGGTTCAAGGTCATCACGATCATCGACCCGGGGGTGAAGTGGGACCCCGGCTACCCCGTCTTCGACGAGGGTCTCGAGCGTGACGTGTTCTGCCGCACCGAGGGTGGCGACACCTACATCGGGCAGGTCTGGCCGGGCAACACCGCGTTCCCCGACTTCGTCACGCCGGAGGCCCGCGCCTGGTGGGGCGAGCTCAACGCCGAGCACGTGCAGTCCGGTCTCGCGGGGATCTGGAACGACATGAACGAGCCGGCCACCGGCACGATCTCCCCGGGGGCCATGCGGTTCGGCAGGGGCGAGTTCTCCCACGACCGCTACCGCAACCAGTACGCGCTGCTCATGGCGATGGGCACGACGCAGGGCCTGCAGCAGGCGATGCCCGAGCTGCGGACCTTCATCCTGTCCCGCGCGGGTTTCGCCGGTATCCAGCGCTACGCCGCCAACTGGATGGGCGACAACCTGTCCCGCTGGGACCACCTCTGGCTGAGCATCGCGATGGGTTCCGGCTTCGGCGTGTCCGGGCAGGCCTTCGTCGGCGCCGACGTGGGCGGGTTCGCCGGCAGCTCCGACCCCGAGCTGTTCACCCGGTGGATGCAGTACGGCGTGCTGACGCCCTTCTGCCGCAACCACTCCATGATCGGCAACGTCGACCAGTACGCGTGGGCCTTCGGTCCCGTGGTGCAGGACATCGTGCGTGAGGCGATCCGGCTCCGGTACCGCCTGATGCCCTACATCTACAGCGCGTTCGTGCGAGCTTCGGTCACCGGTGAGCCCGTGCAGCGGCCCATGGTCTTCGACCACCAGTACGACGGGACGGTCCGCGACCTCGACGACCAGTACCTGTTCGGCACCGACCTGCTCGTCGCCCCGGTGACAGCGCCCGGGACCACGTCACGTCAGGTCTACCTACCCGAAGGTGACTGGTACGACTGGCATTCCGACGAGGTGCTCCAGGGACGCTCGTTCGTCGTCGCCTCGACGCCGATGGATCGCATCCCGATCTACGCCCGTGGGGGCGCGGTCATCCCGATGTGGGTCCAGGCTCCGCCGTCGACCGCCGGCTACCACCCGGAAGCCATCGAGCTGCACGTGTTCGTGCCGAGAACCGACGGCGAGCACACGTCCCGGCTGGTCGAGGACGACGGGCTGACGACGACCTCGGTGCAGGGCGAGGCCTGGCGCACGACGTTCACCGTCGTGCGTGCCGGGTCATCGGTGACCCTGCGCGCCGAGGTCGAGGGCGAGGGCTATCCGCAGTTCCGCCGGGAGGCCTTCCACCTCCGTGGTGCACGGGGCCGATCCGGCGTCGGTGGACCTCGACGGGGCACGGGTCGAGGCCTCCGGCGGGGTGGCCGTGCTCCCCGTGGCGAGCCGGGGTTTCACCGCCACCTTCGAGGTCTGAGTCAGGGCCTGTCCGCAGCGTCCAGGGGCGTGGTGACCCGCACCATGAGGACGGCCATGTCGTCCGCAGGGTCGCCGCCCTGGAACGTGAACACGTCCTCGAGGATGCGGTCGACGACGAGTCGGGTGTCTCCGGTCTCGCCGGCCAGGGCGGCGAGCCTCTCCTCCCCGTAGAACGTTCCGGCCCGACGACCGTCGGGAATGCCGTCCGTGAACAGCAGCAGGGCGTCGCCGTCGCCCAGGGCCAGGTGGGTCTGCCTGAACGATGCCTCGTCGGTCGCGCCGACCAAGGACCCGGGTTCTCCGTGCGGCTCCGCCGACCGCCCAGCGCGGATCAGCAGTGGTAGCGGGTGCCCCGCGCTGCAGACGGTCGCCCCCCAGCCGTTCGCCTCGCGTCGGAGGTGAACGAGCAGCACCGTCGCGAAGCGCTCGCTGTGCCGCAGCAGGGTGTCGTTCAGCGTGGGCATCACGGCGCCCAGCTGGTGGTCGACCACCAGCAGGCGCAAGGCGTGTCTCACCAGTGACGTCACCACGGCTGCTTCGGCGCCCTTGCCGCACACGTCGCCGATGGCGAGCAGCCAGCCGCCGTCCGGCGTCCGGAAGACGTCGTAGAAGTCGCCGCCGATCTCCGCGCCGTCGTGCGCCGGACGGAACGCCGCCGCCAGCTCCAGCCCTGGGATGTGGGGGAGCTCGGGCGGCATCAGCACCTGTTGCAGCGTGCGCGCCAGGCTCGTCGCCTTGTCCTGCAGCTTCTCGGCCGCCTGCTTGGCGCGCACGAGCTCGTGCTCGTAGGCCCGACGCTCTGTCGCGTCGAAGACCGCCAGTCGGATCCTTCGCGCACGACCGCCGTCATCGCGTTCCATGACGGCGTTGACCAGCACGGGCAGCCTCGCCCCCTCGCTGGTGACCAGCTCGAGAGCCACCCCGCTGATCCGTCCCTCGCTCTGCAGGATGGGCGCCAGGTGCGTCTCGTAGTAGATGCGGCCGCCGGGCGTGAGCAGCGAGACGAAGGTCCGACGCCCCAGGAGCTCGTCCCCGCGCAGACCCACGGTGGCCAGGAAGGTCGCGTTCGCCTTGGCCACCAGGCCGTCCGGGGCCGTGGTGAGGTAGCCGCACGGGGCGCGGTCGTACAGCGCGGCCGGATCGTCGTCGAGCAGTGCCTGGTGAAAGCCGTCGAGCGACCCCTCCTCGCTCACGGGGTGGGCGCGAGCCGACCAGCGAGCCACGCGTCGATCGCCTCGTAGGTCTCCTCAGGCGCACTGAGGTTGGGGCAGTGACCCGTCGCCTGCAGCACCACGTAGGTGGCGTCGGGCAGCTCGTCGGCCACGAACCGCCCTACGCCCAGGGGAGCGATCGCGTCGTTGCTGCACTGCAGGACCAGTGCGGGCGTGGCTACGGCGGCGAGATCTGCGCGGCTGTCGGAGAGGAACGTGACCTGGGCGAACTGCCGCGCGATGGCTGGGTCCGTGCGGCAGAAGCTGTCGTTGAGCTCTTCGCCCAGGGCGGGCCGCTCCGGGTTGCCCATGATGACCGGAGCCATGGCGCCTGACCAGCCGAGGTAGTTGCTGTCCAACGACTCGAGCAGGCCGTCGATGTCGCCCTCCGTGAAACCACCGACATAGCCCTCGTCGTCCAGGTAGCGGGCTGAGGGCCCGACCAGCACCAGGGCAGCAAACCGTTCCGGGACAGTGGTTGCGGCGAGGCACCCGATCATCGCAGAAACCGAGTGCCCGACGAAGACGACGTCGTGCAGGTCCAGCTCCTCGACGATTCGCACGATGTCCCGGGCATAGCCCTCCAGCGTGCTGTACACCTCAGCGTCGTACGCGGCCGGGTCAGCAGACCCGGCTCCCGTGTTGTCGAAGGTGATCACGCGGTACCGGTCGGCGAAGCGGGGCGCGACATGGCGCCACATGCGCTGGTCGCAGCCGAACCCGTGGGCGAAGAGCATCGGCTGGCCGTCGGCAGGACCCGTGATCGTGACGTTGTTGCGTCCGATGACCGACATGGTCGGCAGGCTAGCAGTCGCCCCAGAGCCGCCACCGCGCCCAGTCCGACCCGCGGTGGGCTCACCCCCGTCAAGGTCTGAGTCAGGTCCAGCCCACCGTGTGCACCGGGCACCGACCTTCGACATGGTCGCTGCGGCGCCGTAGCACGGTGCGCACGGTCCACCGGATCCGGCGGCGGGCCAGGAGGAGCACCACCCCCAGCCACAGGGTGATCGCCCAGGCCTGGGGTCCCACCGGGGGATCGGGCACCGGAGGGTAGCCACCGGAGTCGAGCCCCGCGGCCTGCTCGAAGTGGTTCTCCGAGCCGGGGAAGAGCGTGTTGTCCACGAGGTAGGCGATCGGCAGCAGGGCGATCCCACCCACGAGGGTGAACACCGCCCACTGGTCGACGTGCCGGGACTCGTGCTCAGCGAGCAGCTTGGCCCGGACCGGGTTGACGCGCGGGGTGGGGGAGGCGAGGAAAACCTCGCCGACCATGCTGCCGGGGAGGTCCCTGGCGGCCGGGATGAACGCCAGGGTGATCTGGGGATCGCCCACGCTGCAGAGCCCTCGGCCCTTGAGCTCGGCGAAGCCCAGGGCCAGACCGCTCACCGGCGCCGTGAGCGCCGACCGCAGCGTGGCGCGCGGCGACGCCTGAGGTGGCACGACCGGGTCGGTGACCGTGCGGCCCTCGGCGATCGAGATCGGTGCCACGCAGGCAGGCAGGGCACGGGCCCGTTGTGACACCCGCAGCCCCAAGCCGACCACCGACAGCAGCGCCAGGACGACCATGGCCGCGAGGATCCGCCGGTGACGACGCTGGCACAGGTCGCAGGCCAGCACCCGTCGAGGACGTAGCATCCGCGTCCTCGGCAGGACCAGGAGGAGGCCGAGCACTCCGGCCGCAGCGAAGGCGACGACAGCCCACACGACCCGCATCACGCCAGAGGTCGGGGTCCGACCTCCTGATCGGTGGTCCACGAGGTCATCCTCGCGCCGGTCGGCTGGCAGGCGCCAGTCGGCGGCGGGCCCTCCGGCCGACTCGTCCCGGTTCGCGCTCGGAAGGCCGATTCGTTCAGGCTCAGGTAATTTCGGGACATGCACACCACAGCCGACAAGGCCCGAGAGCTCCTGAGACTCCACACCGATCCGGAGCTCCTTCGTCTCGTCAACGTCTGGGACGTCATCAGCGCAAAGGTGGTCGCGGACGCCCCCGGCACCACGGCTCTGGCGACCGCCAGTCACTCCATCGCAGCGTCCTACGGCTACCCCGACGGTGAGCAGATCCCGCTGCAGCTGATGATCGAGGCCGTCGGGCGCATCGCCGCCGCGGTCGACCTGCCGGTGACGGCCGACCTCGAGGCCGGTTACGGCGACGCGGGCGAGACGGTGGGCAGGGCCATCGACGTGGGCATCGTGGGCGCCAACCTCGAGGACCAGATGAAGCCGCTCGCCGACTCGGTCAAGGCGGTTGAGGCAGCCGTTGCCGCGGGGGAGAGAGCCGGGGTCGCCTTCGTCCTCAACGCCCGCACCGACGCCTTTCTCAAGGGTGGCGACCGCGACCCGCAGGACGTCCTCGCCGACGCCGTCGAGCGTGGACGCGCCTACCTCGCCGCCGGCGCCTCGACGTTCTTCGTCCCGGGCCTGCTCGACGAGCACACGGTCACGAGTCTCGTCGACGCGCTGGGCCGCCAGAAGGTCAACGTCATCGGCGTTCCCGGTTCGTTGCCCCTCGCCACGCTCCAGGAGCTCGGCGTGGCGCGGGTGTCCTACGGTCCGTGGAGCCAGAACGTCGCCCTCACCGCCCTGGCTGCCCTGGCCGAGGACGTCTACGCGGGTGGGGGTCTACCGGAGGGCACCCGGAAGCTGAACTGAGGCGCCAGCGCCGGGTCACCCCCGGGTCACCCCCGGGTCAGGGTGTCGTTCCCGAGGGAGGCGTGCACGCCCCACGTCTGGTTCGCGACCTGGGTGACGTGCAGGTCGACCGAGGCGCTGGCCAGGGCCAGGGCCTCGGCGCGGCTGACGCCCAGCAGCGCAGACAGCCAGGTGACCATCGCGTCGAGGGCGGCGGCCGTGGCCACGTTGAGGTCCGGGTCGAAACCGAAGGTCAGACGTGCCGATGGCGTGACCGCGTGCACCGAGCGCAGCGGTGGGTCGGCGACGAGGTCGAGGACCATCGTGGTCGTCATCGGGCACTCGATCGCGGTTCCACCGACCTCGCCGTGCCCCTGGGCCGCGTGGCCGTCGCCGACCGTGAGCAGCGCGCCGGGCACGTTGACCGGCAGGTAGAGCGTCGACCCGGCCACGAGGTCGCGGCAGTCCAGGTTGCCGCCGCTCTCCGGCCGCGGGGGCACGGTCGACAGCTCCTCGGGAACCGCACAGGCGACACCCACGACGCCGAGGAACGGAGCCAGCGGCACGGCATACCCGAGGTGGCTCCGGGCCAGGCCTGCCGCGGTGTCGACCTCCCACAGCAGGTGGGCTCCGCGACCCTCCCCGAGGCCGAGGTGGGTGTTCAGCCAGGTGTCGGTGCCACCGGCGGCGGTCCACCCCCAGGGACCGGGTTCGATGGTGGCGAACTGGACCGACAGGACGTCGCCGGGGGCGGCGCCGGCCACGGCGACCGGGCCGGTGAGGCAGTGCCCCCTTCGGGGGGAGAACATCCTCGGCCGCTCCTCGCCCGGCACCTGTTGGCGCTCCAGGTGCCCACCCGCGTCCAGCGACTGCACCACCACCGTGTCACCGGGCTGCACCGTGAGCGCCGGCGGGCTGTCACGCGAGATCGTCTCGACGACGGTGTCGGGGCTGACGGCGAGGTGGTGGATCACGAGGCTCCTGGGGTGGCGGGGCGCGGTCGTCGAGGTGACGATGGGGACGACCCTGCCACCCCCACCCGACCGTGGCACCTTGCGGAGAGGCCCTCATGGAGTACGTGAAGCTCGGAAACACCGGTCTGGACGTCTCGGCGATCGTCCTGGGCTGCATGAGCTTCGGTGAGCCCGACCGGGGCAACCACGCCTGGACCCTCGACGAGGAGGCGAGCCGACCCCTGTTGCGGCAGGCGGTCGAGTCGGGGATCACCTTCTTCGACACGGCGAACGTCTACTCGGCAGGCAGCAGCGAGGAGATCGTGGGACGGGCGCTGGCGGAGTACGGTCGTCGCGACGAGTTCGTCATCGCGACCAAGGTGCACGGTCGGATGCACGACGGACCCAACGGGGCGGGCTTGTCCCGCAAGGCGATCCTGGCCGCGATCGACGCCAGCCTGACCCGGTTGGGCACCGACTTCGTCGACCTCTACCAGATCCACCGCTGGGACCCCCACACCCCGGTCGAGGAGACCATGGAGGCGCTTTCCGACCTCGTGCGGGCAGGCAAGGTCCGCTACCTCGGAGCCTCCTCGATGTGGGCCTGGCAGTTCGCCAAGGCGCAGGAGGCGGCCCGGACGCACGGCTGGACGCCGTTCGTCTCGATGCAGGACCACTACAACCTGGTCAACCGTGAGGAGGAGCGCGAGATGCTCCCGCTCTGCGCCGACCAGGGGGTCGGGGTGATCCCGTGGAGCCCGCTGGCGCGCGGGCTGCTCACGCGCGAGTGGGGTGAGCAGACCAGCCGCAGCCAGACCGACGAGTTCGGTGCCACCCTGTACGGCGAGGCCGACCGTGCCGTCGTCGACGCCGTCGGCGCGGTGGCGCAGGCGCGTGGGGTGCCCCGCGCGCAGGTCGCACTGGCCTGGGTGATGCGCAACCCCGTCGTCACCGCGCCGATCGTCGGGGCGACGCGCGCAGGACATCTCGAGGACGCCGTCGCCGCCCTCGACCTCGTGCTCGACGACGCCGAGGTGGCGATGCTCGAGGAGCCGTACGTCCCGCACGCGCCAGCGGGCTTCTAGCCCCTGGACCATCGACGGGGGAACGGGTCGGGTCGTACCGTGGACCAATGCGCCTCACCGACGGCGGGATCGAGACCACGTTGATCTTCCACCAGGGTCTGGACCTGCCGGACTTCGCCGCCTTCCCGCTGCTCGACGACGAGCAGGGGCGAGAGTCGCTGCGCACGTACTGGGCGCCCTACCTCGAGCTGGCCCACGAGACCGGGGCCCACTTCCTCGTGGACAGTGCGACCTGGCGCGCCAACCCGGACTGGGGAACGCGGCTGGGTTACGACCAGACGGCGTTGCGTGACGTCAACACCGAAGCGGTGCAGTTCGCGCGCGAGCTCGCCGACGGGTTGCCGTCCGCCAGCGTCAACGGGGTGGTCGGCCCCCGCGGTGACGGGTACGTCGTCGGACACGAGATGACCGCCGACCAGGCCGCGGACTACCACCGGCCGCAGGTCGCGGCCCTGGCGGAGGCGGGCGCCGACCAGGTCGCGATGCTCACGATCCCCTACGTCGCCGAGGCGGTCGGGTTCGTCCGTGCAGCTCGCGAGGTCGGTGTCCCGTGCGTGGCCTCGTTCACCGTCGAGACCGACGGCCGGCTGCCGAGCGGAGTCACGGTCCGCGACGCCGTGCAGGTCGTCGACCACGAGACGGACTCGTCGGCGGTGGGGTTCATGGTCAACTGCGCCCATCCCGACCACGTCGCCCTTGCGCTCGACGAGGATGAGTGGGTGCGCCGCGTGATCGGCTTTCGTGGCAACGCCTCCCGGTCGAGCCACGCCGAGCTCGATGCCGCGACACAGCTCGACGCGGGGGACCCCGAGCAGCTCGCGCAGGCGTATGCCGCGTTGTTGCGCCGGTTGCCGGCCGTGGACGTGGTGGGAGGGTGCTGCGGCACCGACGACCGGCACCTCCGCGCGATCGCGGCCGCCTGCCTCTGAACCGGCTGCGCTGACCTTCGCGCCCACCCAGTCGACCCTTGTCCGGGTCGACACCGTCCTCCGGGAGGAACCAGCATGGCCGTGCCGACGACCGACTTCTACGGGCTCGAGGGTCTCCTCGACGACGACGAGCGAGCCATCCTGCTGAAGGTGCGCGAGTTCCTGGCCCGCGAGGTCGCGCCGATCATCACCGACCACTGGGCCCGGGCCACCTTCCCGTTCCAGATCCTCCCGGGCCTCGCTGCCCTGGGCACGGCCGGTCTGGCCCTCGACGGACCCGGCGGCGGCGGGCGACGCTTCCTGCTCGACGGGATGCTCGCCATGGAGATGGCCAGGGTCGACCCGTCGGTCGCGACCTTCCACGGCGTGCACAGCGGACTCGCGATGGGCTCGATCCAGCTGTGCGGGTCGGACGAGCAGAAGGAGCGCTGGCTGCCCGCGATGTCCCGTTGGGAGAAGATCGGCGCCTTCGGGCTGACCGAGCCGGAAGCCGGCTCGGGCGCGGCCGGGGGCCTGACCACGACGGCCAGCCGCGACGGCGACGACTGGGTGCTCGACGGCGAGAAGAAGTGGATCGGCAACGCCACGTTCGCCGACCTCACCATCATCTGGGCGCGCGACACCGCGAGCGACGAGGTCCTCGGTTTCGTCGTCGAGAAGGACACCCCTGGGTTCACCACCGAGCTGGTCGGCGACAAGATCGCCCTGCGGGTCGTCCAGAACGCCCACATCACCCTCGACGCCGTGCGCGTCCCCGAGGCCAACCGCCTGCAGCACGCCAACTCCTTCGACGACACCGGTCGGGTCCTGATGATGACCCGGGCGGGGGTGGCCTGGATGGCGGTCGGTTGCGCGTTGGGGGCCTACGAGCACGCCCTCGCCTACGCCACGGAGCGCGAGCAGTTCGGCCAGAAGATCGCTGGGTTCCAGCTCATCCAGGACCTGCTCGTCCGGATGCTCGGCAACACCACGGCCTCGGCCACCCTGTGCGTCCAGCTGAGCCGGCTCCAGGACGCCGGTACGGCGACCGACGCGCAGGCGTCGCTGGCCAAGGCGTTCTGCACGGTGCGGATGCGCGAGACGGTCGGCTACGCGCGAGAGCTGTTGGGCGGCAACGGGATCCTGCTCGACCACCAGGTGGGCCGCTTCGTCGCCGACGCCGAGGCCATCTACTCCTACGAGGGCACCCGAGAGATCAACACGCTCATCGTGGGCCGCGACATCACCGGCGTCAGCGCCTTCGTCTGACCCGCCGAGCGGCCCTGCCAGCGGAGCCCGGGATGTGCGGTCAGGCGCGCCTCGGCCCGTGCAGGGCGGCTGGTCCCGCGGCGCTGCCGTGGACCAGCGGCAGGGTGATCGTGAAGACGGAACCCCCCTCGGCACCGGGCGCGTAGCGGACGTCACCGTGGTGGGCGTGGGCGATCGAGCTGACGATGGTCAGGCCCAGCCCGGTGCCCTGGATGGCTTCGGACTGGGCGTTGCTGGAACGGAAGAAGCGCTCGAACAGGCGGTGGGCCTCGCTCTCGGGGACCCCCATACCGGTGTCCTCCACCGCGATCCGGACCAGGTCGTCCATGGTGCTGACGCGGACGGTCACCCGACCACCCGCGGGAGTGAACTTGAGCGCGTTGGAGCCCAGGTTGAGCACGGCTCGTTCGAGCTGCCCCCGGTCACCGGCCACGAGGACGGGGTCGTGGGGTGCCACGACGGTCAGCGTGACCTCGGCGTCGCTGGACATCTTCTCCAGCGCCTCACAGGCCTGCCAGGCGCACTGGACGACGTCGACCTCGGCGGTGGTGAAGGAGAAGCTGCCCGCGTCGACACGCGAGAGGGCCAGGACGTCCTCGATCAGCGACAGGAGGCGGCCCGCGTTGCGCTCGACCTTCTCGACCATGCCCAGCTGGCGCCGGTTGAGGTCACCGGCGTCGCCTTCCGACAGCATCTCGGCGTAGCCGATGACGCTGGTAATGGGGGTGCGCAGCTCGTGGCTGATGTTGGTGACGAAGTCGTCCTTGGCCTGGTCGAGCTCGGTGAGGCGTTCGACCGCCCGGCGCTCCTTCTCCAGCGCCGACCGCAGCTGGGCCTCGGCCTCGCGTCGCTTGGTCACGTCGACGAGCTGGGCGGTGTAGAGGTCGCCCGCGTACTCCGCCAAGGGTGACAGGGTGACCTCCAGCCACGCCGAGGACGGCCGGGCCACCTGCACCTCACCCTGCCAGCCCCGGGCCGGTTCGTCGGCGCGGAACTGCGACACCGGTGAACCCGGGATCACACCGTCCACCGCCAGGGCACTCATCGGCGCGAGCAGGGTCGACCAGCTCTGGCCGAGCACGTCGTCCTCGGTGCGGCCGTCGTCACCGGTCAGCAGGCGCAGCGCCACCGCGTTGAGCTCGACCACGCGCAGGACGCCGTCACCGCGTTGGAGCAGCAGCATGCCGACGCGGGCGCCGTTGAACCCGTGGCGGAACAGCGCCTCGCTGCGCTGGAGCTCGGTCATCGCCACCTGGCGCTGGCGGATCGCCACGGACAACGGCAGGACGAGCAGGGCCGCGCAGACGACGAAGGCCTGCACCAGGGCGGTGACGACCTCGGGCGGACGACCAGCGGAGATGTGGGCGAACGGTCCACCGCCGAATCCGCTGAGCAACGTGCCCAGCACCCCGGTCGTCACGAGCTGGGCGTACACGGTGCGCTGACCCATCCGCACCGCGCCCCACATGAGGGGCACGAAGGGAACGAACGCCAGGGGAAGGCTCTGGGCCGGAGCGAAGACGAACCCGGCGACGGCGAGCAGGGTCAGCCACTGGGCGGCCCGCTCGGTGCGTCGACGCTGCGGTGGCGGGGACGACCCGAGGAACCACGGCAGCACGAGCAGCAGGGCTGCCCCGTGCGAGGCGCCGACCGCTCGGGCCACGTCGACGAAGTCGCCGGATCCCGAGAGCTGGACGGTGGCACCGGCTCCCAGGGCGATGACTGCCGCTCCGGCCGCGCACGCCTGGAGGAACCGACCGAGCCCGGACATCGAGGCCAGCGCGGACCGGGCTCCGCCTGCGCGGATGAGCAGCACGGTGACGACGACGGTCTCGGCCAGGTTCGCGAGCGCGAACCCGAGCGAGACGGGCAGCGGGCGGTCGCCGATGAGGTTGCCGACGACGGAGACGAGGAACAGACCGGCGCCGAGCACCCAGCGTTGTCGCCCCTGGGTCCACAGGAGGGCGGCGACGGACACCCCGGCCGCGGGCCACCAGGCGGCGACGCTGGAGCCTGCCGGCGCCAGCACCACCGAGGTCATCGTCAGCAGGAACACCGTCCCCAGGAGGACGGTGAAGGCCACCACGGTACGGAAGCGGTCAGGCATCCGGTCGAACCAGGTACGCAGGCCACCACCCGGGCCGACCTCGGCGGGCGCACTGACGCGATCGGACACCGCAGGGGTGACCGGGGGGACGTCAGGGTGCCCGTCGGCGGAGCGACGCGCTGAGGGCGGGCGAGGAGGCCCTGCCATCACGAGGGGGGCCCGGATGCCAGGGCTGGGACTGCGTGCGCGAAGGACACGCGGGCACCTGACTCTCGGACGGGGCGGTGGGGACAGGTCAATAGTGCCTGACCGGGTGCCCGGCACCGGCCAGCGCACGCCGAAGGGGAGACCGCTGCGTCGAAGAAGGGGTTGGCCTCCTCGTCACCGCAGCCGTGGCCAGGCGAGAGGTAGGGCGGGGCGAAGGTATGGCTCGGCGCCATACCCTTGTCCGCGTGGGTGCGTTCGCCGCTAGGTTCGGATCGGCATGCTGCGGCGCCCACGATCGCGCCGTGCTCCCCGTCCAGCCTCGTTCCAGGAGTAGCCCATGAACAGCGCCACGGACCACGCCGACAGCCACCGGTTGTCAGAGCGGTTGCAGTCCTCCGACGCGGGGGAGGCGTGGTGGCGCAGCGCCGTGATGTACCAGGTCTACCCACGCAGCTTCGCCGACGGGAACGGTGACGGCGAGGGTGACCTGCCCGGCCTGCGGGCCCGGCTGCCCTACCTGCGCGACCTGGGGGTCGATGGGTTGTGGATCTCGCCGTGGTTCCCCTCGCCGATGGCCGACGGCGGTTACGACGTGAGCGACTTCACCGACATCCACCCGATGTTCGGGACGCTTGACGACGCTGATGCCGTGCTGCGGGACGCCCACGAGCTCGGGATGCGGGTCATCATCGACCTGGTCCCCAACCACACCTCCGACCAGCACCCGTGGTTCCGCGCGGCCCTCGCGGGAGGGCCGGACGCCCCCGAGCGGGCGCGGTACTTCTTCCGGGACGGGCGCGGCGAGGCGGGGGAGGAGCCCCCCAACAACTGGATCAGCGCCTTCGGCGGGCCCGCGTGGAGCCGTGTCGAGGAGCCCGACGGCACCCTCGGGCAGTGGTACCTGCACCTCTTCGCCCCCGAGCAGCCGGATCTGGACTGGAGCAACACCGACGTCCTCGACGACTTCGACGACGTGCTGCGGTTCTGGTTCGAGCGGGGCGTCGACGGCCTGCGGATCGATGCGGCACCGGCGATGTCGAAGAAGGAGGGCCTGCCGGATGCCGACTACGGCGGGGTCCTGCAGTTCCGGACCGTCGACTGGGACGACAACCCGCACTGGGACGTCGACACCGTCCACGACATCTTCCGGCGCTGGCGCGCGATCGCCGACACCTACGAGGGCGAGCGCGTGTTCGTCGCGGAGGCCGTCGTCAGCACCCCGGAGCGGCTGAGCAAGTACCTGCGCCCCGACGAGATGCACACCGCCTTCAACTTCCCCTACCTCAAGGGGCCGTGGGAGGCCGCCGCCCTGCGTGCCGTCATCGACGACACCCTGGCGTCGTTCGCGCCGATGGGGACGCCATCCACCTGGGTGCTCACCAGCCACGACGAGATCCGGCCCGTGACCCGCTACGGCCGGACGACGACGAGCTCGTACTTCATCACCGACGGGGAGGGCGAGACCCCCGACCTCGACCTCGGGACCCGTCGAGCGCGTGCCGCCGCCATGCTCATGCTGGCGCTTCCCGGTGGTGCCTACATCTACCAGGGCGAGGAGCTCGGTCTGCCCAACGTGGACGACCTGCCCGACGAGGTGCTGCAGGACCCGATGTTCTTGCGCAGTGGGGGCCAGATGCGAGGGCGCGACGGCTGCCGGGTGCCGCTGCCGTGGGCCGGCACCGAGCCGCCGTATGGGTTCTCACCGGACGGCGTGCAGCCGTGGCTGCCGCAGCCGGCGACCTGGAGCGAGCTCACGGTCGAGGCTGAGCTCGCCGACCCGGGGTCGATGCTGTCGCTGTACCGGGGCGTCCTGCGCCTGCGTCACGACATCCCGGGACTGGCCGGGGCCGGGTTGGCGTGGCGGGACTCGGTCGATGGCGTGCTCGACTTCGACCGCGGGGAGGCGTTGCGCTGCGTGGTGAACCTGTCGGGGCAGCCCGTGCCGCTCGACGAGGCCAGGGTGTTGATCTCCAGCAGCCCGCTCGCGGACGGGGCCCTGCCGACGGATGCCGCCGCCTGGCTCAGCCTGGACTGACGGCGAGAGGGACAGCCGCCGACTCGGCGCCGGTTCGTCGCCTTACCGGACGGTGCGTCCCGAAATGCTCCGCGGGCGTCCCGTCTTGGCGTCCCTTCGATCCGTGGGGGCGCTGTAGGGTCGCCCCGTGGAAGCGCGGAAGAGCCATGTCAGCGCAGGTCAGGACCGTGAAGAGGCTGTCGTCGCAGACAGTCCCACAGGCCTGGAGCTGCGGGGTGGCGACGCCCGGGTGGGCAGGGCGGAGACCGTCCGCGACGTGTTCGACCAGCTCGGGGTCATGGTCGTCGCCTGGGAGGGCCCGGACCACGTCGCTGTCGCCGCGAACGAGCAGTACCGCCGGTTCGTCGGTCGGACCGAGTTCATCGGTCAGCCCTGGGGCGCGGTCATGCCGGAGCTCGAGGGACAGCAGTTCCTGGAGATCCTCGACCGGGTCTACTCCTCGGGCGAGACCCATGTCGGCACGGAGTGGCGGTTCCAGATCCGGCGCGACGACACCGACCAGCTGCACGAGATCTTCGTCGACTTCCACGTGACACCCCGCCGGGACACCGAGGGCGCCACGATCGGCGCGGTCGCCTCGGTCGTCGACGTCACCGATCGGGTGCACCAGCGGCAGGAGGCTGCCCTGCGCACTGCCCACGTCCAGGAGAAGTACGAGGCGGTGCACGACGTCGTCGTCGAGCTGCAACGAGCCCTGCTCTCGATGTCCCTGCCGGTGCTCCCCACGGCCACGATCGCGGCGCGGTACCTCGTCGCCGCGCACGACCAGGCAGCCGGTGGCGACTGGTTCGATGCCTTCGTCCTGGACAACGGCCAGCTCGCGCTGGTCGTCGGGGACGTGGTGGGTCACGGGGTGGTGGCCTCTGCGGCGATGGGCCAGCTCCGCGCCGTGCTCGAAGAGCTGCTGCGCACCGAGCGCCAGCTCGAGACGGTACTGGGCCGCCTCGACGCCTTCGCCGCGCACAACCCGAACATGCGCGCCGCCACCGTGGCCGTCGTGCTGCTCGACCCCGACACCGGCAAGGTCGTCTACGGACGCTGCGGTCACCCTGCACCGATCGTCCTGGCCGAGGACGGGTCCACCCGGTTGCTCGATGCCGGCGTAGGCAGCCCACTGGGGACGGGAGTGAGCCACCCGCTCGCCCACACGACGCTGGCCCCCGGCGAGGTGGTGCTCCTGTACAGCGACGGACTCGTCGAGCGCAGCGGACACTCCCTCGACGAGGGCGTGCACGAGCTGACCCGCGTCGCCTCGGATGCCTTGACCAACAGCAGCCTGCCGGTGGGGGCGTCGGCGTCCGCAGCCGACCGGGTGGCCGAGTTGGTCATGGAGCTCATGACGCGCGGTGGCCACGAGGACGATGTGACGGTGCTCGTGGCACAACGGCTCAACGAGCCGGTGGAGGACCTCGACCTGCGCCTGGGCGCGACCCCCGACAGCCTGCACCAGGTCAACGCGGCGTTCGGGGCCTGGCTCGCCGCGCTGGGTCCTTCGGCCGCCGACCGGTTCGCCCTCGAGCTGGCCGTCACCGAGGCCGTCACCAACACGATCGAGCACGCCTACCCGGCGGGGCGGCCCGGTGAGCTGAACGTCGTCGCCTCCGTGCTTCCCACCGGTGGCATCTCGGTGCGTGTCTCCGACGAAGGCCGCTGGCAGACACCGCCAGCGGAGGCGACGACGGGCGGGCGCGGCCTGCTCCTGATGTCACAGGTCGTCGACGAGGCCGAGGTCCTGCACCCACCGCAGTCCGCCAACGCACCCGAGGGGGACCGCGGGACCACGGTCGTCCTGCGCCACCGTGCCCACCGTGACGCGGTGATGGCTTCGGGACGCAGCCTGGTGCACGACGACCGTCAGATGCGGCGCAGCCAGATCTCCAGCTCGAGGTCCGGGTCGAGGAGGGCGATGCCGGACCTGTGGTTCGGCTGTCGGGTCCGATGGACCTGGACACCGCCGAACGGGCGCGGGTCGCGATGCTCGGGGCATCCCGGGGCGGCGTGCGGTCGTTGACCGTCGACCTCACCGAGGTCGGCCAGCTCGCCAGTGCCGGCGTCCGGGCGCTGTTCGAGGTGCGCGAGCAGGTTCTGGCCAACCGCAGGGAGATGGTCATCGTCGCCGAGCCGGGCAGCTCTGCAGCAGTCGTGCTCGAGCTCGTCTCGCTGGCCTACCGCCACCCCACCACCGAACAGTTCCCGCCTGCCTGACGGCTGCGTGCCCCCTCACCGAGCAGAGCCCAGAGTCCTCTATCGACTCAGAGGCGTTCGCGCACGGGAGGCACGGGGAGGTGGAAGCCCCGGCTGTCTCGTCCCCGCCGACCCTCCGGGGCGGACGGGTCCGGCTCCGGAGGGTGCACCACGGCAACGGGGCAGTGGGCGGCGCGCACGATGGCTTGAGAGACCGATCCCTTGACCCAGCCGGACACGACGCCGCGTCCGCGGGTGCCCACGACGAGCAGGCAGGCGTTCTCGCTCTGACGTTCCAGCTCCTCGACGGGGTGCCCCTGGGCGACATCGCGCCGGACGTCGACGGTGGGGTACTGCTCGCCGAACCCGGCGATGGCCTCGGCGACCACGGAACGCTCCTGCTCGCCGGCCTGCTCCCAGTCGACCGACCAGGCCACGGCCGCTGACGCTCCTTCGACGGCCTCGAGCTGCCAGGTGTGGACGACCGTCAGCCCCACGCCGCGAGAAGCCGCCTGCTCGAAGGCGAAGGCCAAGGCCTCGGTCGAGATCTCGGTGCCGTCGACACCGACCACGACGCGTGCGTCCTGCAGCGACTGCGAGGGGCGTTCGTGCACCACGACGACGGGGCAGTGTGCGTGGGCGCAGACGTGCGTCGAGACCGAACCCATGAGCAGACCACGGAAGGCTCCCAGCCCCCGCGACCCCACGACGACGAGGACGGCGTCGGTGGAGGCCTGCACGAGCGCCTCGCCGGGAGACCCCGCCCCGGTCTGCACCGAGACGTCCACTCCGGGATGGGCCCCGTGCAGGCGTTCGGCGGCGTGTGTGGTGGCGGCGATCGCGGACTCACGGACGGAGTCGTCCAGGTCGGTCACGACCGTCCCGCCGGGAACACCCGCGCGGGCGGTGGGATACATGGGTAGCGAGTAGGTGTGCACGAGGGTGAGACGACACCCGCTGCGTTCCGCCTCCTGACCGGCCCACTCGAGGGCGAGGTCGCTGGCGTCCGACAGGTCGATGCCGACGACGATGGTGCGGTGGCTGGTGTCCATGGCGCGCTCCTGGTGGTTCGGTTCCCGATCCCTCCACGGTGGTCGAGTGATCGGGGTGGGCACAGGGCACTTGGTCCCTGTGCCAGGCCAGGGCGGGCCGCGAGGGTGGAACGACCACACCCCCGTGACCAAGGAGACCCCCCATGCTGGTCCGCGAGATCATGACGGTCCCGGCCATCAGCCTTCCTGTCGGCAGCACCCTCGAGGTGGCCATCCAGCTGCTCGCAAGGGCGAAGCTGTCCGCGCTTCCGGTCGTGGACGCCGACCACCACGTCGTGGGCATCGTCAGCGAGGCCGACATCCTGCGCCTGCACCTCGCCGCGGACCCCCGTGCGCACCTGCGCCCCGTCGATGACACGCAGCCGCAGTGGCCCCGCCTCGTCGACGAGGTCATGACCCCGGATCCGGTGACGGTGCTGGAGTCCGCAGACGTCGCCGAGCTCGGACAGCTGCTCGCCGACACGGGGTGGAAGAGCGTGCCGGTCACGCGCGACAGGGTGCTGGTCGCGATGGTGAGCCGCAGCGACATCCTGCACGCGATGACGATCTCGGACAGTGCGATCCGTCGCCACCTCACCCGGGAGTTCGCCTCGGTCGGGCGAGCCGGCTGGTCGATCAGCGTCCGTGAGGGAGACGTCACCGTCTCCGGGACGCGAGGCGGCCGCGAGGCCAGGCTCGCCCAGGTGATGGCCTCGGCAGTGGCCGGCGTACGCCGCGTGGTCATCGCCGGGGTGCCGGCGACAGGCCCCGCCACTGACACGCCACCCGACCAGAGCCACCCCGGCGCTTGAGGGTTCGCTGTGAACCGGGTTCGGACGGTGAACCGGTCGGAGGGTGAACCGGTTCGGAGGGCGACGACGAGCAGGCCCGCTCCCACCCTGAGGTGGGAGCGGGCCTCGGTTGCCGACCGCACCGCCGCTGGCGCTGTTACCGGAGCCAGGGGCGTTCCCTGACGACCGACAGCCGGTTCCACACGTCCCCCAGACCGAAGTGGTGGCCGGCGCCGAGGCCGAGCAGCACGCCGAGGGTGAGGGCGTAGATGAGGTGGTCGTCCATGAACGGGTTGTTCGCGGGGGCCAGGGCCGCACTCCACATCATCACGAGCATCGCGATGCCGGAGACCGTGGCGATCCGCATGCCGATGCCGAGCATGAGGGCGGCGCCGATGCCGAGCAGGCCGATCATGAACAGCCAGTCCGCCCAGGCCGCGCCGGCAAAGCTGCCGTAGAACTCCTTGAGCGGTCCGGCGGTCCCGAAGGACAGGAACCCCTGGGTGGGAGAGCCGCCGTTGATCCAGGCGGCGTCGCCGAAACGGTCGACGACGCCGGTCTCGGCGTTGCGTCCGGTGGCGAAGCCGAGGGCCAACAGCTTGTCCAGGAAGGCCCAGAGGAAGACCCAGCCGAGCGAAAGGCGCAGGACGCCGAGCAACGGCCCCAGACCACGCACCCTCGTGGTGCCGACGGTCTCTGCGGACTCGACGGGCGTTGCGGCAGTGTTGCTGGCCGTTCCGCGGTGTGGGGAGACGGTGCTCATGGTGGTGCTCCTACTCGTACGGTGTGCTGGATGGGGGAGCGGGGGTGCTCCTCCCTCAGGGCTTCGTTGCACTGGGGGGCCCGACGCCGACGCTAGGCGCGTTTTCTGTTGTGCCCCAGTGGCTTTGGTCCCTACTCGTCGGGCCCCCCACGCGTGGGACCACGTGGACGGGACAGCGGGCGTGGGCACGGCAGTACTCGGCGACGGCGGTGTCGCCGCTGGCCTCACTCGTCGGCCGGTCCTCACCGACGACGAGTCCGACGGCCTTGGCGCTGCGGGCGACGAGGAGCTCGCCCGGGTCACCTGCGGGGGACTCGAACGTCGCACCCCCGCGCCGACCGTGGCGCAAGGCCCTGAGCCCAGCCGCGAACGTCGCGCTCTCGGCCTCGGCGCGGTCGGTCGGGTCGAGCCCGACCGGGACCACCTGGACGAAGCGCAGGGAAGCGCCCAGGCTGCCGGCCAGCTCGACGCCTCGCAGGGCGACATGCATCGCCATGCCGTCGTTGAGCAGGCCCACGAGCACCTCCCGCCCGGAGGCGGCGGTGTGGGCGGGGCGTGCAGGCTGCGTCATGCAGTCCAGTGTCGGCGTGCCCGGAGCGGACGGACACGGGCGAAGGTCCCGCCTCCCCGGAGGCAGGCCGGGCCCTATCCTCGGCTCATGGAGCCCGGTGCACCGCGCGTAGTCCACGTCCCTTCCTCACCGCAGACGGAAGGGCTGCTCGACGCGATCCTGGCCGTCAGCGCGGGCCTGGACCTCTCGGAGGTGCTGACCCGCATCGTGCGCTCTGCGTGCACCCTGGTCGGGGCACGGTACGGCGCCCTGGGGGTCCTCGCGCCGGACGGTGACCACCTCATGGAGTTCATCACGCACGGCATGAGCTACGAGCAGCGGCAACGGATCGGCGACCCACCGCGCGGTCACGGAGTCCTCGGACTGCTCATCCGTGATCCGCGCCCCCGGCGCATCGCCGACATCACCGCCCACGCGGACTCCTACGGCTTCCCCCCGAACCACCCGCCGATGAGCAGCTTCCTCGGGGCACCCGTCAGGGTGCGCGACGAGGTGTTCGGCAACCTCTACCTCTCGGTGAAGGAGGGCGCCGAGGAGTTCTCCGACGAGGACCAGGAGCTGGTCGTCGCGCTGGCGGCGGCGGCCGGCGTCGCCATCGAGAACGCCCGTCTCTACGAGCGCAGCCAGGTGCAGCGCCGCTGGGCCCAGGCCGTCGCCGACGTGACGCAGGCGCTGCTCGAGGGGGAGACGCAGGTCGCTGCGCTCGGGGTGATGGCGGAGCAGGTGTGCCGGGTGTCGGGCGCCACCACCTGCGCGGTCGCCCTCGAGCGCGAGGGGCTGCCGCCGGTCGTCGACGTGGTCCACCGGCGGGACGACGGCGCTGCTCCCGTGCCACAGGGGCAGGACTCTTTCGGTGTCCTCGCCGGAGCGCACTGGGACGGCGTCCGCGGTGTTCGCCAGCCCTTGTTGCTCATCCCCGGTGAGCAGCTGGCAGCCGTCGCGGAGATCGTCGACGACGTCGTGTCCATCACCGGGGTGGAGAGCTCCGGGCCCACCGCATTGGTCCCGATCCTCGCCGGTGCCACCCCTGTCGGTGCCCTGTTGGTCTGCTGGGAGTCCGCCGACCAGGACGTGGCGTCCGGGGTGCTCGGTCCGCTGCACGAGTTCGCCCAGCACATCGGACTGGCCCTCGTGGCGGCCAGTGCGCAGCAGGACCGCGCAGTGGTGGCCCTGCTCGAGGACCGCGAACGCATCGCCCGCGACATGCACGACCACGTGATCCAGCGGCTCTTCGCGACCGGGCTGTCGCTGCAGGCCGTCGGGCGGATCACCCAGCACCCGGTCGTGCAACCCCGGCTCGAGGAGGCGGTGGAGGAGCTCGACCTCGCCATCAAGGACATCCGCCAGGCCATCTACCAGCTGACCCCGTTGCAGGCGCCCACGGGTCTGCGGGGCAGGCTGGACGAGCTGGTGAGCAGCTACTCCGACGTGTTGGGCTTCGCGGCGCGCCTGGAGCTCTTCGGTGAGGCCGCAGGCATCACGGCCGAGCAGGAGCACGACGTCGCGGCCGTGGTCCGGGAGGGGCTGGCCAACGTGGCGCGCCACGCGCAGGCGTCGTCGGCCACCGTCCGGGTGTCGATGGGCCCACGGCTCGAGGTCGTCATCGTGGACGACGGGATCGGCACACCGGTGACGGGCCGGCGCAGTGGGCTGGCCAACCTCGCCGAACGTGCTCACGCCAGAGGCGGTCAGTGCGACGTCACCGACGTGCGCCCCCACGGCACACGGCTGACGTGGAGCGTCTCGACCGGTGGTGGTGCGGCACCGGCCGGGCGCGAGGAGCGGCAGGCGGGACCATGGTCCCGGGGGTGAGCGCGACCCGGTGCGATCGTGGGACGGTGGGTGTCGCCCACCCCGGTAGAGCAGCCACGTGCGAGGGAGCCCCATGACGACGATCTTCCTGCTCGACGACCACGAGATCGTGCGGCGCGGACTGCGCGAGCTGCTCGAGGGCACACCCGGATTCTCGGTCGTCGGGGAGTCCGGGTCGGCGCTGGAGGCGGCACGCCGCATACCGGCCCTGCGTCCGGACGTGGCCATCTTCGACGCCAGGCTGCCTGACGGCTCGGGCATCGAGGCGTGCCGCCAGGTGCGCTCGGTGGACCCGTCGATCGCCGGGCTGATCCTGACGTCGTTCGACGACGACACCGCACTCACCGCGGCGATCCTGGCCGGCGCCGCCGGCTACCTCCTCAAGGACATCCGTGGCAACGGCCTCGTCGAGGCGATCACCCGGGTCGCTCGGGGGGAGAACCTCCTCGACCCCGAGCGGGCCCGGCGGGTGCGCTCGGAGTGGGCCGATGACCGTGACGCCGATCCCCGGCTGCGTTCGCTCAGCCCGCAGGAGCGGCGCATCCTCGACCACATCGCCGCAGGGATGACCAACCGCCAGATCGGTGAGGCGATGTCCCTGGCCGAGAAGACGGTCAAGAACTACGTCACGTCGGTCCTGGCCAAGATGGGTATGGAGCGACGCACGCAGGCGGCCGTGTACGTCGCCACCCACGGCAAGGACGGACGCGGCGGCCGCCCGGTGCCCTAGCCGTTGGGGTGCTTCGCCTTGTGCGACTAGATCATTCGTCCCGTCACCTGCCGGGTGGACACCCGGACCCACCGGGCGCTGTCCTTCTCGACGGTGACCCAGGGACGACGTGCCGTGGCCACGAGCCGGGTGATGTCGTCGTCGTCGGTGACGACCGCGGCCGTGCCGTGGACGAGCACCGACCAGCCCGCCCGTCGGGTGGCATCCCAGTCGTCGACCTGGAACGAGACCGCCTCGCCGTCGACCGCGGCCTGGATCTTGGATCCTCCTGAGGTCAGGAAGCAGATGTCGACGCCGTCGAGGACGTGGTTGACGGGCAGCACGGCGATCTCACCGTCGAGTGGGAAGGCCAGCCGCCCGACGGGTGACTCACCCACCCTGCGCAGGCACTCGTCGAGACCCATGACGCGCAGTCCGGTGTGGTCGGTCGCGAAACCGGGGTCCGACGTGGACCCGCGGGAGGCGGGCGGTCCGGAGGTGTCGAGGTCGTTCATGGTGGGGCTCCCTTCCATGGAGCGGACTCAGGCGGGGGTGCGGGCGGTGGAGGGCACGACGGTCATCGGGCACCGGGTGTGGGTGATGAGGGAGGCGCTCACCGACCCGAGCAGCAGGCCGGCGAACCCCCCTCGTCCGCGCGTCCCGACGACGAGGAGCTGGGCGTCGCGTGACTCCTCGGCCAGGATGGTCGGGGCATGGCCTCGGACGAGAGTCGTCGAGACCTGCACCTCGGGGTACTTCTCCTGCCAGCCGGCCAGCATCTCGGCGACCTCGAGTCGTTGCGTCTCGGTGACGTCACGCCACTCGTCCTCCCAGTCCCGACCCGCGAGGAAGGGGTCGGGCTCCTCCCACCACCAGGTGTGGACGGCCAGCAGCGGAGCGCCCCGGGTGGAGGCCTCGGCATAGGCCCAGGCGATCGCGGGCACCGAGTGCTCGGAGGCGTCGACGCCGACCACCACGGGGCCGTGCTCCTTCCAGCTGCCGGTGTGCGGCGTGAGGAGCACGGGGCACTGCGCATGTGCGGCGACCGCGCGGCTGGTCGACCCCAACAGGAGTCCGGAGGCCCGGCCCAGGCCGCCGCAGTCGACCACCACCAGCGCGGCGGTCGCGCTCGCGTCGACCAGGGCCGCGGAGGGGTCGGCGACGACGGTCTCCCGGGTCACGTCGAGATCGGGCGCTGCCTCTCTCGCCTGCCGGGCGCTGCCCTCGGTGATCTGGTCCTGCGCCGCGAGCCGTTCGACGGTCCACGGCACGATTCCGACTCCGGTCGCGTGCAGGACGTGGAGAGGGCGGTGCAGCCGCCTGGCCGCAGCGGCGGCGATGTCGACGGCGCGGTGCGAAGCGGCCGATCCGTCCACCCCCACGACCACCGCATCCCGTGGCTGTGCGTCCAACCTGGTCATGAGCTGCTCCTCTCCTTGAAGGCTTCACACCACCGTCGCCCCGCCGACGCAGCAGCGGGAGGGGCGAAGGTCCCGGACGACGTGTGACGGGACCTTGGCCCCATCCGGTTCGGGGGTGGCCGGAGGAGCCTTGGGTCATGACCACGAGCCGCGAACCCACCACGCCCGAGATCCCCCGGCACGAGTGCTGGGCACTGCTGCGCGACGCTGTCGTCGGCCGCCTCGCCACCGCCATCGACGGACACCCGGAGATCTTCCCGGTCAACCATGTCGTCGACCACGGGACGATCGTCATCCGCACCGCCGCCGGCACCAAGCTCGAGAGCGCCGCCGGTCATCCGGTCGCCTTCGAGGTCGACGGCTACGACACCGAGGCGGGCGCCGCGTGGAGTGTGGTGGTCAAGGGCCATGCCGCGGAGGTCGCCCAGCTCCACGACGTCCTGGAGGCCCTGTCCTTGCCGCTCTTCCCGTGGCACGGGTCGGCAAAGCCGCACTTCCTGCGCGTCTCCGCTGACGAGGTCACCGGGCGACGGTTCGTGGTCTCCGGCGGCGTGCGTCAGGACCCGAGCGTGGAGGCGCCGACTCCGTGAGGATCCCGCCTGCCCTGTTCATGGCGCCCTGACGGTCGTCACCGCTTCGTGGTGGGCGTCCTGTCCTCGCCCCTGCGCCGGGCGCTGGGGGAGCTGACCCTGCTGGAGTATGCAGCCAGCGACGGTCGCGTCATACGACTTCCGGTGCAGTACGCGCGCTGGAAGGACGAGTTCGTCCTGGCGGCAGGCGACGCACAGCACAAGACCTGGTGGCGAGCCTTCCGATCGCCTCGGCGGGCGACAGTGCTCCTGCACGGGTCGGTGGTCGAGGTCGTCGGCCACCACCTCGGCCGTGACGACCCGGCCTGGTCGCAGGTGGCCGCTGCCTACGGCTACGTCCACCGCCTGGCCTCCCTCGCCGACACCGAGCTCGTCCTCCTGCGGCGGAGCTGACCCGACCCTCCGGTTCTCCGCCCGCTCCGTCCGTCAGGTGCTGTCGCTGCCCCGGCCGGGCGCCGGGGAGCTCACGGCGAACCGACCGGCCTCGAGCCGGGCCACGGGGACGCGTGGCGGCGAGCACGACAGGTAGTCGACGCCCGAGGCGAGCAGCGAGTGGATGGACGCAGGGTCACCGGCGTGCTCGCCGCACACCCCCAGTCCGAGGCTCGGACGGGCCAGTCGACCCTCGGTGACAGCGAACCTGATCAGGCGGCCGACCCCCTCGTCGTCCAGGGTCGAGAACGGGTCGAAGGCCAAGGTCCCCGCCGCGCGGTACACGGCAAGGAAGCTCGACTCGGCATCGTCGCGCGACATGCCCCAGGTGGTCTGGGTGAGGTCGTTGGTGCCGAACGAGAAGAAGTCCACCTGCTCGGCCAGACGACCAGCGGTCAACGCGGCCCTGGGCAGCTCGATCATGACGCCGAGGGGGATGTCGAGGTCGATCCCTCGAGCGGTCGCCACCTGCACGACCTCAGCGCGAACCTTGACGAGGGCGGCCTCGAGCTCGCCGACATCGGCCACCAGGGGGATCATCACCTCGGGACGGGGGTCCAGGCCTCGCTGGCGCAGTGCCGCTGCTGCCTCGGCCAGGGCGCGGACCTGTGCGGTGACCAGCTCCGGCACCACGGCGAGCAGGCGGACACCACGCAGACCGAGCATGGGGTTCTGCTCGTGCCAGCGGCGCACCAGGCCGAGGCGCTCGTGCACGCCGACATCGACGCCGCTGCCAGCCCGGCGCACCGCGTCGCGGACCTCGAGCTCGACCAGATCGGGGAGGAACTCGTGCAGTGGCGGGTCGAGCAGCCGCACCACGGTGGGCAGGCCGTCCATCTCCTCCAGGATCTGCTCGAACTCGGCCCGCGCGAGTGCCTCGATCGTGAGAAGGGCCGCGTCGCGGTCGGCGCCGGTCACGACCTGCTCGACGAGGATCCGCCGGTCGCCCAGCAGCATGTGCTCGGTGCGCGCCAGTCCGATGCCTTCAGCGCCCAGCTCCCGGGCGGCCCGCGCATCGGAGGCGGTCTCCGCGTTCGCCCGCACCGTGCAGGTGCGGCGCAGGTCCGCATGGGCGAGCAGGCGCCCCACCGAGCGCAGCACGGGGTCCGTTTCGAGGAGGTATGGCGCCGAGCCCTCGGAGGGGGCCTTGCTCCAGCGGCGGATCGCCGAGGCGCAGGTGCTGGGGACGACCTCGCGTGAGCCGAGGAACACCTCGCCGGTCGTGCCGTCGACGGACAGCGGGTCACCCTCGACGAGCTGGTGGCCGCCGGGCAACGTGGCGGTGCGCAGGGTGCTGTCGACCTCCAGCCCTTCGACCCCGCTCACGCACGTCTTCCCGAATCCTCGCGCGACGACGGCCGCATGGGAGGTGAGCCCGCCTCGCGCCGTGACCACCGCAGTGGCGGCAAGGAGTCCTCCGAGGTCGTCGGCGCTGGTCTCGGGTCGGACCAGGACGACCTGTTCCCCACGGGCCGCCCACGTCATCGCGGTGGCGGAGTCGAAGACGGCTCGCCCTGCCGCGGCTCCCGGGCTGGCGGCCAGGCCGTGGGCGGCGGGCGGCTGCCCGGTGTTGCTCGCGAAGGCCGGGTGGAGCAACGCTGCGAGCTGATGGCCGTCCACCCGGCTCAGCGCCTCGTCGAGGTCGATGACCCCCTCGTCCACGAGGTCACAGGCGATCCGGAACGCTGCGGCCGCGCTGCGCTTGCCCACCCGGGTCTGCAGGATCCACAGCTGTCCGTCCTCGATGGTGAACTCCACGTCGCACAGGTCCCGGTAGTAGCGCTCGAGGACCTGCAGGTGTCTGCGGAGCTCCTCGTGGAGCGCGGGTTCGCGGACTGCGAGCGCCGCGAGACCCATCGTCTGCCTGCTGCCGTTGACGACGTCCTCGCCCTGGGCATCGACGAGGTAGTCGCCGTAGGGCGTGGGTTCGCCCGTCGCCGGGTTGCGCGTGAAGCAGACTCCGCTGCCGGAGCGGGGGCCGCTGTTGCCGAAGACCATCTGGACGATGTTGACGGCGGTGCCCAGGTCCTCGGCGATGTGCTCGTGCGCGCGGTAACGCCGGGCCCGCTCGCCGGTCCAGGAGTCGAACACCGCCAGGACCGACCGATGGAGCTGCTCGTACGCGTCCTGCGGAAGGTCCTCTCCGGCCCGAGCCCGCAGCAGCTCGCGGAAGTCCTGCGTGACTGCCTCGAGCCGTTCGGCGGAGAGCTCCTGGTCCGTGGCCACCTGCGCGGCTGAGCGTTCGCGTCGCAGGCGCGCCTCGAAGAGCTCGCCGTCGATGCCGAGCACGGTCCGCCCATACATCTGCACCAGACGCCGGTAGGAGTCCCAGGCGAACTTCGCCCCCCGTGCCTCGCTGAGCGTCACCACGACCTCGTCGTTCAGGCCGACGTTGAGGATGGTCTCCATCATCCCGGGCATGGAGAAGCGCGCCCCGGAGCGCACCGAGACCAGCAGTGGCACGGCCGGGTCGCCGAGGCGCTGCCCCGACCGCTGCTCCAGCTGACCGAGCGCCAGGGCCAGCTCGTCCGCCAGACGGGGTGGTTCGCTGCCGGCGGCCAGGTAGGCGCGACAGGCCTCCGTCGTGACCGTGAACCCCGCTGGGACGGGAAGCCCGAGCCGGGTCATCTGGGCCAGCCCTGCCCCCTTGCCACCCAACGAGTCCGCCATCGACGCGTCGCCATCGGCGAACGCGACGATGAGCCCGGTCCTGGGCGTGGTGGGTGCGGTCATGGTGCTCTCCTGTCGGGCTGCTCCGTCCCTGTCGGGGCGGGTCACGGTGGGGTCCCCGGTGACCCGGGAGCACTCGCCACCGCTCTCGACGATGGCCAAGAGGGCCCGGCTCGGACAGTGCCGAAGGTCCCAGGCACCGACCCAAGGACCAATGGCCCTTGGGGCGCAGGGATGGACGCCGGACGCTGGTACCGGGACAACGTGTCCCGGTACTCGTTCTCGGAGGCTCCCATGACGCTCGCTGCACAGCAGGACCCGGCGGTCATCGTCGGCTGCGATGGTTCGTGGGAGTCGTTGGAGGCGGTCGACGTCGCCGCGGACGAGGCGCTGCAGCGGGGGCTGCCCCTGGTCGTCCTCACCATCGAGGACGGGCCCGGCCGCGACGTGCGCCACCTCGGTGACTGGTCACGGGCGACCGCGGAGGGCGCGGACGAGGCGGAGGCCACGAGCCGCCGCGCCCTCGAACGCATCGCCGGCCGGGTGCCCTCGGTCACCGCGGTCAGGGCGCCAACCGTCGACGCACCACGGGTCGAGGAGCTCGCCTCCCGGGCGGAGCTGCTCGTGGTGGGTCGGCACGGTTCGCGGGGTCTGGGCGCCTTTGCGTCGGGCTCGACGAGCGAACAGCTCACCCGGCGCCTCAGGTGCCCGGTCCTGGTGGCGGGTCCGCGCCGCAGGCAGTCGTCCGGCGAACGAGCCGGCGCCTCGCACCCCGTCGTCGTCGTCGGGGTCGACGACGGACCCAGTGCGGGTGCGGTCCTGTCGGTCGGTGTCCGGGAGGCCCGGACCAGGGGGTGGGACCTGACCGTCGTGTACGCCGCACCGCGCACCGACACCGAGCTCAGCGTCCTGGCGACGCGGGTGTGGGACCGGCATGCGGACCTGCTGGTGACCCAGCGTTCCCCGGACGACTCCCTGGCCAAGGTCGTCGTCGACGTGGACCACCCGGTGGCAGCGCTGCTGGCCCACGCAGGGCCGCAAGACCTGCTCGTCGTGGGCACCGAGGGCGGGGGTCGGCTGGCAGGACTGATCAGCGGGTCGGTCGCTCGCGGGGTGCTCGACGGGATGCCGTGCGACGTCCTGGTCGTCCCGCCCACCGCCGTGCGGGCACGCAGTGCCTGACCGGTCCCTGTCAGGGTTGGTCGATCTCCGCGAAGACCGGGCGGCCGAGTGACGGCTCCGACAGCAGCCGACGGAAGTCGGTGGTGTTGCGCGAGATCGAGATGAGCAGCCGGCCGTCGGCCAGCGTGATGTCGGGGTGGGCCAGGGGTGCGTAACGCAGCTGTCCGTGGGCGTCCTCGAAGTCGGCGTGCACCCCACGCCGAGGCGTCCACGGACCGGTGGGGGAGTCGGACGTCCAGGAGTACACGGTGCTGCCGAGGTCGCCGTCGCGCTTGGAGACGATGAGGTAGCGGCCGTCCACGACGTCCACCGACAGGGTCTGCGACACGCCACCGGGAGCGGGCAGCACCGCAGCGGCCGCAGCCTGGTCCGACGACCACCGGTGACCGTCCCAGAACTGCCACGTGCCACGGTCCCGTGCAGCGGCGACGCGGGCTCGCGCGACATACAGGGCTCGTCCGAAGGACGTGGTGCTGGGCAGCCTCGTCCCGTACACGAAGATCCACGACCCCTGGACCGTCATCGCCGAACCCCAGTTGACCTGGTCGGCCGCGGGGTCGTCCGGCGTGATGTCGAGCTGGCTGCGCAGCTGCGGCGCCCCTGCCCCGGTGGCGTCGAAGACCGTTGCACTGCTTCCGAGGTAGGTGAAGTCGAACGCCCCCGCAGTGCCGCGGCGGATACGGGCAGAGACCACCACGAGCAGGGTCTGGTCGCCCCGGACCAGGGTGGCCACCGACATCGGCCAGTGCACCGAACCCTCCGCCCGGTCGGGGATGACCGGTCCCCGGTCCCTGGTCTCGACCTGGGACGTGCACAGGCCACGCGTGACGAGCATGGAGTTGGCCACCACCCGGGGGGCCACGTCAGGGCTGCGGACGGTGTCGCCGAACACCCACACGATGCGACCGTCGGGCAGCCGCGTGCTCGCCCCGATGTCGCCGGCCTGCCACAGCGGCAGGTCCAGTCCCGCTACGGCCCGGTTGAGCTCGGCCACGGTGACGGTCCGATGCGCAGCACCGCCCGGCGTCGAGGGGCACGCCGGTGAGAGGCGTGGGTATGCCGCAGGGGCCGGTTGCGCTGCGGAGTCACCTCGGGTGCCGGGCCCGACGGACGGGCCTGCGACGGGTGCGGTGGAGCCGCACCCGGCCAGGGCGGTCACGGCGGTCATTGCGACCAGTGCCCCGGCCGCGACGCCAGCTGACCAGCGGGGCGGGGTGCGAGGGTGACGTCGGGTACGCAGGCGACGGGTTCGCAGGCGTCGGGGGAGAGCGGGCACGCACGAATCGTAGGGTTGACGACACGCGGACCCCACATGTGGTGCCGTGTTCAGCGCCAGCTCCCGCATATGGTGGGTCTCGCTGGTCCGGGTCCCCGTCACACGGGACCCGGGGCAAGAGGGAACCCGGTGTGATTCCGGGACTGCCCCGCAGCGGTGAGCGGAAACGACAGCCGTCATGAAGCACTGCACATCTCGGTGTGTGGGAAGCGACGGCCAGTAGGTGTCACCCCGGTTCCTCGGACCGTCCTCGGATGGTCCGTAGAGCCGGAAGGGACGGGTCCGCGAGTCCGAAGACCTGCCAGCGACCGCGCACGCCGTGCGCGGCCCAAGTCGTGGCCTCGAGGGTGGGTCACCCGGCTTCTGCAGTCCTGCGTCGGCGTGGCCGGCGCGGCTGCGTCGTCGTCCTCCCTCGCGCCCGCGGCACCGCATCGCTCGCGAGGAGAGAGCAGGATGACCCAGACCCCCGTGGTCGACCCATCGACCACCAGCACCACCCCCACGCAGGCGGGTGCCGGCCCGGCGCGCCGCACCACCATGGCCGTGCGCAAGCGCAACGGTGACAGCGAGCCCGTCGACGTCCTGAAGATCGTCCGGGCCGTCGAGCGCTGGTGCGACGACCTCGGCGAGGTCGACCCCATGGCCATCGCCACCCGGACCATCAGCGGCCTCTACGACGGGGCGACGACGGCGGAGCTCGACCGGCTCTCGATCCAGACCGCCGCCGAGATGACGGCCAGCGAGCCGGAGTACTCCCGGCTCGCCGCCCGCCTGCTGTCCAACTACATCGACAAGGAGGTCCGCGGACAGCAGATCGCCTCGTTCAGCCAGGCCGTCCGACTCGGCCACCTCGAGGGGCTGATCGGCGACGAGACCGCGGCGTTCGTCGAGGCCAACGCCCGCAAGCTCGACCACGCGGTGGACGTGACCCACGACCGCCGCTTCGAGTACTTCGGCCTGCGCACCGTCTACGACCGCTACCTGCTGCGTCACCCGCAGACCCGCAACGTCATCGAGACGCCGCAGTACTTCCTGCTGCGCGTCGCCTGTGGCCTGTCGCGCACCCCCCAGGAGGCGATCGCCTTCTACCGGCTGATGGCGTCCCTGGCCTACCTGCCGAGCTCGCCGACGCTCTTCAACTCCGGCACCCGGCACACGCAGATGTCCTCGTGCTACCTCGTCGACTCGCCGCAGGACCAGCTCGAGTCGATCTACGACCGCTATGCGCAGGTGGCGAAGCTGTCGAAGTTCGCTGGTGGCATAGGGATCTCGTGGTCCCGGGTCCGCTCCCGGGGGGCGCTGATCCGTGGGACCAACGGTCACTCCAACGGCATCGTGCCGTGGCTGCGCACCCTCGACTCGTCGGTGTCCGCGGTCAACCAGGGTGGTCGCCGCAAGGGCGCCGCCTGCGTCTACCTCGAGCCGTGGCACCCCGACATCGAGGAGTTCCTCGAGCTGCGCGACAACACCGGGGAGGACGCGCGACGGACGCACAACCTCAACCTCGCCAACTGGGTCCCCGACGAGTTCATGCGGCGTGTCGAGGCCGATGGGCAGTGGAGCCTGATGGACCCCGACCAGGTGCCCGAGCTCCCCGACCTGTGGGGGCCTGCCTTCGAGCAGGCGTATGCCGCCGCGGAGCGCGACGGCCGCGTCGTGCGCCAGGTCGGTGCCCGCGAGCTCTACGGGAAGATGATGCGCACCCTGGCCCAGACCGGCAACGGCTGGATGACCTTCAAGGACGCCAGCAACCGCACCTGCAACCAGACCAGTGACGAGCAGGGTGCCGGCGCGCCGGTCGTCCACCTGTCCAACCTGTGCACCGAGATCATCGAGGTCTCGAGCAACGACGAGACCGCCGTCTGCAACCTCGGCTCGGTCAACCTGGCCCAGCACCTGACGGCGGGTCGCGACGCCGTCGACTGGGAGGCGCTGCGCGCCACCGTGCGCACGGCGGTGACCTACCTCGACCGCGTGATCGACATCAACTACTACCCCAGCGAGGAGTCCGCGGCCTCCAACCCGCGCTGGCGCCCCGTGGGGCTCGGCGTGATGGGGCTGCAGGACGTCTTCTTCGCGCTGCACCTGCCGTTCGACTCCGAGGAGGCGCAGGAGCTGTCGACCCGCATCGCCGAGGAGGTCTACCTCTCGGCGCTCGAGCGGTCCACGGAGCTGGCCGCCGAGCACGGCCCGCACCCCGCATACGGGCAGACCCGGGCTGCGCGCGGTGACCTCCAGCCAGACCTGTGGGGCGTCACGCCGACCCAGACGCAGCGTTGGCAGGCCCTGCGGGAAGCCATCGGGGACAACGGTCTTCGCAACTCGCTGCTCATCGCCATCGCCCCCACTGCGACCATCGCGTCGATCGCCGGGGTGTACGAGTGCATCGAGCCACAGGTGTCGACGTTGTTCAAGCGCGAGACGTTGTCGGGGGAGTTCCTGCAGGTCAACACCGCCCTCGTGCGCGAGCTCAAGGCGCGCGACCTGTGGACCCCGGAGGTGCGCGAGGCGATCAAGCGCAGCGAGGGATCGGTGCAGGGCATCGCGGCCATCCCGCAGGAGGTTCGGCACCTGTTCCGCACCGCCTGGGAGCTGCCGCAGAAGGCGCTCATCGACCTTGCTGCGGCCCGACAGCCGTACATCGACCAGAGCCAGTCCCTCAACCTGTTCCTGGCGTCCCCGACCATCGGGAAGCTCAGCTCGATGTACCTCTACGCCTGGAAGGCAGGGCTCAAGACCACGTACTACCTGAGGTCGCGCCCGGCCACCCGGATCCAGCAGGCCACGATCAGCATGGCCGCGCCCGTCCCCACCGTGGACGTACCCACCATCACCGACGAGGCAGCCATCGCGTGCTCCCTCGAGAACCCCGAGACCTGTGAGGCCTGCGAATGAGCACGACGACGACCGAGAAGCTGCTGCTCGACCCGGGGATGAACCTCACCCTGCGACCGATGCGCTACCCGCACTTCTACGAGCGCTACCGGGACGCCATCAAGAACACCTGGACCGTGGAGGAGGTGGACCTGCACAGCGACCTCAAGGACCTCCAACGGCTGACGCCCGCCGAGCGCCACCTCGTCAGCCGGCTCGTCGCGTTCTTCGCGACCGGCGACACCATCGTCGCGAACAACCTCGTGCTCAACCTCTACCAGCACGTGAACTCGCCCGAGGGACGGCTCTACCTCAGCCGCCAGCTGTTCGAGGAGGCCGTCCACGTGCAGTTCTACCTGACCCTGCTCGACACCTACGTCCCGGACGAGAAGGAGCGCCACGAGGCCTTCGCCGCGGTCGACAACATCCCCTCGATCAAGGCCAAGGCCGACTTCTGCTTCACGTGGATCGACACGGTGTTCGAGCTCGACCGGCTCGAGACGCGCGAGCACCGCAGGGCCTTCCTGCTCAACCTCATCTGCTTCGCCGCGTGCATCGAGGGCCTGTTCTTCTACGGCGCCTTCGCCTATGTCTACTTCCTGCGCTCCCGCGGCCTGCTCAACGGCCTGGCCAGCGGCACCAACTGGGTGTTCCGGGACGAGTCGATGCACATGGCCTTCGCGTTCGACGTCGTGGACACGGTTCGGGCCGAGGAGCCGGACCTGTTCGACGACGAGCTCGCCGACCAGGTGCGTGCGATGGTTCGCGCAGCCGTGGACGCGGAGGCGCAGTTCGCCGAGGACCTGCTCGGCGGGGGAGTGGCAGGCCTGTCCACCGCCGACATGCGCACCTACCTCGAGAGCGTGGCCGACCGACGTCTGCAGCAGCTGGGGCTCGAGCCGGAGTACGGCTCGACCAACCCGTTGGCCTTCATGGAGCTCCAGGACGTGCAGGAGCTGTCGAACTTCTTCGAGCGTCGCGTTTCCGCCTACCAGCTGGGCGTCGGCGGAGCCGTCGGGTTCGACGAGGAGTTCTGACCGGTCCGGACGGGCCGGTCCCACCAGACCGGGTCAGGGCCCCTTCCGGGGGGAAGGGGCCCTGACCTGTTCACCGCGTGCGGCTCAGTCGCCGTACGGGTTCTGGATCGACACGTGCACGTGGTCGTAGTGACCACCGGTCACACCCGATCCACCGGTGTACGTGCGCCAGCCCTCGGACGAGCGGGCCACGCTCCAGATCTTGCCGTCCCAGATCACGTAGCGGACCTCGAGGCGAACGGCGTACTGCTTCAACCAGTTGGCGAGCTTCCAGCCCTGGTCCTTCTGCGCGGCAGAGGGGTAGGACCCGATCGCGTCGGAGATGGTGCAGTCCAGCGCGTTCCCGGTGTTGTGGTTGCTCGTCGAGGGCTGGTAGCTGCGGTAGGCACCCACGTAGCACTCCCGCTCACCGGTGAGCCGGGCGATCTCGTCATCGACGAACTTCGTCCGGGCGGTCGCGTTCGGTGCCACCGTGGCAGCCGACGGGTACGGGTTGGTGTTCGGCGCGCCATACGTGCCACCGGTCCCACCACCACCGCCGCCGAAGCGGTGCGAGGCGTTGTCGTTCTTCAGCGCCGCCTTGAGGTTGACCTTGGCCCCAGCCGAGAACGTCTGGCTGTCACCGGCATAGCCGCTGTTGTAGAAGACGGTGACCTGACCACCGGTGCGGTTCCACACCGAGGCGGCGTTGTTCTTGACGCACTGCCCCTGCCCGGCGCCGGCGCCCTTGAACTCGTAGCACCCGGGCTGGCTGGCACCGTAGTCGTCGATCGATCCCGTGAAGTCCGAGACCGAGCCGGCGTGGTCGCTGTTGTAGTAGAGGCAGAACTCTCCGGACTGGCAGACGCCGTCCCGGGCCGCGGCGTCCGCCGCCGGAGCCGTGGCCACGAGGGCGGCAGCGATACCGACCGAGGCGAGCAGCGCCTGGACAGGCTTGCGCCGGTGCGTGAGGTGTCGCGAGATGGTGTTCATCGGACGTTGTACCCCCGGGCCTGCCAGAACGACGTCGGGTTGGGGTTGTCCAGGACCGGGTCGTTGACGCTCTTCGCGGCGAGGGTCTTGCGTCCGAGGCGCATCTCCACGTGGGTATGGGTCGCGCTCGTCCCGCGAGCGGCCTCGGTCGCGATCTGCTGGCCCTTGCTGATGCTGTCACCGGTGTCGACGCTGTCCAGCGGGTTGGTGTGCAGGTAGATGATCGTCTTGTCGAAGGTGGCGTTGTAGACGGCGATCGTGGACAGGCCGGTGCCGCCCTCGACGACGTTGGTGACGGTGCCGCCGATCAGGGCCTTGACGCCGGACCCGCTGCCCTTGGCGAAGTCGATGCCCTCGTGGCGGCCGGGGGTGCTCTCGTAGCCGTCGAAGCCGGTCGTCAGGCGACCGCCACCACCGGTGTAGAGCGCGTCGGACATGTCGACCTTGGTCGTGCCACCACCGCCACCGAACTGGTGGCCGGCGTTGTCGTTCTTGAGCGTGGCGTTGAGGTTGACCTTGGCGCCGGAGGCGAAGGTCTGGCTGTCACCGGAGTACCCGCTGTTGTAGTAGACGGTCACCGAGCCGCTGGTGCGGTTCCACACGGAGGCGGCGTTGTTCTTGACGCACTGACCCTGGCCGGCGCCGGCGCCCTTGAACTCGTAGCACCCGGGCTGGCTGGCGCCGTAGTCGCTGATGGAACCGGTGAAGTCGGACACCGACCCGGCATGGTCACTGTTGTAGTAGAGGCAGAACTCACCGCTCTGGCAGACCCCGTCGCGGGCAGCCGCCTGGGCGGACGGCGCGGCGAGCAGGACGGTCGAGCTCAGGACGGTGCCGGCGATCGCGGCATAGACAAACTTCTTCGACAAGACGAATCTCCTGGTGCGGCAGTGGTATTCGTGGCGCGACGGGGTTGAACCCCTGTGGAATCGGCCCGAATCGAGTGGGCCGGGGCAGCACTGATCGCACCCAGTGAGCACTGGAGAGGTGCGACCTCGACGCCCCGTGGCGTGACGCTGGTCCTCACCCCCTTCCGACGCCGCGCCGTCTCCCCGACGAGGTCGTCCCCCTGCGAGCTGGGTGAGCCGTACGGCCCCGCCCCGCGGGTCCTGCGGACCGAGTCCGCCGTCTCGACCAGTTCGGTCTGCCCCGATAGTTCTGGGTTGGGGTTGTTCTGTCCACCAAGAACAGGTCAAGGAATGCACCCGAATTGGCGATCAGGCCCTTGCGCGGGCGTGGCGGAGCGGGGGCCAGCGGTCGCTGGCCCCCGCTCCCCGCGGCTACGCTCGAGCCATGAAGCCTGTGCGCGTGGCTCTCGGAGCGTTCCTCCTCCTCATCGGGGTGGTCTGGTTCCTCCAGGGCATCGACGTGCTCGGGGGCAGCGTGATGAGCGGTGTCACGTGGTGGGCCGTCATCGGCCCGGTCGTGGCCGCGCTCGGCCTGGTCCTGGCCGCCAGCGGCGTGCGGGGTGGCCGGGGCCGCCTGCACGAGGACTGAGACCCTGGCTCAGGCCCACGCGGAGGCGCGAGCCTGAGACCGTGCCTCGTTCGCGCTCACTCGGTGAAGCTGGTCTCCAGCGAGATCGGCACCGACAGGGCCTGGCTCACGGGACAGCCGGTCTTGGCCGCCTGGGCCGCCTCCTCGAACTGCTCGGCGGTCAGGCCGGGCACGGCACCGCTGACGGACAACACGATGCCGGTGATCCCCGTGCCGGGCTGGAAGGTCACTGCCGCAGAGGTGTCGATGGTCGTCGCGGGGGTGCCGGCCTGAGCGAGGCCATGGGCAAGCGCCATCGAGAAGCAGGTGGAGTGCGCGGCCGCGATGAGCTCCTCCGGACTCGTCTTGCCGTTGGGTGCCTCGGCACGCGCGGGCCAGGTGACGTCATACGTCCCCAGGCCGGAGGAGTCGAGGGTGACCTTTCCGGCCCCCTCCATGAGCGAGCCCTCCCAGTGGGCAGAGGCGTTGCGGGTGGTGGCCATGGTGTCTCCTAGCGGTGCGGGTGGGTCCTGCGGTGGGTGGGACTGTCGGACGGTGGAAGTGGTCGGTCAGAACGCGGTGTAGCCGCCGTCGGCGACGAGCACCGAGCCGGTGACGAACGAGGAGGCGTCACTGGCAAGGAAAACGACTGCCGGAGCGAGCTCCTCGACGGTGCCGTACCGCTGCATGGGCGCATCCTCGATCCAGTGCTGGCGGAACTTCGGGTCGTCGACCGGGGACATGTCGGTCTTGATGTAACCGGGGGCCAGGGCATTGACACGGACACCGTGCGGGCCCCACTCGGCCGCGAGGCTGCGGGTCAGGTGGTGGACTGCCGCCTTCGAGGCGTTGTAGGCGGGCTGCCACTGCGGACGGTTGACGATGAAGCCGGACATCGAGCCGATGTTGACGATGGACCCCGAGCCCTGGGCCACGAAGTGCCGGCCGAAGGTCTGGGAGCAGGTCCAGACGGCATCGACGTTGACGGCCATCACGGCTCGCCAGTCCTCCGGCGTGACGTCGAGAGCGGGGGCGTGCACGCAGGCGCCCGCGTTGTTCACGAGGATGTCCACCTGGCCGAAGGTCGTCAGGGTGCTGTCGAGGACACGCTGCACATCGTCCGCCACGGTGACGTCCGCCTCGACGAACTCGGTGCGGATGTCCTTGGCGCGCAACGTCGACAGCACTCCTTCGGCAGCCGCGACGTCGCGACCCACGAGCATGACCGCGGCGCCGGCATCACCCAGCGCCTCGGCGAACCCGGCCCCGAGCCCGCGGGTCCCGCCGGTCACGACGGCGACGCGTCCAGCAAGGGAGAAACGCTCCAGTGCACCCATGAAGACAATCTATGGTGCGTGGCGCACCGGGGCGAGCGGGGTGCCGTCACGGTGCGAAGAACTGGACCCTCGAGCTGTCGTTCCAGCGGATCACGAGCGTGCCGCTCCCGGCTCGGTGGGGGCAGGGGGACACCTGCTCACTGCAGGGCACGAGGAACATCCGGTCACCGTTCTGCACCAGCAGGCGCAGGCCGCGGTAGCGGTAGCGGAAGGTCTGGCCCTCCTCGACGGGCAGGGCGGTCTCGACGATGTCGGGGCTACGCAGGTAGAGCCGTTCGCGAGTGTCGACCACGACGCGCGGCAGGTCCTCGAGGTGGCCGGCCTGCTCCTGCGCCAGGCCCGTGCCGGACCACTGGGCCAGGGTGGCGTTGGCCCAGAAGACGGCCGCCGCCACGGTGATCCAGAGCGCGGCCCGCAACCGCACGGAGCTGCCGCGCAACCCGAGCGTGTAGGCCGTCACGGTGCCACCGAGCGCCATCAGGACCGGCGTGACCAACGGGTAGTAGCGCCACTCACCGGCCATCGCGTAGGCGAACAGGAGCACCAGCCCGGCGGCCAGGAGGCCGAGGCCCACACCGAGGGCGAGCGAAGCGCGGCGGGCCAGGCGTGGAGACAGCCACCGGTGAACCGCCAGGGCGGCGGCGACGAGCAGGACCAGCACGAGCAGCGGCACCAGCAGCGGCCCGGGGCTGCGCATGACGAAGCTCTGCGTGGACAACCCGATCGAGTCCACGTCGAGGCCGAAGTAGAGGTACTGCGCCCGGGTGGAGACATAGCCGAAGTAGAACAGCAGGGCGCTCAGGGCGGTGGCCGGCGCCACGATGTTGCCGGCCACGCTGTAGACACGGTCCCAGGACAACCCGGAGCCGGCATGCTCGGCAGCCATCATCCGCCGTCGGTCGTCGTGGCGTCGGTGGTGGCGTCGTTCGTCGGTGGGTCGGTGGCGGTGTCGGTCGAGGTCCGTCGTCGATCGGTGCGCGGTGTCGGTCGAGGGGCCCGTTGTCGGGTCGGTGGACGCTGGTGGCAGGTCGGGGACGTTGAGCTGCACGGTGAGCTGCTGTTCGTCGGCGAGGGCTGCCACGAAGCGGCGGCAGGAGTCCGAGGTGTTGTCGGGACAGAAGACCAGACCGGCGAACCCGAGCGTGGGCCTCGCGTCCTGCGACACCTCACCGTTGGCCCGTACGGCCAGGTCGCACTGCAGTGCCGTGGCGCGGAAGACGTACTGCAGGCAGCTCGGGCGCTCCGAGCCGCAGCCTTCGCTGACCGCCTCGAAGACCGCGGGGTCGAACCGCACACCGGTGATCTCGATCCCCGTCCCGCGGGGGATCTGCCCGTCCGGGCTGGCGATCCAGGTCACGTGGGCGCACTGCAGCCGCGGGTCGGTGCCGTCGTCCTGGGAGTCTCCGCCGATGGGCAGCCGAGCCACCGAGATCGCCGGGTTGTCGTTCTTGGCCGGGCCGTTCGCGGTCTCCGGTGTGGTGGGTTCGAGGTCGGGGGAGGTGAACGTCTCGGTGTCGCCCGGCCCCTGGGACGAACTGCCGGCTTCGATGGTGCCGGCGCTGCCCCCGGTCGGGGTGGTGCCGCCAGCACACCCGCCCAGGAGCAGTGCAGCGAGGAGGGCGGCGCCGATGACGGCCCGGGCCGAGGGCGCGTTGAGAACCGCGAGATCGGTGGCGCCCCGCTGCGCACCGCTCCAGCCTGCTGAGTGCCTGCGCATCGCCGCCGATCTCCTGTCTACGTCACGGGGGTCGACCAGAGAGCGGCCCAGGTCCTGGGTCCGACCTCACCGTCGACCTCGAGCTGCTTGTCGGCCTGGAAGCCGCGCACGACCCGGTCGGTCACGGCCCCGAACTCCCCGTCGGCGTCCAGCTTCCACCCGCGCTCCCTGAGCCGACGCTGCAGGGTGAGCACGCCGGCGCCGGTCGAGCCCTTCTTCAGCAACACCGGGAAAGGCGGGAGCCTTGCCCACGGCCACCCGGGCAGCGCTGCGGGATGCCGTTCCGGCTTGCGCCCGGCCCTGGGTCGCTGACGTCGTTTTCGCGGCCACCGACTGCGCGTAGCTCGGGTAGCCGTACCCGACGATGAACTTCGTCGAACGCTCGTGCACCCAGACGCCATCGGTGTGCCCGGGGATGGCAGCGTTGCCCTCGACGGTGCGGACCAGGCCGCTGGCGAGTGGTTCGATGACCAGACCGATGTGGTCGATCGCGTCGATGCTCCTGCTGCCCTTCCAGTCGAAGAACACCGCGGCCCCGGGGCGGGGCTCCCGACCGAACCGTCCCTGCCCGGCCCACCAGCGGGCGCACGCGATCGTGGAGGCGAACTTGCCGAGCAGGTCGTAGTCACCGGCGACGGCGAACCCGACGCGCGACACGAAGATGTTGCACCACGGCACGCCGTTCCAGCCGTAGCGTTCGCCGAACGGCTGCCGGTTGCTGCCGACGGGGTTCTCGATGGTGCCGCGGTGGCGCAGTGCTTCGGCGAGGACGGCCCCGAGCAGTCCTGATGCCTCGTGCTCACCTGCTGAGGGCAGCACCACGGCGTCCTGGTCGATGACCTCGCCGTCGCCCTCCTTGGGGCCGTTGTCCGTCTGCACCGGCTCGGCCTCCGGCTCACCGAGGCTGTTGGTGTGGACTTCTCTCACGTCGTCGGTGGTGGTCATCGTCGTCACCCCTGACTGGCCTGCAGCGCATCGATGATCGGCGCTGCCACGTCCGGGTCCGAGAGGTAGTCCTGGATGGAGTGCGGGTCGGACGGGTTCTGGGCCCGCTCGTCGCGCATCGCGTCGCTGCCGGGAGCGAACAAGGGAGCCAGAGGGTGCACGAGGGCGACGACGTCGTGCTCGTCATAGGCGTTGAGCCACTTCAGCGGACCACCGACAGGATCGATCACCCCCGGTATGCCGCGGTTCCCGTCCCCTTCGGGGCCGCCCCACAGGTTCCGCTTCACGACGGCATACCCGTCGGGGGAACCGGCCGTGACGAGCAGGCGCACCCGCGGGCCCGGGGTGTAGCGCTGGAGGGCGTCGTAGGCCACGCAGCTGCCGAGGCTGTGCCCGACCACCACGAGGTCGGAGTGTCCGTCGTCGGTGGCCTGCGCGATCGACGCGGACACGACCTCCTGGACGGAGTCGCGCATGGAGTCGTCCTCGAGGTAGTAGGCGACGTCGGCGAGGAAGCGGGTGATGATCGCCTCGGGGGCGCCGGTCTTGTCGCTGATGAACCGCAACGCCGCTCGCACGACCTTGGGCTTGAGCAGGTCCCCCCAGGAGGCTTCCTCGCCGCTGGCCTGGGCCTTCTCGACGTCACGCGCGGCACCGGCCAGCTCGGGGTCCGTCTGCTCCAGGCGTCGGGACGCCACGAAGCCGATCTCCGCCGCCCCGTTGAGCAGGATGTCGTCGCCGGTGGCCTGCGCCTTCGCAGCGACATCCAGCCCCTCGAGCTGGGGTGCCCGTCCACCGGCCTTCTCGTGCGCGGCGATCCGGTCGGCGAGCACGTTGCCGTAGTAGGGCAGGTAGACCGCGTCCGGTGCTGGGGTGGTCCGTCCCGCGAGGGTGGCGCCCTTGGCGAGCCCGGCCAGCCACTCGCGCTTCTTGCGGGCGACGTAGTCGGCGACGGCGGCATCGCTGCGGTCGCTGCCCACCGGCATCTGCTGGCTGCGTCCGTGGATGAGGAGCAGGGCTGTGCTCATATGTTTCCTCCCAGTCCGAGCATCTGGTCGACGAGGTCCTTGGCCTGCGTGCCGTTGCTCTCGTCGAGGACCCGGTTCCGCAGGTCGGCGACCAGCGCGGACACCCGGATCCCCTTGTTGGCGACCCAGACCCGTTTGGACTCCGGGGTCTCGTCGGTGGCGAGGTTGCCCTCGGCATCGACGAACTGGTGCTGCTCGTTGCGTTTCTGCTCACTGGCGTGGTGGAGGGCGACCAGCTCCCAGTTGTCGCTGAGGACCGGCGACCCGGACGACCCGGGCTCGGTGTCGGCGCCGTAGAGGACGAAGGTGTCGTCGACCACCTCGAGGAGCAGGTTGTTGCGGACGCAGATCTCTCGCGTGCGCCCGGACGGGTGCTGGATGACGTTGACGTTCTGGCCCACGACGATCTTGCCGACACCACCGTGCAGCGGGATCGAGCCGAACTGCTCGCCCGGAGCCTGGTCGTCCACGGGGGCCACCGCCACGACCGTGTAGTCGAGGGCGTCGCGGGGGCTGGTGACGAAGCAGCGCTCGGGCTGCAGGGCGAGCTTGCAGGGAGTGATGCAGCCGTCGGCGTCCTCGACGTACTTGAACCACGCGACCGCGCCACGGGCGGTCTCCGGGGTGTCGATGACGTGGTTGTTGGTCATCAGCAGCCAGGGAGACACGAGGAACCCCGTGCCGAGCTCGCTGGTGGTGTTGATCTTCGCGACGGCGTCTGCCTTCGACGCCCCGGTGTTCAGCCAGGCACCGGCGAGGAAGTCGGCGTTGAGGAAGATCCGCTCGAGGGCGGCATCGACGACGGGCGAGTCCGCGTCCTTCGGCATCGGCTCGCCGCGGCGCCGCGCGAACGCCTGCTTGCGGGCCAGCGGCTCCTGCCGCCAGGCCTGGCTCGGGTGCGCTGCGACCTCGCTGATGCGCATCAAGGTGTCGGAGCCGAGCGTCAGCTCGGGTTCGAGGGGTGATCGCCGCCGGTCGCCCTGGCTCGGCTCCGGCAGCGCGCTCACGACGGCCATCTCTTGCCACCTCCGTGTAGGTCCGGTTCACGGCACGAGTCGGAGGAAATCGCTGCAGATGCTTCAGGATGCGCCTGTTGACCGTCCCCTCACATCAGCAATCTGACGTACCGATCCCGGTGGTTCCCGGCTGCTACCGGGACACAAGGGACAGGCCGGTGGAGGTCAACCGCCGAGCAACTGCTGGAACGGGACGGGATCGGCCAGCACCCCTTCGTCGCCAGCGGTCGTGGCTGCGCCCGCCCGACCCGAGACGAGGTCGGCCAGCTCGGCGGCGGCGAGGTCGATCCGTGCGGACAGGCCGCTGGCGAGGTCGCCACCGCCCCAGTCCTCGGACGCTGCGAACACGCCGGTCGGCACCGTCGCGGCCTTGAGGTAGGCGAACATCGGTCGCATCGCGTGCTCGAGGACCAGTGAGTGCCGTGCCGTGCCGGCGGTCGCGGCCATGAGCAGCGGGGTGCCGCGCAACGAGCCTTCGTCGAGGACGTCGAAGAACGTCTTGAACAGGCCGCTGTACGACGCCTGGAAGACCGGCGTCACCGCGATGACGGCGTCAGCGGAGCTCACGGCGTCGACGACCGCGCGCAGCCCACCGCTCGGGAAGCCGGTGAGCAGGGCGTTGGCGAGGTCGTGGGCGTGTGCGCGCAGGTCGACGACCTCGACGGTCGTCTCCTGTCCGCGCTCGAGCAGGGCGTCGCGGGTGGCGGCGGCGAGGCGTTCGCCGAGCAGGCGGGTCGAGGACGGCTGTCCGAGACCGGCCTGCACGACCACGATCCGGCGGGTGGGGTTGCCGGTGGAGCGGGGGCCACGCAGCGGGGTCGGGTCGGTCGTCATCGGGCCACCTCCAGGGACCGGGCCGCCGCGAGGCGGCTGGCGTGGGTCGGGGCGTCCGGCACGTGGGCCGGCTTGCGGGCCGCGGCGATCCGGCGCAGCTCGGGCACGACCTGTGTGCCGAGGAGCTCGACCTGCTCCATCACCGTCGAGTGCGGCAGACCCGCGTGGTCGATGAGGAAGAGCTGACGCTGGTAGTCGCCGACGGAGTCGGCCATGGCGGCATACCGCTCGATGACCTGCTGCGGCGAACCCACGGTGAGCGGGGTCTCGCGGCTGAAGTCCTCCAGCGACGGGCCGTGACCGTAGACGGGGGCGCTGTCGAAGTAGGGACGGAACTCGCGCACCGCGTCCTGGCTGTTGGCTCGCATGAACACCTGCCCGCCGAGGCCGACGATGGCCTGGTCGGCGGAGCCGTGGCCGTAGTGCTCGAAGCGGCGTCGGTACAGCGCGACCATCTGCCGGGTGTGGCTCATCGGCCAGAAGATGTTGTTGTGGAAGAAGCCGTCGCCGTAGTAGGCCGCCTGCTCGGCGATCTCGGGGCTGCGGATCGAGCCGTGCCACACGAAGGGAGCGATCCCGTCGAGCGGGCGTGGCGTGGCGGTGAAGGACTGCAACGGGGTCCGGTACCTGCCCTCCCACGTCACGACGTCCTCGGTCCACAGGCGGCGCAGCAGCGCGTAGTTCTCGATGGCGAGCGGGATGCCGTCGCGGATGTCCTTGCCGAACCACGGGTAGACCGGGCCGCTGTTGCCGCGTCCCATCATCAGGTCGACGCGACCGTCGGCGAGGTGCTGCAGGGTCGCGTAGTCCTCCGCGATCTTCACCGGGTCGTTGGTGGTGATGAGGGTGGTGGAGGTCGACAGCAGCAGCCGTTCGGTCTGCGCGGCGATGAACGCCAGGGTCGTGGTGGGGGAGGACGGCACGAACGGTGGGTTGTGGTGCTCACCGGTCGCGAAGACGTCCAGACCGACCTGCTCGACGTGCTTGGCGAGCTCGACGGTCTGCTTGATCCGCTCGTGCTCGCTGACGGTGGAGCCCGTGGTGGGGTCGGTGGTCAGGTCGCCGACGGTGAAGATCCCGAACTGCATCTCTCGCGCCTCTCGTCTTGGTAGTTGCGATTTCAACTACATCAACCGTGGGCGTGGCGCCTTCATTCCCCGGTCTGCCGGCTCAGCTCGGCTTGGTCTCCAGCCCGGTGCACGCGTCGGCCTGCTGCTTGAGACCGGTGAGCCGGGCGCTGTCCTTGGCCCCCGGACGACGGGGTATGCCGTCGGTGCCGATGAGCATGGGGGTCCAGCTCGCGGTGCGCACCACGCTGTGCCCGTCCGACCCCGTGCCCTTGGCCGCCTCGACGTCCAGCGAGAGCGTGAGCACGCCGGAACGGGAGTCGGGCTCGCGGCTGCGCCACCAGACGAAGTTGCCGAGGCCGTAGGCGACGTAGGAGCGCCCCAACCACCCGGCGCCGTTGACCCGGTGGGAGTGCCCGCCGACGATGATGTCGGCGCCGGCCTCCTCGAGGACCTGCGCGGTCTCTGCCGACAGCGGGTCGGGGCACTTCTGGTAGTCCAGACCCCAGTGCAGGAAGACCACGACGACGTCGTACTTCTTCGACGCTGCGGACACCGCCTTGCGCAGCCGGGTGACCGGCGCCGCACTGGCGATCCCGGCCTTGCCCGGACCGGCGGAGAACCGTGACAGCGTCATCTCGAACACCTCCGAGGCGCCGAACACGGCGACCTGCAGGCCCTTGGCCTCGAGGACGGCGGGGGCGTACGCCTCGTCCTCGTCGGCGCCGATCCCCACGATGGGGATGGGGCTGGACCTCTTCGCGGCAAGCGTGTCCTGCAGTCCCACCGGGCCGTAGTCGGCGCCGTGGTTGTTGGCCATGCTCACGGCATCCACCCCTGCGCCCTGCACCGTCCTCAGGGCCGAAGCAGGTGCGCGGAAGTGGAACTCCTTGCCGATCTTGGTCCCCCGCGTCGTGATCGCGGTCTCGAGGTTCACCATCGCGAGGTCGGCCGCGCCCAACGTCGCCTGCAGCTCGGCGAGGCTGTCGGGCCGGGAGGCCAGCGGTGCCAGGTACTCCTCGAAGTGGACGTCGCCGGCGAAGGCCATCGTCAGGGTGCCCGGGTCGCTGGGCGCTGGGGTCGTCGTCGAGGGCGTGGACGACGTCGTCGTGGCTGGGGACGTCCGGGACGGTGCCGTCGTGGTGGAGGTCGAGGGGCTGCTCGTCACCCCTGGAGCAGAGGTCGCAGCGCCGGACCCCGTCGACACCGTCGCGGACGGCGACCCTGTCGAACAGGAGGCCGTCAGGGTGACCGCGAGGGCGGCAGCGGTGACCGCGGGGAGTGGGCGCATGGGGGCCGAGTGTAGGTCGCCCTAGGATCGCCATCGTGGAGGCGGCCGCATCGGGACACGGGCGGTTCGGGTCGCTGGTCGCGACCGAGCCCGTCGAGGTGCGCCACGACCTCACCGGCCTGGACGAGCTGGGGTCAGGCTTCTGGGCCGTGGTCGCCGAGTTCGAGGGAGCGGTCACCGCGGTGCGCTTCGCCCGGGTCGAGCGCGACGAGCCTGCGCCGCAGACAGTGGACTGGACCCCGCTGGACGGCGAGTGGGCCACGAGCCTGGACCGGGCGGCCTACCTCGCCGGGGTGGGGGAGATCCGCGACCGGATCGCCGCCGGCACCGTCTACCAGGTGAACCTCTGCCGGGTGCTGTCGCACGAGCTGCCCGAAGCTGCGGACCTCGACGGGTTGGCGCAGCTGCTCGCGCGCGGCAACCCCGCGCCGTACGCCTCCCGCATCCACGTCCCCGACGCGGGCCTGGACGTCGTGTGCGCGAGCCCCGAGGCGTTCTTGCTGCGTGACGGCGACCGGTTGCGGTCGCGACCGATCAAGGGGACCGCGACCCACCTGGAGACGATGCTCCCCAAGGACTACGCGGAGAACGTCATGATCGTCGACCTCGTGCGCAACGACCTGTCGCACGTGAGCCGTCCGGGGACGGTCCGGGTCGACCACCTCTGCGCGCCGGAGGAGCACCCCGGGCTGGTGCACCTCGTGTCGACCGTCTCCGGTGAGCTGCGCCCCGGGACCCGGTGGGAGGACGTGCTGTCGGCGACGTTCCCGCCCGGTTCGGTCTCGGGGGCGCCGAAACACACCGCCCTGCAGGCCATTGCCGACCTCGAGCCGGTGCCGCGCGGTCCCTACTGCGGCGCCGTCGGGTGGGTCGACGTCGATGCCGGCACCGCAGAGCTGGCCGTCGGCATCCGGACGTTCTGGGCCGAACGGGGGACGGATGGGCGACGGTGGCTGCGGTTCGGCACCGGCGCCGGCATCACCTGGGGCTCGGACCCCGAGGGTGAGTGGGAGGAGACACGGGTCAAGGCAGCACGGCTGGTCGGGCTCGCATCTGGGAGGGTGGACGCATGAGCAGCGTGAGGGTCTGGGTCAACGGTCGGCTCACGGGTGTGGACGAGCCGTCCATCTCCGCACTCGACCACGGGGTGACCGTCGGCGACGGGGCCTTCGAGACAGCCAAGGTCGACCGCGGTCAGGTCTTCGCGGCCACCCGGCACGCCCGTCGCCTCGACCGCACCATGGCCGGGCTCGGCCTGCCTCCGGCCGACCACGACTACCTCGCCGAGGGTGTCAAGGCCGTGCTGGGCGAAGGCGACCCGATCGAGTTCGGGCGGCTGCGCTACACGGTCACCGGGGGAGCCGGACCCCTCGGCTCGGACCGTGAGGACAGCCCACTCACGTACGTCGTCACGGCCGGGGAGCAGCCGCGTCCGCCGGCCAGCGCATCGGTCGCCGTCGTCCCCTGGACGCGCAACGAGCGGTCCGCCGTGGCCGGCCTCAAGACGACCTCGTATGCCGAGAACGTCGTCGCGCTCGCCCACGCCAAGGAGCGTGGGGCGATCGAGGCGGTCTTCGCCAACACCCGCGGCGAGCTGTGCGAGTGCACCGGCTCCAACATCTTCGTCGTCACCGACGGGGTGCTGCGGACCCCGCCGCTGGACTCCGGCTGCCTGGCCGGGATCACCCGTGAGGTCACCATCGAGTGGTGCCGCGAGGACGGGATGGAGGTCCGCGAGGAGGCCCTGCCGCTCGAGGTCCTGCAGTCGGCCGACGAGGTCTTCATCACGAGCAGCACCAAGGACGTCCTGCCGATCCACGCCGTCGACGACCGGGTGCTCGAGGTGGGGCCGGTGACGCGCCGTGCAGCCGAGGTGTTCGCCCGGCTCTGCACTGAGAGACTGGACCCGTGACCGACCAGACACGGGGCCGCACCCCGAGACGACGGAGGGCTCCTCGGAGGATTCCGGGCAGGACTCCGCGCACCAGAACCACGACTGGGAGTGGCGACGCAAGATCCGCGCCAACCCCCACAGCCACCGCATCTACAAGTGGGTCGTCGGTGTGGTCGGGGTGGTCGTCGTCGCCGTCGGCATCGTCCTGCTCCCGGCGCCGGGACCCGGGTGGGTCATCATCTTCCTGGGCATCGGCATCCTCGCCTCGGAGTTCGAGAAGGCGCAGCGGCTGCTCGACTGGGCCAAGGACACGGTGGGCTCGTGGAACGACTGGCAGAAGACCCAGCCCTGGTGGGTCCGTGCCCTGCTCGGGCTGGGGACGCTGCTGCTCGTGCTGCTCATCTTCTGGGCCCTGTTCGCCGTGTCCGGGGTCCCCGGGTTCCTACCCGGCTTCCTGAAGGACACGCTCGCCGTGATGCCCGGGCTCTGACGCGACCGGTTCGCCACCGGCGCTGGGCCGACGCGGCGGCTCCGGGCCGGTCGCGAGGCGGGTCCGGACACGGCGGCATACCCCCGGATTTCACCCATCGCACTCGGTCCCGCTATTCTTCGGCAGGCCCGCAAGGGCACCTGGACGTGTAGCTCAGTTGGTTAGAGCGTTCGCTTCACACGCGAGAGGCCATGGGTTCGAGTCCCTTCACGTCCACCAGCACCACCGGCCCCTGAACCAGAGCTCTTCCGTACGATGCGCACGTGACGTCACCGGGGGTCTCCGAGGACAGTCCCGACCCTCCTGAGCGGTGGTCGGCCCTGCGGCGCCTCGCCCTGGCGATGGTGCTGTCGATGTCGGCGTGGTTCTCCGCGTCTGCGGTGCTGCCCCAGCTGCGCGACGACTGGTCCCTGACGAGCAGCCAGGGCGCACTGCTGACCATCGCGGTGCAGCTCGGCTTCGTCGTCGGCGCGGTGGCGTCGGCGATGCTCAACCTGGCTGACCTGGTTCCCGCGCGCCGACTGATGCTCATCGGCTCCGTGGGAGCGGCGCTGGCCAACGCGGGTCTGCTGCTCGCCGGCGGCCCGGGTCTGGCGCTGCCGCTGCGGTTCCTGACCGGCGTGTTCCTCGCTGCCGTGTACCCACCGGCCCTGAAGGCGATGGCGACGTGGTTCCGTCGCGGCCGTGGCACCGCCCTGGGCGTGATGGTCGGCGCACTCACCCTCGGCGCTGCGATGCCGCACTTCGTCAACGGCCTCGGTGGGGTGCAGTGGCAGGTCGTCATCGCGACCACCTCGGTGCTCACCCTGGCCGGCGGGCTGGTCGCCGAGTACGTCGCCAGGGACGGGCCGTTCCCGTTCCCGACAGCGGTCTTCCATCCGAGCCAGGCACGCCGCGCGCTGGCCGATCGCGGGATCCGCCTGGCGAGCATCGGCTACTTCGGCCACATGTGGGAGCTCTACGCGATGTGGGCGTGGTTCGCGGTCTTCTTCGCCGACCGGCTGACGCTCGACGGTGACGCTGACCCGCGGCGTCCGGCTGCCTTCGCGACCGCGCTGGTGATCGGGGTCGGCGCCATCGGGTGCTGGGTCGGCGGCATCCTCGGGGACCGTTGGGGGCGGACCCGCTCGACGATCCTGTCGATGAGCATCAGCGGCGCGTGCGCGGTGCTCATCGGGGTCTTCCGCGAGGCGCCGGTGCCGCTCGTCCTCGCCGTCGGCGTCGTCTGGGGGTTCTGGGTGGTCGCTGACTCCGCCCAGTTCTCCGCGATCGTGACCGAGGTCGCCGACCAGCGCTACGTCGGGACGGCGGTCACCCTCCAGCTGGCGGTCGGGTTCGTGCTCACCGTGGTGACGATCTGGCTGATCCCCTTGCTGCGCGACGCATACACCTGGCAGTGGGCCTTCGCCGTGCTCGCCCTCGGGCCCGCCCTCGGGGTGATCGCGATGGTGCAGCTGAAGCGCTCGCCCGACGCCGCGCGGATTGCCGGCGGGCTCGGCTGACGGCATCCTTGACCGACGCTGCATCCAGCGGCCAACGAACCCTGGGGGGAACCGTGTCCGAGCCCGTCGCGCCCGAGCCTGTCGTGCCTCATTCCGTGTCGAAGGAAGGCGCGGTGGACCTCGGATCGCCGAGGCAGACCACCATGCGTCTGCCCGTATGGGTCGTCATCGCCTTGTTGATCATCTTGTTCTCGTCCTGCTCGGCGGCGAGTGACGCCAGTGATGCCGCCTCGAGCGCGAGAGAGGCGGCAAGTTTGAGCGGGGGGACGGACAGCGGCAGCACCACCCTCGACGAGGTGCACTCCATGTGCCGACTCCTCGGTGCCGTGGCCGTCAAGGAGGGCATCGACGTCGACAAGGTCTTCGAGTCGGACCCTGCGGTGACGGACTGTCAGGACGTCGCCAAGCAGGCCGCACGGCCGTGACGGGCTCGCGACCGAGGTGCTGCGGGTAGGCCCAGGGTGATACCTCTGGGTCGCTGGCCCGTGGTCGCCCACCGGTGGCTGGATCACCGAGTTCGAGTCATTGCGTAGTCCCAGCCACTGGTTGCGTAGTCCGAACGCCCAGGTTGCGTGGTTCGACGGCCGGGTTGCGTGGTCCGCCCCGTCGCCAGCCCTAGTCGTCCGGAGCAGGATGGATTCGTGCCACGGCAACGCAGCCAACCCACCCGCGGGAGCGAATCATGGTCGACGCAGTAGGCCCGGTGTACGCCGGACGCTTCGAGGAGTTCATCGTCCAGGAGAGCGGCGAGGAATACACGCTGATGTTTCTCGCAGATCGCAACAACGAGGGACTCCAGGCTGAGGGCAAACCCCCGGTCTACTACTGGGTCCCGGGAGAGGTGCGTCTTGCCCGGCACGGGGACACCGGCCCCTACAAGTTCCGTCACATCCACTTCGTCGGAGTGATGGACGAGGACACGCACGTCGGTGTCGACGGCCAGGCCGAAGTCGTCGGCGGGCTGATGGCGATGACCACGACGAGCAGGTTCCCCACCTCCGTCCTCCAGCAGGCGACCGAACAGCTGCTCGACAAATTCCGCGGGGACGACGACCGCTACTGGGGCTGGCGCACCAGTGCCGCGCCGCGGACAGCCATGACACCCATCACCTCCAACATCACCGCGGTCACCAATCTTTCCCCGGGCCACGACGGAACTGCCCCTACCGAGCACGTCCCGGTCAGCGGGGGATCCTCGCCCGCCCCGGGCGGGAACACCGCGGACGGCAACGGCGGGGGTCGGCCGGGTCGCAGCACCCGTTCACTGGTCCGCCCGGCCACACCTCCCGACCGCGTCATCCACGGCCGCACCCAGTCCCGCTCGAGCCTCGACTCCTGGGCCTTCGACCTGCAGGGCCAGGGTCCCGGTTCGGTGACCGGCGGGGAGAACGCCTACTCAGGACTCATGGGGGCGTTCCCCAGCGAGCTGGTCTGGGCTGGCTTCCACGGCGGTTTCAGCCCCATGGTCGTGGCGCAGCAGCTCATCATGCCGATGTGGTCCCAGGAGGTCTATCTCAAGATCACCGGCAGCTGGGAGCGCATCTTCCAGCACTTCTCCGCCCACGCCAACGCCCAGTACCTGTGGGCGAGCGCTGACGTCCGCGCAGAGTTCAACCAGCTCCGGATCAGCGGCGACATACAGATCGAACTCGCCATCGACGGGACGACGCCCCAGGGCGAGGAGGCCGAGCAGGCCATCGAGGCGCGGATCGACCTGATCGTCGAACAGTTCACCAACCAGGCAGCCCAGGTCATCTTCGAGCCACCGATGCCCACCGTCGAACCGGCCGAGGCCCCCAGCGGAGGCGCACTCTCCCGACTGTTCGGCGGCAGCGGGGGCCTGGCCCTGCGCGCCCGCCGCGACCAACAGCAGGTGGAGCTCTCCTTCGAGGAGACGCGGTTCTTCCGCTACAACCAACCCACCACGATCTCCAGCAGCCTGACCGGCCTGGCCGAGGAGATCGAGGCCGATCCCGACGCCGAGGCGCGCTACTTCCAGCGCCTGGTGATGGGCGACCTCAGCCGCAAGGTCAGTCGCATCGTCAAGCCCGTGGTTCGATGGTCGGATCCGGCCCGCGACTACGTCGGGCAGCCGGTGTCCTTCATGTCGGCCCAGATCGGCTACCCGGACGAGAACGGCGTCCCGGTGTGGACGATGGATACCTTCCAGTCCACCGACACCGACACCAACCCATGGACACCTGCCTTCGCCCGCCGCGATGCCGACGAGGTCAGGGGAGCCCCGGATGGCTGGACACCGGACAAGACCTTCGTCCGCCGGAAGGTCCACCTGCAAGAACCCCCGGGATCCTTCGACAACCCCTTCGTGCACATGTCGATCGAGCAGAACGAGGTCGAGCTCGACGACGGGCCGCACGGCACCCTGAGCGACGAAGGAGTGCTGGAGGTCCGCGCCGACCGCGTCGGAGTACTCGAGGTGGGGCCGATCAGCCTCGGCGTCGTGCTCGCCGACGCGACCCAGGTTGTCGAGGTCACCTTCTTCCCCAAGGGCCGCACCCTGGAGGGCACCGAACGCGAACCGGTCCGCTTCCAGTGGCGCCACGACGACCAGGACGAGCCGCGGTTCCTCAAGCTCTACACGGGAGACAAGGACTACCAGCCCGACTACGACTACGAGGTCCGCGTGATCGTCCGCGGCTCGATCTTCTCTCCCGGCATGGAGTGGACCGGTGACCGACTCCGAGGCACCGGCAACGGTCCGTTGATGCTCGGCGTGCCGCCGGCGGATTCGGTGCCGACCGACCGCCAGGTGCGGCACTCCCCGCGTCAGCTCTCCCTGTCCAACGCCGCGGCACCACACGCAAACGGTTCAGGTAGCAATGGCGGCACCGGGTCCGGAGTGACGCGGCCCCCAGGGGGGCGCGAGTCCGCGCAACGCTCCGAGCCACGCTCTGAGCCCCAGGGCAGCAACGGATCCAGCAACGGCAGTGGAGGGTATGACGCCGAGGTGGGTGGGTTCGAGCTCGGCACCCGTACCTCTGGTTCGGGCGAAGGTCGGTCCACCGGCCGAACATCTCCCGCAGCCCAGGCCACCGAGGCCGAGGAGCTCGAACTCGTCTCCGGCTTCCGGCCAGGGTGAGCCATGGGGGCCTCCGACCGCACGGGCGGGGACACGCTGCTGGCCGAGATCTCCGGTGGGACGGCCGACCGGCAGACCGAGCGGACCCACCGCGCCACGACCATCGAGGACCCAGGCCGTAGCGCTCCGCCCCGCTGGCGGGTGCTCGACGATGCCTCCCCACCCGTGCACGACACCTCGGACGGAGCCCAGCGGGCAGTGGTCATGCACGACCGGCCAGCTCTCCTCGAGGGCGCCCGTGGCCTGCGGGCCATGATCCTGCTGCGGGAGCGGCCGACACCCGGATCGACGAACGTCCGCGACCTGGTGGTCGGCGCCGTGCTGTCGCTGCGCCTTCGACTTGTCCCCGAACCCGCCGAGCTCGTCGACGCCGTCGAACCCCTCCGCCCCGTCTGGGCCCGGGCCCAGTCCCTCACCCTGCGCGATGCCGCGGGCGTCGTCAGCGAGGCGGCGATGGTCCGCGACGGCAGCCTTGCCGTAGATGCACGCCTGACCCGCACCACGGCACTTCGCCTGCTCAACTCGCTCTTCAACGCGGGGGACGCCTTGTCCCTGACCGGCGAGGTCCGGTATGCCGCCGCGCACGGCCAGGGCCGGGCCGTCGTGGACTGCCTGCTGCACGAGATGGACGGGGTGCAGGCACTCCGAGCGATGCTGGCCCTGGCGATCGACGGACCCACCGGCCCGGTGGTCCTACCGCCGCGGCGGATCGAACGGGCTTCCCGCACCAGCCGCAGCGCGCCCGCCTCGATCGCCCCCGTGATGAGCGACGGCACGACTGTCGCTGCCCTGCCGTTCGTGCTGAGGGGCAACGCACCGCTGCCCAAGGGTCATGTGCTGTTCGCGTCCGGCCATCTGGCGCGGCCTGCGGTCACCGACCTGCGCCTGGACGACCTCGTCGTCGGGCAACCTCCCCGGCCGATGCCCCTGGTCACCGACCTCGACGCACCATTCTGGGTGGACGTCGACGACACGTCGGTGGGTTGGTACGCACCGGCCTTCACACTCACGGACCCTGCGGCCGACACCGCAGCGGGCGACCCGTCCTTCCGGTTCACCTTCGAACGCCGCGGCGTCACCGCGGCCGGTCAACCGGCTCTGTTCGCCACGATCCGCCTCGGGCTACGGGCCTCCCGCTCACTCGAGACCGACGCCGCTCTGGCGGCCGCTGCGATCACTCGGCACCAGTCGGTCGAGCTGGACGGCCTTGCGGTCCACCTCGCCATTCCCTTTGTCGACGCGGACTCAGGGCAGACCAAACAGCACCTGCTCGCCGGTGTCGTGGGGGCACCGGTCGACGGGGTACGGCTCATCGAGTTCAGCCTGGCCGGAGACTGGGTCCGCCTTGCGTACGGCGCCCTGGCCCGCCCCGGCTTTCAGTCCGAGGCGGCACAGGTCGAAGTGGCGTACCACTTCGCCGGCGCGTTCGAGCGCGCAGAGAATCCGGTCCCGGTGTTCGGCAGCAAGGTCGCCGCCGTACCGATCCTGACGCGCAGCGCCTCGGCGAAGGCCAGCGGTGTCCACCTGGTCCGCGAGGACCTCAACGTCCGGGCAGGGCGTCGCAACCTGGTCAAGCTCACCAAGGAACGCAAGGCCACCACCATCGCCACGCCCGGGATGGTTCGTCCCATGTCGACGACCGTGCTGAGCATCCGCCCGGACATCGTCGTACCAGAACCGCCGCCAGCCGAGCTGGGACGGCGCACCTATGCCCGGCGCCGTTCGCTCCCACTGCTGGTCGACTGCGCGGCCAACGGCCACCTCTACCTCGACGCCACCGGCCACCCACCCCGGGCCGTCGGCTGTGCTGATGCCCTCCAACTGGGAACGGTGCAGTACCGGATCTTTGAGCCACTTCCTGCCCTGAGCACGACCCGGTACGACGTGGACCGCTCGGTCTCCCAGCCCGACCGCTATCTCCTGCGACCGACGACCTACCGGATCGGACGCCGCGAACCCGACTCCGAAGGGCCCGGGCGGGAACCACTCGTGCTCCTGTACGCCAACCTTGCCGCAGCAGATCCTGCCGCCAACCGCGTCGTCTTCGACGCCACCCTCCTTCCCGACGTGACGCCTGCCGAGCGGGCCTCCCTGACGGCGCGCCTGCGAGCGTCGAGCCCGCGTGGGGTCGAGCTGTTGCTCCCCACCGACGTCGACCACACCGATCTCGTCTGGCAGTGGAACGTGATGGTGCCCGATACCGAGGTGGTGGCCATGGTGCTGCCCGGGGGAGGTGTGCGGGCCACCTTCAGCACCAGTATCACCTACTGGCCGTTGCTGCGTAGCCAGCTCGAGACCGGTGGTGTCGCAGGGAGTGCCGCGTTTGAGCTCGATGACGGCAGCCGGATCCTGCTCGCCCTCGAGCTCGACCTGCGCCACCTGACCGGTCCTTTCCACGCAGGCCCCGTCGAGGCGGTCCGGAGGAACGGCGACATACGCCTGGTCAACCGCCTTGAGAGCGATGTCGCGGTGAGCAGCGTCCTGGTCGTCGCCGAGGACGGCACGATCACCACCACTGCGATCGAGCAGGTGCTGGCCCCCGGTGCAGACCTGACAGCGGACCTTTCTGGAACGGGCGGGACGGTGGTGGTCGCCCACGACCCGATCGGACGGGTCCCGGTCGTGCTGGACGAGATCAGGTCCTACGTCGAGAACGTGGAGACCACGGTTGCCTTCGTGAACCTGATCAACCTTGACAACCACGACCTGAGTGGGATCGAGGTCGACGCGCGGATCGCCGGGACAGGCCCCGACCGCCGGCTGGTCCTGACCACCGACGAGTCGGTCGGTGAGGCCACCTTCGTGCTACCGCTCACCCGGCACCTGGCCGGTCCGCAGTTGGAGTATCAGGTGACCACGGTCGACGGCAGCGGAACCCGCACCACCTCGGACTGGACGACGTGGGACCTGGCCCGGGACGGGGTCGTGATCAGCCTCATGTGGCAGGACATCGACGACGGAGGATCGCAATGAGCACGGTGGAGACCCAGGAGTTCTACTACGCAGGCGGTCAGCGTGTCGACCTGCACCGCGACCCGCGCCTTTTCGCGGTGCGATTCCGACCGGGACGACGAGATGACGACGGGGCGCTCTCCGTCGACGCCCGCCGACTGCTCACTCGGACCTCGCGCAGTGTCGGGACGCTGCGCAGCCAACGGATCCACCTCTACGAGGTAACCGACGAAGATCCCGTCGACGACACGGGCACCACTTCGGAGGGCCGGGTGTCCCGTCGCGTTTCGCGTCTCGCGGAAGAGCCTGCGGTCGACTTCACCGCGCCGGTGCTCCGCCGAGCCCCGCAGGACCCCGACCCGATCATCCCGACCCCGGACATCTTGGTGGGATTCCTCCCCGAGGTGACCACTGAGCAACGCGACGAGCTGTTCGCTGAGTTCGGACTGCAGATCCGCGAGCGGCTCGGCTACCACCCGCACGGGTTCGCGGTCACCGCCGCGGAGGTCGAGGGCCCAAACGGCTCCCTGGTCCTGGCCAACCGGCTCTACGCCTCTGCGTTGACCGAGTTCGCGATGCCCGACCTGATCCGTCGCCGCCACTCCCGGACGACTCGGTCCGGCACCCCGTCCGGAGAGCAGGAGTCGGACACCCTGGCCTACGACTTCGACCGCGGGGCTCGCTCCCTGCGCTCAGGGGGCGACCTGCGCAGCGACCAGTGGCACCTGGACACCATCGACATCGACGGAGCCTGGCAGATCACCCGCGGAAGCAACGACGTCGTGGTCGCGGTTCTCGACGACGGTTTCGACCTCGCGCACCCCGAGCTGCAGGGCAGCGGCAAGGTCGTCTTCCAGTACGACTTCGAGGACGACGACGCAGACGCGACTCCTTCGTTCGACGACGAGAAGCACGGCACCGCATGCGCTGGAGTGGCCGTAGCGCGCGGCGTACGCGCCTTCGGTTCGGCGCCCGGATGTGCGCTGATGGCATTGCGTACCCCTTTTGACGTCGGCGTCTCGGAAGAGGCCCGGATGTTCCAGCGGGCTGCCGATGAGGGAGCTGACGTCATCTCCTGCAGCTGGGGCCCCACGGACGGAGCCGGAACGTTCGATCCGTTGCCCGATCCGACCCGGGCTGCCCTGGACCACTGTGTCGAGAACGGCCGCGGTGGCCTGGGTATCCCGATCTTCTTTGCGGCCGGCAACGGCTCGGAGTCGGTCAGCGACGACGGCTACGCCTCCTACCACCGCGTCATCGCGGTCGCCGCCAGCACCAGCGAGGAGGGTCATGCCTGGTACAGCGACACGGGCCCGGAGGTTGATGTGGCGGCTCCCTCCAACGGCGGACAGAAGGGCATCACGACGATCGACCGTCGCGGCGCCATCGGCTACAACCCCGGGTCCGCTGCGTTCGGCGACGTGACCGGGGACTACACCAACGACTTCGGGGGAACCTCGTCGGCGACGCCCCTCGCCGCCGGCGTGGCCGCCTTGGTTCTCTCGGTGGCCCCGCAGCTGCGTTGGGATGAGGTCAAGACGGTCCTGCAGGAGACCGCGGACCAGATCGGTGGCCCGGGGGAGTACGACGCGAACGGTCACTCGGACCGCTTCGGGCGAGGCCGCATCAACGCTCGTGCCGCGGTCGAGCGCGCTCGGACCCTGTCGGGCGCCGGGGGCGCCGGGGGCGCCGGCCCCACGACCGGTCCGTCAGTACGACCACCCACTGAGGCGCCCCGCGACGGCGTGCCGCCCTCGATCCTGGTCGACGCTGCCGGACGGGCCTCCATGGCTGTCGAGCTGACCACCGAGGCAGGCCTGTTCGGGGATGGGAGGAGGACGCGGTCGAACTTCTACCCGCTGTGGGAGGACGGCGAGGACTCGACAGTGGGATCCGCGCCCCAGTGGTCAATCCCCTCGGAAGCGTGGGCCCGGCTCCGCCACGCCGAGCGGATCTTCGTCCGGGTGCACGTGTCCGACGACCCGACGACGTGGTCGAACTACGACGTCTCCACGCCGGACACCGATGCTGCTCGCGCCCCCTCGATCCAGATCGTGGCGGCGGCTTCCACCCCGGAACCCACAGATGGATCCAGCCCCTCAACCAACGCGGGTACGGGCACGGGCGCCGGTACGGGCGCCGCCTCGCAGGGGCAGGTGCGCTTCCCGAGCGGTGCGAGTTTCGACATCGTCACCGCTACGGGCGACGGCATCGACTACCGCGACCCGGTCGCCAACGGACTCGTGCCCCTGATCGCGGTCGCCGGACGCACCGAGGAGCAGCTGGCCGCAAACTTCCAGGTGAAGGAGTTCGCGGCCCGCCGGGTCGATGGCCGCACCCTGGTCGATCACTCCCGCATCTCCGCCAGGCTCGTCGAACGGCTTCAAGAGCTCCGGGAGCGGGTCGGTCGAGGCATCACCATCACCTCCGGTTACCGGTATCCGGCGCTCAACCTCGACGTCGGCGGGGCGTCGGCCAGCCAGCACATGGCCGGCCGCGCGGTCGACATGAAGGCGACCAGAATGCGTCCACTGGAGTTGGCCGAGGAGGCCTTGGCCGTCCTCGGCGCCGACATCGGGATCGGGCTCGGTGCCAACATCATCCACGTCGACCTGCGAGAGACCCCGGCGTCGTGGACCTACTCGGGGGCTGAACTGGACGAGTCGGACTTCGATGCCTGGTTCCGTGAGCGAAGAGGCTCGCGCACCAGTCCGGGCAGATCCGAGGCCGCTCCGCTCGACGGGTGGCCGGCGGTCGACGCCCCCTCCACCTGGGTGCGCGGTGCAGGTGCCCCGGTGCTTCGGGTCCGGCCCGGCCAACAGCCGTTCTGGGGCCTGGAGATCGCGACGGATCCGGGGGCGTTCGCCGACCCGGCCGCGGCGGCTCCGCACCGCTACTGGCGCTCCTGGGTCGCCGACCTGACGGCCTCCGGCGACACCGAGTGGCACAACGTCACCTTGCCCACCCCGGTGTGGGAGGCCATGCAGGACGCGGCCGGGCTCCGGTACCGAGCGTTCACCTCGGCAGATCCGCGCGCTCCCGTCGACGTCCGCTTTTCGACGTTCACCGACGAACCGGACGCGACGCCGACGATCACGCTACGGACCGGCCGTGGCCGTGATACCCAGCTCGCCGCGCTGGAGGCCGTGATCGTCAAGCGTCGCGACGAGTCCCTCTGGCACCGCTGAACCCGGCGTCGTCAGACCCCAGGCCCTTGAGGTCGGCGACGTCTCCGAGGACGAGGCGTCGCAGTTCGTGGCGCCCGCTGATGCCCGTCCGGCGGTAGACGCGGTAGAGGTGTCGCTCGACGGTCCGCACAGACAGGAACAACACCTCCGCGACCTCTCGGTCAGAGGCCCCGTCCACCACGAGATCCACCACCTCCTGCTCGCGTGGGCTCAGGACCGGCACCCAGACGTGTTCGGCGATGCTGGACTGACCGGGCAGGTCCCGCCGCAGATGCGCGGCGAGTACCTCGCTGCGCAGGATCTGGTCGGCGCGGCCCGCCCGGGTATGGGCCGCCGCGGCTGCGGTGACGGCGTCCAGCGCCAGCCCCGTCGCCTCCAACCCAGCCAGGCGTACGGCAATGTCGTGCAGTGCCGTTCCGTTGTCGTCGGCGAGACCGACGACCTCGTCGCACACGAGGTCCGCCAGCACCGCCTCGGCCCGAAGTGCGAGCTGTTCGACGCGCTCGACCACCTCATCAGCGCGCCCCCGATAGGCGGCCTCGCGAAGGAGCTGTAGCTCGTGCAGCCCACTGCTGCGGCGTACGGCGTGTTCCAGACCGGCTTCCAAGCCAGGCCATGGTGAGCGGCCACGTGCGTGATCGCGCCGACTGCGGGCCAGCATCAACAGCGGCGCGTCGATCCAGTGCTCACGTGCCTGCGGGTCGTGCTCGATCAGAATCGCCTCGAGCTCCGCAGCACGATCCGGGAGTAGTGCAAGGGACGACGCGGCCACACCAGCGCTCATCGACCGGTGCCGACGACGGTGGATCTGGTGCTGCAGCGGCTCAGCATCCTGGACGTCGTCGACGGCTTCGCCGTACCGTCCCGCATCATGCAGAACCACTGCGAGGTGGAGCAGAGCCAAGGGCTCGGTCTCGGGGTCCTCATCCAGGCGGGTCTCTTCGAGCAGCGAGGCCGCCGCCTCGAGGGCACGCGCTGGGCCCTCGGTCCAGGTCAGCGTCATGATCCGGACGACTTGCAGCCGGAGGCGTTCGAGCATCGGGAGGTTGGCCACCTCCAACTCCTGCTCGACGAGGCTTTGGCTCTGGCGCAACGTGCCGAGGTGAGACCGTGCCGTGGCGACGTCGCCCCGCACCCGGGCGGTCGCGACCGGGTCGTGCTCCTCGTCCAGGAACCGTTCCCCGTCGGCGACCACCGGGACGAGGTCCTGCGTGAACATCCGCGCCCGCAAGATCGACGCCTGGAGCCGATCTGCGACATCGGGGGCCAGACCGGGCAACTTCAGGGCCCCGTTCACCTGAGCCATCGCCTCGGCGGGGTCGACGCGATATTCGAAGTTCAGCTCTGCCCACTCGGCGTGGGCGAGTTCGCGGGAGCGCTGATCATCGCCGTGAAGCACGGCGCGCCACCAGCGTTCGGCCAGCGGCCACCGGTTGCCCATTGCGGCGGTGCGCATCAACAGGAGCGCGAGGCCGGGTGGATGGGGGCCGTCCCCAGCGGACGCCGCGATCCGTTCGGCGACGGTCAGGCGGTCGTTGGCGAGAGCCTGCCGCAAGGCGGCCACCAAGGTGTCCGCGGTAAGGCGTTCTCCAGCGTCGAGACGCAGGATCGCAGCCCCGACTGCGTCGCCGGCGCGGCCGTCGAGCAGATCGGCCAGATTGCTGCGCAGGTGGTCGCGGTCGTCGCTGCACATACCGGCCAGTGCTACCTCGGCGAGCAGCGGTTCCTCCGCCCGGAGCCGCACGTCGTCGTCGACCACGAGTCCGGCGTTCACCAGGGAGTCCATCGACGGGACGAGCCCTACCGCTCCTAGCAGCCTGCGGTCGACCTGGCCGATCATGGCCAGTACCGCCAGGCAGCGTCGGTCCGGAGGCGACAGGTGGTCCAGTCGACTGCGGAGCAGGGAGACCAGCCGCTCCGGAAGCGCAGGATCCCGGCGCAACACCCATACGCCGTTGCGCTGCGCCATGGCCCCCTGGTGGACGGCACCTGCCACCAGCTCACGGATGAACAACGGGTGCCCGCGCCCGCGCTGCCAGATGTGCTCGCGCACCTCCGCCGATGAACGGCCGAGCAGATCCTTCACGAGTTCGTCGCTGGCATACCGGTCGAGCGGGGTGAGGTGGTGGTCGATCGTCAATCCCTCTCGCCAGAGAGAGGAGATCGCCGGTGGCGTCGCGGCGCCAGTGCGCACGGCGGCGACGATCGCGACCTCGGCCCAGGCTGCGGTTTCGCGAACCAGCGCGGCGGAGGCGTCGTCCAGGGTGTGGGCGTCGTCGACGAGAAGGCAGACCATTTCGACCCGGCTGCGGCGACGAATCTCCGCCAGGATGGCCCGCGCGGGGTCGGGGTGCTGGCTCGGGCAGAGCCGCAGCAGCGGGACCAGTGGCAAGGAGACCGATCCCTCGCTCCCGCAGACGTGGATCACCCTCTCCGAGGAGCGTCCTGGGAACCCCCCGTCCACGGCGAGCTCGGTGAGGAGGCGGCTCTTGCCGACACCGGCGTGGCCGGTCAGGTAGACGCTGCGCCCCGAGCGGAGCGAGCCGTGGATCGCCTCCAGGTCGGCGTCGCGGCCGACAAGTCTGGCTCGTCCGTCCATGACTCCAACTTCCGTCGGCTCACTGTCGCGGATAACCCACGCGGGGGGAGCATGGAGATCTCTGTCAACCATTGCCCATGGCGGAGGCAAAGTCCAGAGAACGTGCCCCGCCTGCCGCGGACGTGGCCACCTGGGCCGCCGCAGCGGGACCGTCGCGAGGCCTGATCCGTGCCCTGGAGCGCGCGCTGACCGGTCACTGTGATCACTGAGCGCTGAGGGCGCAACCCAGGGAGCGCGCTGACCGGTCACTGTGATCACTGAGCGCTGAGGGCGCGACCCCACGAGCGCGCTGACCGGTCACTGTGATTGGCTCCAGAACGACCCGAAAATGCGTCATTTGTGGGTCGCGCTGGTGGGATACAGCAATCAGCGTAGATGTCCTATGCGCCTGACACACACCTTCATCGTCATCGGAACCGCCCTCGCGGTGGTCGGCTGCAGTGGTCCGACCCTCTACGAGACCGAGGCTCCGCGGGCCTCGTCGAGTCAAGGTGCGTCAGGCTTGAGCGAAAGCCGCACAGCCTTCGACAACCTCAGCCTGGGACCGCCGAGCACGGACGGCCTCAGCGCCAACGTGTCGGTGGCCGGTCAGATCGCCCGACCTCCAGCCGCTGGTGCCGTCTTGGGCGCGCCCGGTCCGGGTCCGGTGCAGCAGGCCCTGATGAATGCCTACCTCGGAGCTGTCCGTGGTGCACCTGCAGCCTGTCGTCTGCGCGCCGAGGTGCTCGCCGCCATCGCACAGGTCGAGTCGGGTTCTGCGGGTGGCCAGACCCTGAGTGGGCACCGCGTGGTGCCCGGCGTGTACGGGCCGCTGCTGTCGGGCGGTGAGGTGGCCGCCGTTCCCGACACGGATGAGGGGCGCCTCGACGGCGACGAACAGTGGGACCGGGCAGTGGGACCGATGCAGTTCATCCCGAGCGCCTGGGCTGCCTTCGGGGCCGACGGCGACGGCGACGGTTCAGCCGACCCCCAGAACGTGTATGACGCAGTGGTCTCGACGTCGCTCTACCTGTGCGCGGGCGGTCGGGACCTCTCGCAACCGACCGAGCTCGCGTCCGCGATCCTTTCCTACAACCACTCGGGCCCCTACGTGCTCGCGGTGCTGGACTGGATCGCCTACTTCGGAGCACACGGGTTGGTCGCCATCGGTCCGGTGTCCATCCCGGTCCCTGAGCAGGGACCCACAGCTCGTCGCAGGACCGAACCCGCGACGGTGACCGCGGAGGTCATCAAGGAGGCCGTGGAGAAGGCTGCCAAGCTGCCGGTGGCCCCGCCCCTTCGTAAGCCGGGGATTGCGGCGGGTCCTGTGGCCTACCCGGCATCGGTGATGGACCGGCCATACACCTCCACGACCGTGCCGGCACCGACGCGGACCACGGCTGCGACGAGCGCCACGACCACGGCTCCGAGTCCGACCACCACGACTCCAGAACCGGACCCGACCACGACTCCAGAACCGGACCCGGCTACCACGACTCCGGAACCGGACCCGGCTACCACGACTCCGGAACCGGACCCGACCACGACTCCGGAACCGGACCCGACCACGACTCCCGAACCGGACCCGACGACGACGACTCCGGAACCGGACCCGGAACCGGACCCGGAACCGGCCACGACGACTCCGGAACCGGAGACCGCCAGCACGACTCCAGAACCGGACCCGACCACCACGACCTCGTCTCCCGACGTTCCGTAACGGGCCGGCCGTCACCCGGAGTCTTTGAAGGACTGACCGGGTCATGGCCGGGTCAGGCGCTCAAAGACTCGAGGTGGTGCCCGGCCGGGCGGGTGGGGGCGACCGACGGGGCATAACATCCGAAGGGTGAGTGACTCCAGGCACGAGACGACGCCCGCGGTCGTCCAGGGACTGCACATCTACCCCGTCAAGGGCGAGCCGGGCCACGACCTCGAGACCGTGCTGGTCGACGACGACGGGCTTGCGGGTGACCGGCGCAAGAAGGCCCCCGTCCACGTCATCGCCGCCGACGACTTCGGTGACGACACCCGGGCCAACCTCGTCGTCACGCTCCCCTCCGCCGACCTCGGCGCGACCGTCGGCGCGGTCCTGCGCGTGGGGGAGGTGGAGCTCGGCATCACCGGGTCCGCCGGCGGGTGCCCCGGGGTGTATGCCGTGGTGCGACGTGGTGGGACGGTGCACCTCGGCGACCCCGTGAGCGCGGCCGGCGACCCCGTGAGCGCGGCCGGCGACCCCGTGAGCGCGGCCGGCGACCCCGTGAGCGCGGGCGACGAACCCGGGTGACGGCTGTCGCAGGCGCGGCATAGGGTCGGGATGTGCCTGGGTCCATGACGGCGGCGAGGCGGGGGCGGTCGACACCACTCCCGACGGTGCCCGCTGCCGAGCACGACGCGGCGGTGGCGCGCCTCGCGGCGAGCTACCGCGCCATACCGGCTGATGCACCGGTGCGCCTCGCGAAACGGACCTCCAACCTGTTCCGGGCGCGGGCGAGGACGGACGTTCCCGGCCTCGACGTCTCCGGTCTCGCTGGGGTGCTGTCGGTCGACCCGGTGGCGCGCACGGCCGACGTCCAGGGGATGTGCACCTACGCCGACCTCGTGGACGCCACGTTGCCCCACGGCCTGGCGCCGCTGGTGGTTCCTCAGCTGCGGACCATCACCCTGGGCGGGGCGGTGACCGGTCTGGGCATCGAGTCGACGTCGTTCCGCAGCGGCCTTCCCCACGAGTCGGTCCTGGAGATGGACATCCTCACCGGCAGCGGTGAGGTCGTCACCGCCCGACCCGAGGGGGAGCACGCCGACCTGTTCCACGGGTTCCCCAACTCCTACGGCACCCTCGGCTACGCCACCCGGCTGCGCATCGGCCTCGAGGAGGTCGACGCCGCGGTCGCCCTGCGGCACGTGCGGTTCCACGACGTGCAGACGCTGGTCGACACGATGGGTCGCATCGTCGAGTCCGGCGAGCACGACGGGGAGCGGGTCGACCACCTCGACGGTGTCGTGTTCTCGGCGACCGAGTCCTACCTCACGCTGGGACGGCGTTCGCCGCTGACGGGACCGCCGAGCGACTACACCGGCATGGACGTCTACTACCGCTCGCTGCAGCACGACGGCCCGCGCGGCCGCACCGACCTGCTCACCACGCACGACTACCTGTGGCGCTGGGACACCGACTGGTTCTGGTGCAGCAGGGCGTTCGGGGTGCAGCGTCCGCTGGTGCGACGGCTGTGGCCCCGCCGGTTCCGCAACAGCGCCTCCTACTGGAAGCTCGTCGCCCTCGACCACCGGTTCGACGTGGCCGACCGGCTCGAGGCCCGCCACGGCCGCCCGCCGCGCGAGCGCGTGGTCCAGGACGTCGAGGTGCCGATCGGGCGCACGACCGAGTTCGTCACGTGGTTCCTGCGCGAGGTGCCGATCGAGCCGATCTGGCTCTGCCCCGTGCGCAGCACCGGCAGCTGGCCGCTCTACCCGCTGCGACCGGGCGAGACCTACGTCAACGTCGGCTTCTGGTCCAGCGTGCCCCGTGACCCCGACGACCCCGGCGCGACCAACCGCCGGATCGAGGCCAAGGTCACCGAGCTCGAAGGCCACAAGTCCCTCTACTCCGACTCGTTCTACGAGGAAGATGAGTTCTGGCGGCACTACGGCGGCGAGACGTACGCCGCGCTGAAGGCCAGGTACGACCCTGGCTCCCGACTGCTCGATCTCTACTCCAAGGCGGTGCGACGCACGTGACGATCCTCAAGGGCGCCCGGCTCGACTCCGAGGCCCTGCCTCCGAAGCTGTCGATGGCGCAGGTCCTCGATGCCGTCACCTCAGGCGACATGCCGCTGCGTTTCAGTGCCTACGACGGGTCACGGACCGGCCCCGACGACGCCCAGTTCGGCCTCCACCTGCGGTCCCCGCGGGGTGCGAGCTACCTGGCCACGGCCCCCGGCGACCTCGGTATGGCGCGCGCCTACGTCGCGGGCGACCTCGACCTGCTCGGGGTGCACCCCGGCGACCCCTACCCGTTGCTGGCCGCGATGGGCGAGGTGCACTTCCAGATGCCCGCGCCCAAGACCGCCGCCGCCATCGCGCGTTCCCTCGGCGTCGAGCTGCTCAAGCCACCGCCACCCCCGCCGCAGGAGTCGCTGCCGCGGTGGCGCCGGGTCGCCGAAGGGCTACGGCACACCCGCACCCGGGACGCTGAGGCGATCCACCACCACTACGACGTGTCCAACGCGTTCTACGAGTGGGTGCTCGGACCGTCGATGACCTACACCTGCGCTGCCTACCCCGAGGACACCGCGACCCTCGAGGAGGCGCAGGAGAACAAGTACCGCCTCGTCTTCGACAAGCTGCGCCTCAAGGAGGGCGACCGCCTGCTCGACATCGGCTGTGGCTGGGGAGGCATGGTCCGGTATGCCGCTCGGCGAGGGGTCCACGTCATCGGTGCCACCCTGTCGGCCGAGCAGGCCCGGTGGGCCCAGGCGGCCATCGAGCGCGAGGGGCTGGCCCACCTCGCCGAGGTCCGGCACAGCGACTACCGCGACATCACCGAGACCGGCTTCGACGCCGTCTCCTCGATCGGCCTCGCCGAGCACATCGGGGTGCGCAACTACGCGTCGTACTTCCGCTTCATGCGCACCAGGCTCCGTCCGGGCGGCCTGCTGCTCAACCACTGCATCACCCGCCCGGACAACAAGCGGACCTCCACGGGGGCCTTCATCGACCGCTACGTCTTCCCCGACGGTGAGCTGACCGGCTCGGGCACGATCATCGCGGCGATCCAGGACGTCGGTGGGCTCGAGGTGCGGCACGAGGAGAACCTGCGCGAGCACTATGCCCGCACCCTCGCCGGCTGGTGCGACAACCTGTGCGAGCACTGGGACGACTGCGTCGCCGAGGTGGGGGAGGCGACGGCCCGGGTGTGGGGTATCTACATGGCCGGCTCGCGACTCGGGTTCGAGCGCAACATCGTCCAGCTCCACCAGGTGCTGGCGGTCAAGCTCGACGACCGTGGGTCGGCGGGCCTTCCGCTGCGTCCGTGGTGGGACGGCTGAGGGGACGACCGCTGGTCAGTCCGAACCGTCGTCGAGCGGGGCGAGCAGCTCGGTCCCCAGCCACTCCTTCGGGATGCCGAACCCGTCGACGAGCGCCCCTGCGTGCGGGCGCAACGCCGCGCAGAGGTCGTTGACCGCTGCGGTGACCTGCTTGCTGCGGGCTGGGGAGATCCGGCCGTGCTCGAGGTACCAGCCCTTGTCGGCCTCGATCGAGCTCAGCGCGTAGAGGTCGCAGACCGTGGACAGCATCTCGGCAGCAGCCGTGTCCTGGCAGGCGTCGATTCCGGCGACGAACGCTTCCAGGACGGTCCGGTCCACGTGGGCCCGCGCCGCCTCGACCACGTGGTCCTGCGCAGCGTTGAAGGCCTCGAAGAGGTCCGCGTCCGCCTTGCCCGCCTTGCGCAGTCGTGCGGCGAGGGTCTCGAGCAGGTGCCGCTCGCGCTCCTCGAAGAGTGCCAGCTGCCAGCCACGGTCGGTCGGTCCCTTCTCGCTGTCGCGGCCGGGCGCAGCCGCCACGAGCCGTTCGACGAGCCCACGGGCGGCGGTGCGCTCGATCACCGCACCGGCGAACTGACGGGCGCCGAACCGCACCATGCCGAGGGGGTCGAGGTTGCCGAAGCTGTCCCGGTAGTCGGTGAGCAGGCCCTTGGCCACGAGCTGCAGCAGCACCGTGTTGTCGCCCTCGAACGTCGTGAAGACGTCGGTGTCGGCCTTGAGCGCGGGCAGCCGGTTCACGGCCAGGTATCCGGCTCCACCACACGCTTCCCGACACACCTGGATGGTGGCGGTGGCGTGCGCCGTGGCCACGGCCTTGAGTCCGGCCGCGCGGGCCTCGAGCTCGCGCTGGCGGTGGTCGTCGACGTCGTCGCTGGCGGTCTGCACGTCGTGCATGAGCGAGACGAGCTCGTTCTGGGCGAGCTGGAGGGCGTAGGACTTCGCCAGCGCCGGCAGCAGCTTGCGCTGGTGCGTGCGGTAGTCGAGCAGCACCACCTCCGCTGCCGCGCCCGGCGGCGTGAACTGGCGCCGGTGGCCCGCATACGTCACGGCCAGGGTGAGCGCGGTCCGGGTGGCGGCGCCGGCGGCACCGGCCACGCTCACGCGCCCGCGCACCAGGGTCCCGAGCATCGTGAAGAAGCGCCGGGTCGGGTTGTCGATGGGGGAGGTGTACCTGCCCTGCTCGTCGAGGTCGCCGTACCGGCCCAGCAGGTTGGTGCGCGGGACCCGCACCTGGTCGAAGGACAACCGACCGTTGTCGACGCCCGCCAGACCCGCCTTGGCACCGCAGTCACCGATGGTGACACCGGCGACGGGGTGGCCGTCCTCGTCGCGGATCGGCACCAGCACGCAGTGCACGCCGTGGCTCTCGCCGTCGGTGACCAGCTGGGCGAACACTGCGGCGAGCCGGCCGTCGCGGGCCGCGCCACCGATGTAGTCCTTGCGGCTGCGCAGGTCGGGCGTGTGGACGACGAGCTCGTCGGTCTCGGCGTCGTAGGTCGCCGTCGTGCCCAGCGACTGCACGTCCGAGCCGTGCCCGGTCTCCGTCATCGCGAAGCATCCGGGCAGCGTGCCGTCGATGATGTGCGGCAGGTACTGCGCGTGGTGGGCGGCGGTGCCGAGGTTGGCCACCGCGCCGCCGAACAGTCCCCAGTGCACGCCGGCCTTCACCATGACGGACAGGTCGGCGTGGCCGAGCATCTCGAACGCCGTGACCGAGCCACCGAGGTCGCCGTTGCCGCCGGCCTCCTTCGGGAAGCCGCGTGCCGGGTGTCCGGTGGCCGCGATCTTCTGGACCTGGCCTGCCACCCGGGCGCGGTACTCCTCCATCGTCAGCTCTGCCTGCGGAGCCGCGAAGTCGGCCGGGGAGAGCTCGGTGCGGGCCTCGTCCTTGATGTGGGCCCAGCGGCCGTCGATGGCCCGGCGCAGCTCGGTGGCGAGGTCGGTCATGGTCGCTCCTGTGTCAGACGGGTTCGGGGTCGGGACGGGTTCGGGGTCGGGACGGGTTCGGGGGTCGGGACGGGTTCGGGGGTTGGGGACGGGGTGCGGGGTCAGGTTGGTTCGTGCCACGCGGCGGACAGGCCGCCCCAGGCGAGGTCGGTGAGGTGCGCGGTGAGCTCGCCGCGCGACAGCGTGGGGTCGGTGAGCCACTGGTCCGCCGCTGCGCGGACCATGCCCACGACGCCGACGCCCCAGACCGGGGCAGCCGAGGGGTCGCGGCCCACCGAGGTGAGGGCGGCGGCGATCAGGTCGGTCATCTGGTCGGCGATGTGGCTGGTGACCGCCAGGGCCGGGTCGCCGCCGGAAGGGGAGTCGAGGAGAGGAGCGTTGACCACGAAGCGGTAGACCTCGGGGTCCCGCTCGACCAGGGCGAGGTAGGACTCGATCGCCGCCGCGATGACGGTCCGCGGGCTCCCACCTGCGCTGGCGAGGTCGGGGGAGCCCTCACCCATGGCCGCGCCGAGGTCGCGCAGGATCCGCGCGTCCACGCTCGCCGACACCGCGGCATACAGGCCGGATCGGTCGGTGAAGTGGCGGTAGAAGACCGTCTTGGAGGTGCCGGCCGCGGCGGCGATGTCGTCCATCCCGACGCCCGCCCCGTGCTCGCGGATGGCGCGCAGGGTGGCCTCGACGAGCTCGCGCCGGCGGCTGGTGCGGTGCTCGTCCCAACGGGTGCTGCGGCCGTCCGTGGTGGTGCTCACTCGATGGACGGTAGCAGGTACCGAGCGTACCTGCTACCGTCGGTATCAGTAATCCTCGACCTCTCAGGAGCATCACGTGGCCGCATCTGCGAAGCCCCGCCGCGCTGCCGTCATCGGCGGCAACCGCATCCCGTTCGCCCGCGCCGACAAGGCCTACGCCAAGGCCTCCAACCAGGACATGCTCACCGCCGCGCTCGAGGGCCTCGTGGCCCGGTTCGGGTTGGCAGGGGAGACCGTCGGCGAGGTCGCTGCTGGGGCGGTGCTCAAGCACAGCCGTGACTTCAACCTCACCCGTGAGGCGGTCCTCGGGTCGAGCCTGGCGCCGAGGACTCCGGCCTACGACGTGCAGCAGGCCTGCGGCACCGGGCTCGAGGCGACCATCCTCGTCGCCAACAAGATCGCCCTCGGCCAGGTCGAGTCAGGCATCGCCGGTGGCACCGACACCACCTCGGACGCCCCCATCGCGGTCAACGAGGGGCTGCGCGAGATGCTGCTCGCCCTCAACCGGGCCAGGACCCCGGGCCAGCGGTTCAAGGCGGTCGCGCGGCTGCGTCCCGGGCACGTCGTCCCCGAGCTCCCGCGCAACGTCGAGCCCCGCACCGGCCTCTCGATGGGCGAGCACATGGCCCAGACCGCGGCCCAGTGGGGTGTCTCCCGGACGGCGCAGGACGAGCTCGCGGTCGACAGCCACCGCAACCTCGCCGCCGCCTACGACCGCGGGTTCTTCGACGACCTGCTCACCCCCTACCTCGGTCTGACCCGCGACCAGAACCTGCGCGCGGACTCCTCCGTCGAGCAGCTCGCGAAGCTGAAGCCGGTGTTCGGTCGCGGCGACGGCGCCACGATGACGGCGGGCAACTCGACTCCGCTGACCGACGGCGCCTCGGTGGTCCTGCTCGGCAGCGACGCCTGGGCGGCCGAGCGCGGTCTGCCCGTCCTCGCGCACGTCGTCGATGCCCAGACCGCCGCGGTCGACTACGTCACCGGCCACGAGGGCCTGCTCATGGCTCCCGCCTACGCCCTGCCCCACCTGCTCGAGCGGCAAGGGATGAAGCTGCAGGACTTCGACCTCGTCGAGATCCACGAAGCCTTCGCCGCGACGGTGCTGTGCACCCTCGCGGCCTGGGAGAGCGAGTCGTTCTGCCGCGACCGCCTCGGCCTGGACGACCCCATCGGAGCCCTCGACCGCAGCAAGCTCAATGTCAACGGGTCGTCGCTCGCGGCGGGCCACCCCTTCGCGGCCACCGGTGGTCGCATCGTGGCGTCATTGGCGAAGTCGTTGCAGGAGAAGGGATCTGGCGCACGCGGCCTGATCTCGATCTGTGCCGCTGGCGGCCAGGGTGTCATGGCGATCCTCGAGGCCGCCTGACATGGCCGGCGCCTACGCAGGGTTCGTCAACAGTGCGGTCGGCACCAGGCTCGCGACCCAGCTCGGCCTGCCCAGACCGGTGCGGCTGCGCCGGTATGCCGCGGACGCGCCACTCATCGAGGGGCCCGTCCTGGTCGGTGGCCTCACGGACGCGCCGGTCGCCGTGCGCGCGCGTGACCTGCTCGCGGGGGAGAGCGTCGACGTCGTCGACGCGGTGCCCGACGGCGAGAAGATCGGTGCGGCCGTCCTCGACCTCACCGCGGTGCAGGGCCCGGCCGACCTCGACGTCGTGCGTGTCGTGCTCGCTCCCGCACTGAAGGCGCTGCGTCCGTCGGGGCGCGTCATCATCGTCGGCACCGACCCGTCCTCGGCCACGTCCGTCGCCCAGGCCGCAGCCCGTCGCTCGCTCGAGGGCATCACCCGCTCGATCGGCAAGGAGCTGCGCGCCGGGGCGACGGCCAACCTCGTCCTGGTTGCCGACGGTGCGGTGGCCAACGCCGACGCGGCGGTGCGGTTCCTGCTGTCCGGCCGCTCGGCATACGTCGACGGCCAGGTCATCCGCGTCGGTGCGGGCACCCCGACCGAGCCCGCTGACCGGGCTGCTCCACTGACCGGCAAGGTCGCGGTCGTGACGGGTGCGGCCCGCGGGATCGGCGCGGCGATCGCCGAGGTGCTGGCCCGGGACGGTGCCCGGGTGGTCTGCGTCGACATCCCGGGGGCGGGGGAGTCGTTGGCCCGCACCGCGAACCGCGTCGGGGGCACCGCCCTGCAGGTCGACGTGACGGCACCCGATGCGGGACGAGCAGATCCTCGACCACGCCAACGAGCGGTACGGCGGCCTCGACATCGTCGTCCACAACGCCGGCATCACCCGCGACAAGCTGCTCGCCAACATGGACCAGGCGCGCTGGGCGTCGGTGCTCGACGTCAACCTCGGTTCGATCCTGCGCATGAACGAGGTGCTGCTCGGTGCCGGCGGGGTCCGCGACGGCGGTCACGTCGTGCTGGTGTCCTCGATCGCCGGGATCGCGGGCAACCGCGGCCAGACCAACTACGCCGCCTCCAAGGCCGGCGTCATCGGGCTGGTCGACGCGCTCTCGGCGGACGCGGACCTGCGCCGGCGGGCCATCACCGTCAACGCCGTGGCGCCGGGGTTCATCGAGACCGAGATGACGGCCAAGGTGCCGTTCGCGACCCGCGAGGTCGGCCGCCTGCTCAACTCCCTGAGCCAGGGCGGCCTGCCCGTCGACGTCGCCGAGACCATCGCCTGGTTCAGCCAGGACGCCAGCGCCGGCGTGACCGGCAACGTGGTCCGCGTCTGCGGCCAGAGCCTGCTCGGTGCCTGACATGGAGCTGCGCGAGGTCGCGTCCGCCCCGGCGCTCGGTCCGATGTTCGCCCGGGCCGCCGTCACCCAACGAGGCCGCGGTGGCGACCTGCCCACCCACGGCCTGCACCTGGCCGGGGTGGAGGTCGACCGGGGACACCTGCTCGACTACCAGCACCTGTGCCGTTTCGCCGGGGGAGACGTGCTGCCGCACACCTACCCCCACGTGCTCGGGTTCCCCCTCCAGGTGCAGCTCATGGCTGACCGTGCGTTCCCGCTGCCGCTGCCCGGACTGGTCCACCTCGAGAACCGCATCACCGTCCACCGTCAGCTCACCGCCGACGACCGCCTCGCACCTGACCGTGCACGCCGACGACCTGCGTCCGCACGCCAAGGGCACGCTGGTCGACCTCGTGACCGAGGTCGACGTCGACGGCGAGCGGGTGTGGGAGGGCCGCAGCACCTACCTGCGCCGCGGGAACGGAGACGCAGTCGCTGGTGCGGGAGAGGCCGCACCGCCCCTGCCGGACGGTCCGCCCGTCGGTGTCCTGCGCCTCCCCGAGGGACTGGGTCGGGCGTATGCCGCCGTGTCCGGTGACGTGAACCCGATCCACCTGCACGCCCTGAGCGCCAAGGCCATGGGGTTCCCGCGGGCCATCGCCCACGGCATGTGGACCGCCGCTCGGACGCTCGCCACGTTGGGTCCGGCCTCCAACGGCCCGTCGACGTCGGCGGTGTGGTTCCGCAAGCCGGTCCTCCTGCCGTCCACGGTGGAGCTGGTGGTGGACGACAGCGGGGACCGCCGGGTGGCCGGGCTCCGCTCGGGTCGCGACCCCGTGCGCGAGCACCTGGTCCTGACGCTGGGCGCCTGAGTCTGGTTGTTCGATGACGGACGGGGGCGTCCCTCCGTGCGAGTTGGTGGGCGGCGTCGAGCCCGCCTAGGGTCCTTCGGATGGAGTCAGGAGCCCGACGCGATCCCGGGGAGCTGTGGACCGGTGCCCGGTCGGCCGTCTCGGGGTGGTCGGCTGACGCCATACAGGCGGTGCGGAAGGCCGGTCCGCAGCGCGATGCGGCGCTGCTGATGGGCAAGGCTGCCCTCGCGACCGTGCTCGCCTGGCAGTTCGCGGTACTCGTCCTGGACAGCTCCAACCCCTTCTACGCCCCCATGGCTGCGCTGCTCGTGGTCGACAAGACGATCGTGCGGTCCCTGGGCGCCAGCGGCCAGCGAGTCCTGGCCGTCGTCGTCGGGATGTCCGCGGCCTGGCTGGTCGGCACCTGGGTCGGCGTGCACTGGTGGACCATGCTCCCGGTCCTCTACCTCGCGCTGCTCCTGGCCCGGTGGCGGCGGCTGGGCGACCACGGCATCCAGGTCCCGACGATGGTGCTGCTGTCCCTGCTCACCGTCGGCGGCACCGACATGGAGTTCACCTACCTGACCATCGTGGAGACCGTCGCCGGCGGGCTGATCGGCGTGCTGACCAACGCCATCGTGCTGGCCCCGTTGCACGTGCAGCAGCCGCGCGAACAGATCCGGTCGCTGACCTCCCGGGTGTGCGCCCTGCTCAACGACATCGCCGCAGGGCTCCGCGAGGGCTGGGACACCGATGCGGCGCGGGCCTGGTACGACGCGAGCACCGAGATCATCGCCCTCGCGCCGTCGATCCAGGAGGAGATCGAGACCGGCCGCGAGAGCATGCGCTTCAACCCGCGTGACAACCTGCGCCGGCTGGAGGTGGACTGGGCCGGCTACGCGCAGACGGTCGAGGCGGTGCGCCGGGCGCAGTGGCAGCTGTCGGGGATCGCCCGGACCCTGGTCGACGCCGCTGACGAGGACGAGAGCCAGCCGTCACCGACCAAGCGGTTCCTGAACTGCTACGCCGAGGCCCTCGACAAGATCGCCGGAGCCCTGAGCCACCTGGGCCTCGCCGGGGAGGACGAGATGAGGGCGGTGACCGACTACCTCGCCTCGGCCTCGGACGTCCTCGACCAGCTGGGCCACGAGATCCGGGAGACCGAGCTGGAGGACCCCCGTGCGTGGCCCGCGTACGGCGCGCTGCTCCTCGACGCCCAGCGCCTCGTCCGCGAGCTCGAGGTGGCCAGCCACAAGGCCGTCATGCCCACCGACAGTGGCCCCATCCGCAAGCCCGCTCGGAGGGTGATCGGCCGCTGACCCGCTTCGGCGCGCTCGGCCCGCGCCTGTTGTGATGCCCGCGTGGCGCAAGCGAATACTGTTGCGCTGCAGCGGGGTTGGGTCTGTGGATGAGGGCCGGGCGTTGTCGGTGGTCGCCGATAGTGTTCTTGGTATGGCGATCAGTGCGGACCGTTCGACCCTCACCTGCGGTGATGGTCCGGGGCGTCCGGTGCTGGGTGCCGCGACGGTGGCGCGGGACGTGCTGTGTGGTGGGGAGCCGGAGCGGTTGTGGGCGTTGGGCGACGCCGAGGTCGCGGCGGCGTTGACCGCGTTGGGTGAGGTGGTGTCGAGCGCGAAGGCGCTGCTGGTGTCGGTGCTGGCCGAGGCCAAGCGACGCAGCCTGGGGTCGGGTCAGGGCTGGGGGCCGGTGGACTGGGCGCACGCGATGACCCCGTTGCTGGCCACCCGGGACCTGCTGGACGCGGACGTGGTCGCTTCGGTGGTCGCGGCCGGGTCGGCGGTCACCGGTGCCGACCACCGGTTGGACGACGTCGTGACCGCGGTGCTGGGTGCGAGCTCGCCGGACCCTGCCCGGCGTGCGGAGGCGTTGCCGGTGGGCAAGGCCGCGCAGATCTGCCGGTTCCACCGCTCGATCCGGGGCCTGGCCGACCCGGTCGGTCTGGCCGAGGCGACCGCGGAGCTGCTGGGCGCCGCCCGGGGTGCCCAGGGGTGGGACGAACGCAAGCTCGCCGTCGCGATCCGGCGCACCGGTGAAGTCGCCCGACCCGACGGTGCGGTCGAACGCGAGGCCGAGGTGCGCCGGGCGCACCGGTCCCTGGTCAAGGGACCCGGCCCGGTCGGCATGTGGCGCTACACCCTGGTCCTGGACGAAGAAGGCGCAGCGATCATCGACGGTGCGGTCGACGCGTTGGCCACACCCCGACGCGACGCCGACACCGGCGACCTGGACTCCCGCACCCCGGCCGCCCGCCGCGCCGACGCACTGCTCGACCTCGTGTCCCGCGCCGTGTCCGCCCCGGACGGGGTCCCCCGCCAGGCCAAGACCAGCCTCGTCGTGACCATCAGCCTCGACGCGCTGCAGGGCCGGTGCCGCGGAGCCGGGGTGACGATGGACGACGAAACCCTCACCGCCGGCACGGTGCGCCGGTTGGCGTGCGACGCCCAGGTCATCCCCGTGGTCCTGGGCACCACGGGGAGATCCTGGACCAAGGCATGGCCAGGCGGTTGTTCGACCGGGCCCAGATCCGTCATCTGTGGCTACGAGACCGGCACTGCACGTTCCCAGGCTGTACCAAACCCGCCGCATGGACCGACGCGCACCACCTGGTCCACTGGGCCGACGACGGCCCCACCGACCTCGACAACGCCGCCCTGCTCTGCCGGGCCCACCACAGCATCGTCCACACCCACCGCTACGGCGCCCGGATCACCCACGGACCGGCCAGCAGCGGCAGTGACTTACGCAGCAATGGCAACGGCAGACCCCGGGTCGAGTGGGACCTGACCACCGACTCCTACGACACCACCCTCACCGAATGGCGAGAACACCAGCGATGCCGCCCTCGAAGTCAGCCCCGCCCCCTACCCGCCACCGGCTGAGCGGGCGATGCGGGACGCCCGGGCGTCCGACGGACGCTGGAGCGGCTTGGCGTAGCAGCGCGACAGGTCGGAGTCGGCGTAGTGACCGAAGTCGATGGTCCGGCGGTAGCCGCTCGACTCGTAGAGCGCGATGGCGTCCTCCTGCACGATGCCTGTCTCGAGGACGAGCAGCTGGACTCCGGCCGCCGCCGCGGTGCGTTCGAGATCGGTCAGCACGACCCGCGAGATGCCGCGTCGGCGAGCCCGGGGCGTGACATACATCCGCTTGAGCTCGGCGACGGACGCGTCGAACCGCGCACCCAGGTCCGGCCGGTGGCGCCAGCCCCCCATGCCGACCGGTCCTGTGGCGTCGGTCGCGAGGACGAACGTGCCCTGCGGCGAGTCGAACTCGCCGTCGACGATGGGGGAGTCGTCGGGGCCGCCATAGATGCTCACGTAGTAGGACTGCACCTCCTCGACGAGGTGCTGGACGTCCGGGTCGGTGAAGCGCACGGCGCGCACCTCCACGCCCGAAACGTTCACGGGCCCAGGCAGCTCGGTCACGGTCAGTCGCGCAGGGCGGCCACGGCCTCGGAGACCGAGACAGGTCCGGAGACGAGCTCGAGCACCAGGCCCCCGCCGACACCGGTGGTGAGCAGCTCGGCCAGCACTGCAGCGACATCGGCGCGCGAGACCTTTCCGCGCTCCACGGACGGGCCGAGCTCGACCCGGTCGGTGGTTCCCTCGTCGGTGAGCTGGCCCGGGCGGACGATCGTCCACGTCAGCTCGGTGCGTGCCCTGAGATCGGCCTCGGCGGCTGCCTTCGCACGCAGGTAGACCTGGAAGGCGTCGTCCGACTCGGGATCGGCCGAGTCGGCACCCATCGACGACACCATGACGTAGCGTGCGACGCCGGCCGCGACAGCCGCGTCGGCGAGCAGGACCGCTGCCCCGCGGTCGACGCTGTCCTTGCGTTCCGTCCCGCTGCCGGGGCCGGCGCCGGCAGCGAACACCACGGCGTCGGCCCCCGCGATGGCCGCGGCCAGGGCTTCGACCGTGGTGTGCTCGAGGTCCACGACCTCGGCTCGGGCACCCTGCTCCTCGACATCTGCGACGTGGTCGGGGTTGCGCACCAGGGCGATGGCCTCGTGGCCCCGCGTGGTGAGCTCCCTCTCGAGCTGCAGGGCGATCTGTCCGTGTCCTCCGGCGATGGCGACGATCATGGCTCTTGTCTACACCCATACCGAAGGCCGCCGGACGCGTGGTGCGTCCGGCGGCCTCCGGGTGGGATCACGGCAGCGGCTGCCTCAGGCGACGTCGAACCGGTCGAGCTCCATCACCTTGGTCCAGGCCGCGACGAACTCGCTGACGAAGCGGTCCTTCGCGTCGTCACTGGCGTAGACCTCGGCGACCGCGCGCAGCTCGGAGTTCGAGCCGAACACGAGGTCGGCGCGGGTGCCGGTCCAGCGGACCTGGCCCGACCCGTCACGCGCCTCGAACGTCGCGGCGTCCTCGGAGGTGGGAGCCCACTGCGTGCCGAGGTCGAGCAGGTTGACGAAGAAGTCGTTCGTCAACGTGCCGGGGGCGTCGGTGAGGACTCCGTGCGCCGAGCCGTCGTAGTTCGTGCCGAGGACCCGCAGGCCGCCGACCAGGACGGTCATCTCCGGAGCGCTCAGCGTGAGCAGGTTCGCGCGGTCCAGCAGCTGGTACTCCGCGCCGAGCCGGTGACCCTTGCCCGGGTAGTTGCGGAACCCGTCGGCCCGGGGCTCCAGCCAGGCGAAGGACTCGACGTCGGTCTGCTCCTGGGTGGCGTCGACCCGACCCGGGGTGAAGGGGACCTCGAGGTCGTGGCCGGCGGCCTTCGCCGCCTGCTCGACACCCACCCCGCCCGCGAGGACGATGAGGTCGGCCAGGGAGACCTGACGAGCACTCTTGCCGTTGAACGACTCCTGCACGCCCTCGAGGGTGCGCAGCACGCTCGCCAGGCCGGCCGGGTTGTTGACCTCCCAGCCGTTCTGCGGTGCGAGGCGGATGCGTGCACCGTTGGCGCCACCGCGCTTGTCGCTCCCGCGGAAGGACGATGCAGCGGCCCACGCGGTGGAGACGAGCTGGGAGACGCTGAGCCCGGTGTCGGCAACCAGGGCCTTGAGCTCGGCCACGTCGTCGGCGGTGATGGTCTCGTCGGTCGCCGCGGGCAGCGGGTCCTGCCACAGCTGGACCTCGCTGGGCACCTCGGGGCCGAGGTAGCGGGCCAGCGGACCCATGTCGCGGTGGGTCAGCTTGAACCAGGCGCGCGAGAAGGCGTCGGCGAACTCCTGCGGGTTCTCGAGGAAGCGACGCGAGATCTGCTCGTAGACCGGGTCCACGCGCAGGGCGAGGTCGGTCGTGAGGAAGTTGGGCGCGATCTTCTTCGTCGCGTCGTGGGCGTGGGGGACGGTGCCTTCACCGGCGCCGTCCTTGGGCTTCCACTGGTGGGCGCCCGCCGGGCTCTTGGTGAGCTCCCACTCGAACCCGAACAGGTTCTCGAAGAAGTTGTTGCTCCACTGGGTGGGCGTCGTGGTCCAGGTGACCTCGATGCCGCTGGTGATGGTGTCGGCACCCTTGCCGGTGCCGAAGCTGTTCTTCCAGCCCAGCCCCATCTGCTCGAGGGGCGCGCCCTCGGGCTCGTCCGACACGTACTGGTCCGGGTCGGCCGCGCCGTGGGTCTTGCCGAAGGTGTGGCCGCCGGCGATGAGGGCGACGGTCTCCTCGTCGTTCATGGCCATCCGGCCGAAGGTCTCGCGGATGTCGCGGGCCGAGCGCAACGGGTCGGGCTCGCCGTCGGGGCCCTCGGGGTTGACGTAGATCAGGCCCATCTGGACCGCGGCGAGCGGGTTCTCCAGGTCCCGGTCACCGGTGTAGCGCTCTGCGCCCAACCACTCGGTCTCCGGCCCCCAGTAGACGTCCTCGTCGGGCTCCCACACGTCAGCGCGGCCACCGGCGAAGCCGAAGGTCTCGAAGCCCATCGTCTCGAGGGCGACGTTGCCGGTCAGGACGATGAGGTCGGCCCAGGAGAGGTTGCGGCCGTACTTCTTCTTGACCGGCCACAGCAGGCGGCGGGCCTTGTCGAGGTTGGCGTTGTCGGGCCAGCTGTTGAGCGGGGCGAAGCGCTGCTGCCCGGCCCCGGCACCGCCACGGCCGTCCTGGACGCGGTAGGTGCCGGCGCTGTGCCAGGCCATGCGGATCATGAACGGGCCGTAGTGGCCGAAGTCGGCGGGCCACCAGTCCTGGGAGGTGGTGAGCACCTCGGCGATGTCCTGCTTCACCGCGGCGAGGTCGAGGGACTCGAAGGCAGCGGCGTAGTCGAAGTCACCACCGTACGGGTTCGCGACCGCGGGGTTCTTCGCGAGGATCTTGACGTTGAGGCGCTCGGGCCACCAACCGCGGTTGCCACCGCCCTGCGCCGGCTCCGGTGCGCGGTTGTGCACGACCGGGCACGTGCGGTCGCTCTCGTTCATCTCGCCGACGCGGGTCTCGTGACCCTCGGCGTTGGTGTTGCTGACGTGGTTGTGCTCGGACATGACTTCCTTCCGGACGGGTTCGCTGTCGGACTGCTGGTGTTCGGTCGAGTGGTTCAGTCAGGTGCGGCGCCACCCGCGGCGCTACCCGCGGCGGTGCAGGCCGGGCACAGGCCGCGGTAGACGACCTCCGCCTCGTCGATGGTGAAGCCGTGGTCCTCCGAGGCGGTCAGGCACGGCGCGTGGCCCACCGCGCAGTCGACGTCGGCGATGGCCCCGCAGGAGCGGCACACCACGTGGTGGTGGTTGTCACCGACGCGGGCCTCGTACCTCGCGACCGAGCCCGGCGGCTGGATGCGGCGCACGAGGCCAGATCGCGTCAGGGCGCCGAGGCAGTCGTAGACCGCCTGGTGCGACACGTCCGGCACGCCGCGACGAGCCGCAGCGATGAGCGAGTCGGTGTCGGAGTGCGGGTGGGCGCTCACCGCGGCGAGGACGGCCACCCTGGGCCGGGTGACCCGCAGGCCGGCGTCGCGCAGCAGCTGCGGGAGGTCGTCCTGGTGGACGACTGACGGGGTGGTCACAGCCGCCAGTCTTCCCCTTGTTCTGGAACGAGTCAAGAATCGAACCACGGTATCTCGCGCGCGCAGCCCGCGACCCGGCCGATAACATCGCAGGGCTGCCCGCGGAAGTCCGCGAGCGGCATACCGACGGGACCTCGTCCCCCACCCGAACCAAGGAGCGCGCACCGTGTCTGCCCAGATCACCGTCACCATCGCCGGGAGCGAGCGACAGGTGCCGGAGCAGACGACTGCCGCCGACCTGTTCGAGGGTGACCGCGCGGTCCTCGTCGCGCGGGTCAACGGCGAGCTGCGCGACCTCGCCCACGTCGTTGCCGACGGCGATGTCGTCGAGCCGGTGACCGCGCAGGAGCAGGACGGTCTCGACGTGCTGCGGCACAGCGCCGCCCACGTCCTCGCCCAGGCGGTGCAGGAGGTCAACCCCAAGGCCCGCCTGGGGATCGGCCCGCCCATCCGCGACGGGTTCTACTACGACTTCGACGTGGACGAGGCGTTCACCCCCGAGGACCTCAAGGCTCTCGAGAAGGTCATGCAGCGCATCGTCAACGAGGGCCAGACCTTCGTGCGGCGTGAGATCAGCGACGAGGACGCCGCGGTGGAGCTCGCGGACGAGCCCTACAAGATCGAGCTCATCGGCCTCAAGGGTGGCGCCGCCGGCGATGCCGCCGAGGGCGCTGACGTGCGGGCCCATGGAGACACCCTTGACGAAGTCGAGGGGGCCGACAGGGAGGTGGGCGGCGCGCAGCTGACCATCTACGACAACCTCAGGCGCGACGGCAGCCGGGCCTGGGGTGACCTGTGCCGTGGGCCGCACGTGCCCACCACCAAGGTGCTGGGCAACGCCTTCAAGCTGATGCGCAGCGGCGGCGCCTACTGGCGCGGCAGCGAGAAGAACCCGCAGCTGCAGCGCGTCTACGGCACCGCGTGGGCGACCAAGGACGAGCTCAAGGCCCACCTCGACCGCCTGGCGGAGGCCGAGAAGCGCGACCACCGCAAGATCGGGGCGGAGCAGGACCTGTTCAGCTTCCCCGACGAGCTCGGCTCCGGCCTGCCCGTGTTCCACCCCAAGGGTGGGGTCATCAAGCGGGAGATGGAGGACTACGTCCGCCTGCGCCACATCGAGGAGGGCTTCCAGTACGTCGGGACCCCCCACATCTCCAAGGAGCAGCTGTTCCACACCTCGGGACACCTGCCGTACTACGAGGAGGGCATGTTCGCGCCCTTCGACGTCGACGGCACGGACTACCGCCTCAAGGCGATGAACTGCCCCATGCACAACCTGATCTTCCGCTCGCGCGGCCGCTCGTACCGTGAGCTGCCGCTGCGGCTGTTCGAGTTCGGCTCGGTCTACCGCAACGAGAAGTCCGGGGTGGTGCACGGCCTGACCAGGGTGCGCGGCATGACCCAGGACGACTCGCACTCCTACGTCACCAGGGAGCAGGCGCCCGGCGAGGTCAAGCACCTGCTCGACTTCGTGCTGTCCCTGCTGCGTGACTTCGGCATGGACGACTACTACCTCGAGCTGTCCACCCGCGAGACCGAGGGCGACAAGAAGGACAAGTTCATCGGTTCGGACGAGCAGTGGGAGCTCGCGACCGAGGTGCTGCGCGACGTCGCGAACGAGTCGGGCCTCGAGCTCGTGCTCGACCCCGGTGGCGCGGCCTACTACGGCCCGAAGATCTCGGTCCAGGCCCGCGACGCGATCGGGCGCACCTGGCAGATGTCGACCATCCAGTACGACTTCAACCAGCCGGAGCGGTTCGGCCTCGAGTACCAGGCGGCCGACGGCTCGCGCCAGCAGCCGGTGATGATCCACTCGGCCAAGTTCGGGTCGATCGAGCGCTTCCTCGGGGTGCTCGTCGAGCACTACGCCGGCGCCTTCCCGCCCTGGCTCTCGCCGGTGCAGGTCCTCGCGGTGCCCGTCGCGGAGGAGTACTCCGACTACCTGCACGAGGTCGCGGACCAGCTGCGCCGCAAGGGGATCCGCGTCGAGATCGACGACAGCGACGACCGGTTCCCGAAGAAGATCCGCAACGCGAGCAAGTCGCGGGTGCCGTTCACCCTCATCGCCGGCGAGGAGGACCGTTCAGCCGGTGCGGTGTCGTTCCGCTACCGCAACGGTGAGCAGAAGAACGGTGTCCTGATCGCCGACGCCATCGCTGAGGTCGTGGCTGCGGTGGAGGCGCGAGTCCAGGTCTGAGCGACCCGGTCCCGGGGTAGGTCTACTGCTCGGGGACCGGCCGCCAGACCATCCGGACGTCCGGCTCGCCCTCCTCGTTGTCGCCGTCGGTCCACTCGACCGCGGTGAAGCCGTGCCGCTCGTAGAACCGCAGTGCCCCGGCGTTGGACTGGAACGCCCACAGCTGCAGTCCCGCAGGGAACCGCTCCTTGGCCACCTCGACGAGTCGGGCGCCGAGCCCGCGCCCGGTGTGCGTGGCCGCGAGGTACAGGTGGCCCAGCTCGTCGGGTTCGGTCAGGGCGAGGAACGCCACGAGCTCCCCACCGTCCTCAGCGACCCAGACCTCTCCCTCGGCGAGCAGCACGTGCTCGACGAACGGCAGGACGCTCTCGCGGGGGTGGACGATCATCGGGATGTGCGGCACCGACTCGCCACGGACCCGCCAGAACAGGTCGGCGACCTGTGGCGCATCGGAGGCGGTGGCGCGCCGCACCAGCGGGAGCCCGGGGCCGGCGGTCGCTTCAGGGTCATCCACGCCGTCCATCATGCCGACCGCGGGCTCGATGTGCTGGCACTGCATAGGATCGGCGCATGAGCGACGCACCCGAGCTGGATACGGACTTCGCGAGCGTCCCGGACGGTTTCGAGCGGTTGTGGACCCCGCACCGGATGGCCTACATCACGGGGGACCGGCCCAGCGAGGAGGCCGGCGACGGCTGCCCGTTCTGTGCGGCGCCGGGTCGCGGCGACGCCGAGGGCCTGGTCGTCCACCGCGGCAAGCACTGCTACGTGGTCATGAACCTGTTCCCCTACAACCCCGGCCACGTCCTGATCTGCCCCTACCGCCACGTCTCGCTCTACGTCGACCTCAGCGACGACGAGACGGCCGAGTTCGGCAGCCTGACCAAGCAGGCCATCGCCGCCCTCGACACGACGTCGCAGCCGATGGGCTACAACATCGGGATCAACCAGGGTGCTGTCGCCGGCGCCGGGGTGCAGGCGCACCTGCACCAGCACGTCGTTCCCCGCTGGGGTGGCGACATGAACTTCCTGCCCATCATCGGGCAGACGAAAGCTCTTCCGATGTTGCTCGAGGACGTCCGCGGTCGCCTCGCAGCGGCCTGGCCCGGTGCGGGAGCCGCTGCCACGGGCGGCTCGACCACCACGGGCTGAGGCGTTCCAGCGGCAGGAAGCTGAGCAGGCACACCGCCAGCGGCAGGAAGTGGATCTTGAGCATGAGGTAGGTGCTCAGGTGGAAGCCGGCCCAGAAGGCCAGCGCGGCATACAGGGCCCGTCCGCGCAGCCACAGCAGCACCGGGGAGCAGAACTCCGCGACCATCACCACCCACTGCAGGGCGTGGGTCAGGGTCGGGTGGGAGCCGACCCACGGGCCGATGCCGTTGGGGCGGCGGGTCAGCGCCCAGATCAGGGTCGCGCCGTTGGCCCAGCCCCAGCCGCCGAAGCGCACCTTGGCGCTCGCGGACAGGAAGTAGATCGACACGGCCCCGATCTGCACCATGCGGATCGCCCAGCCGGCAGCCTGCGAACGCAGGTCCACGTCCCCGACCCGGGCGCGCCCCACCGTCGGCAGGACGAAGAGGGCCACGACGAGGGCGAAGTGGTCGTGGTCCACCTTGGAGTAGGCGAATGCGTTGCTCACCCAGTCGAGCATGCCGACGGCGCAGATCCAGCCGGCCAGGCGGGGCAGCCGACCGGTCGCCGCCACCACGGCGCTCACGACGACCACGCCGAGCAGCACCCGGACGTAGAGGTGCGAGGGGGCCGGCAGGTGCAGGACGTCACGGACGACCAGCCCGCGGTAGAGGCTCGGGGGCACGTCGCCGTGGGGGATCGGGTCGGTGACGATCCACAGCACGTCGAGCAGGACGAAGGGGTAGATGATGTGCCGCAGCCACGCGACCCGCGCCAGCGGGAGCGAGGGGGCGAGGAACCGCTCGACGGCGTTCACCCTGAACCCCTGCCGCCGGGCAGGCCGCTGGGCCGGGGGCGGAGCGGGTCGCGAACCTGCCAGGTGGCGAGCGTGTGCATCGTGGTGTTGCCCGTGGGGATGCTCGTGGAGGTGTTGCGCAGCCAGATGACCGCGTACGGCGTCTCGTCCGGCAGCCGCCGCCGGTGCAGCACCGCGATGTCCTGGAGCAGCTCGGGGGTGCGGATGATGCGCGGGGCCTGCCCCTCGATCTCGGCACGCTCGATACCGATGAGCTCCTTGGACAGCGGCACCCGGACCACCTCGCCGTCGGTGGTCAGGGCGTCCATCGTCAGGGAGTTGATGACGCCGTCGTTGCGCACCGAGAAGGCGTACTGCGACATCGGTGCGAAGGGCCACCACTCGTCGTTGCCCACCCAGGTGCCGAGGCAGACCGTGGTGACGACGACCGCGGTCACGGCCAGCCGCGCCAGCATGGAGTACGGCCCGAGCCGTTCCCGGTGTTCCCTGGTGCCGCCCCGACGCCCCCTCATGGCCGTCATGGTGCCACGCGGGTGAGAGACTTCGGCCATGCACACGGCCCCGGACAGCGCCCTCAGGGAGCGCGCCCTGCTCATCTTCGACGGTGACTGCGGCTTCTGCACGACCAGCGCCCACTTCCTCTCCCGCTGGGTGGACCGGCACCAGCGCTACGAGGTGCAGCCCTGGCAGCAGCTCGACCTCGGACCGCTCGGGGTCACCGAGGCCGACTGCATCGAGGCCGCGCAGTTCGTGCGACGCGACGGCTCGGTCGTGGCCGGGCACCTGGCCATCGCCGAGGGACTGCGGCACGGCGCGCCGCTGTGGCGACCGTTCGGCCACCTGCTGATGCTCCCCGGCGTCTCGGCGCTCGCGGCCCGCGCCTACACCTGGGTCGCCGACCACCGCTACACACTTCCCGGCGGCACCCCGGCGTGCGCGCCCCAGCTTCCGGCCCAGCCTCAGTAGGCTGCCCCCACCATGCTCAACAAGTACGCACGCGCCCTCTTCACGACGATCTTCACCCCCGTGGCCCGGCTGTTCCTCAAGCTCGGCATCAGCCCGGACGTGGTGACCGTCGTGGGGACCATCGGCGTGTGCGTGGGAGCACTCGCCTTCTACCCCCGCCACGAGTTCTTCTGGGGCACCATCGTCATCGTCGTGTTCGTGTTCTCGGACACCATCGACGGGGTGATGGCCCGGATGTCCAACCGTTCGGGCAAGTGGGGCGCCTACCTCGACTCCACCTTGGACAGGGTCGGGGACGCAGCGATCTTCGGCGGTCTCGTGCTCTGGTACGCCGGTCGCGGCGACAACTTCCTCATGGCCGGGCTGGCGCTCGCCTGCCTGATCCTCGGCAGCGTCGTGTCCTACGCCAAGGCGCGCGCCGAGGGGCTCGGGTTCTCCGCCGACGTCGGCATCGCCGAGCGTGCCGACCGGCTGGTCGCGGTCCTGGCCACCACCGGGCTGGTCGGCATCGGCCTGCCCGAGGTCGTGCTCGCCATCGTCCTGGCCCTGCTCGCGGTGGCGAGCCTGATCACCGTGGTGCAGCGGATGCTCATGGTGCGCCGCCAGGCGCTCGCCGCAGCTTCGTGAGCCGCCTCGGCGACCGCCTCGCCGTGACGGGTTACCGGCTCGGATGGGGCTTCGTGCGACGACTCCCCGAGCGGCAGGCGTATGCGGCGTTCGACCGGATCGCCGATGCCACGGTCCGCCGTGGCGGCAAGGGCGTACAGCGGTTGCGCAGCAACTACGCCAGGGCGCGTCCCGAGCTCGACGACGCAGCCCTGAAGAGACTGGTGCAGGCGGGGATGCGGTCCTACCTGCGCTACTACTGCGAAGCCTTCCGGTTGCCGGACCGCTCGCCGCAGGACATCGCCGCACAGGTGCGGGTCGAGGGTGATGGGGCCGTGCGGGCCGAGCTGGACGCCGGACGCCCCGTCGTCTGCTTCCTGGGGCACCTGGGCAACTGGGACCTCGCCGGGGCATGGGGGACCCGCAACCTCGGACCCGTCGTCACCGTGGCAGAGCGGCTCAAACCCGAGGAGGTGTATGCCGAGTTCCTCGAGTTCCGGCAGTCGCTCGGCATGACGATCCTGCCGCTGACCGGGGGCGGCGACGTCTTCGCCCAGCTGCGCGGCCACCTGGCCTCCCCGGTGGTGATGCCGTTGCTGGCCGATCGCGACCTGACCGACCGGGGCATCGAGGTCGACCTGCTCGGCCACCGCTCCAAGATGGCGGCCGGTCCGGCCGCCCTGGCGCTGGGCAGCGGGGCCGCGCTGCACCCCGTGTCCATCCACTACGAAGCCGTGCCCGGGTCGTGGCGGCACCGCCTCGTCATCACCTTCCACGACCGGGTCGAGGTGCCGACCACCGGCACGACCCGTGCCAAGGCGGTGGCCATGACCCAGCAGTGCGCCGATGCCCTGGGCGCCGCGATCCGCGAGCACACCGCCGACTGGCACATGCTGCAGCGGGTCTTCCTCGACGACCTCGAGCCCCGGGACGCCCGCGCCCAGGTGGCGTCGTGAGGATCGGCATCGTCTGCCCCTACTCCTTCGACGTGCCCGGGGGAGTGCAGTTCCACGTGCGCGACCTCGCCGAGCACTTCCTGGCACAGGGACACCATGCGTCGGTCCTCGCGCCGGCCGACGAGGACACCCCGCTGCCGGAGTACGTCGAGTCGGTGGGGCGCGCCGTGCCGGTCCGCTACAACGGCTCGGTGGCCCGGCTCAACTTCGGTCCGGTCACCGCAGCCCGGGTCGGGCGCTGGCTCGAGCGCGGCCAGTTCGACGTGGTGCACATCCACGAGCCCGTCACCCCGAGCATCTCGGTGCTCGCCCTGTGGTCCGCAGAGGGGCCGGTGGTGGCCACCTTCCACACCTCCAACCTGCGCTCGCGAGCGATGCAGGCGGCATACCCGCTGCTGCGGCCCAGCCTGGAGAAGATCAACGGACGCATCGCCGTCTCCGAGGACGCGCGGCGCACCGTCACCACGCACCTCGGCGGTGACGCCGTGGTGATCCCCAACGGGGTCAACGTGAGCCGGTTCGCGGACGCCCGGCCGAACCCCGCGTGGACCGGCACCGAGCAGGCGCCGACCCTGGCGTTCCTCGGACGCATCGACGAGCCACGCAAGGGCCTGCCGGTCCTGGCGGCAGCGATGCCCGCCGTGCTGGCGCGCCACCCCGGTGCCCGCGTGCTGGTGGCCGGTCCCGGCGACGTCGAGGCGGCCCGGGAGCGGATGGACCCGCAGGTCGCCGCGGCCACGGAGTTCCTCGGGATGGTCAGCGACGAGGACAAGGCCGCACTGCTGTCGTCGGTGGACGCCTACGTCGCGCCGCACACCGGGGGCGAGAGCTTCGGCATCGTGCTCGTGGAGGCGATGAGCGCCGGGGCGCCGGTCGTGGCCAGCGACCTCGCCGCCTTCGTCCGCGTGCTCGACGGGGGCCGGTGCGGGGCGATGTTCGCCAACGAGGACCCGGCCGACCTGTCCCGTCAGCTCCTGCGGCTGCTCGGCGACCCGACCGAGCGCCAGCGCCTGTGCGTCCAGGGCAGCCGGCGGGCGCAGGTGTTCGACTGGTCCGTGGTGGCCGAGGACGTCATGGCCGTCTACGAGACCGTCACCCACGGGGTCGACGCCTGGCGCGAGGACCGCCCGGACCGGGTCGACCCGGCCGACACCCGCTGGACCCGGCTGTTGCGCGGCCGGCGAGGAGGAGGCGAGGACTGATGCAGACCGTCACCTGGAGCGCGGTCGCCGTGGCCGTCCTGCTCGGCATCGCCTGGTACCTCTCCTACAACGCGGCCCGCCTCGACCGGCTGCACACCCGGGGCGAGGGTGCGCTGTCGGCGCTCGACGCCCAGCTCGTCCGGCGCGCCGAGTCGACCCTCGAGCTCGCGAACTCGGGGGCGCTCGACCCGGCCAGCGCGCTGATGCTCGCCGGCGCGGCGTCCGAGTCCCTGGAGGCGCACAACGACCGCGCCATGGAGGAGGACTTCCTCGAGGGGCAGAGCTTCGGGCAGCGCGAGGAGCTCGAGAGCGACCTCACCGCCGCGCTGCAGGCCGCCCTGACCGCCGACGTCGTCGCGAAGATCCGCGAGGACGACAACCTCGGGGCGCTCGCCCTGCACCGGGTCGAGGCGGCCGGGGTCAGGGTGCAGCTGGCGCGGCGGTTCCACAACGACGCGGTCACCGACGTGCGCCGGGTGCGTCGCAAGCCCGTGGTCCGGTTGTTCCGGCTCGCCGGCCACGCCGCCCTGCCACGTACCGTCGAGTTCGACGACGAGCTGCCCCCGGCCGTCCGCGACTGACGGCCGTCCTCGCAAAGCGGGGGTTGCGCGGCAACACGGGACTTGCAGGTACCGGTATCACCACGCAACCCCCGCTTTGCTGGCGTGTCGGGCCTCGGTGCTGAGCACTGCACGCACCAACTACCATGGATCGCGAAGCGCGTTCCCCTGCGCTGCGCCCTGAACAGATCTGGAGCTCGTCCGTCATGTCCGCCGACACCACCACCGCCACCCCCGAGTCCTCGTCGCAGCCCACCACCGGCACCTCCCGCGTCAAGCGGGGGATGGCCGAGATGCTCAAGGGCGGCGTCATCATGGACGTCGTCAACGTCGAGCAGGCCAAGATCGCCGAGGACGCCGGCGCTGTCGCCGTGATGGCGCTCGAGCGCGTGCCGGCCGACATCCGCGCCCAGGGTGGCGTCTCCCGGATGTCCGACCCCGACATGATCGACGGCATCATCGAGGCCGTCTCGATCCCGGTGATGGCCAAGGCCCGCATCGGCCACTTCGTCGAGGCACAGGTGCTGCAGTCCCTGGGTGTCGACTACATCGACGAGTCCGAGGTGCTGACCCCGGCCGACTACGCCAACCACATCGACAAGTGGAACTTCACCGTTCCCTTCGTCTGTGGCGCGACCAACCTCGGCGAGGCCCTGCGCCGCATCACCGAGGGCGCGGCGATGATCCGCTCCAAGGGTGAGGCCGGCACCGGCGACGTCTCCAACGCGACGACCCACATGCGCCAGATCCGCCAGCAGCTGCGCAAGCTCGCCAACCTGCCCGAGGACGAGCTGTTCGTGGCCGCGAAGGAGCTGCAGGCACCGTACGAGCTGGTCAAGGAGGTCGCCGCGGCCGGCAAGCTGCCCGTGGTCCTGTTCACCGCCGGTGGCATCGCCACCCCCGCCGACGCCGCGATGATGATGCAGCTCGGTGCCGAGGGCGTCTTCGTCGGCTCGGGCATCTTCAAGTCCGGCAACCCGGCCCAGCGCGCCGAGGCGATCGTCAAGGCCACGACGTTCTACGACGACCCGGACGTGATCGCCAAGGTCTCCCGCGGTCTGGGCGAGGCCATGGTCGGCATCAACGTCGACGAGATCCCCGAGCCGCACCGGCTCGCCGAGCGCGGCTGGTGAACCCGTCCGCCGTCGGGGCTCAGGCCCCGGCGGCGGGCAGCACCATGAGCAGCACGGGCAGGTTGGCCTCAGGCAGCCACCACGGCCTCGTCTCGCCCACCACCTGCCAGCCGTTGCGCTCGTAGAGGCGCAGCGCGTTCTGCGTCTCCTGCACCACGTCGAGCACCGGCGTACGGCCGCTGTCGCGGATGAACGCCACCGCTTCGCCCAGGAGCGCCGCGCCGACACCACGTCCCGTGATGGCATGGTCGACGAACAGCACCGACACCTCCGCGAGCTCGGCCAGCGGGCGGCCGGTGCCCGCCATCCATACCGTCGCCATCTCGCCGGGCTGCACCGCGGCCACGGCGACGTGCCCCACGACCGCCCCGTCGAGCTCGGCCACCCAGGCCCGGAGCTGGGCCGGTCGGTGGAGGAACTCCTCGACGGGGAACGGCAGTGGCCAACGCTGCGGGTACCCCGTGTGACCCTGCTGGCCGGCCAGCACCTCGGCCAGCGGCGCGAGGTCCTCGGGCCGACGCGGACGGATGCTCACCTCGGTGCTCGTGTCGGTGCTCGTGCTGGTGCTCATGCCCCCACGCTAGGGCCGCCGTGCACGCAGTTAGCATTCGCGTCGTGACAGCCCAACCCATCATCGGAGTCCTCGCCGTCCAGGGCGACGTGCGCGAGCACCTGTATGCCGTGGAGCAGGCGGGTGCCCACGGCACCACCGTGCGCCGCCGGAGCGAGCTCGCCGAGGTCGACGCCCTGATCATCCCCGGGGGTGAGTCGACGACGATGGACAAGCTGGTCCGCGCGTTCGACCTGTACGGGCCGTTGCGCGAGCGGCTCGCCGCAGGGATGCCGGCCTACGGTTCGTGCGCGGGGATGATCATGCTGGCCGACCGGATCGCCGACGCCCGCCCTGACCAGCAGACGCTGGGCGGGCTCGACATCACGGTGCGCCGCAACGCCTTCGGACGGCAGGTCGACTCCTTCGAGGAGGACATCCACTTCACCGGACTCGACGAGACGGTACGCGCGATCTTCATCCGCGCGCCCTGGGTGGAGGACGCGGGTGCGTCCGTCGAGGTGCTGGCCCGTGTGGAGGACGGACCCGCCGCCGGTAGGATCGTCGCCGTCCGCCAGGGCCCGCTGCTGGCCACCTCCTTCCATCCGGAGGTCAGTGGTGACCACCGGGTCCACGGACTGTTCGTCGGGATCGTGCGGGACTACCTGTTGGAGGGCATCAGATGAGTGGCCACAGTAAGTGGGCGACCACGAAGCACAAGAAGGCGGCCATCGATGCCAAGCGCGGCAAGCTCTTCGCCAAGCTGATCAAGAACATCGAGGTCGCGGCTCGCACCGGCGGCGGTGACGTCACCGGCAACCCGACCCTCTACGACGCCATCCAGAAGGCGAAGAAGACCTCGGTCCCCAACAACAACATCGACAACGCGGTCAAGCGCGGTTCAGGTGCGACGGCCGGTGGCGCCGACTGGGAGACCATCACCTACGAGGGCTACGCCCCCGGTGGCATCGCGATCCTCATCGAGTGCCTCACCGACAACCGCAACCGGGCGGCTGCCGAGGTCCGCACGGCGCTGACGCGCAACGGTGGCCAGCTCGCGGAGCCCGGTTCGGTGTCCTACGTCTTCGACCGCAAGGGCGTCGTCGTGGTGCCCAAGGGCGACAAGACCGAGGACGACATCCTCGAGGTGGTCCTCGAGGCGGGTGCCGACGAGGTCAACGACCTCGGCGACTCCTTCCAGATCATCTCCGAGGCCACCGACTTCGTGGCCGTCCGCCAGGCGATCCAGGACGCCGGCATCGACTACGACTCCGCCGAGGCCTCCTGGGTGCCGAACCTCCAGGTCCCCCTCGACGCCGACGGGGCCCGCAGGATGATCCGCGTCATCGAGGCCCTCGAGGACTCCGACGACGTGCAGGAGGTCTTCGCCAACGGCGACATCAGCGACGAGGTCCTGGCCGAGCTCGACGAGGACGAGGACTGACCCTCCGGCTCGACCGACCGGACGCCCCGTCCTCTCCGCGTGTTGCTGCGGGGGAGGCGGGGCGTCGTCCGTGTAGCGTTCACCCGAACACGTGTTCGGACGACGGGCCGCCGGCCCAGCAGCCTGACCAGCGGTATGACGAGGGAGCAGTGGAGTGCGCGTACTCGGTGTCGACCCCGGCCTCACGCGGTGCGGCCTCGGGGTCGTCGACAGTGGCCGCGGCAACCGGCTGACCATGGTCGCGGTCGGGGTCGTGCGGACTCCCGGGGACCGCGACACGGGGGAGCGGCTGGTCTACCTCCAGGACCAGATCGAGGCCTGGTTGGACCGGTTCCAGCCCGATGCCATCGCCCTGGAGCGGGTGTATGCCGCCGACCACGTCCCGACCGTCATGACCACCGCCCAGGCGTCGGCGCTGGCGCTCGTCGCTGCGGCCCGACGCGGGCTCCCGCTCACCACGCACACCCCGACCGAGGTCAAGGCCGCGGTCACCGGCTCCGGGCGCGCCGACAAGGCGCAGGTCACCGCCATGGTCACCCGCATCCTCGAGCTCGAGGTCGCTCCCTCACCGGCCGATGCCGCCGACGCCCTGGCCCTGGCGATCTGTCACCACTGGCGTGGCGGCGGTGACCAGCGGCTCGCCCTTGCCGCGGCGTCCGAGCGGGCGCGGCTGAAAGCACTGGCTGCGCGAGCCGCGGGCGACGCCTCAGCCGCAAGGGCTTCGACCACGAGCAGGGCGGTGTCACGGTGATCGCCTCGGTCCGTGGGGCCGTCCAGCACATCGGTCTCGACCGCGTCGTCGTCGAGGTGGGCGGGGTGGGCATGCTCCTGCACACCACCCCCGCGACGGCTTCGGCCCAGCACCTCGGCCGTGAGGCCACCCTGGCGACCACGCTGGTGGTCCGCGAGGACTCCCTGACGCTCTACGGTTTCGGGTCCGACGACGAGCGCGACATCTTCGAGCAGGTGCAGACCGTCTCCGGGGTGGGGCCCGCGCCTGGCCCTGGCGATGCTGTCGGTGCTGGCCCCTGATCGTCTGCGGGCAGCGGTGACCGGGTCCGACCTCGCCACCCTCACCAAGGTGCCGGGCATCGGCAGGAAGGGCGCCGAGCGCATCGTCCTGGAGCTGCGCGACAAGATCGGCGCGCCGTCGGGCGCCGCCGGCGCGACGCCCAGTGTCCCGGCTGCAGGGGGGCCGTCGTGGCGTGACCAGGTGACCGATGCGCTCACCGGCCTCGGCTACTCCGGCAAGCAGGCCGAGGACGCCGTGTCGTCCGTGGCGGCGTCGGCCCCGGCCGAGGCCGAGGTCTCCGCGATGCTGCGCGCCGCCCTGCGCGAGCTGGGGAGGTAGCCGCAGATGGCGGACGGCTTCTCCTCCGAGATGTACGAGGACTCCTCACTCGATGCGACGGCGCGCGTCGTCGATCCCGCCGGCGGCACCGACGAACGCACCGTCGAGATGGCACTGCGACCGCGGCGGCTCAGCGAGTTCACCGGCCAGACCCGGGTGCGCGACCAGCTCTCGCTCGTCCTCGAGGCGGCCCGCCGCCGCGGCACCCCGCCGGACCACGTCCTGCTCTCCGGGCCGCCCGGGCTGGGCAAGACGACCCTGGCCATGCTCATCGGCACCGAGCTGGAGCGGCCCATCCGCATCACGAGCGGACCGGCGATCCAGCACGCCGGGGACCTCGCCGCGGTGCTCTCCTCGCTCACGGAGGGGGAGGTGCTCTTCCTCGACGAGATCCACCGGATGTCGCGTTCCGCCGAGGAGATGCTCTACCTCGCGATGGAGGACTTCCGGGTCGACGTCATCGTCGGCAAGGGGCCCGGCGCCACCGCCATCCCGCTGGAGCTGCCGCCCTTCACCGTCGTCGGCGCGACCACCCGGGCCGGGCTGCTCCCGGCCCCGCTGCGCGACCGGTTCGGGTTCACCGGGCACCTCGACTTCTACGCCACCGGCGACCTCGTGACGATCCTGCACCGCTCGGCCCGCCTGCTCGAGGTCGTGGCCGACGCCGACGGCATCGAGGAGATCGCCCGGCGGTCGCGCGGCACGCCCCGCATCGCCAACCGGCTGCTGCGCCGCGTCCGCGACTGGGCCCAGGTGCACGGCCGCGACGTCGTCGACGAGCCGGCCGCCCATGCCGCGCTGGCCCTGTTCGACGTGGACGACCGCGGCCTCGACCGCCTCGACCGTGCCGTCCTCGACGCGCTCTGCCGCCGCTTCGGTGGAGGACCGGTCGGCCTCTCGACGCTGGCCGTCGCCGTGGGCGAGGAGGCCGACACCGTCGAGAGCGTCGCCGAGCCCTTCCTCGTCCGCGAGGGCTTCATCACCCGTACGCCGCGTGGCCGGGCCGCCACGTCGCTCGCGTGGGACCACCTCGGCCTCACCCCGCCGGCAGGCACCGAACGCCAGCCCGCCCTGCCCCTGGACACCGGCGAAGGACGCTTCGGCTCCTGAGCGCGTCGCCCTGGTGAGCACGCGGCACACCTGCGACGGTCGTCGGCCGGTGCGCGGGTGGCGCGCAGGAAAATGGTCACAATTGGAACGCGACCACGGTGAGGCACGTTGGTCGGTATGCCGTGCGTCACCTACACTCGGGCGGTCACCCGGCCCAGGGCCGGGGAATCGTGCGTGCCCGACGATCCGGCTGCGCGCACCACCAGCCAACCGTGAAGGGATGCTCCATGTCGAATGGCAGCTCGCCCATGACCAGCCTGTTGATCTTTGCCCTGCCCGTGCTGCTCATCGCCTTCATGGTGCTCAGCCAGCGCAAGCGTCAGCGTGCGGTGCAGACCCTGCAGGCAGGACTCGCGGTCGGCGACGAGGTCTGCACGACCTCGGGGCTCTTCGGCACGGTGCGGTCCCTCGACGACTCGACGGTCACCCTGGAGGTGGCCCAGGGTGTCGTGCTGCGATTCGACCGCCGGGCCATCGGCCTGAAGACCGCCGCCCCCGTGGCGTCCGACCAGCCGGGCGCCCCCGGCACCACCAAGTAGAGGTCACCACCCGTGGCAATCAACCCGTACAACCGCAAACCGCTGAAGGTCCTCTCAGCGCTGGCCGCCATCACGCTCGGCCTCTACGGGCTGCTGTTCGCGGCGGCCACCTGGGGTGAGGCGCAGTTCGCGCCCAAGCTCGGTCTCGACCTCGCCGGAGGCACCCAGCTCATCCTGGCGCCGCGCCTCGTGGGGAACGCCCAGGTGACCTCCGAGCAGCTCAACCAGGCGCGCGACATCATCGTCCAGCGCGTCGACGCCAACGGTGTCGCGGGCGCGGAGGTGACCACCAGCGGTGGGCGCAACATCGTCGTGAGCATGCCGGGCATCCCGGACAAGACCACCGAGGACGCCATCCGCCGCTCCTCGCAGATGCAGTTCCGGCCGGTGCTGGCCGCGGCCCCCGGCACGAACATCCCGGTCCCGACCGGTACCGCGACGGGGACCGCCACCGGCACCGCGACGGGCACCGCGACGGGAACTGCGACGGGCACCGCCACGAAGTCCGCGCCGCCCACCGCCACGGGTGCGACCACGAGCGCCGGTAGCGGCCTCCCCGGTGCCTTCGTGAAGAGCACCACGACCCCGCAACCCTCGGCCACCACGGGCGCCGCCACTGCGACGACCCCGGCCACGACTGCAGCCACCACTGCGCCCACGACGCCGGCCCCGGGCAGCTCCACCGCCCCGGGGGACGCGAGCGACCTGGCCCAGATCACCCCGGAGCTCGCGAAGCAGTTCCAGGAGCTCGACTGCTCCAAGCCCGGTGTCCTCGACGGCATCGTCGACGACGCCACCAAGCCGCTGGTCACCTGTTCGGACACCGGTGACGAGAAGTACATCCTGGGCAAGGTCGAGGTGCGCGGCGACCAGATCAAGGACGCCGTGGCCGGCTACCAGCCGCTGTCCAACGGCCAGCCGTCGAGCATCGTCGAGATCCGGTTGTCCTTCAACGGCAGCGGCACCACGGCCTTCGGCAACGTCACCAAGCGACTGGTCAACCTCGAGGACCCCCGCAACCGGTTCGCCGTGACGCTGGACTCGCAGGTGCTCACCGCGCCCACCGCGCAGGCAGCCATCCTCGACGGACAGGCCAGCATCACCGGCAGCTTCACCATCGAGAGTGCGCGCGACCTGGCCAACCAGCTCAAGTTCGGTGCGCTGCCGCTGTCGTTCGACCTGCAGACCCGCGACCAGATCAGCCCCACCCTCGGCAGCGAGCAGCTCCGGATGGGCCTGATCGCCGGGATCATCGGCTTCGCCCTGGTCTTCCTCTACTCCCTCGTGCAGTACCGCGCCCTGGGGCTGGTCACGGTCGCCTCGATCATCATCGCCGCACTGCTGACCTACGTCTGCATCGCCGTGCTCGGGTGGTCGCAGAACTTCCGGCTCGACATGGCGGGGGTCACCGGCCTCATCGTGGCCATCGGTGTCACCGCCGACTCGTTCATCGTCTACTTCGAGCGCATCCGTGACGAGGTCCGCGAGGGCCGGCCACTGCGCGCCGCGGTGGACACCGGGTGGCGGCGCGCCCGACGCACGATCCTCGCGGCCGACGGCGTCAACTTCCTCGCCGCCTTCGTGCTCTACCTGCTCGCGTCGTCCAACGTCCGCGGGTTCGCCTTCACCCTGGGGCTGACCACGCTCATCGACCTCCTCATCGTGGTCATGTTCACCCACCCGGTCGTGGCGCTGCTCTCCAGCACCAAGTTCTTCGGTGGGGGCCACCGCTGGTCCGGCCTGGATCCTGAGCGACTCGGCGTCAAGGCCGCCAAGCCCCGGTATGCCGGGCGAGGACGGATCGCGATGCCAGCCATGAACACGACCGCACCGGCCACGAACGACGGGAGTGCGCTGTGATCAGCTTCGCCGCAGTCGGCAACGACCTCTACACCGGGAAGCGTTCGGTCGACTTCGTCGGGCGCTCCAAGCGTTGGTACACCCTCTCGGGGGTGTTCGTCCTCATCGCCGCGATCGGCCTGATCTTCCAGGGCCTGAACCTGAGCCTGGAGTTCTCCGGCGGTTCGGAGTTCCGGGTGTCCGGGGTCGCGAGCTTCGACAACTACGAGCAGAAGGCCAAGGACGCGGTCGACAGCGTCCAGGCCGCCGGCGGTGCCGAGGCCACGCAGATCGGTACGGGCACGGTCCGCGTGCAGACGGAGAAGCTCAACGACTCCCAGAGCGCTGCCGTGCGCACCGCCCTCGCCAAGGCCTTCGGCACCGGCGAGGACCGCGTCTCGGCCTCGTTCGTGGGCCCGTCGTGGGGCGCCTCGGTCAGCGCCAAGGCACTCCAGGCGCTGGCGGTCTTCCTCGCGCTGGTCGCAGCAGTCATGGCGATCTACTTCCGCACCTGGAAGATGGCCGTGGCCGGTCTCGCCGCACTGATGCACGACCTGTTCATCACGGTCGGCATCTACGCCCTGGCGGGGTTCGAGGTCTCACCGGCCACGATGATCGGCTTCCTGACGATCCTCGGGTACTCCCTCTACGACACCGTCGTGGTCTTCGACAAGGTGCGCGAGAACACCACAGAGGCCCGCGGCAACGGGCGGATGTCCTACGCCCAGGCCGCCAACCTCGCCGTCAACCAGACCTTGGTGCGCTCGATCAACACCACGGTCGTGGCGTTGCTCCCCATCGCCTCGATCATGGTCATCGGCTTCCTCTTCCTGGGTCCGGGCACCCTGCTCGACCTGGCGCTGGCGCTGTTCGTCGGCATCGCGGTCGGCGCATACTCCTCGATCTTCATCGCCACCCCGCTGCTGGTGCACCTGCGCAACCGCGAGCCGGAGATGGTGGAGCTCACCAAGAAGGCCCAGCGCTACCAGCAGCGGCACGGCGGCACGCCGCTCGCGTCCGACGCAGCACCGGTGGACCACGGGACCGACGAGCCGGCCGATGACGAGCGCGCGCCGACCCCGGTCGGGGCGGGCGAGCGCCGCGCCGCGGCGACTGCGGGCGGGACCCGCGAGACGCACAAGTACGCGCAGACGGGACCGCGCAACCAGCCCAAGCGCCCCCCGAAGTCGCGTCGCTGACCCACCCGACGTCGCCCCCACGGCGACTTCGCACGCCCACCGACAGGACCAGCCCATGACGTCGGCCCAGCCCACCCCACTCGTCGACCTCATCGCGAGCCGGCTGCGTGACGTCCCCGACTTCCCCAGCCCCGGGGTCGTGTTCAAGGACGTCACCCCGCTGCTCGCCGACGCCGAGGCCTTCGGGGCGGTGGTCCGGGACATGGCGCAGCGCCGTCGCGGCAGCATCGACCTCGTCGTGGGGATCGAGGCGCGGGGGTTCATCTTCGGGGCCGCGCTGGCCCACGAGCTCGGGATCGGCTTCGTCCCGGTGCGCAAGGTGGGCAAGCTCCCGGGCCGGACCATGGGGGTCTCCTACGACCTCGAGTACGGCAGCGCCACGATCGAGGTGCACGAGGACTCGTTCGTCGGCGGCGAGCGCGTGCTGGTCGTCGACGACGTCCTGGCCACCGGTGGGACGGCCGAGGCGGCCTGCCGCCTGCTGGAGGACGCGGGCGCCACGGTGGTCGCGTTCGAGGCGCCGATCGAGCTCGAGTTCCTGCGCGGTCGTGACCGGCTGGAGGGCCGCGACGTGCACACCAGCCTGGTCGTGCGAGGCGACTGAGCGGGCACCGCCAGATCACGTAGGCTCACCCCATGAGTGAGGACGTCGTCACCGGGCCGGTACCCACCGGCGCGTCCTCGGCGAGCCGTGCGCGTGCCCGGCTGGCGCGCTTCGGCAGCCGCGGGGGCCCGTCCAACCCGGTCCTCGAGCCACTGCTCCAGACCGTCCGCGCCACCCACCCCAAGGCCGACCTCACCGTCATCGAGCGCGCGTACGTCGTGGCCGAAGAGGCCCACCGCGGGCAGAAGCGCAAGTCCGGTGACGCCTACATCACCCACCCGCTGGCCGTGACGACCATCCTCGCCGAGCTCGGGATGACGCCGTCCACCCTGGCCGCCGCGCTGTTGCACGACACCGTGGAGGACACGGCCTACAGCCTCACCCAGCTGGAGAAGGACTTCGGCCGCGAGGTCGCCATGCTCGTCGACGGCGTCACCAAGCTCGACAAGGTGACCTACGGCGACGCGGCCCAGGCGGAGACGGTCCGCAAGATGGTCGTGGCGATGGCCCGCGACATCCGGGTCCTGGTGATCAAGCTCGCCGACCGGCTGCACAACGCCCGCACCTGGCGCTACGTCTCGGTCGAGTCCGCCCAGCGCAAGGCCCGGGAGACCCTCGAGATCTACGCGCCGCTGGCCCACCGCCTCGGCATGAACACCATCAAGTGGGAGCTCGAGGACCTGTCCTTCGCGACGCTCTACCCCAAGGTGTACGACGAGATCGTGCGGCTCGTGGCGGAGCGGGCACCGGCCCGTGAGGAGTTCCTCTCCGGGGTGCGCGACCAGGTCAGTGACGACCTGCGCGGAGCCAAGATCAAGGCCACCGTGACCGGCCGCCCGAAGCACTACTACTCCGTCTACCAGAAGATGATCGTGCGCGGCCGCGACTTCGAGGACATCTACGACCTCGTCGCGGTGCGGGTGCTCGTCGACTCGGTGCGTGACTGCTATGCCGCGCTCGGTGCGCTGCACGCGCGGTGGAACCCACCTCATCCTAGCCCCGCCTCTCTCCCTACCGGCTGCACAACCCCGCACCTGGCGCTACGTCTCGGTCAGTCGCCGCAGCGCAGGCCCGCGAGACCCTCGAGATCTACGCGCCGCTGGCCCACCGCCTCGGCATGAACACCATCAAGTGGAGCTCGAGGACCTGTCCTTCGCGACGCTCTACCCCAAGGTGTACGACGAGATCGTGCGGCTCGTGGCGGAGCGGGCGCCGGCCCGTGAGGAGTTCCTCTCCGGGGTGCGCGACCAGGTCAGTGAGGACCTGCGCGGGGCCAAGATCAAGGCCACCGTCACCGGCCGGCCGAAGCACTACTACTCCGTCTACCAGAAGATGATCGTGCGCGGCCGCGACTTCGAGGACATCTACGACCTCGTCGCGGTGCGGGTGCTCGTCGACTCGGTGCGTGACTGCTATGCCGCGCTCGGTGCGCTGCACGCGCGGTGGAACCCCCTGCCCGGGCGGTTCAAGGACTACATCGCGATGCCGAAGTTCAACATGTACCAGTCGCTGCACACGACGGTCATCGGCCCGGAGGGCAAAGCGGTCGAGATCCAGATCCGCACGCACACCATGCACCGTCGGGCGGAGTACGGCGTCGCCGCGCACTGGAAGTACAAGGAGGACGGGACCGCGCCGCCGACCGTCTCCAGGGACGGTTCGACCGGCCCGATCAACGACATGGCCTGGCTGCGGCAGCTGCTCGACTGGCAGAAGGAGACTGCCGACCCGGGGGAGTTCCTCGAGTCGCTGCGCTTCGAGATCAACGCCCGCGAGGTCTACGTCTTCACGCCCAAGGGTGAGGTCGTCGCGCTGCCAGCAGGCGCCACGCCCGTCGACTTCGCCTACGCCGTGCACACCGAGGTGGGCCACCACTGCATCGGTGGGCGCGTCAACGGCCGGCTCGTGCCCCTGGAGTCCACCCTCGAGAACGGCGACGTCGTGGAGGTGCTCACCTCCAAGGCCGACGGTGCCGGTCCGTCCCGGGACTGGCTCACGTTCGTCAAGTCCCCCCGGGCCCGCAACAAGATCAAGCAGTGGTTCTCCAAGGAGCGTCGCGAGGAGGCCATCGAGAGCGGCAAGGACGCGATCGCCAAGGCGATGCGCAAGGAGGGCCTGCCGCTCCAGCGCCTGCTCACCGTGGAGACCCTCACCGGCCTCGCCTCCGAGCTGCGCTACCAGGACATCGAAGCCCTGTATGCCGCCGTGGGCGAGGGGCACGTGTCCGCCCAGCACGTCGTGGGCCGGCTCGTCGTCTCCCTCGGTGGCGAGGAGGGCGCGTCCGAGGACCTGGCCGAGGCCACCACCCCGACGAGGGCGATGCGTCGCCGCTCCGGTGACCCGGGGGTGGTCGTCGTCGGCACCGCCGACGTCTGGGTCAAGCTCGCCCGCTGCTGCACCCCCGTGCCGGGCGACCCCATCATGGGCTTCATCACCCGGGGCAACGGTGTCTCCGTCCACCGCACCGACTGCACCAACGCGGAATCCCTTCTCTCGCAACCTGATCGGATGATCGAGGTCGAGTGGGCACCGTCGGCCGCGTCGGTCTTCCTCGTCCAGCTCCAGGTCGAGGCGCTCGACCGCAACAGGTTGCTGTCCGACGTCACGCGGGTGCTGTCCGACCAGCACGTGAACATCTTGTCGGCGTCGGTGCAGACCTCGCGGGACCGGGTGGCGATCAGCAAGTTCACCTTCGAGATGGGGGACCCGAGCCACCTCGACCACGTGATGAAGGCGGTCCGCAAGATCGACGGCGTCTTCGACGTCTACCGCATCACCGGCACCAAGGCCACGGCAGCCAAGGCTTAGCCCGCCCGCTCGGCTACACCAGGGCGAGAACGGCGCCTGCGGTGGCGACGACCGCACCGACTGTCCGGAGCCGGTCAGCAGCGAGGAGGCGCCGGATCGCCCTGTCGCCACGGCCATCTCGGCCGAGGCGGCCATGCAGGGGCGCGGCCACCGCTGCCGTCGTTCCCAGAGCGAGGACGATCCCTAGTGCAGCGACCAGCAGTCCCGCCGTGAGCGGGGCCGTCGTGAGGGACCAGACGACGCTGGCGAGCAGCGCGGCATACGTCAGGACGACGAGGGGGACGATGGCCCTGCTGTGCTTCGCGTGCGCCTGCGACCACTGGTCGACGGGCACGCGGGAGAGGGCGGGGTAGACGAGCACCGTCACCGTCAGCTGGAAGCCCAGGTGCAGGGTGGTGGCTGCGAGCAGCGACACCAGCGCGGGGGAGCCGGTCATGGGAGCCGGCCGCGGGGTGCGCAGGCGGTGGGCGCGGCGCTCACCGGTCCGACTCGGCGCCGCGCACCACGCCGCCCACCACGTCGGTCAGCCGCCGAACTCGTCGACGTTGCCGCGGGCCTGGGCCAGCCACTGCTCCTGCGCCTCGAGCTTGGCCTGCGCGTCCTTGACCCGCTTCTCGTTGCCGGACGCCCGGGCCTTCTCGACATCGGCCTTGAGAGCCGCCACCGACGACTCGAGCTGGTCGACCATGCTCTGCGCGCGGGCCGCGACCTCGGGATTGGTCTTGTGCCAACGCTTCTCGTCAGCCTCGCGCACCGCCGACTCGATGCGACGCATGCCCTTCTCCATCCGGTCGACATCGCCGCGGGGCACCTTGCCGGCTGCCTCCCAGCGGTCCTGGACCGCGCGCAGCGCAGCCTTGGCGGCATCGAGGTCCTTGACGGGCAGGATCGCCTCGGCCTCCTTGAGCAGCTCCTCCTTGACGGTGAGGTTGCCCCGGAACTCCTCGTCCTCCTTGGCCGCCTCGGCGTCCTTGGCGGTGAAGAAGGCGTCCTGGGCGGCCTTGAACCGCGCCCACAGGGCGTCGTCGTCGGAGCGGGAGGCGCGGCCGGCCTGGCGCCAGCGGTCCATGAGCCTCTTGAACGCCCCGGCGGTCGAGCCCCAGTCGGTGCTGGTCGCCAAGGCCTCGGCCTCCTTCACCAGCTCCTGCTTGGCGGCCTTGGCCTCGCCCTGGGTGCCCTCGAGCTGGGCGAAGTGGATGCGGCGGGCCTTGTCGAAGGAGTTGCGGGCCTGGCTGAACCGCTGCCAGAGCGCACCCTCGGTCTCCCGGTCGAGGCGGGTGCCGGCCCGCTGGTGCTTCTTCCACTCCTCGAGCAGCTCGCGCATCCTGGCGCCGCTGCTCTTCCACTGGATCTTGTTCTCTGGCTGGCCGGCGATCTTCTCGGCCTCGGCCACGATGGCCTCGCGCTCGGTGGCCGCCACGGCACGGGCGGCGTTCCGCTCGGCGGTCTCGGCCTTCTTGCGGACGGCAACGGCTTCGGCGATCTCGGCGATCTTCGCCTCGAGGGCCGCGAGGTCCCCGACGACACCGGCTTCGGCAGCGTGCTCGCGCAGCTTCGTCAGGCCCTCGGCCGCATCCTTGGCCGAGAGGTCGGTGGTCGTCACGCGCTGCTGCAGGAGGTCGGCGGAGGCGAACAGCTCGTCGTACTTGCGGGCGAAGTAGTGCAGCGCCTCCTCAGGGGTGGCACCGGGGTAGGCCCCGACCTCGTGCTCACCCTCGGCGGTGCGGACGAAGACCGTGCCGTTCTCGGCGACGCGTCCGAAGCTCTCGGCCGGCGGGCCGCTCGGCGCGGCCGCGGTGAGGGAGGGCGCTGCGTGGGCCACCTTGCGGACCGCGACCGGGGAGGGCACGGCAGAGGGCCGGGGGACCGGGCGCGGCTTGGCGGCAGGGACCGGCACCGGGACCGCCGCGGGCGGCTCCTCTGCCTGGGGTGCCTCCTCGGGGGCAGGCGTCTCCTCTGCCGCGGGGGTGCCTCCGCGGTGCGGCGGCTCCTCTGCCTGGGGTGCCGCCTCGGGGGCAGGCGTCTCCTCTGCTGCAGCCGTCTCCTCTGCTGCAGGCGCTTCCTCGGCCGCCAGAGGCTCTGCGGGATCCTGCGGCTCGGTCGGGTCAGCCGGGGGCGTCTGCTCGGTCACGTCAGGCCTTCTTCTCGGTCACAGCAACCTTGAGGATGCTGATGGGTGCAGCCGGGGCGCCATCGGTGGCACCACCACTGACACCTGCTGCGGCGATCTTCTCGACAATATCCATTCCACCGGTCACCGTGCCGAAGATCGAGTACCCCTCGGGAACGCTGCTGAGGTCGGTGTCCTTGTAGACGATGAAGAACTGGTCGGCATTGCTGTTCACGTCGTTGGTGCGCGCCATCGCCAGGGTGCCCTTGGGGTACGTGCCGTCCTTCGGGATGTTCTCCAGGCCGTAGGTGTAACCAGGGCCGGTACCGGTGCCGCCGAGGGGGTCGCCGCACTGGAGCACGAAGATGCCCTGCGTGGTGATCCGGTGGCACGGGGCGCCGGCGAAGTAGCTGCTCCGGGCGAGCGCCACGAACGACGCGACGGTCTGCGGCGCCTTGGTGCCGTCGAGCTGCAGGGTGATGTCACCGCAGTTCGTGGTCAGCACCGCGGTGAACGTCTTGCCCGCCGCCGTCGCCTTGTCCGGCATCCCCTGGGTCTTGATGGCCGTGGGTGTGGCGGGCGGCGCCTGGCAGCCCTCGACCGCTGCGGTCGAGGCGCTGGCGCTCGGGCTGTTCGACGCGCTGGGCGTGTTCGACGCGCTGGGGGCGGCTGCGGGGGTGCTGTCGCCGCCGAGCCTGGTGGCGAGGACGACGAACGCCACCACGACCACGAGGACCGCGGCGACGACCACCGCGACCTGGCGGTTGCGCGCGGCGTCGCGTTCGCGCTGGGCCGCCTTCGCGTCCAGCTTCTCCTGGCGTCGATGCGCCCTGGCTCGTTCCTGCTCCTTGGTCACGCGCGCCAGTGTAGGCAGGGAGCGCGGTGACTAGGCTGCCGCCCGTGCTGACCGTCGCTTTTCCTGCTGCCGCCTTCGACACCAACTGCTACGTCCTGGCCACCGCGCCGGGCGAGGAGTGCGTGGTCGTGGACCCCGGCATCGGGGTCGAGGAGACCCTGCGGGCGGTGCTGACCGAGCACCGGCTGCGCCCGGCCGCGGTCCTGCTGACCCACGGCCACCTCGACCACGTCTACTCGGTGACCCCGGTCTGCGGCGCCGACACGGCGGCATACATCCACAGCGACGACCGCTATCGGCTGGTGGACCTCCTCGAGCAGTCCAACCCCGGGCTGGTGGCCATGCTCGAGCAGCAGTTCGGCACCAAGGCGACCTGGACCGAGCCCACCAACGTCGTCGAGATCGGGGACCGGACCCACCTCGACCTGGCCGGGCTCGGCTTCGACGTCCTCCACGCCCCGGGACACACCGAGGGCTCGGTGATGTTCGCGGTGGACGCGGTGCCGGACGGTATCGCCGACCAGGTCGACGTCGACCGCACCCTGCTCAGCGGCGACGTGCTGTTCGCCGGCTCGATCGGGCGGACCGACCTCCCGGGTGGCGATCCGGAGGCGATGCGACGCTCGCTGCGCGACGTCGTCCTGCCCCTTCCGGACACGACCCTGGTGCTCCCGGGCCACTACGACGCCACGACGATGGACCGCGAGCGGGCGACCAACCCGCATTTGCAAGGATTGGGCACGTGAAGCTCTCCCCGATCAGCGGTTTCCCCGAGTACCTGCCCGCCGAGCGCATCGTCGAGCAGCACTTCCTCGACATCATCCGCGAGACCTTCGAGCTGCACGGGTTCGGCTCGATCGAGACCCGCGCCGTCGAACCCGTCGAGCGGCTCCTGGGCAAGGGCGGTGACGCCGACAAGGAGATCTACGGCGTGAGCCGGTTGGCGGGGGAGGAGACGACGCCGACGCCGAGCTCGGCCTGCACTTCGACCTCACCGTGCCGTTCGCCCGCTACGTGCTGGAGAACGCCGGGCACCTCGCCTTCCCGTTCCGTCGCCACCAGATCCAGAAGGTATGGCGTGGCGAGCGCCCGCAGGAAGGTCGCTACCGCGAGTTCACCCAGGCCGACATCGACGTCGTCGACGTCGGCGAGCTGGCACCGCACTTCGAGGCCGAGATCCCGCTGGTCATGGCCGAGGTGTTCGCGAAGCTGCCGATCGGGCCGATGGTGATCCAGGTCAACAACCGCAAGATCCCCGAGGGGTTCTACCTCGGCATCGGCGTCTCCGACGTCGTCGGCACCCTGCGGATCGTCGACAAGCTCGACAAGGTCGGCCCGGCCAAGGTCGCCGACCTGCTCGTCGAGTCCGGACTCACCCGCGAGCAGGCCGACCAGTGCCTGGCGCTGGCCGCGATCCGCACGCAGGACCTGTCCTTCGTCGAGCGCGTCCGCGAGCTGGGGGTCAGCCACCCGACGCTGGACGAGGGCCTGGAGGCGCTGGCCCGCGTCATCGGCACCGGCATGGCGAACGCCCCCGGCGCGCTCGTCGCCGACCTGCGCATCGCCCGCGGGCTCGACTACTACACCGGCACCGTCTACGAGACCCAGCTCGTCGGGCACGAGTCGTGGGGCTCGTTCTGCTCGGGCGGTCGCTACGACTCGCTCGCCTCCGACGGCAAGACCACCTATCCCGGCGTCGGCATCTCCATCGGCGTCTCCCGGCTGCTGGGGCTGCTCATCGGCAAGGGCTGCTCACCGCGAGCCGATCCACCCCCGCGTGCGTCCTGGTCGCGGTCAACGACGAGGACAGCCGCGTCGCGTCGACCCGCATCGCGACCGAGCTGCGCGCCCGCGGCATACCGTGCGAGGTGGCGCCCAAGCCGGCCAAGTTCGGCAAGCAGATCCGGTATGCCGAGCGGCGGGGCATGCCCTACGTCTGGTTCCCCGGGACGGGGGAGCAGGGCGCCGTCGGCGGCACCGGCGACCAGGTCAAGGACATCCGCTCCGGCGAGCAGGTGGACGCGGACGCCACTGCGTGGCAACCCCCGGCCGAGGACCTGCACCCCCAGATCCTGCGCGCAGAGAGCTGACTCCCATGGACTCCACCAAGCCACTGACCGACGCCCGCTCCAGCGGCGTCCAGCTGCACATCACCTCCCTGCCGGGCGGCCGGCTCGGCCAGCCCGCGCGGGACTTCGTCGACTGGCTCGTCGAGGCGGGGCAGTCGGTGTGGCAGGTGCTGCCGGTGTCGATCCCGGACGAGCACCGCTCGCCTTACAAGTCACCGTCCGCCTTCGCGGCCTCGCCGGCGCTGCTCGAGCAGCCGGATGCGCCGGTGAGCCAGCAGGAGATCGCCGACTTCGCCGCGCGGGAGGCCTACTGGGTCGACTCGTGGACCGCGTTCGGGGGAGACCTCGCCGACCAGGTGCGGTTCGACCGCGAGTGGTCGGCGCTGCGCGCCTACGCCCATGACCGGGGCATCAGGATCCTCGGGGACGTCCCCATCTACGTCGCGCCCGGACGCCGCCGACGAGCGCGCCTGGCCGCAGTACTTCCGCACCGACGGCGTGGCCGGCTGCCCACCGGACGCGTATGCCGCGACCGGCCAGCTCTGGGGCAACCCCCTCTACCGCTGGGACGTGCTGCGCGACGACGGCTACCTGTGGTGGATCGAGCGGCTGCGGCGCACCTTCGCGCTGTTCGACCTCGTGCGGCTGGACCACTTCCGGGGCTTCGCGGCCTACTGGGCCATCCCGGCCGGTGACGAGACCGCGCTGGGTGGGCGGTGGGAGCAGGGTCCCGGGCGGGGTGTCTTCGACGCGGCCAACGAGGCGCTCGGTGCGCTGCCGCTGCTGGCCGAGGACCTCGGCGACATCGACCAGCCGGTCATCGAGCTGCGCAAGGCGCTGGGACTGCCCGGGATGGCGGTGCTGCAGTTCGGATTCGAGCCGGCCTACGAGTACAACACCCACGACCTGGTCAACCTCGAGGACGACCAGGTCGTCTACACCGGCACCCACGACAACGACACCGTCGTGCGGCTGGTGGTCCGACGCTGCCCGACCACCGGCGTGACCTGGTCCGCGGCGCGTGGCACCGTGCCAGGGTTGCGGCCCGACGGCGACGACGAACCCTCCTGGGCGATGATCGAGCTCGCCCTCGGCACCCGGTGTGGGCTGGCCATGATGCAGGCCCAGGACGTCCTGGGGCTCGGATCCGAGGCGCGGATGAACGCGCCCGGCATCGAGGGTGGCTGGTCCTGGCAGATGACCCCGGGTGCGCTCACCGCCGGGCACGCAGCCCGGCTGCGGGCCCTGACCGAGGCCTCAGGCCGCCTGCCCAGCTGACCCATGCCGCCCCAACAAGGAACCTTTGCTAGCAAAGGTTCCTTGTTGGCGGACACGCTGCAACCTGTCCACCAACGAGTTTCCTTTGCTAGCAAAAGTTGCTCGAGAGGGGTCAGGCGGCGCGCTCTCCTGAGGCGGGCGGGCGCAGCCCGGTGTCCTTGAGCTCGAGCAGGGCCAGTGACCGGATCGTGGCCTCGTCACCACGCCGCCAGGCGCCCGTGGGGTCAGAGGAGATGGCGGCGAGCTTGCGCATCGGCTGACCTGCCATCGCCCGCAGGGCGAACAGGTCGAGGTCGGCCGCGCTGTCGATGAACCGCTGTGCGGCGCTGGCCCGGCGCACGAACCGCCCGCGAAGCGCCAGCCAGACCAGCCCGACGATGATGATCGGGACGAGGGCGGTGACCCAGCCCAGGATGTTGGCCAGCTTGGTCACCGCGTCGACGAGGTCGGTGCCGGCCTGCTCGATCGTCGTCCCTGCACCGCTGACCTGCCGGAACGGCGCCGCGATCTTGTCGCCGACCAGTGGCACGTCACGCACCGAGTCCCCGGCACTGGTCATCTGTTCGCGGAACCCCGAACCCGCCGTCTGGAGCTGGCGACCCGGGGCGGCGAGCTCCATCGTCGTGTCGTGGACGAGCCGTCCCACCCAGGCCCAGAGGGAGACCCAGGCGAGGATCCCGACGTCGGCGAGGATCTGGACGGTGCGGCGGCCCGGCAGGTCTGCATAGAGCTTCATGCCGCCTAGACTCCCATCCGTGCCACCCTCGAGCGCGGTCGAGCGCGCGGCCCGCGGCTGGCTGAACCACCTCGACGTCGAGCGCGGCGTCGCCGCCAACACGCTGAAGTCCTACCGGCGCGACCTGGCCCGCTACGCGGCATATCTTGCTGCCCAAGGGGTCAACGACCCCGCGACGATCACCGAGGCGCACGTCAGCGAGTTCCTCGCCACGCTGCGCGAGGGCACCGGCGACCACCCGCCACTGGCGGCCTCGTCGGCTGCCCGGACGCTGGTCGCGGTGCGCGGCTTCCACCGGTTCCTGGTCCTGGAGGGCGACCTGCCCACCGACCCGGCCGCAGCGGTGAGCCCACCCCAGCCTCCCGCGCGGCTGCCCAAGGCGATCAGCATCGAGGACGTCGAACGCCTGCTGGAGGCGGCCAGCCTGGGGGACACGCCCGCCTCCCTGCGTGACCGGGCGCTGCTCGAGGTGCTCTACGGCACCGGCGCCCGCATCTCCGAGGCCGTCGGCCTCGATGTCGACGACATCGACACCGAGGAGGGGGTGGTCCGGTTGTTCGGCAAGGGCAGCAAGGAGCGCATCGTCCCCCTCGGCTCGTATGCCGCGCAGGCACTTGGCGCCTACCTCGTCCGAGGACGCCCCACCTTCGCAGTGAAGGGCAAGGGGACACCCGCGGTGTTCCTCAACCAGCGGGGGAGCCGGCTGTCGCGACAGTCCGCCTGGTCGGTCATGCGGGCCGCAGCCGAGCGAGCCGACCTGGGTGGACACCTGTCGCCGCACACGTTGCGCCACTCGTTCGCGACCCACCTGCTCGACGGTGGCGCCGATGTCCGGGTTGTCCAGGAGCTGCTGGGACACGCCTCGGTGACCACGACGCAGATCTACACCCTGGTGACGGTGCAGCGGCTGCGTGAGGTGTATGCACAGAGTCATCCCCGTGCCCGCTGATAGGGTCGTGCCGATCAGCGCGAGGCTGACCGACGAACGCCAACTCACCGGGAGTGAAACGCCTGTGGAATCTGAGGTGACCACCCAGGAGCAGTCGCCGCCCACCCATTTGGGCGCCACCTCCGAGTCGGCCCCCAACGGCGCTGATCGTGACCACGCCCACCTGCCCGGTACGGAGTCCGCCGGTGCTGGGCAGCTCGGTCCGACGGGGCGCCCCATGCCGGTCTTCCCCGACCCGCCGCCGCTGGCCGCCCACGGCCCGGCCCGCATCATCGCCATGTGCAACCAGAAGGGTGGCGTCGGCAAGACCACGACGACCATCAACCTCGGTGCCGCGCTGGCTGAGGTCGGCCGTCGCGTGCTGCTCGTCGACTTCGACCCGCAGGGTGCGCTGTCCGTGGGGCTCGGCGTCCGCGCCAACGAGCTCGACGTGACCATCTACAACCTGCTGGTCGAGCGTGGCCACGACGTCCGCGATGTCATCCAGCCCACGGCGACCGAGAACCTCGACGTCATCCCGGCCAACATCGACCTGTCCGCCGCCGAGGTCCAGCTCGTCGGCGAGGTCGCCCGCGAACAGATCCTGGCGCGGGTGCTCCGGCCGGTCATGGACGACTACGACGTCATCATGATCGACTGCCAGCCCTCGCTCGGGCTGCTCACGGTCAACGCCCTGACGGCGGCGCACGGCGTCGTGATCCCGCTGGAGTGCGAGTTCTTCGCCATGCGTGGTGTCGCCCTGCTCGTCGAGACGATCGACAAGATCACCGACCGGCTCAACCCGCGCCTGCAGGTGGACGGCATCCTCGCGACGATGTACGACTCGCGCACCCTGCACAGCAAGGAGGTCGTGCGCAGCGTCGTCGACCACTTCGGTGACCAGGTCTTCCACACGGTGATCAGCCGCACGGTGAAGTTCCCCGACGCCACCCTCGCTGCCGAGCCGATCACGACCTACGCGTCGACGCACGCCTCCGCGGCGGCATACCGGCAACTCGCCCGAGAGCTGATCGCCCGTGGTGGGGCGGCCTGACCAGGTGAGTCAGGAGGTCATCGCCACTGCCCCGGGAGGCGCGGTGCAACCCGACGACGCCCTGGATCCGTCCGACACGCCGGTGACGCGCGAGTCGGACCCGTCGGCCCTGACGCCCGGTGGCGTCATCACCCGGCGCGGGGGCTCGACGCCGTTCGAGGTGCACCTGGACAACTTCTCCGGGCCGTTCGACCTGCTCCTCGGCCTGATCAGCAAGCACAAGCTCGACATCACCGAGATCGCGCTCGCCAGGGTCACCGACGAGTTCATCGCCCACATCAAGGCAGCCCAGTCGTCCGACACCGAGTGGGACCTGGGCCAGGCCTCGGAGTTCCTGCTGATCGCCGCGACCCTGCTCGACATCAAGTCCGCGCGGCTGCTCCCGCAGACCGGCCCGCAGGACGAGGAGGACCTCGCCCTGATCGAGGCGAGGGACCTGCTCTTCGCCCGGTTGCTGCAGTACCGGGCGTTCAAGGACATCGCGTTCACGTTCGGGGAGCGAATGGCCACGGCGGGCCGGATGACGCCGCGCCAGGCCGGCCTCGAGCCCCAGTTCGCCAGGCTCCTGCCCGAGCTGATCATGGGCATCACCCCCGAGCAGCTGGCCATGATCGCCGCCCGCGCGATGGTGCCCAAGGTGGCGCCGAGCGTCGGTATGGACCACCTGCACGCCCCGCAGGTCAGCGTGCGCGAACAAGCAGGCATCATCGGGGTCAGGCTCCGGGCCGAACGGGTCTGTTCGTTCCGGGCCCTGGTCGCCGACGCCGACTCGACGCTGGTCATCGTGGCCCGGTTCCTGGCGCTGCTCGAGCTGTTCCGCGAGTCGGCGATCGCCTTCGAGCAGGCTGAGTCCCTCGGCGAGCTGACGGTCCGCTGGACCGGCGACGACGAGGGCGAGATCGAGGTCAGTGATGAGTTCGACGAGGTCGACGAGGTCGAGGAAGCAACCGAGGGAGAGATCAACAATGAGTGAGCTCGAGCTGGAGCGCGACCACGGCGTCGAGCTCCCTGCCGACGGCGCTGCCGACGAGCAGTTCGCCTTCGATGTCAACGACTTCCCCGGCGGCGCGCGCAGCGCGATCGAAGCCGTCCTGATGGTCGTCGACGAGCCGATCACCGAGATCTCGCTCGCCTCGGCCCTGGAGCTCCCGGTGGACGACGTCCGTGGCCACCTCACCGAGCTCGAGGCGGAGTATGCCGCGCAGCAGCGGGGCTTCACCCTGCGGTCCGTGGCGGGCGGCTGGCGGATCTACAGCCGGTCCGACTACGCGCCCGTCGTCGAGAAGTTCCTGCTCGACGGGCAGCAGGCCAAGCTCACCCAGGCATCATTGGAGACGTTGGCCGTGATCGCCTACCGCCAGCCCATCTCGCGATCGCGGGTCAGCGCGGTCCGTGGCGTCAACGTCGACGGTGTGGTCCGCACTCTGCTGAACCGCGGTCTCATCGAGGAGCTCGGCGCCGATGGCGACGGCGGCGCATTCCTCTACGGCACGACCGACTACTTCCTCCAACGCCTCGGCCTCGGCAGCATCGACGAGCTGCCCGCCCTGGCGCCCTACCTCCCCGAAGTCGACGTGCTCGACGAAATCGCAGAACAAGGACGCGGATGACACCCCCACGCAGCAGAGGCCCAGCAGGATCCGGCTCAGACCGACCGGGCGGTGGTCGCCCGCGCGCCGGTGGTCAGGGCGGCTCCCGCGGCGGGCCTGGCAGCGGTCGTACCGGCGCCCCCCGCGGAGGGGGCCCGAACGCCTCCGAGGGAGGCCGCCCCGAGCGACCGCAGCGCGGCAGCTCCGGCACGACCAAGAAGAGCCAGCCCACCCGGGTGCCCCAGGAACGCGCCACTCCCGACATCGACATGCACGACCCCGACGGCATCCGCCTGCAGAAGCTCCTCGCTGCGGCCGGCGTCGGGTCCCGACGGGTCTGCGAGAACCTCATCACCGCCGGTCGGGTCGAGGTGGACGGAGTCATCGTCAACGAGCTCGGGGTGCGGATCCGTCCCGACCAGACCGTCCACGTCGACGGGGTCAAGGTGCAGCTCGACGAGAGCCGCGTCTACTTCGCCTTCAACAAGCCGCTGGGCGTCGTCACGACGATGAACGACGAGCTCGGGCGGATCAGCATCGGCGACTACGTCGGCGACCGCAACGAACGGCTCTTCCACGTCGGCCGGCTCGACGCCGACACCGAGGGCCTGCTGATCCTCACCAACGACGGCGAGCTCGCCCACCGGCTCCAGCACCCGCAGTACGGCGTGCTCAAGACCTATCTCGCCCAGATCCGCGGCCCGGTGCCGCGTGACATCGGCAAGCAGCTGCGCGAGGGCGTCCAGCTCGAGGACGGGCCGGCGTCGGTCGACTCGTTCAAGGTGGTCGACTCCCAGCCGGGCAAGGCGCTCGTCGAGGTGATCCTCCACGAGGGTCGCAAGCACATCGTGCGTCGCCTGCTAGACGCGGTCGGTCACCCGGTGATCAGCCTCGTGCGGGTGCAGGTCGGCCCGATCTACCTCGGCGACACCAAGCCGGGCAAGATGCGCAAGCTCAACAAGGCCGAGGTCGGCCAGCTGTACTCCGCGGCTGGAATGTGAGCGCAGGCCAGCGCGGGCGTCGGTAGCCTTCCCGTCGTGACCACCAGCGTCCGCATCGTCGGCACCGGCCTCATCGGCACCAGCCTGGGCATCGCCCTGACTCGTGCCGGGTATGCCGTGCTGCTCGCCGACCCCTCGCCGACGGCGGTGGCCCTGGCCCGTGACCTTGGTGCGGGTTCGGTTGCTGACCAAGCCGATTCGGCACCGGATGTCGTCGTCGTGGCGGCTCCGCCCGATGTCGCCGGGTCCGTGGTCGCCGATGAGCTCACCGCCTGGCCGGACGCCGTCGTCACCGACGTGGCGTCGGTCAAGGTCGCGGTGCTCGAGGACGTGCGCCGACGCGGCGCGGACCTGACCCGGTATGCCGGGTCGCACCCGATGGCCGGCCGCGAGCGTTCCGGGGCGGTGGCCGCCCGTGGTGACCTCTTCGACGGTCGCGCCTGGGTGGTCGTGCCGAACGACCAGTCCTCCCAGGCCGCGATCGCAGCGGTCAAGGACCTCGCGGTGGCCGCCGGTGGCACCGTCTCGACGATGAGCCCGGCCGAGCACGACGCGGCCGTCGCTGTCGTCTCGCACGTGCCCCAGCTCGCCTCCTCACTCGTCGCGGGGCGGCTGCGTGACCTCACCGATCCCGCGGTGGCGTTGTCAGGACAGGGAATTCGCGACGTGACGAGGGTTGCTGCCAGCGACCCCCAGCTCTGGACCCAGATCCTGGCCGGCAACGCGGCGGCCGTGCGTGAGGTCCTCGCCCACCTGCACAGCGAGCTGACCGAGGTCATCGGTGCGCTCGACACCCTGGCGGATGGCGACGGCGTCGGAGCCCGTGAGGTGCTGGCCCGGATTGTGGCGCAGGGCAACGCCGGCCACGCGCGGATCCCCGGCAAGCACGGTGCTGCGCCCACGGCATACAGCGTCGTGGTGGTGCTGGTCCCGGACCAGCCCGGCGAGCTCGCCCGGCTGCTGCACGACGTCGGCGACGCGGGCGTCAACCTCGAGGACCTGCACCTGGAGCACGGCATGGGGCAGCCGTTCGGGCTGGCGGAGATCTCGGTGCTGCCCGCCGTGGCGGAGCGGCTCGGCGAGGAGCTGTCCACCCGTGGTTGGCGACTGCACGGCTGACGCCGCCAGCGAATAGGCTCATCGGCCATGAGCAGCAAGCACCTCGTCGTGGCCGTCGACGGGCCCTCGGGCTCGGGCAAGTCCAGTGTGTCCCGCGCCGCAGCCAAGGCCCTGGGTGTCGGCTACCTCGACACGGGGGCGATGTACCGCGCCGTCACGTGGTGGTGCCTGGCGGAGGGCGTCGACCTCAACGACCAGGAGGCCGTCGCCCAGGCGACCCGCCACATCCCGCTGGAGATGGGCACCGACCCGGCCAGCCCGAGCGTGCACGTGGGCGGTCGCGAGATCGAGGACGACATCCGCACGACCCGCGTGAGCGAGGCGGTGTCCAAGGTCGCCACCAACACGTTGGTGCGGCCGATCCTGCAGCAGCTCCAGCGCGACCTCATCGACCAGGTCGCGACGCAGACCGGGGGAGTGGTGGCCGAGGGACGTGACATCACCACGGTCGTCGCGCCGGACGCCGACGTTCGCATCCTGCTCACGGCCAGCGTCGAAGCCAGGCTGCGGCGGCGCTCCAAGGAGCTGCACGGCCATGCCGCGGACCACGCGGTCGAGGCGACCCGCGACCAGATCGTGCGACGCGACGCCGACGACTCCACCGTCTCGGACTTCATGGAGGCCGCCGAGGGTGTGACCCTGGTCGACACCTCTGACCTCGACTTCGAGCAGAGCATCGATGCCCTCCTCGACGTGGTGCGGAGCGAGGCGCCGAACAAGGTCCCCGCGTGACCGATGTCGGGCGTCGGTCCGGGTCGGGTGCGCGGGAACGCGCCGGGCAGCGGGCCGAACAGGCACCGGCAGGACCGCCGCCGTCATGGCGGGTGCGGATCAACATGGTCGTCGGGCGGGTCCTTTTCGGCGTGCTCTACCGCGTCACCGTCGTCGGACGCGGCAGGGTGCCCAAGGACGGGCCGGTCGTGTTCGTCGCCAACCATGCCGGGTTCCTCGACGGCCCGATGCTCCCTGCACTGGCGCCCCGACCCACGTCCGTCCTGGTCAAGCGGGAGATGTTCAAGGGGCCGCTGGGGGCGTTCCTGACGTTCATCGGCCACATCCCGGTCACCCGCAACTCCGGCGACCGTCGGGCGCTCACGGCCGCTGTCGCGATCCTGCAGGCCGGCGGGGCGGTCGGCATCTTCCCCGAGGGAACCCGGGGACGCGGTGATGTCGCAGCCGTCCAGCAGGGCGCCGCCTGGCTGGCGCAGCAGGGTCAGGCCCAGGCCGTGCCGGTCGCCTTCCTCGGCACCCGAGCCACCGGTGCCTCCAAAGGCTCCCTGCCGCGACCCCGCACCCGGATGGTGGTCGAGTTCGGCGAGCCGATCGACCTGGCTCCCGACCCTGCCCTGACCGGTCGCCAGCGGCTCGCCGCAGCCAGCGAGACGGTGCGCGAAGCCCTGGCCGCGCACGTCCGGGAAACCGAGCGGCGCCACCAGGTGTTCCTCCCCGAGGACGACGGCTGGCGGGGCGCCGACCCCGGAGCCTGAGGCCGCTGTCCTGACCGGTCGCAAAAGTGCGCGACAATGTAGGGCGGCCACGCGGCATACCTGCTCGCGGTCCGGGCCCCCACGAACAACGCAAGGAAACCACGAAGTGAGCGAGAACCTGACCGACGACTCCGCCGTCGAGCGCGCCCTGCGCGTCGGACTGGAGGAGTTCGACCTCAGCGAGGAGGACCGCTCCCTCGTCGACGGCGAGTACGACGAGGACGGCTATGCCATCGTCGACGGCCCGCTCCCGGTGGTCGCCGTGGTCGGCCGCCCGAACGTCGGCAAGTCCACCCTCGTCAACCGCATCCTCGGCCGCCGCGAGGCTGTCGTCGAGGACGTGCCCGGTGTGACCCGCGACCGCGTGGCCTACGACGGCGAGTGGACCGGTCGCCGGTTCACCCTCGTCGACACCGGCGGCTGGGAGATCGACGCCACCGGCATCCACCTGCGTGTCGCCGAGCAGGCCGAGGTGGCCGTGGACCTCGCCGACGTCGTGATGTTCGTCGTAGACGCCACGGTCGGCGCCACCGACGACGACGAGGCCGTCGTCAAGCTGCTGCGCCGCTCCGGCAAGCCGGTCATCCTCGTGGCCAACAAGGTCGACGACCAGCGCACCGAGGCCGACGCCTCGGCGCTCTGGAACCTCGGGCTCGGCCAGCCCTGGCCCGTCTCCGCCCTGCACGGCCGCGGGAGTGGTGACGTGCTCGATGCCGTCCTCGACGTGCTGCCGACGATCTCCGCCAACGCCGACGCCTACCAGCGTGGCGGCCCGCGCCGGGTGGCCCTGGTCGGGCGCCCCAACGTCGGCAAGTCCTCGCTGCTCAACAAGCTGGCCGGTGAGGACCGCGTTGTCGTCGACCAGGTCGCCGGCACCACGCGTGACCCGGTCGACGAGTTCGATCGAGCTCGGCGGCAAGACCTGGCGCTTCGTCGACACGGCCGGCATCCGTCGCCGCGTGCACCAGGCCCGCGGGCGCCGACTTCTACGCCTCGCTGCGCACCCAGACCGCGCTCGAGAAGGCCGAGGTGGCGGTCGTCCTCATCGACGCCGAGCAGTCCATCGCCGAGCAGGACGTCCGCGTCGTGCAGCACGTCATCGACGCCGGCCGCGCGCTCGTCGTCGCCTACAACAAGTGGGACCTGCTCGACGAGGAGCGTCGCCACTACCTCGAGCGCGAGATCGAGCGCGAGCTGGTCCAGGTGCCGTGGGCGCCGCGGGTGAACATCTCCGCGCAAGACCGGCCGCACGGTCGACAAGCTCGTGCCGGCGCTGGAGCGGGCCCTCGAGTCGTGGGACTACCGCGTGCCGACCGGTCGGCTCAACGCGTTCCTCGGCGAGATCGTGGCCGCCCACCCGCACCCGGTGCGTGGCGGCAAGCAGCCCCGCATCCTGTTCGCGACCCAGGCCTCGACCCGCCCGCCGCGGTTCGTGATCTTCGCCTCCGGCTTCATCGAGGCCGGCTACCGCCGCTTCCTCGAACGTCGGCTGCGCGAGGAGTTCGGCTTCGAGGGCACGCCCATCGAGGTGTCCGTCCGGGTGCGCGAGAAGCGCAAGCGCAAGTAGCCGGTGGCACGGCATACCGATTTCAAGCGGAGGTATGCCGTGCGCTAAGGTTTCGTTCGCTCCCGCGGTCCTGCTTCGGCTGGATCTTGCGTGGGCAAGCCACGGGCTGTGGCGCAGCTTGGTAGCGCACTTGACTGGGGGTCAAGGGGTCGCAGGTTCAAATCCTGTCAGCCCGACTAACGGGGTCCGACTTGTCCACACACTTCGGGCCCCGTTTTCATGCCCCGCCCGGGCCTGCAGTCACCCTCGGCAGCCGCAAGTCCCGCCCCGACGGACGTGTGCTACCGGGACAGGTGCGCCTGCTTCCTGGCCAGCCAGCTCACGTACCACCAGGCGCCCAGCAGGACCCCGAGGACGTCGCTGATGTACTGGGACCCCTGCGGCAGACCGCCAACGACGTATCCGAGTGCGATGGTCGCCAGGCCCAACACGGTGCCCATGCCCAGCCAACCGGCCAGCACGACCCACACGAAGCCCATCGCCAGCCTCCGGCCCAGCGACGGGCCGCCGCGCTGGATGGTCCTTGAGCCGTCGGCGCTGGCCGTTCCGGGTGAGTCAACCGAGTAGAGGTTGGCTACGGGAACCCATTCTCCAGTGGCCGTCAGCACCTTTCCCTTCACCACGTCGCCCGGCTTGTACCCCGCGCTCATGATCGCGTCTTCCTCACGTCAGTCCCCCTCGTCGCACCCAGACAGTCGCGTCGCACAACATAGGCGGCCGCGCGGCGGAATGCGCCCCAAATGGGCGGAATCGACTGAGGATGTCAGTCGGGGCCGTGGAAGGGTCGCGCTGGCGCTGGTTCTCCCTCGCGATGCTGGGCTCGGGTCTGTCCAACCTGGTCGGGTTCCTGGTCTACGGGTACGGGCGCCACTACAGCTTCGACTGACCGTCGAACGGGTCGGTAGGGCTACGGTCAGGCCATGAAGGCGGCCGTCTACACCGAGTACGGGGGACCGGACGTCGTCCGCGTGGTCGACGTCCAGGCGCCGAGACCCGGACCACACGACCTGCTGGTGCAGGTCCACGCGACGACGGTCAACCGAACCGACTGCGCCTACCGCGCGGGGACGCCGACGTTCGCCAGGGTCGTCTACGGGATCCGTGGTCCCAAGGTCTCGATCCTCGGGTGCGAGTTCGCCGGAACGGTCGTCGAGACGGGTGCGTCCGTGACGGCATTTGCGGTGGGGGACAGGGTGTTCGGCTATGTCGAGGGTCCGTTCGGCGCCCACGCCGAGCTCCTGGCGCTACCGGAGACTGGGTCGGTCACGCGGATCCCGCCGAACCTCACGTTCGAGCAGGCCGCTGCCGGCACCGAGGGGTCGCACTACGCACTGGGAATGATCAGGGCCGCCCGGGTGCAGGCCGGCAACGCAGTGCTGGTCAACGGTGCGTCGGGAGGGATCGGGTCAGCCGCGGTTCAGCTCTTGCACGCGATGGGTGCGGTCGTGACGGCCGTCTGCTTCGGTGAGCAGGTCGACCTCGTGCGAGGGCTGGGGGCCGATCGGGTGATCGACTGCACCGCAGAGGATTTCACGCGCGACACGGCGCGCTACGACGTCGTCTGCGACGCAGTTGGCAAGAGCACCTTCACGGCCGCAAGACAGGTCCTCACACCCCGCGGGATCTACATCTCCTCCGAGCTCGGTCCGTGGCTGCAGAACCCGCGCCGCGCCCTCGTCGCCCCCCTGAGCCGCGGCCAGCGGGTGCTCTTCCCGATCCCCACCCACAACCGGGCCATGGTTGAGCAGCTGGCTGGCCTCATGGAGTCTGGGGCGTTCCTGCCGGTGGTCGACCGCACCTACCCGCTGGCCGAGATCGCCGAAGCCCATCGGTATGCCGGTAGCGGCCAGAAGATCGGGAACGTGATCGTCAGCGTGAGGTAGGTCCGGCTCTGCGTCAGGTGCGGGGGGCTGTGGCGGCGACACACCAGGATGACGCGTCCACGGTGAACGGGCCCTCCGGAACTCGTCGACGGCAAGCCTCCTTGAGCGCCTCCAGCCGGGACTCATCGAGTCCGGCTACGTACTGTCCGGCCGGTCCCACCCCGAGTGTGTACGGCTCCCACCACTGCTCGAACGAGTCGAACGGGACGTGGACCGTGAGGGTCGACTCCTCGATCGCGTTCAACCCAGCGGCGACGAACAGCCTGGCCAGGTCGCCTTCCTTGACTCCCGCGAAGTCGCCCTCGCCCTCTGCCTGGGGATCGACGTCGCGCACCACACCCCAGAACAACGACAGCGGGCCCGCACTCGACGCGTGGTTCCACACGGCCGCTGCGACGACACCCCCGGGGCGGGTCACGCGCGTCATCTCACGCAGCCCTTGCACCGGGTCCGGCATGAAGTGCACGACCAGCTGGGCCATCGAGGCGTCGAAGGTGTCGTCGTCGAAGCTCAGGGACTCGGCGGTGCCGGCGCTGATGTCGGCACCGGGGAAGCGTTCCTTCGCTGCTGCCACGAACGGCTCGGACGGGTCGATCGCGCTGACGCCGCCCTCACCCAGCAGGGCCACCAGTCGTGCGGTGAGCGCGCCCGGTCCGCACCCGACGTCCAATGCTCGCTGACCGGCTGCGAGGCGGGCAACCCCGACGAACTCGTCGGCCAAGGGTTCGGAGAAGCGCCCCATGAAGCTGCCATAAGCCTGTGCCGGGACCTGGAAACTCATGGGCCGACCGTACTCCGAACCCGCATCGCCGCGTCAGGAACCGTGCGGTTCGATCGAGCTAGCGGCACGACGGCTCGGGTATGGGGCCGGCGCGGAGCGTGAAGGTCTCCCGGTGACCTGGCCAGTCCGAGAACACGGCCGTCCCGTCGCTGACGCGCAGTCGGCCGTCCTGCCAGGGGTTGTCCCAGCCGCCGGGAGCGTTCACCCCGCCGTCGTCGGTGAGCGGTCCACCTGCACGGTCGTACCACTGACCTTCGTGGACGAGGCCCGTGACCCCACAGTGGGTGGCGAGCCGGTACGGCTCACCCCGCGGCGCAGTGACCAGGAAGACTGCGGCGCAGAGCACGACGACAAGCGCCAACAACCCCCCGCGAGTCGCACGCTGGCGCCCGTGTCCCCATTCGTTCGCACCGGCGATTTCCCCGCCCGCAGTTGTGGGCGTTGGAGCGGAGGTCCTGTCAGACTCGCCCACGGCTATCTTCCACCGGGGCAACGTTGGCGATGACCCACTCGGTCAGCGGGCGGATGTCCCTCCATGCCGCCTGAACGTGTTGCAGTGCAGCGGGTTTCGACAGCCAGGCTGGCGTGCCGACCCTGTTGATCGCCATGATCTCCTTGCGCCGCAACAGGTCCAGCCGCGGGTGGTCGATGTCGAACCCCTTGGGGCGGGTCTTCAGGGTGGCACCCTCGAGGTCGAAACCAGCTCCCACCAGTCCCACCACGATGCGCTCGAACTCGACACCAGAGCCCGCCGCGGCGATGGCCCTGCGGAAGGCCTCCGTCTGGCCGGGGGAGTGGGTGCGGAAGCCGCCACCGACCGCCAGCCCGTCGCCGCTGATCTGGACGTAGTAGCCCACACCCGGGGTCCCACCGACGATCGCGCCCTGGTGGGTCTTGTACGGCGACTTGTCCGCGCTGAAGCGGATGTCGCGGTTGGGTCGGAACAGCTTCGCCGGCCCGAACTCGTCCTCGAGCTCCTCGACGAGGGCGAGCATCGGCTCGCGGACCTCGCGCTCCCACCGCGTCTTGTTGGCCGCCCACAGCTCCTTGGTGTTGTTGTCCTCGAGCTCCTGGTAGAAGCTCACGCCCCACGCCGGGAAGCCCCGGAACGCACCGCTGTCCGCCATGACCAACACTCTCGCACGCGGCATACTCGGGCGCATGAAGTTCACGGCGCAGGTCCAGCAGGGAGGCAGGACGGCCACAGGCATCGAGGTGCCACCGGAGGTCGTCGAGGGTCTCGGAGGCGGCAAGCGCCCCAAGGTGAGCGTCACGATCAACGGCAAGACCTACCGCAGCAGCGTCGCGGTCATGGGCGGCAAGTTCATGGTCGGCGTCAGCGCCGAGAACCGCGCCCTCACCGGCGTGGCTGGTGGTGACGTCGTCCAGGTGACCATGGAGCTCGACACCGCCCCGCGCGAGGTGGAGGTGCCTGACGACTTCGCCGCGGCCCTGGAGGTCGTCCCCGATGCCAAGGCTGTCTTCGCGCGACAGTCCTACAGCCACCAGCGTGCCCACGTGGACGCCATCAACGCCGCCAAGGCGCCCGAGACGCGTCGGCGACGCATCGACAAGGCCATCGAGATGCTACAGGGGCAGGCCTAGAGCGCCGCGGCGATCCGCCCGACGGCCTCACGCACGATCGCCGGCGACGTCCCGAAGTTCAGCCGCGCGTGCCCCTTGCCCCCCTGGCCGAAGCCCGGCCCGGGATGCAACGCCACCCTGGCCCGTTCACGCAGCACGGCAGCCGGATCCGGGCCGAGCCCGAGGTCGGTGAAGTCGAGCCAGGCCAGGAAGGTGCCCTCCGGGACGCGATAGTCCACGCCAGGCAGCTGCTCGGCCAGCAGGGTCGAGAGGAGACGACGGTTCTCGTCGAGCCCGGCCAACAGGGCGTCCAGCCAGTCTCCGCCCTCCAGGTAGGCCGCGCGGTGCGCGATCACACCGACGTGGCTCGCGCCGTGCGAGACCTCCTCGGGCATCCGTGCGAGGTCGGCGACCGCATCCGGTCCCGGCACCGCCATGGCGGCCTTCAGCCCGGCGAGGTTGAACGCCTTCGACGCCGACATGAGCGAGATCGCCCTCGACCCGGCGGGCAACGAGGCGACCGACGTGAACGTCGCCCCATCGGGGACCACGGGCGCGTGGATCTCGTCAGCCACGACCCGTACGTCGAAGGACGCGGCCAGCTCCAGCGCGGCCGTGAGCTCTGCCGAAGTGTGCACCGTGCCGGTCGGGTTCTGCGGGTTGCACATCAGGTATGCCGCGCGGCCACCACCGCGCGTGGCCTCCGTGAGTGCCTGCTCCAGTGACACCGGGTCGATCCGGCCCAGGGCATCCAGCGGCGCCTCGACGACCCGCCGGTCGAGGTGGGTCACGAAGTCGAAGAACGGCGGGTAGACGGGCGAGTTGACCACGACTGCGTCGCCCGGCCCCGTCAGCAGCTTGAGCACCTCGACCACGCCGAGCATCACGTCGGGGACGATCTGCATCGTGCTGGGGTCCGGCTTCCACGCCCACCGCTCGGCAGCGAACGAGGCGAGCGCCTCTGCGTAGTCGGCCGCCCACGGGTAGCCGGTGTCGCCGCGCTGCATCGCGTCAGCCACTGCTCGCTGGATCGGTTCGGCCGGCACGACGTCCATCTCGGCGACCCAGAGGGGGAGGATGTCAGGGTCGTAGAGCCGCCACTTGACGCTGCGCCGCTCACGCAGTCGGTCCAGGCCAGGACCGAGGAGCGGATTGTCCACCAGCGGGTTGCCCATGCCTGCGAACTCTACGACGGGCTGACGGTTAGGCTGCCTGCGTGCCAGCACAAGGAGATCGGGGGAGGCTCGTCAGCGAGCCCGTCGTCTCCGACCGCGTGCTCACCCTGCCCAATGCGCTGTCCGTGCTGCGACTGGTCGGCGTGCCGATCTTCCTCTGGGCGATCCTGGCCGAGCACGACGTCATCGCCCTGGTCACCCTCATGCTGTCCGGCCTCAGTGACTACCTCGACGGCAAGATCGCGCGCCGGTTCGGGCTGGAGTCCCGACTCGGCCAGCTGCTCGACCCGTTCGCCGACCGGCTCTACATCGCGACCACGCTGCTGGGCCTCGCGCTGCGCGACATCATCCCGTGGTGGCTGGTGGTCCTCCTGGTCGGTCGCGAGGTGCTGCTCGCCGCGGTGCTGTGGTGGATCCGGCGCTACGGCCAGGTCGGCCTGCCGGTCCACTTCGTCGGCAAGGCCGCCACCTTCAACCTGCTCTACGCGTTCCCGTTGCTGCTCCTCGGCGACGGCACCAGCACCTTTGCCGAGTGGGCGCTGCCGATCGGCTGGGCCTTCGCGTGGTGGGGCACCGTCCTCTACTGGATCGCCGGGGTCATGTACATCGTGCAGGCCCGGCAGGTGGTGGCCGCCCACCCGGTGTCGGCCCAATGACCACCGGACCCACGTCGCACCGCGACGAGACCCCACCCGTCACCACCCCGGGACGACGCCCCGACGAGTCGATGACGCTGCTCACCTCGATGATGGAGCGCCCCCTCGACCCCGGGTATGCCGCCGCGGCCGCCGAGCGTGAGGCCGCCGGCCTCCCGGCGAGCACCGGCACGCGGACCCCGACCGTGGTCGTCGCGGCCGTCGTGGCAGGACTGCTCCTCACCCTGGGCGCGGTGGCACTGCGCACGCCGTCGTCGTCGGCGATCAGGGCGAAGGCCAACCTGGTCAGCCAGATCGAGTCCCGCCGGGCATCCGTCGAGAAGCAAGGGACCCAGCTGCGTGCCATGCAGGCCGAGGTGGACAAGCTCCAGGCCCAGGCCCTCGGACAGGATGAGTCCTCGCTCCAGACCCGCCTCGCCGCCCTCACCCTGGCGTCGGGTGCCGAGCCGGTCAGGGGCCCCGGGATCACGGTCGTGCTCGACAACGCCCCGGGCAGTGACGGGAACAGCGCGGACGGGAACCCGCGCACGGACGCGCAGAAGGACGACGGCACGGTCTTCTCCAAGGACCTGCAGGTCGTCGTCAACGGGCTCTGGGAGGCAGGCGCCGAGGCGATCTCGGTCAACGGCCAACGGCTGACGTCCACCTCGGCCATCCGGTTCGCGGGTGAGGCGATCCTGGTCAACTACCGGCCGTTGGCCCGGCCCTACCGGATCAGCGTCCTCGGCGACTCCGAGGACCTCCAGGTGGAGTTCGCCAGCAACGACGGCGGCGCCTACGCGCGCGCCCTCAAGGACAACTACGGGATCCGTGTTTCCATAGACGCGGCCGACAGCCTGACCCTGCCGGCAGCCACCTCGCTCACCGTGCGCGAGGCGGCCGTCCCCAAGCCCAAGAGCGGTGCACCGGCCGCGACCGGCACCTCGTCCACCACGTCCCCGTCGGAGAGTTCACCGTGATACCCCTGCTCGGACTGATCGGCGGCGTGCTGGTGGGACTCCTCTGGGGTCCTGAGGTGCCCGTGGCACTGCAGCCCTACCTGCCCATCGCCGTCATCGCGGCGCTCGACGCAGTCTTCGGAGCGGTGCGCGCCGTCCTCGACGGGATCTTCAACGACAAGGTGTTCGTCGTGTCGTTCCTGGCCAACGTCGTCGTGGCCGCGTTCATCGTGTTCCTCGGTGACCAGCTCGGGGTGGGCTCGCAGCTCAGCACCGGCGTCGTCGTCGTCCTCGGGGTGCGGATCTTCTCCAACGTCGCCTCGATCCGCAGGCACCTGTTCAAGGCATGAGCACCAAGTCATGAGCACCGACCGCCCCGACCCGCCCGGCTCCTCGTGGGGGACCTTGCTCCGCATGGCCCGGCCCCGGGCGACACGGGCGAACGCGTTCGCCGCGCTGCTCGCGATCGTGCTCGGGTTCGCCATCGCGACGCAGGTGCAGCAGACCAACCAGAGCGGTCTGGAGCGGCTGCGCGAGGACGAGCTGGTCCGCATCCTCGACGACGTCAGCCAGGAGCAGGACCGACTGGCGTCGGACTCCCGTGACCTCGAGACGAGCCGCGACAAGCTGATCTCGGGTGTCGACTCCAGCTCCGAGGCGCTGAAGTCCGCGCAGGAGCGGCTCGACACCCTGGGCATCCTCACCGGCACGTCGCCGGCCACCGGTCAGGGCATCGTCATCACCATCAACGACGGCGACCACAAGATCACCGCCGCCCGCCTGCTCGACGCACTGCAGGAGCTGCGCGATGCCGGAGCCGAGGCGGTCCAGATCGGCGACGTGCGCGTGGTCGCCGACACCTGGTTCGCCGATGTGGACGGCGCGATCGAGGTCGGTGGAGAGCGGGTCTCCCAGCCCTACGTCATCAAGGCCATCGGGGACAGCGCGACGATGGCCTCGGCGATGGAGATCCCTGGTGGGGTGTCCGAGACGGTTCGGGGCGATGGCGCACAGGCCTCGGTGCGGCAGTCCGACGAGGTCGCCATCACCGCATTGCACAGTCTGAGCGAGCCTCGTTACGCTCGGCCCGTCCCGGCGCCGTCACCGTGAGCACCACCAGCCTGACCCGCCGGCACCGCAGTCGCCCACCGGTCTGTCCCCCCACCACCCACCGAGGAGCATCATGAGCGAGCTGGAGTACCCCCAGGAGCTGCGTTACACGGCCGAGCACGAGTGGGTGCGGTCCGGCGACGACGGCACGGTGCGGATCGGGATCACCTCCTTCGCCCAGGACTCCCTGGGTGACGTGGTCTACGTCAGCCTCCCCACGGTGGGCGACACGGTGGCCGCCGGCGACGCCTGCGGCGAGGTCGAGTCGACCAAGTCCGTCAGTGACCTCTACGCCCCGCTGGCCGGTGAGGTGACCGCCGTCAACGGCTCGCTCGACGCCACCCCCGAGCTGGTCAACAGCGACCCCTATGGTGAGGGCTGGATGTACGAGCTGCGCCCGTCCGACGACGCAGCCGTCGGCGCCCTGCTCGACCCCGCGGCATACCAGGCCCTGCTCGGCTGACAGCGCGGCGCGCGTTCGCACATTACGCTGCGGACGACACCGGCGTCCCCTAGGGTTTGTGCTTTGCTAGAGGGGGCGGACAGAACCATCACGAGGAGTGCGGACCCTATGAACGGCAACGAGAACGACGACCAGGTGTCGCGCCCTCACACGCCCGCCGCCGGCGGCCACAGCGACCCGACGTCGCGCCCGCACGAGCCGACGACGATGCGCCTGCCAGGCATCAACGACCTCGAGCAGGTGGACACCAGCGCGGAGATCGAGGTCGCCCTCAGCAAGGCCGACCAGGCCACTGTCGATGCCCTGCGGCCGGGAACAGCGCTCCTGGTGGTCCTGCGGGGCCCCAACACCGGCGCCCGGTTCCTGCTCGACGACGACGAGGTCAACTCGGGTCGGCACCCCGACAGCGACATCTTCCTCGACGACGTCACGGTGTCGCGCAAGCACGCCAACTTCCGGCGCGAGGGTGACACCTTCGTGGTCCGCGACGTCGGCTCGCTCAACGGCACCTACGTCAACCGCGAGCGGATCGACGAGGCGACGCTGCAGACCGGTGACGAGGTCCAGATCGGCAAGTTCCGACTCGTCTTCTACGCCGGCAAGGCCTGACGAACTCCACCACGATCAACTACAGGCCCCTGGTGAGTGCTCGCTCGACACGACAGTCCATGACGATCGGGACTGTTCTGGCTGCCCTCCAGCAGGACTTCCCCGACGTCACGATCTCCAAGATCCGCTTCCTCGAGGCCGAGGGACTGGTGACGCCGGCACGCACCGAGTCCGGCTACCGCACCTACGCGGTGCAGGACCTCGACCGGCTGCGCTACATCCTCACCGCCCAGCGCGACCACTTCTGGCCGCTCAAGGTGATCGCTGCTGCCCTGGATGCCATGGACCGTGGCCTGACGCCCGAGCACACGGAGTCCGGAATGCCGCGGCCGTCCGTCCCGGCGCCGGTCGTGGACCCCGAGGTGCCCACCGCGGCGACGCTCACGGCGGTGGGGTCGTTGCGGCTGACCCGGGCCGAGCTGGCGAGCTCGTCGGGGCTGGACGCCGACACCATCGACGCCCTCGAGAACTTCGGTCTGCTGCACCCGGACGCCACGGGACACTTCGGTGACGCGGCACTGACGGTGGCGCACACGGCTGCCGAGCTGGCGGCATACGGGCTCGAACCCCGCCACCTGCGGCCGTTCCGCACTGCCGCCGACCGCGAGATCGGGCTGGTCCAGCAGGTCGTGACGCCACACCAGTCAGCGTCTGCCAAGGCGTCACGCGGTGGTGCGAAGGCGGATCCGACCGGTGACGTGCTGCGCCTGTGCATCGCCCTGCACACCGCGCTCGTGAGGGACGGACTGCAGCGCGGCTGAACGGGGTTAAGGTGGGACGGTGAAGGTCCTCGAGGTCCTCGGCGTCCGGGTGGAGATGCCCACCAACCACCCCATCGTCCTGTTGCGCGAGCGCGACGGCGACCGCTACCTGCCGATCTGGATCGGCGCGGCGGAGGCCACGGCCATCGCCTACGCCCAGCAGGGCATCGAGCCGCCCCGTCCGCTCACCCACGACCTGATGAAGAACGTCATCGAAGGTCTGGGCCACCGGCTGACCGAGGTGCGCATCGTCGAGCTCCGCGACGGGGTCTTCCACGCCGCGCTGATCCTCGACGGCACGACCGAGATCTCCTCGCGCTCCTCCGACGCCATCGCCCTGGCCCTGCGCACCGGCACCACGATCGTCGCGGGGGAGTCGCTGCTCGAGGAAGCCGGCGTCGCCATGTCGGGCGAGGAGGACAAGGACGACGAGGTCGAGCGGTTCCGGGAGTTCCTGGACCACGTCTCGGCCGAGGACTTCGAGACCAAACCGGATGAAACCGGGGCAACCGGCTGAGCATGAAGGGTGAGTTCGTGCTCACAACCATCACCCTCAACTAAACATCGAGAGTATGCCGTCCGGCCGCGACACGCCGAAGGGCGAAGGTCCAGTGGTTGTTGACCTTTGGTTCCGTGCGGCCGTACCTTCGGCACAGACCCGTAATGCGACCGGTGTAACTACACCGCATCGGCATTGCCCGAGCGGTATCCAGTAGAAGTTTTCAGGAGGTGAGCGCTGTGAACCCGAGCAACGAGGCTCAGCACGGCCACACGAGTGTGCCGGCGTCGGCACAGGGGCTGTTGTTCACGGACGACCTTCCGGAGCTGAGCGACGACATCGGCTACCGCGGCCCGACCGCGTGCAAGGCGGCCGGCATCACCTACCGCCAGCTCGACTACTGGGCCCGCACCGGCCTGGTCGAGCCGTCCGTGCGTGGGGCCACCGGGTCCGGCACGCAGCGGCTCTACGGGTTCCGCGACATCCTCGTGCTCAAGGTGGTCAAGCGACTGCTCGACACCGGGGTGTCCCTCCAGCAGATCCGCGTCGCGATCACCCACCTGCGTGAGCGCGGCGTCGAGGACCTGGCCCAGATCACCCTGATGAGTGACGGGGCCTCGGTCTACGAGTGCACCTCTGCCGACGAGGTCATCGACCTCGTCCAGGGCGGACAGGGAGTCTTCGGCATCGCCGTCGGCCGCGTCTGGCGCGAGGTGGAGGGCGAGCTCGCAGCGCTGCCCAGCGAGCGCACCGACGACGAAGCCCCTGCAGACCACCCCGGTGACGAGCTCCGCGAGCGTCGCGCCGCCCGACTGGCCTGAGGCCTTCGCCCACCCACTGTTGTCGTCGACACAACCCGCCGCCCCTCGAGGGCGGCGGGTTGTGTTGTAGATTGGCCCCGCTGAACATCCCGCGCGGGAGAGTCCCCGCGTGCACCCGTACGGGTCGCACGGCGGGGCGCCGAAGGGGCAAACTCCCCGGAACCTCTCAGGCGCCAGGACTGCGTGGGACAGGCACCTCTGGAGCGGCCCCCGCGGCGTGACAGATGGGGAGGCGATCCGAGCATTCCGACGTTCAGGAGCCTCATGTCCGCCCAGTTCACCACCGACCTGCCCGAGTTCGCCGGGCGCCACATCGGCCCGTCCGCTGACGACGTCGACGCGATGCTCGCCGCGGTCCGGCACGACTCGCTCGACGCCCTCGTGGACCATGCCCTCCCGGGTGCGATCCGCACCGACGGCCCGCTCCGGGTGGAGCCCGCCGCGTCCGAGGCCGCCGTCGTCGAAGAGCTGCGCGCAGTGGCTCGTCGCAACCAGGTGATGACGTCGATGATCGGGCTGGGTTACTACGGCACCATCACGCCGGCGGTCATCCAGCGCAACGTCCTGGAGAACCCCGCCTGGTACACCGCCTACACGCCCTACCAGCCCGAGATCTCCCAGGGCCGGCTCGAGGCCCTGCTCAACTTCCAGACCGTCGTCAGTGACCTCACCGGCCTGACCACCTCGGGTGCCTCGCTGCTCGACGAGGGAACCGCGGCCGCCGAGGCGATGACCCTGATGCGCCGCTCGAGCAAGGCTGCCGCCGACGCGGTGCTCGTCGTCGACCGGCACGTCTTCCCGCAGACCCTCGCCGTGATGCAGACGCGTGCCAAGCCGCTCGGCCTCGAGGTCGTCGTGGCAGACCTCGACACGGTCGACTCCGCCGACGCCCTGCGCGCCGCCGCGGGGGACCGCGCCGTCTTCGGCGTCCTCGTGCAGTACCCCGGAGCCGATGGCGAGCTCCGGGACTGGCGGGCGCTGGCCTCGGCTGCCCACGACGCCGGTGCCCTCGTCACCGCCGCCGCTGACCTGCTCGCCCTCACCCTGGCCACCGCGCCGGGGGAGTGGGGCGCCGACGTCGCTGTGGGCACCAGCCAGCGCTTCGGGGTCCCGATGGGCTTCGGTGGGCCCCACGCGGGCTACATGAGCGTCCGTGCCGGTCTCGAGCGGTCGCTGCCCGGCCGCCTCGTCGGCGTGAGCGTCGACACCGAGGGGGCCCCGGCATACCGGCTCGCCCTGCAGACGCGTGAGCAGCACATCCGTCGTGAGAAGGCGACGTCCAACATCTGTACCGCCCAGGTGCTCCTCGCGGTGATGGCGTCGATGTATGCCGTCTACCACGGCCCCGCTGGCCTCGCCGCGATTGCGCGGCGGGTCCACGGACACGCCGGCACGCTGGTCTCCGGGCTCGCAGCCGGAGGCATCGACGTGGTGACCAAGGACTTCTTCGACACCGTCACGGTGTCGGTGCCCGGACGGGCCGACGAGGTGCTCAGCGAGGCCGCCCAGCGAGGCGTCAACGTCTGGCGCGTCGATGCCGACCACGTGTCGATCAGTGTCGACGAGACCACCGACCTGCGCGACCTCGAGGCCGTCTGGAGCGCGTTCGGCGTCGCCGGCCCGACGGAGGTGACGATCGCCGACCTCACCTGGGCCGAGGGCCTGGTCCGCACGAGCGACTACCTCACCCACCCGGTGTTCAGCAGCCACCACAGCGAGACGTCGATGCTGCGCTACCTGCGCCGGTTGTCCGACCGTGACTTCGCGCTGGACCGCGGCATGATCCCGCTGGGGTCGTGCACCATGAAGCTCAACGCGACCACCGAGATGGTGGCGGTGACCTGGCCCGAGTTCGCCGACCTGCATCCGTTCGCCCCGGCCCACCAGACCGAGGGCATCCGCGACCTCATCGGTGAGCTCTCCGACTGGCTGTGCGAGATCACCGGCTACGACGCGGTGTCATTGCAGCCCAACGCGGGGTCCCAGGGCGAGTTCGCCGGGCTGCTGGCCATCCACGCCTACCACGCGGCCAATGGGCAGTCACAGCGCAACATCTGCCTGATCCCGGCCAGTGCCCACGGGACCAACGCCGCCAGCGCGGTGATGGCCGGCATGAAGGTCGTCGTCGTGAAGACCGCCGCCGGTGGGGACGTCGACATGGACGACCTGCGCGCCAAGATCGACCAGCACCGTGACGCCCTGGCCGCCATCATGGTGACCTACCCGTCCACCCACGGTGTCTTCGAGGACACCATCACCGACCTGTGCGCCCTCGTCCACGACGCCGGTGGTCAGGTCTACGTCGACGGAGCCAACCTCAACGCACTGGTGGGCCTGGCCCGACCGGGCAAGTTCGGCGCCGACGTCTCGCACCTCAACCTGCACAAGACGTTCTGCATCCCGCACGGTGGTGGCGGCCCCGGTGTCGGTCCGGTCGCGGTCCGTGCGCACCTGGCCCCGCACCTGCCCAACCACCCGCTGGCCCCGGAGGCTGGCCCCGAGACGGGCGTCGGCCCGATCTCGGCTGCTCCCTACGGTTCAGCCAGCATCCTGCCCATCTCGTGGGCCTACGTGCGACTCATGGGCGGCGCCGGACTGACCCGCGCCACGCAGGTGGCCGTGCTCAACGCCAACTACATCGCGGCCCGGCTGCGGGAGCACTACCCGGTGCTCTACTCCGGTCACGACGGGGTTGTCGCCCACGAGTGCATCCTCGACCTGCGCGACCTGACCAAGCGCAGCGGCGTCTCCGTGGACGATGTCGCCAAGCGGCTCATCGACTACGGCTTCCACGCCCCGACGATGTCCTTCCCCGTGGCCGGGACGCTGATGGTCGAGCCGACCGAGAGCGAGGACCGCTACGAGATCGACCGGTTCTGTGACGCGATGATCGCGATCCGGCACGAGATCGCCTACGTCGAGTCGGGTGAGGTCGCCGTCGTCGACAGCATGCTGCGCAACGCGCCCCACACGGCCAAGGCCCTGGCCGGCAAGTGGGAGTACCCCTACGAGCGCTCGGCTGCTGCCTTCCCGGTCGGCGTCGAGGCGGCTGACAAGTACTGGCCGCCGGTGGCTCGGATCGACGGTGCCTACGGCGACCGCAACCTGGTCTGCAGCTGCCCACCGCCGGAGGCGTTCGAGAGCTGACCCAGGTCGGACTCAGGCTGCGGGCGCGGCCTCGTCGGTGGTGGTGACCTGCACCGACGAGCCGCGCTCGGTCTTGCGGACCACGACCTGGTTCGGGATGCGGGTGCGGAGCTCGGCGACGTGGCTCACCACGCCCACCGCACGACCGCCCTCGCGCAGGTCGTCGAGCACCGCCATGACCTGTTCGAGGCTCTCGTCGTCGAGGGTGCCGAACCCCTCGTCCACGAAGAGGGTCTGCAGGTCGAACCCACCGGACTCCTCGCGCACGGCGTCGGCCAGCCCCAGTGCCAGGGCGAGCGCGGCCATGAACGACTCACCGCCGGACAGGGACGAGGTGTCGCGGGTCTGCCCGGTCCACAGGTCGAGCACCTCGAGGCCGAGGCCGCTGCGGGCGCCGCGGGCCGCCAGGTGGTCGCTGTGGCGCAGTTGGTAGCGACCTTCGCCCATGCCGGACAGGCGTTCGTTGGCCAGCGTGGCGACCTTCTCCAGCCGGGCCGCCAGGACGAAGGCGGACAGCCGCATCCGGAGGGCGTTGTTGGGGCTGGTGCCGGCCACCGTGTCGGCGAGCTCGCGGAGCACCTGGTGACGTGACTCGGCCTGCGTGATCTGGACGCAGCGACGGGTGAGGCTGCCGCGGACGCGGTCCAGACCGGCCAGCGTGCGCCGCACCAGGGTGTCAGCCGCCACCGCCGCGGTGTAGGCCGCGTGCGCCGCGTCGCGGGCGGCCGCCAGCGCCACCACATCGGGCTCTGGTGCGTCCAGGGCTGCCATCACCCCCGGCTCGTCGAGCGTGGTGCGGGCCACCAGGGCCGCCTCGAGGTGGGCCGCCACCGCAGCCTTCAGACGCGCCACCTCGGCGGTCGGCAGCAGCCCGGCGCGCGCCTGGGCAGCATCGGTGAATCCCGCGGCACGGAACGAGTCGCCTGTCGCCGCAACGACCTCGGCGTGGTCGCGAGTCGCTCGGGACAGCTCGCGAAGGCTGGCCGCATGAGTCGTCGCGGCGACGAGCGCGGCCTCGTGGTGCGTGCTGGTCGCGTCCAACCGGTCGGGGTCAGCCAGGTTCGTGGCGAGGTTCCGGTCTGCCGGGCCCTGCTGCGCGCACGGGCAGGAGTCGGAGTGGGTCGTGACGGCGGTCGCGAGGGCCGCGGTCTCGGTCGCCAGCTCGGCGTCGAGTGCCTCTATCCGTGAGGCGCCCGTGGCGGCTTCCTCGCGCAGGCCGGCCAGCTGTGCCGTCACCGACTTGAGAGCTGCGTTCACCGACTCAAGGGTTGCCCGGGCCCGGTCGAGGGTCGCCGCCGAGCTGGTCAGCTCGGCGAGCACCTGCCGGGCTTCGGAGAGTGCGGCGGCGAGGGCGTCCTCGTCCACGCTCCTCGTCGCCGAGCTGCTCGCGCAGCTGGGCGAGGGTGGCCGCGATACCGGCGGCCGTGCGCTCTGCGGCACCGAGCTGCGCGGCTGCTGACTGCCAGGCGGCCTCTGCCGCCGCGACGTCCTGAGCCGTGACGAGGTCGCCGGTGGGCGCCGGGGAGGGGTGGTCGGGCGATCCGCAGACCGGGCACGGCTGGGCCTGCTCGAGCCGGCTGGCCAGCTCGCCCGCCATCGCGTCGAGCCTCGCCTGGCGGCGGTCCTGGTAGACGTCGCGCAGGTCCTGGGTGAGGGTTCGCTGGGCACCGACCGCGGCCTCGGCCTGGACCTGTCGGCGAAGCGTCGCGTCGAGCGCCCTGCGCGCCTTGAGCAGGGCGGACCCTCGAGACACTCTCGCCGTGGCGGCCTCCACCTTGGCTGCACTCTGCTGCGCCACCCCCAGCGCCTCGGTCGCCAAGGCCGCCTGCTGCTGGTGGGCCGACAGTGCTGTCGTGGATCGCTCCGCCGAGTGTCGGGCTGACGTCAGCGCCTGCTCGAGCCGCTCGCGCGTCGCGGCGCGCGCTGCCAGCGAGGTCTGCAGCCGCACGGCGGTGGCAAGGGAAGCGCCACCGGAGTCGAGACGGTCGACGAGGAGGTCGACCGCTGCGTGACCACGCCCGGTCAGGGCCCAGCGTGCGACGTCCGGCTCTGTGCCCGCCACCAGGTCCTGCGCCGACCGCAGCGCAGCGGTGACGCGGTCCAGCGCCTTGAGGTCGCCCTCGACGGAGGCCGCTCGCGCACCGAGCTCGAGGCGCTGGACCGCTGCGGCGTGGGTGTCCTGCTCGGCCTCGAGGGCGGCGACGGTGGACTGAGCGGCCAGTCCCCGGAGCCGGCGAGCAGCTGTCTCGGTGGCACTGGCGTGGGCTGTCGTGGCGGCAGCGTCGGAGAGCCTGGTGGCGTCGACGGCCGCGAGTCGCGCCATCGACCCGGCATCGAGGGACTGCCTGGCCGCGTCGAGCGCTGACGGGAGCTCGGTGAGCGGCAGCTCGGACCAGTTGCGCGAACCGCCATCGACTGCAGGGGCATCGGCGAGCACGTCTGCCAGGACGGCGAGGTCGGCGTTGAGAGCGCCGCGGTGCTCGGCAACGAGGGCCGCGGAGTCCTTGCGTTGGGAGGCGAACCACTCCTCGATGCCGGCGAAGGCGGACACGTCGAAGAGCCGCTGGAGCAGCTCGCGGCGCTCCTCAGGGGTGGCTCGCAGGAACGCGGCGAAGTCGCCCTGGGGCAGCAGGACGACCTTGCTGAACTGCTCGAGCCCCATGCCGAGCACGTCCTTGACGACATCGGCGATCTCGTCGTGCCGAGTGCTGAGCGCCACCCACTGACCGCTGCGGTGCTCCCAGAGCACCGCCTTGGCCTGCACCTTGGTCTCGCCGCCGCCGCGCGACTTGGGGCGGTGGAACTCCGGCGAGCGCTCGATCTTGAGCCGCCGCCCGGAGGCGGTGAACTCCAGCGTCACCGAAGGCACCGTGCCGCGCTCGGCGTGGTCGCTGTGCAGCTGCTTCTTGGAGCGAGCCCCGGGGACGTCGGCATAGAGCGCGAAGGCGACAGCGTCGAGCAGGCTGGTCTTACCCGCGCCGGTGGCGCCCCGGATGAGGAACAGGCCTCCGGCGGAGACGGCGTCGAGGTCCACCTCGACGGTGCCGGCGAACGGCCCGAAGGCCGTGACCGCCAGGCGGTGGAGCCTCACGCCGCACCCTCCTGCGCCGACCGCACGCCCAGCGGCAGCTGACCCTCGTCCTCGTGGCCGGCGCGGTCGACGCGTACTGCTTCGACAGCCGACGCCAGCACGGCCTGCTCGTCCTCGGTCGGGCCGTGGCCGGCGCGGACGTGGGTCAGGAAGGAGCAGCAGACGTCGAGCTCGGACTCCGCGGTGGTCCGCTGGGCGTAGCTGCGCACCGACACGGGAGCGCCCTGCGGGTCGAACTGCAGGACGAGCGTGTGCGGGAACCTTCGCCGGAGCTGCTCCATCGCGCCCAGCGGACGGACCGGGTCGGTCAACGTGACCTGGCACCAGGCGCGCTCGGCGGCCGTGTGCGCGGGATCGGTGAGCAGGGTGTCGATGTCACCGCGCAGGACGGCCAGCGACCGCTCGACGGGCGCGTCGACCGCCTCGACCCGGACTCCCGACTCGCCGACATCGACCAACCAGGACCCCTTGGTCTGGGTCGCCTCGCTGAAGGACAGGGCCAGCGGCGAACCGCTGTAGCGAACGGTCTCGGTCACCCGTTGTCGTCCGTGCAGATGGCCCAGGGCGACGTAGTCGGTGCCGGCGAAGACCCTCGGGTGGACGGCGGACACGCCACCGACGGAGATGTCGCGTTCGGAGTCACTGGTCGCCCCGCCTGTGACGAACGCGTGGGCCATCACGACCGAGCGGCCGCCCCGCAAGGCTCGATCCGCGTCCACCCTCGACATCGCCGCGCGCAGGACCCCCGCGTGCGAGCGCTCGCCCGCCTGCAGTGGCTCCGCCGCGACTGCGGGCTCGAGGTAGGGGATGGGATAGACCGCGACGTCGCCGACCATCACGGGCGCCCCGATCGTGCGCACAGAGGTGCGGATGTGTAGGCCGGAGCGCGCCAGCAGGTCGCTGGCGAAGCCGAGCCGGATCGCGGAGTCGTGGTTGCCGCTCGAGAGGACCACTGTGGCACCCGCGTCGATCAGCCGGGTCACGGCCTGCGACAACAGGTCGACGGTGTCGGGCGAGGGCAGCGCGCGGTCGTAGACATCTCCGGACACCAGCACGGCGTCGACCGCCTCGGCGCGGACCGTCTCCACGAGGTGGTCGACGAATCGCGCCTGGGCACCGAGCAGTCCCACCTGGTGGAACGAACGCCCCAGGTGCCAGTCGGAGGTGTGGAGGAACCGCACGCTTGCAGGCTAGGAGAGCGCACCGACAGGCGTTGGCAGGCGCGCCCTGCGCATGGTTAGGTCATCACAGCGTCAGGTCGAGGCACGAAGGGCGACACACCGGCATACGCACCATCCGCGCCGTCACATAGAGGAGGTTCCGTGGGCGAAGAGGTCAACGCACAGAGCTACACGCGCGAGCAGCGCCAGCGGTACCGCGAGAAGGTGCGCCAGAACCTGGACGTTTTCGAGCGGATGCTCGCGCAGAGCCAGTTCGAGTTCGACCGGCCGATGACCGGCATGGAGATCGAGCTCAACCTCGTCGACGACGCCTACCAGCCGAAGTTCGCCAACGCCGAGGTGCTCGAGGAGATCGCCGACCCGGGCTACCAGACCGAGCTCGCGCGCTACAACATCGAGCTCAACGTCCCGCCCCGCCCGCTGCCGGGTGACTCGGCCATCGAGCTCGAGGACGAGATGCGCGCCTCCCTCAACGCGGCCAGTGCCGCCGCGGAGAAGCGCGGCGCGCACATCGTGGCCGTGGGGATCCTGCCGACGATCATGCCGGAGCACTTCGAGGGCGACTGGATCAGCGCCAACAACCGCTACACGGCCCTCAACGACTCGATCTTCTACGCCCGCGGCGAGGACATCTACCTCGACATCGAGGGTCCGACGGGGGAGCGGATCGCCACCTACTGCGACTCGATCGCCCCCGAGTCGGCCTGCACGAGCGTCCAGCTGCACCTCCAGGTCGCGCCGCAGGACTTCGCCGGGCACTGGAACGCCGCCCAGGCCCTCGTGGCGCCGCAGATCGCGCTGGCCGCCAACTCGCCCTACTTCTTCGGCAAGCGGCTGCACGCCGAAACCCGGATCGAGCTGTTCAGCCAGGCGACCGACACCCGCAGCATCGAGCTGAAGAACCAGGCCGTCCGCCCCCGGGTCTTCTTCGGCGAGCGCTGGATCACCTCGATCTTCGACCTGTTCGAGGAGAACGTCCGCTACTTCCCGGCGCTGCTCGCGGAGGTCAGCGACGAGGACCCGGTGGCCAAGCTTGCCGCCGGCGAGGCTCCCAACCTCGCCGAGCTGCGACTGCACAACGGCACGGTCTACCGCTGGAACCGCCCGATCTACGACGTGGTCGACGGCACCCCGCACCTGCGGGTGGAGAACCGTGTCCTGCCGGCCGGGCCCACGCTCATCGACGTGCTCGCCAACGCGGCGTTCTACTACGGCGTCATCCGCAAGCTGGCTTCCGACGACCGGCCGATCTGGAGCAAGATGAGCTTCGCCGCGGCCGAGCAGAACTTCCACAACGCGGCTCGGGACGGCATCGAGTCACGGCTCTACTGGCCGGGTTTCGGCGAGGTGCGCGCCGAGGAGCTGGTGCTGCGCCACCTGCTGCCGATGGCCCACGAGGGACTGGCCGACTGGGGCGTCTCCGAGGCGGTGCGCGACCGCTACCTGTCCGTCATCGAGGGGCGCTGCAAGACGAGCACCAACGGCGCGACCTGGCAGACCGACGCCGTGGAGCGTTTCGAGAGCGCCGGGATGGACCGTCACAAGGCCCTGGCGGAGATGCTTCGCCTCTACGCCAAGCACATGCACAGCAACGAGCCGGTTCACACCTGGCCGCTGCCCTGAGGCGAGCGACGGCACTTGCTGTGAGGTGAGGTATGCCGCGGGGGCCACCCCGCGGCATACCTGCCCCTATGCTGTGGCCCCGTGAGGGGGACTCTGGGGAGAGCTGTCGGTGACGCCGGCGCGGTGCTGGTGCGCGCCGGGCAGCTGCTGTGGCGGCACTGGCCCGTCCTGACCCTGATCTACCTGCTCGGTGCGGCGGCGCACAACGGGCTGCTGTGGTTCTGCGTATGGCTGAGCGAGGACCACTCGACGTCCGCCGCGCTCGTCCTGCCGCTGGTGCCGATGGCCACGCTGACCGCGCTGATCCTCGCCCTTCGCGAGCTGACCCCCAGCCTCGCCAGCATCCGCCCGCCCGCGATGAGCCGGCTGACGCTGCTCGCGAGCACGCTCATCCCGTTCCTCACCGTGTACGTGTCGCAGCAGTACCTGCGGGAGGACACCAGGGCCTTCCTCAACGCGGCAACTGCGGACGAGCTGCTGGAGCGCAGTGGCGGGCTCGGCCCCAGCACGTTCAACGTCGACCGCACCAACATCGCCAGCGGGGCCGCCCTCGTGGGGATCGTCGCGGGAGCGCTGCTGGTGCGCTGGCTGCTCGACCGGCTGGACCTGCCGGAGAAGGCGGTGGGCTGGGGGCTGTTCGCCGCCTACGTCGAGGTCCTCTGGGTCTGGATCCTGGCCAAGCGGCTGTCCAACTTCACCGGCGAGGTCGAGGCCTGGGTGCGCACCCGTCGGCTCTCGCAGTGGCTGCTCGACCGGTGGGGCGATCTCATCGACGCGCTGGGCCCGGTCGGGCAACCCGTCGAAGCGGTGGGGCAGTGGTTCTGGGGTGCGATCGGCCAGGCCGACGCCATCATCGTGGTCCCCATCGCCTGGCTCACCGTCGGCGCCGTCGTCTACGGCCGCAAGCTGGAGGCACGCCAACGCACTGCTGTGGCAGCGGTGGCGGAGCGGCCCGCGACACCGTGGCAGCGCGGGGTGCGCCGCGTCCCGCCGCCGCTGCGCCGAGTGGGGCACGAGGCCACCGCGAACTTCCGTGGACGGTTCTCCGCGCTCGGCAACGGCCTCCGGCTGCTGGCCGTCGCCGGTCTGGCCCCGATGCTGCTGTTCTGCCTGGTCTTCCTGCTCAGCCGTCAGGTCGAGGTAGGGGTCGCCGAGCTGCTGCGCTGGATCGTGGGGCCGCGCGACTTCCGCGACGCGCTGACCCTGTCGCCCTACCTGTCCGTCATCAGCAGGGGTGCCTACACGGTCGTCCTCGTCGTCCTGCTCGGTGCGGCGATCGACCGGATCCTCGGACACCTCGACGAGGAGGAGGCCGAGCCGGTCACCGACCCGGCGGTCGACTCCGTTGGCGCAGCCCAGGGCTCGGCGGCGTCGAACCTCAGCGCCCAGTGACGTCGAACTCCGCATAGAGCGGGGTGTCGAACCAGACCCGCACGTTGTCGGGGCGGACTCGCGACGGCAGGAGCAGGTGGTAGCGGCGCTCATACTCGGCCGGGCGCGGGTCGAAGGACTGGGCGGGCCCGTCGGTCGACAGCGCCGCCATGGGTCCTGCCGCGCCGGGCGGGGTGCAGCTGGTGAAGTCATAGGCGTCCTCGACGGCATCGCCCACTCCGGGGGAGTACTGACGACCGTCGGCGTCCCGCACCTGCACCTGGCACGCGCCGAGGACGGTCTGCGGGTCGGCGGCGAAGTGCAGGGTGAGACGCCACAGCGTCTGGTCCGCAGGCACGGTGGCCGGCAGGGTCTTGGCACCCGCCGCCTCTTGGTAGTCCGAGACCCGCTCGAGTGAGGTGAACCGCATCGTCACCACGCGTGGGTGGGTGCCCTTGGCGTCGTCGAGGGTGTCGCTGAGACGTACCGACCCGTCTGGGGCGGCCGCGAGACGTTCGTTGGGGAAGGTCGGCCACCACCGGTCGACCAGCCGCTGGCTCGAGGCTCCCAGGGCGAGCGCCAGGGCCACCGGTAGGGCGGCGATGGTCAGCCCCGTCCGACGGGTCGGGCGCCTCACGTCGCGTCCTTCGGCATGACCAGCTCGACCGGGCTGGTGCGCGCCTTCCAGGTCGCGACCTGTGCGGCGGTGATGTCGAGGTCGACCACGGCCATGTCGTCGCCGCGCTGGTCGTTGACGTTGACGGTGAGGGCGAGGTGCGACCCGGCCAGGGCGTCTGGGTCGACCTCGAACGCCACCAGGCAGTGACCGGGGATGCCGGGGTTGACGACCTTGCACTCGAGCACGTTGCGCGACCCCCGGGTGGTCACGCGCCCCTCGCCGTCGCGCAGCTCGGCGTAGGCGAGTCCCACCTTGTCGACGGTGGGGGTGAAGTCGACGTGTGCGGTGACCCAGACACCGGGAGACAGCATCGCCGAGGTGCTGGTGGCCAGCTGCTTGCCGCCGTCGACCCCGGTGACCCGCAGGTCGCCGTAGCGCAGGTGGACCTGCTGGTCGAGCGTCGTCGCCCGCTCGAACGCGCGCACCGGCGAGGGGTCCTCGGGAAGCAACTCGGTCACGACCCGACCGACGGACAGGGCGGCCAGGACCAGCGCACCGGCGCCGAGCTGCGCCCGGTTGGGGCGGGGGACCCTCATGACGCGGCCGGCTTCTCGTACGGAGTCGCCTGGAACGTCCCGGCGGCGGCTCGCGTCGCGTCGCGCCAGTCGTAGGTGTCGTCGATGCTGGCCTGACGGAAGGTGTGGCTGTATGCCGCCACCCGCACCGAGGCGGGAACCGGCTGGCCCGGCGCCTGTCGCCAGACGAAGGCGAGCGTGTAGGTCAGCCCGGGTGCCAGGTCGCCCATCCGCTCGGCGTCGTCGGCGACCAGGATCGTGTCCGGGCGCAGGTCGTCACTCGTGGGTTCTGGGTCGGTGCCGAACGGCTTTGTTACCCCAGGGACCTGCTCGATCCGGAGCAGGTCGCGCAGGGCGTCGTACATCGGGACGGAGCGTTTCTTGTCGGTGCCGGTGACCCTTGCGAAGACCACGACGTAGCGGCCGTCGATCTTGGCGGCCTGGGGGACGCCGAGATCGTTGCCGTACCGGACCTTCGTGACGGTGAGTCGGACCGGCTCGACGGTCCGCTCGGCACCGACGGACAGGGTCGGCGTCGCCTCGGCCTGTTGCGCGCGGAGTCCGCCGAACGGGGACGAGGCGGCAAGGACCAGCAGGAACGCCGCAAGCAGCCACTGCCGCACCGTCAGGGCAGCCAGCCACCGCCGGGCCCTGCCCCACCAGCCGGTCGCGCGCAGCGAATCCGTCCCCACATCCGTCCCCACGGGCGCCATGCTAGCGATGTCCGGCCTGTCGGTTATGATCTGGTTATTGACCTTGACGCCCTTGACGCAAGCCTCCAACGCATGAGAGGACTCCGGATGACTCCGCGGACCCGCACCACGACCGATGTCGACGCGCTCACCGAAGCGGTGCGCACCAGGGTCGAGCTGCGGGCAGCCGAGCTCGCGGCGCAGGGACGTCGGCTCGACCTCGGCGACGTGGAGGACCTCGCCGACCGGATGCTCGCGGCGCTGCCCTCCGTCCACCCGCTCGACCAGCCGCTCGGGCCTTTCTACGACACCACCGGGCTCGTGGCCTGGCTCGGCATCTCGCGACAGGCGCTGTTCGACCGGGTCCGGCGTGGAACGGTGCTCGCCTGCCGGACCTCGGACGGCCATCTCCTCTACCCCTCGCTCCAGTTCGGTCGCAACGGCGCGGTCCGTCCCGGCGTCCAGGACGCCGTGGGGGCGTTCAGCCGCAGGGGAGTGGACGGGTGGTCGATCGGTGCCTGGCTCACCACCCCGTCCCCGGTGTTCGACGGGCACAGTGCCGTCGACTACCTCGTCGTCCACCGTTCGTCGCCGACGGCCGTGTCGCGGGTGGCGTCAGCCGCGGTTGCCGATGCGTCGCAGTGGGTCGCATGACGGCGCGTGAGCGCACCGCGCTGGGACCGCCACCGGCCTCGCTGGCCGGCTTCCCGGCATACCTCGTCGACACCGGCACCGACCTCTTCCGTGCCCACGGTGCGGACCTGGGGCCGTGGTGGTTCGGCAGCGACGGGTCGGGACGCTTCGACCTCCGTGCGCCGCGGGGCACCTGCTACACCGCCCTCGACCCGCTCAGCGCCCTGCGCGAGCGGCTGGGGCCGGTGCTGGGTCCCTCGCAGGCGGTGCCCGAGAGCCTGTTGGAAGACGCGGTCGTGTCCCGGCTGCGGTTGCCCGCCGACCGCGAGGTGGCCGACGTCCAGGACGGTGGCGCGGCCGCCTTCGGCGTCACCCGTGAGATCGAGACGATGGTCCCGTATGCCGTGCCGCAGGCGTGGGCGCGCGCGTTCGACGAGGCAGGGTGCGGGGGAGTGAAGTACGGGCCACGGTTCACCCCGGGGAAGTCCAGCGCCGTGGCAGTGTTCGCCGACGAGGGTGTCACGGACTGGCCGTTGGACGCGGATCCTGTTCCCGCACAACAGGTTCCGGGCGCTCCCGCGGCCCTTCCGACTCCACGTCGGGCCGACCTCACGGTGGTTCGACCACCGACGACCCGGGTGCCCCGCGACTGATGTGCGTCAGTGACCGGTGACGGCCGGGCCCTGGTTCCAGACCCGGATGGCCGGCTGCTCGCGGTCGAACTGCAGGACGCTCACCGAGCCCGCGTCGAGCAGCAGCTGGGCTCCGAGGCGAGGCTCCTGGCGTAGGAAGACGCTGGTCAGTACTCGCAGGCAGTGTCCGTGGCCGACAAGTGCGACGTCGCCCTCGGCCATTGCCGCGACGGCCCGCTTGACCACGCGGGATGCCCGGGCGGCAACCTCCTCGACCGTCTCGCCTGGCGTGTCACCCGCCGGGACACCGTCGCGGAAGACCGTCCAGTCGTAGCCGAGGTCGGTACGGATCGCGACCGTCGTCAGGCCCTCGTAACCGCCGTAGTCCCACTCGAGCAGGTCGTCGTCGACCTCGGGTGACAGGCCGGCCAGCTCGGCAGTGCGGCGGGCGCGCTGCAGCGGTGAGGAGAGGGCCAGCACGAAGTGGTAGTCGGCCACGAGTCGGCCGGACTGCCGGGCCAGCTCCTCACCGTGCTCGGTGAGCGGGATGTCGGTCCGCCCGGTGTGCTGCCCGGTCTTCGACCACTCGGTCTCACCGTGGCGCAGCAGGACGAGTCGACCGGCCGGTGGCGCTGGCGCTGGCGGGGAGGTCACGGCGTCAGCATGACAGAGTGGTCGCATGCGCTTGCGGTACCGGCTGCTCAACGTCTTCGCCCTCGACGCCGACCCCTTCTCGGGCAACCCCCTGTGCGTCTTCGAGGACGGGTCCGCCTTGTCGGATGACCAGCAGCAGGGGCTGGCCAGACAGTTCAACCTGTCCGAGACGACCTTCCTCGTCCCACCCGGTGACGGGGCGGACGCCGGGGTGCGGATCTTCACCACGAGCTTCGAGATGCCGTTCGCCGGTCACCCGACGCTGGGCACCGCCCACGTCGCGCGTGACCTCCACGGCCTCGGCGACCGGTTGGGACTGTCGATGCCGGCCGGGGTGATCCCCGTCGAGGCCGACGGGGACCGCTGGACGCTGACGGCCAACGCCGGCCGGGTCGAGGCCGATCTCGACGTCGCGGACGTGGCGCAGGCCCTGGGGCTGGGACGGGACGACCTGGTGGGCCCCGTGCAGCAGGTCAGCGTAGGCACCTCCCAGGTGATTGCACCGGCAGCCTCGGTGGACGCCGTGCGCCGCGCTCGGGTGAACCCCGAGCTGCTCGGCAGGTATGCCGGCATGGGCGCCAGGGGCGGCGAGACGCTCATCTACGTGTGGTCACCTGCCGGGGAGGGACGGATGGAGGCAAGAGCCCTGATCAGCGACGGCAGCTCGGTCTCCGAGGACGCCGCCACCGGTTCTGCCTGCTCCAACCTCGGTGCGTGGCTGGTCGCGCAAGGCAGGTCGGGGGAGTGGACGGTCAGCCAGGGAGCCCACGTCGGACGGCCGTCGTTGCTCGACCTGAGTGTCAGTCCTGACGGCACCGTCCGGGTCGGTGGCCTGGTACGTCCGGTAGGCGTCGGCGAGGTGGAGCTCTGATGCCCGGCTTCGTCGTGTTCCTGCGCGCGGTGAATGTGGGCAAGCGCCAGCTCAAGATGGCAGATGCGCGGAAGGTGTTGTCCGACAACGGTTTCGACGATGTCGAGTCGCACATCCAGACCGGCAACTTCTTCCTGTCGACGCCGCTGCGCAGTGTCGCGAAGGTGGAGGCAGAGGTGGGGCGCGTGCTGGGTGCGCATGCCGGTTTCGACATCGTCTCAATCGCCCGGAAGCCTGCGGAGCTATCGGAGCTCGTGGAGGCCGTGGACGGCATACCCGAGCACCTGAAGGGGGAGACGAGCCGCTACGTCAGCTTCTGCACGACCGCGCCGTCCGCAGCGGCGACCAAGGAGCTGCACGCGCTGGAGGCCGCCCGAGAGCGGGCCACGGTGATCGGCAAGGATGTGCTCATGGAGTTCGCGGTGCCGTTCAACGAGGCGAAGCTCACCGGTGCCCGCATCGAGAAGATCCTGGGTGTTCCGGGCACGGCCCGAAACATCAAGGTCGTCCGCGCGCTGGCGCAGAAGTGGAGTGCCTGATGGCAGAAGAGACCGGCGGGACGGGGCTCGGCCACCGTTCGATCAGCATGACGCGGGTCGAGAAGGGGCTGTACGAGGTGACGAACGCACGGGGCGGCACGATGTTGCTGGGCGGGGGAGGGGATTCCACCGACTTCACCCCCGTGGAGCTGTTGCTGGCCGCGATCGCCGGATGCAGCGCAACGGACGTCGACTTCATCACCGCCAAGCGGGCCGAGCCGGAGGCCTACACCGTGACGGCCGAGGGCGACAAGGTGAGGGACGACAACGGCAACCACCTGGACAACCTCGCGGTGCGCTTCTCCGTGGTCTTCCCCGAGGGCGAAGCGGGTGACGCGGCTCGCGAGATGCTGCCCAGGGCGATCGCGATGTCGCACGACCGCCTGTGCACCGTGAGCCGCACCGTGGTGATCGGCACGCCCATCGACAGCGGGGTGGCCGCGGACTAGGTCTGCTCGACCAGGTACCGCACGAACACGGCATCGACGACGCAGCCGTCGAGCGAGGCGATGGCCGGGTCGTGCAGCCGGGCCAGGACGACCCCTCAGGCGAGGGCGTCGCGGGCCGCGACGAAGGCAGCCACGCAGGCCCGGACGTCGTCCTCGGAGTGGCCAGCGGAGAGCTGCACGCGGATCCGCGCCTTGCCCTGCGGCACCACGGGGTAGGAGAAGGCGATGACGTAGACACCCTGTTCGAGCATCGCATCGGCCATCTGGGCGGCGAGCCGGGCACCGTCCTCGCCCGGGAACATCACGGGCGTGATCGGGTGCTCGCCGGGGAGCAGGGTGAACCCGGCCTCGGTCATCAGCTCACGGAACAACGCCGTGTTGGACTGCAGCCGCGCCCGGGCCTCCTGGGACCCGGCCGCGATCTCGAGCGCCTTGAGCGAACCGGCAGCGACACTCGGTGCCACCGCGTTGGAGAACAGGTAGGGACGCGACCGCTGGCGCAGCAGGTCCACGATCTCCTGGTGGGCGCTGACGTAGCCGCCGGACGCACCGCCCAGAGCCTTGCCGAGCGTCCCGGTGATGATGTCGACGCGGTCCATGACGCCGAAGCGCTCCGGCGTGCCGCGGCCGCCAGCACCGACGAATCCGACGGCGTGGCTGTCGTCGACCAGGACCATCGCGCCGAACTCGTCGGCCAGGTCGCAGATCTGGTCGAGCGGGGCGAGGAACCCGTCCATCGAGAAGACGCCGTCGGTGACGATCACGGTCCGTCGTGCGCCGGCGGCCTTGGCCGCCTCCAGCTGGGTCCTCAGGTCGGTCATGTCCGCGTTCTTGTAGCGGAACCGCTTGGCCTTGCAGAGCCGGATGCCGTCGATGATCGAGGCGTGGTTGAGCTCGTCCGAGATGATCGCGTCCTCGGTGCCGAAGAGCACCTCGAAGACCCCACCGTTGGCGTCGAAGCAGGACGAGTAGAGGATCGTGTCCTCCATCTCCAGGAAGCCGGAAATCGCCCGCTCGAGCTGCTTGTGGAGCTCCTGCGTGCCACAGATGAACCGCACGCTCGCCATGCCGAATCCCCAGTCCTGCAACGCCTTTGCGGCGGCTGCCTCGACGTCGGGGTGGTCGGCCAGGCCCAGGTAGTTGTTGGCGCAGAAGTTGAGTGCCGAGACCCTGGACGTCGTGATGTGGGCGGACTGCGGTGAGGTCAGCTCGCGCTCGTGCTTGAACAGCCCGGCATCCTCGATCTCGCGAAGGGTCGTGGCCAGCTCGTCCTTGACGGTGCCGTACATCGCGTCAGCTCCAATCCATGATGACCTTGCCGCACTGACCCGATCGGGCCGCGGCGAAGGCGTCCTGCCACTGCTCGGCAGGGAGGCGGTGGGTGATGACAGAGGCGATCCGGTCGCGCAGCACCTGGGAGTTGCCGAGCATCGAGCTCATCGCGTACCAGGTGTCGTACATCTCGCGACCGTAGATCCCCTTGATGGTGATCATGTGCGTGATGACCCGGCCCCAGTCGATCGGGAACGGGTCCTTCGGGAGACCGAGCATCGCGACCCGGCCACCGTGGTTCAGGTGCGCCAGCATGTCCTCGACCGCGCTCGGCACCCCGGACATCTCCAGGCCGATGTCGAAGCCCTCCTTCATGCCGAGGGACTGCATCGCCTCGCCGAGGTCGGAGGTCCGGACGTTGACCACCAGGTCCGCACCCGCGTCCTTGGCCAGCCCCAACCGGTAGTCGCTCAGGTCGGTGACGACGATGTGCCGCGCACCCACGTGGCGCGCCAGTGCCGCGGCCATCACACCGATCGGTCCGGCGCCGGTGATGACGACGTCCTCGCCCGCCATGGGGAAGGACAAAGCGGTGTGGGTGGCGTTGCCGAGCGGGTCGAACACGGCCCCGAGGTCGGGGTCGAGGTCATCGGGCTGCACCCACACGTTCGATGCCGGGATCACCACGTAGTCGGCGAAGGCGCCGTCGCGGTTCACGCCGATTCCCTTGGTGTGGATGCACATGTGACGCCGACCGGCCCGACAGTTGCGGCAGGTCCCGCAGACGATGTGCCCCTCGCCCGAGGCGCGCTGACCCACCCGCACGGAGTCGACGTCCTCACCGACCTCGACCACCTCGCCGTAGAACTCGTGCCCGATGGTCATCGGTGCCTTGACGGTGGAGGCCGCCCAGTCGTCCCACTGCTCGAGGTGCAGGTCGGTGCCGCACAGTCCGGCCCGCAGGACGCGGATCTTGACGTCGGTGGGTCCGGGCTGTGGCTCCGGCACGTCCTTGAGCTCGAGTCCGGGGCCGGCGTGGGTCTTCACGAGTGCGCGCACGCCGAACAACATAGTCGGCCGGGGGAGAGGCGAGGTATGCCGCCTGCTAGCGCCCGCGGCATACCTGACCGTGGGTTTGACGAATGCCCCGCAGAGCCGGGCGAGGCAAGGGAAACTGATCGGGTGGCGGCCAGCCAGCGCAACCGGAACCTGTGGCTCGTGCAGACGAGCTGGGCATGCTGGGTTGCCACCGACCTCGCCCTGCTGGTCACCCTGTCCGTCGTCGCGTTCTCACTGGACGGGGTCGGCGCAGTGGGTCTGGTGGCCGCAGCCCGCGTGCTGCCCGGCGCCGTGCTGGGACCGCTGCTCGCCACGGCCGCGGACCGGCTGCCCCGGCCCCTCCTGCTCGCCGGCCTCCACGCGTCCTGGGCCGCCGCGTCGCTCGCGCTGGCCTGGGCGGCGGCGGCCGGGTCGTTGTGGGGTGTGGTGGTCGTGGCGGCCGCTGGTTCGTTGGGAGGCTCACTCTTCAAAGCCGGTCTGAGGGCGCTCATGTCGCAGGTCGTGCGGACCCCCGCCGAGCTTGTCGCCGCCAACGCGACCTTTGCGGCCCTCGAAGGCGTGGGAACCCTGGTTGGCCCAGTCCTGGCTGGTCTGCTCCTGTCTGCGCTCACCCCGGCTGCTGCGCTGGCCTCGATGGCGGTGATCTTCGGGGTGGGGGCGGTCGCGTCAGCATTGGTGCGGACTCCTTTCCAGGTCCCGAGGCGTACTGCCCGGCTGGGTGTGGCGGATGCGGGGCGCGGGTTTGCCGAGCTGCTGAAGCCACAGCTGCGCGGCATGTTCGCGGTCTTCATGGCACAGAGCCTGATGCGCGGGCTGCTGACGGTCTTCGTGGCGGCGCTGTGCCTCACCTCAGGAGGTGGAGGAGAGGAGCGGGTGGCTGCCCTCTTCGCCACGATGGGTGCCGGCGGGCTGCTCGGCGCCGCTGTGGCGGCCCGGCTACCGCTCGAGGGCGGTGCCTCGCACCGGGCCACCGTGGGTGTCGTGCTGTGGGGGCTGCCCATCGCGGTGCTCGGGCTGTGGCCGGAGGACTGGGTGGCGTGGGGTGCCCTTGCGGTCGTCGGTATCGGGAACGCCATCGAGGACGTCTACGGCTTCACCGCGCTGGACCGCCTGCTGCCCAGCCACGTGGCGGCTCGGGCCTACGCGGCCTTCTGGTCCCTCGCGGCCGGCCTGGTCACCCTGGGTTCGCTCGTCGGACCGCCGCTGGTCAGCCTCCTGGGACTGGGTCCGACGATGGCGGTCACCGGTGCCGCCCTTGCCGCGTTCGCGCTGCTGATGCTCCGGCCACTCGCCCGGGTCGACGCGCGAGTCGCCGGTGCCCCGGCGCACCTTGGCCTGGTTCAGGCAACGCCCGAGTTCGCACCCTTGCCTGCGATGGCACTCGAACGGCTCGCGGGTGCGTTGACGATGCGCCGCCTCCACGACGGCGAGGTGGTGGTTCGGGAGGGCGACGAGGCCGATGGCTTTGCCCTCGTCGAGTCGGGGGCGCTCACGGTGGAGCAGGGCGGCAGGCCGGTGCGGCAGCTGGGTCCCGGCGACGCCTTCGGGGAGATCGGCCTGCTGTTGGCCAGGCCACGGACTGCGTCCGTCGTGGCCTCCGGGCCGGCGACGATCCTGTGGCTCGATGCGGAGACGTTCATCGCCGCAGTGACCGGCCACCGCCACGCCTCGAGTGCCGCCATGGTCGTGGCGGGCGATCGGCTGGAATCGGACCGCGCGCGGGGAGAACCGCCGCCCAGCGCCGGGCCGTAGGGTCGACCCATGGCCAGGTATCTCGATGTGCATCCGGTGGACCCGCAGCCCCGGGCCATCGCCCAGGCGGTTCAGCTGATCCGCGACGGGAGCCTGGTGGCCTACCCGACCGACTCCGGCTATGCGCTCGGGTGTGCCCTGGGCAACCAGGAGGGCAAGGAGCGGATCGTCCGGATCCGCCAGCTCGACGACAAGCACCATTTCACCCTGGTGTGCGCGGACTTCGCGCAGCTCGGCCAGCTGGTGCACATCGACAACCGGGTGTTCCGCGCGATCAAGGCCGCGACACCCGGCCCCTACACGTTCATCCTCCCGGCCACCAAGGAGGTGCCGCGGCGGCTGCTGCACCCCAAGAAGAAGACCGTCGGCGTGCGGATCCCCGACAACCGGGTCGTCCAGGCGTTGCTGGCCGAGCTCGGTGAGCCCATCCTGTCGAGCACCCTGATCCTGCCGGGCGAGGAGTCCCCGATGACCGAGGGGTGGCTGGTCAAGGAGGAGCTCGACAACCAGGTGGATGCCGTCATCGACGCGGGAGAGTGCGGCACCGACCCCACGACGGTGGTCGACTTCTCCGAGGGAGCGCCGGAGGTGACCCGCGTCGGCGCAGGTGACCCGTCACCGTTCGAGTAGCGCTACATCTCCTCGTGCGTGTCCGGGTCGCCGCCGAACAGGCGGCCGTCCTCGCGCGCGAGTCCTGCGATGGCACCCATCTCGGCGTCGCTGAGCTCGAACCCGAAGACGTCGAGGTTCTGCCGCTGCCGCTCGGGAGTGGCGCTCTTGGGCAGGGGGAGCGAGCCGAGCTGCAGGTGCCAACGCAGGATGACCTGACCCGGCGTCACGTCGTGCGCCGCCGCCGCACCAGCCACGGGAGGCTCGTCAAAGGGAGCCTGCCGCTTGCCCATGGGGCTCCACGCCTGGGTGCGAATTCCCAGGCCCTCGTTGACTGCCCGCATCCGCGCCTGGGGGAAGTAAGGATGCAGCTCGATCTGGTTCACCGCGGGTGTCACGCCGGAGTCGTCAATGATCCGGTGCAGGTGCTCCTCGGTGAAGTTGCTGACCCCGATGGTCCGGACCAACCCCTCCCGTTGGGCCTGGACCAGCGCCTGCCACGCCTGCGGGTACAGGTCCTGACTGGGGTTGGGCCAATGGATCAGCGCGACGTCGACCTGGTCCACTCCGAGGCGGGACGCCGAGTCTCGAAGTGACTGCAGTGCAAGGTCTTTCGCGTGGAACCGGCCGGGGATCTTGGTGGCGACCGCCACGTCCTCGCGGGGGAGCCCCGACCGGCGGAGCGCTTCTCCGACCTCCTTCTCGTTGCCGTAGTTCACGGCCGAGTCGAGCAGTCGGTAACCCGCCTCGAGCGCGCTGACGATGGCTGCGATGCCCTCGTCACCCTTGAGTGGGTAGGTGCCGAAGCCGATGGCTGGCAGGGAGGTGCCGTCGTTGAGGGTGTACGTGCTGTCGCCGGCTGCGGTGGTGTCAGTGCCCATGGACCCACCGTAGCCACGGGCCGGGGGAGCCGTCCTGTCGCGGGTGGCGGGTACGTTGCCACCATGAGGACTGAGGGCACGTTCACTGTCGAGTCGTTCACGCCGGTGGCCTTGGAACCGGCACCGGTCGAGGTCGCCACGGCTGTTCCGGTAGGTGTGGCCGTGATGGAGAAGCGGTTCTCCGGCGGAGTTGAGGGTCGTTCGGCCACGATCTTCACCGCGGCGTTCGACCAGGGGACTGGAGTCGGGACGTATGTGGCGATGGAGTCGTTCGAGGGGTCGCTCGGGGGAGCGGCCGGTACCTTCAACTTCACCCACAGTGCGACGACCAACGGCACGGACCGGGTCGCAGAGCACTTCGTCGTGGTGCCCGGCAGCGGCACCGGGGGACTGGCCGGCATCAGCGGTGCCGGTGGGATGGCCATCGACGACGACGGCACCCACCGCATCTGGTTCGACCACGAGATCTGAGTCGTGTCTGCCTACCAGCACCTCCAGCGCCGTCGCCTACAGCATCGGCGACAAGCGATACATCGACGGTGGTTACCGTCGCAACGAGAACGCCGATCTGGCAGCCGGATACGAGCGGCTGCTGGTGCTGTCTCCACTGGGCGGACGCACCCGGCACCTGTTGGCCTGGGGGATGCAGCTCGCCGTGCAGGTCGACGAGCTGCGAGCAGGTGGCAGCCGAGTCGAGACGATCCTGCCGGACGGCGACTCGCTACGGCGTTCGGCACCAACCTGATGGACCTGTCGACCCGTACGCCCGCCGCCCGTACCGGTGCTGAGCAAGGCAGAGCCCTCGCCGAGCAGCTCACTGCGTTCTGGCTATGAGCTGTGACCCTTGTGGCTGACCTGCGGGGGAGGCTACTCAGAACGCTAGATTGACATAATGTCGATTATCGGCGTTTTACCACTGTGCTGGGACTCAGCCCGGTGAGGTCCGATATGGCATTAGTCGACCGCCAGGGACAGCGCCTGGTACGCGGCCAGGAGCTCGGCCCACCGCTCGCCGGGGTCGCGAGGCTCTCGACCTGCGATGTGCGCGGAAAGGTCTTCGACGTGGACCTGGATTCCGGCGCCGTAGGCGGCGAGCTGGCCCATTGGCATACCTCGTTCCTCGATGACAAGGATGGTCTGGTCGCCGTCAGCAGTCAGCGTCGCCTCGATGGCGTGCTCGTCCGAATCTTCCTCGTCCGTCGTCAGCACCAGCCAGTGGTGCGGCGGTTCGCAGACTTCGACCCGCCCGGTCCCTGTCCACCCGGTGCTGAAGAAGTGTGCCCGGAACTCCCCGCCGACCCGTAGGTCGCCTTCGACCTCACCGATCCAGCGGGCGAGACGCCGAGGGTCCGTGACGGCCGTCCAGAGGTCATCGATGTCGGTGTCGTAGTGGTCCTGCATGCGCACGACGCCTTTGCCGTCGGCCGATCGCAGGCTTCCCAGGACGCGACTCCCGCCCTGCACGTTGCTGTTCATCCTCTGCTCCCTCGTTCGCGCTTTCCCCTGGCCACCTCGGTGTGCAGGGCGTCCAAGCGCTGCTCCCACAAGGCTCGGTATCGACCGAGCCACTCGTCGACCTCCGCGAGTGGCTCGGGACGGAGGCCATAGACACGACGCTGGGCATCCTGGCGAACCTCCACCAGTCCCGCCTCGCGCAGGATCTTCAGGTGTCGGGAAACCCCTGGGCGAGCAATCGGCAGCAGCGCCGCAAGCTCCCCCGCCGTAGCTGGACCGTCCACCAAGGCCTCCAGGAGGGTCCGCCGGCTCTCGTCGGCCAGTGCCCGAAGTACCGCTTCCATGGTGTCATGGTACCCATTTGGGTACGTAACCGTCAAGGTACATAAGCCGTCGACTCCCCCGGGACACGACAAACGGAAGGGAGCACTTCGCTTCCCTTCCGTTCTCAACTTATAGCGCACAGGGGGGCTTGCGGCAAGGCCCCGGTGGTGCCGCAGAATCGTCGGCCGAAGCCAGAATCACGATGTCCCGGGGGTTTGCCGTCGTGCCCATGAAACCACTGACCACCAGCGCGTTCGACCTTGCGCGACCACCTCACCGCCAAAGCCGACCCGGCGCTGATCGCCGACGACGAGCAGCACTTCGCGGACATCGCGGAGAGCCTCGAACAGTCGATCACCGACCTGGCCGGCCGGCTCGATGCCGCGCGCAAGGCGCCGGGTCGACTGGGTCAGGAGGCCTTGGAGCGCGACGTGGAGGTCCGCCGGCTGACCGGTCGGCTGCGAGCCCTGCGCCGGTTCGGCCTGGACCTGTGCCTGGGACACATCGTCAGCACTGACAGCCCCGACCCTGTGTACATCGGGCGACTCGGCCTGACTGACAGCACGGGTCGCCGGCTGCTGCTCGACTGGCGCTCCCCCGCCGCAGAACCGTTCTTCGGGGCAACCCACGCCGACCCGATGGGTCTGAGCAGCCGACGCCGCTATCGCTGGACCCGCGGCCGGATCAGCGACTACTGGGACGAGGTGTTCACCCCTGACGGGTATGCCGGGCACGCAGCGAGCCTCGACGACCAGTCCGCCTTCATCGCCAGCCTGGGGAGCAACCGGTCGGCGCGCATGCGAGACGTACTCGGCACCATCGCGTCCGACCAGGACGCCATCATCCGCGCGAGTTCGCGCGGCGCCCTCGTCGTCGATGGTGGCCCCGGAACGGGCAAGACGGTCGTCGCGCTGCACCGGACCGCATACCTGCTCTACTCCGACCCGCGGCTGGGCCACCGGCGCGGCGGCGTCCTGTTCGTCGGCCCGCACCAGCCCTACCTGGCCTATGTCGCGGACGTCCTGCCCAGTCTGGGCGAGCAAGGCGTGCAGACCTGCACCGTCCGCGACCTCGTTCCTGAAGGTGCAAACGCTCCTACCGAGGCCGAGGCAGACGTAGCCCGGCTCAAGGCATCTGCGTCCCTGGTAAAGGCGATCGAGAAGGCCGTGCGGTTCTACGAGGAGCCGCCCACCGACGGCATGACCGTCACCGCACACGGGTCAGACGTCTGGGTGGGCACCGACGACTGGGCCACGGCGTTCGAGGTGCCGACTCCAGGTACTCCGCACAACGAGGCCCGGGACGAGGTCTGGGAGGAGCTCCTCACCATCCTGGTCGACCGCCTCGGTGAGGCCGACGATGACAACTCCGAGGACGACCCCGAGGGCGAGGCGCCCTCGGCGGAGCTGCTCCGGAAGTCGTTGCAGCAGAACAGGGAGCTGCTGGCGACTCTCAACAGTGCCTGGCCCTTGATCGAGGCCACGGACCTGGTGGGCGACCTGTGGTCGGTGCCCGCCTACCTGCGCCTGTGCGCTCCGTGGCTCACCGCCGACGAGGTCCGGCTGCTCCAGCGCACGGACGCACGGGCCTGGACCGTCTCGGACCTGCCGTTCCTGGACGCAGCACGGCAGCGGCTCGGCGACCCAGAGGCCTCAATGCGCAGGCGTCGGAACGATGCCTCGGTCGCCGCTGAACGTCAGCGGATGGCCCAGGTCGTCGACGACCTGATCGCGACGGACGACTCCGAGATGCACGTGATGTCGATGCTGCGTGGCGAGGACCTCCAGGGCGCACTGGTCGACCAGGCCGCACTCCCCCACGCCGAGGCCGACCTGCTTGCCGGGCCGTTCGCCCACATAGTCGTGGACGAGGCGCAGGAGCTGACCGACGCGGAGTGGCAGATGCTGCTGCTGCGCTGCCCATCCCGGAGCTTCACCATCGTCGGAGACCGTGCCCAGGCCCGGCAGGGGTTCACCGAGACGTGGCAGGAACGCTTGGAGCGGGTGGGACTCGACCGGGTCGAGCTGGCCTCCCTCAACATCAACTACCGGACGCCCGAAGAGGTGATGGCCGAGGCCGAGCCGGTCATCCGCGCGGCCTTGCCGGACGCCAACGTGCCCACCTCCATCCGGAGCACCAACGTCCCTGTCGTGCACGGACGAGTCTCGGACCTGGGCGCGACTCTGGGGGCCTGGCTGGCCACCCACGTCGACGGCGTCGCCTGTGTCATCGGCACTGCAGACATTGAGGTGAGTCGATTCGGCGACCCGACCCGCGTCCGGTCACTGACGCCTGAGCTCTCGAAGGGACTGGAGTTCGACCTGGTCGTGCTCGTCGAACCGGAGGGCTTCGGCGAAGGCATCGAGGGAGCCGTCGACCGCTACGTCGCGATGACCCGCGCGACCCAGCAGCTCGTCATCCTCACAGGCTCGGGACCCGACGGCGGTCAACCCGACGCCGGTCAGCCGCCGACGTAGGCCGCGAGGTGCTCGCCGGTGAGGGTGGACCGATCGGCGACGAGATCCGCGGCGGTGCCCTCGAAGACGACCTTGCCGCCGTCGTGACCGGCTCCGGGGCCGAGGTCGATGATCCAGTCGGCGTGCGCCATGACGGCTTGGTGGTGCTCGATCACGATGACCGACTTGCCCGAGTCGACGAGCCGGTCGAGCAGCCCGAGCAGGTTCGCGACGTCAGCGAGGTGCAGGCCGGTCGTCGGCTCGTCGAGGACGTAGACATCGCCCTTCTCGGCCATCTGGGTGGCCAGCTTGACCCGCTGGCGCTCACCGCCGGACAGGGTGGTCAAGGGCTGACCGAGGGTGAGGTACCCGAGGCCGACATCCACGATCCGGTCGAGGATCTTGTGGGCTGCGGGCGTCGCAGCCTTCCCAGAGCCGAAGAACGCCTCCGCCTCGGTCATCGACATGGCCAGGACCTCGGCGATGTTGCGACCGCCCAAGGTGTACTCCAGCACCGACGCCTGGAAGCGCCTCCCCTCGCACTCCTCGCAGGTGGACTCGACGGTGGCCATCACGCCCAGCTCGGTGAAGATGACGCCAGCTCCGTTGCAGGTGGGACAGGCACCCTCCGAGTTGGAGCTGAAGAGCGCGGGCTTCACATCGTTGGCCTTGGCGAAGGCCTTGCGGATCGGCTCCAGCAGCCCTGTGTAGGTCGCCGGGTTGCTGCGGCGAGAGCCCTTGATCGCGCCCTGGTCGACGACGACCACGCCGTCCCGCCCGGCGACCGAGCCGTGGATCAACGAGCTCTTGCCCGAACCCGCGACACCCGTGACGACGCAGAGCACGCCCAGCGGGACGTCGACGTCGACCCCCTGGAGGTTGTGTGTCGTGGCCCCACGGACCTCGAGCTTGCCGGTCGAGGTCCGCACCGCCTCCTTGACGGTGGCCCGGTAGTCGAGGTGGCGGCCGGTGATGGTGTCGCTCCCCCGCAGTGCTTCGACACTGCCCTCGAAGCAGACGCTGCCGCCCTCGGTGCCGGCCCCGGGCCCCAGGTCGACGACGTGGTCGCCGATCACGATGGTCTCTGGCTTGTGCTCGACGACGAGCACGGTGTTGCCCTTGTCGCGCAGCTGCAGGAGCAGGTCGTTCATCCGCTCGATGTCGTGGGGGTGCAGGCCGATCGTGGGCTCGTCGAAGACATAGGTGACATCGGTGAGCGATGAGCCCAGGTGTCGGATCATCTTGGTGCGCTGGGCCTCTCCCCCGGACAGCGTGCCGGCGGGTCGGTCCAGCGACAGGTAGCCCAACCCGATCTCGGCGAACGAGTCGAGCAGGTGCTGCAGCCCCTTGAGCAGCGGCGCGACCGACGGCTCGTCGAGCGCACGGACCCACTCGGCCAGGTCGCTGATCTGCATCTCGCACAGGTCGGCGATGTTCTTGCCCTTGATCTTCGACGACCTGGCCTCCGGGCTGAGCCGGGTGCCGTCGCACTCGGGGCAGGACTGGAACGTGATGGCGCGCTCGACGAAACGTCGCACGTGGGGCTGCATGGCGTCGACGTCCTTGGACAGCATCGACTTCTGGATCTTCGGGATGATGCCCTCGAAGGTCAGGTTGATGCCCTCGACCTTGATCTTGGTCGGCTCGGCGTACAGCATCGTCTCGAGCTGCTTCTTGGTGAACGAGGCGATCGGCTTGTCCATCGGCAGGCCCATGCCCTCGAACAGCCGGCCGTACCAACCGTCCATCGAGTAGCCCGGCACCGTCAGTGCGCCCTCGGCCGAGCGACAGGCTGTCGTCGTACAACGCCGTGAGGTCGAAGTCGCTGACCGCTCCCATGCCTTCGCAGCGCGCGCACATGCCACCGAGGTAGACCGCGTCCCGGACGACGGCCTTCTCGACCCGGCCGCCAGCCTTCTCGGTGCTCATCACGCCGCTCGCCTTGCGCGTCGGGACGTTGAACGAGAACGCCGTCGGCGGGCCGACGTAGGGCTCACCCAGGCGGCTGAACAGGATGCGGAGCATCGCGTTGGCGTCGGTGGCGGTGCCGACGGTGGAGCGAGGGTTGGCGCCCATCCGCTCCTGGTCGACGATGATCGCCGTCGTCAGGCCCTCCAGCAGGTCGACGTCGGGACGAGCCAGGTTCGGCATGAACCCCTGCACGAACGCGCTGTAGGTCTCGTTGATCATCCGCTGCGACTCCGCGGCGATCGTGGCGAACACGAGCGAGCTCTTGCCCGAGCCGGATACCCCGGTGAACACCGTCAGCCGGCGCTTCGGGATCTCGACGTTGATGTCCTTGAGGTTGTTCTCGCGTGCGCCCTGCACGCTGATCATGTCGTGGCTGTCGGCTGCGTGCGGCGCTGTCGGCTGGGCGTCCTTGGGGGTGGCCATGCTGGTTCGGGTCTCCGTCCGTGAGGCGAGAGTCATGAGGCGAGGATCGTGCGGCAAAGGTCGTGCGGCAAGGGTGGCGAGACGCAGCGAAGCGGTTCCGGCTCAGCCCTGCTGGATGCGGAGCAGGTTGCCGGCGGGGTCCCGGACGGCGCAGTCGCGCACGCCGTACGGCTGGTCGGTCGGCTCCTGGACGACCTCGGCGCCGCTGGCCTCGACCCGCTCGAACGTCTCGTCCAGGTCGGCGGTGGCCAGGAGCATCGTGGCGTAGGTGCCCTTGGCCATCATCTCGACGATGGTGCGGCGCTCCTCGTCGGTGATGCCAGGGTCGACGGCCGGCGGGTGCAGGACGATGGAGGTGCCGGGCTGGTCGGCGGGGCCGACCGTGATCCAGCGCATGCCGTTGTAGCCGACGTCGCCGCGGACCTCGAAGCCCAGGGTGTCGCGGTAGAAGGACAGGGAGGCGTCCGGGTCGTTCTGCGGCAGGAAGCTCGCGTGAATGGTGATGTCCATGAGGTTCAGGCTAGTTGCGCCTCACTGGCGCGCGCTTCTCGATTCCTGATCGGTCTGGTCACCTGTTTCGAGACGCAGGAGGGTATCTCCGGCTTCGGCTGCTGCATCTGACGGCGGTACGCGCTCGGCGGCATACCGACCAGCTCGGTGAAGCGGGTGCTGAAGGTGCCGAGCGACGAGCAGCCGACCTCGAAGCAGACCTCGGTGACGCTGAGGTCCCCACGACGCAGGAGGGCCATCGCGCGCTCGATGCGGCGGGTCATGACGTAGCCGTACGGTGACTCCCCGTAGGCGAGCTTGAACTCACGGCTGAGGTGCCCGGCCGACATGTGGGCTCCGCGGGCCAGTGCCTCGACGTCCAGGGGTTGCGCGTACTCGCGGTCGATCCGGTCACGAACCCGGCGCAGGATCGCGAGATCGCGAAGGCGCTGCTCGACGGCGGGGCTGCTGGTCACCTCGCGATCGTGTCACGAGGCCGGCTGGCTTGCCTAGCAATGCGACGCGGGCCAAGTCGCCATTCCGGAAGGATCCGAGTCGCAACGCCGCGCGAGCCGAGTCGCCGATCCGCGTCGCCAATCCCCGGCTCACCTACGCCGGCGGCGACCGGCGAACGCGGGTCAGCTTGCGGGCCTCGACCTCGTAGCGGCTCGCCGTGGCTGGGCCGGCGCGGTAGAACCTGCGCCGAAGCGCACCCACGACCTCGACCTGGTCGCCGGCCGCCAGCCGTCGTGCGCTCTGCCGGGTGCGTCCGCTCCAGCACGCGACGTCGATGGTGTCGACGGTGGCCGTCCCTCGAATCTCACCGGGTTGTCGTGGCACTACCAACCGCAGGGCCGCGACGACGTCCCCGCTGGGCAGCTCCCGCTCGTCCACGGCCGCACTGACCCTGCCCACGAGGCGCACCTCGTTCACCCACTCGTCGGTCTCCATGTCCTCCACCGTGTCGGACGCCTCGAGGCTCTCCCAGTCGTCGTCCCGAGGCTGTGGACACGCCGCCGCCGCCAGCCCGGGCTGTGGACCAGGCGAACCGCAACGGCACCGTTCAGCCCCACCAGAGTTCAGCCCCACCAGAAGGAGGTGGCGATCACGGCATACACGGCGATGAGGGCGGCGCCCTCGATCCAGGTCGACTCGCCGTCGAAGGTGATGAACGCCGTGAGGATCACGGCGATCACCACCGACACGACGAGCATCGGCGGGAAGACCAGGGTGAGGGCCGCGAACCCGAAGATCGACGACAGGATCACCAGAAGCGGTGCCAGCACGAGGGCGATCTGGATCGGTGAGTTGATGACGATCGAGAACGCGTACTCCGACCGGTTCTGGGCAGCCAGCTGCACGCCCACGATGTTCTCGATGGCGTTGCCGGCGATCGCCACGATCACCAGGCCGGCGAAGGCGTCGGAGATGTGCAGCGTGTCCATGGCCGGTTCGAGCGCCACGACGAACCAGTCCGACACGAACGCGGCCAGCAGAGCAGCCAGTGCCAGCAGTCCGACGGCCAGCCACAACGGCCAGCGCGGCGCGTCCTGGTGTACGTGCTGCATCGGCACCTTCTCCCCTCCCCCGGCCGGGGCCTGCTTGCGCAGCGACGCCGGCAGCGTCAGTGCGAAGAGCACGAGCAGCACCACCGAGACGATCAGCGACAGTGTCTTCTCGTGCGCTGCACCCGGCGTGTGCACGTAGTGCGCCAGCGACGGGACGACCATGGCCGCCACCGACAGCACCATGGACGATGATGCCGCGCGCGCGTTCGGAGTTGAGCTGCTGGGTGCCGTGCTTGAGCCCGCCGACGAGGAACGCCAGTCCCAGCACCGCGCCAGGTTGGCCAGGATCGAGCCCATCAGGGCGGCCCGCACCACCGACCGCCCCACGAGCGAGGCCAACAGCGTCACCGCGACCGCCGAGCAGACGAACGGCAGCACCGCTCCCCCACCCACGAAGTGGGTCAGCGCAGCGAGCACGACGGCCAGCCCGCCGCCGCCCAGGATCAGGTAGTCGGAGCGCACGAACAGGGCCGTGGGCTGGGCCGACGTGGTCGGTGGCGCGGTGGTCATGTGGTTCATCCATGCGTCGGGGTATGCCGGGGGCACGCCGAAGCGGCGCGGAGGTCACCTCCGCGCCGCTTCGGGGGTGGGCGGCCCTAGGGCAGGTAGTAGGTCGGGTTGGGCAGCTTGATCGCGCGGTCCGCAGAGCCGCCGATCAGGTCGCTGTACTGGTCGCCGAAGTTGGCGATGATGTCGAAGCCCTGCGCCTCCACGTGCGCCCGCGTCTGCGACTTGTACTCGATCGTCGTGCACCGCGGCGCCAGGACGCAGGTCGCGTACGACGGGATGGGCTCGGTCGACGTCCACTTCGTGTAGTAGCTGTCCGGGCTGAACCGGGTGTAGCCGACCTTGGCGAGGTTGCCCAGCGTCGCGTTCCGCTGGGTCGTGTTGCGACCCGTCAGCCCGACGAGGGTGCAGCCTGCGTCCGCAGCGGCGTTGGCGAAGGACACCATGCCCGGCGTGGCCGGGAACCGTTGCGGCTGGACCCACTGCTGGTCCTGGACGGTGGGGTCGAAGACGAAGTGCATCGCCGCGACCTCCATGTCGTAGGTCCACAGGGTCGTGTCGTCGGCGTCGAGCACGATGGCCGGGTTGCCGCCGTGCTTGGTCTCCGTGCGGCACTGCTGCAGCAGCTGCCGACTGCGCTGGTCGATGAGCTTGCTGATCTCCGAGATGTAGGGCGAGGACACCTTGTTGGAGAGGCCCGTCCCGGTGTCGCCGTAGTAGACCGCGATGGTCTTCTTCACCACGTCGATGTTGGGGATGCCCTCACCACTCTGGGTCAGCCCGCTCGACCCGTCCGGCTTCATGGTGAAGCGGGTCCGCGGGGCGAGCCGCGGCTCGCTGACGCCCGGCAGGTTGGGCGACGGGAGGTAGTAGGTGGGGTTGGGCACCTTCAGCGACCGGTCGGCATACCCGCCCTGCAGGTCGGACCACTGGTCGCCCACGTTGAGGACGATGTCGTAGCCGAGGTCCTGCTCGATGTGCTTGCGCGTCCCCGCCTTGTACTCGACGGTGTTGCAGGTCGGTGCCGCGGCGCAGGTGAGGTAGCTCGGCGGCGTGGTGCCGGAGCTGTACTTGGTGAAGAACCTGTCCGGCGTGAAGGCGTCGCCGAAGCCAACCTTCTGCAGGTTGCTCACGGTGTGCGCCTTCTGGCTGTCGCTGCGGCCCGTGAGCCCGAAGATGGTGAAGCCCATCGACTGGGCATCCTTCACGAAGTCCACCATGCCGGGGACGGCGGGGAACCGCTCACCGTCGACCCACGGAGCCTGGGCGGCCGGGGTGAAGACGAACTTCATGTCCCCCACCTCCATCTGGTAGGTCCACAGGGTCGTGTCGTCCGCGTCGAAGACGATGGCCGGCTTCTGGTGGTGCCGCTCGGCATCGGCCAGCATGCGCGGCAGCGTGCGGCGCTGTGCGGCCAGGATCGAGCTCATCTCGGAGATGTACGGCGAGCTGGTCGGGTTGGCGGCGCCGGTCCCGGCCGGGTCGCCGTAGTACGCGTAGATCGTCTTCTTGACCGAGTCGATGTTGGGGATGCCCTCTCCCCCGGCGGTCAGGCCGCTCGAGCCGTCGGCCTGCATGGTGAAGTGGGTGCGCGGCGCGAGGCGGCTGTCGGTGCCGTGCGCGCTGGCTGAGCCTGCACCGGTGAAGGTGGCAGCGGCGAGGGCCAGCACTGCCGCGCCTGCCGTCACCGCCGTCCCCCGGAGGTGGGAGGCCGATGGGCCACCCCTGCTGCTGTGGACGGGGTGGGCCATGGACGCACGCTCCTGGAGTGGTGGGTGGTGACTGCGGCCGGCTGGTGTGACAGCTCGCTGCCGTCGGTGACAGCCATTTGTGGTGACTGCCGGAGGCTACGTAGCCCCTGACCTCGGCGGAAGTGACAGATGTCATGGGTGGCAGACTCGGCGCATGGAGGCTCCCCAGGCACTGCGTCCGATGGTCGACGGCGACGTCCCGGACGTGCTCAAGCTCAACGCGGACCACGTCGAGCTGCTCGCCCCCCTCGACGCGTCGCGGCTCGCTGACCTGCGCCGGTGGGCCAGCCGGGCGGACGTCATCGTCAGCGACGGACAGACGGCCGGCTTCGTCCTCGTCTTCGGTCCCGGAACCGGCTACGACTCGGAGAACTACCGCTGGTTCGGCGAGCGGTACGGGACCCAGTTCCTCTACCTCGACCGCATCGTCATCGACGACCGGTTCCGCCGACGCGGCCTCGCCTCGGCGGTGTACGACGCCGTCGAGGAGACCGCCCGGCCCCTGGAGCGACTCGTCCTCGAGGTCAACATCGACCCCCCGAACCGGCCCTCACTGGAGTTCCACCGACGCCGGGGCTACCGCGAGGTCACCCAGCTCGGTGAGCCGGGGCATCGGGTCAGCCTGATGACCCGGGACATCTCCGACGAAAGGACGAGCGAAAACGTGACCTGACGCGGCTATGGTGCGTTGAGGAGTGAAAGAGCTGCCCGTGGGGGGTGGCAGAAGAGGGAGTTGGCTGATCGTGCTGGGGCTCGTGGGAAGAGCCGGTGTGGCCGCGGGTGCTGTGACCGTCGCGATGCTGGCAGGTTGGGCACCGGCACACGCGTCCAGCACAACCCCACCCACCTCAACGTCCACTTCCGTCACTCCGTCCCCGTCGGTCAAGTCCTCACGCACGCCGTCCACCCCGACCAGCGGCGCGACAACGGGCCCCGCGACGACGGGTTCGATGACCACCGGATCGGGCGGCGGCACGGCGACGGCGGGAGCGACCGCGACTCCGGGTGCCGGTGGCGAGGCCACCCTCAGCCCGGCCGAGCTGGCTGCCCAGATCGCCCAGGCCGACGCCCTCACCCGTGACCTCACGGCCTCGAACGCCGGCATCGCCGCCGCTGCGACCAAGCTCGACAGCCTCGCCCTCGAGGCCAACACCCTGCTCCAGGAGTTCGCCGCGGCCCGCGACGCCGAACGGACCGCCCGCGAGGAGGCCAACCGCAACGTGCTGCTCTACCAGCAGCTGAGCACCCGCCTCGGCGAAGACCGTCGAGCGCTCGGACAGTGGGCCTACCTCGCCTACGCCGGCACCGGCGGCACGATCAGTGACATGGGCACCCTGCTGGACACCCTCGCGAGGTCGGCCAGCGAGGCGAGTGACACCGCCGCCCAGCTGTCCTACCTGACCGACCAGCGGACCGGGCAGATCCAGCGCGTCCAGAACCAGACCCAGCTCCAGCGCACCATCGCGATCAAGGCCGTCGAAGCCAGCACCAGGGCCACCGAAGCGGCGACCCAGGCAGCCGAGGCCAAGAAGAAGCTCGACGTGGTGGTCGAGGAGCAGAAGGCCCAGCTCGACGCGACCCGCCAGCTGCACGCCACCCAGGTCGCCAAGGCCGGTCCGGTTGCAGGCCTGCTCCTGGGCAGCGGCGACGCGGCTGCGATGGAGGCCTCAAAGCGGCTGCGCGCCGCCCTCGTCGTGCCCGGCGTCCTCGCCGACGGGTCGGTCGAGGCCTGCAGCACCAACGAGACCGAGTACCCCAACGGCAAGATCCCGGTCGCCGGTCTCTGCCCCCTCTTCGGCGCCCCCGGTCAGAGCCTGCGTCCCGGGGCTGCCGCGGCGTTCAACGCGATGAGCATCGCCTACCAGCGGGACACCGGCAGCCCTATCTGCGTCACCGACTCCTACCGCTCCTACGCTGCCCAAGTGGCAGTCAAGGCGGTCAAGGGCAAGTGGGCAGCCACGCCCGGACGCAGCGAACACGGGATGGGCCGAGCCCTTGACCTGTGCGGTGGCATCAACAGCTTCGGTACACCCGCCCACCTGTGGATGAAGCAGAACGCACCGCTCTACGGGTGGTTCCACCCGGACTGGGCCGAGCCCACCGGCTCGCTGCCCGAGCCGTGGCACTGGGAGTTCGCCGGCTAGTCCCCGGCCACTTCCGGGTTTGTGTCCTGCCGCTCGTCGGCCCCTCGCAGGCTCGTGAACGACTGGTCCCCGCCGTCCCGACTCGCCATGCCGTTTGGGTAGGAATACCCATCTGTGCCGCGGCCCGTTGTGCCACCCTTCACGCATGACAACAGAGGCGGCTGCGTCACAGTCGACGTGGGCGGAACACGAGCAGTACAAGAAGCCCTGGTACTGGTACGACTGGGCGAACTCCGCCTTCGTGACGACGGTCGGCACGGTGCTGTTCGCGCCCTACCTCACCACTGTCGCCAAGGAGGCGGCCTGCCCCGGACTCGACGAGGACGCGAGCTGCCACGTCGACCTGCACGTCATCCCAGCGGCGGCCGACCTGCCCAGTGGGGTGTGGCAGGTCGCCCTGGTGCTGACCCTCCTCGGGCTGGGGGCGCTGGTCCTCACCGTGGTCCAGATGGTCCGCAACAAGCCGGCGCTGCTGCCGACAGCCATCCCCCTCGCGATCGCTGCCGTGGGGGGCCTGGTGCTCGTCCTCACGGCCCCGCTCGATCCCGGCTCGGTGGCGTCGTACACGGTCACGCTGGCGACGATCATCTCCGCAGTCCTGCTGGTCTTCGTCGGCGCCATCGCCGACCGCACCCCACGTCCGGCGCGGCTGCTCGGCGGCTTCGCCTGGGCCGGCGCGGTCGCCGCGTCGCTACTGTTCTTCCTGCACGGGAGCAACTGGCGGTTCGGTTCGCTGATGATGATCCTGGCCACGATCGCGCTCGGCTCCTCCCTGGTGGTCTACGACGCCATCCTGTGCCGGATCGCCTCCCCCGACGACCGCGACGCGGTCTCGTCGCGTGGCTGGGCGCTGGGCTATCTCGGCGGTGGTCTGCTGCTGGCGATCAACCTGGTCATCGTGTCCAAGCCCGACCTGGTCGGCGTCGACAAGGGCATGGCGGTCCGGATCAGCATGCTGTCGGCCGGCCTGTGGTGGGGGCTGTTCACCCTCATTCCCGTCCGTGGTCTGTGGAACCTGCGCGGCGGCGAGATCGCCCGCACCGACCAGCCGTCCGCCGGCATCGTCCGCGGCAGCTACGCCCAGCTGGGGCACACCTTCCGCGACCTGCGGACCTACCCGCAGACCCTGATGTTCCTGCTCGCCTACCTGTTCTTCAACGACGGGATCCAGACCGTCATCTCCTCGAGCAGCCTCTACGGGGCCGAAGAGCTCAAGTTCGCCCAGGAACAGCTCATCGCGCTGATCCTGCTCGTCCAGTTCGTGGCGTTCGGCGGAGCCCTGCTGTTCGGCCGGTTCGCCCGCAGCTACGGCGCGTGGCGCACGATCCTCGGCTCCCTCGTGGCCTGGTCGGGCATCGTCATCGCCGCGTTCTTCGTCCCCGAGAAGGCGTTCATCCCGTTCATCGCCCTCGGCGTGCTGATCGGCATCGTGCTGGGCGGCAGCCAGGCCCTCAGCCGATCGCTGTTCAGCCAGCTCGTCCCCAAGAGCCGCGAGGCGGAGTTCTTCGCCTTCTACCAGGCGATGGAGCGTGGGACATCGTGGTTCGGCACGCTGCTGTTCGGCCTGGTCCACCAGCTGACCGACTCCTACCGGCCGGCCATCGTCGCGCTGATCATCTTCTTCGTCCTGGGCTTCGTGCTGCTGCGCAAGGTCGACGTCCGGCAAGGCATCATCGACGCCGGCAACGAGGTGCCGGCCGTCGTCTGACTGTGAGTTGCGTCACAACTGCCAACGAAACGGACGCCCAGAACGTCGGAACATTGCACGGGTCTACGGCGTTGTGCCGTATGAATCCCCGAGCCCCCACCCGAGCGGGCAGGGTACCAAGAACGTTGGGAGAACCCCGTCATGGCAGAGCGCACCCTCCGGGGCAGCCGAATGGTGTCGCACAGTCTCGAGACCGACGACCACGTCATCCCGAGCGAGCGACAGATCACGTCCTACGTGTGCCCCCTGGGCCACCGGACCGAGCTGCCCTTTTCGATCGAAGCCGAGATCCCGTCGACCTGGGAGTGCCGGTGCGGCGAGGAGGCCCGTCTGGTCGACGGCCCTGAGCCCGAGGTGAAGCAGGTCAAGCACGTCCGTACGCACTGGGACATGCTGCTCGAGCGTCGATCCATCCCCGAGCTCGAGGAGCTCCTCGAAGAGCGTCTCGTCCTCCTGCGCGAGTCCCGCGGCGAGAAGCCGCGCCGCAAGCGCACCGCCTGAGCCACACCACGCACGAAGGCCGCGTCCCCGATGGGGGCGCGGCCTCCGTCATGTCCACGCACCCCAGGCACATCCACGACGGCGCGCAGACCCACGTGGTATGCCGCGGGCGTGCGGGCCGCAGCGCGCGGCTAGAGGACTTCGCCCTCGATGACGTCCGGTCCGCTGGGCGGCTGCTCGCTCGACCCACCGGACGAGCCCGGTCCGCGACCACCGAACACGCCACCGAGCAGCCGCTTGGCGACAACGGCCTCGAGCATGGTCCGCGCGATCGGCCGCGTGAACGGCAGGATGAAGAAGAAGCCGACGATGTCGGTGAGGAAGCCGGGGGCAAGGAGCAGCGTCCCGCCCACGAGGACGAGGGCCGCGTCAGCGAGCTGTCGGCTGGGCATCTGGCCGGTGTTGAGGGCCGTCGTCAGGGCCTTCCAGGCTCGAGCACCCTCGCGCCGGACCAACCACGCGCCGAGGGCTGACTCGGCCAGCAGGAGGACGAGGGTCTGCCATCCGCCGATGACCTTGCCGACGGCGATGATCGCGGCGATCTCCAGCACCGGGACGACGAGCAAGAGCACGAAGACGACGGCAAGCCAGCGCGGCCGGCGTCGCCGCGCGTAGGGGGTGCGCCCTACAGCCGGTGCCATGTGGGCTCCTTGCGGCCCAGTCGTCGTACCTGGTCGGCGCGGTGGCTCAGGCCCCACGACGTGATCCGCTGCAAGGACTCGCGCATGATGTCGCCGCTCATCTTGGAGTCGCCGATCTCGCGTTCGACGAAGGTGATGGGCACCTCCACGACGCGCAGCCGGAGCCGGACGGCCCGCTGGGTGAGGTCCACCTGGAAGCAGTAGCCCTGCGAGGCGACGTCGTCCAGGCCGATGGTCTGCAGGGCGCTGGCACGGTAGACGCGGTACCCCGCGGTCGCGTCGTGGACCGGCATACCGAGAAGGGCCCTGGTGTAGATGTTGGCCCCGACGCTGAGCGCCTTGCGGTGCAGCGGCCAGTTGACCACGCTGCCACCGCGCACCCACCGTGCCCCGATGACCAGGTCAGCGTCGGGCAGGGCCGCCAGCAGCGCGGGCAGCTGCTCGGGCTGGTGCGAGCCGTCGGCGTCCATCTCCACGATGGCTCCATAGCCCTGCTCCAGCGCCCAGGCGAAGCCGGCGAGGTAGGCGTTGCCCAGCCCCTGCTTGCCCGGCCGGTGCAGCACGTGCACCTGCGGGTCGGCTGCGACCAGCCGGTCCGCGACCTCTCCGGTGCCGTCGGGCGAGTTGTCGTCGAGGACGAGCACGTCCGCCGCGGGCACCGCGGCACGCACGCGCTCGACGATGCGGGGCAGGTTCTCGCGCTCGTTGTAGGTCGGGATGCACACGAGCACCCGTTCGATCTGGTCAGACAACGACGCGGTCCCTTCGTGGTTGTGCCGGTGCGGTGGGTCCGTCCGTGGCGCGTTTGACCCTAGCGGTCCGACGCCGCAGCCACAGGCCGAGTGCCAGGAGTGCCACGAACGCCAGCCCCGCGGCATACTCGGGCAGCGGGCCCAGGCGGTCGGACACGGTGACCTCGGTGCGGACCACCGGCGACCCGTACCGGGCCGCTGCGGTGAACAACGTGGTCTTGTCGACGTACGTTCCGTCGGGGTTGATGAAGCCGCTGACGCCGACCGTGGAGACGTGCACGACCGAGCGGCCGTGCTCGATGGCGCGCAGCCGGCTGATCGCGAACTGCTGCTCCGACTCGGCGGTGTAGCCGAAGGTCGCGTTGTTGGTCTGCACCGCGAGGATGCTCGCGTCCCGGCCCGGCTGGAGGGTGGAGTCGCGCATCAGCCCGTCGTAGGCCACCTCGAAGCAGATCGTCGGGATGATCCAGTACGGCCGCTCCCCCGCCACGGGCACCTCGAACCCGCCGGGCTTGTCGCCCTTGGTGAAGTCGCGGGTAACGAGGTCGACCTTGTCGGAGAAGTTGCGGAAGAAGCTGCGGTACGGGATGTACTCCGCGAACGGCACCGGGTGCTGCTTGACGTAGCGCTGCGGGTCGGGTTCGCCCGGGCGGTAGAACAGGCTCGCGTTGGAGATGTAGGGCGCCGGCCCGTTGAGGACCGCACCGACGAGGATGGGCGCCTTCACGGTCTCGACGGCGAGACGGATGTCGGCGGCGGCATCGGCGTTCTGGAACGGGTCGATGTCCGAGGAGTTCTCCGGCCACACGACCAGGCTCGGCGCGGGATGCCCGGTGGCGACCGCGCCGAGGGTGCCCTGCACGTGGTTGTCGAGGACCTTGCGGCGCTCGGCGTTGAAGTCCAGACCGGGCTTGGGCACGTTGCCCTGGACGAAGAGGACCGAGACCTTCCGGCCGTCCGTTGGCGGGGTGGTCGCGACGGCCAGCCCGAGAGGTGCAAGGGCCAGGACCGCGAGGGCCACAGCCAAGGGCCTGGTATGCCGCGCTCCTGGGTTCGGCGCGGACGCCCGACCCGGTGGGTGAGCTCGCGGGCGACCAGGTGCAGCAGGACACCCAGGGAGGCCACTGCGAAGGTGACGCCGGGCGCTCCCCCGAACCGGGCGAACGGCGCCAAGGGGCTGTCGGCCTGGCTGAAGGCGAGGCGGGCCCACGGGAAGCCACCGAACGGCGTGCTGCCCCGCGCCCACTCCTGCAGCACCCAGGCCAGGGGCATTGCGGCATACGCGAGGGGGCGAAGGCGCGAGTCGAGCAACGGACGCTGTGCCAAGGACAGGACGGCGCACATGGCGGCGAGGTACAGGGCCTCCAGGGTGCACAGCGCGACCCACGGCAGGTTGCCGACGTAGACACCGGTCCACGACAGGGTCGGCAGGAAGAAGCCGAGGCCGTGGGCCAGACCGACCAGGAGGGCCAGCCGCCACCGAGCGCCGAGCACTGCGGCGGACAGGAGACCCACCCCGACGGGGGCCAGCCACCAGATGTCGTGCTCGGGGAAGGCGTAGGCGGTGAGGAGGCCGGAAGCCACGGCGGCGGCGAGGCGCACTCCCGCGCGGAGGGTGAGGGTCGGCTTCGGCACGGGACCACGGTAGGACACGGAACGGCCCGCGCTGCCGTTGGGACCAGCAAGGTGTCGACTGGGTGCCGACGGCCTGCTGTTGTCTACTAAGCACGCGGGCCGAGCCGCGTCCACCACCGCCTTGAGCGGGGCACCAGTTCGGGTCATACGTCACTGCTGGCGGGCGGTGGCTGCGCGCGCTAGCCACCGGGCAATGCGTACTTCTCCGGTCTGGCTTCCCCCTGGTCGACGGTTCCTCGATGAACAACCGTGGGCCAACTTACCCCCGAGACAGCGGCTGTCAACCCGAGGTTCACTGGACATGAGACGTCGTTCCGGCATGTTCCGTGCGTGAGCCAAAACCGTTGTGCTGCAAGGAAACCCTAGCCAATCGCCGAACGGTCGGCGTGTCGCGTACGACACGCCGGTGGCGCGACGCACGCGATCGCGAGCCACCGGGAGTGGCGCCGCTCAGGCGGTGGGCGCTGGTGGCGGAACCACGACGACACCGCGGGCTGTCGTAGCCACGACAGGCGGGTCCAGCAGGTCGGCAGCGGACTCGCCGCGCTCGGGGGCGCCCCGGCCGACGACGCGCACCTCGAACTCCATCTCCCGACTGCGGGTGCCGGCCCGGACCAGCCTGGCCTCGATCTCGATGACGTCGCCGGCCCGGACCGGCGCCTTGAACTGCACGTCGGAGTACGACGCGAACAACCCCTCGTCGCCGTCGGTGCGGATGCACATCTCGGTAGCGACGTCGCCGAACGCGGCCAGCGAGTACGCGCCGTCGACCAGGTTGCCGGCGTAGTGCGCATGGCTGTAGGGGACGTAGCGGCGGTGCGTGACGGTCAGTCCGACCATCGCTCCGGTGCTGGCCGTCATGACTTCTCCTTCGTGCGGGGAGCCGCGGGGGCGAGGGCGTGGACGAGGTAGCTGGCGACCTCGCCGGGAGTGGTGCCTCGGCCGAAGATCCGGTCGACCCCGAGCTTGGGGGCCGAGCCCTCCTCGAACCGGGGACCACCGACGACGAGCAGCGGCACCTGACCAGCAGGGTAGGCCTCACGGAAGGCGGCGCTCATCGTGGTCGTGTTGTGGATGTGGGCGTCGCGCTGGGTGACGACCTGGCTGACCATGACGGCGTCGGCCTTCTCGGCCCGGGCCCGGGCGACGAGCTCGGGCACGAGGACCTGGGCGCCGAGGTTCACGACCTTGATCTCGCGGTAGTACTCCAGCCCCTTCTCCCCCGCGAAGCCCTTGATGTTGAGGATCGCGTCGATGCCGACGGTGTGGGCGTCGGTGCCGATGCAGGCGCCGACGACGACGAGCTTGCGTCGCAGCCGGGACTTGACCGCCTTGTTGACCTCCGTGGGGCTCAGCAGCGGGAACTCGCGCTCGACGACCACCACGTCCCGCAGGTCGACGAGGTGGGTGGCGCTGCCGTAGACGACGAAGAAGGTGAAGTCCGGACCCATCGGCTTGGCGTGGACCAGCAGTGCGGGCTCGAGGCCCATCTTCTTCGCCAGCTGGAGGGCAGCGCCCTCGGCTCGCTTGTCGTGCGGGATGGGCAGCGTGAACGACACCTGCACCATGCCGTCGCCGGTGGTGTCGCCGTAGGGCCGGACGATGTCGCTCATCGATGTCTCCCCCGTCTCGAGCAGGGTGGAGGCGGGGTTGTCGTAGCCCTCGGCGCGCACGACCACCCCGTCCAGGCCCTTGCCTGCGTTGGCGGGGCGCTTCATCAAGCCGAACGTGCCGTCACCGATGGCCTCGAGCAGGGGCGCCTTGCCGGGCTCCTCGGTGATCGCTGGTCAGCAGGTCGATCGCCTCGCCGAGCACGTGCCGGGCGCGCGTCTGGATGAAACCGTCCCGCGGCGGGTGGAAGTCCTCGGTGAGGCCGCCGGCGGCGTTGAGCACGTAGCGGACGTTCTGCAGGGCCAGGTCGCGGTCGGACAGGAACGGCGTGACGACTGCCTCGGTCATCATGCCGACGAGCAGGATGCCCTGGCCGGTCATGGCGCCGACCAGGTTGAAGAACCCGTCGAGCAGGTAGCCGCGGAACACGTCGCCGGTCATGTGCTTGGTCGGCGGCATCCACTTGAGCGGCGCCTTCGGGAAGAGCTGGCGGGCGAGCAGCGCGTGGGCCAGCTCCATCCGGAACGAGTCGGGGAGCTCCGGGACGATCTCGAACGCGTGCCCCAGGCCGAGCTGCCAGTCCTCGAGACCGGCCTCCTTGGCGAAGTACTCGTTGAGCAGCTGGCTGACGGTGACGGTGTGCGCTGCCTCGACGGCGTCGGCGGTCGTGAGGTAGTTGTCCTCGCCGGTGTTGATGATGATCCCGGCGCGGGCGTGGATCTGGCGGCTGAACCGCTGGTCCACGAAGGTGCGGATCGGGTTGATGTCGCGGAACAGGATCCCGTACATCGAGTCGTTGAGCATCATGTCGAGCCGCTCGAGCCCGGCCAGCGTCGCGATCTCGGGCATGCAGAGCCCGGACGCGTAGTTGGTCAGCCGGATGTAGCGACCGAGCTCCTTGGACGTCTCGTCCAGGGCCGCGCGCATGAGCCGGAAGTTCTCCTGGGTGGCGTACGTGCCGGCATACCCCTCGCGGGTGGCGCCCTCGGGCACGTAGTCGAGCAGCGACTGCCCGGTGGAGCGGATCACGGCGATGATGTCGGCGCCCTCGCGGGCGGCGTTCTGGGCCTGCGGGATGTCCTCGTAGATGTCGCCGGTGGCGACGATGAGGTAGATCCAGGGGCGCTGCTTCGGGTCACCGTGACGCTTGATGAGGCGGTCGCGGCTGGCGCGCTGCTTGTCGATGGTCCGTATGCCGCGGCTCACCTCGCGGCGCGCGTCCTTGGCCGCCGCTGTGGCGGCCTTCCCCTCGGGCAGCCGGAACTGGACGGAACCGCTGGCCGCCTTCTGGGCCAGGGTCAACAGGTCCGGCGCCTCTCCCCTGCGCAGCGCGTCGAAGACGGGAGCTGGTGATGCCGTGCTCGAGCCCGACCTCGGCACGGACAGCGTCCACGAGGTGGTTGACCCACGGCACCCGGTCGTGGTCGGCGCCGCCCAGGCCGGCGAGGCGCAGCGTGGCGCGTTCGACGCTGACCGTCGTGTGGCTCTGGGCCAGCTTGACGACAGGTCGCCCGGCCTTGCGGGCCAGGGTGCGGGCCCGACGGACGTCTGCCGGGTCGAGGTCGAGGAGAGGTTTCACACGCGAAGACACGCGGCAAATCTAGCAGTGGGAGAGAGGATTTCCGGCGCGGGTGACCCTAAGCCGCAAATCCTCCTCCGAATCAGGTGGGTCAGGCCTGCAGCGCGCCCGAGTCGAAGACCGTGCGGCCGCGGACGACGGTCCGCTGGCAGGCCGGTGTGGGCGACCCGGGAGACAGGTCCGGCAGGCCGGGCGTGCCCGAGCGCGGATCGGTCGACCAGGTCTGGATCCGGTCGTCGGGCGCCTGCACGACGAGGTCGCCGACCTCCCACACGGCGAACGTCGCGGGCAGCCCGAAGTCGAGGTAGCCGCGGTCGTCGAACCCTGCCGCGCGCCACCGCCCCGCGGTGTGGGCGAGGAACGCCGACCGTGCCGAAACTCGCTGGTCGGCGTCGTGGTGGTTGACGCGGCCCGCACCGCCTCCCACGGGGCGAAGGGTGTGACCGGCGAGTCCGAGCCCAGCGCCACGATCATGCCCGCCGCCATCATCGACGCGAACGGGTTCATCGGACCGGAGTCCCCACCCTGCGCGCCCGTGCACGCGGTCGGCCCCCAGCCGCGCGGCATACATGCCCTGCTCGCCACCCCAGAAGGCGTCGAAGGCGGGCTGGACGCTGGCACTGACGCCGAGCCTGACCAGCCGTTCGATGCCGTCGCGGGAGATCATCTCGAGGTGTTCGAGTCGGTGCCTGGCCCGCGTCACGACGGGAGCCCCGACGAGCGCAGCAGCGGCCTCGAACCCGGCGATCGCGGTGTCCACCCCTGCGTCGCCGATGACGTGGAACCCGGCCTGGACGCCGGCAAGGGAACAGGCCGCGACGTGGTCGCGCACCTGCTCGACGGTCAGGTAGGCGTTGCCGGTGTGACCGGACGCATCGGTGTAGTCGGCGCGCAGGTGGGCGGTGCGTGAGCCGATCGAGCCGTCGATGTTGAGGTCGCCGGCCAGGCCGCGCGCGCCGCGCAGGGTGGCGACGTCGCGAGCCTCGGCCTCGTCGGCCACGAGCTGGGCCCAGTAGCCGATCGTCTGCGGGCCGTCGCCGCGCTCCCCTGCCGCGAGCACCTCGGCGAAGTCGTCGGTGCCCGACAGCGTGCGCCCGCCGTTCTCCTGGACCAGCCCGATCCCGGCGGCGGCGGCGGACCGGAGGGCGAGGTCGATGTCGGCCTGTCGCTGCGCGGGCGTCACGGCGCCGTTGAAGGCCTCCCGGGCGGCGTGGTGCGCATCCTTGGTCACCAGACCGTCACCCTCCCAGCCGGGCAGGTCGCGGGCTCCGCTGGCGGCGGCGAGGGCCGATGAGATCACAGCCGAGTGCCCGTCGACGCGAGGCGAGTAGACGACGCCCCCATAGGTCGCGCGGTCCAGCTCCGCGCCGGTGTGCGGGCCGCCGCTCGGCCCAGCCGCCCTGGTCCCAGTTGGGGGCGTAGACGGGGCGGCCCTGGTTCTTCCGTGCCGCGTCCTCGATGCGGCTGAGCGCCTGGACCACGGACTGCGTGGCGCCGAGGTCGACACCGCGCAGGCCCGCGCCGGTCTGGGAGGTGTGCGCGTGGGCGTCGACGAACGCCGGCGTCACGAGTGCCCCGTTGAGCTCGACGACCTCGTCGACTGCATCGACGTGCCCGGCCGCCGCGTCGTCGCCGCCGATCCAGGCGATGGTGCCGGTCGCGTCGTCGACCACCATCGCGTTCGCGAAGGGGTCGATCGGGGTGTAGACGAAGCCGCCGCGGTAGAGGGTGGTCACGCCCAGCACCCTAGACGGGGTCGTCCTCCCCCAGGACGGCGAGGCAGGCCCGGGCGATCTCGAGCTCCTCGTTGGTCGGGACGACGTAGGCCGCGATGCGGCTGTCGGCAGTCGTCACCAGTCGTTCGGGGTCACCGTGACCGTTCGCGACCGCATCCGGCACGACACCGAGGGCGCCGAGCCCCTCGAGGAGCGCGCCGCGGACGGCGACACTGTTCTCGCCGATGCCGCCGGTGAAGGCGATGGCGTCGACGTGGCCCAACGCCACGGCATACGCCCCGACGTACTTGCGCAGCCGGTAGACCATCACGTCGAAGGCAAGGGTGGCGCCGGCATCGCCAGTCGCGCGGCGCTGCTCGAGCTCGCGCAGGTCCGAGATGCCCGCCAGGCCCAACAGCCCACTGCTCTTGTTGAGCGCCTCGTCGTATGCCGTGGAGTCCAGGTCCGCGACCCGAGCCAGGTAGGCGCCGAGCGCCGGGTCGACGTCGCCCGAACGGGTTCCCATGACCAGGCCTTCGAGTGGGGAGAGCCCCATCGAGGTGTCGACGCTGCGGCCGCTGCGGACCGCGCAGGCGCTGGCGCCGTTGCCGAGGTGCAGGACGATGACGTTGCACTGGGCCGGGTCGCGTTCCATCAGCTCAGCGGTGCGGCGCGAGACATAGCGGTGCGACGTCCCGTGGAAGCCGTAGCGGCGGACCTGGTGGCGTTCGCGCCACTCTGCAGGCACGGCATACGTGTGGGCCTCCGGGGGGAGGGTCTGGTGGAAAGCGGTGTCGAACACCGCGACCTGCGGCACGTCGGGGAATGACTCCCGAGCACTCAGGATGCCCTCGAGGTTCGCCGGGTTGTGCAGTGGTGCGAGCGGGACGAGCTCGCGGATCGCCGTCACCACGTCGTCGTCGACCACGACGGACTCGGTGAACCGAGGACCGCCGTGGACCACCCGGTGCCCGACGGCGAACAGCCCCAGCTCGTCGAGGTCCGGTCCGTGCTCACGCAGGGCCTCCCGAGCAGCTTCCAAGGCCTCCGTGTGGTCGCGGCAGGTGACGTCACGCTCGTGGGTCTGGTCGCCGGCGGTGTGGGTGAGACGCCCCGGGCCACCGATCTTCTCGACCATCCCGGACGCCGCGACCGCACCGGTGTCGCCGTCGAGCACCTGGTACTTGAGTGAGGACGACCCGGCGTTGACGACCAGGACCATCCGCGACCTCGGCATCAGGCACCGGCCTGGATCGCGGTGATGGCGATCGTGTTGACGATGTCCCGCACCAGGGCTCCGCGGGACAGGTCGTTGACGGGCCGGTTGAGGCCTTGCAGGACCGGGCCGATCGCGACCGCCGACGCGCTGCGCTGGACCGCCTTGTAGGTGTTGTTGCCGGTGTTGAGGTCGGGGAAGATCAGTACCGTGGCACGGCCCGCCACCGGGCTGTCCTTGAGCTTGGTCGCCGCCACCCGGGGGTCGACCGCCGCGTCGTACTGGATCGGACCCTCGACGAGCAGCTCGGGAGCCCGCTGGTGGACCAGCGCGGTGGCGGCCCGCACCTTGTCGACGTCCGCGCCGGTGCCAGACTCCCCCGTCGAGTAGGACAGCATCGCCACCCGGGGCTCGATGCCGAACTGCTGCGCCGTGCGCGCCGAGGAGATCGCGATGTCGGCGAGCTGTTCGGCGGTCGGGTCGGGATTGACCGCGCAGTCGCCGTAGACGAGCACCCGGTCGGCGAGGCACATGAGGAAGACGCTCGAGACCACGGACACGTCAGGGGCGGTCCGTACGATCTCCAGCGCCGGCCGGACCGTGTGCGCGGTCGTCGTGATGCAGCCCGACACCATGCCGTCGGCCAGTCCCCGGTGGACCATCATCGTGCCGAAGTACGAGGGGTCGAGCACTCGGTCGCGGGCCTCGTCGAGGGTGACGCCCTTGTGCGCCCGCAGCGCGGCGTAGTCGGCGGCGAAGTCCTCCCGCAGTTCGCTGCTGGCCGGGTCGATGATGGTGGCAGCCGAGATGTTCACGCCGAGCCGGGCGGCGTTCGCCAGGACCGTGTCCTCGTCACCGAGCAGGGTGAGCTGGGCGATGCCCCGGGCGAGGACGGTGTCGGCCGCCAGCAGGATCCGGTCCTCGGCACCCTCGGGCAGCACGACGTGTGCTGCGGCCGCGCGGGCGTCGTCGACCAGTCGGTGCTCGAACATCAGCGGGGTGACGGCACCCTCTCCGGCCGCCCCGACAGGGCCGAGGAGCGCCTCGACGTCGAGCCCGCGCTCCACCATCGCGACGGCGGCCTCCAGCTTGCGAGTGGACTCCGGCGTGATCCGGCCCCGCGCGGCACCCAGCCTCGTCGCGGTCGTCATGGTGCCGCCGTCGGTCGCGATGATCGGCAGCACCACGTCGAGTCCCTCGATGAGCCGCTGCACCTGCGGCGGCAGGGGGAACCCGCCGTTGAGGACGATGCCGGACAGGGTCGGGAAGGTCTTGGACCGGTGCGCGAGCAGCACCCCGAGCACCACGTCCTCACGGTCACCGGGCACGATGATGACTCCGCCGTCGAGGAGCCGGTCCAGGACGTGCGGCATCGTCATCGCCGCGACCACCAGACCCATGCACTCGCGGTCGAGCCATGCCGCGTCCCCGTGGACCAGTCGTCCCGAGCAGGCGTCCATGAGGTCCCTGACCGTCGGTGCCCGGAGCAGCGACGTCTCGGGCAGGGCCTGCACGGGGAGGTGGACGAGGGCGGCCACGGCGGAGGTCGTCGCCTCCAGCTGGTCCGGGTCCACCTGGTTGGCCACGACTCCCGTCACGTGGGCGTGGACCTCCCGGGCCGCGGCGACCGCCATCTCCGCCGCGGTCGCTACCTCTGCCGGGTCGTGGCCCTGCGCAGGCACGACGAGGAGCAGCCGGGAGCCGAGGTTGGCCGCCACCGCGGCGTTGACCGAGAACTCGGTCGGGGCCGAGACGTCGGTGAAGTCCGACCCCACGACGAGGACCACGTCATGGTCACGCGCGACCTCGTGGAACCGGTCGACGATCACGCCCATGGCCCGCTCGGGCGAGGCGTGGAGGTCGTCGTAGGTCACTCCGCACGCCCGCTCGACCGAGAGGGTGCCGGGCAGCTGCGACAACAGGGTCCGGACCAGCTCGTCCGGCCCGCCGGCGCGGACGATCGGTCGGAACACGCCCACCCGGCCGGCGCGTCTGCTCAGCTGGTCCAGCAGCCCGACCACCACCGCCGACTTGCCGGACTGGGCTTCGGTGCCGGCGATGTAGATGCTGGTGGCCACGGGTTGAAACTACCGGCCCCGCTCGTCCGGTGCCGCGACTGGCACCGGACGGCTCCAGGTCCACTCCGCGATGTCAGGCATGTCCTCGAGGTGCTCCTCGATGAACGGCCGGTGCTCGGCCAGCCGACGCTCGCACAGCGCGTTCAGCTCGTCCCACCCAGGAACCCGGCGGTCGGCTCTGCGCAACACCTCCTGGGCGAGGTGGAAGCGGCTCATCCGGTTGAGCACGACCATGTCGAACGGAGTCGTCGTCGTGCCCTGCTCGCTGAAGCCGCGGACGTGGAACCGCCCCGGGTCGCTGCGTCCGTGGATCAGCTGGTGCACCGCCCGCGGGATAGCCGTGGAAGGCGAACACCACGTGCTTGTCCGCCGTGAAGAGGTCGTCGAACTGGCTGTCGGCGAAGCCGTGCGGGTGGTCGTTCTCCGGCAGCAGGGCCATCAGGTCGACGACGTTGACGAACCGCACCTTCAGGTCGGGCACGTGCTCGGCCAACAGCTCGGCCGCGGCAAGCGACCTCCTGGGTGGGGACGTCGCCCGCGCAGGCGAGCACGATGTCGGGCTCCTCGTCGGGCCTCGCAGGTGCTGGCCCACTCCCAGACGCCCGCGCCGGCAGCGCAGTGTGCGTTGGCCTCCTCGAGCGAGAGGTACTGCAGGTGCTTCTGCTTGTCGACGACGATCAGGTTGACGTGGTTGGTGCTGCGCAGGCAGTGGTCGGTGATGGACAGGGTGGTGTTGGCGTCCGGCGGCAGCCACACCCGGACGACCTCGGGAGACAACGGGATGAGGCAGTCGATCAGCCCCGGCCCCTGGTGCGAGAAACCGTTGTGGTCGTTGCGCCAGCAGGTCGAGGTGAGCAGCACGTTGAGGGACGACACGTCCGCCCGCCATGGCAGGTCCTGCGCGTGCTGCAGCCACTTCACGTGCTGCACCGCCATCGACGCCGACACCATCGCGAAGGCCTCGTAGGTGGCGAACACGCCGTGTCGGCCGCTCAGCAGGTAGCCCTCCAGCCAGCCCTGGCAGAGGTGCTCGCTGAGCACCTCCATGACGCGGCCGTCCGGCCCGAGGTCCTCGTCGGTCTCCCGGAGCGGTCCCATGAAGCACCGGTCGGTGACCTCGAAGACCGGCTGGAGCCGGTTGCTCGCGGTCTCGTCCGGCGAGAACAGCCGGAAGGTGCCGCCGCCGTCGGGGGTCGTCGTCGCGGCGTACACGTCGCGCATGAGCCGGCCCGCGGTGATGGTGTTCTCCAGCATCGCCCGCCCGCGCGTGCTCTGGTCCATCGGCACCTCGTAGGCCGCGAGGTCCGGGAGCGGCAGCTCGGTCCGGAGCCGTCCGCCGTTGGCGTAGGGCGTGGCCGACATCCGCTTGTCGCCGGTCGGCGCGAGCTCGCGCAGCTCGGGCACGAGCCGTCCCTCGGCGTCGAAGAGCTCATCGGGGCGGTAGGAGCGCATCCACTCCCCGAGCATGCGCAGGTGCTCGGGATCGCCGGCCAGGCCCGCGAGCGGGACCTGATGGGACAGGTTCGTACCCTGCACCTGCTTGCCGTCCACGACGTCGGGACCGGTCCACCCCTTGGGAGTCCGCATCACGATGGCAGGCCACGGGTGCCGCACCGGCTCGGCCGGACTGTCGGCGTTGCGAGCGGTGGTCTGGATCTCCCGGATCCGGTCGTGTGCCTCGGCCAGTGCCTGGCGGAACGCCGGGAACACCTGCTCGGGGTCGTCCCCGCTGACCGTGACCGGGTCCCAGCCCTGGCTGCGCAGGTAGGCCTCGACGTCCTCGTCGGAGGTACGGCCGAGGACTGTCGGTCCTGCGATCTTGTACCCGTTCACGTGCAGGATCGGGAGCACGGCTCCGTCGCGGCGCGGGTTGAGGAAGTTGGGCAGCCGCCAGGACGCGGCCAACGGACCGGTCTCGGCCTCGCCGTCGCCGACAACGCAGGCCACGACGAGCTCTGGGTGGTCGAACGCCGCGCCCGCCGCGTGCACCAGCGCGTAGCCGAGCTCCCCGCCCTCATGGATCGAGCCGGGGGTCTGCACGCTGACGTGGCTCGGCACACCACCGGGCGCGGAGAACTGCCTGAACAGCCGGAGCACCCCTTCGCCGTCGTCGCCGATCTGCGGGTAGACCTCGCTGTAGGTCCCCTCCAGCCATGCCGCAGCGACAAGCGCGGGACCGCCGTGGCCCGGGCCGGTCACGTAGAGCCAGTCGGTGCCGGTCTCCCGGATCCGCCGGTTGACGAGCGCGTACACCATGGAGAGACCGGGGCTGGTCCCCCAGTGTCCGAGCAGGCGGGGCTTGACGTGGGCCAGGGTCAGCGGGTCACGGAGCAGGGCGTTGTCCCGAAGGTAGATCTGACCGACCGTGAGGTAGTTGGCCGCAGCCCACCAGCGCAGGTCCAGCTGCAGGTCCTCGGGTGCGTAGGAAGCGGTCGTGGCGACGGTCGGGGGCACAGCTGTGGTCTGCGGCATGCGCCCCACAACACCACGGACCGTCACCCCGGCGATAGGCCATAGGTCCCGCTAGTGCTCGAGGCGTCCCTCGAACAGGCTCCGTACCGCGGCATTGCCACGGATCAGGTCCAGGGCGTATGCCGCGTGGCCGGGGACGTAGCCGTTCCCCACCAGCATCCGCACGTCGGCCGCCGCCCCCTCGGCCCCCAGCGCTGCCGCGGCGAAGTTGGTCGCCATGGAGAAGAAGACGATGGTGCCGCCCTGGGCGGTCGACAGGATGGCCGGCTGCTCGCAGCCGGGGACGTCGACGCACACGACCGTGATGTCGGCCGGACCACCGGCGGCGGCCACCGCCTCGGACAGCCCCAGCGGGCTGCGCGCGTCGGCGATGACGACCTCGTCGGCGAGTCCCGTGTCGGCCAGCAGGTCGGCCTCACGCTCGAAGGGCACGACGGCTATGCGGCGGCCGGCTCCGGCATCCGCCGCGGCCGCGAGCGACAGTGAGCCGGACTTGCCGGCCCCACCGAGGACGCACACGGTGGGGCTCACTCCGCGGGCGGCATACTCCCCCACCACGCGAGCCACGAGTGCTGGTGCGCCGCACACGTCCATCACCATGAGGGCGAGGTCGGGGCTGAGGTCCTCGGGCAGCTGGGCGGCGATGGACCGGCCGAAGAGGATCGCGTGGCCACGGGCCGGGACCCGCTCGGAGCGACCGTCCCACCCAGCCAGGTCGTCGGTGATGACCAGCGGGGTGAGGGACAGGGAGACCAGCGTCGCCACCCGGTCGCCGACGGACAGGCCGAGAGGCGACTCCGGGCCGACCTCGTCCACCGTGCCGATGAGCATGCCACCCGACCCGGTCACCGGGTTCTGCATCTTCCCGCGGGCGGCGACGATGTCGAGCACCTCGGCGCGGACCGCCTCGCCGTCACCGGCGTGCTTCTCGGACAGCTGACGGAACGACGCGGCGTCGAGGTTGAGCGTCTCGATGCTGATCCGGACCTCGTCGGGCCACAGCTCCGGTGAGGCGTCGAGCCGCTGGGCGGCCTGCGGCAGCGAGGCCCCTGCGGGCTCGAGGACACGGTGCAGGCCCACCGGCGAGGAGGGGGTGCGAGACACAGAATCTCCCTAATTCGACGACACGTTACGGAAATCTTGCTGCGAGAGGTCCAGATCACTGGAGTCTGTCCCGTATCCTGCCACGTATGAGCACCACGATCGAGCAGCCCTATGTCTACCGCCACCGCGAGCTGGTGGAACCCGACTGGACCCGTTTTGCGGGGTGGCGCGACGTCACCGCCGAGGACTGGGCCAGCGCCCAGTGGCAGCGGGCGCACTGCGTCAAGAACATCAAGCAGCTGCGTGAGCTGATGGGTGACCTGCTCACCGATGCGTTCTACGCCGACCTCGAGCGCGACCAGGCCGAGCGCGCCACGATGTCGATGCTCGTCCCCCCGCAGATGATGAACACCATGGTCAGCGAAATGACCTGGACCGACGGGACGATGCCGGCCGCGGGTGCCGAGTTCACCCGGGCGTTCTACGCCGACCCGATCCGGCGCTACATGCTCCCCGTGTTCTCCGACCGTCGCACCGACTGGCCGAGCCACCCCCACGCGACGCGCGACAGCCTGCACGAGCACGACATGTGGGTCGCCGAGGGCCTGACCCACCGCTACCCCACCAAGGTGCTCGCCGAGCTGCTGCCCACCTGCCCCCAGTACTGCGGCCACTGCACCCGGATGGACCTGGTCGGCAACTCGACCGCCGTCATCGACAAGCTCAAGCTCACTGGCAAGCCGGTCGACCGCTATGCCGCGATGCTCGCCTACCTCCAGCAGACGCCCCAGGTGCGCGACGTGGTCGTCTCCGGCGGCGACGTCGCCAACATGCCGTGGAAGAACCTCGAAGGCTTCATCGACAAGCTGCTCGACGTCGAGAACATCCGCGACATCCGGCTCGCCACCAAGGCGCTGATGGGTCTACCTCAGCACTGGCTGCAGCCCGACGTGGTCGAGGGCGTCGCGCGGGTGTCGGCCAAGGCCCGTTCCCGCGGTGTCTCGCTCGCGATCCACACCCACGTCAACAACGCCCAGTCGGTGACGCCGCTGGTGGCGGACGCCGCCAAGGCGATGCTCGAGGCCGGCGTGCGGGACGTGCGCAACCAGGGCGTCCTGATGCGCGGCATCAACGACTCGACCGAGCAGCTGCTCGACCTCTGCTTCGCCCTGCAGGACGACGCGATGATCACGCCCTACTACTTCTACATGTGCGACATGATCCCGTTCTCCGAGCACTGGCGGCTCTCGCTGGCAGAGGCCCAGCACCTGCAGCACTCGATGATGGGCTACCTGCCCGGGTTCGCCACGCCGCGCATCGTGTGCGACGTGCCGTTCGTCGGCAAGCGCTGGGTGCACCAGGTCGACAGCTACGACACCGAGCGCGGGATGTCGTTCTGGCGCAAGAACTACCGCACCTCCATCGAGAGTGCCGACACCGACGCCCTGTCGCGCGACTACGTCTACTACGACCCGATCTACACGCTCCCCGAGGCCGGCCAGCAGTGGTGGCGCGAGGAGGGCGACCACGAGGCGGCCCACGAGGTGGCCATCGCGCGTGCCGCGGCGAGCCGCGAGGCCTCGCTCGTCTGAGATCTCTCCATCTCGTCGGGCGGCGGTCGAACCAGGGGTCTGCCGCCGCCCGTCGACCGAGTGTGACGTGGTCGACGTGAGACGTGCGTATGCCGCACGGCCGGCTTTCGCTAGGTTGCTCCCGTGACTGCTATCGCCATCCCCCGCAAGCGCGTCCTGGCCGACTATGTCCCCGCTGTGGTGGGCGTCCCCGCATGGGTCGGTACCCGCGTCCGTGACCTCCTCCTCATCGCAGCCGGCGCCGGGTTCATCGGTCTGCTCGCCCAGTGGAGCATCCCGCTCCCGGGCACCCCCGTCCCCCTGACCCTCGGCACCTTCGCCGTCCTGCTCACCGGCGCCTCGCTCGGAGGCCTGCGCGGCCTGCTCAGCGTGGGCACCTACCTGGTGGCCGGTGGGCTGGGCGTCAACTGGTTCGCCAACCACAAGGACGGCTGGGGCGGTGCGACCTTCGGGTACGTCATCGGCTTCGTCCTCGCCGGGGCGCTCGTCGGATGGCTCGCCCAGCGGGGCGGTGACCGCACGGTCGTCAAGACGGCCATCACGATGGTGCTCGGCAACCTGGTCATCTACTCCGTCGGTGTGTCCTGGCTGATGAACGCCACGGGCATGGACCTGAAGGCCGGTCTGGCCGCGGGCATGACCCCCTTCCTGATCGGTGACGCCATCAAGATCGCTGCCGCGGCAGGCCTCCTCCCCGCCGCGTGGTCCCTGGTCAAGCGCGTCGACAAGCACTGAACCACCCAGCGCGGCGACACGACATACCGACACCCGCATGGGCAAGCGTCGTGACGCCAGTGCTGGAACCCCCGCCACCACGGCGCTGACCCGGCTCGGGTTGGCGTTCCAGGTGCACCCCTACGACCACGACACGGCAGCGGCCTCCTACGGACTGGAGGCCGCTGCCGCGTTGTCCGTGCCGCCGAACCAGGTCTTCAAGACGCTGCTCGTCGAGGGCGACCGCGGGCTCGCGGTGGGAGTCGTCCCGGTGGATCGCCAGCTCGACCTCAAGGCCGTCGCGGCCGCGCTGGGCCTCAAGAGGGTCGCGATGGCCCAACCCGCACACGCCGAGCGCTCGTCGGGCATGGTCGTGGGTGGGATCTCCCCCATCGGCCAGAAGAAGGCACTGCCGACCGTCCTCGACGCGTCGGTCTTGGAGTTCGACCGCGTCTACATCTCTGGCGGGCGACGCGGTCTCGACATCTCGCTGGACCCGGTGGATCTCGTCTCCGCCACGGGGGCAACGGTGGCGTCGATCGCCCGGTGACAGCTGGTGGCGGAAACGCCAAAGGCCTGCACCGGTCCCCCCGGCCGAACTACGGTGGAGCTCACTGAACCACCAGGGCGGGGGTGTCAGATGGAGGCAACGCGGACACGGCCCTTCATCGTCATGCTGCTCGCGCTCGTCATGGTCGGCGCGACGGCGGGCCAGCGGGCACACCTCCCGGAAGAGCGCCTCATCACCGGACCCAGGCAGCGCTCGGCAGAGACCTATGCCACGAGTGGGCAGGCACGGGCCGACCGGCTCTGGTTGCAGGCCGGAACCGTGCCCGGGGACGGCACCCGCTGGGAAGACATGGCTCAGTGGGCCCTCGTCGACATCCGCTCCTACCTCTCCGCCAACGGTGCTGTCTCGGCCGGACCGGGCGGACCGTGGAGGTACTTCTGGCCGCGCGACGGTTCGTTCGCGGCGGTCGCCCTCAGCCGCAGTGGTCACGACGAGGAGGCTGCGCAGATCCTCGACCGCCTGGCCCGACTGGAGTTCGATCCCGCGCGGGGCTTCCAGGCCCGCTACGAGCTGGACGGCTCACCGCTGACCGACCGCCCGCGGCAGGCCGACGGCTGCGGCTGGGTGCTCTGGGCGATCGGGGAGGTGCGGGCTGAGAACCCCGCGGGGGTACCAGCCACGGCGGCCGACCTCAGGGACCGCTGCGTGCGGACGCTCACCTCGCTGGTCCACGGCGGAAACCGACTGCCTCCACCGTCCCCGGACTACTGGGAGCTCCCGGTCGACCGCACCTCCTTGGGGACGGTGGCGCCGATGGTCGCAGGTCTTGCCACGGCGGCCGAGGACTACCGCGTGACGGGCCGGCCGGCGCAGGCGCGTGCAGCAGAACTGGTCGCGTCGCGGCTGGGCGAGGTCGTGACCCGCACCTTCGGGCCGGAATACGAGCGGTTCGGCACGGAGGGTGGCGTCGACGCGGCGGTGGCGATGCTGCTGCCACCCTTCCAGCGTGCACTTGGTGGTCCGCGGGCCGACGATGCCGCCCATCGCGCGTGGCTGCGCTACCAGCGCGAGGCCCTCGAGCCGGCGGGCGGACTGGCCCCCGGCGCCGACTGGGCAGCCAACGACGGCGCCTCGTGGACCCCGGAGACCGCGTTGGTGGCACTCAGTGCCGCAGCCACGGGCCGTGACGCGACCGCCGAGCGGTGGCTGGACTGGTTGGACGTCCACCGCACGGCGACGGGGTCACTGCCCGAGAAGGTGACTCGCACGGGCCGCCCTGCAGGGCCAGCCCCCCTCGTGTGGACCGCGGCCCTGACCCTGCTGACCCTCGATGAGCTGGACCAGCACTGACAGCGGCTGCTCGGCTACTCCCAGGGGGTGGAGAGGACCACGGTGGTGCGGGTCGCCACGTTGGCCGCAGCTCTGATCTTGGCCAACAGGGTCTCGAGGTCGCCGGGAGTCCGCACCCGCGCCTTGAGGATGTAGTTCTCCTCCCCCGCGACCGAGTGGCAGGCGTCGAGCTCGGTGATGTGGCGCAGCCGGTCCGGGATGTCGTCGGGCGCGGCGGGATCGAGCGGTGAGATCGAGATGAAGGCGGTGAGCGGCAGGTCGAGCGCGGTGAAGTCGACGAGCGCGGCATACCCCTTGAGCACCCCGCGCTCCTCGAGCCGGCGCACCCGCTGGTGCACCGCCGAGGTGGACAGGCCCATGGCCTTGCCGAGGTCGGTGTAGCTCATCCGGCCGTCGGCACGCAGCAGGTCGACGATGCGTCGATCGAGGTCTTCCACGGCCACACCCTACTGAGGACTGACCCCGGGATGGCAGCATGTCCGCCATGACCCCGCCCGACAGCTCCGGCCGTCTCATGCTGCTCGACAGCGCTTCCCTGTACTTCCGCGCGTTCTTCGGCGTGCCGGACCAGCGCGATGACCCCTCGCAGCCACCCACCAACGCGATCCGTGGGTTCCTCGACATGATCGCCTCGCTCATCGCGACGCACCAGCCGACCCACTTCGTCGCCTGCTGGGACAACGACTGGCGGCCCCAGTTCCGGGTCGACGCCATTCCGACCTACAAGACCCACCGCCTCGCCGACGCCACGGTCGTCGAGGAGGAGGTGCCCGACGACCTCGCACCGCAGGTGCCCGTCATCCGCGACGCGCTCGCGGCCCTCGGCTTCCCGCGGCTCGGCGCAGACGGCTACGAGGCGGACGACGTCATCGGCACGCTGACCGCGCGCCACAAGGGCACCATGGCGGTCGACGTCGTGACGGGTGACCGCGACCTGTTCCAGCTGGTCGACGACGCTGCCGACGTCCGCGTCATCTACACCGCCCGCGGTGGAGTGCGGGACCCGGACCTCGTCGACGAGGCCTTCCTCCAGACGAAGTATGCCGTCGCCAACGGCCCTGCCTACGCGGACATGGCGGTGCTGCGCGGTGACTCCAGCGACGGACTGCCGGGCGTGGCCGGCATCGGGGAGAAGACCGCTGCGAAGCTGATCGAGAAGTACGGGACGCTCGTCGCACTGCGCCAGGCCGTCGACTCCGGCGACCCGGAGATCAAGGGTGCCCAGCGGACCCGGCTCGAGGCGGGGGCGGCCTACCTCGACGTGGCGCCGAAGGTCGTCCAGGTGGCCCCGGACGCGCCCGTGGCCGAGGTGGACATGCTGCTGCCGAGCGAGGTCGCCGACCCGGTGCTCATGAGCAAGATCGCCAGCGAGTTCGGGGTGACCAGCTCCTTCAACCGGGTGCTGTCCGCCCTGCGCATCGAGTAGCCGCGGCCGAGCGCGCCCTAGCTCGACCCAGATCACCCGAGCTCACCGGAGCTCGACCCAGATCCGGCTCAGCGCCCGGTCGGGTTCCGGCACTCAACCCATCCGGCCGCCGTGTGGTAGCCGGTGGCCGTGGCCATCCAACCCGTGACGACGTACTTGCTGCCGGCCGTGCCCAGCTCGGCAGGGGCGAGGTTCTCGACGAAGTCCCCACGCGCGCAGAAGTCCCACACCGGCGCACTGGTCGAGGACGTCAGGTTGGTCACCCGCGTCGTGCACCACTGTCGCCCACCTCGGGGTCCAGCGGGCCCAACTTGGCCAAATCACAGCCGAACGAACGAACCCGCCACTAGTCGAGGCGGTCCGCCGCCACCACGCCACGCATCACGGCATCGATCGCCTTGCGAGCGGTGCTTCGCAACGTCGGTTCGGGCGCCGCGTCACCGATCTGACCGAGCAGGTCCACCACCTGCTTGCAGCGCCGCACGAAGTCCCCAGCGGCCATGTCGGAGCCCCGCAGCACCTCCTCCAGCTGACGACCGCTCGCCCATCGGTGCATCATCCAGGCCATGCCGGCATCGGGGTCCCCGGTGAGTGGCAGCCCGAGCTCGCGCTCACGGTCCTCGAGCACCGACCACAGCCGGTTCATCTCACGGACCGCCTCGGCGACGTCCTCATTGGGCATCCGCGGTGACGGGTCGGTCTCGTCGCGGCGCGGTTCGTGGATCAGGGCTGACACGACCGAGGCCAGGCCGGCCGGGTCGAGCCGCTTCCAGACACCCAGTCGCAGGCACTCGGCCGCGAGGAGGTCCTTCTCGGTGTAGAGCCGGCGCAGGTTCTCCCCCTGCGGCGTCACCTGGTCACCGCTGTCCGACAGGTAGCCCATCTCGCCGAGCAGCGTGCAGATCCGGTCGAAGGTCCGGGCCACCGAGTTGGTGCGCCCCTCCACCTTGCGCTGCAGGCCGACGGTCTCGCGCTTGAGCCGCCACCAGCGCTCCGCCCAGCGGGCGTGGTCCTCGCGGTCCGGGCACTGGTGGCACGGGTGGGCCTTGAGCTGGCGGCGCAGCTCGCCGATCCGCTCGTCCTCGGCGCTGCCCGCGTATGCCGTGTTGCCGCGCGAGCGGCCGGGCGGCGGGTCGTAGGGCACTGCGATGCGCAGCGAGGTGGCCAGGTCCCGCCTGGCCTTGGGGCTCTTGGCGTTGAAGTGCGGCGGCACCTTGACGTGCGCGATCGGTTCGACGGGGGTCGGGACATCCACGAGGGTCAGCTTGAGGAGCTGCTTGTCCTCGGTGACGACCGTCGGCGCGGGCGTCTCGCCGCGGTAGGACTTGGAGGGGTGCACGACGACGGCGTAGCCGGCGCGGCGACCCGACGGGATCTTGATGACGTCGCCGATCTTGAGCGTCTCCAACGAGACAGCCGCCTCGGCCCGCCTGCTGGCCGACCGCACCCGGGCGCCGTCCTTCTCGAGCCGCGCGATCTCGTGGCGCAGGGCGGCGTACTCCGTGAAGTCGCCGAGGTGGCACTCCATCCCCTCGCTGTAGCCCACGAGCCCCTCCTCGTTCTTGCGGACGGCTCGCGCCATCCCGACGACGGCACGGTCGGCCTGGAACTGGGCGAACGACGTCTCGAGGATCTCGCGCGACGTCTCGCGGCCGACCTGGGCGACGAGGTTGACCGCCATGTTGTAGGTCGGCCGGAACGAGGACTTCAACGGGTAGGTGCGGGTCGAGGCGAGCCCTGCGACTGCCAGCGGGTCCATCCCGCGGTTCCACTGGACCAGGGCGTGGCCCTCGACGTCGATCCCACGACGCCCGGCGCGCCCGGTGAGCTGGGTGTACTCGGCGGGGGTGATGTCGGCGTGCGTCTCGCCGTTGAACTTGACCAGCTTCTCGATGACGACGGTGCGCGCCGGCATGTTGATGCCGAGGGCCAGGGTCTCGGTCGCGAAGACGGCTTTGATCCGGCCCGCGGTGAAGAGCTCCTCGACGATCTCGCGGAAGGTCGGCAGCATGCCGGCATGGTGCGCCGCGAACCCGCGGGTCAGGCCGTCCACGAAGTCCCAGTAGCCGAGCACCCCGAGGTCATCGTCGGCCAGCGCCGAGACGCGCTCCTCGACCGTGCGCCGGATCCGGTCGCCCTCGGCCTCGGTGATCAGCCGGACGCCGTCGCGCAGCAGCTGGCCCACTGCGGCCTCACAGCCGACCCGGCTGAAGATGAAGGTGATCGCCGGCAGCAGCCCCTCACGCTCGAGCCGCTGGACGACCTCCGACCGGGTCGCTCCCCCACCGGGACGACCGCCCCCGCCGCCTCCCGAGCTGCGCGCCATGCCGTGCCCGCCATGCCCACCACCGGGACCCCGCGGTCCGCGGCCCCGTCCGCCCCGGCTGTGCCGTTCCGACTGCGACCCGTGGCGGGCACCGTCGTCCCAGCGCCCACGCTGCTCAAACGTCCGAATCGCCTGCAGCAGCTCGGGATTCACCCGAGTTGCGTCGATCCCCGTCACCGGCGCGGAGGCCTCGTCGACGAAGAGGTCGTACATCGACTGGGACACCATCATGTGCTGCCACAGCGGCACCGGACGGATCTCCGACACGATGATGTCCACTCCGGTGCGCACCTCGGAGAGCCAGGCGCCGAACTCCTCGGCGTTGCTCACCGTGGCCGACAGCGACACCACCTGCACGTCCTGCGGCAGGTGGATGATGACCTCCTCCCACACGGCCCCGCGGAACCGGTCGGCAAGGTAGTGCACCTCGTCCATGACCACGAACCCGAGTCCGTGCAGGGTGGCGGACCCGGCATACATCATGTTGCGCAGGACCTCGGTCGTCATGACGACGACGGGAGCCTCGCCGTTGATCGAGGAGTCGCCGGTGAGCAGCCCGACGTTCTTGGCGCCGTGCCGCTTCACCAGGTCGTTGTACTTCTGGTTGGACAGCGCCTTGATCGGGGTTGTGTAGAACGCCTTGCGCCCGGCGGCGAGGGCGAGGAACACCGCGAACTCGCCGACGATGGTCTTGCCCGCGCCGGTCGGTGCCGCGACCAGCACCCCGCGGCCGGCCTCGACCGCCTCGCAGGCCTGCACCTGGAAGTCGTCGAGGGGGAAGTCGACGGTCGCCGCGAAGGCGGCCAGCTGGGACTTCTCGTGTGCCGCGCGGCTGGCGCTTGCGGCGAATCGCTCAGCGGGCGTCGACATGCTCCCGAGCCTACGTGGCAGCAGGCGTCAGCACCGTCACCGCGCCGGGGACCACCTCGACGGTGATAGGCAGCGGGGCGAAGCGCTCCCCGTCGGCGTAGGACACGATGCCCTGCGCCTCCAGCGTCACCGAGACCCCTCGGATGATCTCGACGGAGGGGTGGGTGACGTGGGCACCCTTGAAGACCTTGGGAAAGACCTTGAGGAACTCCAGCGTGCTGATCTCGTGCAGGATCAGCACGTCGAGCAGTCCGTCGTCGAACTCGGCATCGGGCAGCACCTGCATCCCACCGCCATAGCTCGGTCCGTTGCCGACCGCGACGAGCATCGCCCGGGTCTCGTGGCGCACGCCGTCGATGGTGACGACGTAGGGAATCGCCTTGAACAGCGGGAGCTCTCGCAGGATCGCCAGGTTGTAGCGCATGTTGCCCTTGGGCCACGGCCAGGTGTTGGCGCGCTCGTTGACGACCGAGTCGAAGCCCGCACCCAGCACCCCCACGAACCAGTGCCGGTCACCGTGGGCGTCGACGTGGCGGACGGCGTCGATGGTGCGCGGGGTGCCGGTGGTGACGAGGTCTGCGGCCCGCACCGGGTCGTGGACCGGCAGGCCCAGCCCGCGGGCGACGTCGTTGCCCGTGCCGGCCGCGATGATGGCCAGCGTCGTCTTGGTCTCGGCGGCGAGGTCGACACCGAGGTGGACCATGCCGTCACCGCCCACCACGGCCAGCACGTCCAGTCCCTGCGCGATGGCGCCGAGCGCGCGGTCGCGGGCGGCGGCATACGACTCGTCGGAGAGGTCGAGCACCTCGTGACCGGCCGCGCGCATCCGCTGGGCCACCTCGATGCCGAGGGCCATCCCGCGGTTCTTGCCCGACGTCGGGTTGACGACCAGGCCGATGCGCTTCTTGACGGTCGAGCGGTTCGCACTCACGCGCGGAGATTACAGGGCCGAGGCCTCGTCGTCGGGCACCTCGGTCCATTCCGGCCGCTTCTTGCGTCGGCCACGCTCGATGAGCTTGCTGACGGCGATCGCGCCCGCATAGAGGAAGCAGAGGGGGATCGCGAGCAGGAACATCGTGAAGGCGTCCGGGGTGGGCGTCGCGATGGCCGAGAGGACGAAGATCCCGAACACCGCCGGCCGCCAGGCCTTGATCATCGCCGACGCCGGGAGGATCCCGATCGCGTTGAGCGCCACGAGGAAGACCGGCAGCAGGAAGGCGCACCCGAAGACGAGGATGAACCTGGTGACGAACGAGAAGTACTCGCTGACCTGCTGGATGTTGGACGCGCCGGCAGGGGTGAAGCCGTACAGCACCTCCAGCACCTTGGGCAGCACGTAGTAGGCCAGGGCACACCCCGCCAAGAACAGCGGAACCGTGGCTCCGATGAAGGCGAGCGAGATGCGCTTTTCCTTCTTGGTCAGCCCGGGAACGATGAACGCCCACACCTGGTACAGCCAGACCGGGCTGGACACGATGATCCCCACGAAGATCGCCAGGCTCACCTGCTGGGAGAAGGCAGCGGTCGCATTGCCGAAGTTCAGGCTGATGACGCTGGTCGGGTTGGCTTCCTTGTAGTCGTTGAACGGCGCGGCGAGGCGGTCATAGACCTGCGGGTAGATGATCCAGCCGAGGACGCCGCCCAGCAGGATGGTGACCGCGGAGATCAGGAAGCGACGTCGCAGCTCTCGCAGGTGATCACCGAGAGACATGCGCCCGTCAGGGTTGCGGGCGCGCCGGAAGGCCATGGAGGTGACTGGTGAGGTGCTCGGTGGGCCTAGGAGGCGCCGGAGGTGTTGTCCGTGCGCGGGCTGTTGTCCTCACGGATCGGGCTGGCGGCCTCTGGGGCGGCCGGCGCGACCGGTGTGGCCGGCGTGACGGGTGCCTCGGGGTCCTTGATGGCCTCGCCCTTGACGGTGTCACCGCTGGCGGCGGACTTGCCGTCGGTCTTCATCTCCTGGACCTCGGACTTGAAGATGCGCATGGACCGCCCGATCGAGCGGGCGGCATCGGGCAGCCGCTTGAAGCCGAACAGCACGACGAGGAGAACCAGCAGGATGATGATGTGCCAGCCCTCAAACAGTCCGCGACCCATGTGACTCATTCCTCTCGGCCACCTGGTGGCCCTGTGACGACGATGCTGCCCTGATGGTGCGGGGCCTTACCTAGGAGTCTAGGTGTCTGGCCCAGCTGGGGCGGCGTGCGGCCTGACGGGCGCGTCGCTCCTGCTTCAACGAGGCGCGGGTGGCGTCGCGTTCCCGGCGCAGCTGGCGGGGGTCGCCGAACACGTCAGGTTGGGGTGCCGCCGGACGCTCGCCGAGGCGGTCGCCCTGGGCCTGGAGCGCTGCCACGGTCTGCGACGACCGGCTCACCTCGGCGGTCAGCTCCTTGAGCTGCCCCCAGACGCCCCAGGCGCGGGTCGCCAAGTAGACCGCCGCGATGATCACGAGCAGCACCCAGATCAGGACCCACCACCACACGGCGTCGACCTTACCCGCCCGCGGTGGACGCGTCCGCGTCCGTTCCGTACACCGCGAGGGCGGCCTGGGCCCCTTCGCTCACCGCCTGCGCGACCTCGGGTGGGGACACGACGGTGCCGCGTCCACCCAGCCGCCAGAGGAGCCGCCGGAGCCACAGGGTGTCGGCGGTGCGCAGCGTGACCGTCTGCGACCCGTCGGGGGCCGTCTCCACGGACTCGGTCGGGTAGTAGTCGCTGACCCAGGTGGCCCCCGGCTGCAGCCGCAGGGTGACGAGGGTGTCGTCGGGGCGCGGCGTGAAGGCACCTGCATCGAGGTCCCGCAGCTGGGCGTCCGCGGGCGGCGTGCCGTCGACGTCGAGGACGTCCAGCCGGGAGATGCGGTCCATCCGGAAGGTGCGGGTGTCCTGCGCCAGGTGGCACCAGCCCTCGAGATACCACCGGGAGTCGAGGTTGACCACGCGCATCGGGTCGACGTCGCGCTCGGTGGCCTCGTCGCGGCTGGGCACGAGGTAGCGCAGGTGGACCCGGCGGTGTCCCTCGACCGCGCGTCGGGCATCCCTGAGCAGTTCTGCCTCGACGCCCTCGCTGATGGCCACCTCGACCCGGGCGGCCGCCTCGGCGCTGGCACCAGTGGCCTGCTCGAGCTTGGCCATCGCCCGCTCGATCGCGTCGCGCTCCCCCAGTCCGGGGACGGCAGCCAGCGCGCGCAGCCCCACCATCAGGGTGAGCGCCTCGTCGCGTCCGAACCGCAGGGGGCGGGCGATGGTGTCGGCGTTGGTGATGAACACGCGGCCGCTTTCCCACTGCGCATCGATCAGCTCGTCCGGCATCTGGCCGTAGCCGCACAGGTAGAGCAGCCGCAGGTCGGTCTCGAGCTGCTCGACCGTGATCCCCAGCTCGGCAGCGGCCTGGTCGAGGTCGATCCCCTGGCGGGCGACCAGCCAGGGCACCATCGTCAGGAGTCGCGCGAGCCGGTCGGTGGCGGTCTCGGGCACGGTCCTGGCCTTCTTGGTGGTCGGGGTCATGCGGCACCACCGGCGTGGGCGGCCAGCGCCCCGCGCAGCCGGGCGACGACGAGCACGCGCACCTCTGCAGGCGACTCCACGACGACGTCCGCGCCATAGCCGCTGACCTCGTCGGCGAGGGCGTCGTCGTCCGAGAACGGCACCTCGAGCTCGGTCCACTCCCCTGCCTCGGTGGCGCAGGTGGCACGACGGCGCAACGAGTTGCCCCGGTCGGTGCGAACCCGCACGGTCGCGCTGCGGGTCGGCTGGTCCCCCACGGTGGTGCGGATCATCTCCTGCGCGCGGTGGTCGGCCGGCACGGCATACGCGGGCGCCTTCTTGACCTCGGTGACGTCGCCGTCGATCCGGGACAGCCGGTAGACACGCGGTGCCCCACGGTCCAGGTCGAAGCCGGTGAGGTACCAGCGGCCGTGCCACGAGGCGAGCCCCCACGGCTGCACGGTGCGCGTGTTGACCTCGCCCTGGCCGCCGGTGCGGTAGCCGAAGGAGATGGTGCGCTGACCGACCACGGCGTTCTTGACCGGTTCGAACGCGGGTTCACTGGTACCGAGGCGCGGCTCGATCCCGATGAGGGAGTCACCGTCGCGCTCGATCCCCGCCGCCTTGAGCTTGCGCAGCGCCTGCGCGGCGGGACCGGCCAGCGAGGCGTGGGCCCACGTGCGGCTGGCCAGGCCGAGGACGGCCAGCTCGTCGGGCTCGAAGGAGATGTCGGGCAGGGCGTACTCGCGCTGGTCGATCCGGTAGCCGACCTCGTCGTCCCACGCTCCGCCGATGTCCTCGGTGACGAGTGGGATGCCGAGCTCGCGCAGCTCGTCCTTGTCGCGCTCGAACATCCGGTCGAAGGCCTCGTCACTGACCGCGTCGCCGTACTGCGGCACGACCGCGCGGATCCGCGACTTGGGCAGGGGGCGGCGGGTGTAGAGCAGGCAGAGCACGAGGTTGAGCAGGCGCTCGGTCTTGGCCGCCGGACCGGTGGGTGAACTCACCCGCCCGACGCTACCCGAGTGGCGGCCACCGCCCCGTCGCTAGTCTGCGTGTCGTGATGCAGTGGCGCGAGGGAACGGTCGAGCAGGTGCGTGGCCGGTGGCCGGGCGCGGTGGAGTATGCCGTGCGGCTGGCTGGCGACGAACCTCCCACCGGCGCCGACGACGACCTCGTCCGCGCGCTGGCCTACACGGCCCTGGTGGGTGAGCCCGAGGTCGGCGACCGGGTACTGCTCAACGCGTCGGCCCTCCTCCGGGGGCTCGGGACCGGCGGTCTGGCCTTCATCGTCGCCGCGCCCGACCGGCTACCTGCGGATCCCACGGCTCCGGAGGGCCACATCGTCAAGGCGCGCTACACGCCACAGCAGCAGATGTTCATGGCCGTCGACGAGCAGGACAGCCCGCACCACGCGGTGATGACCGGCGGCTGGGCGGCCGCCGGTGACCTGCTGGGCATGCCCGTGGTCGTCGCCGACCTGCACTCGGCCCTGCCCGCGATCCTCGCCGGCATCCGGATCGACCGGCCCGGGGCCCGGGTCGTCTACCTCATGACGGACGGCGGCGCCCTGCCGATTGCGTTCTCCCGCAACGTCGCCACTCTCGCCGAGCACGGTTGGCTGGTCGGCACCATCACGGTCGGCCAGGCCTACGGCGGCGGGCACGAGGCCGTCACCCTGCACTCCGGGCTGCTCGCGGCCAAGCACGTTCTGGGCGCCGACATAGCTGTCGTCATCCAGGGACCTGGCAACGTCGGAACGGGCACCCCCTGGGGCTACACCGGCGTCGCAGCGGGTGAGGCACTGAACGCGGTCGGCACCCTCGGGGGTCGCGGTGTCGCCGCCCTCCGCGTCTCCGATGCCGACGCCCGCGAACGGCATCGCGGGATCTCGCACCACAGCAGCACGGCATACGGACGCATCTGCCTGGTCGCTGCGGACCTGCCGCTGCCCACGACCGGCGACGAGTTCGCCGACCTCGTGACCGAGCAGGCCCACGTCCTGGTGCGGACCGCCCAGGGCGCGCTCACGGTCCGGGACGTCGACCCGGACGGGCTCGACGCCGCACTGCGAGCCGTCCCGGTGAAGCTGTCGACGATGGGCCGCGGCCTCGACGAGGACCACGCGGCGTTCCTCTACAGCGCAGCAGCCGGGCGGTATGCCGCCCGGCTGCTGGAAAGCTGACGCGCTGCGATCAGCGCATGGGGTGTCGCCTCAGCGGACATCCACCAGGTCGACGACGAAGATCAGGGTCTCGCCGGGCTTGATCGCGCCGCCCGCACCGCGGTCGCCGTAGGCGAGGTGCGCGGGGATCACGAGCCGACGGCGACCACCGACCTTCATGCCGACGATGCCCTCGTCCCAGCCACGGATGACCTGGCCGACGCCGAGCCGGAAGTCCAGCGGCGCGCCACGGTTCCAGGAGGCGTCGAACTCCTCGCCGGTGGAGTGGGCCACGCCGACGTAGTGGGCGGAGATGGTGTCACCGGCGCCGGCCTCCTGGCCGTCGCCTTCGGTGAGGTCCTCGATGACGAGCTCGGTGGGGGCCGCGTCGCCGGGGAAGTCGATCTCGGGCTTGGTGGTGTTCGGGTCAAAACCCATGGTGGCTGCTCCTTCGCAGGTGGAAAGGGTGAGGTACAGCAAGCTGCTACGTGGCTCAGAAGGCCGCGAGGATGTCGACGACGAAGACGAGCGTGTCGGTGCCGCTGATCTTGGGCGGGCTGCCGCCGGCGCCATAGCCGTCTGCCGGCGGGACCACCAGCAGGACGCGGCTGCCGACCGTCTTGCCGACGATCTGGTCGTCCCAGGCCTTGATGACCTGCTGCTTGCCGATCACGGTCTCGAAGTACTTCTCCGGGGTCTTGGACGAGCTGTCGAAGACCGAGCCGTCCTTGTAGAGGACACCGGTGTAGGAGACCCGGACGGTCTGACCGGCCGCGACCTTCGCGCCGGCACCCTCGATGAGCAGCTGGCCGACCGTCTTGGTCGGCGGCTTGACGCCCTTGGGGATGGTGATGGTCGCCGGCTTGTCGGGGCCCTCGACCTTGACGGTGGGCAGCCCGGCAGCAGGCTTGACCTCCTTGCCCTCGGCGGAAGCCAGCGGCTTCTGGGCCGAGAGGACGTCCATCAGGAAGACGACGGTGTCGGTGGCGCCGACCTTGATGTCGGCGTTGCCCTGGGTGCCGAAGGCGTCCTTGGGCGGCATCGCCACGAGGACGCGCGAACCGATCTTCTGGTTCAGCAGACCCTTCTTGAGGCCGGGCAGCAGGTCGGTCGCACCCAGGTTGAGGCCGAGGTCCTGCTTGCCGTAGTTGGTGTCCAGGACCGAGGAGTCCTTGCCGTTGAGCAGGACGTACTTGAGGCTGACGATCTCGTCGCCCTTGACCTGGGCGCCGGTGCCGGCCTTGACCACCTTGGTGGTCGTCTCGGTCACCGACAACGGCTTCGGGAGGACGGTCACGGTGGGGGCCGTGGTGTCGCTGCCGCCCGTCACCGTGATCTTGTCGAGCGCGGAGCCCTTGGCGTCCTTGGTGTCACCACAACCGGTGAGGACCAGGGCGGCAGCCAGAGCGGCTGCAGTGAGGGCAGAAAAACGACGCAGATGCACGATGGAGGACTTTCGCTGGAGGGCGGAACCAGCGACCACCATAACTGGCACTGCTGGCAAAGCCCGATTCGCCCGGTACGCCCCCACGCGGCATACCTTGACGCTCAGCCGCGCATGCCCTCGATCAGTCGGTCCACGCGGGCGTCGACGGCCGCGAACGGGTCCTTGCACAGGACGGTGCGCTGGGCCTGGTCGTTGAGCTTGAGGTGCACCCAGTCCACGGTGAAGTCGCGGCGGTGCTCCTGGGCGGCCTTGATGAAGTCGCCGCGCAGCTTGGCCCGGGTGGTCTGCGGCGGCACGGTCTTGGCCTCGAACACCTCGGGGTCGGTGGTGATGCGGGCTGCCCGACCGTGCTTCTGGAGCACGTAGAAGACGCCACGCTCCCGGTTGACGTCGTGGTAGGCGAGGTCGAGCTGGGCGATCCGGGGGTGTTCCATCGGCAGGTCGTGCTTGGCCATGTAGCCGGCGATCAGCTTGTGCTTGATGACCCAGTCGATCTCGGTGTCGACCAGGGACAGGTTGTCGGTGTCGACGGCCCGGATGGTCCGCTCCCACAGGTCGAGGACCTGCTTGTGGATCGGGTCCTCGAGACCCTCGCGGTCGGCGAACGTCTGGGCCCGCTCGAGGTACTCGCTCTGGATCTGCAGCGCCGACAGCTCGCGCCCGTTGGACAGCCGGACCGTCTTGCGGCCGGTCATGTCGTGGCTCATCTCGCGGATCGCCCGGATCGGGTTCTCCAGGGTGAGGTCGCGCACCACCATCCCGGCCTCGATCATCCGCAGCACCAGGTCGGCCGACCCCACCTTGAGCATGGTGGTGGTCTCGCTCATGTTGGAGTCGCCCACGATGACGTGCAGCCGGCGGTAGCGCTCGGCGTCGGCGTGCGGCTCGTCCCGGGTGTTGATGATGGGACGGCTTCGGGTGGTCGCCGACGAGACGCCCTCCCAGATGTGGTCGGCCCGCTGGCTCACGCAGTAGGTCGCGCCCTTGGACGTGGTGACGACCTTGCCCGCGCCGCAGGTGATCTGGCGGCTGACGAGGAACGGGATGAGCACGTCGGAGAGCTGCTGGAACTCCCCTGCCCGGCCCACGCAGTAGTTCTCGTGACAGCCGTAGGAGTTGCCCGCGGAGTCGGTGTTGTTCTTGAAGACGTAGATCTCGCCCTCGATGCCCTCTTCGGCCAGCCGCTCCTGGGCGTCGGCGACCAGGCCCTCGATGATCCGCTCGCCCGCCTTGTCGTGGACCACGAGCTGGCGGACGTGGTCGCACTCCGGGGTGGCGTACTCGGGGTGTGAGCCGACGTCGAGGTAGAGCCGGCTGCCGTTGGAGAGGAAGACGTTGGACGAGCGTCCCCACGACACGACCTTGCGGAACAGGTAGCGCGCCACCTCGTCGGGAGTGAGGCGGCGCTGACCCTCGAACGTGCACGTGATGCCGTACTCGTTCTCGATCCCGAAGATCCGCCGGTCCATGCCCACACTCTAGGCTTCCGGGGTCTCGGGCTGCGGCTCACGCCACGCGTGGGAAGATGGGCACATGCCCGACGCCCAAGCAGCGGACGCGGGGACCCGTGTCGCCGGTAGCTCCACCACCCAGGTGGGCGACCTGACGCGGCACACCCAGTCCATCCTCGAACGTGCCCAGGCCTACGCCGACGCCATGCGAGCCGAGACCGACCAGGTCCTGGCCACTGCACGCGCTGAGGCGGCTCGCATCCGCGAGGAGGTGCAGGGGCTGCTCCACGACGCGGAGCGCCAGCACGCCGAGGCCGTCCGCGACCGCGACCAGGCGGGTCGAGCGCTCGCCGAGGCGACCCGCGAGGCGGAGTCGCTCGTCGAGGACGCGACCGAGCAGGCGTCGATGCTCACGCAGTCGGCCAGCCGCACGAGTGAGGAAGCGGTCACGTCCGCCCGCGCAGAGGCCGAGGCACTGCTCGATGGTGCGCACGCCCGCGCCGAAGCCCTGCGGGCCAGCGCCCAGACCGACTACGACACGGCAATGCAGCGGTATGCCGCGCACGAGGCGGAGCGCGACGCGGCCTTCGCCGCGGGCGTCGAGAAGATGGATGCCCACTTCGCCGAGCGCGACGAGCAGGAGAAGGCCGCCCGCGCTGCCCTGCTCGAGGAGGCCACCGCCGCGGCGGCGAAGCTCCGGGAGGACGCGCAGGTCGAGGCCGAGCGCACCATGGGCGCCGCCGCCCTTCACCAGCAGGAGACTGCCGCGCAGGCCACGGCCTTGGTGGAGCAGGCGAGGGCCGACGCCCAGGAGCGGGTGGACCGGGCCCACACCGAGGCCGGCGAGATCATGACCCAGGCCGAGGACCACCTCAAGTGGGGGCAGGACACCGTGCGCCGCATCCTCGACGAGGGCGACGCCGAGGTCAGCCGGATGCGCAAGGAGACCCATCGCGAGCTCGCATCGCGGATGCGCTCGCGTCGCCAGCTGATCCAGACCGCCCTCGCCCAGACCGCCCACCGGGCCCGGTCCGATCGAGAGTCCGCCCGACTGGAGTCCGACAGCCTGCGCGCCCAGGCCGAAGCCGTCATGGCGGCCGCCCAGTCCCAGGCCGAGCGGACCACGGCGGCTGCCGCCGAGGAGGCGGAGCGGGTGCGCGCGTCCGCGGCCGAGACCGAACGTGCCGCCGACGAGCGCGCCGCCCGTCGTCTCGACGAGGCGGACAAGGCCGCGCGTGTCGTCCGCGAACGCACCGCCCAGGAGATCGAACGGCTCCAGCGGGAGACCCACGAGTCGCACCGCCTGGCCCGCGAGGAGCTGGTGACCACCACGGCTACGGCACGCGCCGATGCCGACCGAGTGCGTGAGGAGGCCCGGGCGATGCTCGAGCGGGCCCGCTCCGAGGTCGCCGCGCTCGCCTCTCGTCGGCAGGACATCACCACCCAGCTCGGCCACCTCTCCGGCGTGATCGACGCCCTCTCGGTGCCGGACAGGGCGGCCATCCAGGGCTCGCCCACGCCGGTCGACGGGTCCACCGACCCGCCTTCCAGTGACTCCCCCACAGACCCCCCAGCGGACTCCCCGACCACTGAGTTCGCCACCAGCACCGATCCTGACCCCTCCCCCCACCAAGAACGGACCGACCATGAGTGACACCAGCTCCTTCCGCAGCGTCCTGCGCGGCTACGACCCGGCCCAGGTCGACCAGTGGCGCGCCGAGCACGCCGGCGCCCTGGACCAGGCCCGCCAGGAGGCCGCCGAACGCACCGTCGAGGTGAGCGAGCTGCGCGCCGCCCTCGCCCGCGCCCAGGAGGACCAGGCTGGAACGGCGAAGACCCTGGCCAGCCTCAAGGACGAGCACAGCAAGGCAGCCGCCCCCACCTACGCCAACCTCGGCGAGCGGATCGGCAACATCCTCGGCCTCGCCGACGAGGAGGCCGCCGAGATCCGCAGCAATGCCCAGGCCGATGCCGACACCCTCAAGGGCACCACCACCCTGGAGGCCGACCGGGTCCGGGCCGAGGCAGACCGCTACGCCGAGGACGTCCGGACCAAGGCCGAGGCCCAGGCCACGCAGGTCGTGGAGAAGGCCAAGCAGCAGGCCGACGCGATCCTCGACGACGCCGACCGCGAGGCCTCTGCGCGTCGTGAGGAGGCTGAGGCGTTCTACGAGCACCAGCGCGCCCGTGCTGCCTCGGCTGCCGCAGACTTCGAGGCAACCCTCGGCCAGCGCCGCGACAAGGCTGCGGCCGAGTTCTCGGCGCAGATGGCGGCCCACGAGAGTGCGCTCACCCAGGCCCAGGAGCGCGCGGCGACGCTGTCGGCCGAGAGCGAGCGGGCCCACGCCGACTCCCAGACCGAGAGCCAGCGTGCGCTCGACGCCGCCAAGGCCGAGGCCGAGCACCTGGTCACCACGGCGAGGGAGCAGGCCGAGCGCATCCGTCGCGACTCCGAGCGCGAGCTCTCGGCCGCGACGGCACGCCGCGACAGCATCACCGCACAGCTGAGCAACGTCCGGCAGATGCTGCAGACCCTCGGTGGCGGCGCCATCGCCGAGGCCTTCGGCGATCACGACGCACCGGCCGCCCAGCCGGCCTCAGCCGCAGCGGACGAGGCGGACGAGGCGGACGCCGAGTCCATCGACGACGACCAAGAGGCTGCTGACGAGGCCGCTCTCGACCAGTCGGCAGAGGCCACCGACGAGGCGGACGACGAGGACGCAGCAGCCGACGTCGAGGCGTCGGACGACGCAGACGAGGACGAGGACGACGCGAAGGCCGAGCTCGACGAGCGCGCCGGCACCCGAGCCTGACCCGACGGCGGGCACACCCGCTACGCCGTGAGCACAACCGCTCGACATGCCCCTGCGCCGCTGGTTGCGTGGGGGCATGTCGCTGCTCGTCCTCGGTGGTACCGCCTGGCTCGGCCGTGAGGTGGTGGCCGCCGCCCGTGCTCTCGGGCAGGACGTCACCGTTCTGGCCCGTGGTGAGTCCGGTGCGCCGCCACCGGACGTCGAGGTGGTGCGGACCGACCGCGGCGACCCGGCGGCATACGACGACGTCCGCGGACGTGACTGGGACGTCGTCCTGGACGTTTCACGCCAACCCAGCCACGTCACCGGTGCGCTCGAGGCCCTGGGGCCGAGCGCCGCCTCGTGGGTGTTCGTGTCCTCGGCGTCCGTGTACGCCGCCGGTGACGTCGCCGGCGCTGACGAGTCGGCCGAGCTGCTGCCCGCCCACGAGGTCGACGACGACGGGTGGGAGACGTACGGCGGGCGCAAGGTCGCCTGTGAACGCAGCATCCTCGACCACGTGGGTGACAAGGCGCTGATCGCGCGGTCGGGACTGATCGCCGGGCCGGGCGACCACACCGACCGCACCGGCTACTGGCCGCTGCGGTTCGCCCATCCGGCCGACCCCGACGGGGCGGTCCTGGTGCCCGACAGCCCGGTGGCCACCCAGGTCCTCGACGTCCGCGACCTCGCCGCCTGGCTGGTGCGGGCAGGACTCGACAGGGCCACCGGCGTGGTCAACGCAAGTGGTCCGGTCATCCCGCTCGGCGAACACCTTGGTGCCGCGCGGGATGTCTCAGGTCACGACGGCGAGCTCGTGCAGGTCGACCAGGACTGGCTCGCCGCCCACGAGGTGCAGCCCTGGTCCGGCGAACGCAGCCTGCCGCTGTGGCTGCCCCTTCCGGAGTATGCCGGGTTCATGGCCCGCAGCACCGCCGCGGCCACCGACCTCGGGCTCACCAGCAGGCCGCTCGCCGAGACCCTGACCGACACCCTCGCGTGGGAGCTGGCGTCGGGCCCCGGTCGTGCCCGCAAGGCGGGTCTGTCCCCGTCCGAAGAGACCGAGCTGCTGGCGCGGGCGCGGAAGTAGCGCGCCCCCTCGCGGTGGGCCCAGCCCTCGCTCGCGGAGCAACCTAGCGGTGGACTGTCGGCACATCCACGGGACGGCGATGTGGGCACGGCCGCCATGTCACCCGGCCCGCAGGCTGCGTAGCGTCCACGTCCTGACCAACCACGCGCGACGAGTCACGAGACGGGGGGCCCTGTGCCGCAGGAGCGCACCGAACGGATCCCCGTTGATGGCGGTGACCTGGTGGTGCACGTCCTCAGCCAGGCTCCCCCCGAAGCCCCGACCGTCGTGGCGCTGCACAGCATCTCGTCGAACGGGCTCGCCTGGGCGCCGGTGGCCCGCGCCCTGGCTGGACGCCTCACCCTGCTCGCACCCGACATGCGCGGGCGGGCCGAGAGCGCCTCGCTGCGCTCGACGGGGCTGGCCGACCACGTCGCGGACACCATTCGGGTGCTCGACCACTTCGGGCTCGACTCCCCGGTCCTCACCGGCCATGCCATGGGCGGCTTCGCGGCCGCCCTCACCGCCGCGAGTCACCCCGAGCGGGTCAGCTCGGTCGTCCTGGTCGACGGCGGTCTGGCCTTCCCCTCCCCCGGGACCTTCGACGTCGACGAGGTGCTGCACAGCATCATCGGGCCGGCGATGGACCGCCTCTCGATGACGTTCGAGGACCAGGCGGCGTACCTCCGTCACTGGGCCGCCCACCCGGCGATGGGGCCGCTCCTGGACTCACCCGCCGGAGGTGACCTCACGGCATACCTGCTCCACGACCTCGCCGGTCCCCCGGGAGCCATGCGGTCCACGAGCTCGTTGGAGTGCGTCCGGGCCGACTGGGCGGACCTGATGAGCGACCCCGCCACCCTGAGCGCGATCCACACGCTCCAGTGCCGAGCCCACCTGTTCTGGGCCGCACGTGGCCCGCTGGGCCAGCCGCAGGGTCTCTACTCCGCCGAGCGCATCGCCGAGGCGCGGCTGCCCGAGGACATCGAGGTCACCGGCCTGGCTGCCGACCACTACGGCCTCCTGCTCGAGCCCACCGCCGTGGCTGCCGTCGCCGCCGTCGTCGCGGCCCTCGCCGGCATACCAACATCCGGACAGGGCATCCACTCCTCGGTCAAGTAACGGCATGTTTGGTCACGACAAACTTCGCGTTACCTTTCGAGAGGACCGTCATGGCCACGCTGCGACTGGGCGACGACGCCCCCGACTTCACCGCCGACACCACCGAGGGCGAGCTCGACCTTCCACGACTGGAAGGGCGACGGCTGGGCGTGCTGTTCAGCCACCCGGACGACTTCACCCCCGTCTGCACCACCGAGCTCGGCCGCGTGGCCCAGCTCAAGCCGACGAGTTCGCCAAGCGCAACACCAAGGTGCTCGCCGTCTCCGTCGACGCCGCTCGAGGACCACACCGCCTGGAAGGCAGGACATCGAGGAGACTCCGGGCGCCGCGGTCAACTACCCGATCATCGCCGACAAGGACCGCAAGGTCGCCGAGCTCTACGACATGATCCACCCGGGCGCGGGCGACGCCTCCACCGTGCGCTCCGTCTTCCTCATCGGCCCGGACAACAAGGTGAGGCTCACGCTGACCTACCCCAAGAGCACCGGCCGCAACTTCGACGAGATCCTGCGCGCGCTCGACGCCCTGCAGGTCAACGACTCCGGCCCGTTCTCCACCCCGGCCGACTGGAAGGCCGGTGAGCGCATCATCGTCGCCCCGACCGTCAGCACCGAGGACGCCAAGGCGCGGTTCAAGGGTGTCGAGGTCGTCAAGCCCTACCTGCGCTACGCCGAGGCGCCCAGCGCCTGAGCGAGCCCCACCACGACACGGTATGCCGCGTCGGCCCGGCTTCCGGGCCGGCGCGGCCTACGTTGGGCTCATGACCAATGCGAGCGACCACACCAGCCACCCCGTCTCAGTCCTCGACGGGGAGCTGCCCGCCGACCTGTACCTCCCCGAGTCCGGGACGGGTCCGGGGGTGGTGCTGTTCCAGGAGATCTTCGGCGTCACCGACTACATCCGCAGCCGGGCCAGTGATCTCGCGGACCTCGGCTACGTCGTCCTCGTCCCCCACCTGTACTGGCGGATCGGCGACGAGGTCGTCAGTGAGGCGGCCGACGGACTCCCCAGGGCCATGGAGCTGCTCGCCAAGCTCGACTGGGAGGCGGCCGTGGGTGACGGAGCGGCCACCCTCGACGCGCTGCAGGACCACGCCGCTGTAGACGGCCCGGTCGGCGTCCTGGGCTTCTGCTTCGGCGGTGGCCTGGCGTTCAACGTCGCGGCCCTCACGGGAACGGCCGGCGCCGGCCCCGACGCGCTCGTGAGCTACTACGGCTCGGCCCTGCCGAACCTGCTGGCCCTCGCCCCGCAGGTCAGCGCGCCGAGCCTGCACCACTTCGGGCTCTCTGACGACTACATCCCGCCCGAGACGGTGCGCGAGATCGAGGCGGCCGTCACCGCGGACAACGACGACGTGACGTTCCTGACCTATCCCGGCGCCGGGCACGCCTTCGACAACCCGTCACCGGTCTTCCACCACCGGGGCGCGTCGCAGGAGGCGTGGGCCGCCACGACCGCCTGGCTCGGCGAGAAGCTCCCCGTCTGAGGAGGATCCCCGCCAGCGGAGGGCTACTCCTGCGGGCGCTGGGTCTGCGGGTTGCTGGACTCGTCGCGCGGCGACCCCTCGCCCGTCAGCGTGTCGTGGCGCCCCGGGGTGGGGTCGTCCTCGGCCGGGGCGTCACTCGTCGGGTCCTCGGTGCTGAGCAGCGCGTCGAGCAGCCCCCCGCCGATGCGACGGAAGGTCCGACGGGGCCGTTCGCGGTCCAGGACGGCCACCTCGAGCTGGGCGGCGGTCAGGGTGCGGGTGGGGCCGCCGGCCGGGCTTGCCGCGCCCGCCGGGTTCCGCGGAGTGCCGCCGGCCGGGCTTGCCGCGCCCGCCGGGTCCTGGCCGAGCAGCTCGACCGCCAGGCTCAGGGCGTCGCCGAGGGACAGGCCCGGGCTCCAGCGGTCCTTCAGGGCCGTCTCAATGGGTTCGGCGGCGCCGCCCATCGCGACGAAGCCGAGCTCGTCGGCCACCGACCCGTCGTAGGTCAGCCGGTAGATCTGGTCGTCCTCCGCGGTGGAGCCCACCTCGGCGACGACGATCTCCACCTCGTAGGGCTTGGACTCCTGGGTGAACACCGTCCCCAGGGTCTGGGCGTAGGCGTTGGCCAGACCGCGAGCGGTCACGTCGGTGCGGTCGTAGGAGTAGCCGCGCAGGTCGGCATACCGGACACCGGCGACGCGGAGGTTCTCGAACTCGTTGTACTTGCCGACGGCGGCGAAGGCGATCCGGTCGTAGATCTCGGACACCTTGTGCAGCGCCCGCGACGGGTTCTCCGCGACGAACGCGATCCCCTTGTCATAGCCCAGCACGACCACCGAGCGACCACGCGCAATTCCCTTGCGCGCGTAGTCAGCCCGGTCCTTCATGAGCTGCTCGGGCGAGACGTAGAACGGCATGCTGCTCATCGGGCACCTCCCGGGTTGCCCTGGCGGGCGGCGATCACGGCCTCGACCACGGTGCGCAGCTCGTCGTCACCGACGAAGCGCACCCCCTCGGGTCCCACGATGGCGACCGTCGGCCAGATCCGGCGCCCGACGTCGGGTCCACCGGTGGCGGAGTCGTCGTCAGCGGCGTCGTAGAGCGCCTCGACGACGACGCTGACGACCTCGTCGGCCGACAGGCCAGGGTGCCAGACCTTTTTCAGCGCACCCCGCGCGAACAATGACCCCGAGCCGACGCTGTGGTGGTCGTGCTCCTCGTAGCAGCCACCCGTCACGTCGTAGGAGAAGATCCGGCCGAGCTGGCGGTCGAGGTCGTAGCCGGCGAACAGCGGCACGACCGACAGTCCTTGCATGGCCATGCCGAGGTTGGACCGGATCATCGAGGCGAGTCGGTTTGCCTTGCCCTCCAACGAGAGCAGCGTGCCCTCGATCTTCTCGTAGTGCTCCAGCTCGACCTGGAAGAGCTTGACGAGCTCGATGGCGATGCCCGCGGTGCCGGCGATGCCGACGGCGGAGTACTCGTCACTGGCGAAGACCTTCTCCATGTCGCGGTTGGCGATGATGTTGCCCATCGTCGCGCGACGGTCGCCGGCCATGACCACGCCACCGTCGAAGGTCGCCGTGACGATGGTGGTGCCGTGCGGGGCCTCGAGCATGTTGCCCGGGGGCAGCACTCGTCGTGAGGGCAGCAGCTGGGGGGCATGGACACCGACGAACTCGGTGAACGACGACGACCCTGCCGAGAGGTATGCCGCGGGGAGCTTCCCTGCGTCGGCGCCAGTGGTCACTGGCCGCCCTTCTGGACGAAGCCGCGGACGAACTCCTCCGCGTTGGACTCGAGCACGCCGTCGATCTCGTCCAGGACGCTGTCGATGTCCGAGTCGAGGTTCTCCTTGCGGGCGGTGGCTTCCGGCGCGGCGGGAGTGGGTTCGGGGGCCTCGTCGGGAGCGTCATCGCGACGCTGCGGTCGGCTCTGCTCTTGGCTGGGCATTGGCGTGACCTCTCACTCGTGACTCTCGAAGCTCGCGGACGAGCCGTCGAACACTCCACTGTCGAACGGACTGCTGCTGATGAACCTAGTCCGAACCTATCCCGATGCAGAGGCCAACTCACGCAACAGGGTCGCTGCGTCCGGACTGCGGTCAAACAACGCCCCGACGGCAGCCTTGGTGCCCCGCAGCGGTTCCAGCATCGGGACCCGCTGCAGCGACGTCTGGCCCGGGATGTCGAAGATCACCGAGTCCCAGGACGCGGCCGCGATCTGGTCGGGGTACTTCTCGAGGCACTTGCCCCGGAAGTAGGCCCTCGTGTCGTGCGGCGGCTCGTGCACCGCCTCGAGGACGGCGCTCTCCGTGACCAGCTCCTCGAACCGCCCGGCAGCCCGCAGCTTGTGGAAGATCCCCTTGTCCGGACGCACGTCCGACCACTGGATGTCGATCGCACGCAGCCGGGAGTCGGCCCAGTCCAGCCCGTCGCGGTCGATGTAGCCCTGCATCACCTGCTGCTTGGCCACCCAGTCCAGCTCGCGGGAAGCCTCGCGCGGGTCACGCTCCAGCCGGTCGAGGATGACCGCCCACCACCTCATGACCTCCTCGGTGTCGCTGTCGAGCTCCCCGGCATACCTGGTCTTGAGGTAGCGCTCCGCGAGGTCGTGGTAGCGCCAGAGGAGCTGCACGGCCGTGAGCTTGGTCCCGTCGCGCAGCTCGACGAGCGCGGTGCAGGTCGGGTCGTGGCTGACCGCCTGGAGGGTCGCCACCGGCCGGGCCACGGTGAGGTCGACGTCGATGGCGCGGTCCTCGATCATGGCCAGCACGAGCGAGGTGGTGCCCAGCTTGAGCAGGTTGGCGACATCGCAGTGGTTGGCGTCGCCGATGATGACGTGCAGCCGCCGGTAGAGGTCGGCCACCGCGTGCGGCTCGTCTCGGGTGTTGATGATCGGTCGCTTCAGGGTCGTCTCCAGCCCGACCTCGACCTCGAAGAAGTCGCTGCGCTGGCTCAGCTGGTAGCCCGCAGTCCGCGAGTCCATCCCGATCCCGACCCGGCCGGACCCGGTGATGACCTGGCGGGCGACGAAGAACGGCACGAGGTGACGGACGATGTCGGTGAACGGCGTCTCGCGCCGCATCAGGTAGTTCTCGTGTGTGCCGTAGGACTGGCCCTTGCCGTCGGTGTTGTTCTTGTAGAGGTTCACCCCGGGCGGGACCTGCGAGAGCCGGCGAACCGACTCGGCCATGATCGCCTCCCCGGCCCGGTCGAAGGCGACCGCGGCGCGGGGTGAGGTCACCTCGGGTGAGGAGTACTCCGGGTGGGCGTGGTCGACGTAGAGCCGCGCGCCGTTGGTGAGGACGACGTTCGCGAGGGTCGGGTCCTCCTCGTCGGTGAGCTGGCTCGCATCGGCGGCACCACGTCCCATCTCGAAGCCACGCGCGTCGCGCAGCGGCGCCTCGTCTGCGTAGTCCCACGAGGCGTGGGCAGCCCTGATCCCCTGGGCCGACGCGTAGGCGTTGACGACCTGTCCCGACAGGATCATCGGGTTGGCGGCCGGGTCCCCGGGCACCGAGATGCCGTACTCGGTCTCGATCCCCATCACCCTGCGGACCGTCATGCGTGGCTCACGCTCATGAGCACCACCCTAGGTGAGAGAGTTGGGCACCATGCGGCACTCCCCCATCGCGATGTACCCCCGGACCGCACTCATCACGGCGCTGCTCGACAGCGGTCTGCGACCGACCGTCGAGACCCGCACGGTCGAGCAGATCCAGGCCGGGCGCGGGGTGACGTACCCCGACCGACCCCCGTTCTCCTGGGTCACCGGCGCCGTGGACCGGTCGGTCGGGATCACCTTCGGCACGGCGCAGGCCAGGGACGGCTACGAGATCCCGCTGCGGATCTACCGCCCCCGATCGGTGCGCGACACCGACGTCGACGTGCCCGTCATCGTCTTCCTGCACGGCGGCGGCTTCGTGCAGGGGAACGTCGTGATGTACGACCCGCTCTGCACCCACCTCGCGGCCCAGGTCCGGGCCGTCGTGGTGTCGGTCGACTACCGACTGGCGCCCGAGCACCGTGCCCCGACGGGGGCCCACGACTGCGTGGACGCCACGGCGTGGGTGGCCGGTCAGGGCCATGTGCTCCGGGCCGACACCAGCCGGATCGCCCTCTGCGGCGACAGCGCCGGAGGCAACCTCGCCGCGGTCACGGCACAGCAGCTGCGCGACCGTGGCAACTCCCCCGTCCGCAGCCAGGCGCTGCTGTACCCGGCGACCGACATGACCCTCGCCTCACCTTCCATCGACGCCAACGCCGACGCACCGATGCTGACCCGGACGAGCCTCGTCGCCTTCCGGGAGCACTACGCACCCACTGGCTCGGACTGGCGCGACCCCCTGCTGTCGCCGTTGTTCGGTGAGCTGGCGGGTCTGCCGCCGGCGCTCATCCAGACTGCGGACCTCGACACCCTGCGTGACGACGGGACCCGCTACGCCGCCGCGTTGGAGGCCGCCGGAGTGCCGGTCCGGCTGACCAACTACGTCCGGGTGCCCCACGGTTTCGCCTCGATCCCGGGCATGGTGCCCACGAGTGCCCAGCAGCGCGCCGAGCTCGTGGGCCAGATCCGCAGCCACCTGTATGCCGCCGCCGCGCCACAGCGCGGCCGGGCGGGTTAGGCTCGTCCCAGACCCTCTGCTGACTCATCATGAACCAGTCCGGACACCCATCCACCAGGAGTGCCATTGCGGGACATCGTGGTCTTCAGCGGGAGCGCGCACCGCGCCCTGGCCCAGCGCATCTGCGACTCCCTCGGCGTGGCCCTGTCGCCGGCCGAGATCAAGCGGTTCAGCAACGACTGCCTGCAGGCCCAGCTGCTCGCCAACTGCCGACAGCGCGACGTCTACATCGTGCAGCCGCTCGTGCCGCCGACGCAGGAGCACCTGATGGAGCTGCTCCTGATGATCGACGCCGCGCGCGGCGCGTCGGCAGCCCAGATCACGGCGGTCATCCCCCACTACGCCTACGCCCGGTCCGACAAGAAGGACGCCTCCCGAATCTCGCTGGGCGGTCGGCTGGTCGCCGACATGCTCGTCGCGGCAGGCGTCGACCGGGTGCTCACGATGACCCTGCACGCCCCGCAGGTGCACGGGTTCTTCTCGGTGCCGGTTGACCACCTCACCGCCATCGGCGTGCTGGCCGACCACTTCCGCGGGACCGACCTCGAGAACTCCGTCGTCGTCTCCCCCGACCTGGGCAACGCCAAGACGGCCACCCAGTTCGCGCGTCTCCTGGGTCTGCCCGTCGCCGCTGGGTCGAAGCAGCGCCTCGCCGACGACCGGGTCATCATCGACTCCATCGTGGGTGACGTCACCGGCAAGCGCGCGATCATCCTCGATGACGAGATCGCGACCGGGGGCTCGATCGTCGAGCTGTTGGACCGGTTGGCGGACCTCGGCTGCCCACGGGCCGACGTCGCGTGCACCCACGGCCTGTTCGCCGGCAAGGCGGTCGAACGCCTCCGGGAGCACCCCATGATCGGCGAGGTCATCACCACCGACACGGTCCCGGCCCCGGGTCGCTGGCCCGAGCTGAAGATTCGTTCGGTGTCGCAGCTGTTCGCCGAGGCGATCAAGCGGATCCACGCAGGCGAGTCGGTGAGCAGCCTGTTCGACGGCGTCGACCCGACCCACGCCCCGCCGCAGGCCTCCCTGTTCGACAAGGTCAACGCTTGAGCCCTGCGAGGTCGCTGCGGTCGGCCCTGGTCGCCCTCATCGTCGACGTGGCCTTCGTGCTGCTCTTCGCCACCATCGGACGGATCAGCCACGCTGAGGGAGTCACCCTCGGTGGCGTCGCCGGAGTCGCCTGGCCGTTCGTCCTGGCGCTGCTGGTCGGGTGGGTCATCGCTCGACAGCGCTCCGGATGGCCGGTCCGGATGCCCGGGTCCCTCATCGTCTGGCTGGTCACCGTCGTCCTGGGCCTGCTGCTGCGTGTCGCGACGGGCGGTGGCTTCGCCTGGAGCTTCGGCCTGGTCACCCTGCTCACCCTCGGCCTGTTCCTCATCGGCTGGCGCTGCGCGGCTGAGGTCTTCCGGTTCGCTGTCGAGGGACTGGCTCGGTGGGCCGACCGGGCCGCCGCGCGACGCTGAGACTCCAGGCCGTGACGACCACCGTGGCTACCGGACCACCCTGTCCCACGACTGTGCAGGACATTTGAGTTTGGTAAGCCTTACCTAATACCATCCCGTTGTGCCTGTTCGTCCGTTGTCCTCCCCCACGCGTCACCGGGTCGACTTCGTCGCCACGCTGGCCGACCGGGCTCAGGCCACCGCCGTGCACACGCACGACACGTCCCTCACCTATGCCGCCCTCGCGGACCAGGTGTCCGCCGCCGGCGCCGCCCTGGGCACCGGCCGACGACTGGTCCTCATCGCGGCCGAGAACTCGCTCGATGCCCTGGTCACCTATCTCGGCGCGCTGCACGCGGGGCACGTCCCGCTCCTGGCTCCCGGTGACCGGCTGCAGCACCTGGACGGCCTGATCGACGCCTACGACCCGGATGTCGTCGCCGGCCGCGGGGACTCCGGCTGGCAGGTGACCGCGCGCCGCCCCCTCCCCGGCCACGACCTGCACGCCGATCTGGCGCTGTTGCTCACCACCAGCGGGTCGACCGGGTCCCCCAAGCTGGTGCGCCTCTCGCACGACAACCTCGACAGCAACGCCGGTGCCATCGCCGAGTCGCTCGGCGTGCGCCGGACCGACCGCGCCATCACCAGCCTCCCGCTGCACTACTGCTACGGCCTGTCGGTGGTGCACAGCCACCTGAAGGCCGGGGCCGCGGTCGTGCTGACCGACCTGTCGGTGGTCGACCCCTGCTTCTGGACCCTGTTCGACGAGGTCGGGGCGACGACCTTGGCGGGTGTCCCCCACAGCTTCGATCTGCTCGACCGCAGTGGCTTCGCCCAGCGCACGCACCCCTCGCTCCGCGTGGTCACCCAGGCCGGAGGCCGGCTGGCCCCCGACATCGTGCAGCGGTATGCCGCGCTCGGCCGCGAACGCGGCTGGGACCTGTTCGTCATGTACGGGCAGACCGAGGCGACCGCCCGGATGGCCGTGCTGCCACCCGACCTGCTCGAGGCCCGCCCGGAGACGGTCGGTCGGCCCGTGCCCGGCGGCTCGTTCCGGTTGGACCCGCTGAGCGAGATCGACTGTGGGCTGGGCGAGCTCGTCTACTCGGGCCCCAACGTCATGCTCGGCTACGCCGAGTCCGTGCTCGACCTGTCGCGGGGCCGCGAGGTGCACGAGCTGCGCACCGGTGACCTCGCCCGCGCTCGGCCCCGACGGCCTGGTGGAGATCGTCGGTCGACGGAGCCGGTTCGCCAAGGTCGTGGGTCTGCGCATCGACCTCGACCAGGTCGAGCGGGACCTTTCTGCGACTGGTCACGAGACGCACTGCGTCGACCTGGGCGACGCCATCGGCGTCCTCGTCGCGGCACCCGGCAGCGGGGCCGAGGTGACGCAGACGGTGACCCGACGGCACGGCATACCGGCAGCGGGGGTGGTGGTGCTCGACGGGCTGGAGGCGCCACGGCTCGCCACCGGCAAGCCTGACTATCCCGGCATGGCCGAGCTGATCGGCGCCCACCGCGCGCAGGCCGCGCAGGCCGCTGACGCGCACCGGACGCGTCCGGCTCCGGCGGCGAGCGTGACCGAGGCGGTGGTCGCGCTCTACAGCTCGCTGCTGTCGGCACCGCAGGCCGACCCGACGACGAGCTTCGTCGACCTCGGTGGCGACTCGCTGTCCTACGTCGAGGTGTCGGTGCGGCTGGAAGCCCTGCTCGAGCGACTGCCCGACGGCTGGCACCTCCTCACCCCGACCGAGCTGGCCGCGGCGGCCACCGCCACCGGTGACGCGCCGCGATCGGGACGACGGCTGCACACCGTCGACACGACCGTGCTGGTGCGCGCCCTCGCGATCCTGCTCATCCTGGCCAACCACACCCACCTGTCCTTCGTGCCGGGAGGCGCCCACACCCTGCTGGCCCTCGTCGGCTACAACGTGGCGCGCTTCCAGCTCACCTCCCGCCCGCGGCGGGAGCGCGTGCGCGGGATCGGACGCAGCGTGAGTCGTGTCGTCCTGCCCAGCGCCGCCTGGATCGGGGTGGTCGCCCTCGTGGCCGGCACCTACGACTGGCGCAACGTGCTGATGCTCAACCAGGTGCTCGGCGACTGGGCGCAGTGGTCGGACCACTGGCACTACTGGTTCATCGAGGCGGTGACGTCGCTGCTGCTCGGGACCGCACTGCTGATGGCGGTTCCGGCCGTGGACCGGTGGGAACGGCGGTGGCCGTTCGCCTTCCCCGTCGCCCTGCGTGGGCCTGGGCCTGCTCACTCGGTATGCCGTGCTGGTTCCGGACGCGGGACCCTACCGGGGCGCCAACGCCTACGTGCTGATCTGGCTGTTCGCGACCGGCTGGGCCGCGGCTCGAGCCTCCACGACGTGGCAGCGGCTGCTCGTGTCGGCGATCCCGGTGCTCACCGTGCCCGGCTTCTGGCCGAGCATGCCGGGCCGTGAGGTGACCATCATCGTGGGGCTGCTCGCGCTCATCTGGTTCCCGACCGCGCGGGTTCCCGGCTGGGTCGGCCGCGCAGCCTCGCAGATCGCGACCGCCTCACTCTTCGTCTACCTGACCCACTTCGTGGTCTACCCGCGGATCATGGGCTACAGCTCGGTGCTGGCGATGGCCTGCTGCCTCGCCGTCGGGATCGCCTACTGCCGGTTGTGGACCGGGATCGAGGCGGCCGCGCGACGCGGGTTCGGGACGCTGGTGACCAGCCGGAGGCTCAGGACTCCGGCGACCAGCCGGGTGGGGCGAACACGTACCCCAGCCGGTCCCGCCAGCGACGCGCGGCTCTGACCTCGCGGAACATCTGCGCGAACTCGGCGTACTGCAGTCGGAACGGGTTGAACGTGGTGACCGGGTGGGTCAGGCCGTACTTCGGACGCTGCTGCTCCTCCCGGAAGGTGCCGAACAGCCGGTCCCAGACGATGAGGATGCCGCCGTAGTTGCGGTCGAGGTACTCGGCGTCGCTGGCGTGGTGCACGCGGTGGTGCGAGGGCGTGTTGAAGACCAGCTCGATCGGCCGCCACAGCTTGGGGATCGTCTCGGTGTGCACCCAGAACTGGTAGACGAGGTTGAGCGAGAAGACGAAGAAGATCATCCACGGCGGGATGCCCAGCAGCGGCAGCGGAACCCAGAAGAGCAGCTCACCCCACGGGTTCCACTTCTGCCGCAGGGCCGTCGTGTAGTTGAAGTGGACGCTGCTGTGGTGTGCCTGGTGCATCGCCCAGAGCACCCGGATCCGGTGGCTGCTGCGGTGGTAGGAGTACCACAGCAGGTCCACCAGGAGCAGCGCGATGACCCAGGTCCACCAGTCGTGCGGGTCGAGGCGAAGGGACGTCACGGCATACAGGGCGGTGTAGCCGACCAGGGCGGCCCCGCGGGCGAAGACGTTGATGACCACCGACCCCAGGCCCATCGACAGGCTGGCCCGCGAGTCCAAGGCGGCGTAGCCCATCATCGGAGCCTTCGCTCCGCCCGTGGACCCGCCCGTGGACCCGGCTGCGTCCTCGGCTCCGTCGTCGAGGACCTTGAGGGCGACCAGCTCGAGGACGATGAAGAGCACGAAGAACGGCACGGCGAGCAGCGACGGGTCCCGCAGCAGGTGTTCCACGAGGCTAACTTACCGAGAGTAAGTTAGCCTCGTCCAGTCTTTGCGACGCGCGTCACCCACCCGGCACCAGGCTGGTGCGGACGAACGGCGCGTATCGGTCAGAGGTACTGGCCGGTGTTGGCGACGTTGTCGATCGAGCGACCGGGTTCGGTGCCGCTCTTGCCGGTGACGAGCGTGCGGATGTAGACGATCCGCTCGCCCTTCTTGCCGGAGATGCGGGCCCAGTCGTCGGGGTTCGTGGTGTTGGGGAGGTCCTCGTTCTCCTTGAACTCGTCGACGCACGCCGCGAGCAGGTGGTCGACCCGGATGCCCTTGGCGCCGACGGTGAGGAAGTCCTTGATCGCCATCTTCTTGGCCCGGTCGACGATGTTCTGGATCATCGCGCCTGAGTTGAAGTCCTTGAAGTAGAGGACCTCCTTGTCACCGTTGGCGTAGGTGACCTCGAGGAAGCGGTTCTCCTCGATCTCGGAGTACATCCGCTCGACGGCAGCGGTGATCATGGCGTCGACGGTGGCCTGCGGTGACCCGCCGTGCTCAGCCAGGTCGTGCTCGTGCAGCGGCAGGTCGGCGGTGAGGTACTTGGTGAAGATGTCGCGGGCGCTCTCGGCGTCGGGGCGCTCGATCTTGATCTTCACGTCGAGCCGGCCCGGTCGCAGGATCGCCGGGTCGATCATGTCCTCGCGGTTGGAGGCACCGATGACGATGACGTTCTCGAGGCGCTCGACACCGTCGATCTCCGAGAGCAGCTGCGGCACGATCGTGGTCTCGACGTCGGAGGAGACGCCCGACCCGCGCGTGCGGAACAGGCTGTCCATCTCGTCGAAGAACACGACCACGGGGGTGCCGTCGGACGCCTTCTCGCGGGCGCGCTGGAAGATCAGCCGGATGTGCCGCTCGGTCTCGCCGACGTACTTGTTGAGCAGCTCGGGGCCCTTGATGTTGAGGAAGAACGACTTGCCGATCGGCTTGCCCTCCTTCTCGGCGACCTTCCTGGCCAGCGAGGCGGCGACCGCCTTGGCGATCAGCGTCTTGCCACACCCGGGCGGGCCGTAGAGGAGGACGCCCTTGGGGGGCTTGAGCTTGTGCTCGGTGAACAGGTCGGGGTGCAGGTAGGGCAGCTCGACGGCGTCGCGGATCGCCTCGATCTGGCCGGCCAGGCCGCCGATGTCCTCGTAGGCGATGTCGGGGACCTCTTCGAGGACGAGCTCGGAGACCTCGGCCTTGGGGATGCGCTCGTAGACGAAGCCCGAGCGTGGTTCGAGCAGCAGGGCGTCGCCGACCCGGATCGGTTCGCCCTCGAGCGAGTCGGCCATCCGGCAGACGCGCTCCTCGTCGGCGTGGGCGACCACGAGCACCCGGCCCTCGCCGAGCAGCTCCTTGATCATGACGACCTCGCCGATGCGCTCGTAGCCGCAGGTCGCGACGACGTTCATCGCCTCGTTGAGCCGGACCTCGCGCCCGCTGGACAGCTCGGCCGGGTCGACCGCCGGGCTCACGGCGACGTGCATCTTGCGACCGCCGGTGAGGATGTCCACCGTGGCGTCGTCGTAGGACTCGAGGATCACGCCGTAGGCCGCGGGCGGCTGGGCCAGCCGGTCCACCTCGGACTTGAGGGTGACGATCTGCTCGCGCGCCTCCTTGAGGGTGCGCACGAGGCGTTCGTTCTGGGAGGACACCGTGGCGAGGTTGGACTGCAGCTGCAGCACCTTGGTCTCGAGCTCGCGGGACCGCACCGGGCCGTCGGCCAGGCGCTGGCGCAGGGCGGCCACCTCCTCGGCGAGCAGCTCCACCTGGCGGCGGTCCTCGGAGTGGTCTGCGGGGGTGCTGTGATCGGTCATGTCGGCTCCCTCAGGACAACGCGGTGGCGATCGAGCAGTACCGACCGAGCCCTGCGCGAGCCTTGGCGCGGCCGATGACTCAAACCTAACCCCGAACCCCTCAGGTGTCGGGGAGGTTTGGGCGAGAGATTCGGGTCACAGATCGGTGA
>CAVSUT010000006.1:0-51449 GCA_963731235.1 uncultured Actinomycetota bacterium | reverse complement strand
TGCGACCCGAGGGAGGTGCGATGACCGACGCGACCACGGCGCCATCGGTGCGCCGCGTCCGCCTCCGTCCGGTGAGCCTGGCCCTGGGGGTAGCGCTCATGGGGTCGACGAGCGCCGGCGTCCTCTTCGCTGGGGGTTCCGGCGACGCTGCGGGCGTGGCGGCCGGACCAGGCGTCAAGGCCACTGCGACCGCCCGCCCGACCGCGGTCGTGCGTCCGACGACCGGGGCTGCCCAGCCGCACGGCGTCGTCGGCGAGGCGGAGCGGATCCGAGCCATGGATCCGGTCCAGGTCGCTCGGTCCGTGGCGAGTGAGGACGCGGCAGCCAGGCCCGGATCGGTGCCCAGCTCCGCCGTCAAGGGGGTGTGGCGGGTGGGAACGGTCGGCACCTACCTCGTGGGGAAAGGCATCGCGCCGGGAACCTACGAGTCCGCCGGTGCCACCGACGGCGAGTGCGAGTGGTCGCGGCTGGGTGACCTGAGCGGTGGGGCGACGTCTGTCATCCAACGTGGTTCCACCTCGGGCAGGAGCCTCGTCACGATCAGGTCGAGCGACGCGTTCTTCGAGACCTCGCACTGCCAGAACTGGCACAAGGTCGGCTGAACCCCGCGTGGATAAGGGTCGTCGCTAGCCGGCTGCGAGCCGTGAGCGGGAGGCTGTCGCCAGCTCCGCAAAGGCCCGGGCGTCGCAGGGTTGGTTGTCCGCGCGGTCGAAGGACTCGGCCAAGCGGTCCACCTGCGTCCTCAGCTCCGACCGGAGCTGGTCGTCACCGGCCGACCCCACTCGCTCGAGCAGCCGCAGGGTCGCACCCATGACCGACGGTGCCGACGCGGCATACCAACGCATCTCGTCGACCACCGCGGCGACGACGGTCTCGGCGGTCGGGTGGCGCCAGTGCAGCCTTGGCGAGCCGTCGTCGGCAGTCCTCCAGTCGGAGGGTCGGGGGCGGGCGGCCATCGTCGACAGGCCGACGCTGAGGTCGTCGAGGGCGTTGATCGCCGTGTAGGGGTCGTTGGTGCCGGGGGAGAGGGCGCGCACCGCGAGCTCTGTCAGCTGCTGCGCGGCGAACGATACGTCCTGGAAGGGCGAACGGGCGTCGCCCACGAGCACGCATCCCCGCAGGTCGGCCAGCACCTCGTCGTCGACCACCGTCGGCTCGACGCGCATGAGGGCGGTGTCGGGCAGGAGGTGGTCGCCCGGCTGCACGGCCATCCAGACCACCAGGTCGTGCTCCTGGGCGAGCTCCACGACCTGCTGGTCGTCGATCGACTGGACGTAGCCTGCCCCGTCCCCGCGGACGGCACCCGCGGAGGCCGGCGCTACGGACGAGGGAGGGGCGGTGCGTGTCGATGACGATGGGGTCTGCTCACCCTCGGCCGAGGCGTAGAGCCGGTCCACCGTCTCGAGCAGGTCGGTCCTGACCCGTCCGGACAGGGTCGAGATCTGGATCGAGTCGCTGATGTGGTGGATGAAGTAGACCAGCACGGCCACGTTGGCGACGGCGAGGAGCACGGCACCGTTCACCGCCAGGTGCGGCACGAAGGGTTGGGTGGAGGATGAGTCCAGGGCGCCGACGTCGCGGATCGACCGGAGCACCAGCAGGCTGTAGAGGAAGGTGGACACGTAGACCCCGAGGACGACCTGGTTGCCCTTGTCCGCCATGAAGTTCCGGACCAACCGGGGCCCGTAGCTGGACGACGTGAGGGCGAGCACCGCCATCGTGATGGAGAAGGTCGTCCCAGCGACGCCGAGGCTGGCCGAGGCGATGGCACCGAGGATGTCCCGGCTGCCACTCTCACCGACGCGGTAGACCAGGTTCGCCACCCACGACGGCAGCGAGTCGACCGCGTCGCTGCCGTCCAGCTGCACCAGCGACTCGGCCAGGACGACGGCCACGACACACATGGTCGCGGGGAGGAACCAGAACCGTTCGCTGAGTCGCTGGAGCAAGTTCATGCAGGGAGTCTTGCACCCACCGGTGAACGGCGCGCAGGTCGCCAGCGACCTCGGGCGGTGACCCGTGTGGAGGTCCGGCCGGGGATCCGGGCGGTCACCAGCCCAGCCGGCTCACCGCATCTGTGGTGGGCTCGGGCTCGCCGGCCGCTTCGGTGAAGGCCGTGAGCGCAGCGACGACGCCCTTGCGGCGTGCCGGTGGCATGGCCGCGACGATCGCCGAGATCTCCTCACGACGTCGGCGGGTCACCGCACCGACGAGGCGCGCCCCAGGCTCGGTCAGTGCGATCCGGACCTCACGGCGGTCGGTGTCGTTCTCCTCGCGGGAGACGAAGCCCGCCTTGATCAGCCGGTCCACCGTGCGCAGCGCGCTCGAGGAGGTCACTCCCAGACGGTCGGCCAGCTGGTTGAGGCGCGTGGGACCGTGGCCCTCGAGCACGACCAGCGCCCGGAACTGGGTGAGCGTCACCGTGCCCTCCGTCTCGGCGAGGGACCGCGCAGACACGCCAACGAGCGCGCGCGAGGCGATGAGCAGCGACGTGACGAGCTGGTCAGCCTCGTCGCTGTCGGACTGGTCGTGGGCGGAGGCATCTCCTCGGTCTGTCACGTGTGGGTCCTCCCGTGTTCGCGGCCCCCACAGTACCGATCGGCAGGACGCCGGCTTTGCAGTGCAGTGTGCAATGGTTGCATACTGCAATTCATGCGTCCTCCCCATACCGAACCCGGCCGGCCCGCCGCCAGGACCCTGCAGGTGCCCGGCCGCTGGGCCTCCGGTGGCGTCGCAGGCGCGGTGGCGCGGCTGCGCTCCACCAACACCGGCCTGCTGCTGCTGGCGTTGACCGTGGGTGCCGGCGCTGGAGTCGGTGCCATCGCCTTCCGGTGGCTCATCGAGACCTTCACGATGCTGCTGTCCGGCCACCCGGACTACTCCGCGGCGGGGCATGCGGCCCATCCGGCGCTCCCCGGCCTGGGGAAGTGGTTCGTGGTGGGAGCCCCGGTGGTCGCGGGGCTGCTCTACGGCCCCCTGGTCCACTTCTTCGCCCGCGAGGCGCGGGGACACGGCGTGCCGGAGGTCATGTATGCCGTGGCGCGACGCGGCGGACGCATCGCGCCGCAGGTCGCGGGAGTGAAGGCGCTCGCCTCGGCCCTGTGCATCGGCGGGGGCGGCTCGGTCGGCCGGGAAGGCCCGATCGTGCAGATCGGCTCTGCCCTGGGCTCGACCCTGGGCCGCGTGGTCCGCGTACCGGAACCCAGGATGAAGATGCTCGTCGCCTGCGGCGCAGCAGGCGGGATCGCGGCGACCTTCAACGCGCCGCTGGCGGGGGTCTTCTTCGCGATGGAGCTGATCCTGGTGGACTTCGCAGCGCAGTCGTTCGGCATGGTCGTCCTCGCGGCGGTGACCGCGAGCGTCATCGGCCGCGCAGCCCTGGGCGACGCGGCCTTCCTGACCCTGCCCGCCTTCACCGTCGACCACGTGGCCGAGTACGGCTTCTTCGCCGTCCTGGGCCTTGCGGCAGGCGGCGTCGGGGTGCTGTTCACCCGCGTCCTGTATGCCGTCGAGGACCTCTGTGACGCCCTCTGGCGCGGCCCGGAGTGGTTGCGCCCGGCCGTGGGTGGGATCGCGCTGGGGCTCCTCCTGCTGGTCCTCCCCCAGATGTACGGCGTGGGCTACCCCGTGCTCAGCGCCGGTGTGGCGGGCACGTACGCGATCGGCTTCCTCCTGGTCCTGCTCGTGGCGAAGGTGCTGGCCACCAGCCTGACCATCGGCATCGGGGGATCAGGCGGGGTCTTCGCGCCGAGCCTGTTCATCGGTGCCATGCTCGGGTCGGCCTTCGGCGAGGTGCTGCAGCTCCTCGCACCCGGCACCGCCGGCCCGGTCGGGGCCTATGGGCTGATCGGCATGGGAGCGGTCTTCGCGGGGGCGGCCCGCGCGCCCATCACGGCCGTGATCATCATGTTCGAGCTGACGGGGGAGTACACGATCATCCTCCCGCTCATGGCCGCGATCGTCCTCGCGACCGGGGTGAGCCACGGGTTGTCGCGAGACACCATCTACTCGTTGAAGCTGCGACGCCGGGGGATCGACCTCGACACCCGGCACGAGACGGCTCCCCGGTCGCAGACCCTCGGCGTCACCGAGGTCATGACCGGCGTCCCGCCCGCGGTGCCGGAGACCTCGAGCCTGAGCGAGGCCGCCCGCTCCCTGGCCCAGTCGGCGGACGGGGTGCTCCCGGTCTGCGGGTCGGGAAGGCAGTACCGCGGTGTCGTCACCTCCCGTGCCGTGGCCGAGGCCCTGGCCGACGGCCGCCACGACCGGGACCTCGTCCGCGACGTCGTCGAGTTCCCGCCCACCGTCGACGCAACCAACCGGCTGCAGGAGGGAATCGTCGCGCTGGACGTCAGCGGCGGGTCCGCCCTGCCGGTCCTCGACCCGGGCCACGAGGAGGTCGTCGGCTGGCTGACCCTGCACGGAGCCCTGGCCGCGGTCGGCCCGGCCTCACCCGAGGCGCAGGACGACGCGGCGCGGATGCCGACGCCGGCGCGGCAGGTGGCTGTTCCCGCCGATGGTCCCGTCAGGCAGGCAGGCGCACCACGAACCGGCAACCGGCGCCGTGGTTGGTGACCCCCACCGTGCCCCGGTGGGCCTCCACCAGCCCTCGCACGATGGCCAGTCCGAGCCCTGCCCCTGAGTCCGGACCAGGGGTCCGCGCCGGGGTGCCCCGCCAACCCACCTCGAACACCGTCGCCAGCTCGTCGGGGTCGATCCCGCCGCAGCCGTCGGTCACGATCAGCTCGACGGCATCATCGATGGCCCGTCCCTCGACGAGGACCACACCGTCGGCCGGGGTGTGCCGGATGGCGTTCATCACCAGGTTGCCCACCACCCGCGACAGCGCCGTCGCATCGGCCAACACCTCGATACCGGGGAGCACCTGGCCCCCCACCTCGACCCGCCGTGACCGAGCCACGGGGATGGCACCGGCGATGCTCTCGCTCACCACGTCCCGCAGGACCATCGGCTCCAGGCTGAGGTTGAGCGCCCCGGCGTGGATGCGCGAGAGCTCGAACAGGTCGTCGACCATGGCGGCCATCCGGTCGACCTCCTTGAGCATCTGCCGGTGGTAGCGCTGCGGGTCCGTCGCCAGTCCGTCGTCGAGCGCCTCGGCCATGGCTCGCAGCCCGGCCAGCGGGGTGCGCAGGTCGTGCGAGACCCAGGCCACCAGCTCGCGTCGCGACTGCTCGAGCTGGCGCTCGCGTGCCTGCAGCCTGCGCAGCCGCGCACTGCTCAAGGCGAGCTCCTCGCCCACGGCGCGGAACTCTCGCGAGTCGCCGTCGGAGGGTTGCACCTGCTCCCCGGCACCCACCGCCGCAGCCATGACCCGCAGCCGGCGCGCGGACAACGTCAGCGTGCGGGCGAGGATGAGCGCGAAGGCGGCTGACACCACTCCGGAGACACCGCAGACGAGGATGACGACCCCGAGATCGTGCGTCGACAAGAACATCGATCGTGCGGTCCCGACCACGCCGGCAACGACACCGCCGATCGCCACGGCGGCGATCAGCCCTGCGAACCAGCGGATCGGGGCACGCCGGATCCGCCACCCGACCAAGGCCCCGACCAGACCGACGGCCAGCGACCACCCTCCCGCGATGAGCGCCACACTCACCTGGTCGCGGGTCACGACGGGTCCCAGCGGTATCCCACGCCCCACACCGTGACCAGGCGTTCGGGGTGGCGGGGATCGACCTCGACCTTCTCGCGCAGCCGTCGCACGTGGACGGTGACCGTCGACTGGTCACCGAACGACCAGCCCCAGACCTCGCGCAGCAACGCATCCCGCGACCAGACCTGGCGCGGGTTCGCGACGAGGAAGTGCAGCAGGTCGAACTCGCGCACCGTCAGGGGCAACAGGACCCCGGCCAGCGTGGCCGAGTGCTCGTCCGGCTCGACCACGAGGTCGCCGTCGGTCACCGGCGCGCCTCGCGGTGCGCGTTGACCCACCCGGCGAAGCACGGAGTCGACACGCAGAGCCAGCTCACGGGGGCTGAACGGCTTGGTGACGTAGTCGTCGGCTCCCAGGCGCAGCCCCACGAGACGGTCGCTCTCGGCCCCGAGCGCGGTCAGCATGATGATGGGCACGTCAGTGGACTCACGCAGCTGTCGGCAGACCTCGAGACCGCCGACACCGGGGAGCATCAGGTCGAGCACGACGAGGTCGGCCTGCCGCAACCGCATCGCCCGCAAGGCTGCCTCACCGTCGCCGGCCTCCTGCACCTCGTGGCCGCCGGCGCGCAGGTAGGAGACGACGACCTCACGCACGGTGAGGTCGTCATCGACGACGAGCACCTCAGCCACGTGCTGCTCCCTTGCGTCGTCCCACGACAGCAAGCAGCGCTGCCACGGCCAAGACTATGCCGGCGACGGCGAGCCACCCAGCGCCGTACGGGCGGTCGAGCAGGGTGGGGTTGTCGGCCTTGGCGCCGAACCTCCCCAGCGTGGGCACGGCCAGGAGCGTGACCGAGCCCAGGACCACGAGCACCGCGAGCGCACCCCGCCGTGACCAGTCGGGCAGGCGGCGCGCCGCCGCCACCCCGATCACCACGACGAGGGGGGCCAGGAGGACGTCGTGGGCCACGACCACGCCGGCCACCCACGGCGCCGTGGACACCAGGTTGGACCACCCGAGGCCCAGCAGGCGCACGACGCCATACAGCCCGACGAGCAGTCCAAGCACCGCCAGGAGTACGCGGGTCGCCTTGAGCTCGCTGCTCACGACTGCACCTCCAGCCGGCTGACCCACTTGGTCTGCAGCGCACCCGGCCGGTTCGGGGCGATGACCCGGCACGGGAAACCGTGGTCGAGGGACAAGGGCTCGCCGGCCAGTGTCAGCGCGAGCAGGGCGTGCGGGTCCGCGGCCACGTTGCCGGGGAGGCGGCTGCGGCTCGAAGCCCCACCGCGCTGCAGGGACTGGACGAGGACGGCAGATCCGGCGGGTGCGCCCACCAGTCGCAGGAGGTCGGTGACGCGCACGCCGCCCCAGGTCCCCGAGGCGCTCCACCCCTCGACACAGGCGATGGGCAGGGTGGCACTGGTCTGCGGCAGGGACTCCAGGTCCGCTCGGGACAGGGTGCGCTCGGTTCCGTTCCACACCACCGTGAGCAGGAAGGTGGGGTCTGCGGCAGTCGCCAGGACGCCGGCTGCCGCAGCGGACTTGTTGATCGGTATGCCGCCGGGACCGGTGCCCGTGCGCGTCGCGAGGACCGCGAGGCGCCGCACCCCCGGAACCCCGGAGGTGGCACTGGTCAGCACGGCGACTCCGGCGGCGGCCCAGGTGGATCGCAGGAGGGTGCGCCGGGAGACGACCTGGCCCTGCGGCTCGTCCTCGGGGCCGAGCCAGCTCTGGCGGATGACGGGCAGCTTCACGGCGATGTGCACCAGGAGCGACCCCATGGCGACCCAGCCGAGGGCGAAGTGCGTGGAGCGGAACGAGAACGACCACGGGTACCACTGGGCGGAGTTCGCCAAGCCGGTGACGAGCTGGAACAACGCACTGGAGACCAGCACCGCGACCGAGAGGCGCTCGGCGGCATCGAGGAGCCTGGCCCGCATCGCTGCGGGGGGACGGCGGAAGAGCTGCGGGAACACCGACCAGAGCTTCACGAGGAGCAACGGCACGGCGGCGGTGCCGCTGGCGATGTGGAGCCCCTGGGTGATGCGGTAGAGCGAGGTGGGTCGGGTCGGCAGCGGCAGGAGGGGGTGGGGCAGCTGGGCCACGTGGCTCCATACGCCGGTGAGGAAGGCCACCAGGAAACAGATGCCCAACCAGGTGCCGACGCGAGCCGTGAGCTCGCGGCTGCGCGCGGTGCTCGTGAAGTCGTCCTCGGTCGGGAGCGTGTCGACCAGACGGGTGAGTGCGTCCGTGACCCGGGTGGCGCTCATGACCGCCCGTCCCCGACAGCCGTGAGAACACCCACCCACCGCCCTCGCCGCCGGGCCACCTCGATCACCGAGAGCCCGGCGAGCGCTGCCGTGTCGGTGAGGGCGTCAGGCCCCAGCTCGGCCCAGGCGAACGACGTGGACGCGAGGCCACCGGCTCTCAGGTGCAGCTGGTGCACCCGCAGTCCCGTGCCGGGCCCGGCGAGGTCGACGACCACGCGTCCGGTCCCATGGGCGACCTCCCGTGCGCGGCGCAGGAGGGTGACGGGGTCACCACCGATCCCGATGTTGCCGTCGGCGAGCAGGACGGTGTCCCAGGCGCCCTCGCCGGGGACCGGGTCGAAGAGGCTGCCGCAGTGCACAGGCACGCCGCGGTGCCGGGCCGACCGCAGCGCGGACGAGGAGACATCCACCCCGAGCACCGCCTGGCCACGGCTGTGCAGCTCGGCGGCCAGCCGGCCGGGACCGCAGCCCAGGTCCACGGTGCTGCCGTGGCAGCGGTCGAGGACGAGCCGGTCGCTGCGCGAGGCCTGGCCGACCCAGCGCCGGACCGGCAGCTCGTGGTGGACGCCACGCCCTTCGACGACCGCGGTGAGGCTGCCGATGGCCAGGGCTGTGGCGAAGACCGTGGCGGGGGAGACCAGGCCCACCGGGCTCTCGACGGCACTCATGACCCACCACTCCTCTCCGAGGACGATCGCGCTCGCCAGGCGCGGGCGAAGGCGGTGTGGGGCGCGGCCGAGGCCACCGCTGCGGCGTCGAGCGCCGTGTCGACGTCCCCGAGCTCGTCTGTCGGTAGCACGGTCCCAGCGGCCCGCTCGAGGCACTCGTGGGTGCGAGCCCAGGTGTCCGGACGCGACATCGCGACCTCGTGAAGGCCGTGGACGTCGTCCGGGGAGGCGGAGGCCAGGACCCACCAGCCGCCGTCGAGTGCCCGCCCCAGCACAGGGTGTCCGCCGCCCACTGCGGCGACCACGCGCTCGAGGTGTCGCGCGGTGACGTGGGGCGTGTCCATGCCGATCTGCACCACGGGACCGCCGAGCGTCGCGTGGGCCCTGCGGTGTGCGGCCACCAGCCGGTCGCCGAACGCGACGCCCTCCTGGGCGACGACGTGCCACCCCTCGAGGGCTCGGTGCAGGGCCGGGGGGTCGACCGAGTGGGTCACGCTGCCGGCCAGGGCCACGAGGCGGCGGCCCTCGGCGAACACCGACTCGCAGACGGCCAGGGTGTCCAGCAGGGCCGCGAGCGCCAGCTCGGCAGCGCAGTCGGCACCCACGCTGGCGCCCAGCCGGGTCTTGACCTGACCAGCAAGCGGCGCCTTCGCCATGACGAGGACCGTCGCCGGGCTCACGGCAGGGCCCGCACGAGGTCGCGGGCCGCCCTGGCGGAGCCCAGGAACGACCCGGACACCTTCGACGTGGTGCCCTCGGCACGCGGTCGGTAGGTCACCTCGTGCTCGACGATGCGCCACCCGGCCCGGTGGGCCCGGACGACCACCTCCACCGGGTAGCCGAAGCGCAGGTCCTCGACGCCGAGGGCGAGCAGGTCGCTGCGGCGGCAGACCCGCACCGAGGGGATGTCACCCAGGCGCAGGCCGGTTCGCCGGCTGATCCACCGGACGGCCAGGAGGTTGAACAGGCGGGCATGCCACGGGAGGACCCCACGGGCGACCGGCCTGCGTCGTCCCACGGCCATCGTGGCCCGCCCGTCGGCGACGTCGGCGAGCAGCGCCGGCAGCTCGGCAGGGTCCAACGAGCCGTCACCGTCCATGACGGCGACATACTCGGCCGTGGCGCTGCGCAGACCAGCCTGCACCGCAGCGCCGTACCCGGCACGGTCCTCGACCACCACGCGGGCCCCCAGCGCCCGCGCCACGTCCCCGGTGCCGTCGGTCGACCCGTTGTCGACCACCAGTGCGCGCACCCCCCGAGGCACCCGGGCCAGCAGTGCCGGAAGGGCTCGGGCCTCGTCCCGACACGGGAGGATCAGGTCGCAGTCGAGGTCCATGGCACGACGCTAGGGGCGCATCGACCGGGGTTCTCGCTCCAATCCTTACGAGAGTCTGACCAGTGCCGTGGGTGACGTCGCAGCGCACGGCACCGTGCGAGGCTCGGGACGTGACCCGGCTCCGCCCTGCCCCGCGATGGCTGCCTGCCGGCTCCCGGGTGGACCGGCGACTCGTCGGTGGTGGCCTGGGCGCCGTGGCGCTGTTCGTCCTCGCCGTCGTCACCGCACGCGTGCCCGGCGTCGACGTGCACGCGGGTTCGGTGGCCCCACTGGTGGCCGAGTGGAAGCCCCGCGTCGGGGTCGGCACCCTCGGTGCCCTGGTCCTGGTCTGGTGGGCGACCACCAGACGACCCTGGGTCGCCGTTGGAGGGATGGGCTGGGGAGGGCTCCTGCTGTCGGTGTGGGCCCTGTCGTTCGCCTGGATGGTCTCGCTCGCCCTCGTCGACGGCGTGGACGGTGTCGGTGGGGTGCTGACGCAGCGACTCCGAGTACCTCGTCACCGCTCGGGGCGTCGATGACATCGGTGCCCTGTTGCACAGCTTCGTGAGCCGGATCCCCTTGGACGCCAACGACAACTGGCCCATCCATGTCGCAGGGCACCCACCGGGTGCGCTCCTCTTCTTCGTGCTGCTCGCCAAGGTGGGGCTGGGTTCGGGGCTGGCTGCCGGCCTCGTGGTCTGCGCCGTGGCCGCGACGACCCCGGTGGCGGTGGCTGTCGCCTGCCGTGCGCTGGGGGTCGAGACCTGGGTGCGCACCGCGCTGCCGTTCCTCGTGCTGGGTCCGTTCGCGGTCTGGCAGGCCGTCTCGGCCGATGCGGTCTTCGCGGCCGCGGCGGGCTGGTCGATCGCCCTCGCCGCCCTGGCCGCGACGGCGGTCCGCCGGTCCGTCGCGACGGGCTTCGCCCTCGCCTCCGGTCTCGGGCTGGGCGTCTGCGCCATGCTGTCCTACGGACTGCCCCTGATCGGGGTGATCGTGCTCGCCGCCCTCGTCGCCGGCCATGGCTGGACCCGCGAGACGGCGCTCGCCCTCGGAGTCGTGGGCGCAGGTGCCCTCGTCGTCGTCGCGCTCTTCGCTGTGGCTGGCTTTGCCTACTGGGATGCCTATCCCGTGCTGCACCAACGGTATTGGGACGGGTTGGCGTCGGTGCGGCCGACCGCCTACTGGCTCTGGGCCAACTTCGCCCTGCTCGCGGTCTCCGCCGGGCCGCTGCTCTTCGGGTCTCTTGCTGCGACCGGCAGGCGGGTGGCCTCCGCGGTTCGTCGACCCCGGGACGAACCCGCCCTGACGCTCGTCGCAGGCGCCGTGGCGGCAGTCCTCGTCGCTGACCTGTCGCTGATGAGCAAGGCTGAGGTGGAACGGATCTGGCTCCCGTTCGTGCCCTGGCTGCTGCTCAGCACGGCTGTGCTGCCGCCCCGGTGGCGCCGGCCGGCGCTGGGCCTGCAGGCCGGGCTCGCGCTGGTCGTCCAGACCCTGCTCGTGACCCCCTGGTAGGACTAGCCGCGCAGCGGGTCGTGGGCGAACCTCGCGAGTCCCTGCTCGGGCGAGATGCGAGCCGTGAACCCGAGCTCGGCAGTCGCGCGGGCAGGGGAGGCGACCACGTGACGCACGTCCCCGAGGCGGTAGTCGCCGGTCACCACGGGGGCGGCGGAGCCTGGCTGCCCCTCGGTCACCAGGCGGGCGACCTCGAGGATGGTCACCGGCCGGCCGGAACAGACGTTGTAGGCCGCGTGGCTCCCCGAGGGTCGCGCCGCCACGGCCTCGACCGCAGCGACGTTCGCCCGGGCGACGTCCTCGACGTGGACGAAGTCGCGCACCTGTCCGCCGTCCTCGAAGACGAGGGGGGCGCGACCCGCTTCCATGGCCGAACGGAAGAGCGCGGCCACGCCGCAGTAGGGGGTGTCCTTGGGCATCCCCGGGCCGTAGACGTTGTGGTAGCGCAGCGAGATGGCCGAGCCCGGTGCCTGCCGGACCCACGCGGCCGCGTAGTGCTCCTGCGCGACCTTGCTCGCGGCATAGCTGCTCCGGGGGTCCAGGACCGCGTCCTCGGAGACCGTCTCCCAGCCGAGGACCTCGCCGCACCGTGGGCAGCGGTTGTCGAAGAGCCCGGCGTCGAGGTCCGCGATGCGTCTGGGTGCAGGGGCCTGCAGGCCGTGCGTCCGGCACACGTAACGCCCTTCGCCGTAGACGACCATCGAGGAGGCCTGCACCAGGCGGGGCACCCCTGCTTCGGCCATGGCTGCGAGGAGGGCTGCCGTGCCGAGGTCGTTGTGTGCGGCGTAGAGCGGCAGGTCCGCCACGGTCACGCCGGCCCCGACCATGGCCGCCAGGTGGCAGACGACGTCGGTGCCGCGCAGCAGGTCGACCCAGTCCCCGGCGTCCCGGACGTCGAGCACGTGCAGCCCGTCGGAAGTGCTGACGGGGACGCTGTGGGCCTGCGGCACCAGGGCGTCCACCCCCACGACCTCGTGGCCGGCGTCCCGCAGGGCCGCGGACGTGGCCGTGCCGATGAACCCGGCCGAGCCCGTCAGCAGCACCCTCATGCGAGGAGTCTGCCCCACGCGCGAGACTGGGCGGGCTAGCTGCCCATCGCGACGGTGCCGTCGGACAGCTGCGCGGTGATGAGCCCGAACACGTTGCCATCGGGGTCGAGCAGGTAGCCCAGCCGACCGACTCCCTGCATGTCCTCGAGCGCGACCGCCTCGGAGCCACCGAGGTCCAGCCCCTTCTGGAACAGGTCGTCGATGTTGCCCTCGACACCGACGACCACGTTGGCACCGTTGACCGGGGCGCCGCGCTCCGGGGCCGTTCCGAGGCGCTGCGTGAGGCCGCCGTTGATGCCCCGCCCGGGGGCGTCCATGCCGATGGCCCCGTCACCGGTGTCGATGGACCAGTACGGGATGTCGCCGAACTGCGTGAACTTCCAGCCGAGCAGCTCGGTGTAGAAGTCGATGAGCCGCTGCGGTTCGGATGCATGGATCTCGAAGTGGACGACGAGGTTCGCCACGATGCCTCCCTTGGCCGGGTGTGCTCACGCTACGCCCGCACCGAGGCGCCGACCAGAGCCTCAGCACGTTCACAGGAAGGGTGCGCGATCCTTGCAGGACCGGGGCGCACCGTGTGGATGCGCTCGGGACGGAACGCGGGTGGGAGTGAGGTGGTGGTCGTGCCGCTGCTGGGCTGGCCGTTGGTGGCCACGCTGGGATCGGTGCTCGTCCTGCTGGTGGGGGCCACCGCCCTGTTCTGGGGGCGGGTGCATGGCCCGCGGATCCTGCGCCTGGCGCAGCGCGTCCTGCTGGTGGGTGCCACCCAGGTCCTCGTCGTCCTGCTCCTCGCGGCCGGGGCGAACGACTACGGCTACTTCTACGGCTCCTGGTCCGACCTCTTCGGCGGTTCGACGCAGGCGGTCCAGCTGCCGCCGACCCACGGGGCCCCGGCGCCGCGGCAGGGGCACGTGGGTGCTGCCGGAGCACTCCCCGCCGTGCCCGGCGGTCCCACGGCGTGGTCCACGCCCGGACAGTGGGCCACTCGGGGGCGGGTCGACACCCTGACGGTGCAGGGTGCGAGGAGTGCCCTTTCGGGGCAGGCGTCGATCTACCTCCCGCCGGAGTACTTCCGGCCCGCGTCGGCCCACCGGACCTTCCCCGCCGTCGAGGTGATGACGGGATACCCCGGTGTGGTGGCGAATCTCGTTCAGCGCCAGCACTATCCCGATGTCCTCCTCGCCGAGCTCGGGCAGCGCAAGGCTGGCCCGATGGTGCTGGTGATGCTCCGGCCCACGGTCGCGCCGCCGCGCGACACCGAGTGCACGGACGTGCCCGGTGGGCCACAGGCGCTGACCTACCTCTCGCAGGACGTCCCGGCTGCGGTGGAGTCCGCCTACCGGGTGCGACCGCTCGGCTGGGGGGCGATGGGGGACTCCACCGGAGGGTATTGCGCCGTGAAGCTCGCGATGGCCCGCTCGGACGTCTTCACCAGCGCGGTGTCGCTGTCGGGGTACTACCACACGCTCCGCGACGCCACGACGGGCGACCTGTGGGGCGGCTCGTCGGTCGTCCGGGACCTCAACAGCCCGGAGTGGCTCCTGGCCCACCAGCCGGCGCCACCCATCTCGGTCCTGGCAACGATCGGGACCTCGGAGGTCGGCCACACGGGGATCTCGGACACCCGTCGCTTCCTGTCCCTGGTGAAGTCGCCCATGAGCGTCTCGTCGGTGGTCATCCCCGGTGGTGGACACAACTTCCACACCTGGTCGACGGTGATGGGCCCCGCCATGGACTGGTTGTCCAAGCGACTCCACGCAGGTGCCGCCTGACCTGCCGACTAGGGCGCGGTCGCGGCCACCAGGGCCCGCGCGATGAGGGCGTGGCCCGCCGCGTTGGGGTGGTCCCCGTCGTCGGCGAGCAAGGGGGTGGGGTCCTTGCCGCCCGCGCCGTTGAAGGGTGCGTACAGGTCGACACAGGTGGCGTCGACCCGGTGGGCCGCAGCGCAGATGCGGCTGTTCGCCTCGGCGGTCACCGCGTCGCTCCACTGCGCGAAGGTCGGGCCGTAGTCCCCGTCGGCGACATCGCCGTCCTCGAAGACGTTCCAGTAGGTCGTGACGAGCATGGCTGCACCGTCCGGCAGCTCCGCGCGGACGCGCGTGAGCACGCTGTCGAGCGGTCCGGCCAGTCGCGCCCCCGCATCGCGGACGCACGCGGCGCCGCAGGCGCCGTCGCGCCAGCGGTCCACGAGCGGGACCAGGTCGTTGGCGCCGATCGTGACCACGACGACGGAGGCCGAGCCGAGGACACGTCGGGTGACGGCGGTGGCCAGCTGCCTCTCCAAACCGGGAATCGTGAGTCCGGACCGGCCGAGGTTCTCCGACCTGGCGCTGAGGTGCTGCCGGTCGGCGAGGGCGGTGGCGTACCGGGCGAGGAAGGGCTGGCAGTCGCAGGAGGTGCCAGCCATGACGGAGTCCCCGAGTCCGACGACCACCAGGCCTCGGGTGGAGCCGCCGGGGGCCGGGGGGCGTGACGTGGCGGGGCCGGAGGGGGCCGACGCCGGGGCTGGGGGCGCGGACGCTGCGCCGGTGCAGGCCGCACCACCGACCGCCACCGCGGCGAGCACCCCGACCACCGTCGTGGCGCGAACCCTCAGGAGGCGGCCGGACCGCCCCCGGACCTCAGGCAGGGACCGTCGCCTGACTCACCAGTGCACTCAGACGGTCCCGACTGGCACGCTCGACCAGCAACGGGACGTAGTCCCGCACCGGACCGTCGAACGTGCGGTGGACCTCCTCGACGACCGATCGCACCGTCGCCGCGTCCACCGACTCGAACCTGGCCACCAGACCCTGAACGACCTGCTCGAGGGCCGTGGCCTCATCCATGCTCGACACGTCTCGTAGCGTCCTCCCTGCCGGGTCCGACGGCAAGTGTTCGAGATCGTCGCCTCAGCGTCCCCTCAGGCAGCTCCCGACACAGTGCGCGCCATGACGACGCTCACCATGCGCCCACGCCGCGCCATGCTCAACAAGGTCCCTGAGGTCACGGTCTACTTCTGGGTCATCAAGATCCTGTGCACCACGGTGGGGGAGAGCTTCGCGGACTACGTCAACGAGACCCTCGGCTTCGGGCTCGGGAAGACCACGCTGGTGTTCTCGGTCGCTCTGGTCGCGGTGCTCGTGCTCCAGTTCCGGCTGAGGCAGTACGTGCCCTCGGTCTACTGGCTGGCCGTGGTGCTCATCAGCGTGGTCGGGACCCTGCTCACCGACAACCTCACCGACGGGCTCGGGGTGCCGCTCTGGCTGAGCACCACGGTCTTCACCCTGGCCCTGGCCGCGGTCTTCGCCGTCTGGTACGCCCGGGAGCGGACCCTGTCCATCCACTCCATCGTCACCACCCCGCGTGAGGCCTTCTACTGGCTCACCGTCCTCGTGACGTTCGCCCTGGGCACGGCCGCCGGCGACTGGACGCTGGAGCTGACCGGGTGGTCGGCCGGCGCCTCGGTCCTGCTGCCCCTGGGCCTGATCGCCGCCGTGTTCACCGCCTGGAAGCTCGGCGCCGGACCGGTGCTGACGTTCTGGCTGGCCTACATCCTCACGCGTCCCCTGGGCGCCAACATCGGGGACTTCCTGGCCTCGGCGCGGGACGAGGGTGGCGCGGGGCTGGGCACCCTGGGGACCAGCATCCTGTTCCTCGGCACGATCCTTGCGGTCGTGGTCCACCTCAGCGTGACGCACCAGGACCGTACCGAGCGTGCCACGGTCGGCGCCGAGCGTGCAGCGGCGACCGTGGGCGAGCGACAAGGCTGACCATGGAGCAGCGCAGGACGAGGGTGTTGCTGGTCACCGACAGCGCCAGCCCCTCGCCTGCGCTGGTGCGTTCGGTGGCCTCCCGCGCCGCGGACGACGACGCCCAGTTCCGCCTCGTGGTGCTCAACCCGGCGCGGGCAGAGCTCCACCTGCTCCACCCGGAGCGCCACGACAGGGCCTTCGAGGCGGAGTGCATCCTCCTGGAGACCCTGCCCCTGCTGGAAGCCGCAGCCGGGGGCAGGGTCATCGGCTCGGTGTCGATCCGTCACGACCCTGTCGAAGCCATCGAGGAGGTCATCCTCAGCGAGCCGGTCGACGAGATCCTCCTCGCGCTCCCGCTCGCGGCACCCAGGTCGTGGGGGCACCCCCACCTGAGGGACCGGCTGCGCCGCTTCGGCGTCCCCGCCACCACGATCACCTGACCCGGGACGTGCCGACGCCCGGCGGTCAGGACCGCCGGGCGCCGACGGCCGGCCAGCAGCGCGGGGGGACGCGTCCGGCCGGCCTGACCTCGCCTACGCGCCACCCGTCAGCAGGGGGGGTGCCGGTATGGCCGTGAGCGAGGTCGTGTGGGTGGCACCGAGTGGGTCGAGCGCCCCCGCCAGCAGGTATGCGGCGGTGTTGCGTTCGCGGACGTGCGACCAGTCCAGGAGCGGGGGGACGAGGTGGTTGTGCTGCACCATCGCCCGGCGGGTGGCCTCGTCGCTGCAGAGAGCAGCCAGGTGCTCGGCGAGCTCCCGGTCGCTGCCGGCCAGCAGCCCGTCCAGTCCGGGCGTGACGAACTCCGTCACGCCCGTGCCGTCCCGGGCCACGATGGCCAGGCCGGCGGCACGCGCCTCGAGGGCGGCCAGCCCGAACGACTCCAGGGTCGCGGGAGCCACGAAGAGCTCAGAGCTGCGGTAGAGGTCGCGGAGCTGGGAGTGGGAGAGGTCCCCGGGGGTGTGCACCCACCCGGCCATGCCCCGGTGGTGGATCGCGCGCTGCACTCTCGGCAGCAGGGGTCCGTCGCCCACCAGAACCGCCGTGACCGAGATGTCCGCGGGGACCAGGGCTCGCATGCGCTGCAACGCGGCCACGAGCTCCAGCGGCCGCTTCCGGTGGCTCATCCGCATCACCGAGACGATGGTCACGTGCTCCGCGCGTCGCGGGGGCTGCTCGGGAAGCCAGTACGACGTGTCCACGGCGTTGGGGACGACGAGGACATCGCGTCCGGGCATGGCGCGGCGCACCGGGTCGGCGGCGACGTCACTGACCGCCGCCCACTGGATCGGCAGGTCCGTCCAGCCCCGGATGGCGGCGGCAGCCCTGAACAGCGGCCAGGCACTGCCCCAGACGGAGTGCACCGTGGCCACGGACGGGACGTCGAGCTTCGCGCCGGCTTCAACCGCACGCAGGGCCAGGGGTGAGTAGGCAGAGACGTGGCCGTGCACGACGTCGGTCCGGGAGACCAGGGTGCGGAGCGCACCCGGGTCACGACACACCTCGATGGTCCCCCCTGTCTCAGGCTCACCGGGGGTGCGCGTGAGGACGGTGACCTGGTGTCCGGCGGCGGCCTGGCTCTCGGCCAGCGTCCGCACCAGGACCTCGATGCCGCCCACCGTCGGGCCGTACGTGTCGGTGGCGTGCAGGATCCTCACGTCGCCACCGCCCCGGTGCGCGGACGCAGGGCCAGCCAACAACCCAGCCACACCCCACCGACGGGGATCTCGAGGAGGAAGGTGAACGCGCGATACAGGAGCACTCCCGCGGCGACGCCGAGGGGATCGGCACCGAAACCGATGAGCACCGCGGCAGTGCCGACCTCGGCGAACCCGGCGCCGCCGGGTGTCAGGGGGATGATGCTGAGGAGGCGGTCGGTGGCCAGGGCAGCCATGACGGCATACAGGGGGAGGGCGAGGCCGACCGCGTGGAGGCAGGCCCACAACAGGGCACCCTGGAGGGCGAGGTAGGCCGCCATCCCGGTCGTGAGCTGTGGCCAGCGGGCCTCGACGATCGTCCGCACCCGGGTGCGAGCCTCCAACAGGCTGCCCTCGACCTGCGCTGCGGAGAGCGCGCTGCGACGCCTCACGCGCCGCGCACCCGAGGCGACCAGGCGGGCTGCTGCCGTCGCCAGCCGGTCGCTGCGCAGGAGGGCGGTGCCCACGCCCACCAGGGCGACCAGGGCCGCGGAACCCACGATGGCCCAGGTCTGCAGCGCCCGGCCGGGCAGGGCTCCGCCGGCCGTCATGAGGACCACGGCCACGAGGGGCAGCGCGAGCTTGGCCAGCACGTCCCAGACGTTGGTCACCATGACGAAGGTGGCGTAGGCGCCCCTGTGGAACCGCCATGCACGCACCATGGTGAGGTTGAGGGCCACGCCGAGGGCACCGCCGAACGGGATGACGTTGGACACCGCACTGCCGGTGAGGCTGAGCGTCAGGGCACGCCGTCGGCTGAGACCCGGCAGGGCAGCCGTCAGGACGAACGAGTGGGCGAGGAGCCCACCGGCCCAGAGCATCGCGAGCCCGAGGGCGACGCGGGCAGGGATGCCACCGAGGGTGGTGCCGATCGCGCCCCAGCCCACCCCGGCCACTCGTGGCAGCGCCCACCACAGCACCGCGAGCGCCAGGGCCAGGGCTGTGGTGGCGCGCAAGGGGACAGACATCCGGGCCGCCATCGCGCGCGCCGCATTCCTGTCCATGACTGCTCCTTGGTGTCCACCGTGGTCACGTGGCCACACTCTGGACCGCAGCGCCTGAACGCTTCCTGAGAGAACGAGTCCTCAGGAAGCGTTCAGGCGCGACGGGGGACAGTGGCGGAACCTGCCTCCCCTCCCGCCGACCGATTTCGTGAACAGAGAGCGAGCTCGTGACCACTCGACACCAGGCAACGCCGGCAGCACCGGCGCCGCGGCACCTTCTTCGTTCGGTGGTCGGCGCGCCGTCACGGATCCCCACGGTGGCCGGGATCGGCGTCGCGCTGGCCGCCCTCGCGGGTTTTGCCGGGCTGGTGGACGCAGTCACCGAGAACGCCGACCTCGCGTCGTACGACCCGGGGATCACGTCGTCGGTGGCGGCCCTGCGCGCACCGTCCCTGACCTTCGCGGCCGAGGTCGTGAGCACGGTGGGGAGCGAGGTGGCCGTCGGTCTGCTCACGGTGGTGGCGCTCGCGTGGTTGTGGTTCGCCCGGCGCGACCGGACGTCGGCCCTGCTGTTCGGCGCCACGATGGCCGTCGCGGCCGCGCTCACCCTCGGGGTCAAGCACGTGCTGGGCCGGCACCGGCCACCGGCTGCCTTCGTCGTCGGTCCCGTCGACACCGGGTACTCGTTCCCCTCGGGTCACACGGTGTTCTCCACGGTGTTCCTGGGCCTGGTGACGATGCTCGTCGTCTGGCCGCGCGTCGGTCGCACGGGGCGGGTCGGGGCCGTGGTCGCAGCCGTCTTCGGCAGTGTGGCCATGGGGATGAGCCGGATCTACCTCGGGTACCACTGGACGACGGACGTGATTGCCGGTTGGGTGATGGCCGTGGCGGTCCTCGCGATGGCCGTGGCCGTGTCGGCGACGTTCCGCGCCCGGCCCGGCCTCCTGGAACGGTGGGTGGGCACGGTCGCGAGGTCCAACGACGATGCGGAGGATGCGGGCGATGCGAGTCCTGCTCGTTGAGGACGAGAAGGCGTTGGCGGAGACCCTTCGGCGGGGCCTGACCAACGAGGGCTTCGTCGTCGATGTCGCCCACGACGGCGTGACCGGGCAGTGGCTCGCGACCGAGAACCCGTACGACGTCCTGGTCCTGGACATCATGCTTCCCGGCCGCAACGGGTATGACGTCCTGCGCAACATCCGGGAGCTGAAGATCTGGACCCCGGCGATGATGCTGACCGCCAAGGACGGCGACTACGACCAGACCGATGCCTTCGACCTCGGTGCTGACGACTACCTCACCAAGCCGTTCAGCTTCATGGTGCTCGTCGCGCGGCTCCGGGCCCTGGTCCGGCGCGGGGCCCCGGCCCGGCCGGTGGCCCTCGCCGTCGGCGGGCTGCTGCTCGACCCCAACAAGCGCACCCTGAGCCGCAACGGTCACGCGATCGCCCTGACGGCAAAGGAGTTCGCGGTCCTGCAGTTCATGATGCGCCACCCCGAGGTCGTGCTCTCGAAGGCGGAGATCCTCGACAACGTCTGGGACCAGGCCTTCGACGGCAGCGAGAACATCGTCGAGGTCTACGTCGGCTACCTGCGCCGCAAGATCGACGTGGCCTTCGGTGTGACGTCGCTCGAGACGGTGCGGGGGATGGGCTACCGACTCATGGCTGTGGAGGGTGGGACGCCGCGGTGACCTGCTGAGCCATCGTGGGGAGGCGGGCCTCGAAGCGGCACTGCCCCGAGGGGGTCACCGTCGCCCGCACCGTCCCACCATGGGCCTCGATGATCGTGCGGACGATGGCCAGCCCCAGACCGCTGCCGCCGCTGTCGCGTTCGCGCGACTCCTCGAGCCGCGCGAACCGGTCGAACACCGCCTCACGCTGCTCTTCGGGGATCGGCGGTCCCTCGTTGTCGATCGTCACCACGACGACGTCGCCCTGCGGCTCGACGCCGAGGAAGACCCCGCCCTGCGTGTGCGTCGTCGCGTTGTCGACGAGGTTGCGCAGCGCCTGGCCCAGCTTGAGCCGGTCCCCGACGACGCGCGCGGCGACGATGGATGCGGTGACCGACACCTCGCCCGTCGCGCGCAGGCGCCGCACCTCTGATTCGAGCAGGTCGTCGACATCCACGTCCTGCAGGGTCAACGGCAGCCCGTCGTCGGCCTTGGCCAGGGTCAGCAGGTCCTCGACGAGGTGCTGGAGCCGCAGCACCTCGGCGTGGATCACCTCGTCACGGTCAGGACCGGGCAGGGCGGACCCGGCTCCCGAGACCTCGATGGCCGCGCGGATCGTGGCCAGCGGGCTGCGCAGCTCGTGGGAGGCGTCGGAGATGAAACGCCGGGTGGTCGCATCGGCTTGTTCGAGACGACTGAGCATGAGGTTCATCGTCTGAGCCAGCCTGGCGATCTCGTCCCCGGTCGGAGGGACCGTGATGTGCCCCCTGCCGCGCACCCGCGTGATCCGGGCGACCTCGCTGCGGATGCGCTCGACCGGCATCAGCGCCTGGTTGAGGATCCGGCTGATGAGCACCAGCAGGAGGGCCAGCAGCGCCGCGGCGCCCAGGGCGAGCAGCAAGGTGGCGGTCCGCACGGTGTTGGCCTCGACATCGAGCGGGTTGGCGACGACGACGACGTAGGCCGCTCCCGCGGGGTCCGAGACGCCCTGCGCCACGATGGCGTGGGGCTCGCCCACCTCCCCAGGGATGACGGCCTCCTGGGCCACGTCCACGGCACCGGGACCGGGTCGGAGCCGGGTGATCGGTGACCCGGACAGGGTCGAGTCGGAGGAGGCGACCACCTCGTGTCGGCTGTCGAGGATCTGGAGCAGGGAGCCCCTGCTGGCGATGTCGCGCAGCGCGAGGCTCGCCGGCCGCTCGCCCGCCGCGATCGTCGCGCTGATCTCGGTGGCCTGGGTGCGGGCCCCGTCCTGCGCGGCGCTGTAGAGGATGCGGTCCAGGGCGGTGGCGAAGGCGACGACGCCCAGGACGATCACCACGGTCGCGGCGGCAGCAGACACCACGAGGACCCGGCGCTGCAATGACCAAGCGTTCCAACGTCTCACGCGATGCCCTGTCCGTCCGGATCTGCCCGCCCGGATCTGCGCAGGCAGGCTAGCAGCGGTCCTGGATGCTCGGCTGGCAGCCGGTCGGGGCGAGATATCCCAATCTCCTCGCACGCCTGCAGCCTCGACGGTAAATTCGGGACCCTCCTGTCAACCCCCTCGGAGGAGGCCCGATCACCGTGTCGTCAACCGCCCTCGTGTGCGCGCCCGGTGTCCGGTGTGCGCCCGTCGTGGTGGCGGGATGAGCACCCCCGGCGTGCAGCCGGTCGCCCTCGTCGCCGATGACGACGAGGACATCCGCGACGTGCTGTCGGTGGTCCTCGGTGACGCCGGCATGGCGGTGGTCCAGGCCGAGGACGGCCGCCAGGCGGTGCAGCTGTTGGAGAACCTGCTCCCCGAGATCATCCTCCTCGACGTGCAGATGCCCGGCCTCAGCGGGATCGAGGTCTGCTGGTGGATCCGTCGCCAGCGCCGTCTCGCCCACGTCCCCGTGGTGCTGGTCAGCGCGCGCACCTCGCCCTTCGAGATCGACGCCGGCCTGCTCGCCGGCGCGAACCACTACGTCACGAAGCCCTTCACGCAGGCGCAGATCCTCGCGGTGGTGGCCAAGCTCCGCAGCGGTCGCCCGTCGACGTCCCAGGTGCTGCGGGCGCCCGCGGCCGTCGTCATCCCCGACTTCGGTCTCACCCACTGAGCGGTCCCACGCAACTGGGCGGATGCTCACGATGGTGCCGCCGCGGGATCAGCCATCCCCCCGGATGCTGACCCCGCGTCGGCGGCAGGCCCAGTGTGATCTGCCATCGGTCGGCAGGGGAAGCGTCGCAGCGGGTTGCGGTCACATGGTGACCCAGTTGTGACCAACGCACGCGTCTGACGCATCGCACCGCATTCGTGGGGTGGAAACTGCATCGTGCGTGATCTATATTCTGGTGCTGGCCGAAGGAGCGTCCATGTCACCCACCAACCTGCGTCTCGACGACCAGCTGTGCTTCGCCTTGTATGCGGCGACCAACCAGGTCACGCGGGCGTACCGGCCGCTGCTCGAGAGCATCGGGCTGACGTACCCCCAGTACCTCGTGATGCTGGTGCTCTGGGAGGCGGACAGCCGCCCCATCGGTGACATCGCCGACCGGCTGCAGCTCTCGCCCCACGCCCTCAGCCCCCTGCTGCGTCGGCTGGAGGCCGCTGGGTTCGTCGCGCGACGGGTCGACGCCGTCGACGGTCGGGTGGTCAACGTCGACCTGACCGACCTCGGCAGGGAGCTGGAGTCGGCGGCCTCCCGCGCGCAGTACGACGTGGTCGACCAGACGGGCCTGTGCGACGAGGACCTGGGCGACCTGCGGGCAGCCCTGCACGCCCTCGTCCTCGGTATGTCGAAGGAGTCGTCGTGACGCCTTACCGTTCCAGCGTCCCGGACGACAGGGGGCCGCTCGACCGGCCGGAGGTCGACCGGTCCATGTCGTGGGGTGCCCGGCAGTCGGCGAGCGAGCACGAGCTCAGGGCCGGTTCGCGCCCCAGTGGGGGCGCCGGCCTGGTCCGCTGCCCGTCCTGTGACGGCGCCCAGACGACCGTGGTGCAGTCCGCGGACCGGGGCCCGGCCAGCTCCATCCGCCGGGACAACCCCGGTTACCGGTGCTTCGGCTGCGGCACCGGCTGGACCGTGACGATCGGCGAGGACCACGACCCGGACGGGTGGTGACGAGGATGGCCGGGCCGGGCACAGCCGGACGGGCGGTCGGCACGGGACCCCCGCCTGCGGGCAGGCTCGATGCGGCCGAGGTCGCCCGCAGCTTCGACCTCGGCCGCGTCGTCGCGCTGTCCGAGGGACCGGTGGCCCGGGGCAAGCAGGGGCAGGTGTGGCGGCTCGACACCACCGACGGCTCGTGGGCGGTGAAGGTGCCCTTCGGCGACGTGGTCGAGGCTCAGGCGGCCGCATCGACCGCCTTCCAGGAGGCCGCTCACGCCGCCGGCGTGCCCACCCCGGTCGTACGGCGCACCCGCGAGGGCACGGTGTTCGGAGACGGGGCGGTCCGGGTCCGGGTCCACGGCTGGGTCGAGCTCGGGTCGCCGGACCCGCTGGTCGACCCGGCCGCCGTGGGGGAGCTCGTCGCAGCGATCCACCGCCTGGACGTCCCGGGCTCAGGCGATCCCGACCCGTGGTCGCAGGAGCCGGTCGGCGCCGCGCGCTGGGACGACCTCGTCGCCCGGCTGCGGGTCGCCGGGGCGCCCTTCGCCGAGCAGCTCGCCGACCTGCGCGACGAGCTCGTCGCGTTGGAGGGCTGGCTCGAACCTCCCGAGGTGCTGCGCACCTGTCACCGCGACCTGTGGGCCGACAACGTGCTCCCGACGACCGACGGAGGGCTGTGCGTCATCGACTGGGAGAACAGCGGACCGGCCGACCCCGCCATGGAGCTCGCAGCCGTGCTGTTCGAGTTCGGGCGGTCGGACCCGGCACGGGCCCGCGCCCTCGTGGGCGCCTACCGCGCCGCCGGGGGGCCGGCCACCGTCCACCGCCGAGGACACTTCACGTTGCTCATCGCCCAGCTCGGCCACATCACCGCGGCCGCGTCGGCCGACTGGCTCCACCCCAGCCCGCGCTCACCCGACCGTGCCGCCGCGCACGCCTGGGTGCGGGAGGCCATCGAGGAGCCGCACACCAGGGCAGTGCTCGACGGCCTCCTCGCCGCGGTCACCGGGGAGGCGGAGCCGGACCGGCGACCACCGCCCGGACCAGCTCGCTGAACTCCTGTGCCGTCGGGCGTCGCTGTGTGACACTGGTCCGGGGTGCGGCAATGCCGCGATCGGGGAGCAAAGGGGTGCGCGCGAGGTGGAGAGCCAAGACGTCCGCATCCTCATCGCCGAGGACGATGAGGACATCCGTGTCCTGCTCGAACGCGTCTTCGCGTATGCGGGGGTGCGCGTGACCACGGTCGGCGACGGGGCGCAGGCCCTCGCCGCCATCGCCGACGTGGCCCCGCACTGCCTGGTGCTCGACCTGCGCATGCCCGACGTCGATGGGATGGAGGTCCTGGGCGCCCTGCGCCGCACCGGCTCGACCGTCCCCGCGGTCATGCTCACGGCCTCGGTCGACAGCGACGTCGAGGCCCTCGAGGCAGGGGCGTTCGCGGTGGTGCGCAAGCCTTTCCAGACGCGTGCCCTGCTGTCCGTGGTGGCCAAGGCGATCCATTCCGCGACCCCCGGGCTGGACTTCCCCGAGCGCTTCGCTGCCGCCACCCGGGTCTGAGCCGGGCGCCTACGCGCCCTCGCGCGTCGCCCCACCGTGGTCGGGGCTGCCGTCGTCGGCGTGCACGCCCAGCTCGTGCTCGAGCCTGGTCAGGGAGGCGAGGGCGTCGCCGAGGTCCCGCACGACGTCCTCGGCTCGACCAGCCTCACCGGCAGCGGCCTCGTGGGCCAGTTCCAGGTGTCCCCGCAGGGCGGCGAGGGTGTTCCTGACCCGGTGGTCGGCCGACTCAGCCACCATCGGCCGCGGCACCGCTGGGGGCGACGTTCGTCGCGACCGGGGGCACCCACCGGTACCCGATCCGGGTCTCGGTGCGGATGAACCGAGGCTCCTTGGAGTCGTCGCCGAGCTTGGCCCGCAACGAGCGCAGGTGGGCCCGCAGCGTCTGCAGCGTCTCGCCACCGTGGCCGGCACCCCAGATGCGCGCGATCAACCACTGGTGGGTGAGGAGCTTGCCCGGTTGGGAGAGGAACAGCTCCAGCAGCCGCCACTCCGTCGGGGTGAGGCGCAGCGCCACTCCGTCGAGCTGGGCGGTCTTCATGGCGAGGTCGACATCGAGCCCGTCGCTGCTGATGGCAGCCGAGTCCGCGGTGGCACCGGCCCGCCGCAGCAGCGCTCGCACGCGGGCCCGCAGCTCGCCGAGGCTGAAGGGCTTCTCCAGGTAGTCGTCGGCGCCCTCGTCGAGGGCGGCGATCTTGCGCTCCTCCTCGCCGTCGCCCGAGAGGATGAGCACGGGGACAGCGCTCCAGGACCGGACCCGGCGCAACACCTCGAGCCCGTCGATGTCCGGGAGGTTCAGGTCGAGCACGACCAGGTCGGGGGCGCTGGAGGCGACGAGCGCCACGGCATCCAGACCGTTGCGCGAGATGTCGACGTCGTGTCCCTCCCGCTCGAGGCCGCGGGTCAGGGCCACCACGATCTGCGCCTCGTCATCGACCACCAGCAGTCGCGCCATGTCGGGAGTCTAGGGACAGAACGCCCTTCTCGGGCCTCCATTGCCGCAGGTCGTGGCCGGATACCACGACGTGGACCGCGAAAGCGCCGGTCGAGCCCCGTCGCGGGTGATCGGGCGCACTGGCCCGTGGTTCCCTCGATCTTCACGTCATCTTCACGGCGCACCCCGGGTTGCTCATCGCAACCTTCACATCGGGCGCCGCAGAATGGTCATGGCACCACGGGTGCCGGTCAGGACGGTCCCGGACTCCCCCCACCAGGACCCCGACGACCGGACGGACTCGAAGAGACCCCCTGCACTCTTCGAGTCCGTCCACCCGCGGACGGGCTCGCGCCGACGTCCACGGAGGGGCTCACCAAGGTTCCCACTCGTTTCGAGCCCGTTCCCCGAACTGGATGAGAGATCCTGCACCCATGCCGCTCGCCCTGATCGCCGACGACGACGCGGACATCCGCGACCTGTTGTCCGTGGCGGTGGGCCGCACCGGTGCCCAGACCATCTGCGCGGAGGACGGTCGCGAAGCCGTGCGGATGCTGGAGAACCTGTCCCCGGACATCATCCTGCTCGACGTGCAGATGCCCGGTCTGAGCGGCATCGAGGTCTGCTGGTGGATCCGCCGCCAGCGTCACCTCGCCCACGTCCCCGTGATCCTGGTCAGCTCCCGCACCTCTCCCTTCGAGATCGATGCCGGCCTGTTGGCGGGGGCCAACCACTACGTGACCAAGCCCTTCAGTCCTGCCCACATCATGGCCGTGGTCGCCCAGCTCCTCACCGCGCGCGTCGCCCTGCGACCACCCGTGACGGTCGTCATCCCGCAGCTCCCGTCGACGAAGGAGCACTGAGATGACCACCGCCGACCTGGCCACCTCCGGCCCGACCACCTCCGGGTTGACCACCTCCGGCCTCGCGAGCTCCTGGAGCCGCCTCCCGCGACAGACCCGGGAGGTCGGCGTCGGGGTCGTCCTGCTCGGGGTCGTCTTCGTCCTCATGCTCGGCTCCGTCGAGCTGGCGCCGCGCGGTTCCACCCTGGCTTCCTGGTGGCCCGCCGCAGGAGTCAGCGCCGGTGGCGTCCTGCTGGCCCGGGGGCGCCAGCGCCCGGCCATGCTCGCCGGCGTCTGGGTGGTCTGCTTCCTCGCCAACCTCGTGGGTGGCCGGACCCCGGCAGCAGCTGGAGGGTTCGCCTTCGCGAACACCGCCGAGTGCGCCGTGCTGGTCCTGCTGCTGTTCTGGTTCGGGGGGCCGGGCCGCTCGCTGCGGTCCATGCAGGACTTCTGGAGGGTCGTCCTCGCCTCGGCTGCCGGAGCTGGCGTCGCCGGGCTGCTGGGCGGCATCAGCGCGGTCCTGACGATGGATGCCTCGTTCGTCGTCGTCGCCCGGTCCATCTCGGCCTCGCACCTCGCCGCCCTGCTGGTGATCATGCCCTTGTTCCTGCGCACCGCCCCTGCCGAGCGCCGCCATCGCTGGGAGGTGGGAATGCAGTGGGCCTCCGTCCTGGTCGGCACCTGCGTGGTCTTCGGTCTCACCCGGGGAATGCCTGTTGCCTCCGTCGCGACACCGCTGCTCGTCTGGGGTGCGCTGCGCAACTCGCTCCGGACGACCTCGGCCCAGCTTCTCGTCGTGGGCGTCCTCGCCAGCCTCTTCACGGCGAACGGCTCGGGCCCCTTCGCCCTCAACGCGGCAGGTGCCGCGGTGCCGCCCGAGACGGTGTCTGCTCTCGTGCAGGGCTTTCTCGCGATCAGCGCATTCACCGTCCTTCCCCTCTCGGTGACGATGATGCAGCGCCGTGAGCTGTTGGCCCGGGTCGTCGAGAGCGAGAAGGTGTTCCGGCACGGGTTCGCCGACGCCATGCTCGGCATGTTCATCCTGCGCTGCGAGGACTCCCACCCGGTGGCGGTCGAGGTCAACGACGTGGCTGCCCGCCTGCTGCGCCGGGACAGCGCGAGCCTGGTCTCCGACGGCGACTGGCTCGAGCACTTCCTCGAGCCCGGCCGCGGCGAGGTCCGCGACGGCATGCTCGCGATCATGGCCGAGACGTCCCACGGGTGGCGCGGCGAGGTGCAGCTCGCCGAGGACCCGTCCCGGTGGGTGGAGCTGGTGCTCTCTCCCGTCAACCGCCGCGGCGCGCACTTCATGTTCACCGCCCAGCTCGTCGACACCACCGAGCAGCACGCAGCACGCGCGCTCCAGGAGGCCGCGCTGCACAAGGAGCGCGACGCCGTACGCGAGCTGCAGCGGCTGAACGACGCGAAGTCCACCTTCGTCTCGTCGGTGAGCCACGAGCTGCGCACCCCTGTGACCAGCGTCGTCGGCTACTCCGAGATGCTCATCGAAGGGATGGCGGGCGACGTCAGTCCCGAGCAGCACGACATGCTCGACCGGATCCGGCGCAACGGCCAGCGCCTCATGATCCTCATCGAGGACCTGCTGACCGCGTCGAGGCTCGAGTCAGGAGCCGCCAGCCCGGTCCTGCGCGACCACGACCTGCGCGACACCGCCAAGGGGGCGTTCGAGGGAGTGAGCCCGCTGCTGCGCAACCGCCGGCTGCGGATGAACCTCGAGATCGGCACGCAGGCCACGCCGGTCCTGGCCGACGCCGACCAGCTCGAGCGGCTGGTGATGAACCTGCTGAGCAACGCCATCAAGTTCACTCCCGACGACGGCAGCGTCACGCTCAGCGTGTCCCACCACGGCGCCAACGCCCTGCTGTCGGTGTCCGACACGGGCATGGGGATCCCCGAGGGCGAGCAGGACCAGCTGTTCACCCGCTTCTTCCGGTCCAGCACCGCGCAGCGCCAGGCCATCCAGGGGACCGGCATCGGTTTGTCCATCGTGCGTGGCATCGCCAGCCAGCACGGAGGCGCGGTCTCCGCGGACTCGGTCGAGGGGTTCGGGTCGACCTTCACGCTGAACCTGCCCCTGCACGACCCCTCGGACGGGGTCAGCCGAACATCGTCCCCTCGCTGATCGCCTCCGCGTCAGCCTGCAGGTCGGCGTCGCGAACCACGAGTCCCGGCCCCACCCGGTCGGCGAGCAGGCGCACCAGCTGTCGTGCACGGCCTCGGCGGGGGCACCGCCCATGGCGTCGCGGACCTCACGGATCGTGGACCGCAGGACGGCGTTCGCGGCATCGAGCCGGGCGACGTCCTCGTCCTCGATCATCGGGCCCACCGTGCCCGGGACGAACTCGAACCGCGTCACCGTCCGTCCTTCCCCTTCGCCGCCGATCCTGTCACTGTCAACGCTTTGCCACCATCACCGACGGGGTCCAGCCTGCCCGGTCAGACCCAGCTGGGGAACCACATCCGCACCGACCACTGGCCCTGCGGGATGACCTGCGCGGTGTAGATGGGCCAGAAGAACGCGAACAGCACCAGCGTCAGCAGGCAGTAGGCACCGACGACGTAGAGGCCGATCTCGCGCCGGCGCCGGGAGTCGGTGCGCTTGCCCAGCACCAGCCCCAGCACGAACACCACCGCGAAGATGATCCAGGGCTCGAACGCGACCGTGTAGAAGGAGTAGATGGTGCGCTCCTCGAGGCCGAACCACGGCAGGTACCCTCCGGCCAGCCCCGCGAGGATGCCGCCCGCGCGCCAGTCGCGCCGCAGCAGCCAGTAGTAGACGAGCACGATGATCGCCACGGCGCCGAGCCACCAGATCGAGACGGTGCCGATCGAAGTGATCGCCTTGGAGCACTGGCTGACCGTGCAGCCGCCCTCGCCCTGCTTCGGACCCTCGTAGAAGAACGACGTCGGACGTCCCTGGATGACCCAGGACCACGGGTTGGTGCGGTAGGGGTGGTTGTCGTGGAGGTTGACGTGGAACGTGTAGATCTCCTGGTGGTAGTGCCACAGCGAACGCACCGCGTCCGGGATCCACGGGGTGTCCTTGGAGGGGTGTGCCGCACCCCAGAGGCGGTCGTACCCGAGGTTCGAGCGGAACCAGCCGACCCACGACGCCAGGTAGGTCACGGTCGCCGTGCCGACCATCAGCGCGGCGGCCCACAGGCCGTCCTTGACGAGCATGGCCGAGAACCAGTGGCGCACCCCGGCCGCCCGGCGGGCACCGAGGTCCCACCACACGGTCATCAGGCCGAACGCCACGAGGAAGAACAACCCCGACCACTTGGTGCCGGCGCACAGCCCCAGGCTGACCGCGGCCACCCACCGCCACGGCCGCCAGCCGAGCCACGGGCCGAACCCTGTCGCGAGCTGCCGTGGCGTCATCGCCGACACCTTCTCGGCCAGGATCGCGCGCGACCGGTCGCGGTCGATGAGCAGCGCGCAGAAGGCGGCCAGCGCCCAGAACATGACGATGAGGTCGAGCAGCCCGGTGCGGGACTGGACGAAGTGGTGGCCCTCGAAGGCCACGAGGAACGCGGCGATCGTCCCGAGCAGGGAGGAGCCGAACATCCGCCGGGCGGCGCGGCCGATCATGAGGATCGACAGGGTGCCGAGGACGCACACCGAGAAGCGCCAGCCCCACGACGACGTCGCCCCGAACAGGTGCTCGCCCACGGCGATGACCCACTTGCCGACCGGGGGGTGGACGACGAGGTCGCCCTCGGTGCCGAACACGTCGGGGGTGCCGGCGGTGAACAGCTCGTCCGGCTTCTTGATGGTGTCGGGGACCCGCATCTCCACGCCGTACTCGAGCATCGAGACGCCCTGCTTGACGTAGTACGTCTCGTCGAACACCAGCTGGTGCGGCCGGTCGAGCGACCAGAACCGCAGGATGCCGCCGACCGACGGCGAAGAACAGCGGACCGAGCCAGCCCCACAACGTGTCGGTGGGCCGGAACCCGAGCAGGCGTGATCGCAGCTCGTCCGTCCGGGTCATGCGCGACATCGTATGCACACCAGGCCTGACAGGATGACACTCGTGACACCAGAGCCGAAGGCCGGAGTGCTCGTCCTCGCGGCGACTCCCATCGGCGACCCCCGTGACGCCGCACCCCGGCTGGCGCAGGAGATCAGCGGCGCCGACGTGGTGGCCGCAGAGGACACCCGACGACTGCGACGCCTGTGTGCCGACCTGGGCATCACGCCCGGCGGTGCGGTCCTCAGCTACCACGAGCACAACGAGGCGGCGCGCACCCCTGAGCTCGTCGAGCGCCTGCGGTCCGGTGAGCGGGTCGTGGTGGTGACCGACGCCGGTATGCCGTCGGTGTCCGATCCGGGGTACCGCCTCGTCGACGCCGCGGTGGCGGCCGGCATCAGAGTCACCTGCGTGCCCGGACCGAGCGCGGTGCTCATGGCGCTCGCGGTCTCGGGCCTACCGGTCGACCGGTTCTGCTTCGAGGGGTTCCTGCCGCGCAAGGGCGGCGAGCGGGCCCGCACCCTGGCCGCGCTCACCGACGAGCGGCGCACGATGGTCTTCTTCGAGGCGCCGCACCGTATCGAGGTGAGCCTGCGCGCGATGGCCGACGCCTGGGGTGCAGACCGGCGTGCCGCGGTGTGCCGTGAGCTGACCAAGACCTACGAGGAGGTACGGCGCGGTGGGCTGGGGGAGCTCGCCGACTGGGCCGCCGAGGGCGTACGCGGCGAGATCACCGTCGTCGTGGCCGGTGCCACCCCGAGGGTGACCTCCGTCGAGGAGGCGCTGCCCGCCATACGGGAGCGGGTCACCGCGGGCGAGCGGCTCAAGGACGTGTGCGCCGACGTGGCCGTGGCCACCGGCTTGTCCAAGAAGTCGCTCTACGACGGCTACCTCAGCGTTCGCTGACCGGCGGTGCGGCTGCGGGCGGCCCTGCTCACGTCAGCCACGACAGGTGGTTCCTGAGCAGGGCGTAGCCGACGAAGGCGACGACGTCCAGGACGGTGTGCGCCACGACGAGGGGGCCGACGCGCTTGGTCCGGGTGTAGACCCAGCCGAAGAACAGGCCCATCGCGATGTTGCCGACGAACCCGCCGAAGCCCTGGTAGAGGTGGTACGACCCGCGGATCAGTGCAGAGGTGACGACGACGGCGGGCAGGGACCAGCCGGCCTGGCGCCACCGGGTGAAGAGGTAGCCGACCATGATGACCTCTTCGAGCACGGCGTTCTGGACCGCTGCCAGGACGAGCACCGGGATGGTCCACCAGTGGTCGGAGAGGTTCGCCGCGGCGATGGTGGTGTTGAAGCCCAGCGACTTCGCGGCGGCATACAGGGCGAGCCCGGGCAGACCCACGGCGGCGGCGAGGAACAGGCCACGTGCGAGGTCGCGGCCGGGCTGGCGCAGGTCGGCACCGATGGCGCGGGTGGCGTCGGGCCGGTCCCGACGAAGCAGGTGGACGGCCAGGGCGACCGGGACGAGTGCGATGACGATGCCGACGAGCTGGTAGGCGAGGTCGAGCCAGGGCCGGTCGGGTGTCACCGACGAGTTCATCGCGGTCGTCTGCTGGTTGAGGGCGCGCTGCTGGGTCAGCTTGTTGATGATCGACAGCAGCGACCAGACCGCCGACGCGCCCAGGCTCACCCCGAGGACGAGCACCGTCTCGGTGACCAGGGAGCGGCGCGAGAGCGGAGCGGTGGCGACGGTCATGCGCCCAGTCTGTCCGCTCGCCCCGGACGCGTCATGCGGGCGCGGTGCGCCGGTCGCGGCGCCGGCGTCGGCGGCGAGCCACCCGCCACAGCCAGATCAGCAGTGCGGCGAGGGCGATGAGCAGGACGACGACCAGGACCGGTAGGAACACCGCGACGAGGCTCATCCCGAGGGAGGCGCCGTCCTCGACGGTCGAGGCGACCGGTGCGCCGAACCCCAGCGACCCGGCGTTGATCGCGGGCCGGGCCGCGGCCTTGCCGGTGTGCACGATCCCGGAGACGACGACCCCCAGGACGATGCCGACCCAGGGATGGTCGGTCATCCAGCTCGAGCGGTCGACCTCCTCTGCTGCCGAGGTGGCAGCGAACACGAGGCCGCCCATGCTCGGCCGGATGAACGTCTGCACGGCGTCGTTGACCGTGTCGACCGCGGGGATCTTGTCGAGCACCACCTCGGTGAGCAGCAGCAGCGCGCCGACCCCGATGGCCCACCACGACTCGATCCAGACGTACGACTGCGGCAGCGTGATCACGTCGCTGAACCGCGCGACCAGGGCCACGAGCAGGAACGGGATGTAGGCGTTGAGGCCCGCGGCGGCGGACAGCCCCATGCCGGTGAGTGCGGCGATCATCGGTCACCTCCGTGGTCAGTGTGGCGCACCGGGATGGATGGCGAAGGGCCCGGCAGCCGTCACGGCTGCCGGGCCCGGCGATGCAGGGGACCTGCGGTCAGCAGGCCTTGCGGGCCAGGGCTGCGTCGGAGACGACGGCCTTGCCGCCGACTGCCCGGACCAGGGTCGGGGCGAGGCGGTTCACCTGCGCCGTGGTGGCGGCCGGCGAGCACGACTGCTGGACCAGCAGGACCGGCGCCCCGATGACGGCGGATGAGGTCGACGCGGACAGCGCATCCGGGAAGGTGGACCCGTTGGCGAGCATGACGGCCCCGCCCGTGGGAAGCCCGAGGTTCTGCACGGTCATCGCCGCCGTGGCGTAACGGTCGGCGCCGGCGAAGCGGGTGATCTTGGTGTGCGGCAGGACCTTGCGGACCTGCGTCGCGACCGCCCCCGAGACGGCGCCGGTGCCGCCGAGGATGCGCACCTCGGTCGGTTGGGTGTCCTCGAGGATGAAGGACGTGACATCAGGCAGGTTCGAGGGGTTCGTCAGCAGCAGCGGGGCCCCGGCGATGGCAGCCGCGGCGCCACCGGCCAGCGCGTCCGCGAAGGTGGCACCACTGGAGAGGTAGACGACCGGCGACGGCGTGGGGTCGGCATCGGGGTCGGCCTCGTCGAACTGCCAGGTGAAGAAGGACGCATAGGCAGCCGTCTCGTAGCGGTCGACACCGTAGACGCGGTCGACGAACTCGAGGCCGTCGATGCGCGTCGAGCTGCTCCTCGACGTCCGCGTCGACGGCACCCTCGCCACCCATGATGTAGACGTCCTCGACGCCGAGGCGCTTGATCTCGGCGATGACCGAGGCAGGGATGGTGCCCGTGGGAGGCACGAGCAGCAGGGGGCCACCGATGCCGGCCGCGGCGGGGCCACCGGCGAGGGCGTCGGGGTACTCGGTGCCCGAGGCGACGAACAGCGTGCCGCCGGCAAGTCGGCCGGCGTCCCGGTAGGTCGCCTTGGACACGGCGACAGCGGTGTCGTAGCGGTTGGCGCCGGCCAGGCGGCCGGTCGTGGCAGCCGCTGCAGCCTGGCCGGCGGCTGCTGCCTGGGCCAGGGTCTGCTTCGTGGCGGTGGCCTTCAGCTGGGCCGTGGCGCCGGGGCGCACGCGCTCGTGCGCACGCTTCGCGAGCGCCTTGGCGTGGGCCGCCGACTCGACGATCTGGGGGGCGGGTCGGGCAGCGGGTGCCGCGGTGGCGGCGCCGGCCCCGAGGGGGACGGCGATGACCGCAGCGATGATCGCGGCAGCCTTGGGCAGACGGTTGGCCATGTCTCTTCTCTCTGGAAAGGCGGCATCTCCCCGCCGCACGGGGTCACATTAGGTCCTGAGCGCCGCCGAAGCGCGGCAAAACCGGCAAATTCCCTGGTGCGCACAGAGCTGGGCCCGGCGCCGCTGTCGCGGCGACCCGGCGCAGCTGGTGCGGCGGCCAGGCGCCGCTGGTGCAGTGACCCGGCGCCGTGCTGCGGCGACTCCGCCGGGAGGGGGGTGGTCCCTGCTCCGGGGCCGGAGGTCCTCGCCCCCTAGGATTCGGCGTGTGAGCACTGCACCCGTCGTCTCCTGCTCCCGCGCCCTCCCGGCTGCGCTCCGGCGTCGTCCGGGCACCCGGGCGGCTGCCGCATGAAGGTCCTGTCCGCCGTCGCCTGGCCCTACGCCAACGGCCCGCGCCACCTGGGCCACGTGGCCGGGTTCGCCGTGCCGTCCGACGTGTTCAGCCGCTACATGCGGATGGCCGGCCACGACGTGCTCATGGTCAGCGGCTCGGACGAGCACGGGACCCCGATCCTCGTGCTGGCCGACCAGCAGGGCGTGACCGCCCGCGAGCTCGTCGACCGCAACCACGCGATCATCGCCCACGAGCTGGCCGACCTCGGGTGCTCCTACGACCTCTACACCCGCACGACCACGGCCAACCACTACGCCGTCGCCCAGGAGCTGTTCACGCAGGTCTGGAAGAACGGCTACATGGTCGAGCAGACGACACGCGGTGCCATCTCCCCGTCGACCAGGCGCACGCTGCCCGACCGCTACATCGAGGGCACCTGCCCCATCTGCGCCTATCCCGAGGCCCGCGGCGACCAGTGCGACAACTGCGGCAACCAGCTCGACCCCACCGAGCTCATCAACCCGCGGTCGAAGGTCAACGGCGAGACGCCGGAGTTCATCGAGACCCAGCACTTCTTCCTCGACCTGCCGGCGCTCGCCGACTCCTTGCGCGAGTGGCTCGAGGGCCGCGAGGCGTCGGGCACCTGGCGTCCGAACGTCATCAAGTTCAGCCTCAACATCCTCGACGACATCCGGCCACGCGCCATGACGCGGGACATCGACTGGGGCATCCCCGTGCCGCTCGAGGGCTGGAGCGACCAGCCGACCAAGCGGCTCTACGTCTGGTTCGACGCCGTCATCGGCTACCTGTCGGCCTCGGTCGAGTGGGCGCGACGCCTCGGCGAGCCCGAGCGCTGGCGCGAGTGGTGGAACGACCCGGAGGCCGTGTCCTACTACTTCATGGGCAAGGACAACATCACCTTCCACTCCCAGATCTGGCCGGCCGAGCTGCTCGGGTATGCCGGTCGCGGCGACAAGGGCGGCGAGCCCGGTGCGTTCGGGGAGCTGAACCTGCCCACCGAGGTGGTCTCCAGCGAGTACCTCACGATGGAGGGCAAGCAGTTCTCCACCTCCCGCGGCTTCGTCATCCACATCCGGGACGTGCTCGAGCGCTACGGCCCGGACGCGATCCGGTACTTCATCTGTGCCGCAGGTCCGGAGAACCAGGACTCCAACTTCACCTGGGCCGAGTTCGTCCAGCGCAACAACTCCGAGCTGGTCGCGGGCTGGGGCAACCTCGTCAACCGCACCGCGGCCATGGTCGCCAAGAGCTTCGGCGAGATCCCGGACCCGGGTCCGCTCGAACCCGTCGACGAGGCGGTGCGGGCCACGGTGCTGGCGTCCTTCGAGACGGTGGGCGACCTGCTCGCCCGCCAGCGGATCAAGGCGGCCGTCGCGGAGGCGATGCGCACCGTGGGCGAGGTGAACAAGTACGTCACCGACACCGAGCCGTTCAAGCTCAAGGGCGAGGACCAGCGCGAGCGTCTCGCCACCGTGCTGCACACCCTGGTCCAGTGCGTCAGCGACCTCAACACCGTGATGAGCCCGTTCCTGCCGAACTCCTCCAACGCGGTGCACCTGGCCATCGGCGGCGAGGGCGAGTTCATGCCCATGCCGGCGGTCCGGGAGGTGGCCGGTCTCGATGCGGGGGACGAGGGACGCAGCTACCCCGTGGTGACGGGTGAGTACACCGCCACGCCCCGCTGGGAGTCCCGTCCGGTGCGTGTCGGGGCGAGTGTGGCGAAGCCCACACCGATCTTCACCAAGCTGGACGAGTCCGTCGTGGCCGAGGAGCTCGACCGGCTCGAGCAGGGCTGACCGGGTCGACCTGCATGACCCCCACCCAGGACGCCATACCTGCCGGCCCACGTGGCCACGGGCGGGTGCCGTCGGCGCCCGACCCGCTGCCCATCGCCGTCGTCGACAACCACACCCACCTCGACATCGCCAGGGACGGACAGGACGCCCCCGACGTCGCTGCGGCAGTGGCCCAGGCGGCGGCGGTGGGGGTCGACCGGGTGGTCCAGATCGGCTGCGACCTGCCCGGCGCCCGCTTCACCGTCGAGGTCGTGGACCAGCACCCGGCGGTGCTCGGCGGGGTGGCCCTGCACCCCAACGAGGCGCCTCGGCTCGCCGAGGCCGGGGACCTGCAGGGCGCCTACGACGAGATCGAACGGCTGGCCGCCCACCCCCGTATCCGGGTCATCGGGGAGACCGGGTTGGACTACTACCGCACCGGTCCCGAAGGGGTTGGGGTGCAACAGGATTCGTTCCGGTGGCACATCGACCTCGCGAAGCGGACCGGTAAGGCCCTGCAGATCCACGACCGCGACGCCCACGACGACGTGCTGCGCATCCTCGCCGAGGAGGGTGCACCCGAGAAGACGGTGCTGCACTGCTTCTCCGGCGACATCGGTATGGCGCGGGTGTGTGCCGAGCGCGGGTACTACCTGTCCTTCGCCGGGACCGTCACGTTCAAGAACGCCAAGGGTCTGCGCGACGCCCTGGCGGTGACCCCGCTGGACCGGCTCCTGGTCGAGACGGACGCGCCCTACCTGACCCCGGTCCCGTGGCGCGGCGCGACCAACGCGCCCTACCTGGTGCCCCACACGGTCCGCGCGATGGCGGGCGTCCTCGGGGTCGCGGTCCCGACGCTGTGCCAGGCCCTCAGCGACACCTCGGAGTCGGTCTACGGGCCCTGGTGACCCGGACCCCGCCCTACCCCGCTCTGGCGCGCCGCGCGTTACCGGTGTGACTCGTGGGGCGCAGGCCCTTGGCGAAACCATGAAGGATCCGTTATCAAAATTTGACCTGCGCGGGATCGCCGGTCATGGTTGATGACTGTTGGCCGGGTTCGGACTTCCGGGTGACGCGAGCGGGGGTGCTCGATCCGTCGGAGCTCGGCGGACCAGGGCGCCCCTATTTCTTTGCCGGAGCACCCCCTCCCGGCAGGACGCGACACCCGACCGATGCCCGGGGATTCCTACCACTGGAGCATTGTGATCACCCGTCCCGTTCGACGCATCGCCCAAGCCGCGGTGGTGACGTCCCTCGTCGCCGGAGCCGTTGGCGTCTCACACCTCGACAAGTCCGTCACCGTCTCGGTCGACGGCAAGACCTCCACCGTGCACAGCTTCGGCAGCACGGTGGGTGACGTCCTCGCGAAGCAGGACATCACCGTCAAGGAGCACGACGTCGTCGTGCCCGCCCCCGACACCAAGGTGTCCGACGGGCAGAAGATCGTCGTCCGCTACGGACGCAAGCTCATCGTGACCGTCGACGGCGCCACGCGTGAGTACTGGACCACGGCGACCACGGTCGACGGTGCCCTCCAGGAGCTCGGCATCCGCGCCGACTCCGCCAAGCTCTCCACGTCACGCTCGATGAGCTTGGGCCGCAACGGCCTGACGCTCTCGGTGACCACCCCCAAGGACGTCGTCGTCCGCGTGGACGGCAAGAACCGCCCCGTGACCACGACCGCCACCACGGTCGGTGCCGCGCTCAAGGAGCTCGGTGTGACCATGGACTCCGACGACCGCGTCACTCCCGCGGCCGCCCGCCCGGTGACCAAGGGTCTGAAGATCGCCGTCCTGCGGGTCTCCGCGACGCAGGTGAAGTCCACCGAGACGATCGCGGCCCCGGTGACGCGCAAGAACGACTCCAGCCTCTACACGGGCCAGAGCAAGGTCCTCAAGGCGGGCTCCGCCGGCGCGAAGGTGACCACCTGGCGGGTCACCAAGGTCGACGGCAAGGTCGAGAGCAAGAAGAAGCTCAAGACCGTGGTCGCCGACCCGGCTGTCGCCAAGGTGATCGCCGTGGGCACCAAGTCACGTCCCGTGGCCAAGGCGCCGAGCGCCCCCAGTGCCCCTGCTGGCAACACCTCCGGCGCCGGCCTCAACCTGTCGAACGCCGCGATGTGGGACCGCATCGCCCAGTGCGAGTCGACCGGCAACTGGTCGATCAACACCGGCAACGGCTACTACGGCGGTCTGCAGTTCGACATCCGCACCTGGCTCGGCTCTGGTGGCGGCGACTTCGCCTCCCGCGCTGACCTCGCCTCCCGTGCGGAGCAGATCACCGTGGCGAACCGGGTCTACGCCAGCCGCGGCCTGTCGCCGTGGGGCTGCGCCCACGCGGCCTGACCCTCACCGCGGCGGCTGGTTCGCCGCCGCTCGACAGCGCCCCCGACCCCTGCGGTCGGGGGCGCTGTCGTGTGCCCGGGGTCGTCGCCGCCGGTCAAGGGACCACGGCCACCTCCCCTAGAGTTCTCCGCATGGCGGAGCAGACGAGCGGGTTCCTCGGCGCCGCCCAGATCCGCGAGATCGCCGCCGGGCTCGGGCTGCGACCGACCAAGCAGTGGGGCCAGAACTTCGTCATCGACGCCAACACGGTCAAGCGGATCGTGCGCCTCGCCGGGGTCGGCCCGGACGACGTGGTGGTCGAGGTCGGCCCCGGCCTCGGCTCGCTCACCCTCGCGCTGCTGCCCGAGGTGGGTCACGTGGTCGCCGTCGAGGTGGACCCGGCCCTCGCGCAGGCCCTGCCGGGCACGGTGGGCAGGCTCGCACCGGCCTACGCGGACCGGCTCACCCTCCTGCAGGCGGACGCGATGCAGGTGCACGAGCTGCCCGACCCGCAGCCCACGGCCCTGGTGGCCAACCTGCCCTACAACGTGTCGGTGCCCGTGGTGCTCAACTTCCTCGAGGCCTTCCCGACCCTCGAGCGGGTGCTCGTCATGGTGCAGCTCGAGGTCGCCGAACGCCTGGCCGCGACCCCGGGGTCCAAGGCCTACGGCGTGCCGAGCGTCAAGGCCGGGTGGTATGCCGCCGTGCGCCTCGCGGGGACGGTGCCCCGCAGCGTGTTCTGGCCGGTGCCGAACGTCGACTCCGGCCTGGTGGCGCTCGAACGGCGTCCGGCGCCGTCGACCGAAGCCACCCGACAGGACACGTTCAGCTGCATCGACGCGGCCTTCGCCCAGCGACGCAAGACGCTGCGGGCGGCGCTGAGCGGCTGGGCGGGTTCGGCGCCTCGCGCGGAGGAGTGCCTGCGGGCAGCAGGGATCGACCCCCGCACGCGGGGTGAGCAGCTCGGCATCGAGCAGTTCGCGGCGATCGCCGCCGCTCGCTCCTCGCTCGGCGACTGAGCCGGCGCAGGTCGCAGGCAGCAGGTCAGCGGAACGAGGAGCACGGTGCCCCGCTGGTGCCGGTCGCTTCGGTGGTTGCCGGGGGCCGCTCGGACATGAGGTGTCGGGCGCGGGCGCGGGACAGGTTCCACTCGACGACCGTGTCGTCGTCCGGGACCGCCAGGTCGCGCGTCGCGCAGGCGAAGTCCTCCGCAGGCAGCCCGGCGATGGCGGGCCAGGCGTCCGCGGACAGGCTCCCGAGGTACACCAGGTCGATCCCGGCCGCCGCCCCGACGCGGTCGAGGTTGTGCTCGGCGATGTACAGGTCGGGGTTGACCAGGGCCAGGCCGAGCAGGCCCACGGCCCCCGCCCGGACCGCGAGCGGGACCAGCCAGCGCCGGCCACCCAGCACACCGGCGACGAGCACGAGCACCAGGACCACCCCCAGCCAGCCCTCGAAGACCGAGACCAGCAGGCGCAGCCGGGTGAACCCGTACGCCTCCTCGTAGAGGTTCATCCGGTGGAGCGCGGAGACGACCACGACGATCGACATGACGCACAGGGCGCCCAGGGCCACGTCGCGGCGGCGAGAGCGCTCGGCCTTGTGGTTGACCCAGGCGACGACGGTGAGGGTGAGCACGGTGGCCGTCGTCAGCTGTCCGAAGCCCTCGTGGACCGAGTCGGCATACGTCAGCCCGGTCGTCCGCTGGAGGTAGGCGTGGCCACCGAACAGCGCTGTCGCCTGGGCCACCAGGAAGGCCACGAACACGGCATTGACGACACCGAGGGGGGCCAGCCACTCGAAGTCTCGACGGCTCGGGCGCAGGCGGCGCTGCAACCGGTCGACGGGAGGCGGGGCCAGGGCGACGTAGGCGGCCGCGAGGGTGCCGGTCGCGACGAAGAGGCCCAGCACGGTCCGGGCCGGGAGGTCGTTCCAGGTGATGTCGGGGGTGATCGCGTCCACCCAGGTCGCGAACACGGCGTCGGCGGAGGCGAAGAGCGCACCGAAGACGAGCAGCAGCACCCCGGAGAGCAGCGCGGTGCGCACCGCCGGGAGCCAGCTCTGCACCCCGGCCCTGGGGCGCAGGGTGCGCGCGAGCCAGGGAAGTCCGCGCAGCGCGGCGAGGGGGACGGCGATGGCGGAACCCACCGTGCCGAGGACCGAGGTGGCCCTCGTGGAGCCCACGGCCACCAGGCCCAGGGCTGCCAGCAGGCACAGCACCGTGATCCACGCAGCGTCCCGCAGCACCAGGGTGAGCAGCAGCAGCGCGACCAGGGCGGCATCGACATGGTCGGGCCAGGCCCAGCGGCGCCCGGCGCCGCGAGCGCGGACCGTCAGCACCGTGCCGCAGATGACGGCCGCGACCAGGACGGTGCCGAGCCCGAGGCGGTGGTCGGGCAGCACCAGCGCCGCGAGGAGGCCGGCCACGCAGGCCGCGGCGACCAGGCCGGGCTGGCGGCCCCGGGCGTCCGGCCAGAACGACGCGAGGGTGGCGCGGGCCGGCGACGACGGTGGTGGTTGCGACGGGGCCGGTGGGGTCAGGGTGCTCATGACGGGCTCCTTCGTGGTGCCTGCGACGGGGCAGGCGGGGTCAGGGTGCTGATGACGGGCCCCTTGGCCGAGGGCGCGTGGGTGGGGTCGGTGGGGAGCCGGACCTCGATGCGGCACCCGTGGTCGCTGTCGGCGACGGCGATGGTGCCGCCGTGGAGCTGGACGACCCAGCGCGAGATGGCCAGGCCGAGCCCGGTTCCGCTGTTCTGGGCGGCGCTGGTGGCAAACCTCTCGAAGACCTGGCCCCGCTCGGCCGGTGCGATCCCCGGGCCGTCGTCGGCGACGTCGAGGCGCACCTGCTCGCCGTGGCGGGAGGCGGACACGCGGACCTCGCCGTCGGGCGGGCTGTGGCGGGCCGCGTTGTCGAGCAGGTTGGCGAGCAGCTGGTGGAGCCGGTCGGGGTCGGCGGGGACGGTCAGTCCGGGCGGGGAGACCACCACCGAGTACCGCAGCGGGTCGACGCGGGCCTGGGCGACGGCGTCGGCGAGCAGGTCGGAGAGGTCCACCTGCGTGACGCGCAGCGGGGTCACGCCCTCCTCGACGCGGGACAGGTCCAGCAGGTCGCCGACGAGGCGGCCGAGGCGCTCGGTCTGGGCCAGCGCCGAGCGCAGCTGCTCGGGGCCGGGTTGCGACACCCCGTCCGCGAGGTTCTCCAGCACTGCCTGCAGGGCCGTGATCGGGGTCCGCAGCTCGTGGGAGACGTTGGCCACCAGGTCGCGCCGGTGGCGGTCCACCTGCTCGAGGGTCGCCGACATCCGGTTGAACGCCCGGGCCAGCTCACCCACCTCGTCCCCCGAGGTGGAGCGGACGCGCTGGGAGTGGTCGCCCTGCGCCATACGCTGCGCCGCCACGGTCATCTCCCGCAGGGGTGAGGTCATGCCGCGGGCCAGCAGCTGGGTGACCACCAGGGCGGCGGCCACGGTCACGGGCACGGTGGCCCACGGCGACAGGCCGAGCCGGGTCCCCACCACGGCCAGCACGGAGGCCACCGTGACCGTCACCGCGACCAGCAGGCCGAGCTTGGTCTTGATGGAGCGTGCCCGGTCCAGCGGGCGCAGGTCGTACCTCACGAACCCACCTCCAGGGCGTAGCCCACCCCGTGCACGGTCCGGACGCGTTCGGCGCCGAGCTTGCGGCGCAACGACTTCACGTGGCTGTCGACGGTCCGGGTGCCGGACGCGTCGGCCCAGCCCCACACCTCGGCGAGGAGGGCTTCGCGGCTGAGCACCGTGCCCGGGCGGGCCGCGAGGCAGGCCAGCAGGTCGAACTCGGTCGGGGTGAGGTGGACCTCCGCCTCGCTCGACCAGACCCGACGCTGGGCGCCGTCGATGCGCAGCCCGTTCACGGCGACGGTCGGGGCGGGGGAGTGCGCCTCGGCGGCGCGCTCCACCCGGCGCAGGAGCACCCGCAGCCGGGCCACGAGCTCGCGCATGGAGAACGGCTTGGTCATGTAGTCGTCGGCGCCGATGCCCAGCCCCACGAGCAGGTCGGTCTCGTCGTCGCGCGCGGTGAGCATGAGGACGGGGACCGGGCGGGTGGCCTGCAGCCGCCGACACACCTCGAGGCCGTCGAGTCCGGGGAGCATGACGTCGAGGACGACGACCTGCGGGTCCCAGGCCGCGGCACGCTCCAACGCGACCAGGCCGTCGTGCACCTGCTGGACGTCGAAGCCCTCGGCCGCAAGGCGTGCGGTGATGGCGTCGGCGATGGTCGGCTCGTCCTCGACGACCAGGACACGGGGTGGGTGGCTCACGTCCACGAGCGTAGGAGGGCCGCGGGGAGGGTCGGCGGAGAAGGTGTGAAGGTTCTGTGCAGATGTGCGGATCCGCGCGGTCTGCCCGTCCCCGTTAGGGTTGCGCCCATGACCTCTGCCGCCGTGATGCCGTCGTCGGTGACGGTCCGGGTGCCGGCCAAGGTCAACCTCGAGCTGTTGGTCGGGGCGCCCCGCGAGGACGGCTACCACCCGCTGTCCACCGTCTACCACGCCGTCGCGCTCTACGACGAGGTCACCGTGACCTCCTCGGACGACTGGGGGGTGGGCGTGTCCGGTCCGCAGTCGCTGGGCGTGCCCGTCGACGAGAGCAACCTGGCGCTCAGGGCCGCCCGCAGGCTCGCCGAGCTCACCGAGGTCGAGGACCCCGTGCACGTGAGCATCCGCAAGGACATCCCCGTGATGGGCGGTATGGCGGGTGGTTCGGCCGACGCGGCCGCCGCCCTGGTCGCGTGCGACCGTCTCTGGGGACTGGCCCTTCCACGCACCGAGCTCGAGCAGATCGCCGCCGAGCTGGGCAGCGACGTCCCGTTCCTCCTGTCGGGCGGCACCTCGATGGGGTCCGGCCGCGGGGAGGTGCTCGCCCCCGTGCTGGCGCGGGGCAGCTTCCACTGGGTCTTCGCCCTGAGCGAGACCGGGCTGTCCACCCCGGCCGTCTATGCCGAGTGCGACCGGCTCCGTGGGGGCACCGCGGTCGAGGACCCCACGCCGAGCCCGCAGATGATGACGGCGCTGCGCTCCGGTGACGCCCGCGCCCTGGGTGCGGCGTTGCGCAACGACCTCCAGGCGGCGGCGATCTCCCTGATGCCGGCGCTCGGTGACGTGCTCGACGCGGGGCTGGAGTTCGGGGCGCTCGGTGGTGTCGTGTCCGGCTCCGGCCCCACCATCGCCTTCGTCGTCGAGGACAACGAGGCAGCCATCGACCTGGCCGTGTCGCTCACCGCCTCCGGGACGGTGCAGGACGTCCGCCGGGCGACGGGCCCGGCGCACGGTGCCCACGAGATCAGCGGACCGCGGCCCGGCTGATGGCGAACCTCATCAGTGTCGAGCGCGCCTCCCTGGCCCTCGGCACCGCCCAGGTGCTCGACGAGGTGTCCCTCGGTGTCCTCGGTGGCGACCGCATCGGCATCGTCGGCCGCAACGGCGGCGGCAAGACCACCCTGCTCAACGTCCTGGCGGGCGAGCGCGAGGTCGACAGCGGCCGGGTGACGCGCGCCGGGGTGTCCAGCGTCGGCGTGCTGGCCCAGGAGGACGTGCTCAACCCCGGTCACACCGTGCGGGAGGTCGTCCTCGGCGACCTTCCCGAGCACGTGTGGGCCGGTGACGCGCGGGTGCGCGACGTGCTGACCGGGCTGCTCGGCGGGATCGAGGCCCAGTCGGTCGGCGGCTTCGAGGCGACGATCGGCCTGATGTCCGGTGGCGAACGCCGACGGCTGGCCCTGGCGCGACTGCTCGTGCAGGACCCGACGGTGCTGTTCCTCGACGAACCCACCAACCACCTCGACGTCGAGGGCGTCGCCTGGCTGGCCGAGCACCTCGTCCGCCACCGCGCCCGCCCCGACAACGCCGTCGTCGCCATCACCCACGACCGGTGGTTCCTCGACGCGATCGCCACCTCCACGTGGGAGGTCGTCGACGGGACGGTCAACGCCTTCGAGGGTGGCTACGCGGCATACGTGCTCGCGAAGGCCGAGCGCGAGCGGATGGCGCAGGTGACCGCCGAGCGGCGCGACAACCTGCTCCGCAAGGAGCTCGCCTGGCTGCGCCGGGGCCCGCCGGCGCGGACGTCGAAGCCGAAGTTCCGCATCGACGCGGCCAACAGCCTCATCGCCGACGAGCCGCCGCCGCGCGACGACGTCGAGCTGCTGCGGTTCGCGACGACGCGCCTGGGCAAGGACGTCGTCGACCTCATCGACGCCACCGTGGCGCTCGGTGACCGCGTGCTGCTCGACCGGCTCACCTGGCACCTCGCACCCGGCGAGCGGATCGGTGTGGTCGGGGTCAACGGTGCGGGCAAGTCCACCCTCCTGCGCGCGATCGCCGGCCAGCTGCCGCTGGCCTCCGGCAAGCGCAAGGAGGGCATCACCGTGCGCCTGGCCTACCTCTCGCAGGAGGTCCGGGAGCTGGAGCGGTATGCCGACTGGCGCGTCATCGAGGCGATCGAGGACGTCCGCAAGTACGTGCGGCTCGGGCCGAAGGAGGTCTCGGCGTCCCAGCTCGCGACCCGGCTGGGGTTCACCGGCGGCCGTCAGCAGACCCGGGTGTCGGACCTGTCCGGTGGCGAGCGACGACGGTTGCAGCTGACCCGCCTGCTCATGGACGAGCCCAACGTGCTGCTGCTCGACGAGCCCACCAACGACCTGGACATCGAGACGCTCACCTCCCTGGAGGACGTGCTCGACGGCTGGGCCGGCACGCTGCTGGTCGTCTCGCACGACCGCTACCTGCTCGAGCGGGCCTGTGACCGCCAGGTCGCGCTGCTCGGTGACGGCAAGCTCCGCCAGCTGCCCGGTGGGGTCGACCAGTACCTCGAGCTCCGGCACCAGGCCATCGAGTCTGCTGCGAGAGAAGCAGTTTCGTCGTCGGCGCGCGCTGACGCCGCTCCGGCCTCGGGGACGTCCGGGCCCAGTCCGGCCGAGCTGCGCGAGGCCCGCAAGGACATGGCTCGGGTCGAGAAGCAGCTGACCCGCCTGACCCAGCGCGAGGACAAGATCCACCTGGCGATGGCCGAGGCGGCGGCGGACCACGCCAAGGTGCTGGAGCTCAACGGCCAGCTCCGCGAGATCGTGGACGAGCGCGAGACCCTCGAGCTGGAGTGGCTGGCCGCTGCCGAGATCGTCGGCTGAACCGGCCCGTCCCGCAGGTGACGACGCGCCCCGGCGATCGAGTCGATCTCGCTGTGCATCCACCCAGCGACTGGTCGGGTGTGCCAGTCTTGGTCCATGCCACGGTGGCTGGCGGGGATCTTGACGGTGGCAGCGCTGACGGCCTGCGGCGCAGGCGACGGCGCGGCCGCCCGCGTGAGCGGCACGGTGCCGTCGAGGTCGGTTGCCACCCCCACCTCGGTCTCCGACCGCTGCAAGGTGCCCGTCGAGGGTGGGGAGCTGGTCGAGGTCGTCGGACCCGCCGGAAGCGTGATGACCGGGGCGGTCATGGGTGGCGCCGACACCGTGGCGGTCTACCTCCACCAGACCTCGCCGGCCGGGTTCTGTGGTTGGACCTCGTATGCGGCGTGGGCGGCTCGGCGCGGCGTCGGCGCCGTGCTCGTGGACCTCTGCGGCTGGGGCCGCTCGCGGTGCAAGGGGGCGTTCGCCTCCGACCCCGCGGCGCAGGTGCGGCTCGTCGTGGACTGGGCGCGCAGTCGAGGTGCAGCCCGGGTGACCGTCGTCGGCGCCTCCCTCGGTGGAGTCACGGCCCTGGCCGTCGGGCAGCAGTCCGGCGCGGATGCCTTGGTGGACCTGTCCGGACCGTTCAGCTATCCGGGTCTCGACACCGCGGCGCTTGCCGCACCGCGCACCACCGTGCCGCTGCTGGTCGCGATCGCGTCCGGCGACCGGGCCATGCAGCCAGCGGACGTACGGGCTGCCTTCGACACCTCTCCCGCGACCGTCAAGAAGTTCGTGTCACCTCCCAGCGGTCACGGGTGGGGGATGCTCAACGACGGCACGGACGCCGATCCGGTCTGGACGCCGCTCGCACAGACCGTGCTGGCGTGGGTGAAAGGCGACTACGCGGCTGCCTGATGCGGCTCGGCCCCGGCCTCCAACTTGTGACCCTGGAACCCCCAGTGGGCAGGCTCAGACCTCGAAGGGGGAGAGCAACCGGCGCAGCATGGCCGCGAGCTCCTCGTGGTCCCGGGCCGACAGCTCGGTGAGGAGGGTGCGCTCGCGGTCGAGCAGGTCGGCCATCGCGGCGTCGACCGCCTGCTGGCCCTCGGGCGTGAGGCGCACGATGACGCCCCGACGGTCGTGGGGGTCTGGGCTGCGGCTCGACCAGGCCACGACGTTCGAGGCGGTCGACCCGGTTGGTCATGGTGCCGCTGGTGACCAGGGTCTGGCGGATCAGCTGGCCGGGGGAGAGCTCGTAGGGGGCGCCGGCGCGACGCAGTGCGGAGAGCACGTCGAACTCCCAGCCCTCGAGCTGGTGCTGCGCGAAGGCCTGGGTGCGGTCGAGGTCGAGGCGGCGGGCGAGTCGCGAGACCCGGGAGAACACCTGCAGCGGGGCGACGTCGAGGTCGGGGCGCTCGCGGCGCCAGGCCTCGACGATGCGGTCCACGTCGTCGGCCGGTGGCACGACGGGTCCTGCAGCTCGGGGACTCATGCGGAGAAGAGTACCTCGCATCAAGTATCTTGATATCGAGATACATCTCGGCCATGCTGGGAGTCATGAGCACCGACTGGGACCCGACGCAGTACGCCAAGTTCTCCGACCACCGGTCCCGGCCGTTCGGTGACCTGGTGGCGCGAGTGGGTGCTTCGTCGCCGGGCCTGGTCGTCGACCTCGGCTGCGGCAACGGTCCGCTGACCCTCGGTCTCGCGCAGCGCTGGCCGCATGCTCGGGTCGTCGGCGTGGACCACTCGTCGCAGATGCTCGAGGCTGCGCGGGACCTCGACGCCGACGAGCAGGTCGAGTGGGTGGAGGCGGACGTGGCGAAGTGGGACGTCGCCTCGCTCGGCGCCGCCCCCGACGTCATCGTCACCAACGCCACGCTGCAGTGGGTGCCCGACCACCTCGACCTCATCCGGACGTGGGTGCGCGGGCTGGCTCCCGGCGGCTGGTTCGCGATGCAGGTGCCCGGCAACCACGACGCTCCCTCGCACGCACTCATGCGTGAGGCCGCGGCCCACCACCCCGCCGCAGCCCGGCTGGCACCGGCCCTGAGCCGGCTCGCGGTCCACGACCCGGCCCGGTATGTCGTCGAGCTCGGTGCGCTGGGCTGCGTGGTCGACGCGTGGGAGACGACGTACCAGCACGTGCTCGACCCGGCGGGGGAGCAGGACAGCCCGGTGCTGGAGTGGGTGCGCGGCACAGGACTGCGCCCGGTCCTCGAGACGCTCACCGACGAGACCGAACGCGCCGCGTTCCTCGCCGACTACGACGCCAGGCTCCGCGCCGCATACCCGCGCACAGCGGTGGGCGTGATCCTGCCGTTCCGCCGGGTGTTCGCCGTGGCGCAGCGAACTGATGGTGATCCCGTGCAGGTGGGGTCGGCCATCGGTGACCGGGCATGAGCATCCTGGGTCTGCACCATGTCCAGCTGGCCTGTCCGGCCGGGAGCGAGGACGCGCTGCGTGCGTTCTACACCGGCGTCGTCGGGCTGGCCGAGATCCCCAAGCCGCCGGTGCTCGCTGCTCGGGGAGGGGTGTGGTTCCGGGTGGGCGCCCACGAGCTGCACTGCGGCGTCGAGGACGGGTTCGTCCCAGCTCGCAAGGCGCACCCGGCGATCGCCACGGATGACGTGGCTGCGCTCGCCGCTGCGGTGGCCGCGGCCGGGGGAGCGGTGACCTGGGACGAGGCGATCCCCGGTGTCCGCCGCTTCCACACGGACGACCCGGTGGGCAACCGCGTGGAGTTCCAGCAGGTCTGAGGTGCTGAGTCGCTGAGGTGCTGGGGCGCTGGGGCGCTACTTCGCGGAGGCGACGGCGGGTTTGTCCTCGAGGTTGGCCAAGCCGTTCCAGGCGAGGTTGACCAGGTGCGCGGCCACGTCGGCCTTCTTCATCTTGGGCGAGTCGAGCCACCACTGGGCGGTGAGGGCGACCATGCCGACGAGCATCTGGGCGTACAGCGGGGCCGTCTTCGGGTCGCGCTTCTGGCGCTTGAACTCCGCGGCGAGGATGTGCTCGACCTGGCTCGCGACGTCGGAGATCAGGCTGGCGAACGAGCCCGTCGACTGGCCGGGGGGACTGTCCCGCACGAGGATGCGGAAGCCGTCCTTCGAGCTCTCGATGTAGTCGAGCAGCGCTCCCGCAGCACGTTCCAAGGTCTGGCGACTGTTGAGGTCGGCGCTCAGGGCTCCGGTGATTCCACCGAGGAGGGCTGCGATCTCTCGGTCGACGACGACGGCATACAAGCCCTCCTTGCCCCCGAAGTGCTCGTACACGACCGGCTTGGAGACGTTGGCCTTCGCCGCGATCTCCTCGACCGTCGTCCCCTCGAACCCCTTGTCGGCGAACAGCTTCCTGCCCACGTCGATGAGCTGCTCACGACGCTGCTTGCCGGTCATGCGTGACTTGGCGACCGGGGTCACGGGCCTGTCATGGTTGCTGCTCACACGCTCCATCATGCCTCGTGGCTTCCCGCCCGGGACCTGACCGCCGTGGGGCGGCGCCAGCGGGCCGTACGGGTGGTGAGCTCGGCGTTCGGGATTGGCTACCCTTTGCAGGTCCCTCCACGGGGCGTTCCCCGGTTGGTCTGCTGGCAGGGCCCGCCTGACTTTGAATCAGGACAAGCGACGTAGGTTCGATTCCTACCCGGGGAGCCAAAACCGCAGGTCAGCGACCTGACAGCCCAGCGGCGGTGTCGAGGGCTGCGTCGCTTGCCAACGGGCGCTCGCCCATCTGTGGTTACGAAAGGGCCGTTCGCTGGTCATACTCGACTCGAAATGGCGACAGCCAGACGCTTCGTGACGCACGCGGAGGCCGAGCGGACATAAGAGGGTATGAACACACGTGATGAGGCCGCGACGTGGCGCAGCGCGGCCGCTGGGGACGGCGAAGCGTTCGGTCGGCTGTTCGACGCGCATCAGGGTAGGGTCTATCGCCACGCGCTGCGGCTCACTGGCAATGTCCACGACGCCGAGGAAGTGGTTGCTGGGGCATTCCTGGAGCTGTGGCGGCGGCGCAGATCCGTCCGAGTTGTTGAGAACTCGGTGCTCCCCTGGCTGCTGGTCACCACGGGACATCTCGCCCTGAACCACGGACGGGGGATGCGGCGCTACCGCGCGCTTATCGCACGTCTGCCACATGCGGAACCGAACGCGGCAGCGGCCGAGGATCTGGCCTTGTCGCGGGCAGATCTCGATGTCGACCCTGGCCTGCTATCGGCCATTGGGGCCTTGAGCTCCACGGACCAGCACTTGCTCGCGCTCGTGGCCCTGGAGGACTACACCCTCCGAGCCGCAGCCGAAGCGCTCGGGATCACCGAGCAGGCAGCCCGCTCACGCTGGCAGCGGGTCCGGCGTCGCCTCGCCCATGACCGCACTTTCGACCCCCTAGCCCTCGTGCTTGAGCACTGAGATCGGAGACTTCCATGAACACCACCATTGACCCCACCTTCGCTTCCGCGCTCCGCGAGGAACTGGTGGCGCTGCCGACCGTCCAGCCTCGACGCACTGGACGGCGCGTGGCGGTCATCTCGGCCGGCGTCATCGGCGCAGTGTCCATCGGCGGCGTCGCGGTGGCAGGCTTGCGTCCCGCGGGAGACGTTGCCACTCCGCCGTTGGCACCCCCCGTCATCCTCAACGGTGTGGGCCCGGCCACGGTCGCGCTGCCCAAGGCGCCCGATGGTGCGGCGTACGTCCGGGTCGAACTGACCTGCTACGACGGCACTCGATGCCACACCCCAGGCGGAGGCAACGATGGCCCCGCGACGCAGCCCAAGATTCAACGGGATGCCCTGCCGCTCACCAGCACGCCCGATCCTGAGAACGCCCAACAGCTCGATCCCCTCGACCCTTCCGCCGGTCTGCCCATCGACGTGAACCCCGGGACCCACTGGCGCCTGTATGCCGTCTACACGGACGGCCTCAACCCCGAACCCGCGCCGGTAGGCAACGGCATGACCCTCGGCATCCCCAACGACGTGGAGCTCCCCGATCTGGTCCCGGCCCTTGCCAGCAATGGGAAGTCCGGCTGGGTGCTCTACCACGAACTCACCGACCTGGCCGTCGTCCAACTGACTCCCGACGGCACCCGCCAAGCGCCGATCCCGGTCTACGCCGACGACGGCGAAACCATCCTGGGCAGCATCGACGTCAGCCGCCCCCACCGCTGAGGCTGAAGTCTCATCTGTTCACTCTGCTGGCGATTGGCTGAGCCTGGCGACGACCGAACCAGGAAAGTGGTGGACGGATCGTCAAGCCAGCAGGCGCGATCCGGGCGGATATCGAACTCCTCGGGGACTGTTTGTCTTGGAGGCACAGGTACCGCTCGCGACGG
>CAVSUT010000005.1:0-30064 GCA_963731235.1 uncultured Actinomycetota bacterium | reverse complement strand
CCCTCAGCCGGCGCTGAGGCCGCCAATCTGCTGGTGGAGGCCCGCGTCTAGGCCAAAAGGATGAGTGGCCTACGTCGCGAGGTGTAGTCCGTGTAGCCCGATCCGTCCTCCCACTCCTCCTGTACCTACCGCCATCGCCGCGCTGACAGCATCAGTCATCCGGGTGGTGAACGCCAGCCAAACGGTGTCGCCGGGGGAACGCAGGGCAGGGGAGCGGAAATGACGGATCTAGCAGGGTCGGGCGGTGCCCCGTCCGAAACCGGGGCCGCGGAGTCGGCATTCGCGCCGTCGGCGCGAGTCGGACAGCCGACGTCGTCCGAGCCGATGACCGAGCCGACGACCGAGACGATGACCGAGGACGCTACGTCCCAGGGCGCAACGTCCCAGGACGCACCGTCCCAGGACGCACCCCAGGCGACGCCGGCCGTGGCTGAGGTCTCGACGGCCTCGACGTCGGACGCCGCCACCGCGCCCCTGTCGCAGGATGTGCCCGGTGCGCAGTCCCCGTACGACACGGACCGCCGGCCCTGGCACGTCGGTTACCTGCGCCGCGCCGTCACCGTGGATGCGACGGCCGCGCTGGTCGCGGGCGTCGTCGGCGCCCTCGTCCCCCTCGGCCGTGCCTCGGCGGATCTGCGCATCACCACCACGCTCGTCCTGCCGGTGGCCTACCTGCTGGCGCTGCTGCTCGCCCACGCCTACGAGCGCCGGTACCTCGGCACCTCGGCGAACGAGTACCGCGGTGTCGTGCGGGCCGTCGTCGGCCTCGTCGCCATGGCCGCCGGCATCTCGTGGTTGCTGCAGGCCGAGTTCGCGCGCGGACTCGTCCTGGTCATCGCCCCCTCGCTGCTGCTGCTCGGCCTCCTGGGGCGCCACCTGCTGCGTCGCCAGCTGCTCGCCCGCCGCATCGCCGGCCGGGACACGCAGCGGACGCTGGTGGTGGGCAACGTGCGCACCGTCGGTCCCATGATCCGCCAGCTCCGCCGCGCCCAGGGCGCCGGGATGGAGGTCGTCGGTGCCTGCGTGTCCGGCATCGTCACGGACTCCGACCGCAGCAGCCTCGTCGAAGGGGTGCCGGTCTTCGGCTACCCCGAAGAGGCGATGGACGCGATCAACCTGCTCGATGCCGAGGTGGTGGCGGTCTCCAGCGACCCCGACCTCAGCGGTAGCGGCCTGCGTCGTCTCGCCTGGAGCCTGGAGGAGCGCAAGGTCGACCTCGTCATCGCTCCGGGGCTGTTCGAGGTGGCCGGCCCCCGGCTGAGCATCCGGCCCACCGCGGGGATGCCCCTGCTGCACGTCGAGCGTCCGTCGATGTCCGGCGCACGCCGCGTCTGCAAGCGCCTGGTCGACCTCGTCGCAGCCGTCGTCTTCCTGATCCTGACCCTGCCGCTCACCGTCGTCATCGCCGTCGCCATCCGCATGGACTCGCCCGGCCCGGTGATCTTCCGCCAGACGCGGGTGGGGGCCAAGGGCCAGACGTTCTCGATGCTGAAGTTCCGCACCATGTGCATCGACGCCGAGCAGCGCAAGGCCGACCTGCGTTCGTTCCAGGCCGTCGACGCGGGCAACGACATCATGTTCAAGATGCGTCACGACCCTCGGGTCACCCGCGTGGGCCGGGTCCTGCGCCGGTTCTCCCTCGACGAGGCACCCCAGCTCGTCAACGTCGTGCGCGGCGAGATGTCCCTGGTCGGGCCACGGCCCCCGCTGCCCGATGAGGTGGCCCGCTACGAGCCGGACGCCGTCCGAAGGCTCCACGTCCAGCCGGGTCTCACGGGACTGTGGCAGGTCAGTGGCCGCAGCGACCTGCCCTGGGACGAGTCCCTGCGCCTTGACCTCTGGTACGTCGACAACTGGTCGCTCGTCCTGGACGTCCAGATCCTGACCCGCACCCTCCGAGCCGTCCTCAAGGGACAAGGAGCCTACTGATGACCACCCTGACGCCCCTCGACGACCAACGTCTCGACCAGCCCCTGGACGACCACCAGCTGGCCAGGGCCCTGGCCGATGCGGCCGGCGACGTCCTGCTCGCCCTGCGCAGCGCCACGGGGCCCGACACCGACCCGTCCCAGCTGCGGGCCGACGGCGACCGCCAGTCCCACCTGTTCCTCATGGACCAGCTGGCCACCGCCCGCCCCGACGACGCCGTGCTCAGCGAGGAGGGCAAGGACGACCCGGTCCGTCTCGCCTCGGACCGGGTCTGGATCATCGACCCGCTCGACGGCACCCGCGAGTTCGGGGAGGTGCCGCGCGAGGACTGGGCGGTTCACGTCGCCCTCTGGGAGCGCGGTGACCTCGTGGCCGGCGCCGTGGCCCGCCCCGCGATGGGCACCACCCTGGCGACCGACCAGCAGGACGCTGCACCGACCGGCAGCGCCCCCGGAACCGCCCGGCTCCGGCTTGCCGTGAGCCGCAGCCGCCCGCCGGCGTTCGTGACCGCGCTGGCCGAGCGCCTCGACGCCGAGCTGGTGCCGATGGGCTCGGCGGGCATCAAGGCCACCGCGGTCGTCGACGGCACCGTGGACGCCTACGTCCACGCCGGCGGCCAGTTCGAGTGGGACTCCGCGGCGCCGGTCGTCGTGGCCCGCGCGGCTGGTCTGCACACGAGCCGCATCGACGGCACCCCGCTGGCCTACAACCGCGAGGACCCGCTCCTGCCCGACCTGCTGATCTGCCGCCCCGAGGTGGCCACCCATCTGCTCGACGTCATCAGAGAACTGATCAATGAGGGGACTACGACGTGAACACCACCGGCCCGGACTACCAGCTGAGCCAGCTCGACATCCTCGAGTCCGAAGCGATCCACATCATGCGAGAAGTGGTCGCGGAGTTCGAGCAGCCCGTGCTGCTGTTCTCCGGCGGTAAGGACTCCATCGTCATGCTGCGCCTGGCGCAGAAGGCCTTCCACCCCGCACGCATCCCCTTCCCGGTGATGCACGTGGACACCGGGCACAACTTCGACGAGGTGCTCGCCTTCCGTGACCGCCGCGTCGCCGAGCTCAACCTGCAGCTCATCGTCGCCAGCGTCCAGGAGGCCGTGGACAACGGCAGTGTCGCGCTGCCGCCCGACGGCACACGGAACCGGGCCCAGACCCCGGTCCTGCTCGAGGCCCTCGACAAGCACCGCTTCACCGCCATCTTCGGTGGGGCGCGGCGCGACGAGGACAAGGCGCGGGCCAAGGAGCGGATCTTCTCCTTCCGCGACGACTTCGGCCAGTGGGACCCCAAGAACCAGCGCCCGGAGATCTGGAGCCTCTACAACAGCCGGATCCACCCCGGCGAGAGCATCCGCGTCTTCCCGCTGTCCAACTGGACCGAGCTGGACATCTGGCACTACATCAAGCGCGAGGAGATCGACCTCCCGGCCATCTACTACGCCCACGACCGCGAGGTCTTCGAGCGCCAGGGGATGCTCTTCGCCGTCCACGAGCACAAGACGCCCAAGCCGACCGAGAAGGTGTTCACCGCCAGGGTGCGCTACCGCACGGTGGGCGACGCCAGCCTCACGGCAGCGGTCGAGTCGGATGCCGACACGATCGACAAGGTCATCGAGGAGGTCGCCGTCACCCGGATCACCGAGCGCGGGGCGACCCGCGGTGACGACAAGTTCAGCGAAGCAGCCATGGAAGACCGTAAGCGTGAGGGGTACTTTTAAGATGGACATCCTGAGATTCGCGACCGCCGGCTCGGTGGACGACGGCAAGAGCACCCTCATCGGGCGCCTGCTGTACGACACCAAGACCGTCTTCAGCGACCAGATCGACGCCGTCGAGCGGGTCAGCCGCGAGCACGGTGACGAGCACGTCAACCTCGCGCTGCTCACCGACGGCCTGCGCGCCGAGCGCGAGCAGGGCATCACCATCGACGTGGCCTACCGCTACTTCGCCACGCCCAAGCGCAAGTTCATCATCGCCGACACCCCGGGCCACGTGCAGTACACCCGCAACATGGTGACGGGCGCGTCCACCGCCGACCTCGCCCTGGTCCTGGTCGACGCCCGCAAGGGCGTCGTGGAGCAGAGCCGCCGGCACGCCTTCCTCGCCACGCTCCTGCAGGTCCCGCACATCGTCCTGTGCATCAACAAGATGGACCTGGTCGACTACTCGCAGGAGGTCTACGACGCGATCCACGCCGACTTCACCGCCTTCGCGGCGAAGCTGCGGGTCCCCGACCTGACCATCATCCCGATGTCCGCCCTCACCGGTGACAACGTCGTGAGCCGGTCGGACAAGATGCCCTGGTACGAGGGCGCGAGCCTGCTGCACCACCTCGAGAGCGTCCACGTCGCCAGCGACCGCAACCTCATCGACGTGCGCTTCCCCGTGCAGTACGTCATCCGTCCCCAGTCGGACGCCTGGCACGACTACCGCGGCTACGCCGGAACGGTGGCCGGTGGCGTGCTGAAGAAGGGCGACGAGGTGATGGTGCTCCCGTCAGGGTTCACCTCGCGGATCAAGTCCGTGGAGACGGCCGACGGCGAGGTCGACGAGGCCTATCCGCCCATGGCCGTCACGGTCCGGCTGGAGGACGACATCGACGTCTCCCGGGGCGACATGATCTGCCGTCCGTCCAACATGCCGACGGCATCGCAGGACATCGACGCGATGATCTGCTGGATGGACGAGAGCACACCGCTGCGTGTCGGTGGGAAGTACCACATCAAGCACACGACGCGTAGTGCCCGGACGATCGTCAAGCGCCTCAACTACCGGCTGGATATCAACACGCTCCACCGTGACGAAGAGGCCCAGAGCCTGGGGCTCAACGACATCGGTCGCATCCAGCTGCGCACCACGCAGCCGCTGATGTGCGACACCTACAGCCGCAACCGGACGACTGGCGGCTTCATCCTCGTCGACGAGGCCACCAACCGGACCGTCGCCGCGGGAATGATCACCGAACCTGCAATGTAGGAGTGCCAACGATGAAGAACCAGGGCAAGGACGCCCGGGTGTCTGGCGGGGACCACGTCGCGTGGTCCCCGCTGCACATCGCGATGGTGGGACAGAAGGGTCTGCCGGCGACGTTCGGTGGGATCGAGCACCATGTGGAGAACATCGGTGCCCGCCTGGTCGAACGCGGCCACCGGGTGACGGTGTACTGCCGCTCGAGCTACTCGAAGGTGGCCGTCGAGGAGCACCGGGGCATGCAGCTCGTCAGTGCCCCGACCGTCGGCACCAAGCACCTCGACGCCATCGTGCACAGTGCCAGCTCGACCGGCAAGGCACTGGCGGCCGGCGCGGACGTGGTGCACTACCACGGGATCGGTCCGGGGCTCGTGGCCCCGGTGCCGCGCTTCCTCTCCCGCTCCTCGGTCGTGATGACGGTCCATGGACTGGACCACCAGCGGGCCAAGTGGGGTGGCCCGGCGCAGGCTGTCCTCGGCGCCGCGCACTGGATGAGCGGCCGGGTGCCCGACGAGCTGGTCGTGGTCTCCCGCGACCTCGTCGACCACTACCGCAGGCGCTCCGGCCTCGACGCCACCTATGTGCCCAACGGCGTGGTCCAGCAGCCCCAGGTCCCGGCCGCGACGCTGGAGCAGTTCGGGCTGCGCCCGGGTCGGTATGCCGTGTGCGTCGGCCGGCTGGTCCCGGAGAAGCGCGCGGACCTGCTGATCCGGGCCTTCCGACGCATCGAGGGCGACTACAAGCTGGCCATCGTCGGCGACTCCTCGTTCTCGGACGACTTCTCACGTCATCTGCGCGAGCTCGCGGACGGTGACCCCCGCATCGTGTTCACCGGCTTCGCGTACGGCGCGACCCTGGCCGCCCTCTACCAGCACGCCGGGGTGTTCGTGCAGCCCTCGGCCCTCGAGGGCCTGCCGTTGACGCTGCTGGAGGCCGTGTCGCACGACTGCCCGGTCCTGGTCTCCGACATCCCCCCGCACCGCGAGGTGGTCGGTGGCGGTTCGTCGCGGCACCGCACGGTGCCCGTGGACAGCCTCGACGAGCTGACGGCCTCCCTGGGCCAGATGCTCGGGGCGGACCTCGTGGCGGACCAGTGCGCCGACGACCTGCGGTCGTCGGTGGTGTCGCACTACTCCTGGGACGCCGCCGTCCAGGACCTCGAGCAGATCTACCTCAGGTCACTCACCAAGCGCCGGGGTCGTCCCTCGCGCCAGCACCACGGCAGCACGCCGGATGAGCGTCGCGCCGAAGACAGTCTGCTCCAGAAAGGTTCTCCATGAAGAAGTACCCGTTGCTGGTGGGTGTGGCGGTCTCCACGCTCACCGTGGTCAGCACCATCGCGCCAGCCGGGGCCGCGAGCCCCGCGGTCGCGACTGCTGTGACCGCGGTGGCGCCGTCGCTGAGCTACACGCCGTCGCCGAACTGGTGGTCGACCAACGGCCGGGTCAACGACATCAAGGTCGTGGGCGGCCGGGTCTATCTGGGCGGCGGGTTCGACTACATCGGCAAGACGGCCGGACACGGCGTTGCCGTCAACCGTTCCGACGGCACGATGGTCGACGGCTTCCCGACCGTCGACGGTGTCGTGCGTGCGGCGGTGCAGGACGGCCAGGGCGGCTGGTACATCGGTGGGGACTTCAGCAAGGTCGCCTCGCGCGTCCGCTCCAACCTGGCACACATCAACAGCGACGGGTCGGTGGACGGGACCTTCGGACCCAAGATCCAGGGCGGCACCGTCAACGCGTTGGCGCTCACCCCGACCGGCCTGGTCGCCGGCGGGACGTTCGACCGTCTCAACGGCGTCACCGCAACCCGTCTCGTCAAGGTCGACGCGGTCACCGGCGACCGGGTCACCGCCTGGACCGGGTCGGCGAACAGCACCGTGCGAGCGCTGACCGCTGCCGACGGCAAGGTCTACGTCGGGGGCGACTTCACGGTCCTCAGCGGGTCCACCCGTTCGCGGCTGGGTCGCCTCAGCGAGTCGTCGGGCAGCATCGACACCACGTTCGTCGGCTCAGCAGGCGGAGCGGTGAGGGCCCTGGCCCTGGACCCCACGAACGGACGCCTCATCGCCGGCGGTGACTTCACCACGGCAACCGGAGGCGGCTCCCTGGTCGCGCGTCAGCGCGTGGCCGCATACGCCCTGACCAACGGTGCGCTGAGCACGTTCACGGCCAACGTCAACGGTTCGGTCCAGGCCCTCGCGGTCGGCCCGACCGGGCAGCTCTACCTCGGTGGACTCTTCACCACGGTGGGCACCACGACACGCAACTACCTCGCCGAGGTCTCGTCCACCGGAGCCGTGGGCAGCCTCGTCGGCAACTTCAGTGAGTGCAACGCGCCGCACGTGACGAAGTACGCGCACGGCATGGTGCCCTGCACGCCCGAGGTGTCGGCCCTGACGGTGGACAACGGTGTCCTCTACGTCGGTGGCCGGTTCGGCAGGTCCAGCGACCAGGTGCGCCACGACGCCGCAGCGTTCTCCCTCGGCTCGGGGGCCCTCACGCCCTGGAACCCGGTGGCCAGCGACCGACCGCTCGTCGTGTCGGCCGGTGCTGCCGGAGGGCCGGTCTTCCTCGGCGGCGAGCTGGTGAGCGTCAACGGGTTGGTCCGCAAGGGGCTCGCAGCGTTGGACGCCCAGACCGGCGCCGGGGTCAGCGCCTTCTCGGCGGACACCGACGAGTTCGTGGAGGCGATGGTCCCCTCCACGGACGGCAGCCGGCTCTACCTCGCCGGACAGTTCACCACGGTGCAGGGGCAAACCCGACGGAGCGTCGCCTCGATCATCACGGCGACCGGTGCCGTCGACCCCAACTTCGCGCCGTACTTCAACAAGGGTGCGCTCTCCCTGGCGTACGCCCAGGGCTCCTTGTGGGTCGGGGGCAAGTTCACCAAGGTGTCCCGGATCGCCCGGGCCCGCGCGGTCAAGCTCAACGCCGCCACCGGGGCGGTCGACCCCACGTGGGTGGCCAACACCACTGGCCCGAAGGGTGCGCTGCGTTCGAACGGGATGGTGCAGGGGCTCGAGGTGTCGCTCGACGGGACCACCGTGTTCATGGGCGGCCCGTTCACGTCGATCAACGGCACGACGGTCAACGGCGGTATCGCCGTGGTGAGCGGCGCCACGGGGGCCCTTGGTCCGAAGCAGCTGGGAGGGGTGGCCGGTTGCAGCAAGGTCGGTCCGTGGATCAACCGGCTCTACCTGAGCGAGGACGGCAAGCGGCTGTATGGCGGGGACGTCTGCCCCGACTACATCTACCAGTGGGACGCGGTCAACCTGTCCAGCAGCTCGAACCCCACGGGGCTGATCTGGCGCAACCTGTGCAACGGTGGCATGCAGGGACGCTTCGAGGTCAACGGTCACTTCTACTACGGGACCCACGGCGGCAACAAGGGTTCGGGTGGCCGCTGCCAGGCCTACCCGGGTGGGCCGAACGTCATCCAGCAGCGCTACTACGTCTTCGACAGCGCCACGGGCACGCTCCAGCCGGATGCGCCGACGTTCGACACCCCCATGGGCGTCTGGTCCTTCGCCGCCACCGATGCGGGACTGCTGGTCGGCGGTGACTTCACCTTCGCCGGAGACCGCGGGAACGTCCAGCAGGGTCTGGCCTTCTTCCCCGGGACCCCCTGAGGTCCCCGGGGGAGACCCCACCGCACGAGAAGAGCGGCCGGCGACACTGTCGCCGGCCGCTTTTCGTCGTGCAGCATCCTTACGGCAATCAGCTCCCCCACGCGTGGTAGATGTCCCCGCGGTGGCCGATCGCGAGGACGGTCACCGTTCGGAGGTGCTCGTCGATGCGGTACAGGATGCGATAGGTGCCTCGCCGAGCGCTGTGCCGGTCGGCCAAGGGTGGGCGCAGCCGTTTCCCGACGCGGTGCGGATTCTCGAGCAGGGGGCCGGTGATGAACTCGAAGGCAGCCGTGGCAACGGCTTCAGGGAGATCTTCGGTGAGGTGTCGGCGAGCCGAGGAGACGATCCGCAGCTGGTAGGGCGGATCGGTCACGCAGAGGTCCGGCGTGCGCGCATCGCCGCCTCGAGGTCTGCTCGTGTCTCGACCCGCCCAGCTGCCAGGTCGGCTTCGGCGGCGGCCAGGTGCGTCATGAGGGTGTGATCCCCCAGCACAGCGATGGTCTCTTCGAGCATCGCGAGGTCATCTGGGGAGAGCAGGACGGCGGAGGGTTGGCCGTGCACGGTGACGGTGATTCGTTCGTGGTGCTTGCTCACGCGGCTGACGACCTCAGAGAGGTGTGCCTTGGCGTCGGCCAACGGCATGTTCGTCATGGGTCAAAGTATGACCAGAACGACCCGCAGTTGTCCAGCAATGCGAGCCCCTCTGCTCGCGGCTCGCGGGGCGGACGTTGTCCGGACCCTGGGGACGCGGGCAGTGGGGTCCCGGTCAGTCCTGGAGGTCGTAGCCCCACCGGGCCAACGGCTCGGCGAGCACGTCCTCCACGTCGGCGAGCTGCGCGCTGGTCAGCTCGGTCTGGTAGGCGGTCCGGCGTCCGGCGGTGATGTGCTGGCGCGCGAAGCCGGCCTGGAACTCCTCGTTCCACTCCAGACCGAGGAAGTCGAGCATCCCCTCGACGGTGCCCCGCGGGTCGGCGAGCAGGTCCTCGTACCGCACGTCGAGCCACTGGTCGGCCGGGGTGCGGTCGCGGGCGTCCTCGAAGGCGCCCATGAGCATCTTCCAGCCGAGAGCGGCCAGGACCGGGAAGGACTGGTGGTGGTCCTCCCACTCTGCGCGCAGCTCGGGGGACAACGGTCCGTAGATCCACTTGTCCGGACCCTTCCACCCGTCCCACCAGCCCATCTGGAGCCAGGAGTTGGCGACGGCCCGGCCGTCGCGCACCACGTTGACGACCTTGAGGTCCGGGAGGGCCTCCCGCAGGAAGCCGACCCGCGGCCACCCGGTGAGGTGCTGGACCAGGACGTCGCACTCCTGGGCACGTTCCCTGCTCTCGAAGAAGTCCACGACGAGCGGACGCAGGTAGGGCGTCATGTCCTCGGCAAGGAGGTCCCTGCACGGTGTGGAGAAGCCCGCCATGACGTGGCGGTCGAAGAGCTGGTAGCCCTCGGACGGCGCGATGCGCAGCCGACCCCGCTCGAGCAGGGCACCCTCGGCAAGGGCGCGCATCCCCGCGGGCCGCTGACCGCCCATCCGGTAGAGCCTGCCGTTGTGGCGGCCCCGCAGGTTGAGCCGAGGCAGCTTGTCGTCGAGGCCGGAGATGAAGCCGGTGGCAGGGTGGCGCGAGAGTGTCTCTTGGACCAGAGTCGTGCCGCTGCGTCCGGTGCCGGTGACGAGAGCCAGCATGGGGTTCCTTCCCTCAGTGAGATGTGGTCACGCAGATGGGGTCGACGGAGCCGAGCGCGTCGACGCCGACGGCGCCGACTGCGGTGGCGTGACCCGTGCCGGCCGTGGCCGGGCACGGGTGTTGAGCGGGTAGCCGAACCGGCGCAGGCCGGGCACCGTGACCACGGTGACGATGGCGCGGTCCCGGCGGGTCATGGCGGTGCGCCACTGGTCGTCGGAGCGCAGGCGCACCACGCCCGTGTCGTGGCGGTTGGGGTTGCCCGCGACCGAGTGGGTCGGGGCGAGCTGGACGCGGTCGGGTCCGACGAAGGGGAGCTGGTCGGGGTCTGCGCCCACCATGGTCGCGACCCGGGACAGCTGGCCGACGGGGTCGGCGACGAAGTCCTCGTAGCGGAGCCGACACACCCGCGGGCCACCGTCCTTCCAGAACCGCGCGACCGTGAGGTTCCAGACGGTCCAGAGCAGGGAGCTCTTCCAGGTCTCCTGGCGTTGCATCTCGGCGCCCTCGGCCGTGTCCTGGGTGGGCTTGTGCCGCAGCCACGAGAAGGCGGAGGCGCGAGGATCGCGCACGAGGTGCAGGACGAAGAGCTCGATGCCCGGCTGCTGACGCAGCAACAACGCGTAGGGCGGGAGCTTCGAGCCGTCGATGATGAGGTCGGCGTCGGCTTCCTGGGCGATGGCACGGTAGAGGTGGGCGATGACCTCGTCGTCGGCGTGCGCGGCCAGCGGCCGACGCCCCAGGGCACCCCGGACGATGGCGCCGGGCAGGCGCGCCAGGCGCAGCCGCGTGCGCAACCGGCGTCCGATGGCTGCTTCGTCGGTGGGGGACGCGTCGGCCTCACGGACCCGCTTCATCACCGCCGTCCACACCGGGCAGGAGCTGAAGGCTTTGCCGCACCCGCAGAGGTGGTCCTGCTCCACCCCGCGCTGCCACAGGTAGCGCAGCTCGCCCGCGGCGAAGGTGCGCGGCAGCTGGCCGAGGATGTTGCTGACGACGGTGCTGCCGCTGCGCCCGCTCCCGGCGAGGTAGAGGACACGGACCCGGGTCGGGGTGGGGAGGTCGGGGCTCACGGACGGCCCCCTCGGACCGGCGCCTGGACACGCTCTGGCGTGGGGGTGGGCCTGACGTTGCCCCGGTAGATCGCGTCCAGGCGCGACAGGTGCAGGGCGGGGTCGAACTCCTGCGCCAACCGGCGCCGACCGGAGCGGCCCATCTCGATCGCCAGGGCGGGGTCGGAGTGCAGGCGCTGCAGCGCGCCGGCCAGCGCGTGGGGGTCGTCGTGCGGGACGACCAGACCGTCGACGCCGTCCCGGACGAGCTCGGGCATCCCGCCGAGGTCGGTGACGACGGCAGGGACCTCCGAGGCGTAGGACTCCAGGATCGTCATGGGCTGGTTCTCGTGCCACCGCGACGGGACGACGCTGGCCACGGAGGCGGCCACCACCTGGCGCAGGGACTCCTTGTCGAGCCGGCCGTGGAAGGTCACCTGGTCGGAGGCCACCTCGCGGGCCAGGGCCTCGAGCTCGCCGCGGACGGGCCCGTCCCCGGCGATGTGCAGGTGCACCTCGGTCGGCAGGAGGGCGACCGCCCGGATAAGGGTGTCCACCCCCTTCTCGGACGAGAGCCGGCCTGCGAAGACGAAGCCGCTGCGACTGGTCGTCGCCGCTCGCGGTGTCGCCTCGACGAAGTGGTTGAGGACCACGAGCCGTTGTTCGGACAGCCCGGTCCTGGTCATCACCCCGGCCAGGAACCGGCTGGGACTGATGAACACGTCGACGGCGTCGTAGGCCCGGGTGGCCCGGTGGATGGACGACTCGATCGCCAGGAGGGTGCTGGCCACCGTGGACCCACCCTTGCACCGGCGCCGGGCCGCGTTGAGGGCGCTCCCACCGACGCAGGCGTCGCACAGCTGGCCGTGGTCGAGCATCTGGTAGCTGGGGCAGGCGAGCTTGTAGTCGTGCAGGGTCATCACGCTGCGCACCCCCGCCCGCCGCACAGCGGCCAGGATGGAGGGGGAGAGCTGGTGGTAGACGTTGTGGAAGTGCACCACGTCGGGCCGGAACCGCTCCAGGGCCCGGGTCATGCCGCGCGAGCTCTGGGGCGACCACACCATCCTGGCGCCGGCGGCGATCCCCGCCAGCCCCGCCGGAGCGGGCTCGAGCTCGACGTGCGAGGGGAAGGTGTCGGCGAGCGGCAGGCCCTCGAGGTTGTCGGGGTGGCTCATGCCGAACAGCTCGACCGTGTGCCCCGAACGCCGTTGGAGCTCGGCCACGTCCAGCATGTACGACTCGGCACCCCCGCGCCGGTAGACGAACTTGTTGACGTGCAGAATCCGCACAGCGACCTCCCTCGTGCCCTGTCTTCCCGCACCGCGGAGAACCCCCCGGCACCCTCGACATTCTTCCGGCTACGGCTGCGGAGAACCTACGCTGTTTGGGGGGGTTCGGTCCCCAACATCTGATGGATCACCCACTCCGGGGGCAGTGCGATGTTGGTCGTGCAGCGCCTGGAATGAGGGTGCTCGGGTCGAGATCGGTGGATGAAGTGAAGCGAAGTGGCAGGGCGACGGCCTCGAGGACCCTTCGTCGTGCCCTCACGTGGCAGCCCAAGCGTCGCGGCGACCGGCCGATCCGCATCGCCGAGCTGATCAGCCCACTGCGCTACGACGTGCTCGTCCGTGCCCAGTTCTTCGAGTTCCTGTCCGACCGCCCCAGCGGCGAGTCCGCGGACGACCTCGTCCGCGCGGCCTGGGACGAGCCGTATGCCGTGTGGTTCCGGGAGGTGGCCATGGCCAGGTTCCGGCCGTGGGTGCTCACCGACCCCGAGGCCATGCAGGCCAACTACGCCGAACGCGTGCTGGCCAGCCAGACCCTGCTGAGGTCCTTCGACAGCAGGGGCTTCGACGCGCGGACCCCGGTGACGCTGCGCCTCACCTCGGGGGTGCAGGTCTCCGACTCCGACGCGCGCGTCAGCCGGACCGTGCACGTCGGTGACGGCGGCCACCGCCTCGCGCTGCTCCTGCAGGCCGGACTGGACCTGCAGCCCGAGATGTATCGCCTCGACCCACGACCGATGCCCCTGATCGACAACACCGCGCGACTGGCCGGACCGCTCGGCCTCAGCGACGCGGACTACTGCGCGTTCGTCGGCGCCGGCTACACGCAGCAGACCTGCACGGACCTCCAGGCGTTGGTCGCGGTGGTCGAGCAGGAGGACCCCGACGCTGCGGTCGAGCTGCGCAGCGTGCTGACGGCCCAGGGCCGGACCCTTCGGCCGGTGGTCTGACGTGCCCGGTCCCAAGGTGTCCCACGAGGCCCAGCCGTGGTTGCCCTACTACCTGGGGAAGGTGCGGCGGCACCTGCACTGGGCCCGCACCGAAGGTATCGGTCGGCTCGTGGAGGAGGACCGCCTCGACCCGCGTGAGCGGGTCGCGACCGCCGTGCGCAAGGCGCGCTGGCGCCGTACCCACGGGGTCCCGAAGGGGACCGCTGCCCCCGTGTACGTCGTCGGGCTGCAGCGCTCGGGAACCAACATGCTCATGCGCGGGGTCGACCAGGCGCCCGAGGTGGAGGTCTGCAACGAGAACGACCGCCGGGTCTTCAGCCGGTTCCGGTTGCGTGCCGACGAGGTCCTCGTGTCCACCGTCCGGTCCAGCCGCCACCAGCTGGTGCTGGTCAAGCCGCTGTGCGAGTCGCACCGCGTCGACGAGCTCCTGGACCTGCCGCAGCTGTCCGGTGGGCGCGCCCTGTGGGTCTACCGGGAGCCGGTCGGCCGGGCGCGCTCGGAGGTCTCGAAGTTCGGTGAGTCCAACCTCGTCGCGCTGCGTGCCATCGCGGACGGGCGAGGTGAGCAGATCTGGCAGGGGCAACGGCTCAGCGCCGAGTCCGTCGCCCTCGTGCGTTCCTTCGACCTCGCGGCGATGACCCCCGAGACCGCCGCCGTGCTGTTCTGGGTGGTGCGCAACCAGCTCTTCTTCGACCTCGGTCTCGATGCCCGCGGCGACGTCGCCCTCGTCAGCTACGACGCCTTCGTCGCCGACCCGGTCGGCCAGATGCAGCGGGTCTGCGCGTTCCTCGGGCTCGCCTACCGGCCGGCGCTGTGCGCCCACGCCGAGCCACGGTCCAGCCACGGGGGGCAGTCGCTCCCGGCGGACCCTCGTGCGCTCCAGGTCGCCGAGGAGCTGCGGGTGCGGCTCGACGGTGTGGTGGCTTCCAAGGGCGTCGAGCCGCCGCTGCGACCGGTCGGGGGGCACGCATGACCAGGTCACCCAGGAGGCTGTTCCGGGCCGGCGTGGTGCTGGCTGTCACGGCGGCGCTCACCACGGGCGTGGCAGCGTGCACGGCCACCACCCCGGAGAGCAGCCTCAACCAGTCCACCCCTGCCGTCGTGCCGACGGATGACACGGCGACCCCCGGGTCCGGCACCCCCGAACCGACGGGAGACTCAGCGACCTCGGCCCCCGGTCTGTCGTCACCGTTGGGTGCCAAGTGGGACTGGGGGCGCTACTCCGAGTTCAGCCCGTACCTCAAGTCGGTCTCCGGTGGCAACACCTACTACGAGGTCGTCTGGTGCGGCATCGAGAAGAAGCAGGGCAGCCCCGACTGGTCGTCGCTGGACCGCGTCGCCACGAGGAGCCGTGAGCTTGGCGTGAACCTCATGCTCAAGCTCCGGGTGGGTCGCTGCTGGGCGACCTCGGGGTCCGCCACCTTCGTGCGGGGCAGCAAGTCCAAGACCGAGTCCGCCATGCCCAACGACCTCGACGCGTACAAGGCGTGGGTGAAGGAAGCGGTCACGCGCTACTCGCGCTTCGGCGTGACGACGTACGCGATCGAGAACGAGATCAACTCGGCCAGCTTCTGGGGCGGGACCCCGGAGCAGTTCACCACGCTCGCCGAGCTGGCAGCGGCGCAGATCCGGGCAGCCAACCCCCGGGCCCAGGTCGTCGACGCGGGTCTGAGCAGCACGAGCTACGGGTACGGCATCGCCGACTGGTTGTTGCGCGAGGGCCGTGAAAAGGAGGCCCTCGCCGCCTACAACGCCTACTACGAGCGGCGCATCGGCACCCGCGGTGACCAGATCGTCGAGGTCAAGACCCGCGCCGACCTCGAGACGGCCCTCCAGTCCGAGCAGGGGGCCCGCAACCTCACGTACCTGAACGTGATGCGGGACCTCGCGACGCGCAAGGTCGTCGACATCCGACAGATCCACTTCTACGAGAAGTACTCCTCCGTCCCGCAGCTCTTCGCCTACCTGAGGGCCCACACGCCCACCGGCACGCCGATCCAGGCGTGGGAGGTCGGCAACTTCGACAAGAGCGGGCAGACGACCGACGACGCGGCCAAGACCGAGGAGGTCGTCAAGACCATGAGCCTGGTCCTGGCCGAGGGGGCGACGGTGGCGATCTGGCTCCCGCTGGCCTTCGACCCGGGCGGCCGCAACGCCGACGAACCGCGCTTCGGGCTCCTCGACCCGGACGGACGGCCGCGGGAGGCCGGTCTGATCTTCGCGTCGATGGTGGAGGCGTCGCGAGGCGCCAAGGCCGTCAAGATCTCCGCGGACGGCGTGGCCGGTGTGGGGTTCGACAAGGACGGCTCGTCCACCGCCTTCGTGTGGTCCGACCAGCGCGCCGTCGTCCGGCTCCCGGACGGGGCGCAGGCAGCGTCGGTGGCCTCGCTCGACAAGCCCAGCTCGGGGGTCACCGCCACGCTCGGCGCCACGCCTCAGCGGTTGGCCCTCCCCGTGCCCACCGCCACCTTCCTCAAGGAGCAACGATGAACGGTGCGTCGCAGCAGCTCCTGTTCGTGGGCGGCCTGCACCGCAGCGGCACCACCCCCCTCGCCCGGGCACTCGCAGCGCATCCGGAGATCAGCGGGTTGCGCGACACCGGCGTGCGCGAGGACGAAGGACAGCACCTGCAGGGCGTCTATCCCAAGGCCAAGGTGTACGGCGGATCGGGCAGGTTCGCCAACGACCCGAGGGCGCACCTCACCGCGCAGAGCCCACTGGTCAGCACCGAGAACGCCGCAGCCCTGCGACGGGCCTGGGACCCCTACTGGGACCTGGACCGTCGCTACCTGCTCGAGAAGTCACCGCCCAACCTCATCATGGGGCGGTTCCTGCAGGCGCTGTTCCCCGGTGCGCCCCTGATCGTCGTCGTCCGGCACCCCGTGGTCGTGGCCCTGTCCAACAAGAAGTGGCGCAAGGCCGTGTCCGCGGACCCGCGCAAGTTCGAGACCATCTCCGGCCTGGTCGAACACTGGCTCACCGCCCACCGGACGTTCCTCGGCGATGCCCCGCACCTGGAACCTCTCCACGTCCTGCACTACGAGGACCTCGTGACCGATCCAGCACGCGAGCTCGCCCGGATCGAGGCCTTCCTGGGTTTGGCCTCACCCATCGACCCCACGTTGATCAAGGTCGGTGCGAGCCTGCCCTACGAACAGACGTGGGACTCCTGGGCGGCGTCGTGGTGGCGGCCCGGACACTGGCAGCGTCGTCTGGTCGAAAGTCGCTTCGGGCCAGAGCTCGCCACCTACGGCTACGAGCTCGACGACCTGTCCGTCCACCACCGTGGCGCCCTTCCGGGAGGCACGGTTCCTGACCACCTGGGAACCACCCAGGCGTAGCCCCTGACCCGCGACGCGAGATCGCGGGACCGACGGAAGGAACGCCCATGCGCCACCGCTTCCTGCCCACTGCGTTGGTCGCGGCTGCTCTCGTGGCCACCGGTGCCCTTCCCGCGCTCGCCAGCGTCGTCAGCACGAACACCACGCCGTGCGCCCAGCCCGACGGCCGGGTCACGGCCATGGTCGTCAGTGACCGGACCGTCTACCTGGGCGGGAGCTTCACCAGGGTCCGCAACCGTGCGGGGGTGCTGCAACCACGGGCCCACCTCGCCGCCGTGGACGCGGACACGTGCGAGCTGCTGCCGTGGCGCGCCGACACCGACGGCGACGTCTATGCGCTCGAGGCCGTGGGCCAGGTGGTGTACGCGGGTGGCGCGTTCACCCATGTCGGTGGCGCCGCCAGGGCAAGGCTCGCGGCGCTGGACGACACGGGAAAGGTGCTGCTCTTCGACGGCTCGCTCGACAAGCCCGTGCGAGCCCTCGCTGTCGTCGACGGGACGCTCTACGCAGGGGGCGACTTCACGCGCGCCCAGGGTGTGCCGCGGTCGAGGCTGGCAGCGTTCGACCTCGCATCGGGCCTGGCCCGAGGCGACTGGACGCCCGCCGCGAACTCGGGCGTCCTCACCGTGGCCGAGGACCCCAGCGGGGGAGGGCTCTACGTCGGAGGGAACTTCACCAGTCTCGACGGCTCGGCGCAGGCCTACGTCGCGCGAGTCGGCCTCGCCGACGGCACGGTGGACCCGGCGTTCTCGCCCTGGGCGGACTACGCGCAGGCACCCTTCCCCATCATCGACCTCGCCGCGGACACCCGTGGGCTCTATGCCGGCGGCGGAGGAACAGGCGGGCACCTCGTGGTGTGGAACCCGGACGGTTCGCTGCAGCGACCGGTGTACCAGACCGACGGCGGGGTGCAGGCGGTCGCCGTCGACGGTGACTCGCTCTACGCGGGCGGGCACTTCACCAACTACTGCCTCGGCAACACCGGCGCCGGGCACCCCTTCCTCTGCAGCGACCCGTTGCGGCGGCGCAAGGCCTTCGAGGTCTCCCTGTCGACAGGCGACCTGACCCCGTGGGCGCCGGCCTTCAACAGCCCCCGCGGGGTGTTCGTGGCCGTGGTCGATCCCGTGACCCACGCACTCTGGACGGCCGGCGACTTCACCAAGATCGGTACAAAGCGCGTAGACCATCTGGCTGTTTTCAGCCACTAGCCACTACTGGTTGCATGGAGACCTCACCACACCACGGTCACTGCGGGTCCCGCCGTGCCGCCTGCTCTTGGAGGTCACCATGAAGGTTCGGTCCATCGCGCTCGCTTCGACCGCAGTCCTCGCCACGTCGGTGCTCGTCGGCACGCCCGGGTCGATGGCTGCCGGCAGGCAACCCGACGGGGGGACGGGGGCCGTGGCGGCTGCGGGTCCGACCGCCTCCGCGCCCTGCGGCACTGCCGGGGCGGTGGCACCCCAGACCTACGAGCACGTGGCCCTGATCATCTTCGAGAACAAGCCACTGAAGAAGATCGTCGGCAACACCGCAGATGCGCCCTACCTCAACTCGCTCGTCAAGGCCTGCAGCTACGCCAAGAACGACCTGTCGCTGTCGACCACCAGCCTGACCAACTACATCGCCCTGACGTCGGGGTACATGGGGTGCAAGACGGCGAACAGCCAAGGCGTGTGCACGGCACCACTGGAGATCACCTCGAACAAGGATCCCCAGACCTGGCCGCAGGCGTCCAAGAGCATCTTCGAGCTGATGGGCGGCGAGGCGGTGCAGTGGGCCGAGGACATGCCCAGCAACTGCACGCCCAAGAGCAGCGGCTACTTCGTCATCAACCACGCCCCGTACCAGTACTACACGCGGACGCAGGACAACCTGTGCCAGACGTACAGCAAGCCGTTCCCTGCGGACGCGAGCCAGATGCTCTCGGCGAAGTTCAACCTGATCATCCCGAACAAGCCGCACATCATGCACCTCGTGCCGAACACGAGTGTCTCCGACCGCATCACGAACGGCGACAACTGGGCCAAGGAGATCGTCCCCCAGCTGCTGAGCTCGCCGCAGTACCAGTCGGGCAACACCGCGATCATCATCACCTGGGACGAAGGCAACAAGCGGAACTTCCTCGTGCCCCTCATCGTGATCACCCCGTCCACGGAGGCCGGGGGAGTGTCGACGGTGTCGTACGACCACTACTCGGTCCTCAAGGGCATCCAGGAGATGGTGGACTACGCCTCACCGCTGCTGGGGCACGCCGGTGACAGCGGGGTCAACTCGATCCGGGACGACGCGGCCTTCAACCTGCGGCCCTGAGGGAAGGCCACCACGCGCAGCGAGCGGCTCCGACGATCGTCGGAGCCGCTCGCTGCGTGCGGTCTGCGTTCGAGCCGCTCCAGCGGCGTGAGGTCAGCGGTACCCGAGCTCGCGCAGGGTCCGTCCTGCGGTCACCTTGAAGAGCAGGCGCATGAAGGGGTCGAGCTCCTTGCGGTAGGTGCCGACGCGGGACGCGTAGACCGCGGCGTCGGTGCCCCCGCCCGCCCGCCGTGAGGTGGCCTGGGCGTGGTAGCGCGCCGGGACGTCGTGGGCGTGCGACTCGAAGTCGAGCATCTCGGGCTCCCACGCCTCACCCAGGAAGTCCATGAGCTCGCGCAGGGTGGCCTCCTGGTCGGTGACGAGGGCCTCGTAGCGCAGCTCGTGGTACTGGTGGGCAGGCAGGGTGACGCCACCCGCCCTGGCCTGGGCGATGTAGCGGGGCCACTTCACCGAGGACTTCACGCACGACCAGTACCCGAAGCGCTTGCGGTGGGAGACGGCCACGTCGCGCCCGTCGCGGATCACGTGGACGATCTGCGCGTCCGGGAACACCCGCAGGATGAAGTCGAGCTTCATCGCATACCGAGGGCTCTTGTCCGCCCACCGCTGCTTGCCGCGGGCCGCCGCGTAGTCGGACTGGATGCCTCCGAAGAAGACGGCGATGCGCCGCAACCACTCCTCCTGGGCGAACCCATACTGCGACAGGCGTTTCCAGTCCGATCCCACGATGCGTTCCATGTCTTCCAGGAAGCGGGTCTCGGGCCCGCAGCTGATCCGCGAGTGCGAGTCGAGGATCAGGCGCAACATGGTCGTCCCTGAGCGCTGACATCCCACGACGAAGATCGGCGCGGTCGACAGGGGTGCGCTCGAGGATTCGGACGGGGAACTGGTCGACCCGGTCTCGGAGAACGACATCGGCACGTCCCGTCAGCCCTTGTTCGCGGGGCGTGCCAAGGAGGCGTGGGCCTGGTTCTGCGACCCGTCCTGCTTCGAGGGCCCCGACGCCGACGCACTGGACGCCGAGGGGCTGCCCTTCTCCTGTGCGGGCGAGTGGTCCACCGCCGCTCCAGCGGCGGACGCATCCTCCCGGCCGAGGCGACCTCGGGCCACGACCTCGAGGATGAGGACGAGGACGAGGGCGAGGAAGAAGCCGGCCGCGCCGACCGACGCGGTGGTCTCGAGGATCTGCTGCACCCGGTCCACCACGTGGGCTCCGCCGATGAACAGAATCTTGGCCGGGTCTGCGTTGGCGAGCTGCACCGTCGCTGCGGACAGCTTGGCGTTGGCTCCGACGAGGCCCTGCACCGCGGCGTCGCGGGCCGTGGTCAAGGTGCTGTACTCCGTGAGGATGGGGGCGAACTTGGCCAGGTCGGCCTTGGCCGTGGCGATCGGGCTCGACATGGCAGCCGCTCCGACCGAGTTGCCGGCAGCCTTGAGCGACGCCTGCTGCTGCATGAGGGAGTTGACCCGGGCGAGCTGTGCCTCGTAGGCCTTCTGCGGGTCGGCCATGGCGTTCTTGGCGGTGAAGGCACCGACGGCAGTGGTCGTCGTCCTCCACGCTCTTCCTGGCGGCGTCGACGCGACCCTGCGCGGACTGCACCTGGCTCTGGAAGAGGGTGCGCAGCGTCGTGGTGGCCACGCCGTTGAGGACCGGGACGACGGTGTCCTTCTTGTCGCTCGTGTAGACGATCGACAGGCTGGCGCTGGTGCCGCGTTGCGACACGACCAACCCGTTGTTGAGGGCCGACGGGGAGACCTTGGTCTCCGCCGCCACCGCCCGACGCACGACCGGACCGGACGCCGTCGCCTGGAAGGCGGAGACGAACTGGTTGACGCCTTGGGCGCCGGTGTACTGGGAGTCGAGCGCGCCCACCAGCGCCGGCGGGTCGACCACTGCGGTGGCGGTGTAGGTCGGTGCCTGGAGCAGCAGCAGCCCGGCCGTGGCCGCCATGCTGATGACGGGCAGCAGGATGACCAGCAGCAGCCGGCGTCGAGCTGCTCTGAGGAAGTCGATGATCTCCATGGTTTTATGCGTCCCCTCGGGTTGTGTTTTCTTGCCAGGTGACGTCCACGCCGGGCAGCTGCGCCAAGCGGTCGTTCCATGGTCGGTAGTGGTCGTCCAGCTCACGCGCCAGTCCGGCGTCGATGTCGAGCGGCTGGCGGGTCGCCTTGAGCCGGTCGAGACCGTCGAGCCGCGCAGGTGTCAGGCCGAGATGGGCCCAGACCCGCTCGAGCTGACCGTGCGGGTCGGTGAACATGGACTCGCTGCGCAGGACGAGTACCTGCGCCGGGTCGAAGAGCTCGTAGAGCCGCTCCAGCTGCTCGGCGTAGTGGCCGCGTCGCAGGTAGGCGTGGTGGCGGTGCGCGTAGCTCTCGTATGACGGGTCGCTGCGCAACCGTTCTGCCTCGCCGGCGAGGCGCTCGTCCTCCAGTGCCAGCGCCTCGGCGAAGGTCTTGTCCTCGTATCCCTGCTGGGTCTCGTACTGGTGGTGCGACCAGGCGCGGGCGACGGGTTCGCGCAGGCTCACGATGAGCTTCACGTCCGGCAGCTCGGCCGCTATCCGTTCTGGTGCCAGCGGGTGGAACATGTAGTAGGGACTGGCTTCTCCGGTCAACCGGTGCTGGTCGGTGGCGGCGGGGAAACGCGAGCGGTACCAGGCCCATCCGCGTCCGTGGTTGACGTCGAAGTAGTGGGTCCCCTTGTTGCTGAGACAGGGTGCGACCTCGGGGTGCTGGCTGATCCAGTGGGCGATGGAGGTGGAGCCACCTCGCTTGGTCCCCACCACGAGGTAGCCGGGCACCATTCCCTGCTGGCGCCGGACGGTCGCGAGGACCGGGCTGAGAAGGCGGCCGATGGCCCTGCGTGAGTTCATCAGTCCTCTTTCCCCTCGATGCGTGGACGGCGCGGCCGACGGCCGGTCCAACCACGCCGACAACGGTAGTCGCCGCCTGACGGCGACGAGCGGAATTGCCAGTTTTCACAGCGGTTCCCCACCATTCGGACGACCTCGTCGTGGTGATGCGCGAAAGGCCCGCCGTATCGCAGGATTCGACCCACACCGGCGTCGGGGGATGCGAGGATGAGTCGGGGCACGACCGACGAAGTGATGAGGGGTTCTCGCGATGCACAGCAGCACACTGGTGTCCACGGCAGTGGCCATCTGTCTCCTGGGAGGATGCAGCTCGAGCGACGGCACTGCGCCGCCGAGCACGTCCTCGTCCACGACGACATCGTCGGCGACTTCCACGACCTCGTCGACCGTCGACGACGGCGTCGACGACGGTCACCGCTCCTGCGACCTCGGACCCGGCCCTGGCGGCGGCGCTCAACACGTTGGCGGCTCGGTCGCGAGCGCTCAAGACCAACGCGACGCTCGACGCGCTCAAGGCGTCGTCGGCGTCGGGGACCGCAGGCGCCCGCAACGGGCTCAAGGCCGTCCGTGCCGCGGCATACCCCATCGAGAAGCGCAGCTGCTCGCGCGTCGCCTCCGGTGTCGCGGCGACCCGGTCCGGGTCGGCCAAGGTCGCAGCGGCAGGAGCCAAGGTGCCGGCCGCGGCAGCGTCGCGGCGCACGCAGATCTCGGCCCTGAGATCTGCTGTCACCGCAGTGTCCAAGCTCGCCGCAGCGCGGTCGGCGAAGGTCGCGCCGACCCCGGCCGAGATCGATGCAGCCGTGAAGGCGGCCACGGCGCAGGCGGCAGCCGAGACGACGTCGCTCAACTCGCTCGTCGCCACGGTGTCGGGCGACGCCTCCAAGGCGCGGGACATGGTCGCGGCCGCGGTCGCGATCTCGGCCAAGGTCTGCTGAGGCCCGGGCTCGAAGGCCTCGTGGTGGCCTCGTGGGTGGTTTTCACACGTGCTCCCGCACCGGACGACGCCGAGCTGCTCCACGCCGCGTGAGCGACCGGGCGAGCGCCTTGTCCTCGGGGTCGATGCGTAGGGCGGCGATGGCGCCGAAGAAGACCACCGCGACCACAGGAGCCGCGAGCAGCACCACGTCGGTCCACGTCTGCACCCAGTGGCTGACGACCCACGCCGCCCCGATGGCGGGCACGCTCGCGGCGGTGATCTTCACCAGGCCCGCACCGGCAGCATGGATCCCGACGACGAAGTGGGCCTGGAGCACCTTGACGACGTTGGCCGTGATCAGGCTGGCGCTCCACGCGATGGCGGCGCCGATGACGCCGTAGGTGGGGATGAGGACGAAGTTGAGGACGATGTTGAGGATCAGCACGCCGACGTTGTCCAGCATGTTGAGCATGACCCGGCCGGACATGTTGAGCACCGTGCCGCACGGCCCCGCGGCGGCGCTGACGAGCTGCCCGACCGCCAGGATGATCGTGACGGCGGCTGCGCTGCGGAAGCTCGGCCCGAAGTACCCGAGCAGGGGCTCGGCGAAGGCGACGAGCACGATGAACGCAGGCATCGACAACGTCAGGATCCACCGCGCAGCGCTGCCGTAGGCCCTCGCGGCGTCCTTGAGCCGGTCGGTGTGGACGAGGTGCGCGAGGTGCGGGGTGAACGAGGCGTTGATGGGGGCCATCACGAACACGGCCAGCATGACCAGCCGGGTGGCGACGTTGTACGTGCCGACCTCGCTCTGGCCACGCATCGCACCCAGCTGCAGGGTGCCGACCCAGATGAGGCCTGTTGCGGCGAGCGCGGACAACCAGCTCACCATGGAGAAGCTGAAGATCTCGCGCACCTCGTAGCGTGCCGACACCCGGGGGACCGCCCGCATCTGCTTGCGCAGCGCGAACACGGCCAGCACGGCACTGGCCCACGAGGCGACCAGGAGGGCCAGCAACGCCCCGTCGACGCCGTGACCGGTGGCCAGGGCGAGCACCGTGAGGGCGAGGCGCAACACAGGGTCGAAGATGCGGCCGATGACGGTGAACGGGATCTGTGTCCGCCAGCCCTGCGTCGCTGCCAGCGCCGCGTCGGCGACGGTCGCGGCGGGCAGGGTCGCGGCGATGAGCCGGATCGCGGTGACCAGCTGCTCGTCACCGAGGACTACGGCCAGCCACGGCGCGACGAGCGCCAGCACCGCTCCGATGACGCAGGAGGCGGCGACGGTGATGCCGAGACCGAGGTAGAGCGTGCCACGCAGGCGTCGCGGGTCGTCGTCGGCGACGTGCATCGCGACGAACCGGGTCATCGCCGAGCGGAAGCCCGCCAGCGACAGCAGCCCCAGCAGGGAGAGCAGCGCGAAGGAGGTGGCGTAGTGGCCCACCTCGCGCTCGCCGAGTCCGGACAGGAGGGAGATGATCGCGAAGAGGGAGAGCTGGTTGCAGATCGCGCCCACCAGGTTCAGCCCACCACCCCGGCCCATGCGGGTGATGGAGCTCGACGTGGAGGGCGGGGGACCGACCCGACCCTCGGCAGCAGTGGTCACGACACGGACGCTGACTGGGTGGGGTGGGCGGCCGACGCGGCCGCCCGCGTCGGCAGGGGGAGGTGGAGCCCGTCGATGCGACCGGTGACCGGGTTGCGCCGGGCGACGTAGGAGCCGGCGGCCGAGAACGCCGCGAGGTACCACAGGCTGACGACGTTGGACATCACGTTGGCGCCGGCGCTGCCGAGCAGGAAGCACACCGCACAGCCCAGGGCGCCGGTGGCGACCGCGTGCTCCAAGGGTCCCTCGGACAGAGTTCCTGATGGCCATGATGCCGTTGCGCAGCAACAACAGGTGCACGGCGAGGTAGGCGCCGAGACCGAGGAGGCCCGTCTCGACATAGGCCCGGATGAAGTCGTTGTGCGGCTGCTTCTCGGCGCTGGTCCGGTACTGGGTGATGTTGAGGCCGATCCCGGTGACGGGGTTGCTGTTGGCCAGCGGCAGCACCTCGGTCCAGTACTGCAACCGCCACTGCAGGCTGTTGCCTGTCTCGGGTCCCCCGGGCAGCTGCTGCTCGGCACCGACCGTGGCGAACCGCGCCCCCAGCCCGGGCACGAGGGCCACGGCGAGCAGTGCGGTGGCCGCGAAGCCCACGAGGACACCCTTGCGACGCTGGACGATCGCGACGACGACCACGGCCACCACGGTGGCGAGGATGGCGCCCCGGGTCAACGTCATGAGCAGGAACGTCGAGGACAGGGCGAGGACCGGCACCATCAGCTGCCGCTGGCGCCGCGACAGCGACGGGTACAGGGCGACACCGAAGACGATCATGAAGGCCAGGTAGCGCGCGAAGGTGTTGGACTGGCTGAACGGCCCCGTGATGCGGGTGAAGCTTCCCTTGACCTCCGACGGGGGCTGTCCGACCAGCAGCAGCACCAGGGTGTAGCCCAAGGGGAACAGGACGCCCACGTAGGCGGCCTGGATGACCTTCACGAGCATCTTGCGGTCGATGATGATCTGCTCGAGGACGACGAACATCATGACCCACGACAGGATGCGCAGGGCCTCCAGCCCGGACGCAGCCGGGACCTCGGACCCGATGACGCTGATGGCGCCGGCGGCGACGAGGCTGAGCAGGGCGATGCGCAGCGGGGAGCCCTTGAGGCGGCGACCGCTGGAGTACTGCGCGAGCAGCCACAGCACCGAGGCCGAGAGGAAGAGCAGGGCCACGAGGCTGGACGGGTCGAGCCCGCGGGAGGCGTTGTTCGTGGCCGTGTTGCCGGCCGAGGCCCCGGAGAGCTTGAACAGGTCGATGCTCGAACGGGTGCCCAGGAGCAGCAGCACGAACGGCGCGAAGCGGGTGAACGCCAGGACAGCAACACCGATACCGAGCACGGCGGCCAGGGGTAGCACCACCAGCCCCTTGTTGTCGCCGCCTGCGGACAGGCCGGACACCATGGCAGCGGCACAGACCAGCACCGCTGCCACGACGGTGGCGATCCTCGCGGTGACGGGACGGATCTTCCGGGACGGGTGTCTGCTCTCGTGGCGGCCCTGGCTCGTCTCGGGAGACCCGGCTGCAGGTGATGCGCTCATGAGGAGACTCGTTCGGGGACGGCGGGACGGCGGCCCGGTGACGGCGACTGGCCAGCGCCGGGAAGCCGTGGCGGCGGCGAACGACCATCCACAGGGCGGGAGCGGTCAGCGCCAGCGCGACGAGGGCGAAGGCGGTGGTGATGGTCGGGACGCCGAGCAGCTTGAGCGACGAGGCGAGCAGGACGAAGGCGAGGAGCCGGCGGACCAGCCCGCCCGGTGCGCGGGAGGACACCCGGGCACCGATCCAGGCGCCGGGCACGCTGCCGATGATGAGCGAGGCGGTCAGGGCCAGCTGGAAGTCGCCGAAGAAGATGTGGCCGAGGGCTGCCGACATCACGAGCGGCACGGCCTGGACCAGGTCGGTGCCGACGAGGGAGTTCGCCTTGAGGGTCGGGTAGAGCGCCATGAGCGCGATGATGATCAGTGAGCCCGACCCGACCGAGGTCATGCCGACCACCAGGCCTCCGATGATGCCGATCACGATCGTCGGCAGGATGCGCGGCTTGACCTGTCCGGGCCCCACGGGCAGGGGGTCGGCGGTGCCGTCGCGGCGGGCGGCCCTCTCCAGCAGACGCGTGTAGGCCCGGATCGCCAGACCGGTGGCGGCGACCAGCAGGGCCACTCCCAGGGCAACCTGCACGATGTGCTGGAGCTGCTCCCCGTCCCCCAGCTGTCGCATGATCAGGACGCCGGAGAAGGCGGCCGGGACCGAACCCACCACCAGCCACTTCACGAGGCCGAGGTTGACCGTCCCGCGACGCAGGTGCACGAAGGAACCCACCGGCTTCATCACCGCTGCCGCCACCAGGTCGCTGGACACGGCCGTCAGCGGGGGGATGCCGAAGAAGAGCACGAGGACCGGGGTCATCAGCGCGCCCCCGCCCATACCGGTGAGTCCGACGACGATGCCGATCCCGAACGAGGCCACCACCATCAGGGGGTCGATGTTCATCGCACGATCTCCTTGACCCATCCGCCGTCGAGCAGGATGTCGGTGACGAGGCGAGCGGCCTGCTGGCGCTCGACGAGGGAGGTGTCGACGGCGAGGTCGGCGTCGGTGGGCACGTCGTAGGGGGAGGAGATGCCGGTGAAGTGGGCCAGGGTGCCGGCGCGGGCGGCGGCATACAGTCCCTTGAGGTCCCGGCGCTCGCACTCCTCCAGCGGTGTCGAGACGTGCACGAGCAGGAAGTCGCCGACCTGTTCGGCCATCTCCCGGACCTCGGCCCGGGTGGGGGCGGACGGCGCGATGGGGGAACAGATGGCGATGCCCCCGTGCCGGGCCACCTCGGCCGCGACGTAGCCGATGCGCCGGACGTTCAGCTCGCGGGAGGCCTCGTCGAAGCCCAGCCCCGAGGACAGCATCTGGCGCACCCGGTCGCCGTCGAGGAGGCTGACCGTGCGTTCCGAGCGTGTCGTGATCCACTCGGCGACGTCCCGGGCCACGGTGGACTTCCCCGAGCCGGAGAGCCCGGTGAACATGACCACCAGGCCGCGCTGCGACCGGGGCGGGCGCCAGGCGCAGAGCAGCTCGCGGACCGCGAGCGGGAAGTCCTCGAGGTGTGGCTGGGCACTGTGGGTCAGCGAGTCCCGGGCACCGGACCACACCTCGGCCGAGCGCCCGGGTGCGTCGTCGAGCAGGACGCGCAGGTCGGGGGACTCCAGCCGGGCACCGATGCGCGTGGCCAGCTCGAGGTCGCTCGCGGCATCGCGGCTCTCGAGGGGGACCGTGCGGACCTCGGCCCGGTCGTTCCCGAGGTCGGCCACGAGGTCCTGCGCCATCCGCAGCAGGACGGGGGTGGGCACCCGGTCGTGACGGGGGGACTGCTCCGCGACGAGGACCAGCGGGGCGTCCTGCTCGGCGGCCCACGAGGCGAGGAGGCTGACGTCTGCGGTGGTCGCGGGTCGGGTCATCACCAGGACGCCGCGTCGGCGCAGGCTCGCCAGCTCGAAGTCGACCTCGGGGTGGGTCCCGGTGCGGGACTCCCTCTGCCGCAGGCGGCGGGGCCGTCCGCTGACCGTGTCGCCGGCCGGCCCGCCGGGCTCCAGGTCCTCGAGGACCGCGAGGGGCGTGTGCTCCTCGTCGCGCAGGACGACGGCACCGTCGGCGAGGATCGGTGCCGCCAGGTCGGGGCCGGGGAGGGCCAGTGAGACCCAGCCCTCTCGAGGAGGCGCGCCGTCGATGATGCGACCCCCGAGGAGCTGGCCGGGGGGAAGGACGTCCGCGAGCCCGAGGAGGAGGTCGGCCACGGCCGCTGGGCCGAGGACCACGTCGCGCAGCGCGGCGGTGCGCGACAGGTCCGTCTCGTCCGTTGCGGGCCCGGGTTCGGCGCGGCCGTCGAAGGTCACCGTCATGAGCCGAACACCGCCAGGTGGGCGGTCGGGCGTGACCCGGACTTGGTGAAGTCGCCACCGATGACCAGCCGTCCGGTGCCGGGGTCGTAGGCCATGGCCCACACTCCCAAGGCGCTGTTCAGTCGCGGGTGGAAGTCCGTCAGTGCGCTGGTCCCGGTGTCGATGGACAGCGCCTTGCGTCGCTTGGTGAAGTCCGAGCACGAGCTGCCGGAGGTCCCGCAGTACCTGCCGAAGTGACCGCCGCCGAAGACCTCGGTGCCGGCGACGGCGACCGCCTGGGCGTTGCCGTTGGTCTGGGCAGACGCCTGCAGCACGCCGGTGGTGTCCATGACACCGACCTGGCCGCCGGGCCCCGCGTAGGCCACGACGACCTGCGAGCCCACGGCCAGGACCTCGGTGGCCTTCACGCGCAGCTCTGGGTCGAAGGCGGGGTCGAGCTCGCCGTCGGCGGCTCCCACTGCGGCGAGGTGCCGGGCAGCGGTCCCGTTGATGGTGTCGAAGGACCCGGCGAGGTAGACCCTGGTGGCATCGGGGGAGACGGCCAGGCCCTTGACCTGCGAATCGGCCGCGGGGTGCCAGCCTGCGTCGAGCGTGCCGCTGCCCAGGGAGAACGCGGCCGCCTTGCTGCGCTGCTGCCCGTCGACCTTCCTGATGCCACCGGCGGCATACAGGCGCGACGCCGAGGTGGCCAGCTCGGCCACGCTGCCCTTGACCGTGGGGGAGAACGCCGACACGGCTCCCGTCACCGGGTCGACCGCGGCGAGGTTGGACCGGCTCTGGCCGCCCACCGACGTGATGTCGCCGCCCAGGTAGACCGCGGACGAGGTGGGGGCGATCGCGAGCACGGTGCCCACGACCGAGGGGTTCCACGGCAGCACCGCGCACGTCGCCAGGTCGAAGGCCGCCGCGCGCGAGCGCGGGTAGGTGGTGCCGCCTGCCGACACCGACGAGAACTGGCCCCCGACGTAGACGGTCGAGCCGAGGATCTTGATGTCCTCGACGCGGCCGTCGGCCTCGACACACTCCACCCGGGTGGAGTCCAGCTGGGACGGGGCTTCGTGGGAGTCAGCGTGCGCGGCCGACAACGGGACCGTGCTGACCGCGAGCGCGGTCGTGGCACCGACGCCGAGGCACCTCGTGACCGAGCGGCGCCACGGGGAGCGCACGCGGGTGCAGTGTACTCATCGACGGCCTCCTTCTCATGTCCAACGACCCCCATCGCGGTGTTCCCACCGCATTGCTGTTCCGAGACGACCAGCGGTTCGCGGTCCCACCGCACCGCACCGGGGAGGCGTCCCCCCGCTCAGCCCGCCGAGCAACGCTGGTCGGTCCGGCTGTGTGGTCCCTGTCCGTCAATCCTCAGGGGACTCCTCGGAGTGCGGCTCATGCAAAGAGATGAGGGCGTCGACCCACCGGCGTCGGATCACGACCGTGGCAGGCAGGCTCCGCGGGCCCGGGTATGGGGCGTGTTCGACCACCCCGGACCGCCTCACCGTCGCCCGTGGACCGGCGGCGCCGAAGCCTCCGTATCCTTGGCCCCCTGGCGACACCGCCCCGGTCCAGCCGGGCGGTGCTCGCGCCGTCCCACGCCGTCCCACGTCGTTGCAGGAGCCCTGACC
>CAVSUT010000004.1:0-34146 GCA_963731235.1 uncultured Actinomycetota bacterium | reverse complement strand
AGAACTAGGGCGAGTCTGTTCGGTGGGCGGGGACCGCAGGGCTCAGCGCTCGTCGACCATGATGTCGATGGAGTAGTCCTCCGCGCGGTAGCAGTGGTCCCCGAACTCCACGGCCTTGCCCGAGGCGTCGAACGCCATCCGGGTCATCGTCAGCACAGGCTGCTGCGCGCGGATGCGAAGGCTCTTGCGCTCGGCGGGGGTCGGCATCCTCGCGCCGATGGTCTGCTGGGCGACGACGGGCCGCACGCCGCGAGCCCGTAGGGCGGCATACAGGCCACCGTCCTCGAGCTCCTCGCGCGGGATGTCGGAGTACACCGGGGGAAGCCAGTTGTGCATGAACGCAATAGGGATCTCGTCGGCGGTGCGGAGCCGGACGACCAGGAGCATGGGGGTGTCCGGCTCGAGGTCGAGTGCGGCGGCGGCTCGTTCGTCGGTGACGATCTCGTAACGCAGGATGCTCGTGCTCGGGTGCCGCCCCTCGCGACGCAGGTCGTCGAAGAGGCTCGTCAGCTCGGCGCGGCGGTGGACCTTGCGGTTCGCGACGCGGGTGCCCAACCCCCGCCGACGGACGAGCAGGCCCTGGTCGACCATCTCCTGGATCGCGCGGCGCACCGTGGGCCGGGAGAGCCCGAGCCGCTCGGTCAGCGCGAGCTCGTTCTCGAAAGCGTCCCCGGGCTGCAGGCGACCGTCGGAGATCGCGGCACTCAGCTGCTCGGCGAGCTGGTGGTAGAGGGGCACGGGGGAGTCGCGGTCGATCCCGACGTTGACCAGTTGGGCGCTCACGAGGGGAACTGTAGGCCATCGGTGGTCAGGACAGCTGATCTTCCTGAGGTGTTGATATAGGAATGTAAGGACAAACTCTTGACAGGCGGTGGCGACTGCGGTGAGAGTTGACGAAGGAACAGACCGGCGCCCCGACGACCGTGGTGCTCGACACGGAGGAGTTCGTATGCGAATCGGCGTCGAGCGGGTGAGCGCATCAGGTCGTCCACGCGGGGGCGTCAGCACTGCCCCGATGCCGGGTCGAGCCCCGCTGGTGTGCGCCGGCCTCGCCAAGCACACGGCTACACCTTCCCGACGGACAGCAGGACCAGGCAACACCTAACCGCCCACAGGCACCGCTCGATGCAGCGGTGACGTTCGAAAGGCAGAACCACATGATTCGCAAGAAGCCCCTTGCCGTGACGGCGGTCTCCATCGCCGCGGCGCTTTCGCTCGCCGCCTGCTCCTCCTCCGGGGGGAAGCAGGAAACCTCGTCGGCCGGCGCCAACGCCGGCAAGGCCGACACCCCCGAGATGACCGTCGCGATGATCACCCACCAGGCTCCGGGTGACACGTTCTGGGACATCATCCGCAAGGGTGCCGAGGCTGCCGCCGCCAAGGACAACGTCAACCTCCAGTACTCCAACGACCCCGACGCGACCAAGCAGGCACAGCTGATCCAGGCCGCCATCGACAGCAAGGTGGACGGCATCGCCGTCACCGACCCGAACACCGGGGCGCTCGGCGCAGCCATCAAGGCCGCGGTCGCTGCCGGTATCCCGGTGACGATGTTCAACGCCGGCGGCAACGACGCCATCGAGCTGGGCGCCATCGGCTACTTCGGCCAGGGGGAGACCGAAGCGGGCATCGGTGCTGGCAAGAAGATCGTCGACGAGGGCAGCAAGAACATCGTCTGCGTCATCCAGGAGCAGGGCCAGCAGCAGCTCGAAGACCGCTGCGACGGCGTGACCAAGGGTGCAGCCGGGGCCAAGGTCCAGCGGCTCTACGTCAACGGTCGTGACGACTCCGCAGTCACCACGTCCATCCAGGCCAAGCTGACCCAGGACAAGAGCATCGACTTCGTGCTCGCACTCGGTGCGCCGTTCGCGCTCGACGCGGTCAAGTCGGTGGAGGGAGCGGGCAGCTCGGCCAAGATCGGCACCTTCGACACCAACAAGGAGCTCGTCACCGCGATCAAGGACGGCAAGGTCGGGTTCGCCATCGACCAGCAGCCCTACCTGCAGGGTTACCTGGCCGTCGACGCGCTGTGGCTGTTCAAGACCAACGGCAACACGCTGGGTGGCGGAACCAACGTCGCCACCGGACCGTCCTTCATCGACAGCTCCAACGTCGAGAAGGTGGCGGAGTTCGCCGCCAACGGGACGCGGTGACCTGATGTCATCGGTCACGACCACACCCGCCGACGACCGCGTCGGCACGCGCTCGGCAGCGTCGACGATCCTGGCGCGGCCGGAGGTCGGCGCCCTCATCGGCGCGATCGCGATCGCCGTCCTCTTCCTCGGCGTCGCCGCACCGTTCCGCAGCGTCGGGAACATCGGCACGGTCCTCTACGGCTCCTCGACCATCGGCATCCTGGCCGTCGTCGTGGCGCTGTTGATGATCGGCGGCGAGTTCGACCTGTCGGCGGGTGTGGCCGTGACCACCTCGGGCCTGATGGCCGCCCACATGGCGTGGTACTTCAGCCTCAACGTATGGGTCGGCGTCTTCGCGGCCCTCGCCCTCGCCCTCGCCGTGGGGGCCTTCAACGGCTGGTTGCTGCACGTCACCGGGCTGCCCAGCTTCCTGGTCACCCTGGGTACCTTCTTCGTCCTCCAGGGCGTCAACCTCGCGATGACCCGGATCATCGCCGGAGGCGTCTCGTCCAACTCGATCAACGACCTGGACGGCTACGACAGCGCGCAGGCCGTGTTCGCGTCGTCGTTCACGCTGGGCCCGGTCGAGCTGAAGATCCCGGTGATCTACTGGATCCTGCTGACGATCGTCGCCTCCATGCTGCTGCTGCGCACGCGCTACGGCAACTGGATCTTCGCCGTGGGTGGCGACTCCGCGGCCGCCCGCGCGGTCGGCGTACCCGTGGTGGTCACCAAGATCGCGCTCTTCATGGGCGTCGGGTTCGGCGCCTGGCTGCTCGGCATGCACCTGCTCTTCGAGTACAACAACGTCCAGTCGGGGCAGGGTGTCGGCAACGAGTTCATCTACATCATCGCGGCCGTCATCGGCGGCTGCCTGCTCACCGGCGGCTACGGCTCGGTGGTCGGCGCCGCGATCGGAGCGCTGATCTTCGGCATGACCCAGCTCGGCATCACGTACGCGGGCTGGAACGTCGACTGGTTCAAGACCTTCCTCGGCGTGATGCTCATCGCCTCCGTGCTGGTCAACATGTACGTCAAGCGAAAGGCGGAGGGGCGATGAGTGCTCTCGAGCAGACCGAGGTGCAGCGCAGCGACAAGCCCGTCCTCGAGCTGGTGGACTGCGGCAAGAGCTATGGCAACGTGCACGCGCTGCGGGGGGTGAACATCAGCGTCCGCCAGGGTGAGGTCACCTGTGTCCTGGGTGACAACGGCGCCGGCAAGTCCACGCTCATCAAGATCATCGCCGGCCTGCACGACTACACCGAGGGCACGATGAAGCTCAACGGGATCGTGCGCCGCTTCAACAGCCCCCGCATCGCGCAGCTGATGGGCATCGCCACCGTCTACCAGGACCTCGCGCTCGCGCCACTCATGGCGGTGTGGCGGAACTTCTTCCTGGGCAACGAGGTCCGCAAGGGTCTGTTCCTGGACGTCGAGGAGATGAAACGGGTCTGCGGCGAGGAGCTCACGAAGATGGGGATCGTCATCCCCGACCTCGACCGTCCGGTCGGCAGCCTCTCCGGCGGTCAGCGGCAGGTCATCGCCATCGCCCGTGCCATCTACTTCGGCGCCAAGGTCATCATCCTCGACGAGCCGACGGCCGCCCTCGGCGTCAAGCAGTCCGGGGTGGTGCTGAAGTACATCGTCAAGGCCCGTGATGCGGGCCTGGGCGTCATCTTCATCACCCACAACCCGCATCACGCCTACCTGGTGGGCAACCACTTCGTCATCCTCAAGCTCGGTCGGGTGGTGCTGGACGCCCACCGCCGCGAGCTGACCCTGGAGCAGCTCACCGGTGAGATGGCTGGTGGGCAGGAGCTCGACGAGCTGAGCCACGAGCTGCAGGGCATCGACCCGGGCAAGGTCGCCCAGCCTCACGACGCCAGGCCCGGCGCGGTGTTCGACGCCGAGACGGACAGCGACCCCGAGGTCGACACCAACGCCGAGAAGCCCGGACGGCCCTGACCGGGCGCCTCAGGTGGCCTGACGGCTCAGGGAGCGGGGGTGATGACGTCGCGGACCAGCTGGTCGAGCTCCTCGTCGGCGCCGAGGAACTGGCGCAGCGTCACGCGGGTGGCGCCGAAGTCGTCGAACTCGGCCGCGGTCATGCCGTCCGGCTCGTAGGCCCGGCGGAAGTCCTCGATGGTCTCCAGGGCGGCGATCGTCTCCGGGTCGACCGGGACGTCGATGCGCGAGACCGGCTCGACCCCGCTCGCCTGGAACTTCTGCTGCCAGGCGAAGGGCGGGGAGAGCACGAGGTCGCCGCCGACCAGCTCGGTCCACTGCAGCTGGTTGCGGTATGCCGCGGCGAGGACGCGGGCGCGCAAGCCCGCGCTCCTGGAAGATCGCGTAGGCGCGCTTGACCGCGGCGACCCCTGCCCACTCGAGGTGCTCGGGGTCGATCTCGATCCCGTCGCGGGCGACGACGTGCTTCAGCCAGTCGTCGAGACGGCCCACCATGATCGTCACGACCGGGCCGATGCCGGACACGTCGAGGCCCTCGGCCTCGCGCCGCCGCAGCCCGCGCTCGATCGCCTCACCGGTGGCGAGTGCCTGCGGCACCGAGAAGGACACGGTGACGTTGATGTTCACCCCGCGGTAGGCCGCCTCCTCGATCGCAACGACCCCGACCGACGTGGCAGGAATCTTGACGATGATGTTGGGAGCGAGCGAGGCGAAGTGCTCGGCCTGGTCGGCGAGCGCCGTGGCGTCGCGGCGCAGGCGTGGGTCGGTCTGCATCGACAGGCGACCGTTGCGGCCGCCGTGGCGCTCGAAGGCGGGGAGCAGGAGCGCGGCGGCCTCCAGGGAGACCTCTTCGACGACCTTCCAGCCGATCTGCGACTCCGTGGCGGTGGGAAGGTCGCGCGCGAGCTCGCGGATCCGGGCCTCCCAGCGCTCGTGGTCCGCGCGGATCGCAGCGAGGGCGATGACGGGGTTGCAGGTGGCCCCGACAGCGCCCCAGCCGATCGCGGCGGTCAGCTCCTTGGGGTCCGCGCTGTCGTTCCACAGGGCCGTCGGGGTCGTCTGCGTCATCGTCAGCAGCGGTGACCCCGTCGCCGTCTCGGCTGCACTGGTCATCTGCGGCCTCCTCCATCGTGTGCGAATGTCAGAACATAGACACTAACCTATGGTGCATAACGGGGGAAAGGCGTGCGCACCGTGGTGGCCGCCGCGCCCGTACCCATACCGAAGGCGCGGGGCTCTTGCCCCCACCCGGTTCGCTGTGTCATTCTTGCTGGACCGTTCCAGCACCGCCGTCTCCCGCCACCCTCGCATCTCTTGGAGCCCACATGCCCTTCGTCGACCGCATCGCTTCCGCCCCCATCTCGTGGGGCATCTGCGAGGTGCCGGGGTGGGGGCAGATGCTCCCCACCGACCGGGTGCTCACGGAGATGACCGACCTCGGCATCTCGGCAACCGAGTACGGGGCGCCGGGTTTCCTCCCCACCGAACCCACGGCCATCCGAGGCGTCCTCGACGAGCACGGGATGTCCCTCATCGGTGGGTTCACCCCACTGGTGCTGCACGACCCGGCACGCCGTCAGGGCGAGCTCGCCCGGGTGCGTGAGGTGGCCGAGCTCTTCGGCCGCTCGGGTGCCTCGACCTTCGTCTCGTGCCCGGTCATGGACGACGACTGGTCGGTGCCTCGCCCGCTGGACCGCGAGGAGCACAGCCACCTCGTGCGGATGCTCGCGGAGGTCGACACCATCTGCGAGGACCACGGCCTGCGCCAGGTGCTGCACCCGCACCTGCAGACCGTGGTGGAGACCTCTGCCGACGTCGACCGGGTGCTGCAGGACTGCGACGTCAAGTGGTGCCTGGACACCGGGCACCTCGCCATCGGGGGCACCGACCCGGTCCAGTTCGCACGCGACGCCGCCGACCGGGTGGGACACGTGCACCTCAAGGACGTGCGGATGGACCTCGTGCCACGGATGCTCGACCGCTCGGCCTCGATCATGGAGGGCGTCCAGGCGGGCCTGTTCCCACCGCTGGGGCAGGGGGACCTCGCCCTCGCCGAGGTGGTGCTCACCCTGGAGAAGGCCGGGTACGAGGGCTGGTACGTCATCGAGCAGGACACCGCCATCACCGGTGCGATGCCGACCGCCGGCGAAGGCCCCGTCTCCGGCGTCGAGACCTCCATGCGCTACCTGCGCGACGTGGTGGCGCCGATGCTCGAGCAGAGCGTATGACGGCCGAGCCGCTGGACCTGCTGGCCCTCGGGCGGGTCAGCGTCGACCTCTACGCCCAGGAGCCCCACGCCTCCTTCCTCGACCCCCAGACCTTCGTCAAGTCGATCGGGGGGAGCCCCACCAACGTCGCCGTCGCCGGTGCCCGCCTCGGGCTCCGCACGGCCGTGGTGACCGCTGTCGGTGACGACCCGATGGGTGACTACGTGGTGGCCAAGCTCGCCGCACTGGGGGTGCAGACCTCCTACGTGGCCAGGCAGGCAGGCGGCCGCACGCCGGTGGTCCTCGTGGCCCTGGAGGTCCCCGCCGAGCCGACCATCACCTTCCTGCGCGCCCCTGACGCACCCGACACCGCGATCGAGGCGGATGCCGTCGCCGAGCAGACCCTCGACGCGTGCCGCGTGCTGTGGATGAGCGGGAGCACCCTCGCCGTCGGCCCCACGGCGCGCACCGCGATGCAGTGGATGGTGCGACGCGCCCGCCGCGAGCACACCGTCCTCGACCTCGACCTGCGACCCACGCTGTGGGCCGACCCGGCGCTGGCGGCCGAGACCGCGGCCAGGGCGATCGAGCTCTCGACCGTCGTCGTCGGCAACCGGGCCGAGTGCGACATGGCCCTGGGTACCTCCGAGCCGCACGAGGCCGCCGACGCGCTGCTGTCGCGCGGGGTATCCATCGCCGTCGTCAAGATGGGTGCCGACGGGGTGCTCCTCGCCTCGGCCGACGAGCGCGTCGTGGTCGACCCGATCCGCATCGAGGTGCGCTGTGGGTCCGGGGCCGGTGACGCCTTCGGGGGAGCGCTCGCTACCGGACTGGTGCGCGGCTGGTCGCTGTCCAGGATCGGTCGGACCGCCAACGCCGCGGGCGCCCTGGTGACCTCGCGACTGACCTGCGCCGATGCGATGCCGACCCTGCCAGAGCTGGAGGCCTTCGAAGCGACGGCATCCGAGTCGCGGGCGGTCCATCGTGGCTGATCACCTGAAGTCGCTGAGCGACAAGGAGTTCCACGCCATCACCGACGCCCGGGTGCGCGAGCCGGCCCGCCTGCGCCGGGCGCTCACGAGCCGCAGCCGGCGTCCCCTCGTCGGTGAGGACGGCCGGATGCTGCTGCTCGCCGCCGACCACACCGCGAGGGGCAAGCTCGCGATCGGGTCCGACCCGATGGCCGCCTCTGACCGCCGATCACTGCTCGACCGGCTCCTGACCGGCCTCGCGGACCCCCGGGTCGACGGCGTGCTCGGCAGTGCCGACATCCTCGAGGAGCTCGCCCTGCTCGGGGCGCTGGACGGCCGCCTCGCCGTCGGCACCATCAACCGCGGAGGCATCGCCGGAGCCGACTGGGAGCTCGACGACCGGGTCACCGCCTACGACGTCGAGCACGTCCTGTCCCTGGGGCTCGACGGCGGCAAGACCCTGCTGCGTATCGAGCCCACGGACCGCGGCGTGCCCCGCACCCTGGAGATGGTGGCTCGGATCACGACGGCCCTGGCGGATGCCGGGACGATGTCCCTGATCGAGCCGCTGCCCTACCGCACGCGCCCCGACGGTGGTGTCGAGCTCGACCCCTCCGAGGACGCTTTGATCCGCACCGTCGCCATCGCGAGCGGCGTGGGCTCGTCGTCGGCGCACACCTGGCTGAAGATCCCGGCCACCAGCGACCCGGCCCGGGTCGCGGCCGCGACGACCTGCCCCATCCTGCTCCTGGGCGGGGACGCCGGCCGTGACCACGACCGGGTCTTCGACGGCTGGGAGCGCGCCCTGGAGGTGCCCAACATCCGTGGACTGGTCCCCGGACGAGCCCTGCTCTACCCCGAACTGCTCAGCGTCAGCGACGCCGTGGACCGGGCTGCCGGCCTCGTCCACCCTTCCGCCACACCAACTCTCGAGGAGACCCGATCATGAGCAACCACCACCGCGCCGGCGCGCTGGCCACCCAGGACACCCTGGTCACCGTGACCCCTGAAGGGGCCGGGTGGGACTACAGCGGGCTCGAGGTGTTCGACCTCGCCAACGGGTCGGTCAGTCGTGTCCTCGACGGCATCGAAGGCGTCCTCGTGCCGCTGTCGGCCACCGAGGTCGAGGTCTCGGTGGACGGCCAGACCCACACCCTGGCGGGTCGGACCGGGGTCTTCGAGGCGGTGTCCGACTGGATCTACCTCCCGCTCGGGTCGACGATCACGATCAGCGCGAAGGCCGGTGAGGTCGCCCTGTGCACCGCCCGGGCCACCGAGCGCCACCCCGTCTGCGTGACACCGGCGCACGAGGTGTCCGTCGAGGTCCGCGGCGGCGGCCGCGCCTCCCGCCAGGTCACGAACATCGCCACCCCGGACTCCTTCACCGGTGCCGACCGCATCAACGTCTGCGAGGTGCTGACGCCCGGAGGCAACGTGTCCTCGTGGCCGCCCCACCGCCACGACGGCATCGGCGACTGCGAGCCGACCAACGAGGAGATCTACTACTTCCGGATGGGTCGCCTCGACGGACCGCACGGACACCCGCACGGGCAGGGCCTCTTCCGCGTCTACACGGTGGACGGATCCTCCGACGAGACGGTCACGGTGCTCGACGGTGACGTGCACATCGTCGCCACCGGCTACCACGGGCCCTCCACGGCGCAGCCGGAGTACCCGATGTACTTCCTGAACGTCCTCGCGGGACCGGGTGCCGAGCGCACCATGGCGTTCTGCGACCACCCCGACCACCACTGGATCCGCGAGACGTGGGAGCAGCAGGGCCAGGACCCCCGTCTGCCGATGACCTCCGCCGCCGGCCGGGTGGGCTCGTGAAGCCGCAGATCCGGATCGCCGTGCTCGGGCTGGGCTGGATGGGCCAGGCCCACTCCCGCTCTGCGCGACGCATACCGGGGCACTTCCCGGACCGCTCCTACGACCCGCGCCTCGTCGTGTGCGCCGACCCCGTGGAGGACCGGCGACGCCAGGCCGTGGAGGACTTCGGGTTCGAGCGGGCGGTGGCGGACTGGCGTGAGGCGGTCACCGCCCCGGACGTCGACGCCGTGTGGGTGACCGCCCCGAACATGATGCACCTGCCGATGATCGAGGCGGCGGCCGCGGCCGGCAAGGCCGTCTTCAGCGAGAAGCCGATCGGTGGCAAGCCGGAGCACGCGGTCGCGGCCCACCGGCACGCGACCGCGGCGGGCGTGGCCACCGGCGTGGGCTACTGCTACCTGTGGTCACCCCTCGTGCTGCACGCCCGAGAGCTCATCGCCAGCGGCGCCCTCGGCGAGATCACCCACTACCGCGGCCGGTTCCTGTCGATGTACGGCAGCGACCCCATGGGCCTGCTCACCTGGCGCTTCTTCATGGACCAGGCGGGCTACGGGGTCACCAGTGACATCCTCAGCCACTCGGTCGCCATGGCGCAGTTCCTCGTCGGTCCGATCACCGAGGTGGTGGGCATGGCCAACACGACCATCCCCCACAGGCCGATCCCCACCGAGGCGGCCAGCCACTACGGCGTCGGCAGCCCGGACTCCCCGACAGGCGCCGTCGAGAACGAGGACTTCGCCTCGATGCTGTGCCGCTTCGAGGGTGGGGCCACCGGGACCTTCGAGGCCAGCCGCACCGTCGTCGGGCCGGAGAGCCAGAACGCGTTCGAGGTGTACGGCACCAAGGGCTCACTGGCCTGGAACCACGAGCAGATCAACGAGCTCCAGTACTACTCGGTCACGGACTCCAAGAACTCCGGCTACACCACGATCTTCGGCGGCGAGCGCTTCCCGTTCCACGGTGCGTTCGTGCCGGGGCAGGCCAACAGCATCGGCTTCGAGGACCTCATCACGATCCAGGACCACGCGTTCCTCGAGTCCTTGGCCACGGGGACCCGGTTCAGCCCTGGCTTCTCCGAGGCGGTGGACGTCGTCGGCGTCCAGCAGGCCCTCATCGACTCGTGGGAGACCCGCGGCTGGCAGACCGTCCAGGACCTGAAGGAGAGCACCCGATGACCACCCTCCGCATCACCACCGCGGAAGCGCTCGTGCGCTACCTCGTCGCCCAGCGCACGGAGGTCGACGGCCGCGAGGTGCCCTTGTACCCCGGCGTGTTCGCGATCTTCGGCCACGGCAACGTGACGAGCCTCGGCCACGCCCTCGAGCAGCACCGCGAGGAGATCCCGGTCTGGCGGGGCCAGACCGAGGAGGGTATGGGTCTGGCCGCGGTGGCCTTCGGCAAGGCGACCCGGCGCCGCCAGGTCATGGTCTGCACGAGCTCGATCGGGCCCGGCGCGACCAACATGGTCACCGCCGCTGGTGTCGCCATGGCCAACCGCCTCCCGGCGCTGTTCATCTCCGGGGACGCCTTCACCTCCCGCCTGCCGGACCCGGTGCTCCAGCAGGTGGAGCACTTCGGCGACCCGACGACGACCGTCAACGACAGCTTCCGTCCGGTGGTCCGCTACTGGGACCGGATCAGCCACCCCGCGCAGCTCCTCACCTCGCTGCCGCAGGTGACCCGCACCCTGCTCGACCCCGCCGACTGCGGCCCGGTCTTCCTCGGACTGCCCCAGGACGTGGCAGCGACGGCCTACGACTACCCGGCCGCCTTCTTCGAGCCGGTCGTGCACCGGGTGCCCCGGCCCCGGGCCGACCGTGAGGAGCTGGTCGCGGCAGCCGACGCCCTGCGTGCTGCCGAGCGTCCCGTCCTGATCGCCGGCGGTGGCGTCCACTACTCGCTCGCCGAGGCCGAGCTGGCGGACTTCGCGCTGCGGCACGGCATCCCGGTCGTCGAGACCGTCGCCGGCAAGTCCTCCCTGGTCGCCGACCACCCGCGGTATGCCGGTCCGGTCGGCGTCACGGGGGCCGCCGAGCCCAACGAGGCCTGCGCGGCCGCAGACGTGGTGCTCGCCGTGGGGACCCGGCTCAACGACTTCGTCACCGGGTCCTGGACCCTGTTCGACGACCGCGCCCGCATCGTGGCCCTCAACACGGCGCGCTTCGACGCCAGCAAGCACCTGGCGACACCGGTCGTGGGCGATGCCCGCGAGAGCCTGGTGGAGCTGTCCGCCCTGCTCGGTGACTGGTCTGCGCCGAAGGACTGGACCGACCACGGAGCGGCCCTGCAGCAGCGGCTCCTGGACTTCGTGGCCGACCGGGTCGCCGACGACGGCGGGCTTCCCCTCAGCTATGCCCAGATCGTCGGTGCGGTGCACCGGCGGGCGCGGGCCGAGGACTACGTCGTCGCGGCGGCCGGCGGCCTCCCGGGTGAGGTCAACGTCAACTGGCTGAGCCGCTCGGTGGCGAGCTTCGACTGCGAGTACGGCTTCTCCTGCATGGGATACGAGATCGCCGGGGCCTGGGGTGCGGCGTTCGCCCGCGAGGCGGGCGGCGGTGAGGTGTTCGCACTCGTCGGCGACGGCTCCTACCTCATGCTCAACAGCGAGATCTACTCCTCGGTCCTGTCGGGCAAGAAGATGGTCGTCATCGTCTGTGACAACGGCGGTTTCGCGGTCATCGAGCGGCTCCAGAAGAACCAGGGCGGCAACTCCTACAACAACATGCTGCGTGACTCCACCGGGCCGGGCTCCGACGTCAGGGTCGACTTCGTCGCGCACGCGGCCGCGCTGGGCGCCCGGGCGACGAGGGCAGGCTCCATCGCCGAGCTCGAGGCGGCGGTCGACGCCGCGCGCAGCCACGACCGCACCAGCGTCATCGTCGTCGACGTGCGCGAGTCCGACTGGACCGAGGGCGGGCTGTTCTGGCAGGTGGGGGTGCCGGAGGTCAGCCAGCTCGAGACGGTCCGCGAGGCACGCTCGGCGCACGACGCAGGTATGGCAACCCAACGCCGCGGCGTGTGATGGCGACCAAGGGGGCGGCGCAGCCCCGGCAGGCGGGGCAGGGGTCCCGTCCGACGATCCGTGACGTCGCCGCGCGGGCCGGGGTCTCCAAGTCGTTGGTCTCCCTCGCCCTGCAGAACGCACCGCGGGTCGCGCCCGAGACACGCGAGGCGATCCTCGTCGCCGCCGAGGAGCTCGGGTACCGCCGCAACGCCGCTGCCCACGCGCTGGGCGCGCACCGGACACGCACCATAGGAGTGTTCGTCCTCGACCTGCACAACCCCATCACCGCCGACGTGCTGGATGCGGTGCAGGCCGAGGCGAGGCGACGGGACTACCGGACCATCGTCGTCGTGGGTGGCGAGGACGCGGCCGCCGAGCGGGCCGAGCTCGTCAAGCTCCTCGAGTTCCGGGTCGAGGGGATCATCGCCGTGGGGCACCGCCTGCCCGACGGAGCGGACGAGGCGTTCACCGCCGACTGCCCGGCGGTGGTCATCGGCAGCGAGCACCCGGGGGTCGCGCACCTGGCGTCGATGAGCAACGACGACGTACGGGGCGCAGGGCTGGCGGTCGACCACCTCGTCTCGCTCGGCCACGAACGGATCGCCTTCGTCGCCGGCGGATCCAGTGCGGTCGCCCGGGACCGGCGGCGCGGCTACCGCGAGGCGATGCACCGGCACGGTCTGGGGAGGTCCGCGGTCGTCGTTCCGGGGTCGTTCACCGAGGAGGGGGGCTACCGCGGCGCGTCGGAGGCGCTCGACCTCGCACCGCGACCGACCGCCCTGTTCGTCGTCAACGACCTCGCGGCGATGGGGGCGATGGCAGCGGTGGTCGACCGCGGGCTGGCCGTGCCGCAGGACGTCTCGGTCGTGGGCTACGACGGGACCCGGCTGGCCGGCATCCGGCCGATCAGCCTGACCACGGTGGCCCAACCCCTGCAGGAGCTCGGCACCCGGGCGGCAGCCCACCTGTGCGGACAGCTCGACGGTGAAGCGCCCGGTGCGCCGCGGACCCGCCTGGTGCCCTCGCTCGTCGCGCGAAGGACGACCGCACTCGCCAACCAGGCGAAGGGAATCCACAACCCGGCACCGGGCGACCTCGCAGGCTAGCGGGCGACCTCGTCGATCCGGACCGGTCGTCCCTCGGTGGCCGAGAGGGTGGCGGCCTCGGCGATCCAGGCCGTGCCCATGGCGTCGTCGATGGTGCACGGTGACGGGGTCCTGCCGGCCGCGACCTCGCAGAAGGTCGCGAGCTCGCGGCGGAAGGCCTCCGCGAGGCGGTCCATGAAGAACGTGTGCGCGGGCCCTGCCGGCCACGTGATCCCGGGCTGGGTCGACTGCAGCGGCAGACCCTCGTCCAGACCGGCGGCGACAGCATCCTGCACCCCGTGCACCTCGAGGCGCACGTCATAGCCGCGGGCGTTGGTGCGGCTGTTCGACACGACTCCGATCGTGCCGTCGTCGAGCGTGATGAGCACCGACACGGTCGACCAGTCGCCGTTGTCGGCGTAGAGGTCTGCGGGGGCGTCGGGGTCGACCGAGCCGACGGCGTACACCTCGACGGCCTCGCGACCGGTGACCCAGCGGACGGCGTCGAAGTCGTGGACCGAGCAGTCGCGGAAGATGCCCCCCGAGCCGGCGAGGTACGCCGCCGGTGGCGGGGCCGGGTCCAGGGTCGTCGAGCGGACCGTGTGGACGCGCCCGAGCCGGCCGGCGCGGACCGCGTCGCGGGCCGCCACGAAGGCCGGGTCGAACCGGCGCGGGTAGCCGATCTGGACCGGCACGTCGGAGCCGGCGAGCCGGTTTCGCACGGCCACGGCCTCCGCCGCGGACCCGGCGATCGGCTTCTCGCAGAACGTCGGGATCCCGCGGTCCACGGCGGCGAGCAGCAGCTCGGCATGGGCGGAGGTGGCGGCTGCGATGACGACACCGTCGACGCCGGCGTCGAGCAGTGCCGCGGGGGAGTCTGCGCGCGTGGCCTTGCCGACCCGAGCAGTCACGGCCTCCAGCGCGGCAGCCACCGGGTCGGTGACGACGAGCTCGTCGACGTGGTCGAGGGCAGCGAGGGTGTCGGCGTGGAAGGCGCCGATCCGGCCGAGGCCGATGAGTCCGATTCGCATCAGTCGTGACATCCCTGGATGTTCTGGTCCCAGTCGATGACCGAGCCGGTGACGACTCCACTCCGGTCGGAGAGGAGGAAGACGACCATGTCGGCGATCTCGTCCACCTGGCCCAGCTTGCCCATCGGCAGGCCAGCGGCGGCCTTGGCGACCCAGTCGTCGCCGGCGCCGTGGAAGCGCCGTTGGATGGCGTCCTCGCCCTCTGTCTCGGTCCAGCCGATGTCGAGGCCGTTGATCCGGATGCGGTCCCAGCGGTGGGCGTGCGCGGCGTTGCGGGTCAGGGTGGCCAGCCCGGCCTTGGCCGCCGCATAGGGGGCGAGGTACGGCTGGCCGCCGAGCTCGGTGGTCGAGATGATGTTGACGATGCTGCCGGGTGCGCCCCGCCCCACCATGTCTGCAACCGCCGCCTGCATCGTGAAGAACGGACCGCGCAGGTTGGTGGCGATGTGGGCGTCGAAGAGTTCGGGCGTGGTGTCCAGCAACGTGCCACGGGTCGTCAGCCCGGCGCAGTTGACGAGCGCGTCGATCCGCCCGAAGTGCGTGACCGTGGAGGCCACGGCAGCCGACGCGCTCGCGGCATCCGCCACGTCGCAGGTGAGGGGGAGCGCCTGCGCCCCCTCGGCGCGCAGCTCGTCCGCCAGGGCCTGCGCCCGGTCGAGGCGGCGCCCCGCGACGGCTACGTGGGCACCCTCACGGGCGGCAGCCCGGGTGACGCCTGCGCCCAGCCCGGCTGTGCCGCCCACGACCAGCACCACTCGGTCGGCCAGCAGCGAGGTCAGGCTCATCGGGGCTCCGTTGCTCGTGCCGTGGGCGGGGTCGGGGGGATGGGTGCCCATCTTCGCGGGAGTTCAGCCAGGCTGTCCACTCAATGTCCTGACATGCGGACGAAGCGGGTCGGGGCGCAACGAAGCTCAGTGGCTCAGCTTGGCGTGCGCCACGGCGTCCAGGTGCGAACCCAGGTCCTCGGGGTCGAGGGCAGCCGCCAGGGCGTCCCGCACCACGTCGGCCTGGCTGCGCGGTGTCATCCCGTCGACCGGGGTGTCCCGGTCGAGGTTGCTCGGGAAGGCGTACCCCTCCGCGGACGCGGCGACCACGTGCTCGGCGGCGACCTGCGTCATCCCGGCGGAACGAGCGGTGAGCAGCGCCGGGTAGATGGCCCGGACGACCCGGTCCCGGTCGATGTTCTCCATCGAGCGTCCGAACGCCGAGGAGATCTGCAGCAGGTTCGCCATCCGGCGCACGTCAGGCGTGTGGTTGGACCCCGCGGCGTGCAGGAGGGCCGGGTTGAAGAAGACGGCATCTCCCTTGCGCAGCGGCAGCTGCACGTGGTGGGTCTGGAAGTGGTCCTGGAACTCGGGCAGCCAGTAGGCCAGGTAGCCGTGGGAGTACTTCTGGCTGTGCGGGAGGTAGAGCGTCGGGCCGGTCTCCACCGGCATGTCGCAGTGCGCCACGGCGCCCTGGAGGGTGAGCAGCGCGGAGACGTCGTGCACCCGCTCCGGGTAGTGCGCGGTGACCTCCGGCGACTGGAAGCCCAGGTGGTAGTCGCGGTGGACGGTCTGACCCTTGCCGCCCGGGTTCACGACGTTCACCTGGGAGGTCACCTGGTATGCCGGACCCAGCCAGGCCTGGGCGGCGAGCCCCAGCATGTCGTTGGCGTAGTAGGCGACGAAGGCCTCGGGGTCCACCACCGCGAGCTTCTCCAGCGCGTTCCAGACCCGGTCGTTGGCACCCGGGCTGGCGAAGTGGTCGCCGGCCGTCTGCCCGGCCGCCTTCTCCGCGGCGATGAGGTCCTCGAAGCAGGAGGTGACCCGGTCCACGACCTCGTCGTCGAACGCCCCTGCCAGCACGACGATGCCGGGGCCGTCAGCGAGGGCGTCGGCGATCTCGGCCCGCACCGCCTCGGCCTGCGACTCGTGGGCGAGCAGGGGACGCAGGGCTGCCGAGTCGTAGACGAGGACGCCCTGCTCGAGCCGTGCGGCGTAGGGGTGGTCCGCGAGGTCGGTCGGGTCCGCGAGCACGGCGAGCAGGTCCTCGAGGTGGCAGTCCTCGACCCGGCGGAAGCCGTGGACCGAGGTGTGGGCCGAGCTGCGGGCGGGTGTGCGGGCCGGGGTCGTGGTCATCGTCGTCTCCTGGAGGCAGGTGCAGCCGCCCGGGGAAGGGCTGCGCGGGTCCCCTCCAGCGTGCGCCTGCAGGTCCAGGACCTCAACGGGCCAAAGGCCTCAGAAAGACCTCAACCAGGGGTGCCGCCGCACTGGTGCGGGAGGCGGCGCACCGGCGACGATGGCCCGATGGCGCATCGCAACCACCGGGTCCGGGACATCGCCGAGCAGGCTGGGCTGTCTGCGGCGACGGTCGACCGGGTCCTGCACGCCCGGCCAGGGGTGAGCGCCCGCGCGGTCCGAGCCGTCGAGACCGCGATGCTCGACCTGGACCGACAGGCGACGCAGCTGCGACTGGCCAAGCGCACCCTGATCGTCGACGTGATCGTCGACGCACCTACCCGGTTCCGTGACGTGGTCCGACAAGCAGGGCAGGAGGCGCTCGCGTCACTGCGGCCCGCCACCGTGCGCGTCCGGTTCCACGAGAGCGACGACGCCGACCCCGCAGCAGTCGCCCGGACGGTAGACGCCGTGGGTGCTTCAGGGCGGACCAGCCACGGCATCGTGCTCAAGGCCCCGGACGACGCACGGGTCGCGGCTGCCGTGCAGCGGGCGTCGGACCGGGGGGTCCCCACCGTCACCCTCGTCACGGATGTCGGGGGGTCTGGGCGGATCGCCTACGTCGGGCTCGACAACACGGCCGCAGGCGCGACCGCCGCCTACCTGCTCAGCCACTTCATGGCCGGCCGACCCGGAGCGGTCCTGGCATCGGTGAGTCACCGGGCCTTCCTCGGCGAGCAGGAGCGGTTCGCCGCCTTCTGCGAGCGGCTGGCACTGCTCGACCCCAGCCGTCGGGTCCTCACCCTCCCCGACGTCCGCGGTGACGACGACGCCATGGAGCAGGCGACGGCCGCAGCGTTGACCCGGCATCCCGAGGTGGTCGGCGTGTACTCCATGGGCGGTGGCAACGCCGGTCTTGCCCGTGCGCTGGAATCGGCCGGACGTGGCGGAACGCCGTTCGTGGCGCACGACCTCGACGCGGACAACCTGCCGCTCCTGCGGTCCGCAGCCGTGACCGTGGTGCTGCACCACGACCTGCGGGCTGACCTACGCGCCGGACTGACCCAGGTGCTCCGGGCGCATCGGCTGGTCCCGGGCGCGCCGACCTCGCTGCCGTCCCAGCCGCAGGTCGTGACACCCTGGAACGTCCCGCACCGCTTGCGCGGATGACATGCGGCGCTGCAGGAGCGGTCCGGGGTGTCGGGGGTGTCGGGGGTGTCGGGGGTGTTCGAGCCGGGGTGCGGCTGCCCCCATCCGCATCTGACCATCGCCCTGATGGCCATCGCCATGTCAGGACATGGCGGCTAGCGTGTGAGCATGCCGTCGACGACCCTCCCCGCCCCGCGCACCCCCGACTCCCTCGATGCGCCCGCTCTACGGTGGGGGATCCTCGGCACCGGGTGGATCGCCGACCAGTTCGTCCGATCCTTGGGTCAGCACACCCGCCAGGTGGTCGGGGCCGTCGGATCCCGGACCCGGGAGGCGGCGGATCGCGCAGCCGCCACGTGGGACGTGGCTCGGGCCCACGGCTCCTACGAAGCCCTCGTCGGCGACCCCGAGGTCGACGTCGTCTACGTCGCGACCCCGCACAACTTCCACCTCCCGCACGCCCTCCTGGCGATCGAGGCCGGCAAGCACGTCCTGGTCGAGAAGCCGGTGGGGCTGGACGCACAGGAGGCACGCACCATCGGGGATGCCGCCGAGCGGGCCGGGGTGTTCTGCATGGAGGCCATGTGGTCGTTGTTCCTGCCGAAGTTCGACGTGATCCGGCAGGTGCGGGCCGAGGGCGTGCTCGGTGAGATCGTCGCGGCGCAGGCCGACATGGGTGAGCGTTTCGACGAGCCGCACCGCATCATGCGCGCAGACCTCGCGGGTGGCCCGCTCCTCGACCTCGGCACCTACGCGGCCACGTTCGCCACATGGGTCCTCGGTCCCGTCGACACGGTCACGGCGGTCGCGACTCCCGCCCCCAACGGCATCAACGGTCAGCTCTCGATCGCCGTGGGCACCAGCGCCGGGGGCACGGCATCCCTGTACACCTCGACGCTGGCCGACAGCGCGACGACAGCCAGCATCATCGGCACGGAGGGCCGCATCGACCTCGGTAGCCGGTTCTACCTCCCGGGCCCGATGACCCTGCACCAGCGGAGTGGTCCGTCCCTGTCGTGGTCGGAGCCGATGGTGGAGCACGACGCCCTGCACTTCGAGGCCGCGGAGGTGGCCCGGCGCATCACCGCGGGCGAGACCGGATCACCGTTGCGCCCGTGGGCGGACACCGTGGCCACGCTCGGGGTCATGGACCGGGTGCGGGCCGCGACAGGCCTGGACTTCGCCGAGGCGCTGGCCGCCCGCAACCGCTGACTCCGGGAGGGGACGGCCGGCGTCGCCGCGTCGCCAACTCCCTGAAGATCCAAGGGCGAACGTTCCAACAAGCAAATGTTAGAACAAAGTCTTGACAGGATGGCCCCCGGGCGACAACCATCGATTCGACAGGACGGCGTTGCCCGGTCCTCCCATCCGTTCAGACTTCCCAGGGAGTGTTATGCGAATCGGTCTAGTCGGCGTCGGCCGCATCGGGGCCTTCCACGCCCAGACCTTGCAGGGGCTCGACCACGTGGACGAGGTCGTCGTCGCTGACCTCGACCGGGGCGCCGCGCAGGCGCTGGCGCAGACCCTCGGCATCCGGGCGGCCGCCTCGCCGCAGGACCTGCTCGACCTCGGCGTGGATGGCTTGGTCATAACGACAGCCACGCCCGGCCACGCCCCGCTGCTGAGGCTGGGGGTGGAGGCTGGTGTCCCCACCTTCTGCGAGAAGCCGGTCGCCGGCACGCTCGAGGAGACCCTCGACCTGGCCAAGCTCGTGGACGCCGGCGACGTGCCGGTCCACGTCGGCTTCCAGCGGCGGTTCGACCGCGGTTACCAGCGCGTCGCGCGCGCCGTCGCCGACGGCGAGCTCGGGTTCGTGCACACCATCCGCGCCGGCACCCACGACCAGGCGCCGCCGCCGGCGGCATACATCGCCACGAGCGGTGGGCTGTTCCGTGACTGCTCCATCCACGACTTCGACATCATCCGCTTCGTCACCGGACGCGAGGTGGTCAGCGTCTTCGCCACCGGGGCCAACAAGGGCGCGTCGTTCTTCTCCGAGGCCGGCGATGTCGACACCGCCGCCGCACTGCTCACGCTGGACGACGACACCCTCGTCACCGTCACGGCAACGCGCTACAGCGGTGCGGGCCACGACGTCCGCATGGAGGTCATCGGCAGCAGCGGCACGTTGGGTGTCGGCTACGACGACTCCCTGGCGGTCACCTCTGCGGAGGAGGGCGTCGAGTTCCCCAGCGGCCCGCGGCACTGGTCGTTCATGGAGCGCTTCCTGCCGGCCTACCGGGCGGAGCTCACCGCCTTCGCCGAGGTGGTGGCCGGCACCCGTCCCTCGCCGTGCACCGTCCAGGACGCGCTGCACGCCTTCCGGGTGGCAGAAGCCTGCGAGCTGTCCCGCCACGAGGACCGCACCGTCGCCCTCGACGAGATCGCCGGCCTGTGATGCCTTCGACGGACCGATCGAGCCGCGATGACCCAGACAACCCCCAAGGACGTGAGTGACGTGACCGGTCCCACCCAGCCGACGTACGAGGTCGTGGCCATGGGGCGCACGGGCGTGGACATCTACCCGCTCGAGCACGGTGTGGGTCTCGAGGACGTGCAGAGGTTCCAGAAGTTCCTCGGAGGCAGCGCCACCAACGTCGCCGTCGCGTCGGCGCGGTACGGCCGCAGCACCGCCCTGGTGACGCGCACCGGCGAAGACCCGTTCGGGCGCTACGTCCACCAGGCGCTCCAGGAGTTCGGCGTCGACGACCGCTTCGTGTCGGCCGTTGCCGGCCCGCCCACGCCGGTCACCTTCTGCGAGGTCTTCCCACCCGACGACTTCCCGCTCTACTTCTACCGGTACCCCACGGCACCGGACCTGATGCTCGAGGCGGACCAGCTGCCGCTCGACGCGATCTCGGAGGCCGGCATCTACTGGTCCACGGTCACCGGGCTGTCCCAGGAACCGAGCCGCAGCGCGCACTTCGCCGCCTGGGGAGCCCGGGCCAAGCGCAGCCACACCATTCTCGACCTCGACTACCGCCCCATGTTCTGGCCCGTCCCCGACGAGGCGAGCGAACAGGTCGACAAGGCCCTGGAGCACGTCACCGTCGCAGTGGGGAACCGCGAGGAGTGTGAGGTCGCGGTGGGGGAGACCGACCCTCACCGGGCGGCGGACGCGCTGCTGGACCGGGGGGTCGAGCTGGCGGTGGTCAAACAAGGTCCCAAGGGGGTCCTGGCCGTCACCCGTGAGGAGCGGGTCGAGGTGCGACCGTTCCCCGTGCAGGTGGTCAACGGACTCGGTGCCGGGGACGCCTTCGGCGGCGCGCTCTGCCACGGGCTGCTCAGCGGTTGGGACCTGCGTCGCACCCTGGAGTTCGCCAACGTCGCCGGAGCCATCGTCGCCTCGAAGCTCGAGTGCTCCACCGCCATGCCCAGCACGGCCGAGGTCGAGGAGCGGCTCGCGAGCCGAGACGCGTCCGCGCCACCAGCCCAGGAGGCACGATGACCAGCCTGCCCGCAGCCCAGACCCCACCGGTGACCGAGGCGTCGCCGGTGTCCATCGCAGCGCTGACCGAGGTCCGCGTCCGCCACCCCGAACGGATCGCGCAGGCGTGGCAGGCTCGGACGCGACGCCCCGTCGTGGGAGAGGACGGACGAGTCCTGCTGGTGGCCGCTGACCATCCTGCCCGGGGCGCCCTCGGCGTCCGGGACGACGGTGCCGCGATGGCGAGCCGGACGGACCTGCTGGTCCGCCTGGTGGCTGCGCTGGAGCGGCCGGGCGTGGACGGGGTCCTCGGAACCCCCGACATCCTCGAGGACCTGCTCCTGCTCGGGGCCCTCGAGGGCAAGATCGTCATCGGCTCGATGAACCGCGGCGGGCTGCAGGGGGCGAGCTTCGAGCTGGACGACCGGTTCACGGCATACCGGGCCAGCGACATCGCGGCCAACGGGCTGGAGGGCGGCAAGATGCTCACCCGGATCGCGCTCGCTGACGCCGGGACGGCGGCGACGCTCGAAGCCAGCGCCCAGGCGGTCACCGACCTGGCAGGGCACGGCCTGATGGCGATGGTCGAGCCGTTCCTGTCCGAGTGGCGCGACGGGCGGGTCGTCAACCTGCTCGACCCCGACTCGACCATCAAGTCCATCCACATCGCAGCCGGCCTCGGCGCCACCAGCGCCCACACCTGGCTCAAGCTGCCGGTCGTGGACGACCTCGCCCGGGTCATGGACGCCACGACCTTGCCGACCCTGCTGCTGGGTGGAGACCCCAAGGGAGAACCCGAGGAGGCGTTCGCCGCCTGGGGTCGGGCCCTGGACCTGCCCCCGGTGCGGGGCCTGGTGGTCGGTCGAGCCCTGCTCTACCCGCCCGACGGTGACGTGGCCGCGGCCGTCGACATCGCCGCAGAGCTGGTGCACGGGGCGGTCCGATGACCGCGCAGACGGTGCGACTGACCGTGGCCCAGGCCGTGGTCCGCTTCCTGGCCCACCAGTGGAGCGAGCGCGACGGCGAACGCCAGAAGCTCTTCGCCGGGTGCTTCGGCATCTTCGGCCACGGCAACGTCGCCGGCATCGGCCAGGCGCTGCTGCAGAACGAGCTCGCGGACGGCGAGGAGCACCTTCCCTACGTGCTGGCGCGCAACGAGCAGGCGATGGTGCACACCTCGGTCGCCTACGCCCGGCAGAAGGACCGGCTCCAGACGTGGGCGTGCACCGCCTCGGTCGGACCCGGTTCCACCAACATGCTCACCGGGGCGGCGCTGGCGACCATCAACCGGATCCCCGTCCTGCTGCTGCCCTCGGGGACCTTCGCGACGCGCGTCGCCAGCCCGGTCCTGCAGGAGCTCGAGCAGCCGTATGCCGCGGACCTCACCGTCAACGACGCGTTCCGGCCGCTGTCGAAGTTCTTCGACCGCGTCACCCGGCCCGAACAGCTGCCGTCGGCGCTGCTCGGTGCGATGAGGGTGCTCACGGACCCCGTGGAGACCGGGGCCGTGACCATCGCGCTGCCCCAGGACGTGCAGGCGGAGGCCTTCGACTGGCCGGTCGAGCTCTTCGCCGAGCGGGTCTGGCGCGTCGCGAGGCCGCTGCCGGAGCAGGTCGACGTGACCGACGCCGCGGCACTGATCCGCACCGCCCGACGGCCGCTGGTGGTGGCCGGGGGTGGCGTCCACTACTCAGGCGCGGAGGATGCGCTGCGCAGCCTGTGCGACAGCACCGGCATACCGGTGGGGGAGAGCCAGGCCGGCAAGGGCTCGCTCCCGCACGGGCACCCCCAGCTCATGGGTGCGGTGGGATCGACCGGCACCTCAGCCGCGAACGCCCTGGCAGCCGAGGCGGACGTCGTCATCGGCATCGGCACCCGCTGGGCCGACTTCACCACGGCGTCGCGAACAGCGTTCCAGGACAGCGGCGTCCGCTTCGTCAACATCAACGTGGCCCGCTTCGACGCGGGCAAGCATGCCGGACTGTCCGTCGTCGCCGACGCTCGCGAGGCCCTGACCGCGCTCACCACGGCCCTGGACGGGTATGCCGTGGAGCCCGCCTACCGGACCCGCCAGGCCGAGCTCTGGGCCCAGTGGGACGCCCGGGTGGAGGCGGCCTACCACCCGCCCACCGAGGTCACCGACGCGCTCGCTGACGGCCTGCTGACCCAGGGCGAGGTGCTCGGTGCGGTCAACGAGCTCACCGACCCGCGCGACGTCGTGCTGTGCGCGGCAGGGTCCATGCCCGGCGACCTGCACAAGCTCTGGCGGGTCCGTGACCGCAAGGCCTACCACGTGGAGTACGGCTTCTCCTGCATGGGCTACGAGGTCCCGGCGTCGCTGGGCATCCGCCTGGCCGACGAGAGCCGCGACGTCTTCGCCATGGTCGGGGACGGGGGATACCTCATGATGCCGACCGAGCTCGTGACCGCGGTCCAGGAGCGGATCAAGGTGATCGTGGTCCTGGTGCAGAACCACGGGTTCCACTCCATCGGCTCGTTGTCGGAGTCGCTCGGCTCCCAGCGGTTCGGGACGAAGTACCGCTACCGCGGCGTGCAGAGCCGGCGGCTCGATGGCGAGCACCTGCCGATCGACCTCGCGGCCAACGCGCGCAGCCTCGGCGCCCACGTCATCGAGGTGCACTCGCGCCACCAGCTCGAGCAGGCGGTCAAGGAGGCCAAGGCGGCACCGGCCGACGGGGGCCCGGTCGTGATCCACGTCGAGACCGACCCGACCGTGTACGCCCCCGACGGCCTCGGCTGGTGGGACGTACCGGTCAGCGCGGTCTCCGAGCTCGCCTCCACGCAGGCGGCCCACGCCGCATACGTCGACCACAAGGCCTCGCAACGCCACCACCTGGCGCCATCCACCCCTGAGCCACACCGTCCCGCGACGACCACCCCCGAGAGGACCAACCGATGACCAGGCCCGCCATGCTCGGCACCGCCCCCGACAGCTGGGGCGTCTGGTATCCCGACGACCCGGCGCAGACGCCGTGGCAGCGATTCCTCGACGAGTGCGCGGGCGCCGGCTACACCCGGATCGAGCTCGGGCCCTACGGCTACCTGCCCACCGATCCGGGCCGGCTGCGCGAGGAGGTCGAGAGCCGCGGGCTGACGGTGACCGCCGGCACGATCTTCGAGCACCTCCACCGCAAGGACTCCTGGGACGACGTCTACTCCAAGGTCTCGGCAGTGGCCGAGCTGACCCGGGCCATGGGAGCCGAGCACATCGTCGTCATCCCGGACTTCTGGCGCGACCCGGACACCGGTGACGTGCTCGAGGCCTCCGAGCTCAGCGCCGAGGAGTGGCCTGCGTACGCGAAGCAGGTCGACAGGCTGGCCCGGGCCATCCGGGACGAGTACGGCCTGAAGTTCCAGTTCCACCCCCACGCCGACAGCCACGTGGACACGCACGCCAACGTCGAACGCTTCCTCGCCGAGACCGACCCCGAGCTGGTCACCCTCTGCCTGGACACCGGGCACATCGCCTACTGCGGCGGTGACAGCCTCACCCTGATCCAGGACTTCCCCGAGCGCATCGGCTACGTCCACCTCAAGCAGGTCGACCCCGCCATCGTCGAGCAGGTCCACGCCGACGGGATCGGGTTCGGCGAGGCCGTCAAGATGGGCGTGATGTGCGAGCCGCCGCTGGGTCTGCCGCCCATGCCGCCCATCCTCGAGGCACTCGCGAAGCTCGATGTCGAGATCTTCGCCATCGTCGAGCAGGACATGTACCCCTGCGAGCCGGACGCGCCCCTGCCCATCGCCGAACGCACCCTCACCTACCTCCAGTCCTGTGGTCCGCTCCGTTGAGCCGGCCGACCCCGTACCCCTCATCAGCCCTCATCAGCCAGGAGTGAGCACCATGTCCAGTGACCTCAAGGTCGGCATCATCGGCGTAGGCATGATGGGCGCCGACCACGCGGAACGCCTCGTGACCCGGATCGCCGGAGCCCGGCTGGTCGCCGTGGCCGACCCGGACGGCGACCGCGCGTCCGCGCTGGCCGCACGGTTCGAGGGAGTGCGCAGCATCGTCGACCCGCTCGACCTCATCGCCGACCCCGAGGTCGAGGCGGTGCTCGTCGCCTCCCCGGGCTTCGTGCACGAGGAGCAGGTGCTCGCCTGCCTGGAGCAGGGCAAGTACGTCCTGTGCGAGAAGCCGCTCACGATGGATGCCGAGTCGTCCCTGCGGTTGGTCGAGGCCGAGGCCAAGGGCGGGCGGCCACTGGTCCAGGTCGGCTTCATGCGACGTTTCGACCCGGAGTACGTCCAGATGAAGGCACTGCTCGACTCCGGGTCGTACGGCCGGACCCTGTTGGTGCACAACACGCACCGCAACCAGACCGTCCCGGACACGTTCCGGTCGGAGATGATCGTGCGCGACTCGCTGGTGCACGAGGTGGACGTCGCCCGGTTCGTGTTCGGTGAGGAGATCACCGAGATCACGGTGCTCGCCGGGGCCCCGACGGGGGTGGCCGCCGAAGGGGTGCTCGACCCGCAGGTGGCGATCTTCCGCATGGCCGGTGGCGGACTGGTGACCTCCGAGGTGTTCGTCAACTCCCAGGTGGGTTACGAGGTCCGCTGCGAGGCCGTGGCCGAGCGCGGGACCATCACGGCAGGCAACAACACCACAGGCATCTCCACGACGATCGCGGGGGAGGGTGCCGGTGCCGCCGGTGCCTGGGGCGGTCCCATCGCCCGCGACTTCCGCGCCCGCTTCGCCCGGGCCTACGACCTGGAGGTGCAGGCCTGGGTGGACGCCTCGCGCCGCGGCGAGGTGGTGGGCCCGACGAGCTGGGACGGGTATGCCGCGACGGCGGTCTGCACCGCCGGCATGGAGTCCCTCGTCACCGGTCAACCGGTGCTGGTGGAGCTGGCGGACCGTACGGACGTGCTGGGTGGGGCAGCCTCGTGAAGCTCGCCCTCGACCCGTACATGTTCCGGAGCACGCCCCTGCTCGAGCTGGCGGGCCTGGTCGCGGAGCTCGGCTACGAGTGGATCGAGCTGTCGCCGCGCGAGGACGTCACGCCGTTCTTCACCCACCCGCGCGTGGATGACGCCACGGTCCAGGCGTTCCGGAAGTCGTTGCGGTCCGCCGGCGTCGGCGTCTCGTCGATCCTTCCCCTGTACCGCTGGTCCGACCCTGACGAGCAGGAGCGGCAGGCCGCCGTGCGGTACTGGAAACGGGCCATCCAGGTCGCTGCAGACCTCGGGGTCGACACGATGAACTCGGAGTTCAACGGCAACCCGCGGCAGGCTGCGGCGTGCGAAGGGCAGTTCTGGCGCTCGATGGAGGAGCTGCTGCCGATCTTCGAGCGTGAGGGCATCCGGCTGGTCCTCGAACCCCACCCGGACGACTGGGAGGAGGATGGCAAGCGCGCCGTCGACCTCATCCGCGGCATCAACTCGCCGAACGTGTCCTTCCTGTACTGCGCACCGCACACCTTCCACCAGGGCGACGACTGCTCCGGGATCATGCAGAAGGCGGGCGACCTGCTGACGATGGTGCACGTCGCGGACTCCTTCAACCACAAGGCTTCCAGCGGCCTTCGCTACATCGTCAACCCGCCGGGCTCGCAGGTCTCCATCCACCAGCACCTCGACATCGGCCAGGGGGAGGTCGACTTCGACGAGTTCTTCCAGGGGCTGGAGTCCATCGGCTTCGACGGCATCGTCACCAGCTGCGTCTTCGCCTGGGAGGAACGGGCTCGCGAGTCCAGCACCTTCATGCGCGACGCCATCCGCACCCACCTCGACAGGTGGGCGTCCGCGCCCACCTTCGAGTCTCCCTGAGATCACCGAACACCCCTGCAAGACAAAGGAACGAGCACCATGAGCACCCCGACCCGCATCACCCACCTCATCGCCGGCGAGTCCTGGACGGGCACCGCCGAGCGAACCAGCGAGGTCCACAACCCCGCCACCGGCGAGCTGACCGGCATCCTCGACCTCGCATCGACCGAACTCGTGGGCGAGGTCGTCGCCACGGCGAAGGAGGCGTGGGAGCGCTGGGCCGACACCTCGCTGGCCAGGCGTGCCCAGGTGCTGTTCTCGTTCCGGCAGCTGCTCGACGAGCGCAAGGAGGAGATCGCCGCGCTCATCACCGCCGAGCACGGCAAGGTGCTCAGTGACGCCCTGGGCGAGGTGACTCGCGGGCTGGAGGTGGCGGAGTTCGCGTGCGGGATCCCGCACCTGCTCAAGGGCGGCTTCTCCGAGAACGCCTCGACGAACGTGGATGTCTACTCGATCCGCCAGCCACTCGGCGTGGTCGCGGTCATCTCGCCGTTCAACTTCCCCGCGATGGTGCCCATGTGGTTCATCCCGATCGCCATCGCCTGCGGGAACGCGGTCATCCTCAAGCCCTCGGAGAAGGACCCCTCGGCGGCCCTGGCGATCGCGGCGCTGTGGACCGAGGCGGGACTGCCTGCAGGGGTGATGAATGTCGTCAACGGTGACAAGGAGTCGGTCGACGCCCTGCTGACGCACCCCGACATCAAGTCGATCTCGTTCGTCGGCTCGACACCCATCGCCCGGTACGTCTACGAGACCGGGACGACGCACGGCAAGCGGGTGCAGGCGCTCGGCGGAGCCAAGAACCACATGCTGGTGCTGCCGGACGCCGACCTCGACCTCGCGGCCGACGCTGCCGTCAACGCGGGCTTCGGGTCGGCCGGCGAGCGGTGCATGGCCATCTCGGCACTCGTGGCCGTCGAGCCGATCGCGGACGACCTGATCCAGAAGATCAAGGACCGCATGGGCAAGCTGACCACCGGTGACGGCAGCAAGGGCTGCGACATGGGCCCCCTGGTGACGGCGGCCCACCGGGACAAGGTCGCCGGCTACGTCGCCGCCGGTGTGCAGGAGGGAGCCACCCTGGTCGTCGACGGCCGGGACGGCGACTTCGACGGAGGCGAGGACGGCTACTTCGTCGGGCCGACCCTGTTCGACGACGTGAGCACCGACATGTCGATCTACCGTGACGAGATCTTCGGACCCGTGCTGTCGGTCGTGCGCGTGACGAGCTACGACGAGGGGCTGGCGCTCATCAACGCCAACCCGTACGGCAACGGCACCGCGATCTTCACGAACGACGGCGGGGCCGCGCGCCGGTTCCAGCGGCACGTGGAGGTGGGCATGGTCGGCGTCAACGTGCCGATCCCCGTGCCCGTGTCGTACTACTCGTTCGGTGGCTGGAAGAACTCGCTGTTCGGCGACACCCACGCCCACGGCATGGAGGGCGTCCACTTCTTCACCCGGGGCAAGGTCGTCACGTCACGCTGGCTCGACCCGAGCCACGGCGGGCTCAACCTCGGCTTCCCCCAGAACACCTAGGCCGGTCCGATCAGCCATCACCGGTCCACGGCCGTTCGGCGGCCGTGGACCGGTTCGGTCACAGGGCCTGCTGGGCCTCGAGCAGGGTGTTCGCGGCGAAGCGCAGGCCCTCCATCTGGTCGAGCTCCTGGTCCTCGTGCTCGATGTTGACAGCCATGTCCGGGTCGACCCGGTGGAGCGCACGCAGGAACTCGGTCCAGTAGGCCGTGTCGTGGCCGCGGCCCACGGCGACGAAGTCCCACGAGGGGTTCGACGGCCACCGGCTCAACGTGGTGCCACCTCCGAGGGACAGGTAACCCGGCTCGCCCTCCGCGATCCGCAGGAAGCGGTCGTCGAGGACACCGTTGATCTTGGCGGCCTCGTTGATCCGGGTGTCCTTGGCCGCGGCGATGTAGACCAGCTCGCCGAGGTCGGCGACGGCCAGCACGGGGTCGATGCCCTGCCAGAAGAGGTGGCTGGGGTCCATCTCGGCACCGATGTGGGTCGCGTTGACCTCCTCGGCGAGGCGGTGCATCGTCGAGGGGTTGAAGACGATGTTGCCGGGGTGCATCTCGATGGCGACCTTGACATCGGCGTCGGCCGCGCGGGCCTGGATGTCCTTCCAGAAGGGGATCGCGACGCCCCACTGGTGGTCGCGCACGTCGAGGAAGGGGCTCCACCAGGGCAGTGGGTTCCATGCCGGGTTCGTCGAGGTCGGGTCGACACCGGGCGTGCCCGACATCGTGATGACCCGCGTGACCCCCAGCAGCGCTGCGATCTCGATCGACTCGAGCAGGTCGGTGGCGTGGGGAAAGCCGGCCACCGGGTGCAGCGGGTTGCCGTTGCAGTTCAGGGCGGTGAGCGTCAGTCCGCGCGACGAGAACTCGCCGAGGTACTCCTGTCGGGCGTCCTGGCTGGACCGCAACGCGTCGATGGGCAGGTGCACCGGTGGCAGGAACCCGCCCGAGTTGATCTCGACGCTGGTCAGGCCGAGGTCGGCGATGGTCTGCAGGGCCTCGCCGAGGGGCAGGTCGTGCAGGCACGCGGTGTAGGCGCCGAGGTTCATGGTCGTGTCCTTTGCTGGGTGCTGGGTGCTGGGTGCGGGTATGCCGCGGGGCTCAGGGGGTGACGTCGACGGCGGCGCCGTCGGCGGCTGCGGACCGGGTGACCGCATCGACGATGGTCAGGTCCCGCAGCCCGTCGTCGAAGGTGGCGACGGGAGGTAGCCCGTCGATCCCCGCGACCTGCTCGAGGAAGGCGCGGGCCTGGAAGCCGAACAGGTCGCCGACCCCGAACGAGACGCCGGGGAAGTCCATCGGCAGGCCACCACGGACGTAGGGGTGGGCCGGACCGGCGAGAACCTGGTTGTAGCCGTCGAGCCCGTCGCCCCGCAGGCGGCGCGTCACCGAGAACTCCGCGGGCCGGTCCATGTCCCACTTGGCCGCCCCGTGCTCGGCCATGAGGTCGAAGGCCAGTGAGTTCGCGTGGCCGGGAGCGACCCGGGAGATCGAGAAGGTGCCGACGGCACCCGACGCGAAGTGCGCTGTGAAGGTGGCGACGTCGTCGTTCTCCACCGGCTCGAACACCTCGCTGAGCTTCGCCTTGGCATGTCCGTACGTCGTGCCGACCGGGACGGCGCGTTGGGTCACCTTGGTGGCGAAGGCCGCGCCACTGACCCGGACCAGGGGTCCGCAGACGAACTCGGCGAGGTCGATGAGGTGGCTGCCGATGTCGGCGAGCGCGCCGGTGCCCGGACCGCCCTTGTAGCGCCAGGTCATGGGCACCTCGGCCGAGCGCGCGTAGTCGCACCAGTAGCGACCGTTGAAGTGCGAGACCTCGCCGAGCTCGGCGTGGAGCAGGTCCCGGATGGCGGCGACGGCTGGCTGGCGGCGGTAGACGAAGCCGGTACCGGTGACGAGGTCAGGGTGGGCGGCGGCAGCTGCCACCATGGCCCGGGCGTCGTCGATGCTGGGGGCCAGCGGCTTCTCGCACAGGACGTGCTTCCCTGCGGCCAGGAGCTCTTCCACGATCGGCCGGTGGAGCTGGTTGGCGACCACGACGCTCACGACCTGCACCGAGTCGTCGTCCAGCAGCTCACGCCAGTCGGTGGTCGCCCGCTCGTAGCCGTAGCGGGTCGCGGCGTCGGTGGCGACGCCCGCGTCGGCGTCCACGACCGCCGCATACCGGATCGGGGGGAGGGGCGGGTCGAACAGGGTGGGCGCGGCACGGTAGCCCGCGCAGTGGGCGCGTCCGGCCATGCCGGCGCCGATGACGGCCACGCCGAGGTGGGTAGGGGTCATGGGGTGCCTCTCTGGGACGACGGGTGTTCCCGAGCGCTTAAAGCGCTTTAAGCTAGTGTGGACAGAGGGGGTCACCCTGTCAAGGGTTTGTTCGGACAAAGGAGCGGTATGGTGTCTCGCCCTTCGCGCCCACGCCTGGATGACGTCGCGGCGCGGGCCGGCGTCTCGACGGCCTCGGTGTCGCTGGTGCTGCGCGGCAAGCCCGGCCCGAGCGCTGGCACGCGCGAAGCCGTGCTCGGAGCCGCCGCCGACCTCGGCTACCGCCCCGACCGCACAGCCAGCCTGCTGGCGCGCCGACGTACGCAGCTGCTCGGCGTGACGATGGACGTCAGCAACGCGTTCCATGCCGAGCTGCTCGATGACCTCCAGGCCGTGGCCGACTCACGGGGCTATGACGTGGTCATCAGCCCGGTGACCCGCACGCGCGACGAGCGCCGAGCGGTGGAGACGCTGCTCGACTTCCGCTGCGAGGCCCTGCTGATGCTCGGCCCGAGCCTGCCCGACCAGGCCCTCGCGGCACTCGCCGCCGAGCACGCGGTCGTCGTCGTCGGCCGGCGAGCAGAGGTGTCCGGCGTCGACGTGGTCCGGGCCGCGGACGACCGCGGTGTCGCGCTCGCCGTGGAGCACCTCGTCGGCCTCGGCCACCGTGACATCGCCTTCGCCGACGGGCCGCGCGGCCCGATCGCGACGCTGCGTCGGCAGGGGTACCGCACCGCGATGCGGCGGCTGGGACTCGGCGACGCGGTGCGCCTCCTGTCCGGTGGGGACACCGAGGACGCGGCCAGGGCGACCCTGGAAAGCATGGGCCGCCCCACACCCACGGCCGTCATCGCCTTCAACGACCGGCTGGCCCTCGGGCTCCTCGACCAGCTGCGCCGTGCCGGCGTGGAGGTGCCGCGCCAGCTGTCGGTCGTGGGGTACGACGACAGCCCCCTCGCACGGCTGGGCGCGATCGACCTGACCAGCGTCAGCCAGGATCCCGAGGTGATGGCCGAGGCCGCGGTCCGGTGCGCCGTGGAACGCCTCGAGGGCCGACCGGGCCCTGCCGTGGCCGTCGTCCTCGACCCACACCTCGCCGAGCGCGGCACCACTGCCCCACCCGGGGCTCCCTGGACCGGGTAGGTGCTGCTCACTCCTCGCTGGCGGCCCACCCGGTGACCTTGACGATGCGGCACACGAGCACGCGGTGGAAGGGCTTGTCTGCGTACTGCGGAACGGTGCGGGCCAGCCGGTCGGCAAGGTCATCGGTCAGGGAGGACGGCGGGTCCTCCACGTGCTCCAGGTCGGCCCGCACCCACCACAGCTTCGACCAGTCGTCGGTCTCCCAGCGTTCGATGAGCAACGACGCCCGCGGGTCCGCGGCCAGGTTGTCCTCGCGCTGCAGGCGGGACGACGCCTTGGGCTTGACCCGGTCGATCGGCACCCCCACGTGGCCGTCGTCGCTGACGGCATACACCACCGGTTGCGGGTCGGGACCACGCAGCGGGTGCAGCGTGCACAGCACGCCGTGGAGGTGCTCTCGCAGGCGCGACCGTGCCGTCTCCTCGTCCAACTTCATGGCATCGCTCCTAGGGGTCGTGGTTCCGGAGGCACGCGGTGCCAGCCGTCGTTCAGGTGGTGAGCCGGCGCTCGAGCAGCGCGATGATGGGCCAGGCGCCCTCGGACCAGTTGGAGATGACGGTGTAGGTGGTGGCTGACGATGGCTCGTGCGCGCTGGCGAACGACACGCCTGCGTCGTGACCCTCGAGCCAGATGCCGTCGCCCGTGGCGTGGAGGTGGAACCCGAGCCCATAGCGCCGGGACTCCTGCGGCCAGTCGCTGTGCGGCCGCACCATCTCGACCACCCGCTCCGGCGCGATGATCCGTCCGGCGAACAGTGCTTCCCAGAAGGCGCTCAGGTCCGCAACGGTCGAGTAGATCCCTCCGTCGCCGCTGCCCAGGACCGGGAGATGGAACACGTTCGTTCGCAGCCCGTCGTCGACGAGATACCCCAGGGCGGCGCGGCCCGGCAGCTCGTCCGAGCGCAGGAACGCGGTGTCGACCATGCCGGCCGGCTCGCAGACCAGGTCCCGGACCAACCGGTGGAAGTCCACGCCACTCGCGCGTTCGGCCAGCAGTGCGAGCAACACGTAGCCGCTGTTGTTGTAGGCGAACCGCTCGCCCGCGCGCGACACGGTCCCGCACCCGTCCAGCACCGACGCATACCGTTCGGTGGTGGTGAGCTCGTGCACCGGCACCGGCATCACGTAGTCGGCGACGTCGCCGAGGGCCTCCTCGTCGAGGTAGTCGCCGATCCCGGACCGATGTGCCAGCAAGTGTTCGACCGTCACGTCGTCCGCGACGAGGGGCAGGTCCTCGCCGAGCAGCGAGCGCGCGGTGGTGTGGAGCGCGAGGGCCCCTTGCTCGACCAGGGACACGACCGTCAGTGCCGTCAGGCCCTTGGTGCCGCTCGCAGTCGCGAACTGCGTCTCGACCGTGTTGGGGATGGCGTGGGCGCGGTCGGAGAACCCGTATGCCGCGCAGAGCTCGGTCTCACCCGCGCGGTCGAGGCGGACCACCCCGGAGAACCCGGTGCGCACCGCCGCTTCGTCCACCGCGACCTGTAGCGATTCCATCGCTCTGAACCTAGCAACACCCGTGCTGCAGGACGCGTCGCACACGGACGCCGGATCTCCGGCAGTCAGGAGCCGAACCGTCGCTGCAGGTCGGCGTAGGCGATCGCACCGTCGAGGAAGCCGAGCGTTCCGGAGTCCAGCAGCTCGTGGCCGGCGCGTTCGAGCACGCTCATCGCGGTTCGCGCCAGGCTGCCGCCCAGGCTGACCCGTGTGACGCCGAGTGAGAAGAGCGTGGGAGCGTCGATGGTGTTGGCCAGCCCTGCCACGACGTTGAGCGGGCCGGGGATGGCCGCGGCGAGCCGGCGGATCGTGTCCGCCTCGACGACGCCCGGCACGAAGACGCAGTCGGCCCCCGCTTCGACGTACCGGGTCGCCCGTTCGACGGTCTCGGCGAAGGCGTCGCCTTGCGCACCGACGAAGTAGGTGTCCGTGCGGGCGTTCAGCACAAAGGTGCCGCGGGGCGCTGCCGTCCGCGCGGCAGCGAGGCGGTCGACGGCCTCGTCGAGGCCGAACAGCTTGCCGTTCTCGGCGTCCTCGAGGTTGGCGCCCACCGCTCCGAGCTGCACGGCACGGGCCACCGTGCGGCCGACGTCCTCGGCGGTGTCGCCGTACCCGGCTTCGAGGTCCGCGGTCACGGGCACGTCGACCGCGTCCACGATGCGACCGACGTGCTCGAGCATCGTGTCGCGGTCCAGTCCTGCTCCGTCCGGGACTCCGCAGGACCAGGCGATGCCCGCGCTGGTCGTGGCGATGGCCGGGAAGCCGACCTGCTCGAGGATGCGGGCGGAACCGGCGTCCCAGGCGTTGGGGAGCACGAAGCCAGGACCCGTGTGCAGGGCGATGAGAACCGCTGCCTTGTCGATCGACACCATGTCGTCCAGCCTTCCGGTGAGCCCACCCCCATGATCGTCCGCCGCGGTCCTCCGCAACACCCCATGCCCGGGCGGCCGAGGT
>CAVSUT010000003.1:0-16557 GCA_963731235.1 uncultured Actinomycetota bacterium | reverse complement strand
TCGAGTCAGCTGGTGGGTTCGGTGACGTCGGCCACCTGGGCGTCGAGCGCACGGACGATGTCGTCGGCCTGCGCTGTCGCGGCCACGCCGTGCGCGCCCGCACCGATCGACACCAGCCGGCCGGCCACCGTGGCGTCGGCGATGACGGGCCAGGCGGTCGTCGACCCGAACGGCGTGATCGTGCCCCGCTCGTACCCGGTGGCCTCCTTGGCGGTCGCGGCGTCGGGCATCGACATCCGGTTGACGCCGAGCAGCGCCCGCAGCTTCGGCCAGGAGATCTCCCGGCCACCGGGCACGAGGACGAACAGGTAGTCGTCCTGCGCACGGCGGACCACGAGTGTCTTGATGATGTCGTTCGGCTCCACCCCGCGGGCGGCCGCCGCCTCCTCGAGGGAACCGACCCGGCCGTGGCGGGTGATGGTGTGCTCGATCGCACTGGCCGCCAGCGCTGCCGCGGCCCGCGCGGCGCCGTCGGCTCCGCCCTGTCCCACCAGCGCTGCCGCGGCCCGCGCGGCCCGCGCCGCTTCGTCGGCCCCGCGCTGCCCGGTGCTCTCGCTCACCGTGCCAGCGTAGGTGCAGGCCGCCTCCGGGGCGCCACGCCGACTCCCGGCCCGGTGCGCCACGAGACGCCCTGCCCGGCACGCGCCCGCTCCCCGGTGCATGCTGGGGTGGTGAGCGAACTCAACGTCCTCGGTGGCGAGCTGGAGCTGTGCGGAACCGACCCGATGACGGGGTTCTTCCGCGACGGGTGCTGCCGGACCGGGCCGCAGGACCTCGGCAGCCACACCATCTGCGCCGTGGCGACCGCGGAGTTCCTGGACCACCAGCGTGGGATCGGCAACGACCTGTCGGAACCGATGCCGCAGTACGGCTTCCCGGGACTGGTACCCGGGGATCGCTGGTGCGTGACGGCGCTGAACTGGGCGCGCGCCTTCAGCGACGGGGTCGGGGCGCCCGTCGTGCTCGCGTCGACGCACGAGTCGGTCCTGTCGCTGGTGCCGTTGGCGATCCTGCAGCAGCACGCGGTGGACGTGCCCTCGGATCCCAGCTCGCTCGAGCTCTAGGCCGGCAAGGTGTCTCCCATGCGAGACGGAATGCGCCGCGCGGCCCGCTCCGGCACGCGCGCCGGGGTGTGCAATGGTCTGGTCGTCGACCGGCGGCCACCAGGGGCCGGCCCGCCGGACCCCAGAACCCCCGACCCCCGAACCGAGAGGGCAGCGTGAGCTTCGAGTCGATGTGGGCGGACCTGCAGCCCGTCGGGCGCGACGCCGCCTCCGGCGGCTACCGGCGCTTCGCCTGGACCCGTGAGGACCACGACCTGCGTGAGTGGTTCGCGGCTGAGGCCGCCCGGCGTGGCCTGGACCTCACCGAGGACCGGATGGGCAACCAGTGGGCCTGGTGGGGCGACCCGGACCAGGCGGCCCGGGTCGGCGACAAGGGGATAGCGACCGGATCCCACCTCGACAGCGTTCCGGACGGTGGGGCCTTCGACGGTCCGCTCGGCGTGGTGAGCGCCTTCGCCGCCGTGGATGCCTTGCAGGGCAACGGGTTCGTGCCACGGCGTCCCATCGGCATCGTCAACTTCGTCGACGAGGAGGGGGCGCGGTTCGGGGTGGCCTGCGCGGGCTCGCGCGTCATCACCGGCGCCATGACCGCGGACCGGGCCCGGAGCCTCACCGATGCCGACGGCACCGCCATGGCTGACGCCCTCGTCGCCGCCGGCCGGGACCCGCTCCAGATCGGTCGTGACGACGAGACCGTCGGGCGGATCGGGGCGTTCGTCGAGCTGCACGTCGAGCAGGGGCGTGGCCTCGTCGACCTGGGCCACCCCGTGGCGGTCGGCACCGACATCTGGCCGCACGGCCGGTGGCGCCTGGACTTCCCCGGTGAGGCGAACCACGCCGGCACCACCCGGCTCGAGGACCGCCACGACGCGATGCTCGGTTTCGCCGGGGCCGTCCTCGCGGCCCGCGAGGCGGCGGTCACCCACGGCTGCGTGGCGACCGTCGGCAAGGTGGCGGTCACCCCGGGTGGGGTCAACGCCGTCCCCAGCGCGGTCACGGGCTGGCTCGATGCCCGGGGCTCCGACTCCCGCGCGGTCCGACGCGCGGTCGCGCAGGTGAGCGGCCTGGTCGAGCAGGCCGGAGGCCGGGTCGCCGAGGAGTCGTGGACACCCTCGACCCCCTTCGACCCGACCCTGTCCGCGCGCATCGCGACCCGGCTCGGCGGCATACCGGCGCTGGGCACCGGTGCCGGGCACGATGCCGGCATCCTCGCGAACGCCGGCGTGCCCACCGCGATGGTCTTCGTGCGCAACCCCACCGGCGTCTCGCACTCCCCGGCCGAGCACGCCGAGCTGTCCGACTGCCTCGAAGGGGTCGCCGCCCTGACCGCAGTGCTCGAGGACCTCGCCGGAGAGCCGGCATGACGACGTACTGGGCCGAGCACGCCTGGCTGCCCACGGGGCTCGCGACCGACGTGCGGTTCGAGGTCGCCGAGGGCAGGTTCGTCGCCGTCCACCGCAAGGCCCGTCCGGTGGCCGGTGACGAGCGGCTCCACGGCGTCGTCCTGCCGGGCCTGGCCAACGCGCACAGCCACGCGTTCCACCGCGCGCTGCGCGGGCGTACGCACGTCGACGGCGGCAACTTCTGGACCTGGCGCGACCAGATGTATGCCGTGACGCGGCACCTCACGCCCGACACCTACTTCGCCCTCGCGCGAGCCGTCTTCGCCGAGATGGCGCTCGCGGGCATCACCGCGGTGGGGGAGTTCCACTACCTGCACCACGCACCGGGGGGCACGAGGTACGACGACCCGAACGCGATGGGTCACGCGCTCGTCGCCGCTGCGCACGAGGTCGGGATCCGCCTCACGCTGCTCGACACCTGCTACCTCTCCGGCGGGCTCACCGGCGACGGGCACCTGCCGCTCGACGACGTGCAGGTGAGGTTCTCCGACGGCGACGTCGACGCCTGGGCAGCGCGGGTCGCCGCCCTCGAGCCCGGCCTCACCACCCGGATCGGGGCAGGCGTCCACTCGGTGCGCGCGATCCCGCGCGACCAGCTCGCACCCATGGCCGAGGTGACCCGCGGCCGCATCGTGCACGCCCACGTGAGCGAGCAGCCGGCCGAGAACCTCGCGACCCAGATGTTCTACGGCGACACCCCCACCGCGCTGCTGGCCGAGGCCGGCCTCGTCAACGACCGGTTCACCGCGGTGCACGCGACCCACCTCACCGACAGGACGTGGCGATCCTCGGGCGCGAGCGGGCGACCGCCTGCTTCTGCCCGACGACCGAGCGCGACCTCGCCGACGGGATCGGCCCGGCCCGGGCGCTCGCCGACGCGGGGGCCCGGTTGTCCCTCGGCTCGGACCAGCACGCGGTCATCGACCCGTTCGAGGAGGTCCGTGGGCTCGAGATGCACGAACGCCTCACGAGCAACGAGCGCGGACGCTTCACCGGGGACGAGCTCCTGCGCGCGGCGAGTGTCGACGGCTACCGCAGCCTCGGTTGGCACGACATCGGCGAGATCGCGCAGGGCCAGGTCGCCGACTTCGTCCTCGTGCGCCTGGACACCGTCAACACCGTGGGTTCGAAGGCGGCCCAGATCCTCTACAGCGCAACGCGATCCGACATCGACCTCGTCGTCGTGGGAGGCCGCGCGGTGGTGCGCGACGGCCAGCACGAGCTCGGCGACGTGGCCGGGCTCCTGGCGAAGTCCCTCGCCGATGTGCGGGACCACCGATGAGCAGCGCTGCCGTCCAGAGCGCCGCGACCAGCAGCACCCTCGTCACCGGGATCGGCGAGCTCGTCACCTGCGACGGCACGCAGGGTCCGGTCGGTGACCGTCTGGGGCTGCGGCACGGCGCCGCCCTCGTGGTGGAGGACGGGCACATCGCGTGGCTGGGGGCCGCCGCCGACGCCCCCGCGACAGACCGTCGGGTCGACCTCGGTGGCCGGGCGGTGCTGCCCGGGTTCGTCGACTCGCACGCCCACCTCGTCTTCGCCGGGGACCGCGGCCCGGAGTTCGCGGCCCGGATGGCCGGCACGCCCTACGACGGCGGTGGCATCGGCGTCAGCGTCGCGGCGACCCGAGCGGCGAGCGACGACGAGCTGCGGGCCCTGGTGGCAGGGCGGTTCGCCGAGATGCGCGCGCAGGGCACCACGACCGTCGAGGTCAAGAGTGGCTACGGCCTGACCGTCCACGACGAGGTGCGGGCCCTGCGGATCGCGTCGGAGTTCACCGCGGAGACGACGTTCCTGGGCGCCCACGTGGTGCCGGCCGAGTACGCGCAGGACCGCGCGGCATACCTCGAGCTCGTGACCGGCCCGATGCTGGCGGCGGCGGCACCGCATGCGCGGTGGGTCGATGTCTTCTGCGAGCCGCACTCCGCCCACGCGTTCACCGCAGAGGAGGCGCGCGCCGTCCTCGTGGCCGGGCGCGAGGCAGGCCTGGGCCTGCGGGTCCACGGCAACCAGCTCGGCCACGGGCCCGGCGTCCAGCTGGCGGTCGAGCTCGGCGCCGCCAGCGTCGACCACTGCACCTACCTGTCCGACGCCGACGTCACCGCCCTCGCCGACGCAGCCGGCACGACCGTGGCGACGCTGCTGCCGGGGGTGGAGTTCTCGACCCGCTCGCCGTACCCCGACGCGGCCGGACTCCTGAACGCCGGGGTCGACATCGCGCTGGCCACCGACTGCAACCCCGGCACGTGCTACTCGTCGTCGATGCCGTTCGTCATCGCGCTCGCCGTGCGTGAGATGGGACTGACCCCCGGCGAGGCCGTGTATGCCGCGACGGCTGGCGCGGCGAAAGCGTTGCGGCGCAACGACATCGGCCGCATCGTGGTCGGTGCGCGAGCGGATCTGGCGGTCCTCGAGGCGCCGTCGCACGTCCACCTGTCCTACCGCGCCGGAGTGCCCATCGCCCGAGCCCTCGACGTCGCGACCGCCTGACCGACCCCGGCCCCGAGCTCGTCGAGATCGCGCTCGTCCCCGTCGACCTCACCGACGCGAGGGGCAACACCCTGCGCGAGGGCCTCTTCGTCGACCTGTGACGGGGAGACCTGCGACGCCCCGCGCTCGCTAGTTGCTGGTGGTGGCCGCCGTCCGGCAGGCGTCGGTCTGGGTGCGCAGCCGGCTCTGGGCATCCTGCAGCTTGCTCACGACGGAGCTGAGTGCAGCCGCGTCGAGATCACGCGCCGCCTTGGCGGCCTGGTCGACGAGGTCGAGCAGCTCCTGCGAGTCGTCGGTGAGCGCCAGGCAGGCACCGGGCACCGTGACGACGACGTCCGTCGGCGTGCTCGACGACGAGCCTGCTGGGCTCGTCGAGCTCGTCGTGGTCGGCCCCTGCGACGCAGTGTCCCCGGAGCCGCCCAGGTCGGTCAGCCCGACGAACAAGCCGCCGACCACCAGTCCGACGACCAGCGCTATGGCGGGCAACAGCACTCCCACCCCGCGAGCTCGCGAGGACTCTGCCAGTGGCGGCCCGGCGGCACCCCCTGGACCGGAGGACCCACCGTGCGCGCCGGGGTCCTTCTTGCCATCGTTGTCCGTCATCGCTCACCCCTCCTCGACTCGCGGCGAAGCCACTGGTGCGGTCGCGCCGTTTCCTCCACAGTAGGGGTTTGCCGGTCACCTGCGACAGGATGGATCTTGGGACTGCTGTCCACTCCCCAAGTGGGGTAGACCTGAGTCCATGAGGACGAGCACCTGGACCGCCCACGAACACACCGTCCGACGCTGGGACGCGGCAGTGGCCGCCTGGGTCCTGTTCTGGCTGCTCGCGGGCGTGGCCGCCGGCTACGAGATCTGGCAGCTCACGGCCCTCTCCCAGAGCACCGTGGAGTCCGGGCAGGGCCTTCAGCGCGCCGGTGACGCCCTGCGTCGGCTCGGGGGCACACCTGTCATCGGGGAGAAGACCGGTGAGATCGGAGACCAGATCTCGCAGACCGCGGCCAGCATCATCGACGGGGGTCAGCGCGCCAGCTCCAGCATCAAGGGCATGAGCCTGATCATCGGTCTCGCGGTGGCGCTCATCCCCGCCGGATCGGTGCTCGGTGGCTACCTGCCCGGCAGGAGGGCACGGCGGCGGGACGTCAAGGCCGTTCGCATGGCGCTGGGTCGCGCCGGGATGACGAAGGCGCTGGAGGGCTACCTCGCGCAGCGCGCCGTGAGCGTCCTTCCCGTGACCACGCTGCTCGAGGTGAGTGAGGATCCCTACCGGGACCTGTCGACCGGACACCACCGGGCGCTGGCCTCTGCCGAGCTGAGACGTCTGGGCATCGTCGTGTCCGGGGTGTCCTGAGCCCATGACGGACGACTCGCGGCCGCCCACCTCGCCCGATGGCGAGGCGGAGGTGGGACCACGCGCCCTGCGGTACGCGCGGTTCGTCCAGAGGCATCGTTGGTCGGTGATCGTCGGCTGGCTCGTGCTGGTCACCGCCACCACGGTGCTGGCCCCCGCCTTCGGGTCCGGAGGCGACCAGCTCGCCAACGTGATCCCTTTGGACAGCCCCGCCATCCAGGCCGAGCTCCGCTCCGTCGAGGCCTTCGGCTACCCGCTGTCCAGTCGCACGGTCGTCGTCCAGCGCAAGGTCGACGGGCTCTCCCTGTACACCCAGGCCGAGTCGGTCCTCGATGCGATCTCGATCGACCAGACCCCCCAGCCGTACCCCCTCCTGGGCGCCCTGCCGGTGACGAACGCCGCACCCTTCTTCCCGAGCACCGGTGAGACGAACACGGCCGTGCTGACCTACCTCTTCATGAACCCGACCAGCTCGTTCCACCAGCAGCAGCGGGCGGCCGAGGACTACGTCCACCGGTTCCTCGACTCGCCGAACGACCACGTGGTCGGGGTGGCCGGCTCGGTCCCCGCCCGGGCCCAGCAGGCCCGCCTGGTCGAGGCCGGCGTCCCGTTGCTCGAGCTGGCCACGGTGGGAGCGATAGCAGCGCTCGTCGCGCTCAACTTCAGGTCCCTCGTCGCGCCACTGGTCGCGCTGACCGCGTCCGCGATGGCCTTCCTCGTCACCATGCGGATAGCGGGGATCGTCGGGGTGCTGATCGGGGTGGCCGTCCCCGCGGAGCTCGAGCCCCTGCTGGTGGCGTTGTTGCTGGGCATCGTCACCGACTACACGATCTTCTACGTCGCGGCCCTGGCCGGACGACGACGCAAGGGTGAGGACTGGGACGAGGCGGTGGCGCAGGCTGTCGGGGCCTTCACGCCGATCATCATCGCCGCCGGGATCACCGTGGCCGCAGGCACGGCAGCCCTGCTCGCGGCACGTTCGGACTTCTTCCGCAGCTTCGGCCCGCCGATGGCCCTCTCGGTCCTCGTGGGGGTCACCGTCTCGGTCACGCTCGTGCCTGCTCTGCTCGCGGTGCTCGGGCACCGGGTCTTCCTGCCCTCTCGACCCCCGCGCGGGGGCGAGGACGCCGAACGGGAGGTCATCGGTCCGGTGTCGCGCATCGCCACCGTGCACCGTGTCGCGACGGCGGTGAGGCATCACCCGCGTCTGGGCGAGCACAGCGATCGCGGCGTCATCGGGGCGATGGTCGACCAGCTGACCCGTCCCCGCGTGGCGGCAGCAGTCCTCCTGGCGTGCCTCGCCCTGCTGGTCGCAGCCTCGCTGCCCCTGGCGCACATCCGGCTGGGCGTCGGTTTCACCGAGTCGCTGCCCCCGGACAACTCGGTGCGGGTCGCCTCCAAGGCGGCAGGTGCCGCCTTCGCACCGGGCATCACGTCACCCACCACGATCCTGCTCGAGGGGGAAGGGGTCGCCCGTGACGTCGACGAGCTGATCCACCTCCAGCGACTCGTCGAACGGCAGCAGGGTGTGGCCGCCGTGCTGGGCCCCGCGCAGAACCTCACGCGGCAGCAGCTGGGTGTGTTCCTCGCCCGCGACGGCAACGCTGCACGGATGCTCGTCGTCCTCGAGCACGACCCCCTCGAGGCGATCGCGATCCAGGACATCGGGGCGCTGCGGGATGCCCTACCGGAACTGCTGCGTGCGGGCGGACTCGAGGGGGTGCGGGTCAGCCTCGTCGGTGACACCGCGCTCGCCGAGGGACTCGTCCGCGACACCGGGAGCGACCTGGTGCGGATCGCCCTGGCGGCGCTGGTGGTCAACCTGCTGCTCCTCATGGTGTTCCTGCGCGCCCTGGTCGCGCCGCTGTACCTGCTCGCCTGCAGCACGCTGGCGCTCACCGCGGCGCTCGGGATGTCCACCTGGGTGTTCCAGGACCTGGCTCACCACGAGGGGCTGACCTTCTACGTGCCGTTCGCCGCGGCAGTCCTGCTGGTGTCCCTGGGCTCCGACTACAACATCTTCGGGGTCGGCCACGTCTGGGAGGCCGCCAGGAAGCGGCCGCTCATCGAGGCGTTGCGGATCTCGGTGCCGGAGTCGACGCGGGCGATCACCGCGGCAGGAGTCACGCTGGCGGTGAGCTTCGGGCTGCTCGTCGTCATCCCGCTGCGGGCCTTCCGCGAGCTGGCCCTGACGATGACGGTCGGCATCATCCTCGACGCCGTGGTCGTCCGCTCGCTGCTCGTGCCGACCCTCCTGACCCTGGTCGGCCCGGTCAGCGGATGGCCCGGCCCCAACCTGCGGGGGGACCTGCGCCGCCGTCGCGGGGGCGAGTCCTCCAGCGGCGCCGCATCGCCCGGCACCGCGTCGCCCGGCACCGCGATACCCGGCACCGCGTTACCCGGCACTGCGTCGCCGGTCGCCGAAGCGCCAGCGACGGCCGTCCAGCAGGTCGACCCCGCCGGCCCGCTGTCCTGACGCGGCCTCCGCGGAGGACTCAGGCGTCGCCCTCCTGCATGGCCTGCGGCAGGTGGCCCGCGGACTTCGCGTAGTACTGGGCCGCCTTGCGGGTCATCGACGACCTGGGCGGCACCGACAGCCAGCCCCGTGAGGGCGGCGAACGCCACCGCGTCCCTCCACGGCGTACGCGGGTCGCGAGGGTCCAGCGTCGAGTCCTTGCCGGTCTTCTTCCAGATCGCCGTCACGAGCTTGTTCGCCACGATGCCGGCCAGGACCGCAGATCCCGTACCCATGACTCTCCACACCATCGGGCCCATGTCGTCCTCCAGTCGTCGTGCAGTTCGCGGAACTCCCCCGCGGTCGTCCTGTCCAGCCTTGCACAGGGTGGAGTAACGTGTGCACTCGTCACGACAGGGGAGCGCGCAAGCGCTGAGAGTGCGGCCCAACCCGCAGACCCTCACACCTGATCCGGTTCGCACCGGCGTAGGGAGTCGAGTTCTCACGCACCTGTCGGCCGTCGCGCCACCTCGGTGCGCTGGTCGGCAGGGGCAACCCCCTCGGAATCCAACGGATCCTCGGGAGGCACGACCATGAGCACCACCAACAACCCGGCCAGCCCGGCCGACACGAAGAACAGCACGACCACACCACGAGCCCCGCACGCCGGGGCAGCATCCGCGCCAGCGGCCCCCTGATGGGGTGGCGCACCGTCGACCTGCTGACGGTCGCCTTCCTCGGCGCCGCCTTCGGCATCGCCTACTGGGGGTGGGGGCTCGCGTACGCCGCCCCCGCCGACGGCCTCGCCGCGATCTTCCCGCCCCTGCAGGGCATCACCGGCGCACCCTGGCTGATGGCCGGTGTCGTCGGTGGCCTGGTCATCCGGCGTCCCGGCGCGGCACTGCTCTGCGAGGTCATCGCAGCGCTCGTCTCGATGCTCCCCGGCACCAAGTGGGGTGCCTCGACGCTGATCTCGGGGATCCTGCAGGGCATCGGCGCCGAGATCGCCTTCCTCGTCCTGGGGTACGCCGTGTTCGGCCTCGGTGCCGCGGTCCTCGCCGGAGCCCTCAGCGCGCCGCTCGAGGCGCTGTACGAGTGGAGCACCTACTGGACCGACTGGGGCATGGACTTCAAGGTCGTCTACGCCGTCATCCTCACCGTCGCCGGCGCCGTCATCGCCGGTGGCGTGGGCTGGCTGCTGACCCAGGCGCTGGCCAGGGCCGGTGCCCTCGGCGCCTTCCCCGTCGGGCAGGAAGTCCGGGAGACCCACGCTGTCTGAGAAGGCCGGTGCGGTGCTGACCTCCGGCGGCGGTGCCACCGCCGCCGGAGGCCACCCCGGCCTGGTCGAGGTCCGTGACCTCACCTGGCGCCCGTACGGCCGCCGCGAGCCGGTGCTGCGCGAGATCGACCTCGTCATCCCGGCCGGTCAACGCCTGCTCCTCGTCGGGCCCAGCGGCTCCGGCAAGTCCACGCTGCTGCGCGGGCTCGCCGGGGTGCTGGAGGTCGCCGACTCCGGCGACCGGTCCGGCACGGTCCTGCTCGACGGGATCGACCCCGGCGCGCGCGCCGGCGCCGTCGGCCTGGTCCTGCAGGAACCCGGGGCGGGTGTCGTGTCTGCGACGATCGGCCGCGACGTCGCCTTCGGCCTGGAGAACATCGGTATGCCGCCGGCGGACATGCCTGCGCGGGTCACTGCTGCCCTCGCCGCGGTTCACCTGACGATGCCGCTGGACACCCCGACCCACGCGCTGTCGGGCGGCGAACAGCAACGGCTCGCGCTCGCCGGCGCGCTGGCCCTCGAGCCCGACCTGCTGCTGCTCGACGAGCCGACCGCCATGCTGGACCCGCAGAACGCCGCCTCGGTCCGCGACGTCGTCGACGAGGTCACGGGTTCGCGCCAGCTCACCACGGTGGTCGTCGAACACCGGCTCGGGCCCTGGGTCGAGTTCGCCGACCGGCTGGTCGTGCTCGACGACGCCGGTCGCATCGTCGCGGACGGCGACCCCCGCCAGGTGCTGACCCAGCACGGTGAAGCCCTTGCAGCCCAAGGGATCTGGGTGCCCGGTGTCCCGGACCCCCGGCCCCGACCGGTGCCGGCCGGCACCTTCGGCCCCGGTCGTCTCGGAGCGCACGTCGTGGCGCTGGACGCCGTGGACCTGCGGGTCGAACGTTCGGTGCGGCGACTCGACGGCTCGACCCGCACCAGCGTCGCCGTCGACGGCCAGTGGCTGCAGCTGCGAGCTGCCGAGTCGCACGCCCTCGTCGGACCCTCGGGCGCCGGCAAGTCGACCCTGATGCTCGCACTGGGAGGGCTCGTCGACCGGCAGGACGGCCAGGTCCGGGTCCACCCCGACCTGGCCGTCGGCGCCCACCGGGACCCCCGCGACTGGGGCACCAAGGAGGTCGCCCGGACCCTCGCCTGGGTGCCGCAGTGGGCGAGCTCGACCCTCGTCGCGACCACCGTCCTGGACGAGGTGATGACGACGTCGCGGGCCCTCGGGCTGGTGGAGTCGGAGGCCCTGGAACGCTGCCGCTCGCTGCTCACCGTCCTCGGCCTGGACCACCTCGAGCAGGCCGACCCCCGCCACCTCTCCGGCGGTGAGCAGCGCCGCCTCGCCATGGCCAGCGCCGTGGCCCACCAACCTGCCGTCCTGCTCGCGGACGAGGCGACGGTCGGGCAGGACCGCCACACCTGGGCCGCGGTCCTGGGCATCCTGGAGGCGCTGCGCGACGCCGGGTCCGCCGTCGTCGTCACCACCCACGACGACGGGGTCGTCGCGCGCGCCGACCGCGTCACGACGGTCTCCCGTCCGGCCCAGCCGGCGCCGCCTCCCACGCCGCGGCGACCCCTGGTCTCCCGGGCCGGGCCGCTCGCGCTGCTCGGGGCCTCGTTGCTCGCCATACCGGCCGGGGTGGCCGCACCGCACTGGCACACGAGCCTCGCGGTCCTGGCCACCCAGGTCGTCCTGGCCGTCCTCGCCCTGACCGCGCCCGGGGAGGGCCCGAGTCCGCGCGGACGCGCCCGCGGGGTCGCGCTGCGGATGGTGCCCGGCGCGATCGGTGCGGTCTCCGTGGCGTGGTCGACGTGGCTGCTCGGCACCCGCGACCTCGACGTGGTCGCGACCGCCGGGCTGCGCGTGCTCATCATCGTGCTGCCCTCGGCGGTGCTCATCCAGCACGTCGACGCCGACGCCCTCGGCGACCACCTGGCCCAGCAGCTGCGGCTGCCCGCCCGACCCGTCGTCGCCCTCGCAGCGGCGCTGCAACGGGTCCACACCTTCGGCGACATCTGGGCGGAGATCTCCCGGGCCCGTCGGGTCCGGGGCATCGCCGCCTCGGCCCGCTCACCGAGGTCGGTGCTCGACGAGATCTGGGCCATGACCCTCGGCATGCTCGTGCGTTCGCTGCAGGCTGCGGCGGCGCTGGCCGTGGCGATGGACGCGCGCGGGTTCGCCACCGCGTCCCGACGGACCTGGGCTCAGCCCGCGCCCTGGCGGGTCGCCGACACCCTGGTCATGGTGCTGTCGCTCGCGCCGATCGCGGTCGCCCTGCTCGCCACCTAGCGCATCAGCGCTTCTCGCAGGCGATGCCGTCCTTGTCGCGGTCGCTCTTGGTGTTGAGCTTGTAGGTCGCGGCGCTCACGGTGAAGTTGGTGACGCGCTTGCTGCGCCTGCCCACCTTGTCCTTGGCGCCCGGCCTGCCGACCCCGTGCTTGTACACCTTGTTCAGCTCGGTGCAGTTCTTGTAGGCCCTCGGCTTCGGCGCGGCACCGGCCGCGAACGACGTCGCGAGCACGAACCCGCCCGACAGCAGGCTGGTGGCGGTGACGGCGATGACGGCGACGACAGCAGGACGGGTGCGCATGGCCACACCCTCCCAGCGCCACGAGGACGACGTGGTCGGTCGGGCAGATGCGGTCCCTGTGGGTGAGGTTCGCCGGGCCGTACGGTCGATCGCGGCCTCACCTGCACACGGTGGGGAGCCCATGCCTCTAGCCTTGGTCAGTGGACTGGAACGACTACGACGCCGCCCTCTTCGACCTCGATGGTGTGCTGACACCGACGGCCGAGGTGCACATGCGTGCCTGGGACGTCATGTTCAACAGCTACCTCGAGGGGCGGGACGAGCACCAGCAGCCCTACACCGACGAGGACTACTTCGCCTGGGTCGACGGCAAGCCCCGCTATGACGGCGTCCGTTCCTTCCTCGACTCCCGCGGGATCACCCTGCCCGAAGGCACCCCGGAGGACGACCCCGAGCTGGAGACCGTGTGCGGCCTCGGCAACCGCAAGAACGCCGCCTTCTCGGCCGTCCTGCGTGACGAGGGGGTCGCGCCGTACCCCGCCTCGGTCGCCCTGCTGGACTGGCTGCACGCGCGCGGCACCGCCGTGGCCGTCGTGTCCTCCTCCCGCAACGCCCCCGGTGTGCTCGCCGCCGCGGGTCTGGCCGACCGGTTCGAGGTCGTCGTCGACGGCCGGGTCGCCGCGGACGCGGGGCTGCCGGGCAAGCCCGCCCCCGACACCTACCTGTATGCCGCGGAGCAGCTCGGTGTGGCCAAGGAGCGTTCGGTCGTGCTCGAGGACGCCCTCTCGGGCGTCCAGGCCGGGCGGGCCGGCGACTTCGGACTCGTCGTCGGGGTCGACCGCGGCGCCGGTGTGCAACCGTTGGTCGACGGTGGCGCGGACGTCGTCGTGGCCGAGCTCGACGAGCTGATCGGTCGATGAGCGACGCCAGCATCGGGCCGCAGGGGCCGATCACCGCAGACCCCGTGGACCGCACCCGCTTCCCCGTCGACCCGTGGCGCTGGGTCGAGTCGAGCTACTCCAACGAGGACCTCGGCGTCACCGAGACGGTCTTCGCCGTCGGCAACGGCTACCTCGGGCTGCGCGGCACGCCCGAGGAGGGCCGTGAGACGTATGCGCACGGGACCTTCATCAACGGCTTCCACGAGACGTGGAAGATCCGGCACGCGGAGGAGGCCTTCGGCTTCGCCCAGACGGGGCAGACGATCGTCAACGTCCCCGACGTCAAGACGATCAAGCTCTACGTCAACGACGAGCCGCTGCTGCTGTCGGTCGCCGACCTGGAGCACTACGAGCGCTCCCTCGACTTCGCCGACGGGGTGCTGCGACGGTCCTTGGTCTGGTGCACGCCGTCGGGCAAGCGGGTGCGGGTCGAGTCGCGACGGATGGTCTCCTTCGAGCAGCGACACCTGACGGTGATGACGTTGGAGGTGACGCTGCTCGACGGTGACGCCCCGGTCGCGATCTCCTCACAGGTGCTCAACCGCCAGGACGGCCAGGACGAGTACTTCGTCAAGGCGGCCGCCATGGGCGGCGGTTTCGACCCGCGCAAGGCGGCCAAGTTCACCGACCGGGTCCTGGTGCCGCAGAGCCACTGGTGCAGCGAGCGACGCGCCATCCTCGGGTACCGCTGCGCGAACTCGGGCATGACGGTGGCGGTCGCGGTGGACCACGAGATCCGCACCGAGAACGTCTTCGAGGAGCTCGCCCACGCCGAGGAGGACCTGGCCAAGAAGGTCTACCGGGTCACCGCGAAGCAGGGCGTGCCGATCACGGTCACCAAGGTCGCGGCATACCACTCCTCGCGGGGGGTCCCCGTGCGCGAGCTGGTGGACCGCGGGCGTCGCACGCTCGACCGCGCCCGCGAGGCGGGGGTCGAGGAGCTGTTCGCCGAGCAGCGTCGGTGGATGGACCGGTTCTGGGCCGACTCCGACGTCGTCGTCGACGACCACCCGGACGTGCAGCAGGCGGTGCGCTGGAACCTCTACCAGCTCGCGCAGGCCTCGGGCCGGGTGGAGCAGGCCGGCATCCCCGCCAAGGGCGTCACGGGGTCCGGCTACGAGGGTCACTACTTCTGGGACACCGAGACCTACGTCCTGCCGTTCCTCAGCTACACCTCCCCGTGGGTGGCGCGGGGCGCTCTGCGGTTCCGCTACCACATGCTGCCGGCCGCTCGTGCTCGTGCGCATGAGCTGTCGCAGTCCGGAGCAGCCTTCCCCTGGCGCACCATCAACGGCGAGGAGGCCTCGGCCTTCTACGCCGCCGGCACCGCGCAGTTCCACATCAACGCCGACATCGCCTTCGCCCTGTCGAAGTACGTCAGCGCCAGCGGTGACGAGGACTTCATGATGCGCGAGGGCATCGACGTGCTCGTCGAGACCGCGCGCATGTGGGCCGACCTCGGGTTCTGGCTGGGGCGCAAGGAGCCCAAGTTCCACATCCACGGCGTCACCGGCCCCGACGAGTACACGACGGTGGTCAACAACAACCTGTTCACCAACGTCATGGCCCGTGACAACCTGCGCCAGGCCGCGCGCTGGTCGACGATCCTGCGCGAGCGACGGCCGTTGGAGTTCGCCCGCCTGGTGGCCCGCCTCGAGATCGAGGACGCCGAGATCGAGGAGTGGGCCCGCTGCGCCGAGGGGATGCACATCCCCTACGACGAGGCGATGGGGGTGCACCCGCAGGACCAGCACTTCCTCGAGCGGGAGGTGTGGGACCTGGCGGCGACCCCGGCCGACAAGCGCCCGCTCCTCCTGCACTACCACCCGTTGGTGATCTACCGGTTCCAGGTGCTCAAGCAGGCCGACGTGGTGGCTGCGCTGTTCCTGCAGGGCGACCTGTTCACCGTGGAGGAGAAGCGCGCCGACTTCGAGTACTACGACCCGATCACGACCGGTGACTCGACGCTGTCCGCGGTCGTCCAGTCCATCATCGCCGCCGAGGTCGGCTACCAGGACCTCGCGCTGCGCTACTTCCACGACGGCCTCTACGTGGACCTCGCCGACCTGCACCGCAACGCCGCAGAGGGGGTGCACATCGCGTCGTGCGGTGGCGTCTGGAACTCGGCGGTCTACGGTTTCGGTGGCATGCGCGACCACAACGGGACGTTGACCTTCGACCCGCGGCTACCGGCGACCTGGCCACGGCTGGAGTTCCGGATCCGGGTGCGGGGCAGCCGGGTCCGGGTGGAGGTGCTGCCCGACCAGATCTCGTTCACCGTCGTCGAGGGCGAGGGTCGGGAGTTCGTCGTCCGCGGGGAACGGGTGCGTGTCGAGGCCGGTGCGGACGGTGCGCCCGGGGAGCCCACCGTCGTCGCGCTCGCCGACCAGGGCCCGCTCATCACCCGCGTGCTCGGCAGCATGCCGGTCGTCGGTCGCGGGAACGAGCACGAGATGGTCTACACCGCAGGGGTCCCCGACCCCCGCAGCCGCACGAGCGCGGCGCAGGCCGGGTCGAGGTCCGGCGCCTGACCCGGGGTCCGCGCGCCTCGTACCCCGAGGTGGTGCTGCTGCGACGCGACGACCGCCCGAGGTCGAGCTCGGGTCGCTTCATCCACCAGCGCAGTGACGTGCAGTAGGCGGCCCCCCGGTGGGCATGGAGCGGCAGGTATGGCGCCATACGGGTCTTCTGCACGTCGCTGCACGAGACACGCGGTGTACCGGAGAGGCGCCGGCGCTCGCCAGCCTTGGCGGGGGTGGTCGCAGCGCCTCGCCATCCGGGCGGGAACAATCGCGCCACGCACGAAGTTGAGCCTGATGAACTCAAGTTTGGACGCCCGGATTTGCCCCTGGCGAAGTCTCGTTCTAACTTGAGTCAAGGAAACTCAACCTCGAGCACCACAGGAGCATCACCATGGCACGTGCGGTCGGGATCGACCTCGGAACCACCAACTCGGCTGTCGCCGTCCTCGAGGGCGGCGAGCCGACCATCATCGCCAACGCGGAGGGCGGTCGCACGACCCCGTCCGTCGTCGCATTCTCCAAGGGCG
>CAVSUT010000002.1:0-31112 GCA_963731235.1 uncultured Actinomycetota bacterium | reverse complement strand
GGTGGAGCTGCGGGGATTCGAACCCCGGGCCTTCTCATTGCGAACGAGACGCGCTACCAACTGCGCCACAGCCCCTTGATGCGGACGAAACGATAACACCAGCAGCACCCCACGCGGAAACGGCACCCCGGTCTGCCGCCACGGCTGCCGGGCGCCGTGACGCGGCTCAGCTCACCTGGGCCCGCATCACCGTGTCACCGGTGTCGGCCAACCGGATCTCGACCGACTCGATCTGCGCGACGGGCCATGAGGTCACCCCGCTCGGGTGCATGACGCGTCCCGACCTGGCGGTCCAGTCCTTGACCTGCATCTCCCGCCCGTCCAACCCCACCACCCAGATCGCGTAGCGGATCCCGGGGTAGCTCCCGTCGCCAGCGCGTGAACCCGTCGTGCTCGGACCGGTCGCCGTGCTGGGTGCAGCGCTGCTCGAGCCGGTCGGCGAGCCGGTCACCGAGCCGGTCGCGGTGGCCGGCGCGTACTGGCACTCGACCCGCACCTCGGTCCCCTGACCGGTCGGGACGACGTCGACCACCGCCGTCATGGGTGAGGCGCTCACCGGGACGAAGGCCAGCCGGCTGCTCCCCACGGCCACCGTCGACGAGCGGCCGGTGCCGGGCACGGCGTCGCGGGAGGCCGAGACGGCATACCCGCCGACACCTCCGATGAGGAGAGCGGCAGCCGCCACTGCCATCGGCGCCAGCCAGGATCGTGGCACCGAGCCGCTCTCGGGAAGCCGGGGCATGAGGGACGGCGGGGGTTCTGGGAGCGCGCGGGGGTCGGCGAACGGCGTGGCGAGCCGGGTGGCCTCGTCGCCCCCGTCCACCGCACCGGAGTCGGACTCGACCGCGATCGCCTCGGCCGGGCTCAGCTGACCGAGCAGTCCGGGGAGCCCGGCGAGCTCGGCGACGGCGGCGCGGCACGCGGCGCACCCCGCGAGGTGCTCCTCGTACTCCGCCCGCTCGGCTCCGGCGAGGGCGCCCAGGACGTAGGCGGCGTCCCACTGGGCGTACTGGTCGTTGTCGTTCATGCCCGGGTCACCCCTTTCTCCTGCAGGGCCAGTCGCAGGCTCCGCAGTCCGTAGTGCAGGCGCGACTTCACCGTCCCCTCGGGGATCCGCAGCTCAGCGGCGATCTCTGCCACCGTCCTTCCTTCGTAGTAGGCCGCAGCGACCACGCGGCGGTGGTCCGGCGACAAGGAGCCCAGGGCGTCGGCGACGAGCCAGCGGTCGAGCACCTCCCCGGTGCGGTCGGCGACGAGCGGGTTGACCCAGTCGAGCCCGGCGACCTCGTGCCGGTTCGCGGCGCTGCGCCAGCGGTCGACGACGAGGTTGCGCACGACCGTGAACAGCCACGCCCTGGCCTGCGCCTCGCTGCGCCCCCCGAGCTGGGGGTCACGCCAGGCACGGAGCAGGGACTCCTGCACGAGGTCCTCGGCGACCTGGGGGTCACGGGTCAGCCGCAGCGCGAAACGCCACAGCTCCGGGGCGTGCCGGTCGTGCAGCCCCTGAAGAGCTGCCTGCCGCTGACCAGCCTCCACCGCAGCTCCTTCGCCGACCGACGTCGAGATGGTGGGATCCTCTCGCTCGAATGCCCTCGCCGTAAAGGACGAGAGGCGCGCGCCCACAGTTCACCGCGGGTCACTGAACATCGGGCCCACCCATCTCGTCACCACTACATGGACACCTCGCACTCCAGGGCCGCCGTGGCGACGTCCCTGCTCGCGATCACGGCGCTGGCAGGCTGTGGCTCGTCGGACACCACCACCCCTGCCAGCAGCACGAGCTCGTCCTCGAGCTCCGCCTCCACCACCTCCTCCACCTCCTCGCCCTCGTCAGCCGCGGCTGACCTGGGTGTCGCCGAGACCTCGCTGGGACAGGTGGTCGTCGACGGGTCGAAGATGACGGTGTACGTCTTCACCAAGGACGAGCCCGGCTCGGGCGCCAGCGCCTGCACCGGCGACTGCCTCGTCGCGTGGCCCCCGGTGACCACCACCGCCGAGACCCCCACCCTCGACGGCGTCACCGGCACCGTGGGCACCATCACCGCACAGGACGGCTCCAAGCAGGTCACCCTCAACGGGAGCCCGCTCTACCTGTTCGCCAAGGACACCAAGCCGGGCGACGTCACGGGGCAGGGCGTCGGCAAGGTCTGGTACGTCGTCGACCCGACGGGCACCATGCTCACGGCCACCAGCAGCGGGACCTGACGCACGGTGGAGATCAACGGCCTGCCCGCCCACGCCCTGCTCGTCCACCTCGTCGTGGTCCTGCTCCCCCTCACCTCGCTCGCCGCGATGGTGGTCAGCGTCTGGCCCGCGGCCCAGCGCAAGCTGACCTTCGTGGTCCCGCTCGGCGCCGTGGTGGGCCTGGCGGCGGTCCCCGTGACGACGAGTGCCGGCACCGACCTCGCGAGCCGGCTCGGTGATCCGGCGTTCCTGGACAACCACCGGTCGCTCGGCTCGATGGTGCTGCCCTGGGCCGTTGCCCTGGCCGTCACCACCGTGGGTCAGTGGCTCATGCTGCGCGGCGACCCCCCGGGCCGCCGGCTGCGCATGGTGGTGTCGGCGCTGGTGGTGGTCAGTGCGGTGGGCACCACGGTGATCGTCGCCCTGGCCGGCGACGCGGGGGCGCAGGCCGTATGGGGCAACCGCTTCTAGCTCCCCGCGTGGGCAGGCCGAGCGGTCAGGCGCCGGCGACGCGGCGAACCGGCTCCTGCTCGTACCGCGCGTACTCGGTGTCGGCGTCCCCGACGAGGTCCGCCGAGGGGGGCGCCGGCCGGGTCGCCCGGGACTTCATCGTGTAGGTGGGGCGGGGCACCGGCACCGGATCCCAGGTCAGGGGCAGGTCGTCCTCGTCGACCAGCGGACGCAGGACATCGGCCGCCGGGTCCCCGGGGGCCGTTGCCGCGGCGACCTGCGCAGGGGCCGCAGCCGCCACGCGGCCCGGAGCCGCAAGCTCGCGCTCCACCTCGAGCACGTCGAACAGCTCGCCACGGACCCGCGCGGCGACCGGCTCACCCTCCTCGGGGGTGGGCGCGGCGACCTCGACCGCGGAAGAGACCGACGACTCGCGACGGTCGGAGGTGCGGGGCGCCGGACGGGCTGCGCCCGACCGGGCTGCTCCAGACCTAGCTGCTCCAGACCGGGGGGCACGTGCCTCGCGACGGGCGGCCTGCTCGGCGGCGACTGCCGACCGGAGCCAGACGACGGCGCCGGCAGCCACGGCGAGCGGGGCGAGCGGGGCGACCCAGGGGAGGACGTCGAACGCGGCCAGGGGCACCGCGATGACGAACGCGGCCAGTGCGGCGAGCAGCGTCAGGCCGCGGACCGCGCGAGCGGGGCGGACCGGGGCCGCGGACTCGACGTCCCAGCTGTGGCCGTCGTCCTCGGAATCGACCGTGGCGGACCAGCCCCCCGAGCGGTCGGAGCCGGCGTGGCCGGCGACGGGGGCGGCACCCGGGGTGACCGCGCCCGAGGGCGTCATCGTGAAGGTGGTCGTCGCGGCGCGCTTGACGAGCACCTGGGCGCGCACGGCGCGGGCCGGGCTCACGGCATACGACGGTCGCGAGGGGGTCGAGAGGTCGGTGGCGGGCAGCGGCGAACGGCGCTCGAGGACCCGCATGGTCTCGGAGAACTGGTCCACGGACTGCGCGGTCGCGAGGTGCTCGCGGCGCCGGACCCAGTACTGCACGAAGTAGGCAGCCCAGACGGCGATGATGACGAGGAAGATGAGACTGCTGGGCGGCACGAACACGACGTTAGGCGTCGGGTGGAGGACCCTCGGGGACGTGGGGCGGTGTGTCGCCAATGTGACTGGTGTGATTGGTGTGCAAACGCTCCACGAGGCTGGCTCCACCGAGGTCCTCGCGGGTCAGCGCGAACGTCCGGTGGTCGCGCCACCGCCCGTCGATGTGCAGGTATGCCGCCCGCTGGCCTTCGTCGCGAAACCCCAGCTTGCGTACGACCGCAAGGCTGTTGGCGTTCTCGGGACGGATGTTCACCTCGAGGCGGTGCAGTCCCATCGGCCCCAGGGCGTGGTCCCCGGCCAGGGCCAGCGCGAGGGGGGCGATGCCTCGGCCGGCCATGCCCTGGTCGATCCAGTAGCCCGCCGACGACGACAGCAGCGACCCCCACGAGATGCCGAACAGCACCACCTGGCCGACGAGGCGGCCCTCGGTGCGGATCGTGAACGGCATCATCCGCCTGGACCGGCCCTCCCGGTTGTAGTGCCGCACGAGGCCGTTGAACGACACCGGGCGTGGGTCGTCCTCGGGGGCGGTGGCCTCCCAGGGACCGAGCCACTCGCGGTTGACCGAGCGCACCCGTTCCCAGTCCCGGCGGTCGCGACGTCGTAGCGGGTCGAGCAGCACGTCCTGACCGGCCACGGTCTGCCCGTGCAGCTCGACGGGCCAGACAGCCATCAGACGCGCCACGGTGACATCAGTGGTCGCCGCCCCGGATCTGCGAGAGGGCGTGCAACAGCACGGGTTCCAGCACGGCGAGGCCGTCCCGCACCCCGCCGGTGGACCCGGGCAGGTTGACCACGAGGGTGGAGCCGGCGATGCCGGCGAGACCGCGCGACAGCATCGCGGTGGGGACCCCGGCTCCGACGCCCGCGGCGCGGATGGCCTGGGCGATGCCACCCACCTCGCGGTCGAGCAGCGGCCGAGTGGCTTCGGGGGTGCCGTCGGTGGGCGACAGACCGGTGCCGCCGGTGGTGACGACGAGGTCAGGCCGCGCCGAGATCGCGGCCTCGAGGGCCTCGCGCACCGCGGGCCCGTCGGGCACGACGGTCGGGTCGTCGACGTCGAACCCCCACTCCCGCAGGGTGGTCACGACCAGCGGTCCGCCCCGGTCGGGGTAGACGCCACCCGCCGCCCGCGTCGAGCAGGTGATGACGACCGCTCGCGGTGAGCTCGGCACGCCGGCAGTCGCCTGCGTCGGGTCGCCGACCCCGGTGCCGGCCTGCTCGCTCACTGCTCCTCCACCCAGTCACCCGACCGGCCACCGGACTTCGCGGTGACGCGGACATCGGTGATGCGGGCGTGCTTGTCGACCGCCTTGACCATGTCGATGAGCGCCAGGGCTGCGACCGAGACCGCGGTGAGCGCCTCCATCTCGATGCCCGTGCGGTCGGCGGTCCGGACCGTCGCCCGGAGGTCGACCCCGTCGTCGACGACGTCGAGGTCGACGACCACGCCGTGCACCGCGACGGGGTGCGCCAACGGGATCAGCTCCGGGGTGCGCTTGACGGCCTGGATCCCGGCGATCCGCGCGACGGCGAGCGCGTCCCCCTTGGGGACGTTGCCGTCGCGCAGGGCAGCGATCGCCTTGGGGGACAACAGCACCCGACCTGCAGCACTGGCCTCGCGGGCGGTGACGTCCTTGGCGGAGACATCGACCATGTGGGCCGACCCGTCGTCACGGACGTGCGTCAGCCGCTCGCTCACTGCCCCTCCCGTCCGAGCAGGGGAAGACACTCGAGGGCGTCACCCTCGTTGACCTGGGTGACCTCGGGCGGGATGACCGCGAGCGCGTCGGCGGCCGCGAGGGCGCCGAGCATGTGCGAGCCCTGACCCCCGGCGAGCCGGGCCCGGTCGCCGTCGAGGGCGACCCGCAGGAACTCCATCTTGCCCGGGACCGACCCGAACGACTCCGCCGCGACCGCAGGCACGTAGCCCGGCGGGAAGGACGGCTCGGGACGACCGGCCATCGCCCGCAGGGCGGGAGCCACGAACACGTGGAAGGACACCAGCGCACTGACCGGGTTGCCGGGCAGGGTGAAGACCGGCACCTGCTCGTCGCCGAGCACCCCGAACCCCTGCGGCATCCCCGGACGCATCGCCACCTTGTCGAAGCTCACCGTCCCCACGCGGGACAGCACCTCCTTCACGGTGTCGAACGCGCCCATCGAGACACCACCGGTGGTGATGATCGCGTCGGCGCGCACGAGCTGGCCCTCGAGGGTGTCCATCAGGGTGCGGGCGTCGTCGGCCACGCCCCCGACGCGGTATGGCGTGGCACCCACCGAGGTGACGGCGGCCGTGAGCATCAGCGAGTTGGAGTCGACGATCTGGCCGAACCCCGGTGTACGTCCCACCTCGACGAGCTCGTCGCCGGTGGAGACCACGACGACCCGCGGTCTCGGGACGACGCGCACGCGCGCCACCCCCGCCGCGGCGAGCAGGGCGATCTGGCCGGGGCCGAGCAGGGCTCCCCGGCGCAGGATGACCGCACCCTCCTCGATGTCCTCACCGACCTCACGGACGTGCTGACCGACGACGGAGGCGACCCGGATCGCGACCTTGACCACCCCGCCGTCGGTCTTCTCGACCGCCACCACCGCGTCTGCTCCCCGGGGCATGGGGGCCCCGGTCATGATGCGCATCGTCTGGCCCTGGGCCAGGGACAGGGCGTTGGTGTTGCCGGCCGCGATGTCGTTGACGACCGGCAGGACGACCGGGTGCTCCTCGGTGGCGCCCACGACGTCGGCGGCGTGGACGGCATACCCGTCCATCGCGGAGTTCGTGAAGCCGGGCAGCGAGCCGCGTGCGGTGACGTCCTCGGCGAGGACACACCCCTGGGCGTCGAGCACACCCTGCTCGAACGGCCTGATGACCTGCACGGTCTCCAGGATCCGGCGCAGGTGCTGCTCGACGGAGATCACGGGGCGGTGGCCTTCGCGTCACGGCGGTCGGCCGCGAACTCGTCGAGCCAGCCACCGAAGTCCTGGCCCAGCTCGGCGTGGTCGAGACCGAGGCGCACGACGGCCTTGAGGTAGTCGAGCCGGTCGCCGGTGTCGTAGCGACGGCCGCGGAAGACCACCCCGTGCACCCCACCACCGGGCTCGCTCGACGCGGCGAGCGTCTGCAGGGCGTCGGTCAGCTGGATCTCGCCGCCACGACCGGGCGGGGTCTGCTCGAGGACCCCGAACACCGACGGGTCGAGGATGTAGCGGCCGATGACGGCCAGGTTGCTGGGCGCCTCGGAGGGGTCGGGCTTCTCGACGAGGCCGGTGATGCGCACGACGTCACCCTCGACGTCCTCGACCGCGGCGCAGCCGTACAGGTGGACGGACTCCGGCGGCACCTCGAGCAGGGCGACGACACTGCCGCCCTTCTCCTCGCGGACCCGCAGCATCTCCTCCAGCAGCAGGTCGCGGGCGTCGATGAGGTCGTCACCGAGCAGGACGGCGAACGCGTTGTCGCCGACGTGCTCCTTGGCGACGTGCACCGCGTGTCCGAGGCCCTTGGGCTGCCCCTGCCGCACGAAGTGCACCTTCATCGCCGCCGACTCGCGCACCCGCTCGAGCCGGAACGTGTCGCCCTTGGCCTCCAAGGCCTGCTCGAGCTCCCACTGGTGGTCGAAGTGGTCCTCGAGCGCGTTCTTGTTGCGCCCGGTGATGATCAGGACGTCGTCGAGGCCGGCACGCACCGACTCCTCGACGACGTACTGGATCGCGGGCTTGTCCACGACCGGGAGCATCTCCTTGGGCGTGGCCTTGGTGGCCGGCAGGAAACGGGTCCCGAGACCCGCTGCGGGGATCACGGCCTTGGTGACGGTTCGGGCGGGCTGGCTGCTCATGCGCCCACCCTATTCGGCCGACCCGCTCGCGGCGCGGGCGCCGGGGCGGGCACGATGGTGGCGTGCCCGAGGACAAGCTCGCCGTCCGTGGCCGGTTGCGCCGGCTGCGCCGCGAGCGCGTACCCGGCCGCGACCGCGCGGCCGATGCGCAGGCGCTCACCCTCGCGGCCCTCGCGGCGGCCCGGGAGGCCGGGGTCGGGCGCGGCGACTGGGTCGCGGCATACGAGTCGGAGCCCACCGAACCACCCACGCAGGCCCTGGTCGCAGCATTCCTCGCCCGTGGGGTCCGCGTGATGCTGCCGGTCACGCTCGCGGACTGGGACCTGGACTGGCGCGAGGCGGGTGTCGAGGATGCCTCTGCCGAGCAGGCCGCTGGCGGTGCGGCGCTGGGGCTGGAAGCGGTGGCGCGCGCTGCGGTGGTGTTCGTCCCGGCGCACGGCGTCGACAGCCACGGCACCCGGATCGGCCAGGGCAAGGGCTGCTACGACCGATCCCTGCCGCGCACGACCGCGATGCTGGTCGCCGTGGTGCACCCCTGGGAGGTCCTGACCCAGGACCTGCCGCGCGAGCCGCACGACCGTCCCGTCGACGCGGTCATGGCGGCCGGGATCGGCCTGCGGCACCTGCGCTCGGCCCAGTCGGGGCCGGCGGGCTGACCGAGCGGTCAGGCGCGGACGGCCCGGCGGATGCGGCGGCCGAGGACCTCGGTGCCGACGCTGAGCGCGAACGACGTCAGGAGCAGCGTCGACACCACCGGGAACCGGAAGACGGCGAGGTTCTCCGCGAACAGCCGTCCCAGCCCCGCCGCACCGACCACGCCGACCACCGCGGTGTCGCGCACGCAGATCTCGAAGCGGTACAGCGTGTAGGTCATCAGGTGGTGCACGGAAGGGGGCAGCACCGCCACCACCGCGGCGGCCGAAGGTCGCACTCCCGCGGACCGCAGCGCATCCCGGGGCCGGATGTCGACGCTCTCCCACGCCTCGGAGACCAGGCGACCGAGGATCCCGGCCGTGTAGAGGCCCAGGGCCACCGCCCCCGGCAGGATGCCGGGGAACAGCACGACCAGGGCGAGCACCGCCCACACGGTCGGGGGGATGGAGCGCAGCAGCAGGAGGAGACCTCGTGCGGCGAACCTGGCCACCAGCCGAGGTGCTCGCCACCAGCCCGGCCGCTCCGCCGCGAAGGGGACCGGGCGGAACCGGGAGGCCGCCGGCCCGAGCAGCAGGGTGATGCCGACAGCCAGCACCATCGCCAGCACGGCCATCGCGACCGTGTCGAGGACCGCACCGGCCAGCACCGGGCCCCCGCCCCGGGGGACCGCCGGGGGGAGCATCTCCTCGACCAGGCGCACGGTCAGCTCACGCGTCCTGGCCGACACCAGGCCGGACCACGAGACACCCGAGGCGAACCAGGCGACCCCGACTCCCACCACGGCCACGACGGTGGACCACCGCGCCCACCACGAGTGGTTGCGGCCCACGCTCGCCGCACTGCCGCCCGACCAGTCCGAGCACGACACCACGGCGAGGTCCCCGCGCACCCGCGAGCTCCACCAGTCGATCACGGCAGACAGCAGCAGCACCGCGCCCACCAGCGTCCAGACCTCGTCCCAGTTGCGTGACCGCAGGCTGACGACGAGCTCCTGCCCCAGGCCACCCACCCCGACGACCCCGAGCACGACCGCCGACCGCACTGCGCACTCGAAGCGGTAGAAGGAGTAGGACAGCAGCAGCGGGGTCGCCTGCGGGAACAACCCGTAGGCGAGCGCCGGCAGCGACCTGGCCCCGCCGGCCCGCAGCGCCTCGACCGGGTGACGGGGGACGCCGTCCAGGATCTCGGCGAAGACCTTGGCCGTCTGCGCCCCGAAGGGGATCGCGATCGCCAGGACCGCGACCAGCGGGTCGAGGCCGAGCACGCTGACGAGCAGCAGTGCCCAGATCAGCTCGTGGATGGAGCGGGCTGCCACGAGCAGGCCCCGTAGCCCGAGTCGCACCGCCCTGAGCACCGGCCCGGGCTGGTGTCGTTCGGCTGCCTCGCTCAGCACGAGACCGCCGACGACACCGATGAGCAGGGCACCTGCGGTTCCCAGCGCGGCATACGTCACCGTCACGAGCGCTGCGTCGCCGACGAGCCTGAGGAAGTCCGCAGACAGGGCCGGACGCGTCGCCGCGGACAGCAGCGCCCCGAGCAGCGGCACTCCCCCGGTGTTGACGATGGCCCCGTCGGGGGTCAGGGCGCGGGAGAGCGCCCAGCCCACCGGGACGACGACGGCGAGCACCGTCACCAGTCGACGCAGGCCCACCGTCCTGGCATCGACCCGGGGCCGTTGGCCGGTGGTCCGGGTGCCGGCCTCGGTCGCAGACGGCGTCCGGAGGTCGATGCTCACGTCAGGGCGTAGAGGTCGGAGATCACCGAGTCCTCCAGCTCCTGCGCCGGACGGTCCACCACGACCCGTCCGTCCTGCAGACCGAGAATGCGCGTGCAGTACCTGCGGGCGAGCTCCGGCTGGTGCAGGCTCACGAGCAGGGTGCCGTGCGGTGTGGCAGCCCGCAGCAGCTCGAGGACCTCCGCGGCCCGCGACGGGTCGAGGCTGGACACCGGCTCGTCGGCCAGCACCAGGTCGGGCTCCTGGACGAGCAGCCGCGCGATGGCGACCCGCTGCCGCTCACCACCGGAGAGCCGCTCGGTGCGTTCGTGGACCGCCCAGCCCAGACCCACCCGCTCCAGGGCCGTGGTGACGACCGGGTCGGCCCGTGGCAGGACCAGCGCCGCCAGCGAACGCGCCACGCTCCAGTGGCCCAGTCGACCGGCGTTGACGTTGTGGAGCACGCGCACCTGGTCGACGAGGTCGAGCCGCTGGCTGATCGTGCCGATCCGCTGGTTCACGGCTCGCAGGGTCGCCGCGGGCAACGTCGACAGGTCGCTCCCGAACACCTCGACGGTGCCGTGCGTGGGGCGGATCGAGCCGTTGAGCAGCGCGAGCAGGGTGCTCTTGCCGGCCCCGCTGGCGCCGAGCAGGCCCACCCGCTCCCCGGCGTGGACGGTGAGGTCGATCCCCTGCAGGGCGGTGCGCTGCCCGAAGCGCCGTTCGACCCCGCGCAGCGCCACGACCGGCTCCGCCTGCGTCATGCGAGCAGCCCCAGCTCCTTGGCGATCGCCTCGATCTTGTCGTAGTTCGCGTTCGCGGTGGGCACGAACGACGTGGCACCGAAGAGGTCGAGGACCTCGGCGTCCTTCGGCGAGTCGGCCTGCAGGGAAAGGAGCGCGTCGGTGATCTTCTTCGTCGTGCCGGCCCCGTGCCGCGCATCGAGGTCGGGACGGGCCAACCAGTGGTAGTCCGCGTAGCCGGGAGTGCGCCACAGGACGACGACCTCGGAGAGGTCGACCTTGCCGGCCTCCCGGGCGGACGTCCACACCTGCTCGTTGACCGCTCCGGTCTCGAAGCTGCCCGAGGCCACCGCCTCGATCGTCGCGTCGTGCGAGCCCGAGAAGCCCGGCTTCCCCTTGAGCTCGGACAGGGCCAGGCCCGACTGCTGGATGAAGTACTCCGGCATCAGCCGACCGGAGGTCGACGTCTCGCTCCCGAAGGTCAGGGAGTGCCCGGCCAAGGCCTTCAGCCCCGCCCCGTCGGTGAACGGATCGATCCCCGCCGCGGTGTTGGCGATGAAGAGGCTGTGGAAGTCGGCGTCGATGTCGCGCTGGGCGATGGCCGTGGCGCCCGGCACCCTGGAGCGGGCCTGGACCCCGGTGAGCCCGCCCATCCACGACAGCTCGATGTCGCCCACCTCGAACGCCCGCACGACGGCGGCGTAGTCGGTGACGGGTCGGTACTCGACGTCCAGCCCGGTGGCCCCGGCGAGCAGCTCCGCCAGGGCCGGGTAGAGCCGGTTCAGCTTCTCGGGGTCCTGGTCGGGGATCGCCGAGATGACCAGCGGGCCGCCCCCTCCGGCGGCCCCGGTCGTCGACGCACCCGGGGCGGTGGAGTCCGACGAGCTGCCACAGGCAGCCAGGAGGACGATGCCGCCGGAGCCGAGCAGGATGCTCCGGCGGGAAACCGTGGTCACCGGGCACTCCTGGGGGCAGTGGGGCGTGAGGTGTTCGGGCTGGAGGGACCCTCCGTGCGGGCGCGGGTGACCGCGACCACGGCCAGGGCCAGCAGCAGCGCGGCCGAGGTCGCGCCACCACCGAGCAGGGGGTCGGTGAAACCGATCTGCGCGTACAGGGACAGGGCGCCGACGACGGCCAGCCCTGCCGCGACCCACGCCGCCACCACCCCCAGCCGGTCCGCCAGCAGCAGCAGTGCCCCGACGGCCGCGAGCAGGAGCCCGCCGAGCAGGTTGTAGTTCCCCAGGCCGACCTCCCAGCCGGAGATCGCGATCCGGGGTCCGCTCGCCGCCAGCGGGTCACCCAGGGAGGCGACGGCGCTGACCAGTCCGACGGCCACGGCAAGCCCGCCGAAGACCCGCTGGAGCAGCCTGCCCGGCCTCACACCGTGGCTGACACCCTCGACCGCGAGGTAGCGCCCGGACGAGGAGAGCAGCAGGGACACGTGGCCACCGATCATGAGCAGGTAGGACCACGGCCACTCCCCGGGCGCGTAGGCCACCGAGAGACCGATCGCCAGGGACTGCGCGATGCCCAGGACCGCGGCGAGGCGGATCCACGACCCGGTGAGCAGCAGGACCGCGAGCGCCGTCTCCGCCACCAGGACGCCCCAGCCGAACACGGCGAGGTTGGGGAGCACGACCTTCTCGACCACGAAGGAGTACGGCGGGAGCACGGGGTCGCTCACGGCATACGAGGTGAACTTGAAGAGCCCACCGTTGGACTGCTCACCGAAGTCCGGGGGGCGCTTCCAGTTGACGTTCCACAGCCACAGGAGGCCGAGCAGGATGCGCAGCGCCGTGGCGCCGATGGCCTGGTGGCGCGGGACGTCCTCGGTGGCCGGCGAGAGGAGCCAGCCGAGCAGGCTGCGGCCTCGTTCGACCATGGATCCGGAGTCGTGGTCAGGCACAGCGGAACACCTCTCGTCCTGCTCGGGTGGCCGCGTCGTGGACCGCCAGCGTGTCCCTGACGACGCCGAAGACCTCGGACAGCGGGAGTGGGCTGTCGGCGATGCGCAGGTGGGGGTTGGTGATGGCGACGGGGTGCCACCAGGCGCCGTCCGAGGTGATGGTCGGCTCGGGCTCGAGGTTGTCGATGGACACGTGCACCCCGGTCTCGGCGAAGCCCTCCGCGGCGACCGGTCGGATGAGCCGGTCGTCCGGCGCGATCCCCTCGGCATCGAGCCGGGTGTGCAGGGCACGCACCCCTACGGGGTCCTCGTCGTAGAGGGTGGCGGCCACCCGCACCCGGAAGCCCAGTGCCCTGGCTTCCCCGATGCCCTTGAGGGCCTTGGACCACGAACCGGCGCCCCGCTGACGGTCGTGCACCTCGGCGGTCGCGGAGTCCAGGCTCACCTGCAGGAGCACGGAGCGGTCCATCTCCTCCAGCGTCCGGCGCCGGGTCCCCCGGGCGAAGATCATCGCGTTGGTGAGGATCACCCGCTCGAGTCCTTCTGCGGCGGCGACGAGCTCACCGAGCTCGGGGTGCATGAAGGGTTCGCCGCCGGTGAGGAGCAGCTCCTTGCCCCCGAGGTCGCGGAACTCTGCGAAGGCCTCCCGGGCCACGGCCGGCCGCAGCCTGCGCGCGTCGGCCTGGGGTGAGGACTGGGCGCAGCAGTACGAACAGGCCAGGTTGCAGTCGAAGTTCGTGTAGGCCCACAGCCGCTGCCCCACCGGGGTGCGGTCGCCGACGCTGAACATCGTGTCGACCCTGGCGCTGACCACCTTGCGGACCGCGAACCACCAGGGCCCAGCCTCCCCCTCGACGTGCTGGGCCGTGACGTCGTGGCCGACGAGGTCGGCCCAGATCGGCAGGTCCACGACGACCGAGGGCTCCGCGCTGCGGATCGCGAGCAGGTCGCCGTGCTCCAGCCTGCGCATGGCCCGGGTGATGAGCAGGAGCAGGCCGCTGCCACAGTCCATGTCGCCACCGTCGACGACCCGGGTGACGTCGCCCAGCGGTCCGGGCACCTGCTCCGGTCCGGGCACCTGCTCAGGGGTGGGCATGTCTTCGACGCTAACCGCCTGGCCACCAGCACAGCGCCGACCCGGATTACGAAGTCCTTACGGCCGCCGGCGGCACGGTGCAGCGGTCGGTGGACGGGTTACGGTCGAGGCGTGACCGCGCACCAGGACGGACTGACCAGACCCGGCGACACCGGGGAGCGCAAGGACTTCTGGGAAGGGGTCCACGACTCCAAGGACGTCGATGGCGTGTCCTGGTGGCAGTCCGTGCCCGAGCTCTCCCTCGGGCTCGTCGACTCCACCGACCTCGGTCGGGAGGAGCCCATCATCGACGTGGGCGCCGGGTGGTCGACCCTGGTGGACCACCTCGTCGAGCGGGGCTACCGCGACCTCACCGCCATCGACCTGTCCGCCACCGCGCTGCGCACCGTGCGCGACCGACTGGGCGCGGGCGGCCGCGACGTCACGCTGACCGTCGCCGACGTCCTGGACTTCCACCCCGGCCGGCAGTTCTCGCTCTGGCACGACCGCGCGGTCTTCCACTTCCTCACCGAGCCGGACGAACGGCAGGACTACCTCGCCTCGGTGCAGCGCTGCCTGGCCCCCGGTGGCTGGCTCGTGGTCGCCACCTTCGGGCCGGACGGCCCCACGACCTGCAGCGGACTGCCCATCGTCCGTTACACCCACACCGCGCTGGCCGCCGAGTTCCCCGGGTACGAGGTCGTCGCCACCAGTGGCGAGGACCACGTCACGCCCTGGGGCAGCAGGCAGCAGTTCACCGCGGTCCTCCTGCGCCGAGCCACCGCGACCTAGTTCGTCGTCCCGCTGGGCAGGAGCAGGAGCTGGTCCCCACCGGCCGCGTCGACCGCCTTGCGGGTGAACGGCCAGTCGTAGAGCTCGTTGTCGGCCCATGCCTTCGACTGGTCGTTGTAGTGGTCGGCGAACGCGTGCCCGCTGTTGCCGGTCTGGTTGACCCAGCGCGAGCGGTCGAGGTTCGAGAAGTCGAGCACCATCCGCATCGACGGTGCCCAGTCGACCTTGAACGCCTTGGCGCGGTTGCCACCGTCCAGGCCCTGGCTGGCGTCCCAACCGTTGGCGTTGACGATGGCCGAACCGCCGGGCAGCTCGATCGGGCCGCGGTTGAACAGCGACCGGACCAGGCCGGGGACGTCCTCGCCACCGAGCACCCGGTGCTCGAGGGTCAGGGTGTGCAGCTGGCCCCACTGCCAGTCGGCCGGGTCCTTGCCGAGCTCGCGGGTGAGGTCGAGCCGGGCGTTGACGAGGGCCTTGCGCAGGATCTCGGACTGGCCTTCCGCCACCCCGGCGGTGCGCTTGTCGTCCCACCACGCCGAGCGCGGCTTGCCGAGGAGCTGGGTCATCGCCTGCATCCACTGGTCGCCACCGTCGGCGCGCAGGTCCCTGGGCAGCTCGTCGTTGAACGTCAGGTCGAGCAGGCTGGACCAGACCGCGTTGTAGTACGCCGCAGCCGACCCGGCGTCGCTGGCACCTGCCGGGCTGGTGTAGTCCCAGTCGCGCAGGAGGTCCTGGGCCTGCTTGGTGAAGTCGTCACCGCCGAGGTCGACCTTGAGCAGTGCCTTGACGAGGACGGGCGCGAACTGGCTACGGGTGTCACCCTGGATCTGCGACATCGCTGCCGGCGTGACCTTGGTGTCCTTCTCGAGCAGCGTCCGGATGCGCTGGCTGCGGAAGCCGTAGTCCCACTCGGTGGTGAGGAACGGGGACCCGCTCTGGGTGACGGCCTGGTTCGCGGCGACGATGAACCCCTCGGGCGGGTTGTACGTCCACGGCATCTGCTCGAAGGGCACCTTGCCCTTCCAGTCCCACGAGGAGACCCAGCCGGGGCGGATCCAGAACCCGGGAGCGCTCTCCATGTAACGGCTGCGGATCGGTATGGAGCCGGGAGCCTGGTAGCCGATGTTGCCGGCCGTGTCGGCGTAGAGCAGGTTCTGCGACGGGACCGCGAAGTCCTTGGCGGCCGCGCGGAACTGCTCGAAGTTCTGGGCCGTGTTGAGCCCGAAGATCGCGTCCGCGGTCTGGCTGACCTCGATGCCGGTCCACTGGAGGGCGACCTCGTAGTTGCCGGGACTGGTGCGGCTGTTGACCGGAGGGCTGTCGCCGGCCTGGGCGACCGTCTCGCTGGCATCGGACAGGATCGGCCCGTGGGCGGTGCTGCGGACCGTGATGATCTGCTGGCCACCGCCACCGATCTTGATCGTCTCGGTGCGCATCGTCAGCGGCACCTGCTTGCCGTCGCGCAGGTAGGTCTTGCCGCGCACCTGCTCGAGGAAGAAGTCGCTGACGTCGGGCCCGAGGTTGGTGAAGCCCCAGCCGATCGACTGGTTGTGGCCGATGACGATGCCGGGCAGCCCCGCGAAGGAGTAGCCGGCCACGTCGAACGGGCAGCTGCTGTTGACCGCCCGGCAGTGCAGGCCGACCTGGTACCAGACGCTGGGGATGCTGACCCCGAGGTGCGGGTCGTTGGCGAGCAGCGGCTTGCCGGTGCTGGTGCGCGCACCGCCGACCACCCACGAGTTGGAGCCGATGCCGTCACCGCGCCCCATGGTGACGGGGACGGCCGCCAGGGCCTTGCTCACGGCGGCATACGCCTGCTGGGCGGCCGGGCCGCTCTCGGCGGCCAGCTCGGCCTCGGGTGCCTTGCTCGTAGCGGTCGTGGCGGTCGTGGCGGTCGTGGCGGTCGCGGGGGTCGCGGTCAGGGGCAGGGCGGAGTTGGCGGAGCTGCCGGCGTTCGAGGTCGTGGACGTCCAGTCCTTGCCCGACAGGATCGGTTTGTTGGTCTCGTACGGGTAGGGCGGGTAGAGCTCGCCGATCTGGCCCAGCGGCATGGAGCCGGCCAGACGGGCCCGCATCAGCTCGTCGCTGTAGTCGCCCCGCAGGTCCCAGGCCATCGCCTTGAGCCAGGCGAGGGAGTCGGCGGGGACCCAGTCCTCGACCCGGTAGTCCGGCACCTTCTGGCCGAGCACGACGTACTCCAGCGACATCTTCGACGGCGTGCCCTGCTCGTGGATGTAGGCGTTGACGCCGTCCGCGTAGGCCTGCAGGTAGCGGCGCGTCTCGGGCTTGAGCGTCGGCAGCTCGGCCTCGGCGACCCGGCGCCAGCCGAGCGTGCGGATCACGCGGTCGGTCTCGAGGCCGGACTCGCCGACCAGCTCGGACAGCCGCCCCGAGGTGATGTGTCGACGCAGGTCCATCTCGAAGAACCGGTCCTGGGCGTGCACGAAGCCCTGGGCCCGGAACAGGTCGTCAGCACTGTCGGCGTAGATCTGCGGGATGCCCTGGTCGCCCCGGATGACCTCGACCTTGCCCTGCAGACCGGGGACCTTGACCTCGCCCTCGGTGACGGGGAACGGCCGCCGCACCCACGTGACCGCCAGGACCGCGACGATTCCGAGGACGACGACCAGGAGCGCCGCCACGACGATGGCTATGCGGCGGGCAAGAATGACGCGGGACACCCTGCGAGACTATCCGCACCACTGACCGGGAAAGGACGTGACGGGCCGTGCAGGCTGGACTCCCCGGACTCGCCCTCGAAGGGCTCTCCGGGGTGGCGTCCGAGACCGGCAGCTCGGGGTTCACCCTGCAAGACCTGACTCCTGCGCTCCTCGTCGGGTCGCTCGTCCTGCTCGTCTGCGTCGCGGCGGTGCGGCTCTCGGTGAGGTCGGGGCTGCCCTCGCTGCTGATCTACCTCGGCATCGGGCTGGCCATCGGCGAGGACGGCTTCGGCATCAACTTCGACTCCAACGAGCTCACCCAGGTCCTGGGGTACGCCGCCCTCATCCTCATCCTGTCCGAGGGTGGCCTGAGCACCCGGTGGGAGGGCATCCGGCGTTCGGTGGGGCCCGCCGCGGTGCTGTCGACGGTCGGCGTCATGGTCTCGGTCCTGGTCGTGGCCCTACCCGTGCGGTTCGTGCTCCACTTCGACTGGAACACCGCTCTGCTCGTCGGTGCCATCTTGTCCTCCACCGACGCCGCCGCCGTCTTCTCCGTGCTCCGCCGGGTGCCGCTCCCCCGCCGGATCACCGGGATGCTCGAGGCCGAGTCCGGGTTCAACGACGCCCCTGTGGTCATCCTCGTCATCGCCCTGGCGGCGCGCAGCGCCAACCCCGCCGAGGCGCAGGGCTGGTCCGTGCTGGTCCTGCAGGCCGTGCTCGAGCTCGCGGCCGGTGCGGTGATCGGGCTGGCCGTGGGGTGGCTGGGTGGCCAGTTCATGCGCCGCTCCGCGTCAGGGTCCTCGGGCCTGTTCAGCATCGGCGTGGTCGCCCTGACCGTCCTCGCGTATGCCGCGGCGGCCAGCGTGCACGCCAGCGGCTTCATCGCCTGCTACCTGGCCGCCCTCGTGCTGGGCAACCTGCGGCTGCCGCACGGGCCGGCAGTCCTGGGGCTCTCCACCGCCTTGGGCTGGCTGGCCCAGATCGGGCTGTTCGTCCTGCTCGGCCTGCTCGCCTCCCCCGGCAAGATGGGCGACCAGGTGCTGCCGGCCATCCTCATCGGCCTGGTGCTCCTGCTCGTGGCCCGGCCGCTGTCGGTCCTGGTGTCGGTGACGCCGTTCCGGCTCGGGTGGCGCGACCAGGTGTTCTTGTCCTGGGCCGGGCTCCGCGGCGCCGTACCCGTCGTGCTCGCGACCGTCCCACTGACCGTCGGGGCCCAGAACGTCGACTGGATCTTCGAGCTCGTCTTCGTGCTCGTCATCATCTTCACGATCGTCCAGGCGCCGACGCTGCCCTGGGTCGCCCAGCGGCTCGGGATCATCGAGGACCACGCCACCCTCGACCTCGCCGTGGAGGCCACCCCCCTGGAGGAGATGGGGGCGGAGATGCTGCAGGTGACGGTCGGTCCGGCGTCCAAGCTGCACGGGGTCGAGATCTTCGAGCTGCGCCTGCCCCGTGGAGCCAACGTCACGCTCGTGGTGCGGGACGACCGGGGCTTCGTGCCCGAGGTCAACACGGCGATGCGTCGCGGCGACCAGCTGCTCATCGTCACCACCTCGGAGTCACGGACCAAGGCCGAGAAGCGGGTGCGTGACGTCAGCCAGAACGGTCGCCTGGCCGGCTGGGCCACCGGCGACGGGCCCACGCACGGCGCGGCAGGACCCCCGACCCGGGTGGCCGCGGTCGCCGACGCGGGTCGAGCCCTCGGCCGCCGGGTCGGCGCGCGACTCGGCGCAGGGCTGGGGGCGCGACGCGGCGCAGGGCTGGGGCCGCGACGCGGCCCACGCCTGGGCGCGCGACTGGGCCGGCGACCCGGTGGGAAGAAGTAGGGGCCGCGCGGCCTTATAGTTGGCAGTCGACCCCCTACAGTGCCAGCCTCGCGCCGGCGCGCGGGGGTCAGGAGCACCGCGGCACCCCGGCCGCACCACCGAGCCGCCCTGCGGCCGCACCACCTTGGAGGAACCTGTGCCGACGTACTCCTACGCCTGCACCGAGTGCGCCCACCGCTTCGACGCGGTGCAGGCGTTCAGCGACGACTCACTCACGGTCTGCCCCGAGTGCGAGGGCCGCCTGCGCAAGGTCTTCAGCGCGGTCGGTGTCGTGTTCAAGGGCAACGGCTTCTACCGCACCGACTCCCGCAGCGGCTCCTCGGCCTCCATGCCCGCGGGCAAGAGCGACGCCGGTTCGAACGGTTCGAACGGCTCCTCGTCGAGCTCGAGCGAGTCCTCCTCCTCGACGTCCGGCTCGGACTCCGGCTCGGGTTCGTCCGGCTCGGACTCCGGCTCCGGCTCGTCCAGCTCCTCGTCGTCCTCGAGCTCGTCCGGCAAGGGCAAGGCCGGCTCGTCCAACGCCCCGTCCAGGGTCGCGGACGGCTCGGCCGCCTGACCCCCGCCACGTCCCCGACGCCCGCCCCTGTCCACAGGGGCGGGCGTCGTCGTTCCGGCGTCCACAGCCGTCGCTCCCCCACCGGTCCCCAGCGCGCGCGCTGCGTAGTCTGGCCAGCATGACCTCAGAGCAGCCACGCGCAGACCTCGGCCTGATCGGCGGCTCCGGGTTCTACGAGTTCTTCGACCAGGCCGAGCGGGTCAAGGTCACCACGCCGTTCGGCGACCCCAGTGACGACCTCCTCATCGGCGACGTCGAGGGTCGCCGGGTGGCGTTCATCGCCCGACACGGCCAGGGACACCGCTTCCCTCCCCACCGGGTCAACTACCGGGCCAACCTGTGGGCCCTGCGCTCGGTCGGCGTCCGGCAGGTGCTGGCGCCCTGCGCGGTCGGCTCCCTCAGGCCCGAGCTCGGTCCCGGCACGGTGGTCGTGCCCGATCAGGTCGTCGACCGCACGTGGGGTCGCGCCCACACCGTGTACGACGCGGAGGGCCCGGTCGCCCACGTCGGGTTCGCCGACCCCTACTGCCCCCGAGGTCGCGAGGTCGCGATCACCGCAGCCCGCGAGGCCGAGCTGGCCCTGGCCGACGCGGGGACGCTCGTCGTCATCAACGGTCCGCGGTTCTCCTCCAAGGCCGAGTCGGCGTGGCACCAGCAGGCGGGGTGGACCGTGGTGGGGATGACCGGCATGCCCGAGGCGTCGATCGCCCGCGAGCTGGCCCTGTGCTTCACGACGATCGCGCTGGTCACCGACCACGACGCCGGGGTCGACGGCGGCGAGTCGGTCACCCACCAGGAGGTGCTGGCGGTGTTCGGACGCAACATCGACCGGCTCAAAGCGGTCCTGCGCTCGGCGCTCGCCGCCCTGCCTGAGCCCGAGCCCGACGACACCGCGAGCTGCTCGTGCCGGCGCGCCCTGGACGGGATCACCCTGCCCTTCGCCCTACCGGGCTGAGACCCGAGATGGACGCGGCCGCAGGACGACGCATGCTCGCCTGGCTGAGGGGGCCCGGGCGTCGCCGACAGTGGCGGCGGCGGGTGCTGCGCCGCAGTGTCGCCGCAGCGTGTGCAGCGGCAGCCGTGCTCGGGACCATCGCCGTGGCCCGGGCTCCCCGAGGTGGTGAGCTGACCCCGGTCGTCGTCGCCGCCCGCCCCTTGGCCGTCGGCGAGGTCGCCACCCCCGCGGCGCTGCAGCTCCGGTTGTTCCCCAAGGACCTCGTGCCCGACGGCGCCGCCACGGCGGTCGCCCAGGTGGTCGGCCGACCCCTGACCGCCACCCTCAACCGTGGCGAGCCGCTCACCACCGACCGCACCCGGCCCTCGAGCCTGCTGACCGGGCAGCCCGTCGACCTGCTCGCCCTGCACGTTCTGATCGCCGACGCCCGGTCGGTGTCGATGGTGCGTCCCGGGGACCACGTCGACCTCGTCGGACCCGAGGGCGTGGTGGCCCGCAGCGCGCTCGTCCTGGCGGTGGACGCCGTGTTCACCACGGACTTCGGTGCGGTGCTCAACGGGCCGGGCTCCTCCAGCGGCAACAACCTCGAAGGCGCCGGCCTGACGGTGGCGGTCGACCAGCCGACGGTCCTCGACCTGTCCACGGTCCAGCAGGACGCCCTGGGCCGCCCCCAGCTCTCCCTCGTCCTGCGCTCCCGCTGACCTACGCCTGCCCGGACCCACCGCGTCGGAGCCAGCCGGGCCTCACGCCCATCGCTAGCGTGGGCCCCACTGCTCCACTCACCAAGGGAAAGGTCGCGAACCCATGAAGGGTTTCAAGGACTTCGTCATGCGGGGCAACCTCGTCGAGCTTGCGGTCGCGTTCATCATGGCCACCGCGTTCGCCGCGGTGGTCACCACCTTCACCGAGATCATCATCGAGCTGGTGGCCAAGGTCGGGGGCGCCCAGAACTTCGACGACTTCCAGCCCGGCGGCCTCCTGTCGGTGGGACCGTTCCTCACTGCCCTGTTCGCGTTCCTGCTGATGGCTCTCGTCGTCTACTTCTTCGTCGTGAAGCCCTACGAGGAGGCCAAGGCCCGCTTCGCCAGGGCCGACGAGGTCGACGATGCTCCGGACGAGAGCGTCATCGTGCTGCGCGAGATCCGCGACGCGCTCAACCGCCCGATCTGAGCCGCGGGCGCACTTCGACACCACGGCCGCCCACTGGGTCAGTCGCTGCCCCAGTGCGGCGGGCGCTGGTCGAACAACCACTGGTCGTGGGCCGAGAGGTCCTGGCGTTCACCCCAACCGGCGTCGGTGTCGTCCTTGGTCTGCTCCGGCTTCGGCGACCCGGCCCGACGTCCTCGGACCCGGCGTTGCCGGGCGCCTTCGTCCGGCTGCGGCGTGAAGTCGTCCGGCGACGGCTCCATACCCTCGAACGCCAGCTGGGCCTCCCCGGTCGGGTCCTCGACGGGCGGGTCCTCGACGGGCGGCGTCGAGGTAGCGACCTGTTCGGCAACCGGCTCCTGGTCCGGCACCGGCTCGACCGGCTGCGTCGGAGCGGGCGGCACGACGAGCCGCGGCACACCGACCGGCGCGAGGAGGACGGGCGGTGCCGCGGCACGGGCTGCTCGTTCCTGGGTGGCGCGACGGGCGGCCGCACGCTGGACCGCGGCGTGGACGCGCGAGACATCGCGGGCCGGGTCGCGGAACAGGTCGGTGGTCCACACGCGCACGTGCTCCCACCCGAGGCGTCCGAGCTGCTCGCCACGCAGGCGGTCCCGGTCCCGGCTGCTGTGCATGGCGGCGTAGGCGGGGCCGTCGGTCTCGACCGCGACGAGCACGTGGCCGGGCCGCTCGGGGTCCTCGACGGCGAGGTCGACCGGGTGGCCGGCACCGCCGAACGCCTCGTGCACCACGAGGCCGGACTCGCGCAGCCGGCGGGCGAACTCGGCCCGCACCAGCCCGCCCAGCGGCGCAGCCGTGGCCGGTGCGCTCGGGTCCGGCGTGACCTCGACCGGCGAGTCCGCGGGCGACTCCCCTGCCGAGTCCTCGGTGACGTGGCCGGGCAGGGTGCCGTCGGCGGCATACGCGAGGAAGTCGCGCAGCATCACCGCACCGCGGGCCTTGAGCCTGGCGGGGTCGAGGTCGGAGGCGAGCAGCGAGGACACCACGGTCATCCGGCGACGGGCCCGGGTGATCGCGACGTTGAGCCGTCGCTCGCCCCCTTCGAGGTTCAGTGGTCCGAACCGGTGCAGCACCCGGCCGTGCGCCGTCTTGCCGTAGCCGACGGACAGGATGATGGCGTCCCGCTCGTCGCCCTGGACGCGTTCGAGGTTCTTGACGAAGAAGCGTTCGCGCCGGTCCTCGTCGAAGAAGTCGCCGACGCCTTCGGCTTCGCGCAGCGCCTTGCGGAGCGCGTCGTCGACGCGGGTGGCGTGCTTGATGCCGAGGGCGATGACGCCCAGGGACTCCTGGGGACGGGTGCGGGCGTGCTCGAGCACCAGCTCGACGACGCGCTCGACCTCGGCCTCGGTCGACTCGATGGCCTCCTCACCGGGCACGACGACCCCGGACCCGTCGATGGACTCGAGGCGCACGACGGCGTCGGTGCCCGTGCCGGGGAAGGTGACGAGCGAGCCGTCGTACATCTCGCGGTTGGCGAAGGCGACGAGGCGCTCGTCCAACGAGCGGTAGTGCCACGACAGGTGACGGGTCGGCAGTGCGGCCGTCAGCACGTCGAGCACCGACTCGAACCCTTCGGTCAGCGTCTCGGAGTCCGGGGCCAGGTCCTCGTCGACCGCGGAGGTGAAGAAGTTCGTGGGCGGGAGCTGACGCTCGTCGCCGGCGACGACGACCTGGTGCGCTCGTGAGATGGCCGAGATGGCCTGGGCGGGCGGGATCTGCGACGCCTCGTCGAAGATCACCACGTCGAACCAGCGGCCCGGGGGCAGCACCGACGCCACCACGAGCGGGCTCATCGCCCACGCGGGCTTGGCGGCGGTCAGGACCTCGCCGGCCTTGGGCAGCAGCTCGCGCAGCGGGCGGTGGCGCCGCGACTTGCCGGCCTCGGCCCGGACCAGCGCCTCCTGGTCGGGGTGGTCCGCCAGGACCTCGCGCAGCTTGCGGGCGGCGCCGGCGCGGACCCGGTCGGCGCTGGCGGTCAGGTGTGCGTGGTCGGCGGCGACGTACTCGGCGGCGACCCGCTGGAGCTGCGCACCGTCGTGGGCGCCATACCGGGAGTCGCGCACGACGAGGTCCTCGGACAGCGACGTCCACCACACGAAGTCCAGCTCGGCCGCCACGTCGTCGGGCTCGACGCCACGGCGGGCGAGGTCGTCGACGAGCGGTCCCATCCCGGCGGCGCGCAGCGCGTCGAGGGCACCCAGCACCCGCGGGACCACGGTGAGGCGGTCGGGCCGGGCGGCGAGGTCGCCCATCCGCTGCTGCAGCTCGGACAGCGGCGTGCCCATGAGGTCACCGCCGGCAGGGGTGGGAGCCAGCCGCTCACCGAGCCAGCGCAGGTCCTCTGCGAGGGACTCGTATGCGGCCCGCGCCCGGTCCAGGTCGAGCGGGAGCTCGGGGCGGCCACCGGCACCGGCCATCGCCTGCCAGGAGGTGCGCTGCTGCGCGGCGTCGACGAGGGCGCCGTGCAGGTCGGCCGGCGGGGGGCCGGGACGCAGCAGGGAGCGGGCCTGGCGACGCAGGCGGTAGCGGGAGTACCAGCCGAGCTCGACACCGTTGCTGGTGCGGTAGGCCTTGGTCCCGGTGGCGGCCACGAGGTCGCCGAGCGGGATGTCGAAGACCTCGGGGCGGAACACCTCGAGGGTGTTGCGGACCTGGCTGACCGAGTCGAGGATGACGCCCCAGTCGCCCACGCGGTCGGCGCGGGGCAGGTTGACCTCGGAGAACACCTCGATCATGGTCTGCTCGACGTCCTGGAGCTGGCCCTCGGCCAGGGAGCTGGTGATCTCGCGAGCGCGGACCGCCTCCTCGGAGGTCGGGATGCGCGCGCCGAACCACGGGTCGGAACCCTCGTCGGTCGACCAGGCGCCGAGCGAGGCGGCCTCGGTGAGCTGGCGGCCGAGCTCCTGGATCCGGCGGCGGTCCAGCCCGGCGAGCTGCTCACCGCGCACCCGGACCCGTGAGGTCGGGGAGTGCCGCGCTGCGCCGAGCGTGGCGATGGCCTCCTGCGCCTCGTGGGCGGAGACCCCCCAGGGCTGACGCGCCTCGTGCAGGGCCTTGGAGTGGGCGACGAGGGTGGCGCGCCGGTCGACGAGGTCACGCTCGATCTCGGCGGTGTCGGGCTCGGTGGTCGTGGTGCCGCGATCGAGGGAGCTGCCGAACTCGCGTGCCAGGCGTCGCTTGTTGCTGGCCCCGTCGTAGGCGTCCAGGACGAGGTCGGACAGGCCCACGCTGTGCAGGCGTCCGAGCACCGCGTCGATGGCTGCGCGCTTCTCGGCGACGAACAGCACCCGCTTGCCCTCCCCCGCCAGGGTGGCGATGAGGTTGGCGATGGTCTGCGACTTCCCCGTGCCGGGTGGGCCCTTGATGACGAGGTGGGCGCCCGAGCGGACCGCGTCGATGGCGGCCTGCTGGGTGGAGTCGGCGTCCAGGATGAGCAGCTCGTGGGAGGGGTCGGCGTCCGCGGGGAACTCGGGCACCTGGGTGCGCACCGAGCGCAGCGCGCCGGGGTCACCGGCGAGGGCGGCGACGACGTCGTGGTCGGCAAGCGAAGTCCCTTGCGCTGCAAGGTCGGCCACCATCGGGAGCTTGGCGTAGGAGAAGGTGCCGACGACCAGTCGCGGGGTGATGGCGAAGTCAGGGATCCCCTTGCAGAGCTGCTTGAGCCGCTCGTAGACGGGGTAGGGGTCGAAGGTGCTGCTGGAGGTGGCGAGGTCCTCGAGCGCGTCGGTGTCGAAGTCGATGCCCTGCTCGGAGCGCAGGTAGTGCGCCAGGACGGGGTTGAACTCGACGTCGCTGCCCAGGTCGAGGTCGAAGTCCTCGCGGGCGGCGCCGGTGGGCTTCAGGACGCACGAACGCAGCAGCACCGGAGCAGCCGGGGGCCGGGCTGCTCCGCGGACGGTCCACGTCGCCATACCGATCGCGATGAACCCCGCGGCGATGCCTCGCTCCTCGGAGAGCTCGACGGTCTTGGACCGTATGGTGCGTGCGCGCCGTCGCGCCTCGTCGAGGGCGGCGGGCTCACGGACGAGGTCGGACAGGCGGGTGGGCCGGCCGGCGAGGAGCATGGCGAGGCCGCCGGGGTGGGTGGTGGTGAGGTCGAGGGTGCCGGTGGGCAGGTCGCGGTACCAGAGCAGGGTGTTGCGGCCGCCGAGGTCGACCAGGTGGCGCTGCCACGTCTTCACGGCGGCGGCGACGCGGTCGCCCCGGGGGTCGGGGTCGGCAGCCGGGGCGGCGGGGGTCTCGTCGGTCGGCTGGGTCACCTGTGCAGGCTAACGAACCCTGCTGTCGGCCGGGTCCGCGGTCGACGGCAAGTGGTCCCCCGCCTCGCCGGACCGGTCCGGTGCGCCGTCCACGGGGTCATGGTCCGGGTCGTCGCCGGGTCCGTCCGCGGCCGGGTCAGGACCGCGGAGGAAGGCGGCAGCGAGCCCGATGAGGACCGCGACCACGGCGGCACCGAGGCCGAGGGCGGCATACCCGACCTGGCCGACGACGACGCCGGCGAGCGCGCCTCCACCACCGGCGGCCAGGCCCATCGCGAGGTCGGAGGCGCCCTGGGCGCCGGCGCGTTCGGCGACCGGGACGGCGCTCGAGATCAGGGTGGAGCCGCTGACCAGGGTGCAGGACCAGCCGACCCCGAGCAGGAACAGGCCGAGGGCCAGTCCCGGCGACCAGCCGGTGGGCGCCTGGGCGGCGAGCAGGGTCGCGGCGAGCAGGACGACCGAGCCGATGCCGACGACCGGTCGTCCGCCGAAGCGGTCGACCGCCATGCCGACGACCGGTGACAGGGCGTACATGCCGAGGATGTGGATGCTGATGACGAGGCCGATGAGGCGCAGCGTGGAGCCGCCGTGGTGCATGTGCAGCGGCGTCATCACCATGACGCTGACCATGGTCATGTGCCCCAGCGACAGCGCGACGAGCCCCAGCAGCGCTGCGGGCCGAGTCCTGATCACCCGTATGCCGCGCACGACCGACCCGTGCGGGCGTTCCACCTCCTCGAGGGGTGCGGCCTCGTGAGCCCGTTGCCGGGCGAGCAGGAGGGGGTCGGGCCGCAGCCGCACGGTCAGGAGCAGCGCGGCGAGGACGAACCCGGTGAGGGCGAAGACGAAGGCACCGGTCAACGACGGCAGGTGCAGGGCGTCGGCGGTGTCGGCCGCGAGCCCGACGAGGTTCGGGCCGAGGACGGCGCCGATGGTCGTCGCCCAGACGACGATGCTCAGGTCGCGCCCGCGGTGGGTGTCGTGGGCGAGGTCGGCGGCGGCATACCGGGCCTGGCTGTTGGCGGTGGTCGCGCCACCGAAGAGCACGCTGGCCACGAGTAGCAGCGGGAAGTTGCGCACGACTCCCGCCACGATGAGCAGGGCCGCGCCGACGATGCCCAGGGCGTAGCCCATGACGAGGCCGGGTCGGCGGCCCCGCTGGGCCATGACGCGGGCCATGGGGACGGCGATGAGTGCCCCGCCGAGCACCTGGAAGGTGCCCCCGAGCCCGGCGAACTCGGCCGAGCCGCTGATGTCCTCGGCGAGCAGCGACCCCACCGCCACCCCGCTGGCGACGCCGACACCGCCCAGCATCTGCGAGCCGACGAGGGTGCTGATGGTGCGGCGCTGGACCCGCTGGTCGGGGGTGCCGTCAGCCGGGGCGCCGGGCCGCGTGGAGGGGGTGTGGCTCACCCCGGCAGGCTAACCCGCCGGTCAGCTGAGGTCCGGCAGAGGCATGGACGCGGTGTTGATGCAGCCGGCAGGTTTGCCCAGCCGGTAGAGCCCGCCGCGGTCGCCGACGGCCATGCCGCTGGGGGACGCGCTGGAGATCATGGGGTACATCTGCTGGGTGTTGGTCGTGACATGGGCCAGGCCGAACGCGTGACCGAGCTCGTGCAGCAGCAGGTTGGTCCGGCGGGCGCCCGTGCCGAACCCGGGCTTGGTCTGCGCGAGCATCTGCGGGGTGTCGATGACGACGAACCCGCGCAGCGCGGCCGCGGTGTAGGTGGTCTTGCCGCTGACGGTGCGGGACACCCAGGCGGCGTAGAGGCCACCCTCACCGAGGACCGAACCGCTGAGGCCGTAGTTGGTCTTGCTCGGGCTCGTGTAGGCGATGACGAGCTCGGCGGTCTGCTTCGGCATGGAGCCGACCTGCGGCACCTCGGTGGTGAACCCCTTGTAGGAGAACGTCATCCCGGTGTAGGTCGCGATGCGGCTGACCGCGGTCTTGGTCTCGGCGAGCACCGCTGCCCGGTCCGCGGTGGGCACGGAGGCGAGGTTGACCTTCCACGTCACGCCGGCCTGGCAGCCGTTCCAGCGCATCGGCACCTTGGTCCCGTTGGGGAGGGTGACGTACATGAACTGGTAGGTCGCGGTGGCGCCGCTGGCGGCCTGGGGGGTGGCAGCGGTGACCGCGGCGGCGAGGCCCAACGGGGCCACGACCGCAACGAGGGCAGCGAGGGGTTTGCGCATGGAGCGTCCTTCAACGAGGTCGAGCGCTCCGGGAGGCGAGCCGCTCTGTGCGCAACGCTAGGTGGGTCGGCCTCCCTCGGTCAGCCGGTCCGGCCGCGCCTGGCCCGAACGGGTGAGGATGATGCAGGCGGGCGTCGGCTACCGGACCACCATGACCGGGCAGGCCGCTTCGTGGATCACGGTGTGGCTCACCGATCCGAGGAGCAGACCCATGAAGCCACCGCGTCCCCGGCTCCCCAGGACCAGCAACCCCGCGTGCACTCCGCTGAGCGCCAGGACGTGCCCGGCCTCACCGAAGAGGACCTCGGTCTCGATCTCCAGGTCGGGGTGCAGGGCGAGGACCCGGTCACGGGCGGCGTCCAGGATCGGCAGGGCGCGCTCCCTGACGGCGTGGGTGTGCTGGTTTCCCGCCGCGGAGTCCTCGACGTAGGCCCACCCCTCGGGCGAACGGAGCCGGCCCACGGTCACGATGCGCAGCGACGCCTGGGCCGTCGCGGCCACCTCCGCCGCCCGCTCCACCGCGCGTTGGGACGCATCGCTGGCATCGACCCCCACGACCACCGGGTGGGTGGCGTCGGGGTGCACGTTCGACTCCCCTCGGACGACGACCACCGGGCACTTGGCGTGGGCGGTGACGGTGTATGACGCGGAGCCGAGCAGGCCTGCGGCGACCCGTCCCCGTCCCCGCGAGCCGATGACGACGAGCTCGACGTCCCTGGACGCGATGACCAGCTCGGCTGCCGGGGAGCCGATGACGACCGCGCTGTTCACCAGCGACGCGTCGGTGACCTTCTCGGCCCGCCGCACACCACGGTCCAGCACGGACTGCGCCTCCTCGCGGACCTCACGAGGGAGCGCCTCGGCGTTGTACATGGGCTCGAGGGGCACCGACGCCATCTCGACGCAGTACACGATGGACAGCGGCACCTGTCGCCGATGTGACGCTGCGGCAGCCCAGTCGAGGGCGACCTCCGCGCCGGGTGACCCGTCGAAGGCCACCAGGATTCCCCGCCCGATCGTCCCGTACCCACCAGTCATGACGTCCTCCTGTTCATGGACCCGGTGGGCCAAGGGGCGCACCACCTGCGCACGGTGCGCGGCCCACCGGGTCACTCCCATCGTGGGGTGGCGTCGGCGCCCGCGTCAGGGCCCAAGGTCCCGCTCGTCCCTTCGGTCGGTCATCGCGGCGGGCATCCCCGCGCCGGGCGGTCCTGCTGGACGATCAGGGTGACCCATCCACCGAGCCGCTGCGACGCGCAGCGTCAAAGCCACCCGACAGAGGAGCCCCATGTCGCCGCTGCGTTCCCTGTCGTTCGCGGTGGTGGGCCTGGTCGCTGGTGCGCTGGCGTCCACGAGTGCCACCGCCGCTGAGCTGTCGGGCCGCGCAGGTGCTGCTCCCCCCGTGTCACTGGTGAAGCCGGCCACCATCGCAAGCCTTCCGCCGTTGGTCTACGACGCGCATCGCGGAGGGGGCTTGGAGGTGCGGGAGAACTCGCTGTCCGGGCTGACGCGCATGCTGGGCTCTGGCGCCGTACAGGTCCTCGACCTCGACACCCAGGAGCTCGGCGACGGCACTGTCGTGCTCATGCACGATGCCACGCTGGAGCGCACCACCAACGCGACCGGCGCAGTTCGGACCAGGACCGCCTCGACCTGGCCCGCCGTTCGGCTGGACACCGGTGCCTGGCTCCGTCCGGCGCCCGCACCCGAGCCGGCACCGACGCTCGAGGAGGCGTTGGACCGCTTCGGCGGCAAGGTGGTGCTGACCGTCGAGGCCAAGTCGCCGGCATCCCTCGCGACCATCGCAGAGCTCATCCGGGGACGCGGGCTCGTGGAGTCGGTCTTCGTCAACACGAACGACCCCGCAGTGGCCAAGGCCGTCCATGACCTCGGCCTGCACAGCCACCTCTGGCGGTCCGCCGGCCAGATGCGCACCGACGACCCGACCCGCTGGCAGGGTTTCGTCGATCTCCTCGACATCGACATCGCCGCCTCGGATGCCCTGATCACCCGGGCCGTGCGGTCCGGGGTGCCCCGGGTCTGGGCGCACACGCTCGTCACCCGGCCGCAACGTGACAGAGCCCTGCGGCTCGGGGTCACCGGCATCGTCACCGATGACCCGCTCTACCTCCTCGGCCGGACCTCGACGTTTCCCGCCTCGCCCACCGAGATCGTCCTGACCAGCGTCCCGCCGAACGTGCAGGCGGGCGACCGGGCCACGATCAGGCTGCGGGTCGGTGCAGCCTCGAGCGGCCTCGTGCCAGGTGCCGCCGTGGAGGTGGACGGGGTCGCGCGCGGCACGGCGCGAAGCCTCGGGTCAGGGTCGACCCCGGTGGTCGTGACCGTGAGCCGCGCGGTGCCAGGCACCTACTCGTTCCGCGCGTCGGTGGCCGCTGGCAGCAGCATCGACGGCCGCACCTGGCCGGCCGCATCGCGCACCGGTCGCCTTGTCGTCTCGCCCGAGGACCTCGCCCTCACCCCGAGCATCACGTCGGGTTCGTCGCGCGCGGTGCGCCTGAAGGTCATCACCCGGGACTCTGCCGCCACGTACTACCGGGGACCCCGCAAGGAAACCGGGACTGCGCGCACGGTCCTCGGCCTCAGCCACGCGCGGGTCACCGTGGAGGTCTACAAGGGGACGACGACATCGGGCCGTCCGCTCGTCAGCCTCACCAGAGCCGCAGTTGACACGGGCGTGCCCGGCAACGGCGACGGGTCCGTGTCTTTCGGATGGAACGCCCCGGCAGCCGGGCGGTACACGGTCGTCGTGCGTCAGAGCAGCGCCTGGTACACCCGCACTTCGACAACGATGGGGATCGCGGTCTCGTAGTCCCCCACGGCCCGTTGGTGACCATGCCCATCGAGGCAGGCGTACGCAGCTTCGGTTGCACCCAGCCGGCGGCGAGTTGACCTCGGTGATCGGTCCTGGAGTCCTGGAACGCACTCCCCATCCAGTGGGCTAACCTTCCTGTCGCACGGTTTCGGCTGCTGCTGGTCACCACGCGACCTACAGCCTTCGACAGCGTGGCAC
>CAVSUT010000001.1:0-93269 GCA_963731235.1 uncultured Actinomycetota bacterium | reverse complement strand
GCGGGGCGTCGAGCACCCACAGGAAGGCCCAGGCGTCCTGGTCGATGAGGTCGCAGCGTCGGCCGATCTCGAGCCGGGCCGCGCCGAGCAGGGCGCGGGACGACTTGGTCGTCCCGGCACCGAAGAACACGCAGTCGCCGGGCTGGGCGCCGACGTGCGCGGCGAGGCCGTCCCGCTCGGCCTCGGACAGGTTCTTGGCGACCGGGCCGCCGAGCGTGCCGTCCTCCTGCACGAGCACGTAGGCCAGTCCCTTGGCGCCGCGGCTCTTGGCCCAGTCCTGCCAGGCGTCGAGCTGCTTGCGCGGCTGGGAGGCGCCGCCGGGCATGACGACGGCGCCGACGTACTCGGCCTGGAACACCCGGAACGGGGTGTCCTTGAAGTACTCGGTGCACTCGACGAGCTCGTTGCCGAACCGCAGGTCGGGCTTGTCGGAGCCGAACCGGCGCATCGCGTCGGCGTAGGTCATCTGCAGGAACGGCGTCGGCAGCTCCACCCCGATGAGCTTCCACACCTCCTTGACGACCTCCTCGCCGAGCTCGAGCACGTCGGCCTGCTCGACGAAGGACATCTCGATGTCGAGCTGGGTGAACTCCGGCTGCCGGTCGGCGCGGAAGTCCTCGTCGCGGTAGCAGCGCGCGATCTGGTAGTACCGCTCCATACCGGCGACCATGAGGAGCTGCTTGAACAGCTGTGGGCTCTGCGGCAGTGCGTACCAGGAGCCAGGCGCCAGCCGCGCGGGCACGAGGAAGTCGCGGGCACCCTCAGGGGTGGACCGGGTCAGGGTCGGCGTCTCGATCTCGACGAAGTCGCGGGCACCGAGCACGGAGCGGGCCGCTGCGTTGCGGGCTCTGGGGCAGGGCGTACCAGGAGCCGGGAGCCAGCCGCGCGGGCACGAGGAAGTCGCGGGCACCCTCAGGGGTGGACCGGGTCAGGGTCGGCGTCTCGATCTCCACGAAGTCGCGGGCACCGAGCACGGAGCGGGCCGCTGCGTTGACGCGCGAACGCAGCCGGATCGCGGCACCGGCCGAGGAGGCACCGGGGCGGCGCAGGTCGAGGTAGCGGTGCTTGAGGCGGGCCTCCTCACCGACGGTGACCCGCTCGTCGATCTGGAACGGCAGCGCGGCCGAGGCGTTGAGGACCTCGATCTCGCCGGCGATGACCTCGATGTCGCCGGTCGGCAGCTCCGCGTTGGCGTTGCCCTCGGGGCGGGTCCTGACCTCGCCGGTGACGCGCACGCAGTACTCGTTGCGCAGGTCGTGGGCCCCACCCTGCTCGAGCACCTCGTCGCGCACGACCACCTGCGAGATGCCGCTGGCGTCCCTCAGGTCGAGGAACGCCACTCCGCCGTGATCGCGCCGACGGGCGACCCAGCCCGTGAGCGTGACGGTCTGGCCGGAGTGGTCGGCGCGCAGGGTGCCGGCCTCGTGGGTGCGAAGCACAGGAGTTCCTTCGGTCTCGGGGACGTGGTGCTCTGACGAGCCCGCTCATCCTACGGACCGGGCCGCAGCCCCCACGAATCGGTTTCGGTTGCTGCCCCGCCCACCGTTCAGGTCAGGATGACCCCGTCCAGGTAGACCCAGCGCCCGGCGCGGCGCACGAACCGGCTGCGCTCGTGCAACGGCCCGTCCACGTGCCTGGCGACGAACTCGACCTCCCCGACCTCGTCGTCGGCCCCGCCACCGCTCGTGTCCAGCACCTCCAGCCGCAGCCAGCCCGGGTCGGGGGCCACCTCGAGCGGGTCGGGACGGTGCCGCGGGTGCCAGGTGCGCAGGAGGTGTGCCGCGTCGCCCAGGACGTATGCGGTGTACCGGCTGCGCATGAGCTGCTCGGCCGTGGCGGCGGACGCGCCCGCGTGCAGCGGTCCGCAGCACGCGGCATACACCTGTCCCGTGCCGCAGGGGCAGGTGCCGGTCACCACGACGCCGAAGGCGCCGCTCACCTCGGGGTCCGACCAGGTAGTGCCACCACACGACCACGCTAGCCGAGCCTCGTCCACCCGCAGCTGAGCGACGTACTGTGATGGGGTGAACCCCTCGTGGCGGTGGCCCACCGTGGCGGCTGCCACGCTGGGCGTCGCGGCGGTGCCGTTGCTGCTGCGCGAGCTCCCCGTCGGTGGCACCCACCCCGACGCCGGTCAGGTGCTGGCGCGGATCCAGGCGGTCAGGGACGCGCCGTATGCCGGGTATGCCGAGTCGACCGGTTCGCTCACCTTCCCCGTGTCCGACCAGTTCGAGCCGGTGACCAGCCTGTTCGGCGGTCGGACCCAGCTGCGGGTGTGGTGGCGCAGCGCCGACGACTGGCGGGTGGACACCCTCGACCCCGCCGGTGAGCGCAGCCTGCACGTCTCGGCGTCGGGTGTCTGGCTGTGGGACTTCGAGGACAGCCGGGCGACCCGCACCCAGCCCGAGCCGGCGGGGGCGGTGCGGCTCCCCCGGGCCGACGACGGGCTCCCCACGACGCTGGCCGCCCGGCTCCTGTCGGAGGCGAGCAGCGGCCAGGCCAGCGCCCTGCCCTCGCGGCGGGTCGCGGGTCGGCCGGCCGACGGCATCCGGGTGCGCCCGGGCGACGAACGCAGCAGCGTCGACCGGATCGACGTCTGGGCGGACCGGGAGTCCGGCATCGCCGTCGCCGTGGACGTGTACGGGCGCGGCAGCGACCGACCGGCGCTGTCGACCACCTTCCTGGACTTCAGCCCCACCACCCCGGGGGCGGACGAGACCGCGTTCACGCCACCGCCGTCGTCCCGGGTCCGCTTCGGCACCCGCTTCGACCTCGTGGGGGCCATCTCCCGGTTCACCCAGGCCGAGCCCCCCGCCCAGCTGCTCGGCTACGCGCGCCACGTGCCGCTGCCCGGCACGGGCGGCGTCGGGGTCTACGGCCGAGGCGTCACCCAGCTTGCAGTCGCCCCGATGCCCCGTCGCCAGGCCAGCTCACTGGGCAACCAGCTGCGGGTCGCGGTCGGCGCCCGACAGCTGCCGCAAGGCCTCACGGTGTCGGTGGGACCGGTCGGGCTGCTGCTCACCGAACCCGATCGCCTGGGTCGCCAGTGGCTGCTGACGGGCACCCTGACGCCGGAGGGTCTGGAGGCCGCGGCCACCGAGCTGTTGGCCGCGCCGGCGGCGACGGGCACGCCGTGATCACCACCCGCGCGCTGACCAAGCGCTACGGGTCGGTGAAGGCCGTGGAAGGGATCGACCTCGACGTCCGCGCCGGCGACATCTACGGCTTCCTCGGAGCCAACGGCTCGGGGAAGACCACGACCGTGCGCTGCCTGCTCGGGCTGGTGCTCGCCACCTCGGGGGAGATCGAGGTGCTCGGTGCGCCCATGCCGAGCTCGGCCGCTGCCGTCCTGCCCCGGGTGGGTGCCCTCGTCGAGGGACCAGCGGCCTACGGGCACCTCTCCGGCGCCACCAACCTCGCGCTGCACGACGCCACCGGCCGCCAGCCGGCGGGGCCGCTCGGTGGTCGCCGTCGCGGACGCCGGGCGCGCGTGGACGAGGCGCTCGCACTCGTCGGGCTGGGGGCGGTCGGGAAGCGACCGGTGCGGGCCTACTCCCTGGGGATGCGCCAGCGCCTCGGGCTCGCCGCCGCACTGCTGCGCCAGCCGGAGCTGCTGGTGCTGGACGAGCCGACCAACGGGCTCGACCCCCAGGGCATCCGTGAGGTCCGGCTGCTGCTGCTCGAGCTCAACCGCGGCGGCACCACCGTGTTCCTGTCGAGCCACCTGCTGGCAGAGGTCGAGGAGATGTGCACGCGGATCGGGTTGCTCGACCGTGGCCGGCTGGTGCTGCAGGACCAGCTCGAGACCCTCCGGGCCCCCACCGGCCGCACCATGGTGCGCACCCCGGACGCCGCCGCTGCCGTCGCGGTGCTCGACGGACGGGTCGAGCACCGCCACGGCGACCGGCTGCTCGTGCGAGGCACCGACGCGGCGCAGCTCAACGCCCGGCTGGTGGCCGAAGGGATCCGTGTCACCGAGCTGGGTCCCGAACGCCGACGGCTCGAGGACGTCATCACCGAGCGGACCTCGGCCCGCACCGTGGACGAGGTGCCGAGGTGATCACCACCGAGCTCGCCAAGCTGCTCCGCAGGCGCCGCACCTGGCTGACCATCGCGCTGCTCAACGTGCTGCCGACCATCGTGGCGGTGCTGCTCGCGGTGACCGGGATCGCTCCGCGACCGGGGCAGGGCCCGCCCTTCCTGTCCGCGGTCGTCGCCAACGGCTCGCTCTTCTCGATCGCGGCCCTGGCCATCGTGCTCCCCCTCTTCCTGCCCGTGTCGGTCGCGGTGGTCGCGGGCGACTCGGTGGCCGGGGAGGCCCAGGCAGGCACCCTGCGCTACCTGCTCATCCGACCGGTGAGCCGGACCCGGTTGCTGGTGGCCAAGCTGCTGGCCTCGGCGGTCTTCGTCCTCATCGCGGTGGTGAGCGTGGCCGGCCTCGGGTTCGTCGTCGGGCGTATGGCCCTCGGGAACGCCCCGCTGTCGCAGGCCATGGTCAGCGTCTCGGGCACCTTGCTCTCCCCCGGCCAGATCGCCTGGCGGACGACGCTGGCCATCGCCTTCATCACGTTCTCGATGCTGGGCGTGGCGGCGATGGCGCTGTTCCTGTCGACGCTGACCGACTCGCCGCAGACCGCGAGCCTGGGCGCCATCGCGTTCCTCATCGGCTCGTCGCTGCTGCTGACCATCGACGCGGCGCGTCCACTGCAGCCCTACCTCCCCACCCGGTACTGGCTGACGTTCGTCGACCTCTACCGCGACCCGATGCTCCTCAGCGGCATCGAGCGCGGGGTGGGACTCCAGGCGGTCTACGTCGCGGTGCTGCTCGGCGCAGCCTGGGCGAACTTCGCGACCAAGGACATCACGAGCTGAGGCGCGCGCAGTCCTGCGGCCCCCAGGTGGGGATCGGGCCGGCCCCGAGGGACTCGGCGACGAGGCGCTGGACGACGGGGTCGGCCGGGAGGTCGCCGTGCCGCGTGCGGTTGTCGGCGCAGATGCTCTGGACCGAGGGGCTCGGCACGCCGTCGACGACGGCCGAGGTGGCGGGGAGGACCACGTCGTCCTCGGTGGTCCACAGCGACAGGTAGCCCGGGCCCGGCGGAAGGGACTCGGCATCGAGCCGCGACAGCAAGGGACTCCCTGGGGCCAGCTGCTGGCAGGCGACCGGGCAGGCGCCCTCGAGGAGCGAACCCAGGCTCGCGAGCTGGGTCCCGTGGTGCGGGCTGCCCACGGTGACCAGGCGTCGCACCGACGACGCACCGCCCTGTTCGGTCACCCACAGCCGGGCCACCACACCCCCGGCCGAGTAGCCGACCACGTCGACCGAGCCCGCGCCGGTGCGGCTGCGCGCCGCCGACGCAGCGGCACCGAGCACCCGCGCCTGCTGGCCGAGGTCGCCGTCGGCGCGACCGGGCAGGGCCACCACGCTGACGTCGCGCCCGCCGGCCCGCAGCGAGGCCGCCAGGGCACCCAGGGTCCGCGACGACCCCCCGTAGCCCGGCACGAGCAGCACCGGGCCCGGTGTGCCCGCATCCGGTCGGGCCCCGGCGCCGGCCCGCCCGAGGACCGCGGACGCCGTGCCCAGCAGCACGGCCAGCACCACCGCGGCGGCGACGCCGAGCACGAGGCGTCGCCGCGCCGGGGCCAGGTGGGAGAGCATCCCCCCATCATGCGCTGCCCGGCTGGCAGTCGTTCCTCAGCTGCCTCGTGCGGGGTCGCGGTGCGTCGGGTGGCTCGGCCACGGCGCGTCGACGGGACGCAGCGTGGCCCAGCCCTGCTCGCGGGAGGCGAGGGCCGCCAGGGCGGCGATGCCCAGGGTGGCGTTGTGCAGGTGACCGGCCAGGAACGCGTCACGCACCTGCTCCAGCGGCACCCAGCGCAGCGGCATACCGAGCTCCTCGCCGTCACGGTCGTGGCGCTCGTCGTGCGGCACCGCCGACAGGTCCTGGGCGAGGTAGATGCGCAGCGCCTCGTCCAGCCCGCCGGGTGAGCTGACGTAGTCCGCGAGCACGTGCCAGGTGTTGGCGACGAGGTCGGCCTCCTCGTGCAGCTCGCGGGCGGCGCCGACGTGCGGTGCCTCGCCGTCGACGTCGAGCAGCCCCGCCGGGATCTCCCACTCGAAGGCGCGGACCGGGTGCCGGTACTGCTGGATGAGGCAGATCCGGCCCTGGTCGTCCACCGCGGCCACCGCCACGGCACCGGGGTGGCGCACGAACTCGCGCGTCACCTCACCGGCCTCCCCGAGGTCGACCGTCTCGCTGACCACGTCCCAGACGAGGCCCTCGAAGACGGTCGTGGCAGCCACCACCGGCCGCTGCTCGAAGCGGTCCGCCAGCGGCTCGCTCACGCGGTGACGTCGGCGGTCGTGCGCGGGCGCTCGACCTCGACCAGGCGCGCCGCGCGCTGGGCGTTGATGGCAGCCTCGACCAGACCGGCGAACAACGGGTGGGCCCGGTGCGGACGCGACTTGAACTCCGGGTGCGCCTGCGTCGAGACGTAGTACGGGTGCACCTCGCGGGGCAGCTCCACGAACTCGACGAGGTTGTCGTCCGGCGACAGCCCGGAGAACACCAGTCCGGCCTTCTCGAGCTCGTCGCGGTAGCCGTTGTTCACCTCGTAGCGGTGCCGGTGGCGCTCGTCCACGGCCACGGCGCCATACGCCTCGGCGACGACCGAACCCTCGGCGAGCTTGGCGGGGTAGGAGCCCAGGCGCATCGTGCCACCCAGGTCGCCGGCGCCCTCGACGAACGCCTTCTGCTCCTCCATCGTCGCGATCACCGGGGCGGGGGTCTGCGGGTCGAACTCCGTCGAGCTCGCGCCCTCGATCCCGGCGACGTTGCGCGCGTACTCGATGACCATGCACTGCAGGCCCAGGCAGATCCCCAGGGTCGGGACCTGGCGCTCGCGGGCCCAGCGCAGCGCGCCGAGCTTGCCCTCGATGCCGCGGATGCCGAAGCCACCGGGCACGAGCACCGCGTCGACCCCGCCGAGCGCGCGCTGCGCCCCGGCCTCGGTCTGGCACTCGTCGCTGGCGACCCAGCGGATGTGCACCTTCGCGTCGTTCTGGAAGCCGCCGGCGCGCATCGCCTCGGTGACCGACAGGTAGGCGTCGGGCAGGTCGATGTACTTGCCGACCATGGCGATCTCGACGGTGTGCTCGGGGCTGTGCACCCGGCGCAGCAGCTCGTCCCAGTCGTGCCAGTCGACGTCGCGGAAGTTCAGGCCGAGCCGGCGGATGACGAAGGCGTCCAGGCCCTCCTTGTGCAGGACCTTCGGGATGTCGTAGATGCTCGGGGCGTCGACGGCTGCGGCGCAGGCCTCGGTGTCGACGTCGCACATCAGCGAGATCTTGCGCTTGATGCTGTCCGGGATCTCCCGGTCGGCGCGCAGCACGAGCCCGTCGGGCTGGATGCCGACCTGGCGCAGGGCGGCGACCGAGTGCTGCGTCGGCTTGGTCTTCAGCTCGCCGCTGGGTGCGAGGTAGGGGACCAGCGAGACGTGCAGGAAGAACACGTTGTCGCGGCCCACGTCGTGGCGGACCTGGCGGGCGGCCTCGAGGAACGGCAGCGACTCGATGTCACCGACCGTGCCACCGATCTCGGTGATGATGATGTCGGGCGCGTCGGCCGACGAGACGCCGGGGCTGCCGGCCGCCTGGGCCCGCATGCGTTCCTTGATCTCGTTGGTGATGTGCGGGATGACCTGGACGGTGTCGCCGAGGTACTCCCCGCGTCGCTCCTTGGCGATCACCTGGTTGTAGATCTGGCCCGTCGTGACATTGGCCTTGCCCACGAGGTTGCCGTCGAGGAACCGCTCGTAGTGCCCGATGTCGAGGTCGGTCTCGGCGCCGTCGTCGGTCACGAAGACCTCGCCGTGCTGGAACGGGTTCATCGTCCCGGGGTCCACGTTGAGGTACGGATCGAGCTTCTGCATCGTGACGCGAAGGCCACGTGCGCTGAGCAGATGTCCGAGGCTCGAGGCCGTCAGACCCTTGCCGAGTGAGGAGGCAACGCCCCCGGTTACGAAGATGTGTTTCGTCTGTTCCACCACGGGGTTCGAGCCTACGTCATGCGGAGCAGGGCTGCGTACCACTCCCGCCACCGGCGTGCCGTCGCGCGACCGTCGTCCCACGCCCTGGCCCGCTCCCGCCCCTGACGGGAGAGCAGCTCGCGGCGTCCGTCGTCCGCCAGGATCGCGTCGACGGCGGCAGCGAACCCGGGCGCGTCCCCGACCTCGACGAGCACGCCGGCGCCCTCCACGAGGTCGTGCAGCCCCCCGGTGTCGCTCGCCACCACCGGCAGCCCGGCCGCCATGGCCTCCTGGACGACCAGGGCCCGGGCCTCCCACTGGCTGGGCAGCACGAACACCTCGGCGGCCCGCAGCCACGGCGTGGGGTCTGCGACGGCGCCCACGAAGTGCACCGGCGCACCACGGGCACCGGCCCGACGGCGCAGCTCGGCGAGCAGCTCGGTCTCGCCGTCACCGACGACGACCCACTGGACCGGCGAGGTCACCTGCGCGGCTGCCTCGACGAGGACGTCGAGGCTCTTCTGCGGCGCGATGCGCGAGATCGTGAGCACCAGGGCGCCCGAGGCCGGTATGCCGCGTGCGGCCAGCAGCGCCTCGGCGGCAGCAGCGCGCTCGGGCTCGCCCAGGAGCGGGGCGGCGGCCAGCGCGGGCACGCGGGGGGACGGGACGGGGGCCAGCCGCGCGGCGCGGGCTCCGTGCGCCGTGGCGACCTCCACGAGGTCGGTGGAGGCACCGGTCACCAGGGCCGCCCGGCGCGCGACCAGGGCCTGGACCACGGCCTGGACCAGCCGCGCCAGCGAGGCACGGGGACCGGCACCCCCGAGGACGGCGTTGTGCTGGCTGACGACCACCGGGGTCGACGTGCCCATGGCCGCGAGGACGGCGAGCAACCCGGCCTGGTGGCCGTGCGCGTGCACGACGTCGGAGGTCCGCGCCAGCCGGTGCAGCCGTCGCAGGGACCTCGTCGCACCCCGCAGCCCGCCCCGCGGGTGGGCCACCAGCGCAGGGCGTCGGTGAGCTCGAACCGGTCGGCCGTCAGGTCGTCGGTGACGAAGACGACGTCGTCGCCGAGGGCGCGCAGGTGGGTGGCGAGGTCGACCGCGTGCAGGCCGATGCCCCCGGTGGACCGGCCGACCACCATGGCCACCCTCATGCGGCGCTCCCCCTGCGCCGACTGCGACCACGGTCGCGCAGGCGCTTGAGGGTGCTGCGGTCGGCCACCGCCATGACGACGAGGTAGGTGGCCAGCGTGGCCAGCGCGACCGTGAACCCGCTGCCCAACGCGCTCCAGACGGAGTCGGCGGGCATGGCCCGGGAGACCACGTCGCCGACTCCCAGGGCCACCGCCACCGCGACGACGGCCGCGCCCAGGGTCCGGCCGCTGCCGTGGGTGGCCTCGACGCCCCAGGCCCGGCGGACCAGCAGACCGAGGGCGAGCGCGGAGACCGTCATGCCGATCGACGACGCGACACCGAGGACCCCCAGCGTGGCGCCTGCGGACGAGCCCTCCGGCAGCACCGCCAGCGGCAGGAGGGCGGCGACGGCCCAGCCCGCCGCGACAGCGGCAGCCGCGAGCGCGGGCCGACCGCGGACGTACAGGGCCCTGGTGAGCAGGGCGGCCACGCCGAAGCCGACGATCCCGGGGGCGTAGGCGGACAGCGTTCCGGGCAGGGCGGCGAGGGCGGGCCCACCGCCGGCACCGGCACCGCGGTCGAAGTTGCTGAAGAACACCCCCACCGGCTGCGAGACGGTCATGAGGACGGCCGCGGCGCCGGCGGTCAGCAGGATGATCCCCTGCAGCGCCCTGGCCAGGGTGTCCCGGGCGGCGGTCCCGACGAACCCGGCGGACTCCTCCGCTGCGGTGTGCGCCAGCGCCGGGAAGGCCGAGGTCGCGATGGGGACGGCGAGGACGGCATACGGGAGCAGGTAGACGGCCTGGACGTAGGCGTAGACGTTCACCGCGCCCACCACGTCCGTGCGGTGGTGGGTGATCCACAGGACCGTGAGGACCGCCGCCTGCTGGGCCACGAGCGCCACCACCCCGGCACCGGCGAGCGAGGCGGCCCGACGGGCCAGGCCGTCGGGGAAGGCCAGGGTCGGGCGCAGGCGCACCCCGGCGCGCAGCACCGGCACGAGCAGCGGCAGGGCGAGGACGACCACCCCGAGGGTGGTGCCACCGGCCAGGGCCCAGACCGCGGCGTCCGAGACGTTCGCCGGCGTCGCCGCATGGTCGACCATCACCCCGTACACGAGGTAGGCCGCGATGACGACCAGGCTCGACAGCAGCGGGGCGAGGGCCGCCGCGAGGAACCTGCGCCGCGCCTGGAGCACACCGGCGAGGACGATGCCCACGCCGTAGAGCAGCACCTGGGGCGCGAACAGCACGAGGAGGTGCCCGCCGAGGGTCACCTCCTCGTCCGTGGCCCGCTCCCCGAGCAGCGCACCGCTCAGCCAGGGTGCGAGCACGACGAGCAGCACGCTCAGCGGGGTCAGGACCACGACGGCCCAGGTCAGCAGCGCCGACGCGGTGCGGTCGGCGTCGTCGGTGCGACCGAGACCGAGCTGGTGGGCGATGAGGGGCACGGCCACGGCCGCGAGCACTCCCCCCGCGGCGACCTCGTAGACGATGTTGGGGATGACGTTGATGGTCTGGTAGATGTCACCGACGCCCGTGGTCCCGACGCTCTTGGAGAAGACCAGCGTCCGCCCGAAACCCACCACCCGCGCCAGCAGCGTGACGAGGGCGATGAGGCCTGCGGCCCTGGCGACCGAGACCCCGACCGATCCGAGCGGCCCAGCCGGTCTCGCCGTCACCGGCGGCCCAGGGCGTCGAGGTCGCGCAGGACGGGGGTCGACTCGATGACCTTGGTGAACGACACCTTCTCCGAGGCCAGCGTCAGGGCGCTGAGCAGGGTGAGCGACAGCAGGCGACCCCGTCGGCCCGTTGCCTGCACGAGTGCGACGCCCAGCACGGCGCCGGCGCTGTTGGCCCCGGTGTCACCGAGCATCGCCCGACCGTGCAGGTCGGGGCGCAGCAGCCCGAGGCCGGCGCCTGCCGCAGCGGCGCCCGCGGCGGCGGACCGCGGTCGGCTGGCGGCCAGCACACCCCACACCACGGCCACCTTGAGCGCGCGGCCGGGGCGCAGGTCCAGCAGGTTGAGCAGGTTCGCCGAACCCGCCACGACCGCTCCCCCGACCACCGTGTCGAGGAGGGTCGGCGCCCCGCCACGGGCGTGGCCGCGGGTGCGACCGTCGACGAGCGCCGCGGTGGCCAGCCCGGTCAGTCCCAGGCCCAGGATCTTCACCGCCCCGGTGGTCACCTCCCCGCGCGCGAGCGCGCCGAGGTGCCCCTTGAGGCCCTTGCTGGACGAGTCGCCGACCAGGTCGTCCAGGGCTCCGAAACCGGCCGCGGCGGTGGCGGCGAGCACCGGGCCCGGTCCTGCCCCGGCGAGGCCGGCCGCGCAGGCCGCCCCCACGGCATACGCAGGACCCTCGAGGAGCGTCACCGTGCCACCGGCGTGGTTGGTGCGGTCCCACCGCGCGGCGCCGCCCGGGGGCCTGGCCCGCAGCAGTCTCATGGTGCCGGCGGCGACGACGCCGGCGATCGCACCGGTCACCCCGGGGTGCAGCGAGCGCACGTCAGGACCTACTTGGTCGCGAGCTGCGGGAACGAGGCGGTGGCGTCACCGTCGAGGCCGTACTGCCCGGCCTTCCCTGCCTCCTGCTCGAGGAGGCCGAACACCACGCTCGCCTGACCCATCGGCAGCTCACCGTCGTCGATGCTGGTCAGCACGTCCGACAGGTCCTTGTCGTCGCGCACGGTGGTGACCACCGAGGTGACGTCCGTGGTCACGGGTGCCGCGGTGGAACCGACGAGCACGGCCCCCGCTCCGGCCGCGTCGATGGCGCCGGACAGCTGGGCCAGGGCGGTGGCCCGGGCGACCCGCGCCTGCGAGTCCGAGCCCGTGAGCGGGCCGGACACGACGACAGCGACACTGGCCGGGGTGACGGTGTCGGCGCTGTACTTGATCAGGTCACCGGTGCGCATCACCTCGAGCGCGGCCGCAGCGCCGGTCGGGGCCGCGCCGGCCTTGGTCAGGACGGACCGCGCGAGGACGGTGTCGATGACGTCTCCCTGGGCATCGAGGGGCACGCCGACCTGGCTCGCGAGCTGCTGGCCGAGGCTGGCCCGGAAGGCTGCCTTGTCCGGGTCCACCCACGCGTCCTGGACCTGGATGGAGGACCCGATCTTCGCGCCCGCGGCGGTCAGCGTCTCGGTGGTCGACTTCACCAGGCCGGCGTCGGCGCCCGGCAGGACGACCACGGCGACCGTGGTGTCGGCGAGGCGGCCCGCCAGCAGGCTGCGGTTGCTCGCGGACGTGAACTCGTCGCGGGCCGCGATGCCCTGCTCGGCCAGGTCCAGCTGGGTGCGCAGGGTCGCCTTGTCCTCGCGGAGGTTCTTCACCTCCGAGGTCAGGGTGTTGCCCAGGTCCTCCTTGAGCGGCCCGGCACCGAGCACGATGCCCACCGCCAGGGCGAGGAAGATCGAGACGATGGAGACGAGGTGGTAACGAAAGTCGATCACGTGACGATTCCTACGACGAAGGACCACAGGTCGTCCCAGCGAGCGCCGACGACCTGCAGGAGGGCACGCCCACCCGTCGTCGACCAGAGTGCCGCGAACAGGGCACTGAGTCCGACGACGAGCATGAGCGCGAGGGCGAAGTTGGAGATGCGCGAGCGGTAGAGCCGGCTGACACCCTTGGCGTCGACGAGCTTGCCACCCACCCGAAGCCGGGTGAGGAAGGTGCTGGCCATGCCGCTGCGGCCCTTGTCCAGGAACTCGACCAGGGTGGCATGGGTGCCGACGGCGACGATGAGCTCGGCGCCCTTGTCGTCGGCGAGGAGCATGGCGACGTCCTCACTGGTGCCGGTGGCGGGGAAGACGACGGGTTCGATCCCGAGGCGGCGGACCCGTTCGAGGCCCGGGGCGTTGCCGTCGCGGTAGGCGTGGACGACGATCTCCGCGCCGCACCGCAGCGTCGAGTCGGAGACGGAGTCCATGTCGCCGACGATGAGGTGGGGCTTGAGCCCGGTCTCGAGGAGCGCGTCGGCTCCGCCGTCGACCCCGATGAGGACCGGGCGGTACTCGCGGATGTAGCTCCGCAGCGTCTGCAGGTCTTCCTTGTAGTGGTAGCCGCGCACGACGATGAGGGCGTGCCGGCCCTCGATCGCGGTGGTGATGTCCGGGACACCCACCCCGTCCAGGAGCAGGTCGCGTTCGCGGCGCAGGTACTCCATCGTGTTGGCAGCAAAGGCCTCGAGCTGCACCGCGAGCCCGGCGCGGGCCTCGGCCATCGCCGCGGCGACGATCTCGTGGTCGAACGCCTGCCCGCTGGCCACCACCTCGTCGTCGAGCCAGAGGTCGTCGCCGTCGAGGCGGACCAGCTGACCGTCGTGGAGGTCGTGCATCACGTCGGTGCCGACGTGGTCCAGCAACGGGATGCCGGCGCCGATGAGGATCTCGGGACCGAGGTTCGGGTACCGCCCGGAGATCGACGGGGCCGCGTTGACGACGGCGGCCGGCTTGCAGGCCAGCAGCGCCTCGGCGCTCACCTTGTCGATGTCCTGGTGGTTGATGACGGCGATGTCGCCGGGACGCAACCGCTTGGTGAGGTTCTTGGTCCGGGCGTCGACGCGGGCCAGCCCGCGGACCCCAGGGCTCTCGGGTTCGCGGGCGCTCTGGCGACGGATCTTCAGGGGCATCGTTTCCATCCTCCCACGGCGGCAGGCCCGTTCAGCGCGTCCCACGCGGGCGTGGACGGCTGCGCCCGTATTCGTCGACCGGGTCAGGGAGCCGCGGCCGCGGTGCGCCGTGCCGAGGTGCTGGCCACGAGCTCACGGGCGTGGTCGAGGGCCGCCTCGCTCTCGCCGCCGGACATCATCCGGGCGAGCTCGCGCAGCCGGTCCTCACCCTCGAGGGCGTGGATCCCGCTGGACGTGACGTGCCCGTCGCTCGCCTTGCGCACCACGAGGTGCCGGTCGGCGTAGGCGGCGACCTGGGGCAGGTGGGTGACGACGACGACCTGGGCGTGCTCGGCCAGCGCGGCCAACCGGGCACCGACGTCGAGGGCGGCGGCCCCGCCGACGCCGGCGTCGACCTCGTCGAACACGAAGGTCGGGACGTCGGCTGCCCCCGCGGCGCCGGTGACGACCTCCAGGGCGAGCATGACGCGTGACAGCTCACCGCCGGAGGCGGCCTTGGCCACGGTGCGCGCCGGGCTGCCGGGGTTGGCGGCGAGCAGGATCTCCACCTCGTCGGCGCCCCACCTCCCGAGGCCGGTACTGCGCGGGGTCACCGCCACCTCGATGGTGGCCTGCCCCATCGCCAGGTGGGACAGCTCGGTGGTCACCGCCCTCGCGAGCTTGGCTGCCGCTGTGGTGCGGGCGGTCGTCAGGGCGGTGGCGGCGGTGGCGCGGGCCCGCTCGAGCTCGGCCACCCGCGGCTCCAGCTCCTCGATCCGGGTGTCGGAGCCGAGCAGCAGGTCGAGCCGCTGCGCTGCCGTTCGCCCCCACTCCAGGGCGTCCTCGACGGTCTCGCCGTACTTGCGGGTCAGGGCGGTGAGGTCGGCGCGGCGCTGCTGCACCCACGCCATCCGGGCGGGGTCGACGTCGACATCGGTGAGGTAGGAGCTCAGGTCGGCAGCGAGGTCGGACACGAGGTAGCCGACATCGGCCAACCGGCGGTCCAGCTCGCGCAGCGCCGGGTCGTGCTCCACCTCTGCCGCCAGGGCCTGGCGGGCCGCGGCGATCGTCTCGACGGCGCTGGGGCTGGGGTCGGCGGCATACTCCTGCGCGCCCCCGAGGTGGTCGTGCGCGAGGGCCGCCGCGATGCGCAGCCCCTCGGCATGGCTGAGGCGTTCGTCCTCGACCCGCAGGTCGGCGTCCTCGCCGGGCTGGGGATCGAGCTGCTCGAGCTGGTCGAGGCCGTGCTGGAGCACCTCGACCTCGCGGGCCCGGTCACGGGCCTGCTCGCGCAGCATGGCGAGCTCGGCGCGGGTGGCCTCGTACTCGTCGTGCAGCGCTGAGTAGCGCTTGACCGCCTTGGCCACCGGGGCGCCGCCGAACTGGTCGAGCATGGCGCGGTGCTGGTCGCCGTGACGCAACCGCCACTGGTCGGCCTGGCCGTGCACGGCGACGAGGTGCTCGCCCACCTCGGCGAGCACACCGACCGGTGCGGTGCGGCCCCCGACGTGGGCCCGGGACCGGCCCTCGGCCGACACCGAACGGATCAGGACCAGGCCGTCGCCCACCTCGGCACCGGCCTCGGCAGCGCGCAGCGCGGCGGGGTGGGTGGCCGGGACCTCGACCAGGCCCTCCACGACGGCCGAGGCCGCACCAGCGCGCACCAGCCCGGCGTCGGCGCGGGCACCGAGCAACAGCCCGAGGCCGGTCACGACCATGGTCTTGCCGGCACCGGTCTCACCGGTGAGGACGTTGAGGCCGGGGTGCAGGTCGAGCACGGCGTCGTCGATGACGCCGAGTCGCTGGATCCTCAGTTCCTGCAGCACGGGGCCACCCTCTCACGGCGCCCCGACGCCACCGGGCAGGCCCGTGCCGCGCTGGCGGTCACCCCGGAGGTTGCGTGCTGCGCCCGTCGCGGGCCGCCTTCTCGAGCCTGGCCTGACCGCGCCAGCCGTGGATGTTGAGGTCGAACTTCGCCACGAGGCGGTCGGTGAACGGCGACCGGCTCAGCCGGGCGAGGCGCACGGGGGTGTCGGAGCGCACCACCTGGATGCGCGCCCCCGGTGGCAGGTCGACCGCGCGGCGACCGTCGCACCACAGGGCACCGGTGCCGAGGGTGTCGGGCACGACCTCCAGCGCGAGGTGCGACTGCGGCCCGAGGACCAGCGGGCGGGCGAACAGTGCGTGCGCGCTGATCGGCACGAGCAGGAGCGCCTCGACATCGGGCCACACGACCGGCCCCCCTGCGGAGAACGCATACGCGGTCGACCCCGTCGGGGTCGCGACGACGACGCCGTCGCAGCCCCAGGTCGTCAGGGGTCGTCCGTCGACCTCGGCCACCACCTCGAGCATCCGCTCGCGGTTGGCCTTCTCGACGGTGACCTCGTTCAGCGCCCAGCTCGAGTAGACCGGGGTGCCGTCCACGTGGGCGGTGACCTCGAGGGTCATCCGCTCCTCGACGGTGTAGGTGCGCGCGACGATGTGCTCGACGGTCGAGGAGATGTCCTCGCGTTCGGCCTCGGCGAGGAACCCCACGTGACCGAGGTTCACCCCGAGCAACGGGGCTCCGCTCCCCCTCGACATCTCGGCCCCGCGCAGGATCGTCCCGTCGCCGCCGAGGACGCAGATGAGCTCGCAGCCCTCGGCAGGGTTGTCGGCGGTGGCCGGCCGGACGCCCGGGTGGTCGGTGAGCCCGAGGGTGACGGCCTCGGCGGGCTGCATCACCACCTCGATCCCGGCAGCGTGCAGGCGCTTGACGACATGGATCGCGAGGTCGTGGGCCTCCTGACGACGCGGGTGGGCCACGAGCAGGATCCTGCGGTGGTCGGGCGTGGTCACGGGGCCCCCTTCAGGCTCACCTGGTCTGCTGTCCTGACCAGAGCCTCCCATCCCAGGGACTCCTCGGCGCGCGGGGTGAGCCACAAGAGGTACTCCGCATTGCCCTCGCCGCCACGGATCGGGCTCTCCGCAAGGCCTTTCGGGTGCAGGCCGGCCTCGATGGCGGCGCGCGCCGCCTCGGTCACCGACCAGGCCCGGTCGCCCTGGCTGCGGACGATCCCGCCCTTGCCCAACCGGGTCCGCCCCACCTCGAACTGCGGTTTGACCAGCACCAGTGCGTCACCGGAGTCGCGCAGCAACCCCCGGAACGTCTCCAGCACCAGCGTCAACGAGATGAAGCTGAGGTCGGCGACGAGCAGGTCGACCGGTCCGCCGATGTCGTCGGCCACCAGGCCACGAACGGTCGTCCGCGAGCGGTCGGTCACCCGTGGGTCGTCGACCAGCTCCGGCGCGAGCTGGTCGTGCCCGACATCGAGGGCGACGACGTGGGCCGCGCCGTGGTGGAGCAGCACCTGGGTGAACCCGCCCGTGGACGCACCCACGTCCAGGCACCGTTTCCCCGCCACGGTCAGCCCCTGTTCGCCGAACGCCTCGAGCGCTCCGACGAGCTTGTATGCCGCCCGGCTCACCCAGCGCGGTCCCGCCTCCGACACGACGAGGACGTCGTCGGGGTGGACCGGCGCCGAGCCCTTGGCGGCCTCGGCGCCGTTGACGCTCACGTCCCCGGCCTCGACCAGCGCCCGGGCCGCACCGCGCGACCGCGCCAGGCCACGCCTGACGAGCTCGGTGTCGAGCCGGGTGGTGTCGCTCACTCGCCGCCGAGGTGGGACAACCGACCCTGCAGGGTCTGGTGGACGCGCCGGCCCGCCTCGATCTGGGCGTCGAGGTCGTCGGCCGGAGCCTCGCGCAGGTCCTGCAGGGCGGAGTCGATGACGATGTCGCCGGTCGCGTGCTCACCCAGGTCGGGCGCCTGCGCGCTGGCGGGGGCACTCGGTACTGCGGCACTGGGTACGGGGGCACTGGGTACGGGGGCACTAGGTACGGGGGCACTGGGGACGGGACCGGGGCGAGGTGCCGGCGTGGGGGTGGGTTCGCTCATGAGGTCGCCTTCTTCGCGCTGGTCTTCCTGGGGGCCGTCTTCGCGGTCGTCTTCTTCGCGGTCGTCTGCTTCGCGGTCGCCTTCTTCGCGGTCGTCTGCTTCGCCGTCGCCTTCTTCGCGGTCGTCTGCTTCGCCGCCGTCTTCTTCGCGGTCGCCTGCTTCGCCGTCGCCTTCGCGGCGGGCTTCTTCGCGGTGGCCTTGCGCGGCGCAGTGGTCTGGGCCGCGGTCGCCTTCGTGGCAGCCGCCTTGCGGGGCGCAGCCTTCCTCGCCGGCGCCTTGGCCACGGACGTCCGCGCCGGGCGTGGCGCGGGCACCGGGGCCGGCGCGCTCGCGGCCACCGGCACCGCTGCCGGCGCGGCTACCGGCCGGGTGGTGGTCGACACGGCCCCGGACCGGCCGAGGGACCCGCGGGAGGCGCCGGCGACTGCCGAGGCACCCGTCGCGACGACGAGGGCCTTGAGCTCGGCGAGCTCCCTGCTCACGCTCGCCACGGCGGTCCGAGCGGCGTCGAGGTCGGCCACCCGCGCCACGTCCGCCCGCTTGAGGGCGGTCTCGACCTCGCCCTGGACCAGGGCCACGAGGTTGGCCCGGTTGGACTTCGCCACGTCGAGCAGCTCCTCGGCCAACGTCGAGGCCTGGACCACCTTCCGGGTCACCTCGTCGGCGCCGGGAAGGGCGAGCAGGCCCTGGGCCGCCTCCATCGCCTTGGCCATGGTCAGCTCCCCCAAGCCGCTCGCCAGCTGGACGTAGCCGCGGACTGACTCGAATGCCATGGGAGACCTCCTGGGTGGAGCGGCCGGGCGCCGCTGCTCGTCGTTCACGCTACTGCCAGTCGTCGAGGTCCCGCACGAGGCGTCGCACCGTCTCGATGTCGAGGTCGCCGTCGTCGAGCCCCTGGTGCAAGGACGCGATCCCTGCGCGGGCCGCCTCGAGGGCAGTGCCCTGGCTGGCCACCTCCCACTGCCCGTCGACCACCCTGCGTCGGTCGTCACCGCACACCCACCACGAGTAGTCGGTCTCTGCGGCCTCGTACTCGGCCTCCAGGGCGCGCAGGTCCTCCACGAGGTAGGTGGGCCGCAGTGCGGGAGGTGCCGTGGCCAGGCTGGTGACCGAGTCGACGCCGGTCAGCACGAGCACCGAGTCCATGCCTGCGCTGACGGCACCCGCGATGTCGGTGTCGAGCCGGTCGCCCACGGCGACCAGGCTGCGCGTCCGGATGCCCAGCCGGGCGGCACACAGGTGGTACAGCGGCGCCTCGGGCTTGCCGACGACGACGGGGTCGCGGTTCACCGCCCGGCGGACTGCTGCCACGAGGGTCCCGTTGCCGGGGGCGGTACCACGATGGGTGGGAAGGGTGGCGTCGGTGTTGGTGGCCACCCACATGGCGCCGGCTGCCACGGCATACGCGGCCTCCGCCAGGTCCGCGGCGGTGACGCCCGGTCCGTAGCCCTGCAGGACACCTGCGACCCGCTGTGTCGGATCATCGCGCACCTGCGCCGGCTGCAGGACGCGGAACCCTTTGGCCTGCAGGGCTTCCCGGACCCCCGCTCCCCCTACCGCCAACACCCGCGCCCCGTCCGGAAGGTGGGCCGCGAGCTCCTCGGCCCCGGCTTGTGAGCTCGTCGCCACGTCACGGCCACTGACGTGCAGGCCGAGGTCGGTCAGGTGCGCTGCGACCTCCTCCGGGGGACGAGAGGCGTTGTTGGTGGCGTAGACGATCGGCACCGCCAGCGCCGCCAGCGCCCCGACGGCGTGCTCCACCGCATCTGGTCCTCGGTAGACCACACCGTCGAGGTCGCAGACGACGGCGGCGTAGCGCTCGATCAGGCTGGGCACCTAGCGGACATCTCCCTCACGGCTCCGGTCGCGAGGGTCCGAGACGTCCGTGTCGTCGATGTCGTCCGCCTCCCCCTCGAGCAGGTCGGTGAGGATGATGCCGTCGAGCTCGGCCAGGCGTTCGGCCGCATCGGTCTCCAGGTCGTGGTCGGCGTCTGCGGCGCGAGCGAACCACTCGCGGGCGTCCTCCTCGCGACCGGTCGCCAGCAGCGTCTCGGCGTAGGCGTAGGACAGTCGGGCGGCCCAGGGCTTGCGGCCCGAACCCCCCAGCTGCGGGATCTCCAGGGCGATCCGCGCCGCATCGAGCTGACCCAGGTCCCGGCGGATGCCGGAGACGACGATCGCGAGCTCGACCCGGTCCTCGACGGCCAGGGAGCTGGCTTCTGGCGACATGGCGAGCTCGAGCGCGCGTTCCGGACGGTCCAGGCCCCGCTCACAGTCGACCATCAGGGCCAACATGTGCGAGGAGCCGCTGAGCCGGCGAGCGGTACGGAACTCGCTCAGCGCACGGGCCCACTCACCCTTGCGGTAGGCGACGAGCGCGAGGGCCTCGCGGGCAGCCGGCACCCGGCCGGCCCGGCGCACGGCGGTCTCGGCGTGCGCCTCGGCGCCCGCGAAGTCGTCGACCTCGAGCAGCGCTGCAGCCATCACCAGGTGCTGGGCCACGCCTTCGGCGTTCTCCTTGCTCAGGGTGCGCAGCTGCTGGTGGACCGAGCGGTCCAGCTCCTTGCCGGTCACGCCCTCGGCGATGCGGGGCTCGGGCAGCTTGGGCTTCTTCGGAGTCAGCCGCGGCCCGCCCCGCCGCTCGCTGTTGTCGAAGCTGCCGGCCTCCCGGTCGTCGCGACGCCCGACGCCACCACGGCGCTCCGACCCACCGGGAGGACGTCCGCCAGGACGGCCACCGGATCGCCCACCGGGGCCTCCACCGGGTCGTCCACCGGCGTCGGGACGTCCACCGCCCGAGGATGGACGACGGCTCTGGCCGTCCCGGCCTGACTGGTACTCGGACACGAAGTGCTCCTCGCTGTGCAGTAATCGACTCGCAGTCTACGGACTCACGACCCGGCGGGCACGTCCCGACGGCTCGTGGTCGCACCCGCGATGGCTGGTTTCGGCCGTCCGCTGCGCGCAATGCAGGGCGGCCACAGCAAAAGGGCCTTCCCGTGATGGGAAGGCCCTTTTGAAAGTATGTCCGGCTGCGTCCTACTCTCCCACACCGTAACCAGTGCAGTACCATCGGCGCTGAAGGGCTTAGCTTCCGGGTTCGGAATGGAGCCGGGCGTTTCCCCTTCGCTATGACAGCCGAAACTCTATGGAGATGTTGATCGTTTGCTCGCCCCCGCACGCGCGGCGGGTGGAGCGGGTTCCCGACCGTATCTCGGGAACTACACAGTGGACGCGTAACATCTTTGTTGTATCAAGTTATCGGCTTATTAGTACCAGTCAGCTACACACATTACTGTGCTTCCACGTCTGGCCTATCAACCCAGTAGTCTAGCTGGGAGCCTCTCGGACCTAAGTCCATGGAAACCTCATCTTGAAGCGTGCTTCCCGCTTAGATGCTTTCAGCGGTTATCACTTCCGAACGTAGCTAATCAGCCGTGCTCTTGGCAGAACAACTGACACACCAGAGGTTCGTCCATCCCGGTCCTCTCGTACTAGGGACAGCTCTTCTCAAGTTTCCTACGCGCACAGCGGATAGGGACCGAACTGTCTCACGACGTTCTAAACCCAGCTCGCGTACCGCTTTAATGGGCGAACAGCCCAACCCTTGGGACCTACTCCAGCCCCAGGATGCGACGAGCCGACATCGAGGTGCCAAACCATGCCGTCGATATGGACTCTTGGGCAAGATCAGCCTGTTATCCCCGGGGTACCTTTTATCCGTTGAGCGACGGCGCTTCCACAAGCCACCGCCGGATCACTAGTCCCGACTTTCGTCCCTGCTCGACATGCCTGTCTCACAGTCAAGCTCCCTTGTGCACTTACACTCAAAACCTGATTGCCAACCAGGCTGAGGGAACCTTTGGGCGCCTCCGTTACTCTTTAGGAGGCAACCGCCCCAGTTAAACTACCCACCAGGCACTGTCCCTGATCCGGATCACGGACCGAGGTTAGATATCCAGAACGACCAGAGTGGTATTTCAACGTTGACTCCACACACACTGGCGTGCATGCTTCACAGTCTCCCACCTATCCTACACAAGCCGTACCGAACACCAATACCAAGCTGTAGTAAAGGTCCCGGGGTCTTTCCGTCCTGCTGCGCGTAACGAGCATCTTTACTCGTAGTGCAATTTCGCCGAGTTCGTGGTTGAGACAGTGGAGAAGTCGTTACGCCATTCGTGCAGGTCGGAACTTACCCGACAAGGAATTTCGCTACCTTAGGATGGTTATAGTTACCACCGCCGTTTACTGGGGCTTAAATTCTCAGCTTCGCTCCGAAGAACTAACCGGTCCTCTTAACCTTCCAGCACCGGGCAGGCGTCAGTCCGTATACATCGTCTTGCGACTTCGCACGGACCTGTGTTTTTAGTAAACAGTCGCTTCTCCCTGGTCTCTGCGGCCGTTCAGGCTAGACAGCAAGTGCCTTCACCCTCTGGGCCCCCCTTCTCCCGAAGTTACGGGGGTATTTTGCCGAGTTCCTTAACCACGATTCACTCGATCGCCTTGGTATTCTCTACCTAACCACCTGAGTCGGTTTGGGGTACGGGCGGCTCGAACCTCGCTAGAAGATTTTCTTGGCAGCATAGGATCACCCTGCTTCCCGCATACGCGGTCACTATCAGGTCTCAGGCTATGTGAGCTGCGGATTTGCCTACAGCTCGCCCTACACCCTTGGACGTGGACTACCATCGCCACGCGGAGGCTACCTTCCTGCGTCTCTCCATCGCTTGACTACTACCAGATCGGGTCACACGCTCGGCTACGCACCTAGCCCGAAGGCATCAGTACACAGCTTCAGGTGCTTAGCATCAAAAGGTTCGTCATGGGCGGTTCTTCGCCGGTTCCGGAATATCAACCGGATGTCCATCGACTACGCCTGTCGGCCTCGCCTTAGGTCCCGACTTACCCAGGGCAGATTAGCTTGACCCTGGAACCCTTGGTTATTCGGCGGACGGGTTTCTCGCCCGTCATTCGCTACTCATGCCTGCATTCTCACTCGTGTGGCCTCCACGGCTGGATCACTCCGCCGCTTCCCTGGCCACACGACGCTCCCCTACCCATCAACACGCTTGGACCGTGAACCCGCAGGTGTCACAGCCGGGCAAAGTGTCAATGCCACAGCTTCGGTGGTGTGCTTGAGCCCCGCTACATTGTCGGCGCGGAATCACTTGACCAGTGAGCTATTACGCACTCTTTAAAGGGTGGCTGCTTCTAAGCCAACCTCCTGGTTGTCAATGCAACTCCACATCCTTTCCCACTTAGCACACGCTTAGGGACCTTAGATGGTGGTCTGGGCTGTTTCCCTCTCGACTACGGAGCTTATCCCCCGCAGTCTCACTGCCACGCTCTCACTTACCGGCATTCGGAGTTTGGCTAACGTCAGTAACCTGGTGAGGCCCATTAGCTATCCAGTAGCTCTACCTCCGGTAAGAAACACGTGACGCTGCACCTAAATGCATTTCGGGGAGAACCAGCTATCACGGAGTTTGATTGGCCTTTCACCCCTACCCACAGCTCATCCCCTCAGTTTTCAACCTAAGTGGGTTCGGTCCTCCACGACGTCTTACCGTCGCTTCAACCTGGCCATGGGTAGATCACTCCGCTTCGGGTCTAGACCCAGCGACTAAAACGCCCTATTCGGACTCGCTTTCGCTACGGCTTCCCCACACGGGTTAACCTCGCCACTGAGCACTAACTCGCAGGCTCATTCTTCAAAAGGCACGCCGTCACCCCACAAGGAGGCTCCGACGGATTGTAGGCACACGGTTTCAGGATCTATTTCACTCCCCTCCCGGGGTACTTTTCACCTTTCCCTCACGGTACTTGTCCGCTATCGGTCACCAGGGAATATTTAGGCTTAGCGGGTGGTCCCGCCAGATTCACACGGGATTTCTCGGGCCCCGTGCTACTTGGGATACTTCTCTGGAGTGCACATCATTTCGTCTACGGGGGTCGCACCCTCTGTGCCGGGCCATTCAATGCCCTTCGACTATAACGCGCATTTTTGACTCCATGCCAGCGTGTCAGCACTGACTGAAAAGTCCCACGACCCCTCAACTGCAACCCCTGACAGGTATCACACAGCTAAGGTTTAGCCTCTTCCGCTTTCGCTCGCCACTACTCACGGAATCGCGGTTGCTTTCTCTTCCTGTGGGTACTGAGATGTTTCACTTCCCCACGTTCCCTCTACTCACCCTATGTGTTCAGATGAGAGTGACTGGACTTGCCTCCAGCCGGGTTTCCCCATTCGGAAATCCTCGGATCACAGTCTGGTTATCGACTCCCCGAGGCTTATCGCAGATTCCTACGTCCTTCTTCGGTTCCTGGTGCCAAGGCATCCACCGTGTGCCCTTAAAAACTTGAGCCACAAAGATGCTCGCGTCCACTGTGTAGTTCTCAAAATACGGGCGGCCCCACCTTCAACTCCAGCCACCTACCCAACACCAAAGCGTCAGGGGGTTTGACCAAAAAGGCGGGTCCAAGGCCGTAAACCGGCCCAAGGAATCGAAGCTTTCGCCCGAGCCCTCAGGACCCAACAACGTGTCAAGCGCCAACCCCCACCAGTGCGCGTTCCACAGCCGGCCCACCCCCCAAAAGGAGGCGAACCCAACCAGTACTTACGACAACCAGTGCACGATCAGCGCCAAATAATCGATGTTCCACCCTTGAGCACCTGCTGCCCCACACTCGGGGACAGACCAGGCCCTGGACCAGACAAGCTGGCCAGTGCTCCTTAGAAAGGAGGTGATCCAGCCGCACCTTCCGGTACGGCTACCTTGTTACGACTTAGTCCCAATCGCCAGTCCCACCTTCGACAGCTCCCTCCACAAGGGTTGGGCCACCGGCTTCGGGTGTTACCGACTTTCGTGACTTGACGGGCGGTGTGTACAAGGCCCGGGAACGTATTCACCGCAGCGTTGCTGATCTGCGATTACTAGCGACTCCGACTTCATGGGGTCGAGTTGCAGACCCCAATCCGAACTGAGACCGGTTTTTTGGGATTCGCTCCACCTTACGGTATCGCAGCCCTTTGTACCGGCCATTGTAGCATGCGTGAAGCCCAAGACATAAGGGGCATGATGATTTGACGTCATCCCCACCTTCCTCCGAGTTGACCCCGGCAGTCTCCTATGAGTCCCCACCATCACGTGCTGGCAACATAGAACGAGGGTTGCGCTCGTTGCGGGACTTAACCCAACATCTCACGACACGAGCTGACGACAACCATGCACCACCTGTATACGAGTGTCCAAAGAGAACGACATCTCTGCCGCGTTCTCGCATATGTCAAGCCTTGGTAAGGTTCTTCGCGTTGCATCGAATTAATCCGCATGCTCCGCCGCTTGTGCGGGCCCCCGTCAATTCCTTTGAGTTTTAGCCTTGCGGCCGTACTCCCCAGGCGGGGAACTTAATGCGTTAGCTGCGGCACGGATCTCGTGGAATGAGACCCACACCTAGTTCCCAACGTTTACGGCATGGACTACCAGGGTATCTAATCCTGTTCGCTCCCCATGCTTTCGCTTCTCAGCGTCAGTAGTGGCCCAGAGACCTGCCTTCGCCATCGGTGTTCCTCCTGATATCTGCGCATTTCACCGCTACACCAGGAATTCCAGTCTCCCCTACCACACTCTAGTCTGCCCGTACCCACCGCAAGTTCGAGGTTGAGCCTCGAATTTTCACGGCAGACGCGACAAACCGCCTACAAGCTCTTTACGCCCAATAATTCCGGACAACGCTCGCACCCTACGTATTACCGCGGCTGCTGGCACGTAGTTAGCCGGTGCTTCTTCTGCAGGTACCGTCACTTTCGCTTCTTCCCTGCTGAAAGAGGTTTACAACCCGAAGGCCGTCATCCCTCACGCGGCGTCGCTGCATCAGGCTTTCGCCCATTGTGCAATATTCCCCACTGCTGCCTCCCGTAGGAGTCTGGGCCGTGTCTCAGTCCCAGTGTGGCCGATCGCCCTCTCAGGCCGGCTACCCGTCGTCGCCTTGGTGAGCCATTACCTCACCAACAAGCTGATAGGCCGCGAGTCCATCCCAAACCGAAAAACTTTCCAAACGGTAGCCATGCAGCTCCGTCTCGTATCCAGTATTAGCTCCGGTTTCCCGAAGTTATTCCAGAGTCTGGGGCAGGTTACTCACGTGTTACTCACCCGTTCGCCACTGATCACCCAGGAGCAAGCTCCCAAGATCACCGTTCGACTTGCATGTGTTAAGCACGCCGCCAGCGTTCGTCCTGAGCCAGGATCAAACTCTCCATTGATGTTAAGTACGCAGCCCCGAAAGACCACGAAACAAAAACCCCTAGAAGGGTCGTCAAACTGACTGAGCAAGAACAACTAGCAAAATCACTAGCATATCTTAGTTCAACCAAAGGATATTCGCTCCAGAACAACAACAGCCAGACCACAAAAGCCCAACCATCGCCACCCCAGAAACGAGGTAATTGGCATCGATTTTTGACACGCTGTTGAGTTCTCAAGGATCGGACGCACACCATCGGTTCGCTTTGCGGCGAAGCCTCCGGGGCAACCTGTTCATCGTATGCTTTCCGACTTCGTTTTCCCAAATCCGCAGTGCGGAGAGGGAAAGCCGTGGTGGAGAGCCCCCACGTTCATGCTGCGGCGCGTAGGAACGCGCCGGAGAGGAACTGTACTGCAGTGGGGATCAGCCCCGGGACCGGCCTTCTTCGCGGTGGTGACCGCGGTGGTGTCCGTTCCTCCCTGTCGGGCTGACGTCGAGAACAGTAGACGGATCTCGCCGCGGAAGACAAATCCGCAGGTCAGCGGCCTGCGCGCCTGCCACGGAGGTGCCTGCCCCGCTCAGGACGGCCCTGAGCGAGCCTGTCAGGCCCGCGAGCGACGGCCGGCGGCCAGCGACTTGCGTCCGCGCCGGAGCAGGGCGACCTCGCCGTGCAGGAAGTCGTCCTCCCCCAGGAGCTGCTCGGGGTCGGTGAGCTTGACGTTGTTCAGCGACGCGCCGCCGTCGCCGATCGCCCGGCGGGCTGCGTTGCGGGAGTCGACCAGGCCGACCGCGACGAGGGCGTCGGTCACGGACATCCCCACCGACACTGCTCCACCGGGGAGCTCGCCGGTGGCGTCACCCAGGGTGCGGGGGTCGAGCGCGGCCACGTCGCCCTTGCCGAAGAGTGCCTCCGACGCCGCCTGCACGGCGGCTGTGGCGGCCGCCCCGTGCACGAGGGTCGTGACCTCCGCCGCGAGCGCCTTCTGGGACTCCCGCAGGAACGGCTTCTGCGCGAGCGACTCCTCGAGCCTCGCGATCTCCTCGGGTCCCCGGTCGGTGAAGATCTTGAGCAGCTTGATGACCGAGGCGTCCTCGACGTTGACCCAGTACTGGTAGAAGGCGTAGGGGCTGGTCATGTCGGCGTTGAGCCAGATGGCGTTGCCCTCGCTCTTGCCGAACTTGGTCCCCGACGCATCGGTGACCAGCGGCGTGGTCAGCAGGTGCACGGACCTCCCCTCGACCCGGTGGATCAGGTCGGATCCGGCGGTGAGGTTGCCCCACTGGTCCTGCCCGCCGGTCTGCAGCGTGCAGCCGTAGTCGCGGAAGAGCTGCAGGTAGTCCAGCCCCTGGAGGATCTGGTAGCTGAACTCGGTGTAGGAGATCCCCTCGTCGCTGTTCAACCGGGCCGCCACGGCGTCCTTCTTGACCATCTGGTTGACCCGGAAGTGCTTGCCGATGTCGCGCAGGAAGTCCAGCGCCGACAACGGTGCCGTCCAGTCGAGGTTGTTCACCATCACCGCGGCGTTGTCCCCCTCGAAGTCGAGGAAGGGCCGCACCTGCGCCTGGATGCCGGCGACCCACTCGGCGGTCTGCTCCTTGGTCTTGAGCACCCGCTCGGAAGAGGGGCGTGGATCCCCGATGAGCCCGGTGGACCCGCCGACGAGGCAGATGATGCGGTGCCCTGCGCGTTGCAGGTGGCGCATCACCACCAGCTGCACGAGGTTGCCGAAGTGCAGGGACGGGGCCGTCGGGTCGAACCCGCAGTACGCCGTGATCGGCCCGTCGGCGAGTGCTTGGCGCAGCGCGGACTCGTCGGTGGTCTGGGCCACCAGTCCTCGCCACTGCAGCTCGTCGAGGATGTCGCTCACGGTGTCGGTTCTCCTTGTCCGGTGGGTCGTGCCGCGGTTCCGCAGGCACGGGCACAGCCTGCCCTATGACCGGGTACGGCGTGCACGGGGTTTTGCGGGTCGGTACACCGAGACCGTCGGCTCGTCCGCGAGCCAGAACCGCCAGGGGTGTGCCTGCGCGTCGCCCCCCGCCCCCGACACCCCCACGCGCGGTCCGGTGCGCACCAGGCTCCGGTCGGTCCCCGTGACGGGTGCGTGGAAGACCACGGCTGAGTCGGGTGCGCAGGCATCCGCACCGGTCTGCGCACCGTCCAGGCCCAGCGTCGTCGCGAGCCGGGCCGGCCCCCGGGCCCAGTCGCGACGGCGCACCCCAACCCGTCGGGCAGCCGCGACCTCCTCCCCGCGCACCACCTCACCGGCGCGCAGGAGGACCGCGCTGGCGGCACCGTCGTCACCGCACACGACGTTGGCACACCAGTGCATCCCGTAGGTGAAGTAGACGTAGAGGTGCCCCGCCTGCCCGAACATCACCGAGGTCCTCGGGGTGGGGCCCCGGAAGGCGTGCGACCCCGGGTCGCCCTCCCCCGCATACGCCTCGACCTCGGTGAGGCGGATGCTCACCCCGGCGTGGCTGACCGTCGCGCCGAGCAGCTCGGGGGCGACGGTCAGGACGTCGCGGGCGAAGAACGACCGCGGCAGGCGGTCACCGTGCACGACCTGGCTCAGTCCTTGCGACGACGGATCTTGTTGCCCAGCCACACCACGGGATCGTAGTGACGGTCGACCACCCGCTCCTTGAGGGGGATGAGGGCGTTGTCGGTGATCTTGATGTTCTCCGGGCAGACCTCGGTGCAGCACTTGGTGATGTTGCAGTAGCCGAGGCCGTGCTCCTCCCGGGCAGCGGGACGGCGGTCAGCGCTGTCGAGCGGGTGCATGTCCAGCTCCGCGACGCGCATGAGGAAGCGTGGTCCGGCGAACGCGTGCTTGTTGTCCTCGTGGTCGCGCACGACGTGGCAGACGTCCTGGCACAGGAAGCACTCGATGCACTTGCGGAACTCCTGGCTGCGCTCCACGTCCACCTGCTGCATGCGGTAGTCGCCCGGTGCCAGACCTTCCGGGGGCGAGAACGCCTGGACCTCACGCGCCTTCTGGTAGTTGAAGGAGACGTCGGTGACGAGGTCGCGCGTCACCGGGAACGCCCGCAGCGGCGTCACCGTGATCGTCTGGCCCTCCTCGAAGGTGCTCATCCGGGTCATGCAGAGCAGGCGTGGACGACCGTTGATCTCGGCACTGCACGACCCGCACTTGCCGGCCTTGCAGTTCCACCGCACCGCGAGGTCCGGGGTCTGGGTCGCCTGCAGCCGGTGGATGATGTCGAGGACGACCTCGCCCTCGTTGACCTCCACGGAGTAGTCCTGCAGGTCGCCGCCGTCGGCGTCCCCTCGCCAGACCCTGAACTTCGCGTCGTAGCTCATGTGCCGCTCCCGTCGTCGGTCCCCTGCGCTGCCGGTGGTCCGCCGCGGCGGGCCAGCTCCGCGTCGGTGAGGTACTTGCCCAGCTCGGTGTGCTCGAACAGCTCGAGCAGGTCCTGCCTGATCTCGGGCACGGGCTGGTGCTTCAGCGCGACCTCGCCGCCCGGGTCGAGCGTGCAGACGAGGTTGACGCCGCGCCACTGCGGGTCCATCTTCGGGAAGTCCTCGCGGGTGTGACCACCCCGCGACTCGGTGCGTTCGAGCGCCGCCAGGGCCACGCAGCGGCAGACGGCCAACATGTTGCGCAGGTCGAGGGCCAGGTGCCAGCCGGGGTTGAATGGCCGCTTTCCTTGCACCCCAACGCTCTTCACGCGTTCGTCGAGCTCGTCGAGCATCTCCAGCGCCTCACGGACCTCACCCTCGCGCCGGATGATCCCCACCAGGTCGTTCATCTTCTGCTGGAGCTCGCTGTGCAGGGTGTAGGGGTTCTCCTGGGCCTCACGGAACGGCGCCAAGGCGGTCTCCACCGCGGCGTCGACGTCGGGGCCGCTCACCGACGGGCGCGAGCTGCCCAGTGCCGCAACGTATGCTGCGGCGCCGGCTCCGGCGCGTCGCCCGAAGACGAGCAGGTCGGAGAGGCTGTTGCCACCGAGGCGGTTCGAGCCGTGCATGCCGCCCGCGACCTCACCGGCGGCATACAGGCCCGGCACCGACGTGGCCGCGGTGTCGGCGTCGACCTCGACGCCACCCATGACGTAGTGGCAGGTCGGCCCGACCTCCATCGGCTCGGCCGTGATGTCGACATCGGCGAGCTCCTTGAACTGGTGGTGCATCGACGGCAGCCGCCGGGTGATCTCCTCGGCCGGCAACCGGGTCGACACGTCGAGGAACACCCCGCCGTGCGGTGAACCACGGCCTTCCTTGACCTCGCTGTTGATCGCCCGCGCCACCTCGTCACGCGGGAGCAGCTCCGGTGGCCGCTTGTTGTTCTCCGGGTCCTTGTACCAGCGGTCGGCCTCCTCCTCGGAGTCGGCGTACTGGCCGCGGAACACGTCGGGCACGTAGTCGAACATGAAGCGGTTGCCGTCGGAGTTGCGCAGCACTCCCCCGTCCCCTCGCACCGACTCGGTGACCAGGATGCCCTTCACCGAGGGCGGCCAGACCATGCCGGTCGGGTGGAACTGGATGAACTCCATGTTGAGCAGGGCTGCGCCCGCCCGCAGGGCCAGTGCGTGGCCGTCGCCGGTGTACTCCCAGGAGTTGCTCGTCACCTTGAACGACTTCCCGATGCCGCCGGTGGCCAGGATGATCGCGGGAGCGGAGAACACCACGAACTGCCCGGACTCGCGCCAGTAGCCGAAGGCACCCGACACCGCGCCGTCATCGCCCTTGAGGACGTCGGTGATGGTGAGCTCGGCGAAGACCCGCAGCCGCGACTCGTAGTCACCGGTCTCGCGGTGGTCGTCCTGCTGGAGGCTGACGATCTTCTGCTGGAGGGTGCGGATGAGCTCCAGGCCGGTGCGGTCGCCGACGTGTGCCAGCCGTGGGTACTCGTGTCCGCCGAAGTTGCGTTGGCTGATCCGGCCGTCGGGCGTGCGGTCGAACAGGGCGCCGTACGTCTCGAGCTCCCACACCCGCTGCGGCGCCTCCTTGGCGTGCAGCTCGGCCATCCGCGGGTTGTTGAGGAACTTGCCACCGCGCATGGTGTCGCGGAAGTGGACCTGCCAGCTGTCCTTCTCGTTGGCGTTGCCCATCGACGCGGCGATCCCGCCCTCGGCCATCACCGTGTGGGCCTTGCCGAAGAGGCTCTTGCAGATGATCGCCGTCCGCAGGCCCTGCTCGCGAGCCTCGATCGCCGCCCGCAGGCCGGCGCCACCGGCGCCGATGACGATCACGTCGTAGTCGTGGCGTTCGAGTTCGGTCACTCGCGCTCCTAGTTGATGAACCGCAGGTCGGCGATCGTCCCGGAGGAGACCAGGGCGATGTAGGCGTCGGTGACGACCAGGCTGCCGAGCGTCACCCAGGCGAAGGTCATGTGGCGGGCGTTGAGCTTGCCGACCCAGCCCCACGCCTTGTAGCGCAGGGGATGCTTGCTGAAGTGGTTGAGCCGGCCCCCGATGATGTTGCGACAGGAGTGGCAGCCCAGCGTGTAGCACCACAGCAGCACGACGTTGGCGAGCAGGATCACCGTCCCCAGCCCCAGCCCGAAGCTCCCGTCCTTGCCCCGGAACGCGTGCAGCGCGTCGTAGGTGTTGATCAGGGAGATGAGGACCGCGGCGTAGAAGAAGTAGCGGTGCAGGTTCTGGGCGACCAGGGGGAACCGTGTCTCACCCGAGTAGGTGCGGTGCGCCTCCGGGACCGCACAGGCCGGCGGGCTCATCCAGAACGAGCGGTAGTAGGCCTTGCGGTAGTAGTAGCAGGTCAGCCGGAACAGCAGCAGGAACGGGAGCGTGAGGACCGCCAGCGGGACCAGCGGCGGGAACGCGCCGAACCACTCGCCGAAGTGGGCCGAACCGGGGACGCAGCTCGCGCTGACGCACGGGGACGCGAACGGTGTGAGGTAGCCGTAGTCGGCGACGAAGTAGTCCTTCTGCGTCGCCGTGCGGACCAGGCCGTAGAGCAGCCACGCACTGAACAGGACGAAGGTGACGAAGGGCTGCAGCCACCAGCGGTCCTGGCGAAGGGTGCGCGCCGCGACCTTGGCCCGGCCGGGGGCGTGGACGCCTCCGCCGAACGGAGCGTTCGACACCTCAGTGGCCCCGGGACGGGCCGACGCCCTCGTCCTCGGCGTCCGACCACAGGGCGGGGTCGTACTCCTCGTCGGTGATGAACACGATCTCCCCCGGGCCGCCTGCCCGGTCCTGCGAACCGATACCCGCGCCACGGGCCAGCAGGTCCACGTCGTCCGCCAGGCGCACGACGTCGTCGCGCAGCCGTTGGACGTCCAGGGTGTTGCCGAGCTCCTTGGAGAGCGCGGTCACCGCCCGTCGCAGTCCGGCCACGTGACCCGCAGCCGCAGTGAGGTCGTCGCTGACACCCATGACACCGTCCTTGTCGCGAAGGTCGAGACGGGTCGACTGTGACCCGTGCCACCGAACCTAGCGCGAAGGCGACCCGAAGTCGTGGGACTTGGCCCGACGTGTTTCGCGACGCCTGCGGGCCTCAGCGCACCGTGATGGGGGCGCTGGACCAGTCCCGAGCCGTTGCCGCCTGCTGCTGGAGACGGGCCAGCTGCTCTGCGACGCGGACCGGCGCGGTGCCGCCCTTGGCGCTGCGCGACGCCAGCGAACCCTCGACGCTGAGCACGTCGCGCACCCCGGGCGTGAGGTGGGGCGAGATCGCGGTGAGGTCGGCGTCGGTGAGGTCCCACAGCTCGATACCGCGCCCCTCGCACTCCCGCACGCAGGCCCCGGCGACCTCGTGGGCGACCCGGAACGCCACCCCCTCGCGAACCAGCCACTCGGCGATGTCGGTCGCCAGTGAAAAGCCTTGCGGCGCAAGGGAAGAGAGTCGGTCCGTGTCGAAGACCATGGTCTGGACCATGCCGCTGAACGCCGGCAGCAGCACCTCGAGCGTGTCGATGGCGTCGAACACCGGCTCCTTGTCCTCCTGCAGGTCGCGGTTGTACGCGAGCGGCAGCGACTTCAAGGTGGTCATGAGGCCGGCGAGGTCACCCACGAGCCGACCCGCCTTGCCACGCGCGAGCTCGGCGACGTCGGGGTTCTTCTTCTGCGGCATGATGCTCGACCCCGTGGAGTAGGCGTCGTCGAGGGCGACGAAGGAGAACTCCTTGGTGGCCCAGAGGACGACCTCCTCGGCGAGCCGGGAGACGTCGACGGCGGTCATGGCCGTCACGAAGGCCATCTCGGCCGCGAAGTCCCGCGACGCCGTGCCGTCGATCGAGTTCTCGACCGAGGTGGTGAAGCCGAGGTCGGCGGCGACCGCCTCAGGGTCGAGCCCCAGCGAGGACCCTGCCAGGGCACCAGATCCGTACGGGGACACCGCTGCCCGCACGTCCCAGTCCTGCAGCCGCTGCACGTCGCGCAGCAGCGCCCAGGCGTGGGCGAGCAGGTGGTGGGCGAGCAGGACCGGCTGGGCGTGCTGCAGGTGGGTCCGGCCCGGCATCGCCACCTCCGGGTGGCGGACGGCCTGCGAGACCAGCGCGTCCACGACGTCGAGCACCAGGGCCGCGACCGAGCGGGCGTGGTCGCGCAGGTACATCCGGAACAACGTGGCGACCTGGTCGTTGCGCGACCGACCTGCCCGCAGTCGGCCGCCCACGTCGGCACCGGCCCGCTCGATCAGGCCGCGCTCCAGGGCGGTGTGGACGTCCTCGTCGTCCTCCGCGGGGGTGAACGCACCCGACTCGACATCGGCCGCGAGCTGCGCCAGCCCGGCGAGCATGGCCTCGAGGGACGCGTCGTCGAGCAGACCGGCGGCGTGCAGCACCCGTGCGTGGGCCCGCGAGCCCGCGAGGTCGTACGGTGCGAGCCGCCAGTCGAAGTGCGTGGACTTGCTCAGCGCCGCGAGCGCGTCCGCCGGACCACCGGCGAAACGGCCACCCCACAGGCTGACCTTGCCGGGCTGCGGCGGCTCGGGCGTGGTGGGGGTCTGGCTGTCGGGGCTCACAGGTGCTCCTGGGTCAGTCGGTGGTGCCCGCGAGGGCGAGCAGGTCGGTGGCGGTCCGCCGGCTGGCGGCCGTCCCGGTCGTGATGATCATGATGGTGTCGTCGCCGGCGATGGTGCCGAGCACCCCCGCCAGCGCTGCGTGGTCGATCGCCGAGGCGAGGAAGCTCGCGGCCCCGGGCGGGGTGCGCAGGACGACGAGGTTGTGCGACGGCTCGGCGGTGACGAGCAGCTCCTCGCACACCCGGCGCAGGCGCGCGGTCAGGGCCGAACCGTCCGGTGCGGGCCGGGCGGTGCGGTCGCCGCCCTCCCCAGGCACGGCATACACCAGGGAGCGGCCGGCCCGGACCTTGACCGCGCCGAGGCCGAGGAGGTCGCGGGACAGCGTCGCCTGGGTGACCTCGATGCCGTCCTGCGCGAGCAGGGTGAGCAGGTCGCCCTGCGAACGCACCTCGTGGCGGCCGAGCAGCTCGACGATCCGGCGTTGGCGCCCGGTGCGGGTGGCCGCGATCGTCACGGCCCCTCCAGGAGGAACGACAGCAGGGCCTTCTGGGCGTGCAGGCGGTTCTCGGCCTCGTCCCAGACGACCGACTGCGGCCCGTCGAGGACGGCTGCCGCCACCTCGAACCCGCGGTAGGCCGGCAGGCAGTGCAGGAAGAGGGCGTCGGCGGCGGCATGGCCCATCAGCTCCTCGGTGACCGCGAAGGGGACGAACGGGCTCTGCGCGCCCTGGCGGTCGCCCTTCTGGGCCTCCATGCCCATCGACACCCAGGTGTCGGTGACCACCACGTCGGCGCCGTCCACGGCCGTGCGGGCGTCCGCGCCCACGTCGACGGACCCGCCCTGCTCGGCCGCGATCTCCTGCGCCCTGGCGAGGATCGCGGCCTCGGGCTGGTGGCTCGCCGGGGTGCCGATGCGCACGTGCATGCCGGCGAGGGCACACCCGAGGAGGTAGGAGTGCGCCATGTTGTTGGCGCCGTCGCCGACGTAGGCGAGGGTCAGGCCGCGCAGCGCGCCCCGGTGCTCCAGCACGGTCAGCAGGTCGGCGAGGATCTGGCACGGGTGGAACTCGTCGGTGAGGGCGTTGACGACGGGGACCCCGGCGTGGGCCGCCATCTCCTCGATCCGGTCCTGTCCGTGGGTCCGCCAGACGATCGCTGCGGACTGGCGACCCAGGACGCGGGCGGTGTCGGCGACGGACTCGCGGGTCCCGATCTGGGCGAGGGTGCCGTCCACCACCGTCGGGTAGCCGCCGAGCCCGGTGATCGCGCCGGCGAAGGACACCTGGGTGCGCAGCGTGGGCTTGTCGAAGATGACCGCCACGGTGCGGGGCCCGGCCAGCGGGGTCCGGGAGTATGGCGCGGCCTTGAGCTCCAGGGCCCGCTGCAGCACCAGGGCCTGCTCGTCGGCGCTCAGGTCGTCGTCGCGCAGGAAGTGGCGGGTCATCAGGCGTCCTTGGTGGTCGGGGCGGGGTCGCCCGTGGCGTCGAGCAGGCCGGGCAGGGCTGCGACGAACGAGTCCAGCTGCTCGGTGGTGACGACCAGCGGCGGGGCGAGCCGCAGGGCGTCCGGCGCCACCGGGTTGACGATGAAGCCGGCGTCGCGCGCGGCTGTCGCCACGGCTGCGGCCACCGGCGCCGCGAGGGTGATCGCGCGCAGGAGGCCCCGCCCCCGGACCCCGGTGACGAGCGGGTGGCCCAGTGCGCGGACCGCCTCGACGAGGTGCTCGCCCGCGGTGGTGGCCTGGTCGAGCAGTCCTTGCTCCTCGATGGTGTCGATGACCGCCAGCCCGGCCGCCGCGGCGAGCGGGTTGCCCCCGAAGGTCGAGCCGTGCTGCCCGGCGGTCAGCAGGCCGGAGACCTCCGGCCCGAACGTCACGAGCGCACCGATCGGCACGCCACCCCCGAGCCCCTTGGCCACGGTGATGGCGTCCGGCACGATCCCTGCCTGCTGGAACGCGAACCACGTTCCGGTGCGCCCGATCCCCGTCTGGATCTCGTCCACCACCAGGAGCGCACCGTGCTCGGTGGTCAGCTCCCGGGCGAGCCGGAGGTATGCCGTCCCCGCCTCCAGGACCCCGGCCTCCCCCTGGATGGCCTCGAGCACGACCGCACCGGTGTCGGGTCCGACGGCGGCCCGCAACGCGGCCTCGTCGCCGTACGGCACATGGCTCACACCGGGGATGAGCGGGGCGAACGGCTCCCGGTAGACCAGCTTGTGGGTGAGGGCGAGCGCCCCGGTGGTGCGGCCGTGGAAGGCGCCCTCGGCGGCCACGATCCCGCTGCGGCCGGTGCGCCGGCTCAGCTTGATGGCGGCCTCGATGGCCTCGGCGCCGGAGTTCGCGAAGAAGACACCGGACCCGGGCGGGGCGCCGGCGATGCCGAGGAGGCGTTCGGCCAAAGCGATCTGGCCCGGCGAGGTGAACAGGTTGGAGACGTGGATCGCCTCACCTGCCTGCTTGCTGATCGCCGCGACCAGGGCGGGGTGGCCGTGGCCGAGGGCGTTGACGGCGATGCCCCCGACGAGGTCGAGGTAGCGCTTGCCGTCGACGTCCCAGACCCAGCAGCCCTCGCCGTGGGACAGGACCAGCGGCGGACGGCCGAAGACGCCCAGGACCGAGGTCTCGTAGCGCTCGAGGAGCTCGTCGTTGCGGGTGGGCATCAGGCGTGGTCCTTCGTGTCGGCGCTCGTGTCGGCGCTCGTGTCGGCGCGGGTGCTGTCGCTGGGGTCGTCCACGGGGTCGGGGAGGACCATGGTGCCGATGCCCTCGGAGGTGAACACCTCGAGCAGCAGCGAGTGCGGCTGGCGACCGTCGATGACGTGGGCCTGCGGGACGCCGTGGTCCACCGCGCGGATGCACGCCTCGAGCTTGGGGATCATCCCGGCGTCGACCCGCCCGAGCAGGTCCCGAGCGCCGCTGACCGACAGCGACGACAGCAGCGAGTCGCGGTCGGGCCAGTCGGCGTAGACCCCCTCGACATCGGTGAGCATGACGAGCTTGTGGGCACCGAGGGCCACGGCGAGGGCCGCGGCCGCGGTGTCGGCGTTGATGTTGAGCACCTGGCCGTCGACGTCGAGGTCGGGCGCGACGGTCGACACGACGGGGATCCGCCCCGCGTCGAGGATGTCCTGGACCGCCCCGGGGTTGACCGTGACGACATCGCCGACGAGGCCGAGGTCCACCATCTCGCCGTCGACCTCCGTGCCGCGGCGCCGGGCACCGAACAGCCCGGCGTCCTCGCCGGACAGACCGACGGCCACCGGTCCGTGCTGGTTGAGCAGCCCGACGAGCTCGCGGCCCACCTGGCCGGTGAGCACCATCCGGACGACGTCCATGACCTCGGGCGTGGTGACCCGCAGGCCGCCCCGGAACTCGCTCTCCAGCCCCAGTCGCCCGAGCATCTGCGCGATCTGCGGACCGCCACCGTGCACGACGACGGGACGCAGCCCGGCATACCGCAGGAAGGCGACGTCCTGGGCGAAGGCTGCCTTGAGCTCGTCGTCGACCATGGCGTTGCCGCCGTACTTGACCACGACGAGGGAGCCGCGGAAGCGCTCGAGCCATGGCAGGGCCTCGACGAGCGTCTGGGCCTTGCCGCGGGCGACGCGCAGGGCGGCCTTGCCGATGTGACCGCGCACCGTGCTCGTGGACAGGGTGCTGCTGGACACGGTGCTGCTGGACACGGTGTCGCGCTGGGCACCCCGCTGTCGGTCGGGGCTGCGGTGGCGGGGTCGGGGGGAACGGTCATGGTCGCCTTCAGCTCGAGTAGGCCGAGTTCTCGTGGACGTAGTCGTGGGTGAGGTCGTTGGTCCAGACGGTGGCCGCGGCGTCGCCGGCGTGCAGGTCGACGAGCACGTGGACCTCGCGGGCGGTGAGGTCCACCAGGGAGCGGTCCTCCCCCACGCCACCGGCCCGGCAGACCTGGACGCCGTTCATCGAGACGTCGAGCCGGCGGGGGTCGAAGGCCGCCTGCGTGGTGCCGACCGCCGCCAGGACTCGCCCCCAGTTGGGGTCGTTGCCGAACACCGCGCACTTGAAGAGGTTGTTGCGGGCCACCGAGCGCGCCACCTCGAGGGCGTCGGCCTCGCTGGCGGCCGACCGCACCTCGATGGCGATGTCGTGGTGGGCGCCCTCGGCGTCGGCGATGAGCTGCCGCGCCAGGTCGGCGCAGACCTCGGTGACTGCCGCGGTGAGCTCGTCCGTGCCGGGGGTGACCCCGGAGGCACCCGAGGCGAGCAGCACCACGGTGTCGTTGGTCGACTGGCAGCCGTCGGAGTCGATCCGGTCGAAGGTCGTCGCCGTGGCGGCCCGCAGGACCGTGTCGAGCGCAGCGCCGTCGACCACGGCGTCGGTGGTGACGACGACGAGCATCGTGGCCAGGGCGGGGGCGAGCATGCCGGCCCCCTTGGCCATGCCGCCGACGCTCCACCCCTCGCGCTGGGCGACCGCCTGCTTGTGCACGGTGTCGGTCGTCCTGATCGCGATGGCGGCCGCCTCGCCGCCGTCCGGGGCGAGCTCCGCCGCGGCGCTCTCGACGCCGGCCAGCACCGCGTCCATCGGCAGGAGCTCGCCGATCAGGCCGGTCGAGCAGACCACGACGTCCCCGGCGGAGACACCGAGGACCTCGGCGACCTTCTCGGCGGTCGTGTGCGTGTCGAGGAAACCCTGGGCACCCGTGCAGGCGTTGGCCCCACCGGAGTTGAGGACCACCGCGTCCACGCGGCCGTCGGCGAGCACCTGACGCGACCAGGTCACCGGTGCGGCCTCGACGCGGTTGCTCGTGAAGACGGCCGCCGCGTGGTGGTCGGGACCGTCGTTGACGACGAGCGCGAGGTCGGGCGCCCCGGTGCTCTTGAGGCCGGCCACCACCCCGGCAGCGCGGAAGCCGGCAGGGGCGGTCGTGCTCACGAGGAACCTCCGGAGAGCCGTGCAGGAGCGACGGTCTGCCCACCGCGGCGCCAGGTGTCGGATGCGTCGTCGGCCCGGTCGCTGTCCACGAGGATCCAGTCCGTGTCGTAGGTCGAGAGCGCCAGGATGCTGATCTTCTTGCGTGCCAACGGTTCCAGCAGGCCGGACAGCACCCCGACCATGGTGAAGTCGAGCGGGCCGGCGATCTCGAAGGCGGTCAGCGGACCCTCCCTCTGGACCTCCGACGGCAGCGTGTCGAAGGCGGAGACGATCGAGGTCTCGCTGTCGGTGTAGGTGATGGACGCCAGCGGCCCGGTCCGCCAGTCCCACGTCGGTTCCTCGCCCGCGGGCAGCCGGACGAAGGCGACGTCCACGTCGTGGCGCATCAGGTGCAGGGGCAGGCTCACGGCGCCACTCCCGCCGCAGGAAGTCCGGTGGTCTCGGGCAGCCCCAGCACGAGGTTCATGCACTGCACGGCGGCTCCAGCGGTGCCCTTGGTCAGGTTGTCCACGGCCGCGACGACCACGACCCTGCCCACCCGTTCGTCGACGACGACCTGCAGGTGCACGGTGTTGCTGCCCAGGACGCTGCCCGTCGACGGCCAGGACCCCTGGGGCAGCACGTGGACGAACGGCTCCGCGGCATACGCCTGCTCCCACACGCTGCGCACCTGGGCGGGGTCGGCGCCCTCGGCCAGCGGCGCCGTGCAGGTGGCGAGGATGCCGCGCGGCATCGGGGCCAGTGTCGGCGTGAACGAGACGGTCACGTCGCGCCCCGCTGCGAGGGAGAGGTTCTGCTCGATCTCGGGGGTGTGGCGGTGCGTCCCGCCCACGCCGTACGGCGACATCGCACCCATGACCTCGGCGCCCAGCAGGTGGGGTTTGAGGGACTTGCCCGCCCCCGACGTTCCGGACGCGGCGACCACGACGATGTCGCGGGCGGCCACGACACCGGCGGCAAGTCCCGGGGCCAGCGCCAGGGAGACCGCGGTCGGGTAGCAGCCGGGGACGGCCACGTGCCGGCTGCCGACGAGGGCGTCGCGCTGCGTGGCGCCGCCGCCGACCGGGAGCTCGGGCAGTCCGTAGGCCCAGGTGCCCGCGTGCGGTGTGTCGTAGAAGGACTGCCACGCCTCGGCGTCCCGCAGCCGGAAGTCGGCACCGCAGTCGATGACCACGACGTCGTCGCCGAGCTCGGCGGCGAGGGCGCCCGAGTGACCGTGCGGGAGGGCGAGGAAGACGACGTCGTGACCGGCCAGGGTCGCTGGCGTGGTCTCCTCGATCACGCGGGACGCCAACGGAGTCAGGTGTGGGTGGACGGCGCCGAGCAGCTGCCCGGCGCTGGACGCCGCGGTCAGCGCACCGATCTCCACCTCGGGGTGCGCCAGCAGGAGCCGGAGGAGCTCTCCCCCGGCGTAACCACTGGCCCCGGCGACTGCCACGCGTTGCATGTGCATGAACATACACTGCGACGAAATTTCATGCACCCACGTCCCGGCGTCGCGGACCGGAACGTCATCGTGCCCAGCGGGTCGTCGTCACCCCAGGGGGTCGTCGTCACCCCAGGGGGTCGTCGTCACCCCACGGCACCAGGGTGATCTTGCGGTCGGTGGCCGCCAGGCCACCGGCAGCGCGGTCCCGCAGCGAGGCCGGGGTGTCGACCCCGGCACGGACCATCCGGCCCGACCAGACATCGTGCTCCCCTGCCGCCAGGGCCAGCGCGAGCGCGGTGACCTCACCGGGGTCGGTCCACTCGGTGCGCCCCTCGTGGCCCACCATCGCCTCGGTCATGTCGGTGCGCACCACCCCCGGCGCGAGGTCGAAGGCGAAGACGCCGTGCTCCCGTCCGGCCAGGTCCGTCGAGCCGGTCAGCCGGGCCAGTGCGGTCTTGCTCGCGTGGTAGGCCGAGGCGACCGCACCGGGACGCACCCCCGCCCCGCTGTTGAGGTTGATCACCCGACCGGTCCCCGCCGCCACCATGTGGGGCAGGACTGCGTGGGTCACGAGAAACGGTCCGAGGACGTTGACCTCCATGGTCCGCCACCACTGCTCGGGGTCGGCCTCGTGGATCGGCACCTCGGTGTCGATGACCCCGGCGTTGTTGACCAGCACGTCGATCCGACCGTGCCGGGCGAGCACCTCACCCACCCAGCGCTCGACGGCCACCCGGTCGGTGACGTCGGCGACCTCACGCGAACCCCGCTCCACCGCATACCCGGCTTCCTCGAAGGCGTCGGCGAGGTGCCGGCCGATTCCTCGCGACGCACCGGTGACGACCGCGACGGGCGACGTCACCGCTGCACCGCGCCGGTGCTCGCGGCTGCGGCGGCGACGGCGGCGTCGCGCAGCGCACTGACCTCGTCGGTCGTCAGCGTCCGCTCCGCAGCGCGGAAGGTCAGGCGGTAGGCGAGCGACTTGCGTCCCTCACCCACCTGCTCCCCGTGGTAGATGTCGAACAGCTGCACGGACTCGAGGCGGTCACCGGCCCCGGAGCGCAGCGCGGCCTCGACGCGCGCGGCCGGCACCTCCTGCGCGACCACGAGCGCCACATCGGTGTGTGCCGGCGGGTAGGTCGACAGCTCGGTCGCCTGGACCGGCACCCCGGTCGCGGCGACGAGCACGTCGACATCGAGCTCGGCGGCCACCGTTCGTGCCGGCAGGTCGAGTGCCGAGGTGACCTTGGGGTGCAGCTCGCCGGCATGACCGACGACGGTGCCGTCCTGCAACGCGATGCTGGCCACCCGACCCGGGTGCCAGGGCGCGCGCTCGGTCGCGGCGACCACGAGGTCGAGCCCGAGGGCGGTCCCCACCGACAGTGCCCAGGCGACGGCGTCCGAGGCGTCCGCCTTGCGGCCGGGACCCCACGGACCACCGCGCTCGATGTCGCCGGCAGCAGCCATCGCGACGTGCCGCGGCTGCTCGGGGACCGCGCCGCGGATCTGCGCCAGCGTCTCGGCGTCGGGCTGGACCTCGATGCCCGGCACCGGGGCGTTCGACGGCTCTTCGCGACCGATGGTGACCAGGCCGAGCTCGTAGACCGCGACGTCGCGCTGCCCCCGGGCGACGTTGCGGCGCAACGCGTCCAGCAGGGTGTCGAGCACCGAGGTGCGCAGCAGCGGCAGCTCCTCGGACAGCGGGTTCACGAGGGACTCGGTACGGCGCCGGACGTCCTGGGGTGCGTACCCGAACGAGTCGAACAGGGTGGGTGCGACGAAGGGGTAGGTCAGCACCTCGACCAGGCCCTGCTGGGCGAGCGTGGTGGCGACGACCCGGCGGACGCGCTGGCCGTGGGTCAGCCCGTGGCCGGCCTTGGGGGTCGGGAGGACGGAGGGGATCTGGTCGTAGCCGCGCACCCGCGCGACCTCCTCCACCAGGTCGGGTCCGTTGACGAGGTCCGGTCGCCACGAGGGCGGCAGGACGGAGACCCTGCTGGCGCCGACATCGCTGCCGGCACCGGTGCCGGTTCCGGTGACCTCGCAACCGATGGCCACCAGGGTGTCGACGACCTCGGCGTGCGGGTAGTCGAGCCCCACGTAGCGCGTGGGCAGCGTCGTGTCGAAGTCGATCGGGGCGCGGCGGGTGCGCTGGTCGACATCGGTGACCCCGGCGTCAGCCGTGCCGCCACCGTGCGTGACGAGCAGGTCCACGGCGAGCTGGGCCGCGGCTGCGGCCACCGCCGGGTCGACCCCACGCTCGAAGCGCTTGGACGCCTCGGTCGTGAGCCGGTGCCGCCGCGACGAGCGGGCGACCGAGATCGGGTCGAAGTGGGCTGCCTCGATGAGCACCTCGGTCGTCGTGGACGTGACCTCGGACGAGGCCCCTCCCATGACGCCGGCGATGGCGAGCGGGCGGTCCAGGCCGTCGACGATCACCAGGTCCTGCGGATCCAGGGCGCGGGCCACGTCGTCCAGGGTGGTGAGCTTCTCCCCCACCCTGGCCCGGCGGGTGCCGACCCCACCCGCGAGCGTGCCCAGGTCGAACGCGTGCAACGGCTGCCCGAGCAGCATCATCACGTAGTTGGTGACGTCGACGGCCAACGAGATGGGGCGCATGCCCAGCTGGGTGAGCCGCGTGGTCATCCACGACGGCGAGGACGCCGAGGCGTCGACCCCGCGCACGATGCGGGCGACGTAGCGGTCGCACCCGGCCACGCCGTCGATCGGCCCCTCGTCGGTGACGGTCACGGCATACCCGTCGGCGTTGGCCGCAGCCACGTCGAGGTCCGCGGGGTCGCGGAAGGCCACGCCGGTCGACAGGGCGTACTCCCGGGCGATCCCCCTCAGGGAGAAGCAGTAGCCGCGGTCCGGGGTGACGTTGACCTCGACGACCTCGTCGCCGAGGCCGAGCAGCTCGATCGCGTCGTCACCGGGGGTCAGGGCAGCCGCGGCCTCCTCGCCCAGGAGCTCGGACAGCACGATGATGCCGTCGTGGTCCTCGCCGAGGCCGAGCTCGAGAGCGGAGCAGATCATGCCGTTGGAGACGTGGCCGTAGGTCTTGCGGGCCGAGATCTCGAACCCCCCGGGCAGGACCCCACCGGGCAGGACGCAGACGACGAGGTCACCGGCGGCGAAGTTGTGCGCTCCGCAGACGATCTCCTGGGCCTTGCCCTCGGTGACCTGCTGGCCGTGCTCGCCCACGTCCACGGTGCACCAGTTGATGGTCTTGCCGTTCTTCTGCGGCTCCGGCTGCACGGTCAGGACGCGACCGACGACGAGGGGGCCGCGGAGGTCGCCACCACTTCGCCCCTCCTCCTCGAGCCCGACCCGCACCAGGGCAGCGGCGATGTCGGCACCGGTGGCGTCGGCAGGCACGTCGGCCAGCTCACGAAGCCAGGACACGGGCGCGTGCATCAGATCTCCATTCCGAACTGGCGGGAGAAGCGAACGTCTCCCTCGACGATGTCGTGCATGTCCCCCACGCCGTGCCGCAGCATCAGCGAACGCTCGATGCCGAGGCCGAACGCGAACCCGGAGTAGCGCTCCGGGTCGACGCCGGCGGCGCGCAGCACCCGCTGGTTGACCATCCCCGAGCCGCCGAGCTCGATCCAGCCCGTACCGCCACAGGTGCGGCAGGCGGAGTCCTTTCCGCCGCAGATCCAGCACTGGCAGTCGATCTCGGCGCTCGGCTCGGTGAAGGGGAAGTAGTTGGGGCGCAGCCGCGTGACGATGTCGTCACCGAACAGGCGCTGGACGAACGCGTCGAGGGTGCCCTTGAGGTGGGCCATGGTGATGCCTTCGTCGACGACCAGTCCCTCGAACTGGTGGAAGACGGGGGTATGCGTGGCGTCGAGGTCGTCGGTGCGGAACACCTTGCCCGGGCACAGGACGTAGATCGGCGGCTCGCGGTCCAGCATGGTGCGGATCTGCACCGGCGAGGTGTGCGTGCGCAGGACCAGGCCGCTGCCGCTGGGGGCGACGAAGAACGTGTCGGCCTCCCCGCGGGCCGGGTGGTCCGGTGAGAGGTTGAGGGCGTCGAAGTTCAGCCACTCGGACTCGACCTCGGGTCCTTCGGCGATCTCCCACCCCATCGCGACGAAGATGTCCTCGATCCGCTCCGACACCAGGCTGATCGGGTGCCGCGCACCCAGCGGCCGGCGCGGGGTGCGGACGGTCAGGTCGACCGTCTCGTCCACGAGGATCCGCTCGTCGCGCTCGGCCTCGAGCTCGGCCTGCCGGGCGGTCAGCGCCTGGCCGACGCGGCCGCGGGCCTGGCCGACCCGCTTGCCCGCCTCGGCCTTGGCGCTCGGCGGCAGGGCACCGATCTCACGGTTCGCCAACGCCAGCGCGCTCTTCTCGCCCTGGTGTGCGAGGCGCGCGGTCTTGAGCGCGTCGAGCGAGTCGGCGGCAGCGATCGCGGCCAGCGCGTCGGCGACGGCCTGGTCGATCGCCGCCGGGTCCAGCGCGGCGACCTCGACGGGGTCGTACTGCTTGTTGGGTCCTGACATGCCACTTCCTCTGTCGGCGCAGCCACGGGGGCTCTCCACCCGTGGGCGCGCACGGCTCGGCGCCCGGGTCGGGCCCACCGAGTCTAGGGGCGCACGACGGCGCCCTCGGGGCTGGGTCGTCGCCAGCGGTCCCCCGCCGTGCGACCGCTCAGGCGAGGTAGTCGGGCGGCTCGGACGGCAGGCTGAGCCGGAACTGGGCTCCGCCGCCGGGGGCCGACTCGACCTGCACCCGGCCGCCGTGCGCCTCGACGAGCCCCTTGACGACATAGAGGCCCAGACCGGTGCTCCCGCGGCTGGCACCGTGCCAGAACCGGCTGAACACGATGTCGCGGTGGTCGGGCGGGATGCCTTTGCCCTCGTCGCTGACGACGAGGTCGATGCCCTGGTGGTGGCCCTTGGAGGCGAGCAGGTCCTGGGCGGCGCCACAGGCCTTGCCCGCAGCGAGGGTGACGACGCCCTCGCCGTGGCGGAACGCGTTCTCGATGAGGTTGGACAAGATCTGGTCGAGCCGGTCGGGGTCGACCCAGATCTCGGGCAGGTCCTCGGGGACGTCGATCGCGAACCGGTCGCGATCCTGCCCGGAGGCCACGGCGCGTTCGATGTGCCGGCCGTAGACCTTGGCGACGTCGACGGGCTGGGACCTGATCTGCAGGCGCCCCGCGTCGATGCGCGAGATGTCGAGCAGCTCGGTGATCAGCCGGGTGACCCGGTCGGCGTCGGCCTCGATGGTCTCGATCATGAGGCGCTTCTGGTCGTCGGTGAAGCGGTCCCAGCGGCGCAGCAGCGTCGAGGAGAACCCCTTCACCGAGGTCAGCGGTGACCGCAGCTCGTGGGCGACGGTGGAGATCAGGGCGGCGTGGTCGGCCTCGAGCCGGCGGCGCGCCTCGGCGTCCCGGACCATGAGGATGACGCGGTTGACCGGTTGGTTGCGTCCGGGGCGCAGGTACTTCGCCGTGACGAGGACCTCCAGGCCGCCCTCCAGCATGAGGAACTTCTCCCGGTGGCCGGTGCGGATCCGCAGGCCGGACCAGGGGTCGGTGGCTTCCCACCAGTCGGTGCCGTCGCTGTCGCGCAGTGAGAGCGCCGTGCGGATGTCCCGGCCGACGAGGTCGCGCGCGCTGATACCGAGGATCTGTATGGCGCGGCGGTTCAGGAAGCTGATCCGGGCATCGGCCTCGGCCGCGATCATCCCGTCGGGGAGCAGCTCGCTGGCCATCGCGGCCCGCTCGGGGTCCAGGATGGAGCCGGGCCGGTAGTCCATGCCGGGAACCCTAGTCCCTCTGTGCCGCCGCGGAGGCGTAGACACAGATCGTGGCTGCCATCGCGAGGTTGAGCGACTCGGCCGCACCGTAGATCGGGACCCGTACGACCTCGTCGCACTGCTCCCGGACCGCCACGTCGAGCCCCCACGCCTCGTTGCCCATGACCCATACGTGGGGCGCGGCGAGGTCCGCGTCGGGGAGCAGGACGGTGCCTGCGCCATCAGCCGCGAGGACCCGCACGCCGGCCGCCCGCAACCGCGCGATGGTGCCCTCGACCGGGAGGCCGGTCACGACGGGGAGGTGGAACAACGACCCCGCGGTGGAGCGCACCACCTTGGGCGAGAACACGTCGACCGAGGCGTCACTGACCAGGACGGCGTCGGCGCCGGCTGCGTCGGCACCGCGGATGACGGTGCCGGCGTTGCCCGGGTCGCGGACGTGGGTCAGCAGCACGAGCAGCCGCGGCGACGTCGCCAGGACGTCGTCGAGCGAGGCGGACGGGATGCGGCAGACGGCCGCGAGGCCCTGCGGCGTCGGCGTCTCGCTCATCGCCGCGAGCACCTCGTCGGTGACCTCGTGGACGTGCAGGTCGGCGGCCGTGGCGGTCGCGAGGACCTCGCTGTGGCGCAGGGCCGCGTCGGGGGTGAGGTAGAGGTCGAGGACCAGCTCGGGGTGGTGCCGGACCACCTCGCGCACCGACTGGGGTCCCTCGACGAGGAACCGGCCGGCCTTGTCACGCACCGAGCGCCGGGACAGCGCCCGTACCGACTTCACGCGATCCGACCTGGGGTTGGTCAGGAGCGTGCTCGGCTGGGGCATGTCCCGGCGCTCTGGTGGAGTGCGGTGACGCGCTGGATCAGGCGTTCGCGGTCTCGGCCACGGCCGGGACGTTCGCGCGCGAGATCTCGACGAGGGCGGCGAAGGCAGCCTCGTCGTTGACGGCCAGCTCGGCCAGCATGCGACGGTCGACCTCGATCTCCGCGGCCTTGAGGCCCTGGATGAAGCGGTTGTACGTCATGCCGTTGGCGCGGGCGCCGGCGTTGATGCGCTGGATCCACAGGCGACGGAAGTCACCCTTGCGGGCGCGACGGTCGCGGTAGGCGTAGCCGAGGCTGTGGGTGACCTGTTCCTTGGCCTTGCGGTAGAGGCGCGAACGCTGTCCGCGGTAACCGCTGGCGCGCTCGAGGACGACCCGGCGCTTCTTCTGGGCATTGACTGCCCGCTTCACGCGTGCCACGTGAGTTCTCCTTGCTGTCTAACTGCTTGCGAGGCTTCGTGCTGAGCCCGGCCAAACAATGGGGTGGGTTGGGCTCGGCTCAGCGGCCGAGGAGCTTCTTGACCTTCTTGGAGTCCGGCTTGGACACCTCGACGTCGTTCGCGATCGAGCGCGTGAAGCGCGAGGACTTGTGCTCGAGCAGGTGGCGACCGCCAGCCTGCTCGCGCATGACCTTGCCCGTGCCGGTGATCCGGAAGCGCTTCTTCGCACCGGAGTGCGTCTTCATCTTCGGCATGAGGCCGATCTCCTTGGTGTTGGTGTAACCGTGTCGTTCGTGCAGGTGGTTCGGGGGTGGAGCCGGCCTCAGGTGGCCGATTCGCTGGGCGCTGCCTCGGTGGTCGCGGCCTCGGTGGCCTCTGCCTGGGGCGCGCTGACCTCGGCGGCCGTCTCGTCGGAGGCGTCCTGCACCTGGTCGGTGGCGGGCGCGTCGTCGGCCTCGTGCGCCGAGGAGGCGCGAGCGCGACGCTGCTCGGCCATCGCCTCGGACTTCTTCTTCGTCGGACCGAGCACCATGATCATGTTGCGGCCGTCCTGCTTGGGGGCCGACTCGACGGTGCCCAGCTCGATGACGTCCTCGGCGAGACGCTGCAGCAGGCGGAAGCCCAGCTCGGGACGCGACTGCTCGCGACCGCGGAACATGATCGTCACCTTGACCTTGTCGCCGCCCTTGAGGAAGCGCTCGACGTGGCCCTTCTTGGTGCCGTAGTCGTGCGGGTCGATCTTCGGGCGGAGCTTGATCTCCTTGATGACCGTGTTGACCTGGTTCTTACGTGCTTCGCGCGCCTTCAGTGCTGCTTCGTACTTGAACTTGCCGAAGTCCATGAGCTTGGCGACTGGAGGCTTGGCCATCGGGGCCACCTCGACGAGGTCGAGGTCAGCCTCGGCGGCGAGCCGCAGCGCATCCTCGACGCGCACGATGCCGACCTGTTCTCCGTTGGGGCCAACCAACCGCACTTCCGGGACCCGGATGCGGTCGTTGATGCGAGGCTCGCTGATGGTGGTGCTCCTTCGGTCAGGGAATGTCCGACCGCACCCAACGAGAAGAGGCTCCTCGCCGCTGTCGCGCGAGAAGCCCCACCAGTTCCGTCACGGGTGCCCCGAGGGTCCGTGTGCTGCGTGGCTCACGCCCGCGGCACACGCCTCGGTGACCCGGGAACCCGGCGACCGATGTGGTCGACGCGGGTGGAAGCAGGTGCTGCTTCTCTTGCACACCGTGGCCCTCTGTGTGGCCCCCCGAAGGCAGCCCCGTGAGTGTCACGGCCGGTCGATCTGCAAGGCTACCAGCGTGAGCACGCAATCTCCCAATTCCCCCCTGAGCGCTACCGAGCACGGCGACGTCGCCCAGCAGACCCGCGACATCTCCGAGGTGCCGGCCGTCGAGGTCATCACCACCGCGGCGATCCACCTGATGAGTGCTGCCGCGGTCAAGTGCGGGCTGGCCGAGGGGCCGGACGCCGCCGACCACCTCGACCTCGACGAGGCGCGCCGCCTCATCAACGCCCTCGCGGGCCTGATCACCGCCTCGGCCCCTGACCTCGGGAGCCAGCACGCCGCTCCCCTGCGGGACGGGCTGAAGTCGCTCCAGCTGGCGTTCCGCGAGGCGTCGGTCATCCCCGACCCGCCCGGCCAGGGCCCCGGCGAGAAGCTCACGGGTTCGGTCGTCTGACGCCCCCGCCCGCGCTGCTCAGGCGGTCGCGGCCGCGCGGGTGCTCTCGTGCAGCCGCTGGGCCCGGTCCGCTCGGTGGCGGCGGGCCCGACCCGAGGTCGCCGCTGCGCCGATGAGGGCGACGACGACTCCGGCCACGGCGACCGCGACGAACCCCGCGCCCCAGCCGGCGACGTCGATGGCCACGCCCGCGAGGGGGGCACCGAGCGCCATGCCCGCGGTCATGAACGAGCCGTGCCACCCGAGCGCCTCACCACGGGCGGCGACGGGGACGACGCGGCTGACCTGGTCGATGGTCGCGGTGATGGTCGGGGCGCACAGCAGCCCGGCGACGAAGCCGAGCACGGCCAGCGACGGAGCACCCGTTGCGAGCGCCATCGGGGCGGTGATCGCGGCGAGCCCCCCGAGCAGCCAGAAGGCCGAGATGGGGCGGTGCAGCCCGCCGTAGACCAGTCCACCGACCAGTGAGCCCAGGCCCCACACGGCCAGCACCCAGCCGATCGACCCGGTGCTGTCGAACGCCCGCAGTGCGGCGATGAAGGCGATGTCGGAGCCGCCGAGCACCACCGTGGTGGCGGTGGCGGCGAGGCAGACCACGACGAACTGCGGCCGGAACCACGTCGACCGTGGTGGCACCACGGCAGCCGCGGTGAGCGGGACGCCCTGGTCGTCGACCTCGGGCTCCGCCTCCTCCCTGATGACGGGGTTGGCGACCCAGAGCAGGATGCCGGCCGCGACGCCGAGCATCTGGATGGCGAACAGCACCCAGGTCGTGGGCCACACCGTCGCGGCCCAGACGCCGAGGGCCGGGCCGATCATGAACGACAGCTCGGTGGCCACCGAGTCCAGCGAGATGCCGGTGCGACGGTCGTCCTCGGGCACCGCCGCGATGATCGCCTGACGGATGATCGAGAACGAGGGGACGACGAACAGACCGGCCACCGACGCCAGGACGAGCAGCGGCCAGTAGGACACGAAGGGGGCGATCGACCAGCAGACGGCCGCCACCACGATGGACGGCACCACGACGCGGCGCAGCCCCAACCGGTCCAGCAGCCGCCCACGCCAGGGTCCGCTGACGGCGATGGCCACGGTCGCCGCCGCGGAGACCAGGCCGGCGGCGGCATACGAACGGTCCAGGGCCGACACGACGTGCAGGGTCAGGATGACGCTGCCGGCGAAGATGGGAATCCGCACGAGCACCCCGAGGACCAGCGCCTGCCTCACGGCGGCGCTGCCCAGGACTCGGCGGTAACGGGCTATCGGCACGTTGCCACTGTCCCAGTGACCACCGACACCGGCCAACTGCTTTAACCTCGCGCGACGCCCGGCCGGGCACTCTGCCCACCACAGTGCACCTTGCCCGTGAAGCTTCGTGGGCAGGGTGCAGTGCGGTGGGCAGGGTGCAGGACACGGCCGCCCGTCACGGATACACGGTGCCGATGTTGCACTTCTTGTCGAGGCGGAGCTGCTTGCCCGCGTCGGCCGGCGTCGCCAGCGCCTCCCCCGGTGCCACGTCGAAGAACGTGCCCACCACGGTGACGGTCTGCGTGCCCTGGTTGAAGGCGGTGTGCAGCGCGGGGCCGGGCTCCACGAACACGGTCCCCGCCGGATACGGGCGCACCGTGCAGTCGCTGGCACGCACGTAGCTCAGCTCGCCTCCGCCGATGACACTGGCCAGCACGGGCCCCCGCGCCTCGCGGAACACCAGCAGGTCCACCCGTACCTCGCGGTGCGGCTGCCAGCACAGGTGGGTGGCGGTGACGACCAGGACCGGCCACTCCCCCAGGGTCCGGCGCAGGTGGTGCAGCTCGCGGCGCGGGTGGGTCAACGCCTGTCCCGCGGAGGAGTCGGGCCGGATCAGCCCGGCCAGGAGCTGGCGGCTCTGAGGGAGGCCGGCGTGCAGCACCCGGCACCCCACGAGGGCCGGCCCGCACCGAGACCACCAGGGGACCGTCGTGCGCGTCGTCGACGACGGCTCGCTCCCCCAGAACGTATACCGGCAGAAAGCCGAAACCCCCCCTGCTGTCACCGTACGGGCTGCTGGGTGATCGGGGTAGCCCAGCCCGGAGGCCCGTGCGGCGGCAGGCCGGGCACTGTGCCCGTCGCACTGCACCCTGCCCGTGAAGCTCCGTGGGCAGGGTGCACTCCGACGGGCAGAGCGTCGACCATGGGATGCGTGCGATGTCGTCATCGGCGAGGCTGGGGGTGTCCACCAGCGAAGGAGAACCATGACCGACACCGAGTCCATCCAGACCGCGCCGAGCGACGAGGCGCAGCTCGGCTCGACGACCGACACCGGCTCCCCGGCTCCCAGCGACCGCAACTCGCTGACCCTCGGCCCGGACGGGCCGATCCTGCTGCACGACGTGCACTTCCTGAACCAGATGGCGCACTTCAACCGCGAGCGGGTGCCGGAGCGCAACGTCCATGCCAAGGGCTCGGGAGCCTTCGGCACCTTCGAGACCACCGAGGACGTCTCCAGGTACACCAAGGCTGCGTTGTTCCAGCAGGGTTCCACGGTCGAGATGCTCGCGCGCTTCTCGACCGTCGCGGGCGAGCAGGGCTCCCCGGACACCTGGCGCGACCCCCGCGGCTTCGCGTTGAAGTTCTACACGCCCGAGGGCAACTACGACCTCGTCGGCAACAACACCCCGGTCTTCTTCGTCCGCGACACCATGAAGTTCCCGCACTTCATCCGTAGCCAGAAGCGCCTCGGCGGTTCGGGCCTGCGCGACAACCACATGCAGTGGGACTTCTGGAGCCTCAACCCCGAGTCGGCCCACCAGGTCACCTACCTCATGGGCGACCGCGGCATCCCCAAGACGTTCCGCCACATGAACGGGTACGGGTCGCACACCTTCCTGTGGGTCAACGAGGCCGGCGAGAAGACGTGGGTCAAATACCACTTCCACAGCAACCAGGGCGTCGAGGGCCTCACCGGCGAGGAGGCCACCCGCATCGCCGGGCAGGACGCCGACCACCACCGCCGCGACCTCTACGACGCCATCGAGGCCGGCGACTTCCCGAGCTGGACCTTGTCGATCCAGGCGATGCCCTACGAGGACGCCAGGACCTACCGGTTCAACCCGTTCGACGTGACCAAGGTGTGGCCGCACAGCGACTACCCGCTGATCAAGGTCGGGACGATGACGCTGAACCGCAACCCCGAGAACTTCTTCGCCCAGATCGAGCAGGCGGCCTTCGAGCCGTCGGCGACCGTGCCGGGGATCGGCTTCTCCCCCGACAAGATGCTGCTCGGGCGCGCCTTCGCGTATGCCGACACGCACCGGTACCGGATCGGCGTGAACTACCACCAGCTCCCGGTCAACCAGGCCAAGGCCGTGAGGGACCACAACACCTACACCTTCGACGGTGCGATGGCCTTCGAGCACAGTGGGAACGCACCCGTCTACGCGCCGAACAGCCAGGGCCGCGGCTACGCCGACCAGGTCGGTGAGGCCGAGGACGGCTGGGAGGCCGACGGCGCCATGGTGCGCCAGGCCTACACGCTGCGCGCCGAGGACGACGACTTCGGCCAGGCCGGCGCCTTGGTGCGTGAGGTCTGGGACGACGCCCAGCGCGAGGCGTTCGTGGAGACCGTGGCGGGCCACCTGCTCGGTGGCGTGAAGTCGCCCGTGCTGGAACGGGCGTTCGACTACTGGAAGAACGTCGACGCCGGCACCGGGAAGCAGATCGAAGAGCTCGTCCGCGCCGGCCTCGGTGGCGACAACCCCGGTGGCATGGCCGACGACGCCAAGGTCATCGAGGACCCGCTCGTGGAGGCCCGCACCCACGCTGCAACCTGACCAGCGACGGTCCGGGCTGGGCTGGGCTGGGCTGGGCCGGGCTGGGAGGATCGCAGGCGTGACGCTGATCTACCACCTGGCCGAGCCCGCCCACTGGGCCGCCGCACTGGAGTCGGGCAGCTACAGCCGGTCGACCCGCGGGCGCACGATGGCGCAGGAGGGGTTCATCCACTGCTCGTCGGCGCAGCAGTGGCCGGTCGTCCGTCGCGCGTTCTACGGCGACTACCCGCAACCGTTGCTGCTGTTGACGATCGACGAGGAGAAGCTCAGCGAGCCGGCTGTGCGCGAGGTGGGCAACCCGGCGACCGGGGAGGTGTTCCCGCACCTGTATGCCGCCCTCGACCCCACCGCGGTCGTGGACGTCACCGAGCTGCTGCCCCCGCACGGCGGTGGGCTCGAGGGCGAGCCCCGGGCTGACCCGGGCTGACCCGGACTGACGCTGGGTCCCCGCCGTCCAGCGGTCGGCTCAGCTGATCGAGAAGGCCAGCCCGTCGATGCGTGCGCGGATCTCGCCGTCGGTGGCCAGCCGTTCGCCGACCGCGGTCGCCACCGCCTGGATGCGTGGGGCGTCGAGACCGGGGACGAGGGTCAGGGCGATCCGCAGGACACCCTCGCCCTGCGCACCGGCGGTGAGCGCGTGGGTCACGACGTCGGGCTGGTCCGCCAGTGCGTCGGCGACCGCCCGGGCGACCGTCGGGTCCTCGTGGGCGGGCAGCCACTCGCGTTGCTGGGCCAGCGCCCAGACCATGCTCGGGCGCAGGGCCAGTGGCTGCTGCCCGGCGACGTCGAGGACGATGACGTCGCACCGCTCGCTCACCGCGGCCTGGGCCGCACGTGCCGCGGTCACGGGGACCGGGCGGGCCTGCGCATCCCAGGCGGCGATCGCGTCCATCGAGCTGAACACCGGCAGCGCCCGCGCGCCGTCCGGCGCGACGAGCGTGACCGCGGCCATGTCGGTCTGCTTCTCCACGAGGTGCTCACCGCTGTCGTCGACCGAGACGGGTTCGGCGACGATCGGCACGAGCAGGCGGGCGGCCGCGACGGCCACCATCAGGGCGCGTTCGTCGCCGGGGTCGGCCAGCGCGGCGAGCAGGGCCGGGTCGGCTGCACCGGTGTCACCGTCGAACCCGGTACTCGTGAGCTGCCGGCCGCCGAACCCGATCCCCGCCGAGTCGTGCGACCCCGTCGCGGGCGACCCCGAGTCGTGCGACCCCGCGTCGTGCGACCCCGTCACGGGCGACCCGGTCACGGGCGCCCCGCCACGTCGAGCGCGGCGGGCAGGGTGAACGCCCCACGGTAGAGCGCGGATCCGACGATCGCCCCTTCGACCCCCTCGGTCACCAGGCCACGGATCGCCTCGATGTCGGCCAGCGTGGAGACGCCACCGGAGGCGACGACCGGGCGGTCCGTGCGGGCGCACACCTCACGCAGGAGCTCGAGGTTCGGACCCTTGAGCATGCCGTCCTTGTTGACGTCGGTGACGACATAGCGCGCGCAGCCCTCACGGTCGAGGCGTTCGAGCGTCTCCCAGAGGTCACCGCCGTCCTGGGTCCACCCGCGGGCGGCGAGCGTCGTGCCGCGGACGTCGAGGCCGACGGCGACCCGGTCCCCGTGCTCGGCGATCGCGGCGGCGGTCCACTCCGGGTCCTCCAGGGCCGCGGTGCCGAGGTTCACCCGACGGCAGCCGGTGGCCAGCGCGGCCTCCAGGGAGGCGGCGTCGCGGATGCCGCCGCTCATCTCCACCTTGATGTCCAGGCGTCCGACGATGTCGGCGAGCAGCTCGCGGTTGGAGCCGCGCCCGAACGCGGCATCCAGGTCGACGAGGTGCAACCACTCGGCACCCTGCTCCTGCCAGGCCGCCGCGGCCTCCCACGGGTCGCCGAACTGGCCACCGGTGCCGGCCACCCCCTGCACCAGCTGGACGGCCTGGCCGTCGGCGATGTCGACGGCGGGCAGGAGCTCGAGGCGGGGCGTGGTCATGCGGTGTCCTTTGCGTCGTGCGGCGGTTCGGTCGGTGGAAAGGGCGGTGAGGGCGTGGGCCCGAGGTTCGGTATGGCGCCGGCGCCCCTCAGAGGGTCCGGACCCAGTTCTCGAGCAGGGCGAGTCCGGCGTCCCCGGACTTCTCGGGGTGGAACTGGGTGGCCGAGAGGGGGCCGTTCTCGACCGCGGCGACGAAGCGGCCACCGTGGTCGGCCCAGGTGATCTTGGGAGCCACCGCGGCGAAGGGGCCGGCGGGGGGCTCGAGCACCCAGTCCTGCACGCCATAGGAGTGGACGAAGTAGAAGCGCTCGGACTCGACCCCGGCGAACAGCCGGGAGTCGCTCGGCGCCTCGACCTCGCTCCAGCCCATGTGCGGCACCACCTCGGCCCGGAGGCGGGCGACCGTCCCGGGCCACTCCCCGAGCCCCTCCTGGGGTTGACCGGAGGGTTCGTCGGAGCCGTCGAACAGCACCTGCATGCCGACGCACACCCCGAGGACCGGACGGCCCCCGGCCAGGCGGGTCTCGATGACCAGCGGTCCGCCGGCGGCGCGCAGCCCGGCCATGCAGGCGTGGAAGTTGCCGACGCCCGGAACGAAGAGGCCGTCGGACCCCAGGGCGAGGTGGCGGTCGCCGGTGAGGGTGACCTGGGCACCGACGTGCTCGAGGGCGCGCACCGCCGAACGGACGTTGCCGCTGCCGTAGTCGAACACCACGACGTGTGCCATCAGCTCTCCTCCAGTTCGGCGCGGTGCTGCGCCTGCTCGGCCATGCGGGACTCGAATCGGGCCACCGACGAGGCGGTCGGGGCGACCACGGTGCCACGGGGCTGGTCGGCCGGGGTCAACAGGTCGGCGCCGGGAAGCGCGAGGACGTCCAGCAGCCGACGCAGCAGCGCCGGCGCGTCGCCGGAGACGTCCTTGAGGACGTGGTGGACCGCGGAGGCGGTGGTGCGGCTGCGGGCGGCCGCGACCAGGTCCGGGGGCCGGGCGGCCTCGAGCCCCGGCGCGCGCACCGGCCCCGTCCCGGGCTCCCACACCAACCAGCGGTGCGCGGGCCGAAGTCCCCGGGGTCGCAGGCTCACCACGGCTCGGTGGTCGACGACGAAGAAGCCGAGCGAGGGCCGTAGGCGCAGCGGCAGCGGACGACCCGCCAGGACCGCGACGGCGTCGTCGTAGGGCGCGCTGGCTCGCGAGACGCGCTCCACCGGAAGGAGCGCGGTCCACTCCCCCAGGGCGACGACCTCGCAGGCGACCAGGCCTCGACGGACCCAGCCGGACACCGGACCGGGCCTGGCCCGCACCAGGAGCAGTCCGCACGAGTCCCGCGCGGGCTGCCACGGGACGCTCACGTGGAGAGGCTGCCCTTCGCGCTGGGTACACCGACCACGCGGGGGTCGCGGGCGACGGCGGCCCGCAGCGCACGGGCCACGGCCTTGAACTGCGCCTCGACGACGTGGTGGGGGTCGCGCCCCGACAGCACGCGGACGTGCAGGGCGATCCCGGCCCGGTACGCGAGCGACTCCCAGACGTGGCGGGTCAGCGAACCGACGTAGTTGCCGCCGATCAGGACGTACGCCTGGCCCTCGGGCTCACCGGTGTGCACCACGTAGGGGCGGCCCGCGACGTCGACGACGGCCTGGACCAGCGCCTCGTCGAGCGGCACGGTGGCGTCACCGAAGCGGGAGATCCCGCTCTTGTCGCCCAGCGCCTCGCGCAGGGCGTCGCCGAGCACGATGGCGACGTCCTCGACGGTGTGGTGGGCGTCGACGTCGACGTCACCGGTGGCCTTGATGCGCAGGTCGATGAGCGAGTGCTTGGCCAGCGAGGAGAGCATGTGGTCGTAGAACCGCACCCCGGTCGAGATGTCGGCCACTCCGGTGCCGTCGAGGTCGAGCTCGAGCTCGACGCTCGACTCCGAGGTCGAACGGCTGAGCGAGACCCTGCGGTCACCTGCGGTCACGACGCGCTCCTGTCCGTGGCTGTTGCGGCGATCTCGGCCACGGCGGCCAGGAACGCGTCCGTCTCGGCCGGGGTCCCGGCCGTCACACGAAGATAGTGCGCAATGCCCACGTCGCGGACCAGCACACCCCGGTCGAGCAGGTCCCGCCACGTCGCGGCGGCGTCGACCAGTCCCCCGAACAGGACGAAGTTCGCGTCGCTGGGCACCGGGGCGTAGCCGAGCGCGGTCAGCTCGCTCACCATCCGGTCGCGCTGCTCCTTGATCACCTCGACGGTGCCGAGCATCTGCTCGGCGTGGTCCAGCGCGGCGAGGGCGATCGCCTGGGTGGGGGCCGACAGGTGGTACGGCAGCCGGACGAGCCGCAGCGCGTCGACGAGCGCCGGGTCGGCGGCGAGGTAGCCCAGGCGCCCACCGGCGAAGGCGAACGCCTTGCTCATGGTCCGGGTCACCACGAGCCGGGGCCGGCCCTCGAGCAGGGTCAGGGCGCTCGGGGTGCCCGGCCGCGCGAACTCGGCGTACGCCTCGTCCACGACCACCACGGCCCGCTCCGCCGCGGCATACACGGCCTCGACGACGTCCAGGGACAGGGCGGTGCCGGTGGGGTTGTTGGGCGAGCAGAGGAAGACCACGTGCGGCTGGTGCTCGCGCACCTGCTCGACCGCGGACCGGGCCGTGAGGTCGAACGGTTCGTCCGTGCCCTGACCGCGCAGGCCGTCCACCCACGTCGTGCCGACGCCGGTGCTGATCAGGGGGTGCATGGAGTACGCGGGGGTGAAGCCGAGCGCGACCCGCCCCGGCCCGCCGAAGGCGAGCACGACGTGCTGGAGCACCTCGTTGGAGCCGTTGCCGGCCCACAGCTGCGCCGCGTCGAGGGGCACCCCGGCGGTGGTGCGCAGGTATGCCGCGAGGGCGGTCCGCAGGTCCGTGAACTCCCGGTCGGGGTAGCGGTTGAGCTGCGGGGCGACGGCGGCCACCCGCGCGGTGATGTCCGCGACGACGTCGTCGGGCACGGGGTAGGAGTTCTCGTTGGTGTTGAGGCGCACGGGCACGTCGAGCTGGGGGGCGCCGTACGGGCTGGCCCCACGCAGGTCGGGGCGCAGCAGGGCGTCGAGGGAGTTCGGGTCGCTCACGATGTGGCCCGGCTCAGACGGACGCGTCGAAGCGGGCGGTGACCGCCTCGCCGTGGGCGGGCAGGTCCTCGGCCTGGGACAGCGCCACGACGTGGTGCGCGACCGCCTGCAGGGCGGCCCGGCTGTAGTCGATGACGTGGATGCCCCGCAGGAACGACTGCACCGACAGCCCGCTGCTGTGGCTGGCACAGCCGCCGGTGGGCAGCACGTGGTTGGAGCCGGCGACGTAGTCGCCGAGGCTGACCGGGGAGTACGCACCGACGAAGATCGCGCCCGCGTTGCGGACCCGGGCGGCCACCGCGGCGGCGTCGCGGGTCTGGATCTCGAGGTGCTCGGCGGCATACGCGTCGACGACGTCGAGCCCACGGTCGAGGTCGTCGACCAGGACGACGCCCGACTGGGGGCCGGTGAGGGCGGTGCGGACCCGTTCGGCGTGCTTGGTCGTCGGCACCCTGCGCTCGACGGCCGCAGCGACGGCCTGCGCGAGCTCGGTGCTGTCGGTGACCAGCACCGACGCCGCGTGGGGGTCGTGCTCGGCCTGGCTGATCAGGTCGGCGGCGACGTGCACCGGGTCGGCGGAGTCGTCGGCGAGGATCGCGATCTCGGTGGTCCCCGCCTCGGAGTCGATCCCGATGAGGCCCTTGAGGAGGCGTTTGGCAGCCGTGACGTAGATGTTGCCCGGGCCGGTGACGAGGTCGACCGGCTCGGCCACGACGGCATCCGCTCCCTGCCCGTCGGTGAAGCCGTATGCGAAGGCGGCCACCGCCTGGGCGCCACCCACGGCATACACCTCGTCGACGCCGAGCAGCGCGCAGGCGGCCAGGACCGTCGGGTGGGGGTAGCCGGCGAAGACGCCGGTGTTCTCGCGCTGGGGCGGGCTCGCGACGGCCAGCGAACCGACCTGCGCGATCTGGGCGGGCACGACGTTCATGACGACGCTGGAGGGGTAGACGGCGCGGCCACCGGGGACGTAGAGCCCGACGCGGTCGACCGGCACCCAGCGCTCGCTGACGGTGCCGCCTTCCACCACCGTGGTCGTCGTGGTCGTGCGCCGCTGGTCCTCGTGCACGACCCGCGCACGGCGGATCGACTCCTCGAGGCCGGCCCGCACGTCGGGGGCCAGGGCGGCGAGGGCGGCGGCCAGGACCTCGGCCGGGACGCGCAGGCTGGTGGGCCGCACCCCGTCGAAGCGCTCGCCGAGGTCGTACAGGGCCTGCGCCCCACGGTGTCGGACGTCTTCGCACAGGGGGCGGACGGTCTCGACGGCCGTCGCGACGTCGAGCTCCGCACGGGGCAGGAGGTGGCGCAGCTCGCGGACACCGAGCACGCGTCCGCGCAGGTCGATCGTGGACATCATGGGGCCAAGTCTAGGCGGCGCCCGGGACGACGATCGCCGCGGTCCGGCACCGCGTCCACCGAGCGCGGAACCGGTGGCAGCCGGCCTCAGCCGCCGGGGGCCCGGTTGGGCACGAGCGGGTCGGTCGGCACGTCGGGAGCGGTCTTCGCGTCGGGCGCCGGTGCAGGCCCAGCCTGCTGCTCGTCGTCGGGCCGGGCGTCGTGGCGGAAGGTCGCCTCGATGCTCGCTGCCACCTCCTCGCGGGGCCAGCGTGCGGCCATGAGCACGAGGATCCCGAGGGTGATCACGGCGCAGATGCCGACCGAGGCGGCGGCAGAGGTGTGCTCGGAGATCCACCCGGCGGCCAGGAAGCAGAGGCCGGTGACCCCGACGGACATCGCCCCGGCCAGGCCGAACACCCGGCCCCGCATCGCCGGCGGGACCAGGAGGGTGAACGCCGACTGCAGCGGCAGCATGTAGCTCTGCAGCGCACCGGAGAGGAACCAGGCCCCCCACACCACCGGCAGCGGAGGCTCGAAGATGGTCACGAGCAGGGGCACGGGCATGAGCAGGGCCAGTCGCATGACGAGGCGGAACTGCCGTTCGGCCGGGAGCCGGGCGATCAGCAGGACGCCGACGACGGCGCCGAGGATCGGCGCCGCCATGAGCAGACCGCCCCACGAGGACGACCCGCTGTGGTGGGCGCCGTACGGCAGCGCGACGGCCTCGGGTGCCGCGATCGCCAGGGCGCTGGCCAGGGACAGCAGCAGCAGCATCGTCAGCACCCGGCTGGAGCGGATCTGTCCCCAGCCGTGCGCGAGGTCGCCGAGCAGGCTGTTGAGGGCGGTCTCGGACGTCTCGACCAGCGACTTGGGCGGGGTGATCCAGGCGAGCAGGGCCGCACCGAGGACGAAGGTCGCAAGGTCGAGCATCAACGCCTGGGTGTCACCGATGAGTCCGACGATGACGCCGCCGATCGCCAGCCCGATCGCCTGGTTGATCTGGGTGGCGAGCGTCGTCAGGCCGAAGGCGCGGGCGTAGAGCCGGCGGTCGGGGAACAGGTCGGTCAGCATGACCTGTCCGGCGGTGATGGCCGGTCCTCCGATGAACTCCAGCACGAACACGATCGACAGGACCAGGACGAGCGACTCGGTCGTGGCGACGGTGGCGATGAGCGCGAGGACGAGCAGGGCTCTCAGGAGGTGCGTGGTGACCATGACGGTCCGTGGCGGCCAGCGGTCGCACAGCGGGGAGAGCAGGGCCCGGCCCAGGATGGTGGGCACCAGGGACACCGCGAAGGTGGCTGCGGTCGCGAGCGCCGAGCCGGTCCACGCGAAGACCACGGAGGCGATGGTGATGCGGGCGATGTAGTCGCCCCACGTCGACAGCGTCGAGGCCATGAACACGGGCAGGAACACCGGGGCGCGCAGCACCTCGGTGTACGAGGGCACCCCTGTGGCACCGCCCCTGGCCCTCACCATGCGCCGACCGTACCTCGCTACCGGGAACCGTAAAAGTTGAACTCGGTCACCGTACGCGCATGACGAGCCGCTCGGCGGTATCTACCGGCCAGTTCCGCTCCAGAGCCCGGTTCGCCTCCGAGGATCCGGCTGACGCCGTCGGCGACGCGCAGGTCGGACGGCACGCTGTCGACCGGTCGCCCCCGGTAGAGGACCGCGGCGTTGCGCAGCCGGGAGGCCAGGGTCCAGGACTCCCGCAGCGCCTCGGCGTGCTCCGCGGTGATGAGTCCGGCACCCTCGGCTGCCTCCAGCGCCGGGAGCGTGCTGGTGGTCCGCAGCCCCGGCACCTCGTGGGCGTGCTGCATCTGCAAGAGCTGGATGGTCCACTCCACGTCGGTGAGCCCGCCGCGGCCGAGCTTGAAGTGGCTCTTGGGGTCTGCTCCGCGGGGCAGCCGCTCGGCCTCCATGCGCGCCTTGAGCCGACGGATCTCACGGACCTGGTCGGGGCCGAGGCCCTCGTCGGGCCAACGCAGCGGGTCGATGAGCTCGACGAACCGCTCTCCCAGCTCGGCGTCGCCGGCGATCGGGGTGGCTCGCAGGAGCGCTTGCGACTCCCAGGTCAGCGACCAGCGCTCGTAGTAGGCGCGGTAGCTGGCCAGGCTGCGCACCAGGGGCCCGCTCTTGCCCTCGGGACGCAGGTCGGCGTCGAGCCCGAGCACGGTGTCGGGGCCGGCGCCCCCGAGCAGCCGGCGCAGCTCCTGCACGGTCGCCAGCGCCTGGTCCTGCGCCACGGAGTCCTGGGCGCCCTCGACCGGCTCGTGGACGAACAGGACGTCGGCGTCGGAGCCGTACCCGACCTCGCCACCGCCGAGGCGTCCCATGCCGACGATGAGCAGCCTGGTGGCAGGCGATCCGTGCTGCTCGGCGACGACCCGGACGGCCACGGACAGCGCGGCCTCGAGCAGGGCGGCCATGAGGTCGGTCAGGGCCGCCCCGACCTGGCGCAGGTCGAGCTGGCCGGACAGGTCGGCGACCGCGATCCGGAAGAGCTCCTGGCGGCGCAGGCTCCGCGCTGCCCGCACCGCCCGGTCCGGGTCCTCCTGGCGGCTGGCCGCGGCGGTCATCCGCTTGACGAGGTCGGCCCGCGGCAGCGGTGTCATCCCCCCGGGGTCGCCCAGGACCGCCACGGACTCCGGCGCGCCCACGAGCAGGTCCGCGGCATACCGGCTCCGCCCGAGGGTGTGGGCCAGCCGCTCCGCGGCCGAGCCCTCGTCCCGCAGCAGACGCAGGTACCAGTGGGTCGAGCCGAGCTCCTCGCTCACCTTGCGGAAGGCGAGGAGCCCGCCGTCGGGGTCCGCCTCGTCGGCGAACCACGCGAGCATCACCGGCAGCAGGGTCCGTTGGATGGCAGCGCGGCGGCTCACCCCCGCGGTGAGGGCCTCGAGGTGGCGGATGGCGCCCGCCGGGTCTCGAAAGCCCAGGGCCGCCAACCGCTCGCGCGCCGCCTCCGGGCCGAGGCGGGCGTCGGAGCTGCTGAGCCGGGCCACGGCCGCGAGCAGCGGGCGGTAGAAGAGCCGCTCGTGGATGCGACGCACCTCGCGGGCCTGCTGCTGCCACTGGGCGACGACGGCGTTGGCCGGGTCGGAGCGGTGGCCGAGGGCCCGGCCGAGCCTGCGCAGGTCGGGCTCGGCGGTGGGCATGAGGTGGGTGCGCCGCAGCCGGAACAGCTGGATCCGGTGTTCGAGGGTGCGCAGCAGCCGGTATGCGTCGTCCAGGATCGTGGCGTCGTCGCGTCCGACGTACCCACCGCGGGCGAGCGCGTCGAGCGCCTCGAGGGTGGTGCCCGAACGGAGTGAGTCGTCGGACCGACCGTGCACGAGCTGCAGCAGCTGCACGCTGAACTCGACGTCGCGCAGCCCGCCGGGGCCGAGCTTGAGCTGGCGCTCGGCCTCGGCGGCGGGGACGTGCTGCTCGACGCGCCGTCGCATGGCCTGCACGTCCTCGACGAAGTTCTCCCGGGACGCGGCCTGCCACACCATCGGGCGGACGGCGTCGAGGTAGGCCTCACCGAGGGCCCGGTCCCCCGCGACCGGACGGGCCTTGAGCAGCGCCTGGAACTCCCACGTCTTGGCCCAGCGTTCGTAGTAGGCGCGGTGGCTCTCGATGGTGCGCACCAGCGGACCGTTCTTGCCCTCGGGTCGCAGGGCGGCGTCGACGGGCCACAGGGTGCCCTCGCCGGTCGAGGTGGAGCAGGCGCGCATGAGGTGGGTCGCCAACGAGGTCGCGGCCCCGATGGCGCGGGCCTCCTGGACACCCTCGCGCGGTTCCACCACGAAGATCACGTCGACGTCGCTGACGTAGTTGAGCTCGCGTCCCCCGGTCTTGCCCATGCCGATCACGGCGAAGTCGCACAGCTCGGCGTCCTCACCCACGTGCTGGCGGGCGATCTCGAGCGCTGCCTCGAGGGCCGCCTCCGCGAGGTCGGCGAGCGCAGCGGCGGCCTCCGGCAGGGCAGCCGGGCCGTCCTCGGTCGTCAGGTCGAGGGCGGCGATCCCCAGCAGCTGCCGCCGGTAGCCGATCCGCAGCGCGTCGTAGGCCGTCCGGTCACCGGGGACCCGGACCGCGTCGACGAGGTCGTCCACCCGTTGGGCCGGCGTGCGCGGCTGGGCCTGCGTGACGCTGCGCCAGTGCTCGGGGTGGGCGACCAGGTGGTCGGCCAGCGCACTCGACGCGCCGAGGACGGCCAGCAACCGGTCACGGGCCGGGCCGGCGTGCCGCAGTGCTCCCACCAGTCCGCTCACCTCTGCCGCCACGCCGGACTCGGCGTCACGACGCTTCGGTGCGCTCGCGCGCAGCGACTCCATGAGCCGGACGAGGCTGAGCAGGGCCAGGTCGGGGTCGGCGACCGCGGACAGGGCGTCGGGGAGCCCGTCGTTGAAGACGTCGTCGAAGGGGTCGACGAGGCCGGCGAGCGCCTCGTCCGCGAGGAGCTGCTCCGCCCGCGGGGGGTCGGCGAAGCCGAGCCGGGCCAGGGTCGCGGTCTGGGAGACCGCGCGTCCGGCCATCAGGACCACACCGGGGTCGACCGGCACGGTCCCGTCCGGCGCCACGGTGCCGGCGCGATGCCCGCCGTCACAGTCCCGGCAGGTAGCGCTCGAGCTCGAAGCGGGTGATCTCGCCGCGGTAGTCCTCCCACTCCGCCCGCTTGTTGCGCAGGAAGAAGTCGAAGACGTGCTCCCCGAGGGTCTCGGCCACCAGGTCGCTCTTCTCCATGACCCGGATGGCTTCGTACAACGAGGTCGGCAGCGGCTCGATGCCCATCGCCTGGCGCTCCGCGGAGGTCAGCCCCCACACGTCGTCCTCGGTCTCGGGCGGCAGCGCGTAGTCCTCCTCGATGCCCTTGAGGCCTGCGGCGAGCATGAGCGCGAACGCGAGGTAGGGGTTGCAGGCCGCGTCCAGGGTCCGCACCTCGACCCGGCTGCTCTGCCCCTTGGTCGGCTTGTACATCGGGACGCGGACCATGGCCGAGCGGTTGTTGTGGCCCCACGTGAGGTGCGCCGGCGCCTCGCCGCCGCCCCACAGCCGCTTGTAGGAGTTGACCCACTGGTTGGTCACGGCCGTGATCTCTGCGCCGTGGTGCAGCAACCCGGCGATGAACTGACGGCCCACCTTGCTCAGCTGGTAGGGCGCACCGGCCTCGTAGAAGGCGTTGCTGTCGCCGTCGAACAGCGACATGTGGGTGTGCATGCCCGACCCCGGGTGGGTCGCGAACGGTTTGGGCATGAACGAGGCGAAGATGCCCTGCTCGAGCGCGACCTCCTTGATGACGGTCCGGAAGGTCATGATGTTGTCGGCGGTCGACAGGGCGTCGGCGTAGCGCAGGTCGATCTCGTTCTGGCCGGGACCGCCCTCGTGGTGGCTGAACTCCACCGAGATGCCCATCGACTCGAGCATGGTGATCGCCGCACGCCGGAAGTCGTGACCGGTGCCGTGGGGCACGTGGTCGAAGTAGCCGGCCTGGTCGACGGGTTCGGGGCTGTCACCCGGCGTGAAGCCCTGCTTGAGGAGGTAGAACTCGATCTCGGGGTGGGTGTAGAAGGTGAAGCCGAGGTCCGCGGCCTTGCCGAGCGCGCGCTGCAGGACGTGGCGCGGGTCGGCGAAGCTCGGGGCGCCGTCGGGCAGGGTGATGTCGCAGAACATGCGTGCCGTGCCGGGGTTCTCCCCCCGCCAGGGCAGCACCTGGAAGGTCGCGGGGTCCGGTTTGGCGAGCATGTCGGCCTCGTAGACCCGCGCGAAGCCCTCGATCGCCGAGCCGTCGAACCCGATGCCCTCGGCGAACGCGCCCTCCAGCTCGGCCGGGGCGACGGCCACCGACTTCAAGGTCCCGAGCACGTCGGTGAACCACAGCCGCACGAAGCGGATGTCGCGCTCCTCGATGGTGCGAAGGACGAACTCCTGCTGACGATCCATGGAGGTGATCCTGCCCTACCGGGGCGGTGCGGCGCGCCCGGGCTGCTCAGGTCGTCGCGTTGTCCCCCGTGGCCGCGATCTTCGCGTGGCTCCGGACCAGGCGGGTGGCGGTGACCAGCACGATGCCTCCGGCCATGTTGCCGAGGATCGCCCACCAGACGAAGCCGAGCCACCCGAGGTAGCCGAAGGGCGCCTCCCCGCTCTGCAGCGCGCCGAACATCATCAGGGAGTCCAGCACGCAGTGGTAGACCCCGGTGCCCGCGACGACGAACGCGGTGGCGATGGTGGCCAGCACCCGCGCGACCTCGTCCTCGGTGCCCGTGTGCATGCGGGTCATGAGGGTCATCGCGGCCCCGGCCAGCACGGTGAGCGCCAGCGAGGACCAGCCGATCCGGGCGTCGGCGAAGACGGTGGCGTGCTCGACCATCGTCGCGTGCAGCGCCGGGAAGCCCAGCACGATCAGGCCCATGGCCACCCAGCCGCCGATCATGTTGCCCACGAAGGTGCCGGCCCACAGCCCCATCAGCTGGCGCACGGTGCCCTCCTTGGCGGCGACCGTCGTCACCGGTACGAGGAAGCCTTCGGTGAACAGCTCGCTGTGTCCGAGCTGGAGCGCGAGGAGCCCGATGCTGAAGGCGAGGGCGCCGAGCAGCATGCTCCCGGTCGACTCCTCGACGACCAGCAGCGCGAGGATGCCGAAGCTGAGCTCGCCACCCGCAACCGCACCGGTGAGCACCTGCATCGGGAACGAGCGGTGCAGTCGCGGTTTGCCCAGCTCCACGATCCGGTCGACGGCTTCGTCCAGCTCGTCCTGGTTCGCATCGTGTTCGGGCATGGGCGTCATCCTTGCGCAGCGGTGGTCAGCCCGCGAGCACGGACGCCGCGGCGTTGTGCCCCGGTATGCCGCTGACGCCGCCTCCGCGACGTGCGCCGGCACCGGCGATGCGGACCGACGGGTGCTGGGTCTCGACGCCCCAGGTGCCGACCTCGGAGGCCTGCTCGGCCCACGGCCACTGCAGCGAACGGTGGAAGATGTTGCCACCGGGCAGGCCCAGGTCGGCCTCGAGCTCGAGCGGCGTTCGCGCCTCGAGGCAGTAGGCGCCGTCGCGGTCGCGCAGCAGGACGTCCTGGATGGGCTCGGCCAGCACGGAGTTGATCGACTCCAGGGTGCGCGCCAGCGCCAGGTCCTTGGATGCGTCGTGCTCCTCGGCGCTCCCGCGGAACAGGCGGGCGGGCATGTGGAGCCCGAAGACGGTGAGCGTCTGGGCGTCCGTGGCCGCGAGGTCCGGACCGAGGATGGAGCGGTCGGACAGGCTGTGGCAGTAGACCTCGCACGGCGGGAGCTGTGGCACGCGGCCGGCCGCGGCGACGGCATACGCGTCCTGCAGCTGGGCGTAGCCCTGGTTGAGGTGGAAGGTCCCCGCGAAGGCGGCCTCCGGGTCCACCGACGCGTCGCGGAGCCGGGGCAACCGCGTGAGCAGCATGTTGACCTTGAGCTGCGCGCCCTCGGGGGCGGCCTCGGTGTCGACGGGCTCGGCACCGGCTGCCTCGAGCAGGCGGTTGAGGACGGCCGGTGCACAGGCGGCGTGGACGGTCGTGGCAGTGGCCGAGCCACCGTCCCACGTGACCTCACCCCCGGGGTCGACGGCCAGGACCCTGGTCCCCGTGCGGATCTCGGCACCGGCTGCCACGGCCGCACGGGCCAGGCTGTCGGTCACCGCCCCCATCCCGCCGACGGGGACGTCCCAGTCCCCCGTGCCCCCGCCGATCAGGTGGTAGAGGAAGCAGACGTTCTGGCGCAGGTCCTCGCCCCGCAGGTCGGCGAAGGTGCCGATGAGCGCATCGGTCGCCACGATGCCGCGCAGCGTGTCGTCGGCGAAGGTCGCCTCCAGCACCTCCCCGAGCGGGCGCCTGACCAGGGCGTCCCAGAGCTCGTCGTCGCCGACGAGGGCGGCCAGCTCGTCCTCGGTGCGCAACGGCTCCAGGACCGTCGGGAAGACCTTCTCCGCGAGCCGCTGGACCCGTCCGTAGAAGTCCGACCACGCCCCGTGCTGCTGCGGGCCGCCGGTGAGGTCGGCGAAGGCTGCCGCCGTCGCGGCAGGGTCGCCGTGGTCGACCAGCAGGCCACGCGTCGGGTCGGACGGCACCGGGGTGAACGAGGAGTAGCGCCGGCGGATCAACCTCACGTCGAGGTCGAGGTCGCTCATCACCTGCCGGGGCAGCAGCGACACGAGGTAGGAGTAGCGCGAGAGGCGCGCGTCGACCCCCGGGAAGGCCTGGGCCGACACCGCTGCACCACCGACGTGGTCGGCGGCCTCGAGCACCAGGACCCTGCGGCCGGCCCGGGCCAGGTAGGCGGCTGCGGTGAGCCCGTTGTGGCCGGCACCGATGACGACGTCGTCGTAGTTCACGCAGGGCAGCCTACGGATCGACCGGGTGGACCGGGCGCCGGGGACACGAAGCGGGGCCCCGGGATGTCCCGGGGCCCCGCTCGTGGTGCTGAGCCGGTGTGGTTCAGCTAGCTCGTGCTCACCTGTCGAAGCGAACCTTGAGCAGCATCTCCTGGGCGTTGCGCGTCGTCTTGGCCACCGTGATCTTGGTGCCCGAGCCGGCGACCTGCACCGAGTTCTGCGGGTTGTCCGCGGTCCAGTACCGCTTCGGGTCGAGGTCGTAGAAGGTCGGGATCGCCTTGCTGGACTTGACCGTGGTCGGGACGCCGTTGCGGTGGAAGGTGACCGAGTCGGTCTTCTCCTGGCCGAAGGTGGCGTCGAAGGGCTGGCGACGGTTGCCGAGCCTGGCTGCCGTCCGGGAACTTGATCGGCTGGTAGCGGGCGTCCACCGGGAGCACCTGGCCGTGGCCGGGGTGCACGCTGGTGTTGTTGTCGCCGTACTGGCCGTCGACGTAAGTCACGAGCAGACCGTTCTGGTACGGGAAGCGCTCCACCCAGTCAGGACGCGTGCTGGACCACCCGAAGTTGTACGGGCCGGTCTTGAGCGTCTTGTCGTAGCCGGAGTACACGCGGTTCTCGGCCAGGTAGTAGTGCTGCACGACCTCGGAGGTCGAGCCACCCATCCGCTTGAACCCGTTGGCGGTCCAGCCGTTGTCACCGTTCTCGACGTCGTCGGTGAGGATCGGCGCACCGTCGGCGGTGATCGTGATGTCGTCCAGGAAGGGGCCCTCGTAGTGCAGGCCACCATCGGTCGCGTAGCGGAAGCGGAAGTCGATCTTCTGGCCGGCGAACTCGTCCAGGTTCCAGGTGTGCTGGGTCCAGGTCTTGCTCTCACCGTCGAGGAAGGAGCCGACCTGCGCCCACGTCGTGCCACCGTCGGTGGAGGCCTCGGCGTAGAGCGCGTCGTAGTCGGCCTCGATGTTGTACCAGGTCCACGCGGACACGCTGCCCGAGGTCTTCCCGGTCAGGTCGATCTGCCCGCCCGAGCGTGGTGTTCAGGCCGTCGGCCGACCCGCCCCACCACTCGTAGGCACCGCTGTGCGGGGTGTTGTAGGAGGTGGTGACCGTCTTGTTCGGCAGGTTGACGAGCAGGGCCTGCGGCAGCTTTGCGGCGTCGCGGTCGGCCGGTCCGATCTTCACGTCGCGGTCGAAGCCGTGGTCGACCTGCTGGTAGTCCAGCCAGCCGAGCTGCAGCTTCTCCCAGGCGCCCATGTAGCCGGGGGTGGTGCCGATGGAGTCGGTGCCGTGGTTGAGCCACGAGCCACCGGACATCAGGGTCCAGAAGCCCGTGCCGTTGTCGCCACCGGCGGTGTCGTACAGGTCCGGCAGGCCGAGGTCGTGGCCGAACTCGTGCGCGAACACACCGAGACCACCGTTCTCGGGCTCGGTCGTGTAGTCACCGATCCACATGCCGGAGTTGCCGAGCGGGACACCACCGAGGAGGTTGCCGGTCGGCCCCGTCTTGCCCTGGTTGTTGGAGTACGCGTACCAACGGTGCGACCAGATGGCGTCCGCACCCTGCGCACCGCCGCCGGCCTCTTCGCCCTCACCGGCGTGGATGGCCTGGAAGTGGTCGATGTAGCCGTCCGGCTCGTTGAAGTTGCCGTCGCCGTCGTAGTCGTAGCGGTCGACCTTGTCGAACTGCTTGAGGTAGGTGGCGATCTCGTCGTCGGTCTTGCCCTGGGCCTTCTGGTCCTCGTACCACGCGGTCGCGGTGTCACGGACGTAGGCCCAGTACGTCGAGGACTGGCTGACCTTGTTGCTGCCGTACCGAGCCTCGTTGTAGGGCAGGGTGACCCAGTCGGACACGTCGCCCTTGGCCAGGAACCGGCCGTTGGACTGCTTGGCGTAGAAGTCCTTGAAGGACTCACCCTCACCGAACATCAGGTCCTGGAAGTGCGCCCGGTTGAAGTCCTCGGTCCAGTACGTCGAGTTGTTGTCGGTCGCGCTCCCGTCCCAGTTGCGGTCGGGCTCGGGGATCTGGTTGTGCTGGGGTCCGGCAGTCCCACCCGTGGCGGGGTGGGTCTGGTCGCCGAAGTCGGTGAGGATCGTGAAGATGTCTTCCTCGCGGTTCACCGGCCAGGAGACGTACTTGTCCTTGGCGGCCTTGGTCCCGCGCGCCGCGGCGTTCTTGCTGCCCTTCACCTTGATGACGCGCTGGCCACCTCGGGTCTCCGTCGTGGCCTCGCCCTTGATGAGCTTCTTGACGGCCTCCTCGCGCAGGTCGCGCTGGGCGTCGCCGAGCGGGTTCGGCAGGTCGTGGTCGCGTTGGGCGACCTTGGCCTCCCGGTCGCCGACCACAGGGGTGGCCTGCGCCGACGCGGGAGCCATGCTCAGGGCAACAGCCGCGACGGCCACTCCCGAGAGAACGCTCAGGTGATGTCTCTTCACTGATCCTCCAATTGACACTCACTGTGCGTGCGCCTGGGTCCGGCACACGCAAGGACGACCCAAACACGGGATCAGGTATGGCGGATTGTCGGGTTTGGTCAGGAAAGAGTAAAGAAATTCACCTCGTTCGGCTGATTGACAGCGTGTTAACGCACATCGTGACCGACGTCACACCGACACGCTGCGTCGGCTTCTCGCCGAGGCCCGACTCCCGTGGGACGGCATGCAGGGCCCCCTGCGCACAGCTCCCGGCTCCCTAGACTCTGGCCCGTGAACTTCTACTCGGCGTACGACCAGGGCTTCGCGCGCGTGGCGGCCTGCACCACCCCCGTGACCATGGCTGATCCGGCCGCGAACGCCGCCGCGATCCTCCAGCAGGTCCGCGGCCTGCACGACGACGGCGTGGCCGTCGCGGTGTTTCCCGAGCTGAGCCTGTCCGGCTACGCCATCGACGACCTGTTCCTCCAGGACGTCCTGCTCGACGCCGTCGATGCGGCCATCGTGCAGCTGGCCAGGGCGAGCGCGAAGCTGCGCCCGCTCCTGGTCGTCGGAGCCCCGGTGCGGCACGGCAACCGCCTCTACAACTGCGCCGTCGTCATCCAGGGTGGCGAGGTGCTCGGGGTCGCACCGAAGTCGGTCCTGCCCAACTACCGCGAGTTCTACGAGAAGCGCTGGTTCGCCTCGGGCGCCGAGCTGCAGGACCAGCACCTGCACGTCCCGCACTGGCCCGGCGCCGACGAGGACGGCGACGTCCTGTTCGGCACCGACCTCGTCTTCGAGGCCGTGGACCTGCCCGGGCTCGCGGTGCACGCCGAGGTCTGCGAGGACATGTGGGTGCCGGTGCCGCCGAGCGCCCGGGCGGCGCTGCAGGGCGCGACGGTCCTGCTCAACCTGTCGGCCTCGCCCATCACCGTCTCCCGCGCCGAGGACCGGCACCTGCTCGCCCGGTCCGCGAGCTCGCGGTGCAACGCGGCCTACCTGTATGCCGCCGCCTCCAGCGGGGAGTCCACGACCGACCTGTCGTGGGACGGCATGACGATGGTCTACGAGCTCGGTGACCTGCTCGGCGAGACCGAGCGGTTCCCCCGTGGGCCGCAGGCGACCGTCGTCGACATCGACCTCGACCGGCTGCGCCAGGAGCGGATGCGCCAGGGGTCGTTCGACGACAACCGCCACGCTGCGACCGTGGCCGGTGACGGCAACCCGGTCCGGGTGCGCGAGTTCACCCTCGCGCCGCCGCGCGGCGACATCGGGTTGCGCCGCAAGGTCGACCGGTTCCCCTTCGTGCCCGACGACGCGGCCCGGCTCGCCCTCGACTGCTACGAGGCCTACAACATCCAGGTCTCCGGGCTCGAGCAGCGGCTGCGGAGCATCGGCAGCCCCAAGGTCGTCGTCGGCATCAGTGGTGGCCTCGACTCCACCCACGCGCTCATCGTCGCCGCCAAGGCGATGGACCGGCTCGAGCGCCCGCGCACCGACATCATCGCCCTGACGATGCCGGGTTTCGCGACGAGCGACGGCACGAGGGCGAACGCGATCCACCTCATGGAGTCGCTCGGCACGACGTGGGAGGAGCTCGACATCCGCCCCGCCGCCACCCAGATGCTGCGCGACCTCGGGCACCCGTTCGGCCGGGGTGAGGAGGTCTACGACGTGACCTTCGAGAACGTCCAGGCCGGGCTGCGGACCGACTACCTGTTCCGGGCCGCCAACCAGCGCGGTGGCATCGTGCTGGGGACCGGTGACCTGTCGGAGCTCGCGCTCGGCTGGTGCACCTACGGTGTCGGCGACCAGATGTCGCACTACGGCGTCAACAGCGGCGTCCCGAAGACGTTGATCCAGCACCTGATCCGGTGGGTGGTCACGACCGGGCAGTTCGAGGGCGAGGTCAACAGCACGTTGACCGAGATCCTCGACCAGGAGATCAGCCCCGAGCTCGTCCCGACGAAGGAGGGCGAGCAGATCCAGTCCTCCGAGGACACCGTCGGGCCCTACGCCCTGCAGGACTTCACCTTGTTCCACGTCGTCCGGCGCGGCTACCGCCCGAGCAAGATCGCCTTCCTCGCGTGGCACGCCTGGCACGACGCGCGCCTGGGCGAGTGGCCGGCCGGCTACCCCGAGAGCCGGCACACGGCATACGACCTCGCGACCGTCCGGCACTGGCTGGAGGTCTTCGTGCAGCGGTTCTTCGCCAACCAGTTCAAGCGGTCCGCCCTGCCGAACGGCCCCAAGGTCAGCCAGGGCGGGACGATGTCGCCCCGGGGCGACTGGCGGATGCCGTCGGACGCGCGAGCGACCGCGTGGCTGGCCGAGATCGAGCGCAACGTCCCCGAGGCCTGACCCCGGGCGCTGCATAGGATGCGGGGATGAGCGACCAGCCCTCCTCCCCCGCGGCGTCCTCCGAGGTCGCCGCCCCCTACGGCACCGGCGCGCAGGCCGCGCCCCAGCGGCGGGTGCGCATCCCGCACCTGCAGGCCATGAAGGAGCGCGGGGAGAAGTGGGCGATGCTCACCGCCTACGACATGTACTCCGCAGAGATCTTCGACGAGGCCGGCATCCCCGTGCTGCTCGTCGGCGACTCGGCCGGCAACAACGTCTACGGCTTCGAGACCACGGTCCCCGTGACGGTCGACCACCTCGTGCCGCTGGTGCGCGCCGTCACCTCGGCGGCCAACCACGCCATGGTGGTCGCCGACCTCCCGTTCGGCTCCTACCAGGCCAGCCCGCAGCAGGCCCTGGCCACCGCGACGCGGTTCATGAAGGAGGGCATGGCGCACGCCGTGAAGCTCGAGGGCGGTGCGCCGATGGTGCCCGAGGTCGAGCTGCTCGTGCGTGCCGGGATCCCCGTGATGGGGCACATCGGGTTCACCCCGCAGAGCGAGCACGTGCTCGGTGGCTACAAGGTCCAGGGCCGCGGCGACACCGCCGACCGCCTCGTCGAGGACGCCCTGGCGCTGCAGGAGGCGGGGTGCTTCGCCGTCGTCATGGAGATGGTCCCGGCCCCCCTGGCCGCTCGCATCACCGAGGTGCTGTCGATCCCCACCATCGGCATCGGCGCCGGACCGCAGTGCGACGCCCAGGTGCTGGTCTGGCAGGACATGGCCGGGCTGCGCGGCGGCAAGGCACCGCGGTTCGTCAAGAAGTACGCCGACCTGCGCGGTGAGCTCGGCCGTGCCGCGAGCGCGTATGCCGCGGACGTCGCCTCGGGCGCCTTCCCCGCCAGCGAGCACTCCTTCGCCGAGTAGGTCCGCGATGGCCGGACCACGCCGGCTCAGCCGGTAGGTAGCGCCCCGCACCGCCGGAGCGCCAACAACGCGTAGGCGCGGGCGCACCGGACCAGCTCCTCGACGGGTACGGACTCGTCGACGGCGTGCGCCTGCCGCAGCTCGCCGGGCCCGTACTGCAGCGTGGGCACGCCGTGGGCCGCATAGTGGCGCAGGTCCGATCCGTAGGGCGCGCCCTCGACGCGGGGGGCCGGTGCGCCCGCGTCGGTGGCGGCGGCCACGGCCTGCTCGAGCAGGGCGTGACCCGCTGGCAGGGCCCCCGAGGCAAAGGCGCCTCCCGGCCAGGTCACCCGGACCGGGTGCTCGGCGAGCCATGGATCCTGCTCTCCCAGTAGGTCGATCGTCTCCTCGAACACGACCTTCGCCGCCGCGAGCGGCTCGCCCGGCAGGACGCCGAACCTCCCCTGCGCGACCAGCAGGTCGGGCACGGTGCTGGCCCAGGTGCCCGAGCGCACCATCCCGATCGAGATGGGGGCGGCGAGGTCGAGGTGGGCGAACTCGGCCGGGGTGTCGACGTTGCGGCGGGCCTCGAGGTCGCGCAGGCCGTGCTGCACCACCGCGAGGTGGTCCAGTGCGCTCTCGCCGACGGTGCGGGTGGAACCGTGCGCGGCGCGTCCGTCCACCTCCAGCCGGAAGGTCAGGGAGCCGGCGTTCGCGGGGATGACGGCGCCACCGGTGGGCTCGGCGATGACGCAGGCGTCGCCGAGGTGCCCGGCCCGCAGCGTCGCGAAGGCGCCGACTCCCCCGTCCTCCTCCCCACTGACCAGGTGCACCGCAAGGGGCCGAGCCGGGGTCACCCCCTCGGTCGACAGCGCTCGCACCGCGGCCAGGATCGCGGCGACGCCGCCGAGCATGTCGCAGGCGCCCCGGGCGGTCGCGGTGCCGTCGCCGACGTGCAGGACGAAGGGGTCGGTGCGCCACCGGGCCGGGTCCTCGACCGGCACGACGTCGGTGTGCCCGCAGAGCACCAGGGCCGGGCGGTCCCCGTCGCCGTGGGCTCCCCAGGTCCCGACGACGCCGACGAGGGCGTCCCGCTCGACCTCCATGCCGGGGAACTCGGGGTGCGACATCTCGGCGGCCAGGTCGACGTCCCACTCCGTCACGTCGAGCCCCTGCTCGCGCAGCCACCCGGCGCACCAGCGCTGGACCGCCGCCTCGCCGGCGCCGCCGCCCACCGGTGCGGTCGCCACGAGGGCGGCCAGGTCGGCGAGCAGCAGGTCGGCGTCCACCGCCTCCACGACCCGGCGTTCCTGCTCGGTCAGTGCCTCCGGTGCCGACGCCATGGGCCGAGCCTGCCACGGCCGACCGGTGGCGGGCGGCGCGGGTGGTGGGCGGCGCCAGTGGTGGAGCGGCGCAGGTGGTGCGCGGCGGCATACGGTGGTGGCATGACGCTGCGCATCGGGTACAAGGCCTCGGCCGAACAGTTCTCCCCCCGCGACCTGCTGGACTTCGCCGTCCAGGCCGAGCAGGTGGGCCTGGACAGCGTCATGGTCTCGGACCACTTCCAGCCCTGGCGCCACCACGGCGGGCACGCACCATTCTCGCTGGCCTGGCTCGCCGCCCTCGGCGAGCGGACCGAGCGGGTGCAGATCGGCACCTCGGTGATGACCCCGACGTTCCGCTACAACCCCGCGGTCGTCGCGCAGGCCTTCGGCACCCTCGGAGCCCTCCAGCCCGGCCGGGTCATGCTCGGGATCGGCACCGGCGAAGCCCTCAACGAGGTGGTGGTGGGCTCGGTCGACCAGTGGCCGGAGTTCAAGGAACGGTTCGCCCGACTCCGCGAGGCCGTCACGCTGATGCGCCTGCTGTGGACCCAGGACCGGGTCACCTTCGAGGGTGACTACTACCGGACCACCGACGCGACGGTCTACGACAAGCCCGAGCAGCCGGTGCCGATCTACGTCGCTGCGGGCGGGCCGCTGGTCGCCCGCTACGCCGGTCGCGCCGGGGACGGCTTCATCTGCACCTCCGGCAAGGGCGAGGAGCTCTACCGCGACAAGCTGCTCCCGGCCGTCGACGAGGGGCTGGCCAAGTCCGGCCGCACGCGCGAGGACCTCGACCGGATGATCGAGGTCAAGCTCTCGTGGGACCCCGACCGCGAGCAGGCCGTCGCGAACTGCCGCTTCTGGGCCGCCTTGTCGCTCACCGCGGACCAGAAGCACGGCACCAGCGACCCCCTGGAGATGGAGCGCCTCGGCGACGAGCTGTCCGACGAGCAGGTGGCCTCCCGCTGGATCGTCACCGACGACCCCGAGGAGGTCGTGGCCGCCGTCAAGCCGTATGTCGACCTCGGCTTCAACCACCTCGTCTTCCACGGCCCGGGCGACGACCAGTCTCGCTTCCTGTCGACGTTCGCCGACCGCGTGCTCCCCGGGCTGCGCGAACTGGGCTGACACCGGTTTCCCGTGCGCCCCAACCGAATCTACGCTGGAACCAGGCGGACGTACGCCGACCCGGCACGAGAGGCACGAACATGACCGAGATGGAGCCCCGCACGCTGTGGTCCGAGGTGTCCGGGGGGCCCGGGGGCGCCACGGCATACCAGAAGCGTTTCGACGACCTCGCCGCCGCCGGTGTCGACATCCACGGCGAGGCGGCCTTCGTCACCTCACTCATCGCGCCGCCGGTGCGCGTCCTGGATGCCGGCTGCGGGACCGGCCGCGTCGCCACCCAGCTCACGGCGCTGGGGTACCACTGCGTGGGGGTGGACGCCGACGCCGACATGATCGCGGTCGCCGAGCACCGCGACCCGGCCACCACCTGGGTGCGCCAGGACCTCAGCCGGCTCCAGCTCCGCTCGCAGGCGTTCGAGGTCGCGGTCCTGGCGGGCAACGTCATCCCGCTGCTGGCACCCGGCACCCTGCTCGCCGCGGTCACCCGGGTGGCGGCGCACCTGCAGCCCGGCGGCCTGCTCGTCACCGGCTTCGGGCTCGACGCGGACCACCTCCCGCCCGGGTGCCCGGTCACGCCGTGGGAGGACTTCGACCAGGCGTGCGAGGTCGCCGGCCTGTCGTTCCTGCGCCGCTACGCCACCTGGGAGAAGACCCCGTGGGTGGCCGGCGGCGGCTATGCCGTCTCCGTGCACCGGCTCAACGACTGACCCGGCGCGGCGGCGGGCCGGCGCTCAGTCCTCGGTGGTTCCCTCGTTCCAGGCGCGGTCCTCGGCGTCCCACTGCTCGGTCTTCGCCCTGGCCGTGTCCAGGGCCGAGGCGGCCGCTTCGTGGGAGTCGTACGGACCCATGACGTGGTCGCCCTGGCTCTTGGTGGCGTCGGTCTCGACCTGACGTGTTTCGACGTTGAACCAGTAAGCCATGGGGGTGCCCTCCAACTCGACGGATCTGTGGACCTCTCTAGACTCCACCGTATGCCGAAGACGCACGCAAGCGTGGCCCCGGGCGAGGTGTCGCCGCGCCGCGCGGTCCCCGCCTCGATCGAGCGGCCGGAGTACGTCGACCGGCCCGCCCCCAAGCGGGAGGAGGGTGGCGACGTCAAGGACGCCGAGACCATCGAGAAGATGCGGGTCGCCGGCCGGATCGCCGCGCAGGCCATGGCAGCCGCCGCTGCCGTCATCGCCCCGGGCGTGAGCACCGACGAGGTCGACCGGGTCGGCCACGAGTTCCTGCTCGACCACGGCGCCTACCCCTCGACGCTGGGTTACAAGGGCTTCCCGAAGTCGCTGTGCACGTCGGTGAACGAGGTCATCTGTCACGGCATCCCGGACAGCCGCCGCCTCGAGGACGGCGACATCGTCAACATCGACATCACCGCCTTCATCGGCGGGGTGCACGGCGACACCGATGCCACCTACCTGTGCGGCGACGTCGACGACGAGTCACGGCTGCTGGTCGAGCGCACCCACGAGGCCATGATGCGCGGCATCAAGGCAGCCGTGGCCGGTCGCGAGATCAACGTCATCGGACGGGTCATCCAGAGCTATGCCAAGCGCTTCGGGTACGGCGTCGTGCGCGACTTCACCGGGCACGGCATCGGCCGGTCCTTCCACGGCGGCCTGATCATCCCCCACTACGACGCCGCGCCGTCCTACGACACCATCATCGAGCCAGGCATGACCTTCACCATCGAGCCGATGCTCAACCTCGGCGTCGCCGAGTGGGACATGTGGGACGACGGTTGGACCGTGGTCACCAAGGACCGCAAGCGCTCAGCTCAGTTCGAACACACCATTCTCATCACCGAGAACGGCAACGAGATCCTGACCCTGCCGTGACGCTCGGCCACCGCAAGGAGGCGGCACACCATGTCCAAGCACGCCAAGTCGGGACTTCCCCTCGGGATCGATGTGGGGGGCAGCGGGATCAAGGGCGCCCCCGTCGACCTCGCCAGCGGTTCCTTCGCGTCCAAGCGCATGCGGATCGACACCCCGATCCCCTCCACCCCTGAGGCGGTCGCCGCGGTCATCGACCTGATCGTCGACCGCTTCGAGGACGTCCGCGGCGACTCCCCCATCGGGGTCACCATCCCCGGTGTCGTCACCCACGGCGTGGTGCGCTCCGCCGCCAACATCGACCAGTCGTGGCTGGACTTCGACGCCGAGCCGATGCTCGAGAAGAAGCTCGGCCACGACATCGTCCTGGTCAACGACGCGGACGCCGCCGGGGTCGCCGAGCTCCACTACGGCGTGGCCAAGGGTCAGCGTGGCCTGGTCGTCATGACGACGCTCGGCACCGGCATCGGCTCGGCACTGATCTTCAACGGCCAGCTGATCCCGAACTCCGAGCTCGGCCACCTCGAGATCGACGGGTTCGACGCCGAGTCGCGGGCGGCGTCCTCGATCAAGGACAAGGAGGGCCTGGGCTACCCCGAGTGGACCGAGCGGCTGCAGCGCTACTACAGCCACGTCGAGGCGCTGTTGTGGCCAGACCTGTTCGTCGTCGGTGGCGGGGTCTCCAAGGACGCCGAGCAGTTCCTGCCCCTGCTGCGGCTCAAGACGCCGATCGTGGCCGCGACCCTGCAGAACAAGGCCGGCATCATCGGCGCTGCCCACCTCGCCCAGGAGGAGCACGACCGCCGCCAGAAGTAGCCGGTGCGGGCAGTCCCGATGCCGATGCCGGTCAGCGCATCGACACGAGGTCCTGCAGCAGGTCGGCCTGCCGCGTCCGGAACAGGCCCGCCCCGACCCGCACCGCGACGACGAAGGCGGTGGCCCCGAGCACGGGGCCCAGGACGAGGACCACCCAGGCCGCCCAGGAGTGGCCGAACAGCGCCACCACGAACAGCACGAGCGCCGGCAGCGACAGGGCCACCACGGCGCCACCGCACACGGTCTGCACCGCGAAGGTCACCCCGACCGAGCCCGGACGGCTGCTGAACGGGCTCTCCCCCGGTGCGGGCACCGCATACTGCTTGACGGCGCTGGTGATGGACGCCACGGCGAACCCGTTGAGCAGGACCGCGACCCCGACGCCCAGCGACGCCGGGAAGAGCCTCCACGAGCCGCCCACGAGGGGTCCGAGGAGGGCGTAGCCGGGCACGCACACGAGCGCCAGCACGGCCGAGGGGAACAGCCGGCCCACCCGGTCGGCCACCCCGTCGACCCCCGAGGTGACGTGCATCCAGAAGGCGGTCGAGTCGTACCCGACGTCGTTGTGCTGTCCCCAGCCGATGAGGTACGCGGAGACCAGGGGCATCGCGGCCAGCAGCACCTCGGACCCGTCACCGCTCAACCCGGGGAACAGCAGCCCGGCCGGCAGCAGGATGGTCATGATGGCAGGGAAGTTGAACCGCGGGTCACGGACCCAGTAGGTGCCGGCACGAGCCGCGATCGCCCCCATCGGGGTGCCCGGCAGGGCCGCGAAGAGGCCGAGGCCGCTGCGGGCCCCGCGGCCGTCGCTGACGGTGCCTCGCGGGTTGCGCAGGATGGACACGAGCAGCCGCTCCCAGAGGACGAACAGGACCAGGACCAGGACGGCTGCCAGCACGAGGCGGAGGGCTGCGGCGCCCCAGTGGCCCAGCATGACGTCACCCGAGGCCGCCCAGGCCCAGCCCAGCGGAGTCCACGCGAGGGCGTCGGCCAGGGTGACGAGGCGTTCGCGGGTGATGCCGCCGTCGTTGACGAACGCGAGCAGCGGCCCCACCGCGAGCAGGAACAACAGCCCCCCGACCCCGGCGACGTCCCGCCCGCGGCGCGAGGCCAGCACCGCGGCAGCCGCACCGGCCACGACCCTGCTGATGAGCAGGCAGGTCGCCAGCCCGAGGGTGCCACCGGCCAACGCCACGAGGGCTGCGACCGGTGATCGTGTCGAGGCGAAGACCGAGCCCAGGACGACCAGGACGGTGCCGACCCCCGGCAGCCCGATGAGCGCGCTGAGGGTCAGGCCGACGGCGAGGGTCCGTTCGCGGACGGCAAAGGTCGCGAACCGGGTGGGGTCGAGCGTCGGGTCGATGCCGAACAGGATCACCGGGAGCAGCCCCCAGCCGGTCACGAGGGCCGCCCCACCGATGGTCACGATCGTCCGCGTCAGCTCGGCGTCGCCCTCGACGCGCAGGGTCGCGAGCAGCAGCAGCGCGCCGATGACGATGCCGCCGCCGTACAGCATCCCCAGCACCATGCCGATGAGGGCTGCGGCACTGCGCCGGAAGCCGTTGCGCAGCAGGTCGAGCTTCAGTCGGAGGAGGTGCGCAACCACACGAGCCCCTCCACGTCGGTCTGTCCGCCCACGAGGTCGAGGAAGCGGTCATCCAGGCTCATGCCGGCCCGGACCTCGTCGATGGTGCCGTGCGCGCGCACCCGCCCGGCGGCGATGATCGCCACGTGTGTGCAGATGCGCTCGACGAGGTCCATCACGTGGCTGGACAACACGACGGTCCCGCCGTTCGCGGCGAAGTCCTCGAGGATGCCGCGGATCGTGCGCGCCGAGACCGGGTCGACGGCCTCGAAGGGTTCGTCGAGGACGAGCAGTCGGGGTGCATGGATCAGGGCGCAGGCCAGCGTGATCTTCTTCGTCATCCCGGCCGAGTAGTCGATGACCAGCTTGTCGCCGGCCTCGGTGAGGCCCAGGGCCACCAGCAGGTCCGCGGTCCGCTGCGCCACCAGCTCACGGTCCAGGCCGCGCAGCAGGCCCGCGTAGGTCACCAGCTGTCGCCCGGTCAGCCGGTCGAAGAGCCGCAGCCCGTCGGGCAGCACGCCGATCCGGGCCTTGGCCGCGACCGGGTCGGTCCAGACGTCGAAGCCCAGCACGTGGGCCGTGCCCTGGTCGGGCCGCAGCAGGCCGGTGGCCATCGACAGCGTGGTCGTCTTGCCGGCTCCGTTCGGGCCGACGAGACCGAAGAAGGACCCGCGCGGGACGTCGAGGTCGAGGCGGTCGACAGCGACCATCTCGCCGAAGTGCTTGGTCAGGCCGCGCAGGCCCAGGGCGATCTGGTCGTCCGGCATGGCCATGACGGTAGTGCCCCGGCTGGTCAGGCGGTGAAGTCGTGGCTGCGGCCGCCGGCGAGGTCGTGGATCTCGGTGGCCTTCGACCCGAGGTTGGCTGCCTGGGTGAGGTAGAGGGTGCGCCCGACCTCGCTCAGGAGGGCGTCGTGCACCGGTATGGCGTGGGGCGCCGCAAGGCGACGCAGGAACCCCGTCATGTCGCGGCTACGTGCCCACGGGGCACTCAGGGGGAACGCCAGGACGTCGACCTCCCCGGGCTCTGCGTCGAGGGCATCCCCCGGGTGGAAGAACGTGGGCTCCCCCTGCGCCGTGAGCCGCATACCGGTGTTGTGGATCCTCGGGATGTCGTCGTGGATGAGCGCGTGCATCTCTCCGACCCCGCTCACGGTGACCGCCCCGACCGTCACCTCGTCATCGGTGTGGAGCGCGTGCGCGTGGATTCCCTTGTCCTGCAGCTGCTTCGCGGTTTCTGGATCGGTCACGAGCCGGGCCTCGGCATTCGCCTCGAGCAGGCCGGGCAACCGCTCGACGTCGAGGTGGTCAGGGTGCTGGTGGGTGACGAGCACGGCATCGAGGTCGCGCTGGTCCTGCGCTTCCGGGGAGAAGGTGCCCGGGTCGAGCAGGATGCGCGCGTCCGCGAGCTCGACGAGGAGGCAGGCATGGCCGAGGTGGGTGATCCGCATCTCCCCACGGTAGGCCGCTGCGGCCTTCGGGGGCACCCTCGTCCGTTCGGCCCTACCACGGTGACCGTTCCGGGGATGCCGGGCCGGTGGGTGTTCACGACAGACTGCGACTCCCATACCCACCCGTCCTCGCCCCGCACGTCGAGGACGACCGCCGACGAAGGGCCCCCGCTATGCATCGGCTTGCTGCACACCTCACCACCATGAGCAGGGAGCGCGGTGCGACCGCGGTCGAGTACGGGTTGATGGTCGCCCTCATCGCCATCGTCATCATCGCGGCGGTCGTGCTGCTGGGTGGCAACCTCTCGACCTTGTTCAAGAAGGCAGCCACCAGCATCTGACCTCGTTCGCCCCGAACGAGCACCCGCAGGACTGCTCACCGTCCTCTGCGGGCGAGTCGCTCGATCTCGCGCACGATCTGGGCGGCACCGGGCAGCGCGGCGATCTCGGTCGCCACGTCTCGAGCCCGTCGGCGGATCTCGGCGTCGGCGAGCACCCGGGCCACGGCGGGACCCAGCTGCGAGACGGCGGAGGGGCCGCCATGGAGACGGACACCGGCGCCGACGGCGACGACCCGGTCGGCGTTGAGGTCCTGGTCGGTCGTGAACAGCGGCACGATGACCTGCGGCACACCGGCACCCAGCGCCGTGAGCGTGGTCCCGAAACCGCCGTGGCCGACCATGGCGTCGGCGAAGGGCATGACCTCGTCCTGCGGCCAGAACTTCTCCACGTGCGCGTTCGCGGGCCACGGTCGGGCGACCTCGAAGCCGCCGGCGTGCCCGGTCGTCAGCAGCACCCGGACGGGTAGGTCGGCCAGTGCCGCCAGGGCCGACTCGAAGACCCCGCCGAACGGCGCGAGGCCGGCCGCCACCGTCCCGAAGGTGACGTAGACGAGCGGGAGGTCCGGATCGCCCCAACCCGCCGGGAGCCGCGGGCGCTTCACGGCGCCCCCGTCCGAGGACGCTCGGTACCGGATGACCGGCCGGGGCTCGCCGCCGGCGGTCTGCGACCTACCCACGGTGCCGTCCAGACTTGCCGGCACCGAGGTGAACACCGGGGCCGCCGCCATCGCCGCGAGGAGTTGCCCGTCTGACAGCCCGACCAGCGCGTCGAGCTCTGCGAGCGGCGCTGCGAGCAGCGCTTGCGCCCAGACCTCCAGTGCTCCTACCCCGATCGCGACCTCCGCATGGGGGGTGCCGGTGACCTCGGCGGCGGCGAGCGAACCGAGCTCGGCCGGGTCGCGAAGGACGACGTCCGGACGCCAGGTCTCCACGGCGGCTCGGAGGGCGGGCAGGGCGTGCTGGGCATCGAGCCGACCGAACACCTCACGCATCACCGTCTCGTTGGCCTCTTCCCAGCCCAGGTCCGCCAAGCCGGCCCACACCGGACCCAGGACCTGCGACGGGACATCTGCGAAGACCACCTGCTCCAACCCGGAGCGACGCACCGCGCCCGCATACGACTGCGGAGCCGCGACGCGGACCTCGTGGCCCGCCTCCGCACAGGCGCGGGCCACCGCCTTGAGCGGCCCGAAGTGGCCGTCCCCGGCCGTGGTGGAGCACAACACCCGCACCACCGCAGGGTCCCACCCGCGGGCGGCGACCGACAAGCACGTTCGGTGGCCCGGGCCGGGGCCCTCTCCCGTTGCCGTGCTCTGAAGGGGGACGTTGTGCCCTGCCGCGCCCGAGCGCTCCCTCCTAGCGTCGCCAGTGCAGGACGAAACCCAAGGAGTGAGAGACGTATGAGGCAACTGCTGGTGCTCGGCGGCGGTACGGCTGGGACGATGATCGTGAACCACCTGCGGCGCAAGCTGCCCCCGTCGGAATGGGGCATCACCGTCGTCGACCGCGACGACGACCACTACTACCAGCCGGGCTACCTGTTCATGCCGTTCGGCACGTACACCGCCGACCAGGTGGTCAAGGAACGGCACAGCTTCATCCCCGACGGGGTCGAGCTCGTGTTCGGCGAGATCGACCGCGTGGACCCCGAGGCCAACACGGTGCTCCTCGAGGGTGGGCAGACCCTGGCGTACGACTACCTCGTCATCGCGACCGGCACGACGCCGCGGCCCGACCAGACCCCCGGGATGCTCGGCGAGCAGTGGCGCAAGAGCGTGTTCGACTTCTACTCCTTCGAGGGGTCGAAGGCGCTCGCACCCGCCATGGAGTCCTTCGACCACGGGCGCCTGGTCATCCACATCACCGAGATGCCGATCAAGTGCCCCGTCGCGCCGTTGGAGTTCGCCTTCCTCACCGATGCCTGGCTGCGCGAACGCGGCATACGGGACCAGGTCGAGCTCGTGTACGTCACCCCGCTGTCCGGTGCGTTCACCCAGCCGATCGCGGCGCAGCACCTCGGGGACATGCTCGAGGAGCGCAAGATCCTGGTCGAGTCCGACTTCATGATCGAGAGCGTCGACAACGAGCGGAAGATGATCGTGTCCTACGACGAGCGTGAGGTGCCCTTCGACCTGCTCGTGACGATCCCGCTGAACATGGGCGCCGACTTCATCGCTCGCTCAGGCCTCGGCGACGAGCTCAACTACGTGCCCGTGGACAAGCAGACGCTCCAGTCGACCAAGCACACCACCATCTTCGCCGTCGGCGACGCGTCCGACATCCCCGCTTCCAAGGCCGGCTCGGTCGCGCACTTCTCCGTGGAGATCTTCGTCGACAACTTCCTCGAGCTCATCAAGGGCCGGCCGATGACCGGCTCGTTCGACGGGCACGCCAACTGCTTCGTCGAGTCCGGAAACGGCAAGGGGCTGCTCATCGACTTCAACTACGACACCCAACCACTGCCCGGCCGGTACCCGCTTCCGGTCGTCGGCCCCATGAGCCTGCTCAAGGAGACCCGGGCCAACCACCTCGGCAAGCTGGCGTTCCGCTGGATCTACTGGAACATCCTCCTGCCCGGCCGCCCGCTGCCCCTACCAGCCCTGATGTCCATGGCGGGCAAGGTCACCCCGACCGACGACGCCCGCGCGCTCGACGACACCGACTTCCCCAAGGAGTGAACACGATGCCCCTCACCACCATCGACAGCCGCCAGGTCCACGTCAACGAAGAAGGCTTCCTCACCGACCCCGCCGAGTGGGACGAGGCGATGGGAACGGCGCTGGCCAGCCAGATCGGCATCGACCTGGGCGACGAGCACTGGACGGCCATCCGCTTCCTGCGCAAGGACTTCGCAGAAAGGGCGAGACCCCGACCCTGCGCCGGGTGACGGTCGCGGGCGGCATCCCGACCAAGAGCCTGTTCCAGCTCTTCCCGCAGAAGCCCGCCCGGAAGATGGCCTACATCGCCGGGCTGCCCAAGCCGCACGGCTGCGTCTGAGCCGACCGAACCGCCGCAGTACCACTCCCCTGACCACCACGTACGGAAGAAGGTTCGACCATGACGACCACCGACACGGCACCCGCCATCATCCCCAGCTTCGACACCCCGTCCGGCGAAGGCCGCAAGCTGGCGATCATCTGCTCCAAGGGCAGCCTCGACATGGCCTACCCGGGCTTGATCATGGCCAACGCAGCGCTGGGTGAAGGCGTCGAGACCCACATGTTCTTCACGTTCTGGGGCTTCGACATGATCAACAAGAAGACCATGGGTGACCTGAAGTTCACCCCCCTGGGCAACACGGCGACGCACATGCCGCAGGGTCTGGGCGGCATCCCCGGCATCACCCACATGGCCACCTCGAAGCTGAAGAAGTCGATCGCCGACCTCGACGTGCCCGAGGTGCCCGACTTCCTGGAGCAGATCGTCGCCTCCGGTGGCCATCTCTGGGCCTGCCGGATGTCCGCCGACATGAACAAGCTGGCCGAGGAGGACCTCTACGACGAGGTCGAGGGGATCATCAGCGCCAGCGACTTCATCGAGAAGACCGACGGAGCCCAGATGCTCTTCATCTGAGCACACGGTGCCCACGGGCACTCAGCAGCGACTCAGGGGTGCGGATCGACACTCATGAGGTGACCTCCACTGCGCTTCCCGGCGCGGTCCGGCGGCACGTCGGCCGGCACGGCGACGTGCTCGGACCCCGGTTGCGGCTGACCGGCCTCATCCTGTGGGCCATCGGCTGGTTCGTCGCTCTGGCTACTCATGGCGGCGGGTCGTGGCACTTCTTCGCGACCGGCGGCCAGGTGCTGGCCGACCTCGACGACGGCACCAGGGCGGGTCTGCACGTCTACGCCGAGCACCCGCTCCTGCAGATCGGGCCGGTGGCGCTGGCGGTCGCGTGGGGGTTGGGACAGCTGTCGGGAGGGCATGGCCTGCTCGCAGCCGAGCTGCTCGGCACCGGCCTGGGCGCTGTGCTCGTCCTGCTGGTGCACCGGATCGACCACCGCGTGCGGTTGCTGCGGGGCGTCCCCCTGCGCGTCGGCACCGAGGGACCATTCATGGTGGCCATCCTGTGCTTCGCACCGGTGTGGATGTATGCCGCGATCAGCTCCGCGCACCTGGACGACATCCTGGCGTTGACCGCCTGTGTCGTCGCGCTGACGTGCGTCCTGTCAGACCGCCCCGCCTGGGCGGGAGTCGCCCTGGCCGTCGCGGTCGACTCCAAGCCGTGGGCGCTGCCCGCCATGGTCGTCCTCCTGGCCCTTCCCACCGGGCGTTCCCGCGCCGTGGGCGCTGGCACCGCGGTGCTCGGCATCGTTGCCGGCTGGCTGCCGTTCTTCGTGGCCGATCCCCAGACGATGCGCGCGGTGCACTACACGATCGCCAACACGGCGCTGTCCGGCCTCCACCTGTTCGACCCGAGCGCCGCACGCACGCCGCTGTGGGACCGCCCGTTGCAGACGGCCGTGGGCCTGGTGCTGGGCGGAGCCGCCGTGTGGCGAGGTCGCGTCACCGGGGTCCTCCTGCTGGTGATGGCCAGCCGACTGGCCCTCGACCCCGGCACGAACCGCTACTACACCGCCGGTCTGGTCGTCGGCGCGCTCCTGTGGGACGTCACGGGATCGAGGCGCCAGTGGCCGTGGTGGAGCCTCACCGTGGTCCTGGGCCTGCACTTCGCCCGCTGGGTCCCTGCCCTGGACCCGCTGCACGGGCCCGCGATGATCGCCTTCGCCCTGGCCGCGGTGGTGTCCGTCCTCGCCGCCCCGTGCGCACGGCGCGTGACTAGGCAGTCAGCTCGGCACGGCCCGCAGGGCTTCCTTGATCCAGCCACGTAGGGAGGATCTCCGGCGAGAGCAGGGCGTCCATCACCATGTGGGCTGCTCCGCGTAGGCCGGCGCGGTCGCCCAGCCGTGAGCGGACGATCTGCAGCGACCTGGTCGCCAGTGGCAGCGACCGCCCGATCACGGTCTGCCGGACCTCCGCCAGGTAGTAGTCGCCTGCCTCCGAGACTCCCCCTCCGACAAGGATGAGGGAAGGGTTGAAGAAGTTCACGATGCGCGCCAGCGTCTCCCCGACGAGTCGCGCCGAGCCGGCCAGGAGGTTGATCGCCACGGGGTCGCCGTGAGCGGCGGCGTCGCTCACGGCGCGAGCGTCGATCCTGCCCCCGCGCTCGAGCAGATCGGCGAGGTAGGCACTTTCCCCCTTGTGGGCAGCGGTCTCGCCGTCGCGGGCCAGGGCTGCCCCTCCAGCCAGTGCCTCGAGGCAGCCGAACTTGCCACACCGGCACAGCACGGTGGACCCCTCTTCCACGGACACGTGCCCGATGTCGCCCGCGCAGCCCTGGGCACCCCGGTGCAGCTCGCCCTGAGAAACAAGGCCTGCTCCGATACCGGAACCGATCTTCACGTAGATGACGTCGCGAAAGCCTTTGGCCCGTCCGTCACGCAGTTCCCCCAGTGCCATCACGTTGACGTCATTGTCGACCCAGACCGGCGCTCGGAACCGCCCGGCGAAGAAGCCGCGGACGTCGAACCCGTCCCAGCCCGGCATGATGGGCGGCGCAACGGGCCGACCGGTCGCGAACTCGACGGGGCCCGGTAGGCCGATCCCCATACCCCACACGGGCGCGCCGGCACCGAGCTGGTCCAGGAGCTCGTCGAAGACCTCGGCCACACGGGTGAGCACCGTGACCGGCCCCACGGTCACATCCGCCTCTTCCTCGTGCTCGGCCAGCAGGGTCCCCCCCAGGTCGCTCACGGCTACCCCGATGCTCGTCGCGCCGAGCTCTGCCACCAGGATTCGGCCGGCCTCAGCGGGAAACCGCAGTCCCCGCGGGGCGCGGCCACCGGTCGACCGCAGAGTGGGACCCTCGACCAGCAGGCCGGCGTCCATGAGACGAGCCACGCGCTGGGTCACGACATTTCGTCCCAGACCCGTCACGTGGGCAAGTTCCGGCCGCGTGCTTGCCCGGCCGAAGCGCAGCGCCTCCAGCACCTGCACGAGGTCGGCCACGTGCTCCGGGGCCAGGGCCCCCGTGGTTCTGGCATCCATGTCAGCCTCCCTTCTGTCAGTCGAGCAAAGATATCAGCACCATACCTATTGACTTTTGCACTCTACATGCAGAAGTATGCATATCAGAAGGAAAACTCGCCAGCTACGACGGCTCAACGGCAGACAGGACGGAACTCGACGATGAGGCTCGGCTATCACACCATCACCTGGGGCGGCGTCGTGGGCGACGCCACCGGGGTGACCAGCGTCAAGGACCTCTTCTACCGCGTGAACGGCCCCATGGACCGCGCCATCGCCGACATCGCGAGCCTGGGGTACGAGGGTGTCGAGATGTTCGACGGCAACGTGACGGACTACGCACACCGGCCCGCCGAGCTCATGGACCTGCTCACCAGCGCAGGCGTGGTGCTTGCCAGTGTCTACACCGGGGGCAACTTCATCTACCCGGACATCCTCGCCGACGAGCTGCACCGGGTGCGTCAGGCGGCTGAGCTCGCTACGCGATTCGGGGCGGACAACCTCGATCGTGGGCGGCGGCGCCCGCAGGGCGTCGGGGACCACCGACGCGGACTACTCCGCTCTGGGTGCCGCGCTCGACCAGGTCACCGACATCGCCGAGGAGCACGGGTCTGGTGGCTTGCTACCACCCGCACCTGTCCACCATCGTCGAGAGCCCGGAGGAGCTCGACCGGCTGATGCAGCTCTCTCGGATCGGTTTCTGCCCCGACACCGCCCACCTGACTGCCGGTGGCGGTGACCCTGCGGCCCTGATCCGCCGGTATGCCACCCGACTGCGCCACGTGCACCTCAAGGACGTGGACGTGGCGACGACTCGGTTCCTTCCCCTCGGTCAGGGCGACGTCGACTTCGACGACGTCATCGCCGCCGTGAAGGACAGCGGCTACGACGGCTGGATCGTCGTCGAGCTGGACTCCTACGACGGCGACCCCCGTGAGGCCGCCGCCACAAGCAAGAAGTACCTCGACGCGCTGCTCGCGACTGCCGGCGGCACCATCCCCTCAGGAGAGAACCGATGAACAAGACCACGTACCGCCTCGCGGGCCTGACTGCCGCCATCGCCTTGGCCACGGCCGGGTGCAGCGCAGCTTCCACCACCACCAGTGCGGTCGACCCCGGGGTGTCGTCGAAGGCCGAGGCTGCCCTGGCGAGCATCGAGGGCAAGGTCCTCGGAAAGGGCGCCAACGGTGAGGAGGCCGCGGCGCCCGAGGACGCGAAGCTCAGCGACGCCGAGGTGGCCCAGGTGAAGGCCAAGAACGCGACGGCCGCCATCGTCATGCACTACGGCGGCAACGACTGGTCCAATGCCCAGGTGGCCGGCATGAAGTCGGAGTTCGCGCGTCTGGGCATCAAGGTCATCGCCACCACGGATGCCAACTTCAAGCCGGACAAGCAGGTGTCGGACATCGAGACGGTCCTCGCCCAGAAGCCCGACATCATGATCTCGATCCCCACAGACCCGGTGGCGACGGCCTCGGCATACAAGAAGGTCGCGGCGGCGGGCGTCAAGCTCGTCTTCATCGGCAACACTGCCCAGGGCATGACGGTAGGCAAGGACTACGTGTCTGTCGTGTCCGCGGACGACTTCGGTAACGGCGTGGTGTCGGCCCACCTCATGGCCAAGGCGCTGGGCGGCAAGGGCGAGATCGGTCTCGTGTTCCATGAGGCGGACTTCTTCGTGACCAAGCAGCGGTACGACGCCTTCAAGTCCACCATCACCAAGGACTACCCGGACATCAAGATCGTCGAGGAGCAGGGCATCGCCGGACCGGACTTCGCCGGTGACGCCCAGAGCGTCGCCAACGCCATGCTGAGCAAGCACCCCACCCTGGCCGGCATCTGGGCCGTCTGGGACGTTCCCGCGGAGGGCGTCATGGCGGCGGCGCGCGCCTCTGGCCGTGCGGACCTGAAGATCGCCACGGAGGACCTCGGAAAGAACGTCGCCATTGCGCTGGCGAAGAATGAGCTGGTCGTCGGTCTCGGCGCACAGCGTCCCTTCGACATGGGCGTGGCCCAGGTCGACCTGGCCGCCGGCGCGCTGCTGGGCAAGAAGCAGCCTGGCTACGTGGCCATCCCTGCGCTCCCGGTCGAGCACTCCAACGTTCTCGAAGCCTGGAAGCAGGTCTACCACGAGGACGCCCCGGCCGACCTGAAGAGCTCGTACAAGAAGTAGCCATCCCGGCGGGATGGACCCGATGCGGTCCATCCCGCCCCTGGAACGGAGTTCACGGTGAGCGATCAGAGCGGCACTGCCTCAGCGGTGGAGATGCACGGCATACACAAGGCATTCGACGGCGTGGTCGTCCTCGATGACGTGGACTTCGAGGTCCGCCGTGGTGAGGTCCATGCACTCGCCGGGGGCAACGGCGCCGGCAAGTCGACGCTCATGAAGATCCTCCAGGGGGTCTACCGGGCCGACGAGGGCAGCATCCGCGTCAACGGCTCGCCCGTCCACATCAGCTCCATCCAGAGCGCGCGAGCCGCGGGCATCGGCATGGTGTTCCAGGAGTTCAGCCTGGTCCCGAGCCTGACCGTGGCTCAGAACATCTTCCTGGCCGATGAACCCGCTGGAAGGTTCGGCCTCATCGACGACCGCGCTGCCGTCGCGAAGGCCCGGGACGTCTTTGCCGACATGGAGGTCTCGGTCAACCCGAAGGCCACTGTGGCCAGCCTGGGAACCGCCTACTGGCAGCTCACCGAGATCGCCAAGGCGCTCGCCCAGAATGCCCAGGTCCTGATCATGGACGAGCCGACCGCGAGCTTGGCCAAGCACGAGACGGAGGCGCTCTTCGATCTGATCGGCCGGATCAAGGACCGCGGCATCTCGATCATCTACATCTCCCACCGGATGGACGAGATCTACCGCATCGCCGACCGCATCACCATCCTGCGCGACGGGCGACGCCTCCTGACCGAGCCACTGGCTGCCGTCACGCCCGAGCAGATCGTCGAGGGCATCGTCGGCAAGAAGATCGAAGGCCAGCTCAACTACCGCGAGCGGGAGGGGCTCGAACAGCGAGAGGCCTTGCTGGAGGTGTCCGGGCTGACCAGCGGCCCCTTGGTGCGCGACGTCTCCTTCACCGTCCACGCAGGCGAGATCATCGGGTTGGCGGGCCTGATGGGCAGTGGGCGCACCGAGCTGGCGCGGACCCTCTTCGGGATCGACAGGGCCACCAGCGGAACCATCCGCCTCCACGGCAAGGAGGTCACCATCAACGACCCCCGCGACGCGATAGGTCACGGCTTGGCGCTCATCCCCGAGGACCGACGCGAGCAGGGACTGGTCCTGGACCACTCTGTACGCGAGAACCTGCTGCTGCCGCTCCTGGGGAAGCTCAAGAAGGGCCCCCTGCTTGACGGGAAGGCAGGGAAAGCCCTGTCCTCCAGCCTCATCCAACGCTTTGCCATCAAGGCGGCCAACCCTAGTCGGCCCATTCGCCTGCTCTCGGGCGGCAACCAGCAGAAGGTCGTCATCGCCAAGTGGCTGGGCACCGAACCCGACGTCCTCATCCTCGACGAACCCACGGCGGGAGTGGACATCGGAACCAAGTCCGAGATCCTCGACATGGTCCGTGCCCTGGCCGACGCGGGCAAAGCCGTCATCGTCATCTCCTCGGAGTATCCCGAGCTCCTCGCGGTCAGCGACCGCATCCTCATCCTGCGTGACGGCACCGTGGCCCGCGATCTGCTGCGGAGCGAGATCGTCAACGAAGAATCCCTCCAACTCGCCGTTCAAGGAGTCTGAGTCATGAGCACCATCACACCCACCAAAGAGCAGCGCCGCAGAGGACTCGTTCCACGAGCCGCCTCTCCACGATCGACTGGCGCCGCTACGTCATCTACATCGGCTTTGTCGTCGTCTTCGCCTTCTTCGCAGTCCTGTTGCGGGACGAGGGATTCCTCTCCTCGAACAACCTGCTCAACATCTTCCGCCAGACCGCGACCATCACCGTCATCGCCGTGGGCATGACCTACGTCATCGCCTGCGCCGAGATCGACCTGTCCGTGGGCTCTGTGGCCGGACTGTCCAGTGTCGTGACGGCCATGGCCCTGTCCAGCTGGGGCATCATCCCCGGCGTCCTCGCCGGACTCGCGGTAGGCCTCACCGTCGGCGCAGTGAACGGCGCCCTCGTGAGCCTGCTCGGAATCCCGTCGTTCCTCGTGACCCTGGGCATGCTCGGCATCGCCGCAGGAGTGGCCCAGTGGATCACCGGCTCGGCGCCCCAGCCCATCCTGAACGACACCTTCAACCTGATCTTCGGCGGGGGGAACTTCGGCCCGATTCCCGGGCTGCTCGCGTGGAGCGCCATCTTCGTGACGATCGGCGCCATCGTGCTGGCCAAGACTCGCTTCGGCCGACAGGTGCTCGCCACCGGCGGCAACCGCACCGCAGCCCAGTTCACCGGCGTCAACACCCGTCGGATCAAGTTCCAGGTGCTGCTCCTGTCCGCCACGGTGGCCAGCGTGGCGGGCATGCTCTACGCAGGGCGACTGCAGTCCGGCCGGTTCCAGTGGGGCGCCGGCGACGAGCTGTCGGCCATCGCAGCCGTCATCCTCGGCGGCACCAGCCTCTTCGGGGGCGCGGGCTCCGTGGTCGGCACGCTCTTCGGGGCCCTCCTCATCGGCCTCATCAACAACGGCCTGATCCTGGCCGGCCTCGACAGCAGCCAGCAGCAGGTCGTCCGCGGCGTGATCATCATCCTGGCCGTCGCACTCGCCCGGAAGAAGTGACCATCATGCCCACACTGAGAGCAGGAATCATCGGCGCGGGCTTCATCGGCGGCGTCCACGCGTATGCCGTGCGAGCCAGCGGTGGAGTGGTGACGCAGGTCGCCGACCACTCCCCCGAGGCAGCCGCCCAGGCAGCCGTGCGACTGGGAGCCCTTGCAGGCGCCGAGTCCGCTGAGGCACTCATCGCCTCCGACGACGTCGACGTGGTGCACATCTGCACGCCGAACGACACGCACTACGACCTGGCGCTTGCTGCGATGAAGGCCGGGAAGGCGGTCATCTGCGAGAAGCCGCTGGCCACCACCGCGGAGCGTGCCGCCGTCCTGGCGCAGACGGCCGAGGCCACGGGCGTGGTCACCGCAGTGCCCTTCGTCTACCGCTTCTACCCCTCCGTCCGCGAGGCGAGGCATCGCATCTCCAGTGGACAGGCGGGTGACCTGTGGATGCTGCACGGTTCCTATCTCCAGGACTGGCTCTCCAGCTCACAGGAGACGAACTGGAGGGTCGACCCGGACCGGGGCGGTGGGTCGCGGGCGTTCGGCGACATCGGCGTCCACTGGTGCGACGTCATGGAGTTCACCACGGGACACCGCATCACCCGTCTGGTGTCCCAGATGTCCCAGGCCCACGCGAGCAGGACCGGCACCGACGGGAGGTCAACCGTGGGAACCGAGGACGGCGCGACGGTGATGTTCGAGACCGACCGCGGCGCGACCGGTTCGGTGGTGGCCAGCCAGGTCTCGCTCGGCCGCAAGAACCGCCTCTGGTTCTCCTTCGACGGCACCGACGCGGCCTACGTCTTCGACCAGGAGATCCCGGACTCCCTGTGGGTCGGTGGGCGGTCCTCCAGCCAGATCGTCCCCCGCG